>NZ_JBHXDI010000008.1:0-2532 GCF_042725165.1 Agromyces sp. NPDC127015 | reverse complement strand
GGACCGACCGCGGGCGGCACGTCGGTGACCGTCACGGGTACGGCGCTCGGCGGTGCGACCGAGCTCACGGTCGACGGAGTGTCGGTGCCGTTCACGCAGGTGAGCGATACGGAGATCACGTTCGAGACCCCGGCGCATGCGGCCGGCCCGGTCGACGTGGTCGTCACGACGCCGGGCGGCGCGAGCGGTCCGCTCGCGTTCACCTATGTGCCGGCGCCGCTGCTCACGGGGCTCGATCCCGATGCGGGCCCGGTCGCAGGCGGAACTCCGGTGACGATCACGGGCACCGATCTCGGCGGGGCGACGGCGGTGACGGTCGACGGGGTGCCGGTGCCGTTCACGCAGGTGAGCCCGACGGAGATCACGTTCGAGACGCCGGCGCATGCCGCCGGCCCGGTCGACGTGGTCGTGACGACGCCCGGCGGCGACAGCAACGCACTCCCGTTCACGTACTACGCGGTGCCGAGCCTGGCCAGCCTCACGCCCGACGAAGGGCCCACCGCAGGCGGCACGCTCGTGACCATCGACGGCACTGCGCTCGGCGGCGCGACCGAGGTCTCGGTCGACGGCGTCGCCGTGCCGTTCATCCAGGTGAGCCCCACGCAGATCACGTTCTCGTCGCCGCCGCACGCGGCCGGACCGGTCGACGTGGTCGTGACGACACCGGGCGGCGCGAGCGATCCGCTGACGTTCACGTACATCCCCGCGCCGGTGCTGACGGCGCTGGCGCCCGACCAAGGCCCGGTCGCGGGCGGTACTCCGGTGACGATCACGGGCACCGACCTCGGGGATGCCTCGGAGGTGACCGTCGACGGGGTGTCGGTGCCGTTCACCCAGGTGAGCGACACGGAGATCACGTTCGAGACCCCGGCCCACGCGGCCGGTGAGGTCGAAGTGGTGGTGACGACAGCCGGCGGCGACAGCAACGCGCTGCCCTTCACCTACGTCGACGAGCCCGTGCTCACGACCCTCACGCCCGACGAAGGCCCAGCGGCGGGCGGCACGCCGGTGACGATCACCGGCAGCGCGCTCGGCGGTGCCACGGAGGTGACGGTCGACGGGGTATCGGTGCCGTTCACCCAGGTGAGCGACACGCAGATCACGTTCACGACGGCGCCGCACGCGGCGGGTCCCGTCGACGTGGTCGTGACGACCCCGGGTGGCGCGAGCGACCCGCTCGTCTTCACCTACCTGCCCGGCCCGGTCATCACGGCGCTCGACCCTGACGCGGGGCCGATCGCGGGCGGCACGCCGGTGACGATCACGGGTACCGATCTCGGCGGCGCGACGGAGGTGACGGTCGACGGGGTGTCGGTGCCGTTCACCCAGGTGAGCCCGACGGAGATCGAGTTCGAGACTCCCGCGCACGCGGCCGGGGAGGTCGACGTCGTCGTGGTGACCGGCGGCGGTGAGAGCAACGCGCTGCCGTTCACGTACTACGCGGTGCCGACGCTCGCCGCGCTCGACCCCGACGAGGGCCCGACCGTGGGCGGCACGATCGTGACCGTGACGGGCACGAACCTCGCAGGTGCCACTGAGCTCACGGTCGACGGCGTCGCCGTGGCATTCACCCCGGTGAGCGACACGACGATCGTGTTCACGACTCCGCCCCACGCCGCCGGCGAGGTCGACGTGGTCGTCACCACACCCGGCGGCGAGAGCGACCCGCTCACCTACACGTACGTGCCGGCGCCGGTGCTCGCCGCGCTCGATCCTGACGCGGGTCCGGTCGCGGGTGGTACGCCGGTGACGATCACGGGTACCGATCTCGGTGGGGCGACCGAGGTGACGGTCGACGGGGTGTCGGTGCCGTTCACGCAGGTGGGCCCGACGGAGATCGACTTCGTCACGCCCGCCCACCTCGCAGGCGAGGTCGACGTCGTCGTGACGACCCCGGGCGGCGAGAGCAACGCCCTGCCGTTCACCTACGTCGCCGCGCCGGTGCTCACGGCGCTGGCGCCCGACGCGGGGCCGGTCGCGGGCGGTACGCCGGTGACGATCACGGGCACCGATCTCGGGGATGCCGCTGAGGTGACGGTCGACGGGGTGTCGGTGCCGTTCACGCAGGTGAGCGACACGGAGATCACGTTCGAGACCCCGGCGCACGCTGCCGGCCCGGTCGACGTGGTCGTGACGACGCCGGGCGGCGCGAGCGGTCCGCTCGCGTTCACCTATGTGCCGGCGCCGCTGCTCACGGGGCTCGACCCCGATGCGGGCCCGGTCGCAGGCGGTACTCCGGTGACGATCACGGGCACCGATCTCGGCGGGGCGACGGCGGTGACGGTCGACGGGGTGCCGGTGCCGTTCACGCAGGTGGGCCCGACCGAGATCACATTCACGACGCCGGCGCATGCCGCCGGCCCGGTCGACGTGGTCGTCACGACGCCCGGCGGTGACAGCAACGCGCTGCCCTTCACGTATTACGCGGTGCCCGCGATCACGGGGCTCGACCCGGATGCGGGGCCGGTGGCGGGCGGTACGCCGGTGACGATCACGGGCACCGATCTCGGCGGGGCGACGGCGGTGACGGTC
>NZ_JBHXDI010000007.1:0-47576 GCF_042725165.1 Agromyces sp. NPDC127015 | reverse complement strand
CCGACGGCTCCTGAGGCTGGTTCGCCGACGGCTCCTGAGGCTGGTTCGCCGACGGCTCCTGAGGCTGGTTCGCCGACGGCTCCTGAGGCTGGTTCGCCGACGGCTCCTGAGGCTGGTTCGCCGACGGCTCCTGAGGCTGGTTCGCCGACGGCTCCTGAGGCTGGTTCGCCGACGGCTCCTGAGGCTGGTTCACCCACGGCTCCTGAGGCCGCTGCGCCGACGGCTCCCGAGGCCGCTGCGCCGACGGCTCCCGAGGCCGCTGCGCCGGCTTCGCCCGAGAGCGCGTCGCCGGAGGCTCCTGAAGCCGGCACCCCTGCGGCGGCCGCATCCGGAACGTCGACCTCGGCGCCGACGTCGGGTGCGACGGCCCCGGCCGACGTCGATGTCGACATCGAGTTGACCGATGTGCCCACGCAGCTCGACGGCGACTCGGTCGCGGCCGAGGTCGGGTCGTCGAAGGACGGCGACGCCGAGGCATCCCCCGAGTCGAATGAGCTCACGCTGGAAGACGTGGCTCCGGTGGCGGGCGCGGGCGCCGCAGCGGCGGGGGCCGCCGCCCTGCTCAGCAAGCCCTCGATCCTGCCGACGAACCTGTTCGGCGGCTCGGGCACCGCAACGCCCACGACGTCGTCGGCCGCCGGTGCCGGAGCGGGCGGTGCGACGCCGGCCACTCCTGCGGCACCCGCCGGCGCCCAGCCGGGCACTCCTGGCGGCACCGCGGCGGGCGACGGCTCGACGCCGCAGCAGCCGGCCAACGGCACCGGTGACGGCTCGAGCGCCGACTCGAACCAGCCGTCGGGCAACCACTCCGACCGTACGCTCGCGGAGATCGATCAGGCCCTCGCGCAGATCAACCCGCACTACGACCCGTCCGACCCTGCCAACGGGTACGCCACGAACTGCGGCAACACCTCGTCGAACCTCAACGACTTCCTCAACGGGACGTCGTCGGCGGAAGCCACGACCGGCACGCTCGACATCTCGCAGATGGAGGCGCGCACCGGCAACCCGCAGACGCCGATGACGCCGGCCCAGATCGACGCCACGCTGCGCGACATGGGTCCCGGGTCGCACTGCGTGGTCGGCATCGACCGCTCCACCGGCGACGGTCACTGGTTCAATGCGTACTTCGACGGCACCACGGTGTGGTCGCTCGACGCGCAGACCGGCAGCCGCTCGCCGTGGCCGCCGAACGAGCCGAGCGCGACGACCTGGGACGCGTCGATCCAGCCCGAGCACGTCACCAACCCCGACGGGTCGAAGCCGAACGCGAAGCCCGACGCGTCGACGCCCAGTGCGCCGGACGCGACGACGCCGAGTGCGCCGAGCGCGACGACGCCGAGTGCGCCTGCTGCACCGACGGCGCCGCCCGCCCCGAGCACGCCGGCCGCGACCGCGCCCCACTCGGGAGCACCGGCACCGGCATCGCCGGTCGCGACGACCCCGGAGGCCACGGCGTCCACCACCCCCGCAGGCTCGGAGGGTACGTCCTCCGGGACGGATGGCGACGGCGGTGACCGGAGCGGTTCCGGGTTCACGAGTCAGGCGACCGTGTCGCCGACGCACCCGTCGGATGGCTCGGCGGGGCCGGGCACGACGTACAACGGCTACAACATCCCCGATCTGACGCCCGAGATCCGGAGCCAGCTGACCGCCCTCGCGGCGCAGCCGAACTCGCCGATCGTCGCGAACGACGATGGCTCGTTCTCGCTGAAGAACGCGATCACGGTCGACGCGTTCAACCGGAAGGACCCGAATCTTCCGAAGAACCCGAACCATGACTGGGCCGAGTTCCAGCGCCAGGTCGGTCTGCAGCAGCAGGGGCTGAACGACCTGACGGTGTCGGAGTGGCAGCACAACATCAACTTCTACGACCGCGAGAACCGGGTCGCGCAGGACCTGCAGAAGTCGGCGTTGAAGACGTTGACCGCCAACGGCGTACGTGTGACCTACCCGACGCCCGCGGTGCTGCACGGCCCCGATCAGATCGCGGGCGGCCGGGCCGACCGTTTCGATGGCGCGGGTCACTCACCGATCAACAGCGCGCTCGGTGCCGGGTGGCCGGGCCGTCGTCTCGACGACCTGCGTGCGGATGTCGCGGGTGCTGTGCGGAAGATCGATCCGGCGCTGCGCGCGCACATCAAGCTGAACGTCCAGCTCGGTGCGCACAATCTCGAGACCGGTGTCTCGGCCACGCAGGCGACCCTGACCTCCGCGAAGCCGGTGACGTCGGGGCCGGCTCCGGCGCCGGGAGCCGCAGGTTCGGGGGCGCAGGCCGGCTCGGCCCCGGCAGCGCCGGGCTCGTCCGCCGCGAGCCCGGCTCCGGCGCCCGCCGCCGCGGCGACCGCGCCGGCTGCGAGCACGTCGACCGCTGCGACTCCGGGTGCGTCGACGGGCGCAACGGGCGGCGCGAACGCGACCTCGGTGTCGCGTGCCGGTGCCGGCGGCACCACGAGCGGTGCGGACGCGGGTGCGACGCGGGCGGCCGCGGTCGGTTCTGCCGATGGTGCAGGCAGCCCGTCGGCGTCGACCGGCACACCGTGGACCCCCGAGATGGGCGACCCGGTGCTGTCCGGCGCCGATCACGGCCCCAGCTGGGAGCGCGTCCCCGACCATGCGTCGACGAGTCCCGTCGACCCGAACTACGGCGACGTGCGCAACCCGGGCGAGAGCGGCCACCTGGCCGACCCGTTCGCCCACCCGGGAACGGTCCCCTCGGAGATCTCGCATCTCATCACCGACCCGGAGGCGCCGTACGGCCGTGGGGACGACGGCACGCCGTACACGCGTGACGAGTGGGAGAGCCGCTACACCAACGCGCAGGGTCGTCCGGTCTACCCGGGCAACCACGGTGCGAACCCCGACACGTTCGTCGAATACTCGGGCCCCGACGCGCTCGACGCGTTCGTCCGCGACTACGGCGACGAGCTCGACCGGATGGGTGGCCCGTACGGAGACTTCCTCTCCTTCCCCGGCACCCCGTTCGAGGCGCGGTCGCTGCCGCCGAGCAACTTGAGCGATCCGTACTCGATCTACCGGTTCGGCGACTCACTTCCGGCGGGCACCCGTATCGAGGTCTCCGAGATCGCGCCGGCGTTCGGGCGCGACGGCGGCGGACTGCAGGTCCGGATCCTCGACTCGGACGGCAATGCGCTCACGGTCGACCAGATGATCTCCGACGGCACCCTCGTGCGGACGGATGTCGACGGCGCTTCGGGAACGTACTCGGACCCGCGGTCGCCGATGTCGCCGGAGGATGCCGCGGGGCGGCCGATCCCGACCCCGCACCCGACTCCGGCGGAATCGTCCGACGTTCCGGCCGCGCCAGAACTGTCGCGAAACGGGTCGGCGACCCCGCCGACCGGTGCGACCGGGCCGGCGGCGACGGTCGACGCGGGCACGCCCGAGTCGACGTCGACCGACGCGGGCACGCCCGAGTCGACGTCGACCGACGCGGGCACGCCCGACTCGTCTTCAACCGATGACGGGACGCCCGACCCTGAAGCGGGCGACCCCCAGACCACCGTGGCTGAGACCACCGAGGCGGAAACCGCCGATGCTGAGACCACTGCGGCGCAGACCGGTTCGGAGACGGCTGAAGCCTCGCCCGCTGAGGACGCCGACGCGGATGCCGCATCCCAGCCGTCCCTCGCGGACCTCTGCGAGGTGAACGGAAACGGCGCTTCGCAGGCTTCGATCGACCAGGCGCGGGTGCAGGCCGAGGAACTCTTCGGTGGTCTCGCGCCCGAGAACCGTGCACTGCTCGCGGCGAATCCGGTGGCCATCGACATCATCCCCGCGGGGAAGAAGCTCACCGAGCTTGCGGAATATGCGCACCTGGCGGGCCTGCAGACCTTCGACGGTCGCCAGTGGGCCGACGTCCGGGGAATCCAGGATGTCGTGAACGGGCGGGTCAGGGTCGCCATCGGTGAGGAGGCGCTCGCAGCCGTTCCGCAGGGCTACGGGCCCGGCTTCGTCGCCGCACACGAGGGCGGTCACGGGCTGCAGCGTTCCGCACTGACGCCCGATCAGGTGAACACCCTCGCGCAGCTCCACGCCGACCGCGTCGCCGCTCAGCCGGTCGTGAACAGCGGCACCGCCGGGGGATCCGGCCACAAGGACTGGCTGGATCCCGACTGGTACTCGGCGGCGAACAAGGAGGAGTACTTCGCGAACTCCGTGGCCGCCTACCATGGTCACGCGTACAGTCCGACCGCGGCGGTGACCGCGAAGTACACGCGGGAGTGGCTGCGAGTGAACGATCCGAAGATGTTCGCTCTGATCGATGGGCTCTACGGAGCGAAGGGAGCGCAGTGAACCGGATCCAGGAAGACCCGCCCCGGTATCGGGTGTTCGCCGGTGATCGTCTCGCCCTCGAGCTGCGGGGCGAAGGCGGGATCCTCGTGAGCACGTCGACGCCACCGCCGCCGCCCGGCGCACCGCCGGTGACCCATCCGTTCGCGACGGCGACCTTCTACATGTCGGTGAACGAGGGTGAGCTCGGCAGTCTGCTCCGGGGCGCCGCCGATCTCGATTCGTTCCTCGACTCGGTTCGAGCGCTCGGGTACCGGGTCGAATCCGTGCACGAGTGAGCGGACGTCGTTCCGCCCACCCCGCCATGCCCGCGCGGTGTCGCGAAGTTCTCATAGACTGAGGCTTTTCCGAGTCACCGCCCGAGCGAACTGGAGGCCCAGTGTTGGATGCCGAGACGATGCGCTTCGTCGATGAGGCCGTTGGGTTGCCTGCCGAGGAGCTCGAGGCGGCGTTCGACCGGCTGGTCGACCTGCGCGCAGAGGGCGGCAAGGAGGCGAGCCGCGCGGCGGTTCCGTCGGCGAGCGAGAACTCGGAGCTCGATCACCGCATCCGTGCGGGGCTGCTCCCTCGGGCCGATGAGCTGGATGCCCATCTGGTGGGACTCCACTCCGATGCGCGGGCGGCGATCTCGACGACGGCCCGTGCGATCTTGAAGCGGCGGAAGCTGACGGTCGAGCAGTTCGCCGTGCTCGTCGAACCGTTCGCCGGGCGCGTCGGTCTTCCGGAACACGACGCCTGAAGCCCATGGGGAGTGCTCCCCATTCCCTCCCGCACCCCGCTGGGTAGACTTCCCGGGTGGCCGAGTGCTGACCGCCGCGGAGGCATCCGGCTCGCCCGGATCGGACACGACGAGCTGATCAGACCCAACTGAGGAAGGCGTACGCATGACGAGGTTCCGGAGTTTCGAGCCGGTCGCTCCCATTTCCGACGAAACGATCCGGGCCTACGAGGGACAGGTGCCCGCCGAGGTCACCGAGCTCTGGCGCACGGACGGCGCCGGCCTCGTCGGAGACGGCTACTTCCGCCTCGTCGATCCGGGCCGCGCCGCGCAGATGCTCGAGGGGGTCATCGGTCTGCCCGAGGCATCCACCGTGCTCTTCACGACGGCGCTGGGCGACCTGGTGGTGTATGTCAACGGGCTCTACCTCGTGTACAAGCCGCGCTGGGGGGTGATCGACCTCGTCGAGGGCGCGAGCTTCGACGAGCTGGTCGCCCTCGTCGAGGACCCGGCTCAGCGCGACGTCGCCTGGGAGTGGCAGCCGTACCCGGCCGCCCGCGACCGCGATGGCGCGCCCGGGTTCGAGCAGTGCTACGGTTTCGTTCCGTTGCTCGCGCTCGGTGGCCGGCCCGACGCGGGAAACCTGCAGCTGTCGGGCCTCTACGAGCACCTTGCGGTCATCGCGCAACTCGCCGGTCAGCCGCAGGTGCGCGCACACCTGCAGACGGCCTAGTCTTCGGCGATGGATGCCTCGGCTGAAAGGTCCGATCCGATCGTCGACTACGCCGCCGACGGGCGCGTCGTCACGTTTCCGTCGGCCGACGCGGTGCTCTCGATCGGTGACATGGAGATCCTGTACGAGATCCGCGCACGCGAGGGCGGCTTCGAACTGACGCGTCAGGCGCGGAACGAGGTCCCACGGTTGCTCGTGTCGAGCAGCGAGATGGGTCTCGTCCGGAAGTACCTGCTCATGCTGCTGAGCGTGCACGTGCGCTCGCACCTCCGGCAGCGGCCCATCCGCTTCCCGGGTTCCCCTGAATCGCTTCCGGCAGGATTCGACCTCGAGACGGGCGAGGCCGAGCAGACGCTCCGCTGGGTGTCCGACGGCGAACCGCACGCGGCGATCTTCCCGCCCGGATCGACTGCCGCATCCGAGGCGGCGAAGTTCACCTCGGTCGCACGCCGCACCGAGGAGGAGATCATCGCGTCGCTCGAGCACCCGGGCGGGCGCCCGCTGTTCCTCATACGCTGACCGCGATCCGAGGCGGAGAGCTCGCATGGGCCGAGTCGTGTTCATCGGGTGGCGTCGGTTCCGTGCCGGCTCGCGCGCTGGCGATTTCGTGTCTGAAGGCGCGACGTGCCCGAAGTGAACGTCGGTGAGACCGCCATCGAGGCCAGCGTCATCGCGGTCCGCAGTCCGCAGTCCGCTGCGAGCATGCGATCAGAGGCGCGGCGGCCGGACCGGACGCTCCGGCGCCGGCGTAGGACTGCCGGCGTTCAGACCGCGGGCGCGGGGATCAGTTCGACGCGGCGGAGCCGGTCGGCGACCACGAGGTCGCGGATGCCGACGTAGTCGTCGGCGAGCGTGAAGCGCAGGCCGCCACCCGGCTGCCCGAACCACGGCTGCACGAGCGCGGCCCGCACGAGCACGTCGCCGGCGGTGATGAAGCGGTGCAGCGCGGCGCCGTCGACCAGCGCGGTCGGCGGCAGGGCACGCGCCTCGACCGACGTGCCGCTCGGGAAGAGCTGCACGCCGTCGAGGGCACCGATGCGGTCGAGCACGAGGCCCGCCGGCAGCTCGATGAGCAACGATGTACCGTCGGCCAGTCGCGCGCGGAGCTCGTCGTAGTGCCCAGTGGCGCTCGCGGCGACCGATGCGAGGGCCGTCTCGTTCGCTCGCTCGGGCGCGGGCAGCGGCCGGGCGAGGTACTCGAGCGCACCCGCCGACGCCTCCTCGGCGGTGGGCCAGCGTCGCAGCACGACGGCCTGGCCGTAGTCGACGGTCACGAGTTCGAACCCGGATGCGGCCGGTCTGAGCACGAGCCCGCCCTGCAGCGGCTCGTCCGTCTCGCCGGGCAGCAGCAGGTCGCGCGGGCCGAGGCCGCGCTCGGCCAACGCTCGTCTCAGATCCTCGAACATGCGGTCAACGATAGCCGCTGGCGAGGGTTCGCGCCCGGGCCGGGCATGGGGAGAACTCCCCATGCACGGCGAGGCCCGCCATGCACCGGCAGAGCCCGCGTCGTCCCCGGCCACCGGGCCTGCATGGGATGCTGGATGGCATGAGACTCGAACTCGATGCGCCGAACACCGCATGGCTGCGCGTTCCGGCCGAGGCGGCGACCGACGGCGACGAGGCCGCGGTGTGGGCCGATGACGTGGTCGCGGGCTTCCTCCGTCGCCATCCCGATACGACGGCCGAACGGCTCGACGCCGTGCGCGCACTCGCCGCGGGAGCGCCGTCGCGCATCCTGCCGGGCGCGGCCGTCGGACTGCTGTACCTGCCCGGCCCCGGTGCGGCGGCGCTCGTCGTGAGCATCGGCGTCACCGAGCCGCAGCAGATCGCGGGCTCGCTCGTGCGCGCGCTGCTCGGCGATGCCGAGCTCGAGGGGCGCCCCGCCGTCGACCCGATCGAGGTCGCCGGCCTCGGCACGGGCATCGCGGTGCGCTGCCGGTTCGCGCCCCAGCCCGGCCTGCGTCCGGCTGCCGGCCTGGCCTACCTCCTGCAGGGCGATCGCGCGACCGTTCGCGTCATGGTGAGCCCCGCACCCGAGGAGCTCGTCGCGCACGCGGCGCCGTCGCTCGACTCGATCGTCCACTCGATCCGCGTCGTCGACTGACGCGAGGCCGCACCGGCCGTCCCGGCGACGCGGCCGGCGATCGGGCGTAGCCTCGAGAGATGGCCGACGACGAGCTCCGGACGCGCAACGCGTGGGTGGTCGCGAGCTTCGCGGCGGCGCTCGACCTCGCGCTCGTCGTCTGCGGCTTCGGCTTCGTGAGCCTCCTCTTCGACCTCGAAGTGGTCGGCGATCCGGCGGTCGGCATCTTCGTCGCCCCCGCGGCGGTCGCGGCATCCGTCGTGGCGGTGTTCGTGAGCCTGGGCGCTCTGCTGCGGCATCCCGAGCGCGCGGTCGTGACCGTGCTCGTGGCCACGCTCGCCTCGTGGCTCGCGTTCGTCGCGGTCGCGACGATCGGCCGGCTGCTCGGCTCGTCGGACCCCCCTGCCGAGAGCGTGCGGTTCGGTCTCGTGTTCGGGCTCGGCTGGTTCGGCCTCATCGTGCCGGCGTGCGCGTTCGTCACGGCCGCGTTCGCGGTGCTCGTCGCGCGCGGTCGGCAGGGCGGCATGGAGCGCCCGCGCTGGCCCTGGGAGCGCGACGACGAGCAGTAGGGATGCCTTGCACGGCGCGCCAGTCGTTCGCCGCCTCGGCCCGCCGCGGCGCCGCGCGCAGTATCGTGAACCCGATGGAGGGTTCGGTCGAGGCGCGCGTGAGCCACGAGGTCGACCGCTGGCTGCAATGGCTGCCGCGGTGGCGGCCGGGAACGCACCGTGCCCGGGTCCGGCTCTGCCAGCGCTGCTTCGGGTCGCCGATCATCGCGGCGGCGGGTCTCGACGTCGACGTGCCGCACCCCGTGCAGCACGCCTTCTCGATGCGCATGAAGGGCATCATCGACGACGCCGTCGACGACTACACGGCGCGCAACCTGCCGATGCTGCACCGCGAGATCCGCCTCGCGGAGGAGCGCAAGGCCAGGCGACCGTATCGGGCGGGGGAGGGGCTCGACCCCGAGTACCTCGGACTCGAGCTCGACCCCGAGCCGGTGCCCGACCAGCCGTTCCTGTTCACGCTCGGCGGTCTCGAGGCGACGGCGGCGGCCGAGGCGAACGAACCCGCACCGCGCCCCTTCACCCCGGAGGAGAAGGAGGCGCTGCGCGAGGAGGTGCGGCTCGCCGACGAGTTCGCCAAGCAGCTCGGTCGACGCATCTGCGTCGAACTCGCCCAGCACCGCTATCGCATCGGCAACGCCGTCGAACGTCTCGTCGAGCCGCAGGTCGCCGACATGCTCGCCGACCTCGACCGCGAACTCGACGCGCCGGGCTGGGCCGGGTGACCGTCGCCGGCGTCGCGCGGGCCTCATTCCGCGTTCTCCCCGTCCGCGAAGCCGGCGCCGTTTGACCGCAACGTTACGGGGCATTACCATTGATCGGGTGTGCGCGTTCACGCGCGCGCATTCGGGTGCCCGCGGACTTCTGCGGCTCACCCCCACGGCATACCCACCATCCAAGGTTCCGCAGTTCTGCGGCGCCGGCGGGTCTGATGTGAAATCCATCATCAGCTGTCACCGTGCAGCACAACAAGGAGAAGCAGTGCCAACCATTCAGCAGTTGGTCCGCAAGGGTCGCTCGCCGAAGGTCACCAAGACCAAGGCTCCCGCCCTGAAGGCCAACCCCCAGCAGCGCGGCGTGTGCACGCGTGTGTACACGACCACCCCGAAGAAGCCGAACTCGGCGCTCCGCAAGGTCGCCCGTGTGAAGCTCTCGAACGGCACCGAGGTCACGGCCTACATCCCCGGTGAGGGCCACAACCTGCAGGAGCACTCGATGGTGCTCATCCGCGGCGGTCGTGTGAAGGACCTCCCCGGTGTGCGCTACAAGATCGTCCGTGGCGCGCTCGACACGCAGGCCGTGAAGAACCGCAAGCAGGGCCGCAGCAAGTACGGCGCGAAGATGGAGAAGAAGTAATGCCTCGTAAGGGACCCGCTCCGAAGCGCCCCGTCGTCGCCGACCCGGTGTACGGCTCGCCGGTCGTCAGCCAGCTCGTCAACAAGATCCTGATCGACGGCAAGAAGGACCTCGCGCAGCGCATCGTCTACGAGGCGCTCGAGAACGTCGCCGCCAAGTCGGGCCAGGACGCGGTCGCGACCCTCAAGAAGGCGCTCGACAACGTGCGCCCGACCCTCGAGGTGCGCTCGCGCCGCGTCGGCGGTTCGACCTACCAGGTCCCCGTCGAGGTCAAGCCCCACCGCGCGAACACCCTGGCGCTCCGCTGGCTCACCAGCTACGCCAAGGCCCGCCGCGAGAAGACCATGACCGAGCGTCTCACCAACGAGATCCTCGACGCCTCGAACGGCCTCGGTGCCGCGGTCAAGCGCCGCGAAGACACGCACAAGATGGCCGAGTCGAACCGCGCGTTCGCCCACTACCGCTGGTAGTCGGGCCGAGCGGATGCCTCGGCGCTCGCCGTGGCATCCGCTCTCCCTCTCACTTCCGTTCCTGAACCTCCCGGAGGAACCCCCGTGGCACAAGACGTGCTCACCGACCTGAGCAAGGTCCGCAACATCGGCATCATGGCCCACATCGATGCCGGCAAGACCACCACCACCGAGCGCATCCTGTTCTACACGGGCGTCAACCACAAGCTCGGCGAGACCCACGACGGCGCCTCGACGACCGACTGGATGGAGCAGGAGAAGGAGCGCGGCATCACGATCACGTCTGCCGCCGTGACCTGCTTCTGGAACAAGAACCAGATCAACATCATCGACACCCCCGGCCACGTCGACTTCACGGTCGAGGTCGAGCGCTCGCTCCGCGTGCTCGACGGCGCGGTCGCCGTCTTCGACGGCAAGGAGGGCGTCGAGCCCCAGTCCGAGACGGTGTGGCGTCAGGCCGACAAGTACAACGTGCCGCGCATCTGCTTCGTCAACAAGATGGACAAGCTCGGTGCCGACTTCTACTTCACCGTCGACACGATCGTCAACCGCCTGGGCGCCAAGCCGCTCGTGCTCCAGCTCCCGATCGGTGCCGAGAACGACTTCATCGGTGTCGTCGACCTGATCGAGATGCGCGCCCTCGTGTGGCCCGGCGACGCCAAGGGCGACGTGACCATGGGTGCCAAGTACGAGGTCCAGGAGATCCCCGCCGACCTCAAGGACAAGGCCGACGAGTACCGTCAGGTCCTGCTCGAGACCGTCGCCGAGACCGACGACGCGCTCCTCGAGAAGTTCTTCGGCGGCGAGGACCTCACGGTCGCCGAGATCAAGGGCGCCATCCGCAAGATGGTCGTCAACTCCGAGATCTACCCGGTGCTCTGCGGCTCGGCGTTCAAGAACCGCGGCGTGCAGCCGATGCTCGACGCGGTCATCGACTTCCTGCCGTCGCCGCTCGACGTGCCCGCCATCGAGGGCCGCAACCCGCGCAACGAGGAAGAGATCATCGAGCGTCACCCCGACGCGAACGACCCGTTCGCCGCGCTGGCGTTCAAGGTCGCGGTGCACCCGTTCTTCGGCCGCCTCACCTACGTGCGCGTCTACTCGGGTCACCTCGACTCGGGTGCCCAGGTCGTCAACTCGACCAAGGGCAAGAAGGAGCGCATCGGCAAGATCTTCCAGATGCACGCCAACAAGGAGAACCCGGTCGACTCGGTCACCGCGGGCAACATCTACGCGGTCATCGGCCTCAAGGACACGACCACGGGCGACACCCTGTGCGACCCCGACAACCAGGTCGTGCTCGAGTCGATGACCTTCCCCGAGCCCGTCATCGAGGTCGCCATCGAGCCGAAGACCAAGGCCGACCAGGAGAAGCTCGGCACCGCGATCCAGAAGCTCGCCGAAGAGGACCCGACGTTCCGCACCGAGCTCAACCCCGAGACCGGCCAGACCGTCATCAAGGGCATGGGCGAGCTGCACCTCGACATCCTCGTCGACCGCATGAAGCGCGAGTTCAAGGTCGAGGCGAACGTCGGCAAGCCGCAGGTCGCGTACCGCGAGACCATCAAGCGCGCGGTCGAGCGCCACGACTACACCCACAAGAAGCAGACGGGTGGCTCGGGCCAGTTCGCGAAGATCCAGTTCGCGCTGGAGCCGCTCGAGGTCGAGGGCGACAAGATCTACGAGTTCTCGAACGAGGTCACGGGCGGTCGCATCCCCCGCGAGTACATCCCCTCGGTCGACGCGGGCTTCCAGGACGCCATGCAGTACGGCATCCTCGCCGGCTTCCCGATGGTGGGCGTCAAGGCGCGCCTCATCGACGGTGCCGCCCACGACGTCGACTCCTCGGAGATGGCGTTCAAGATCGCCGGCTCGATGGGCTTCAAGGAAGCCGCTCGGAAGGCGAACCCCGTTCTGCTCGAACCGCTGATGAGCGTCGAGGTCCGTACTCCCGAGGAGTACATGGGCGACGTCATCGGCGACCTGAACTCGCGCCGCGGCCAGATCCAGTCCATGGAGGACGCCGCCGGTGTGAAGGTCGTGCGTGCGCACGTCCCGCTCTCGGAGATGTTCGGTTACATCGGCGACCTGCGGTCGAAGACCTCGGGCCGCGCCGTGTACTCGATGGAGTTCGAGAGCTACGCGGAGGTCCCGAAGGCTGTCGCCGACGAGATCGTCCAGAAGAACAAGGGCGACTGAGTCTCCCTAGCGGGGGCTCCGGCCCTTCGCCCGCACGAACCTTCCGGTTCGCGTAACATAACAACACAACCCCCGTAGCACGCCGGTCGCAATCCAGCGCCCGGAGTTCCTACACGAGTCCTGAGGAGGACCCACAGTGGCTAAGGCCAAGTTCGAGCGGACCAAGCCGCACGTCAACATCGGTACGATCGGTCACGTCGACCACGGCAAGACGACGCTCACCGCCGCGATCTCGAAGGTGCTCGCCGACAAGTACCCGTCGGCCACCAACGTGCAGCGCGACTTCGCGTCGATCGACTCGGCTCCCGAAGAGCGTCAGCGCGGCATCACGATCAACATCTCGCACGTCGAGTACGAGACGCCGAAGCGCCACTACGCGCACGTCGACGCCCCGGGTCACGCCGACTACATCAAGAACATGATCACCGGTGCGGCTCAGATGGACGGCGCGATCCTCGTGGTCGCGGCGACCGACGGCCCGATGGCCCAGACCCGCGAGCACGTCCTGCTCGCCAAGCAGGTCGGCGTGCCGTACCTGCTCGTCGCCCTCAACAAGAGCGACATGGTCGACGACGAGGAGATCCTGGAGCTCGTCGAGCTCGAGGTCCGCGAGCTGCTCTCGTCGCAGGGCTTCCCCGGCGACGACGCTCCGGTCGTCCGCGTCTCGGGCCTGAAGGCGCTCGAGGGCGACGAGAAGTGGGTCCAGTCGGTCCTCGACCTCATGGAGGCCGTCGACGAGTCGATCCCCGACCCGGTGCGCGACAAGGACAAGCCGTTCCTCATGCCCGTCGAGGACGTCTTCACCATCACCGGCCGTGGCACGGTCGTCACGGGTCGCGCCGAGCGCGGCACGCTGAAGATCAACTCCGAGGTCGAGATCGTCGGCATCCGCCCGACGCAGAAGACCACGGTCACGGGTATCGAGATGTTCCACAAGCAGCTCGACGAGGCCTGGGCCGGCGAGAACTGCGGTCTCCTGCTCCGCGGCACCAAGCGCGAGGACGTCGAGCGCGGCCAGGTCGTCGTGGCGCCGGGTTCGGTCACCCCCCACACCAACTTCGAGGGCACTGCCTACATCCTCTCGAAGGACGAGGGCGGCCGTCACAACCCGTTCTACGCGAACTACCGTCCGCAGTTCTACTTCCGCACCACCGACGTCACCGGCGTCATCACGCTGCCCGAGGGCACCGAGATGGTCATGCCCGGCGACACCACCGACATGACGGTCGAGCTCATCCAGCCGATCGCCATGGAGGAGGGCCTCGGCTTCGCCATCCGCGAGGGTGGCCGCACCGTCGGCGCCGGTACCGTCACGAAGATCATCAAGTAATCTTCGCGACTGCGACCTGAGGGGGTCGGGCTTCCACCGGAGGCCCGGCCCCTTCGTCGTACGCGGCGAGGGTCGGGACGGCGTCGGATTCTCCGGATCGGAGGCCCGGCCCCCTTCGTCGTACGCGGTGAGGGTCGGGACGGCGTCGGATTCTCCGGACTGGAGGCACGGCCCCCTTCGTCGTACGCTGGGTGACGATGGGCGGTTCCCCCACCCTCCTCGCTCGATCCGCGGTACGTCCCGAGATCCAGGCTCTCCGGGCCGTGGCCGTGGGCGCGGTCGTGCTCCATCATGGCTGGCCGGCCGTCGCGCCGGCCGGGTACATGGGCGTCGACGTCTTCTTCGTCGTCTCCGGCTTCCTCATCACCGGCCTCCTCATGCGCGAGGCCGAGCGCGTCGGGCGCATCTCCCTGCGCGACTTCTACCTGCGCCGTGCACGACGCATCCTCCCCGCGGCGATGGCCACGCTCCTGGCCGTGTCGGCGCTGACGCTGCTCCTCGTCCCGCAACGGGAGTGGCGGCAGTGGTTCCGCGAGATCGTCGCGTCGGCGCTCTACTACGAGAACTGGCAGCTCGCCGTGGACTCGCAGATCCCGCGGCGCGCCGATCTCGAGTCCACCCCGGTCCAGCACTTCTGGTCGCTCTCGGTCGAGGAGCAGTTCTACCTGTTCTGGCCGCTCCTGCTCATCGCGGCGCTGTGGTTCGCCGCCCGGCACAGGGCCGGCTCGGCGGCCGTGGTGCTGACCCTGCTCGGCGCGGTCACGATCGCGTCGTTCGCGCACTCGATCGCGCTCACCGCGCAGGATGCGAACCTCGCCTACTTCTCGACTTTCGCGCGGACGTGGGAATTCGGCATCGGCGGCATCCTCGCGATCGCGAGCCGGTCGCCCCTCACGGGTCGGGCGGGACTCCGCGCCGCGGTCTCATGGGCAGGACTCGTGCTCATCGCGGTGCCGATCCTGACCTTCCGTGCACCCGAGGTCTTCCCCGGGGCCGTCGTGCTCGTGCCCGTCGCCGGCACCCTCGCCGTCATGTGGGCGGGCATGCCGGAGGTGGCGTGGTCGCCGGCTGGGCTCGCCGGCCTCCGGCCAGTGCAGTGGATGGGCGACGTCTCGTACTCGCTCTACCTCTGGCACTGGCCGATCTTCATGTTCGTGCCCTACCTAACCGGAATGCCGAGCCCGCCCTGGCTGATGGTGCTGCTCGTCGCACTGTCGTTCGCGGTCGCGGGTCTCTCGAAGCGCTTCATCGAGGATCCGTTCCGGCACGGGCGGCGAGGACGGCGCCTCCGGCCCGTCTTCCTGCTGTCGGGGCTCGCCGGGCTGATCGTCGTCATCGTCGGTGCGGGCATCGTCGCGCCGGGCATCGCGGCAGAGCGGGCGGTCGCCTGCGAGCGGGAGTGACGCGCGGGCTCAGCGCATCTCGGTGCCGTCGATGACCGTGTGCACGTCGATCGCTCCCTCGACGCTGCGGCCCACCGTGCACGCCCGTTCGATCGACCGCACCATGATGTCGAGGAGCTTGTCGCGCTCGGCCGGCTCCAGGCCCGACAGGTCGAGCAGCAGTTCCTCGCCGATGCGCTCGTACTTGTTGGATGCCTCCTCCGACTGCCCGTGCGCCCACACCGTGAGCTCGGCGTCGTCGCCGAGGCGGCGCGACATCGGCCGGTCGACCGAGAGGCCGACGCAGCCGGCGAGGGCGAGCTTCAAGAGCTCGCCGGGGGAGAAGTGCACGCCCTCGACGTCGAGGCCGCCGATCGCGACCGTCGCCCCGCGGGCATTGCGACCGACGTAGCGGCGCGTGCCGACGCGGGTCGCCGAGACGCTGCCCGGCGCCTCCTTCGAACTCGGCTGCGGCCTGGTCTCCGACATGTGGGCTCCTCCTCGGTTCGCGCGTGTCCCTCCATCATGTCGGAGCCCGGCGGCGAAGCATCCCGATCGGCGGAGAACCGGCGCGATCGCCGGCGAATCTGCGGGCTCGCTGGGAGTCGAGCGTGCGCGACACGCCCGGGTTGCACGCACCCTCCGAATGTGGCAAACTCGTTGAGTTCAACATTTCGAACGCGGGCCCCTGTGCGCGCGTTCGAATCACTGTCAGGCAGTGCATAGCCACCCGCCGTTCCCACGGAGCGCAGTCGGGGTCAGGCTAGGCCGCAGGCAGCAGAACACACAACCGACCACCACACGCCCGGGGCGACCCGTGCGCGTGCGCGCCGGTTGGGGCTCGAAGGTCGAGCGTGTCGAGAGCACCGCCCCGGGTGACCGGGCGGGTGGTTTCGACAGGCTCGATCACCGGCCTTTGACAGAAGAACAGTGGTGCTTCACACGGAGTGACTACGCGGCGTCCGATGCCCTCGGAAGGGGTAAGACGCCTTGACAGAGAGAGAGTCAGCAATGGCGGGACAGAAGATCCGCATTCGACTGAAGTCGTACGACCACGAGGTCATCGACACCTCGGCGCGCAAGATCGTCGACACGGTGACCCGCGCGGGTGCCACGGTCGTCGGCCCCGTGCCGCTTCCGACCGAGAAGAACGTGGTGTGCGTCATCCGTTCGCCCCACAAGTACAAGGACAGCCGCGAGCACTTCGAGATGCGCACCCACAAGCGCCTCATCGACATCGTGGACCCGACGCCCAAGGCCGTCGACTCGCTCATGCGTCTCGACCTCCCGGCCGACGTCAACATCGAGATCAAGCTCTGAGGTAACAGATGTCTTCCGCTACCAAGAACGTGAAGGGTCTGCTCGGCACCAAGCTCGGCATGACCCAGGTGTGGGACGAGAACAACAAGCTCGTCCCGGTGACGGTCATCGAGATCGCTCCCAACGTGGTCACGCAGATCCGCACCGCTGAGAAGGACGGCTACGAGGCCGTCCAGATCGCCGCCGGCGCCATCGACCCGCGCAAGGTCTCGCAGCCGCTCAAGGGCCACTTCGAGAAGACGGCCGGCACCACGCCCCGTCGCCACGTGACCGAGATCCGCACCGCCGACGCGTCGAGCTACGCGACGGGCCAGGAGCTCACCGTCGACGCGACCTTCGAGGCCGGCCAGCTGGTCGACGTCGTCGGCACGTCGAAGGGCAAGGGCTTCGCCGGTGTCATGAAGCGCCACAACTTCAAGGGCGTCTCCGCTTCGCACGGTTCCCACCGCAACCACCGCAAGCCCGGCTCGATCGGTGCTTCGTCGACCCCCAGCCGTGTCTTCAAGGGCATGCGCATGGCCGGTCGCATGGGTGGCGAGCGCGTGACCGTGCTGAACCTCCGCGTGCACGCCGTCGACGCCGAGAAGGGCCTCATGCTCGTCAAGGGCGCGGTTCCCGGTGCGCGCGGCCGCCTCGTTTTCGTCCGCAACGCAGTGAAGGGGGCGTAGTCCATGGCTACCGCCAACACCATCGACGTGCTCGACGCGACCGGCAAGAAGTCCGGCACGGTCGAGCTGCCCGCCGAGCTCTTCGACGTTCAGACGAACGTCCCGCTCATCCACCAGGTCGTCGTCGCCCAGCTCGCCGCTGCGCGCCAGGGCACGCACAAGACCAAGACCCGCGGCGAGGTCTCGGGTTCGGGCCGCAAGCCCTTCAAGCAGAAGGGCACCGGCCGTTCGCGCCAGGGTTCGGTCCGCGCTCCCGAGCACAAGGGCGGTGGCACGGTCCACGGCCCGCAGCCGCGCGACTACTCGCAGCGCACGCCCAAGAAGATGATCGCCGCTGCGCTCCTCGGTGTGCTCAGCGACCGTGCCCGCGGCTCGCGTATCCACGCGGTCGAGGGATTCGTCGCCGGTGACGTCGCGAAGACGAAGGACGCGGTCGCGCTCCTCGGCAAGATCGCGCCGGCCAACCGCTTCCTCGTGGTCCTCGCCCGTGGCGAGGAGCTCAGCGAGCGCGCGGTCCGCAACATCGAGACCGTGCACGTGCTGCCGGTCGACCAGCTGAACGCCTACGACGTGGTCGTCTCGGACGACATCGTCTTCAGCACCGCCGCGCTCGAGGCCTTCGTGGCCGCGAAGTCGGCGAAGAAGGAAGAGGTCTCCGCATGAGCGCCGCACAGAACAAGGACCCGCGCGACATCATCATCGCGCCGGTCGTCTCGGAGAAGAGCTACGGCCTGATCGACGAGGGCAAGTACACGTTCATCGTGGACCCCCGCTCGAACAAGACCGAGATCAAGCTCGCCATCGAGAAGATCTTCAACGTCCAGGTGGCGTCGATCAACACCCTGAACCGCCAGGGCAAGACCCGCCGCACCCGGTTCGGCATGGGCAAGCGCAAGGACACCAAGCGCGCGATCGTCACCCTCAAGTCCGGCTCGATCGACATCTTCACGGCTGTCGGCTAAGGAGCAGAGGAAGAACTATGGCTATTCGTAAGTACAAGCCCACGACCCCGGGTCGTCGCGGTTCGTCGGTCGCCGACTTCGCGGAGATCACGCGCTCGACGCCCGAGAAGTCGCTGCTCCGCCCGCTGTCGAAGACCGGTGGTCGCAACAACCAGGGCCGCATCACGACCCGTCACATCGGTGGTGGCCACAAGCGCCAGTACCGCGTGATCGACTTCCGTCGCAACGACAAGGACGGCGTGCCCGCCAAGGTCGCTCACATCGAGTACGACCCCAACCGCACCGCCCGCATCGCGCTGATCCACTACATCGACGGCACGAAGCGCTACATCCTCGCGCCGAACAAGCTCAAGCAGGGCGACCCGATCGAGGCCGGCGTGAACGCCGACATCAAGCCGGGCAACAACCTGCCGCTCAAGAACATCCCGACCGGTACCGTCGTGCACGCCATCGAGCTCCGCCCCGGCGGCGGCGCGAAGCTGGCCCGCTCGGCCGGCGCCTCGGTGCGTCTCGTCGCCAAGGACGGCCCCTACGCGCAGCTCCGCCTGCCGTCGGGCGAGATCCGCAACGTCGACGCGCGCTGCCGCGCGACCGTCGGCGAGGTCGGCAACGCCGAGCAGTCGAACATCAACTGGGGCAAGGCCGGCCGCAAGCGCTGGAAGGGCGTCCGCCCGACCGTCCGCGGTGTCGCGATGAACCCGATCGACCACCCGCACGGTGGTGGTGAGGGCAAGACCTCCGGTGGTCGTCACCCGGTCAGCCCGTGGGGTCAGCCCGAGGGTCGCACCCGTCGCCCCAACAAGGAGAGCGACAAGCTCATCGTCCGTCGTCGCACCGTCGGCAAGAAGCGCAAGTAGGAGTAGAAGAAGATGCCGCGCAGTCTCAAGAAGGGCCCCTTCGTCGACGAGCACCTGCTTCGCAAGGTCGCCGTGCAGAACGAAGCCGGTTCGAAGAACGTCATCAAGACGTGGTCGCGTCGCTCGATGATCGTCCCCGCCATGCTGGGTCACACGATCGCCGTGCACGACGGCCGCAAGCACATCCCGGTGTTCGTCACCGAGACCATGGTGGGCCACAAGCTCGGCGAGTTCGCCCCCACCCGCACCTTCCGTGGACACGTGAAGGACGACAAGAAGGGCCGCCGCCGCTGACGCGGTGGTGTGAAGGAGGAAAGAAATGGTGGAGTCGATCGCACGCGTGCGACACATCCGCGTGACCCCCATGAAGGCCCGCCGCGTCGTCAACCTGATCCGCGGCAAGCAGGCTCAGGAGGCCCTGGCCATCCTGAAGTTCGCCCCGCAGGGTGCGAGCGAGCCCGTGTACAAGCTCGTCGCCTCGGCCATCGCGAACGCTCGCGTCAAGGCCGATGCCACGAACACCTACCTGGACGAGCAGGACCTCTACGTGAAGACGGCGTTCGTCGATGAGGGCACCACCCTCAAGCGATTCCAGCCGCGCGCGCAGGGCCGTGCCTTCCGCATCAACAAGCGCACGAGCCACATCACCATCGTGCTCGGCACGCCCGAGGAGGGTACGAAGTAATGGGTCAGAAGGTCAACCCGTACGGCTTCCGTCTCGGCATCACCACCGACCACGTGTCGCGGTGGTTCTCCGATTCGACGAAGCCCGGTCAGCGCTACTCCGACTACCTCGCCGAGGATGTCAAGATCCGTCGCCTGCTCCAGACGTCGCTCGACCGCGCCGGTGTCTCGCGCATCGAGATCGAGCGCACCCGCGACCGCGTCCGCGTGGACATCCACACGGCGCGTCCCGGCATCGTGATCGGCCGCCGCGGCGCCGAGGCCGAGCGCATCCGCGCCGACCTCGAGAAGCTCACCGGCAAGCAGATCCAGCTCAACATCCTCGAGGTGAAGAACCCCGAGGCCGACGCCCAGCTCGTCGCGCAGGGCATCGCCGAGCAGCTCTCGGCTCGTGTGGCGTTCCGCCGCGCGATGCGCAAGGGCCTGCAGGGCGCGCAGCGCGCCGGCGCCAAGGGTGTCCGCATCCAGGTGTCGGGCCGTCTCGGCGGCGCCGAGATGAGCCGCTCGGAGTTCTACCGCGAGGGCCGCGTGCCCCTGCACACGCTCCGCGCGAACATCGACTACGGCTTCTACGAGGCCAAGACCACCTTCGGCCGCATCGGCGTGAAGGTCTGGATCTACAAGGGCGACATCACCAACAAGGAACTCGCGCGCGAGCAGGCGGCCCAGAAGCCGTCCCGCGACCGCAACGACCGTCCCCGCCGCGACCGCGCCCCCAAGGCCGAGCCGGCGACCGCAGGAGTTGAGGCATAACCATGTTGATTCCCCGTCGAGTCAAGTACCGCAAGCAGCACCACCCCGGCCGCTCGGGCCAGGCCACCGGCGGCACCAAGGTGTCGTTCGGCGAGTACGGCATCCAGGCGCTCACGCCCGCTTACGTGACCAACCGTCAGATCGAGTCCGCTCGTATCGCGATGACCCGTCACATCAAGCGCGGCGGCAAGGTGTGGATCAACATCTACCCCGACCGTCCGCTCACCAAGAAGCCGGCCGAGACCCGCATGGGTTCCGGTAAGGGTTCGCCCGAGTGGTGGGTCGCCAACGTCAAGCCGGGTCGCGTCCTCTTCGAGGTCTCGGGCGTCTCCGAGGAACTCGCCCGCGAGGCGATGACCCGTGCCATCCACAAGCTGCCCCTCAAGGCACGCATCATCAAGCGCGAGGAGGGCGACGCATAATGGCCGTCGGCACCAAGGAGCTCAGCCCCGCAGAGCTCGACACCTTTGAAGACGAGCGACTCGTCGACGAGCTGAAGAAGGCCAAGGAGGAGCTGTTCAACCTGCGCTTCCAGTCGGCCACCGGCCAGCTCGAGAGCCACGGCCGACTGAAGGCCGTCAAGCGCGACATCGCCCGCATCTACACGGTCATCCGTGAGCGCGAGCTCGGCATCCGTGCCACTCCCGCGCCGGTCGAGGCGGCCCCCGCCAAGACCGAGAAGAAGACGAAGAAGGCCAAGGCCGAGGCAGAAGCCCCGGCCGAGGCCGCTGAGACGAAGGAGGCCTGACATGGCTGAGACCAAGAAGGCTGCGGCCGAGGTCGCCGAGGCTGAGCTCGTTGAGACCGCAGAGCACCGTCCGTACCGCAAGGTGCGCCGCGGCTACGTCGTCAGCGACAAGATGGACAAGACCATCGTCGTCGAGGTCGAGGACCGCGTGAAGCACCCCCTCTACGGCAAGGTCATGCGCCGGACGTCGAAGGTCAAGGCGCACGACGAGCAGAACACCGCCGGCATCGGCGACCTCGTCGTGATCAGCGAGACCCGTCCCCTTTCCGCCACGAAGCGCTGGCGTCTCGTCGAGATCGTCGAGAAGGCCAAGTAAGCCTCGCCGGCTTGCTCAGAGAAGGAGTTCGAAGTGCTTCAGCAGGAATCACGAGTCAAGGTCGCCGACAACACCGGCGCCAAGGAGCTGCTCACCATTCGCGTGCTCGGCGGCTCGAAGCGTCGCTACGCCGGCCTCGGTGACGTCATCGTCGCGACCGTCAAGGACGCGATCCCCGGCGGCAACGTCAAGAAGGGCGATGTGGTCAAGGCCGTCATCGTCCGCACCGTCAAGGAGACCCGTCGTCCCGACGGCTCCTACATCAAGTTCGACGAGAACGCCGCGGTCATCCTGAAGAACGACGGTGACCCCCGCGGCACCCGTATCTTCGGCCCGGTCGGTCGCGAGCTTCGCGACAAGAAGTTCATGAAGATCATCTCGCTGGCACCGGAGGTTATCTAAGTCATGGCCAACATCAAGAAGGGCGACCTCGTCCAGGTCATCTCGGGCCGCAGCCAGGCTCGCGGCGGCGACCGCGGCAAGCAGGGTAAGGTCCTCGAGGTGCTCGTCGCCGAGAACCGCGTCATCGTCGAGGGCGTCAACTACGTCACGAAGCACGTGCGCGTCGGCCAGACCCAGCGCGGCACGAAGACCGGTGGCATCGAGACCCAGGAGGCGCCGATCCACGTCTCGAACGTCGCGATCGTCGACCCCGAGTCGAAGAAGCCGACCCGCGTCGGCTTCCGCACCGAGCAGGTGACGAAGGACGGCGTCACGAAGACCGTCCGCGTCCGCTACGCCAAGAAGTCAGGTAAGGACCTGTAATGACCGACACGGCAACGCAGGCTGGCAAAATCCAGCCGCGACTGAAGACCAAGTACCGCGGCGACATCGCCAAGGCCCTCACCGAGCAGTTCGACTACGCGAACCCGCACCAGGTGCCCGGCCTCGTGAAGATCGTCGTGAACATGGGTGTCGGCGAAGCCGCCCGCGATGGCAAGGTCATCGACGGCGCGATCGCCGACCTCACGAAGATCACCGGCCAGAAGCCGCAGGTGACGAAGGCCCGCAAGTCCATCGCGCAGTTCAAGCTGCGCGAGGGGCAGCCGATCGGTGCGCACGTGACGCTCCGCGGCGACCGCATGTGGGAGTTCCTCGACCGCCTGCTCTCGCTCGCACTGCCCCGCATCCGCGACTTCCGCGGCCTCAGCGACCAGCAGTTCGACGGCCACGGCAACTACACCTTCGGTCTCACGGAGCAGAGCGTGTTCCACGAGATCGACCAGGACAAGATCGACCGCGTCCGCGGCATGGACATCACCGTGGTGACCACCGCCTCGAACGACGACGAGGGTCGTGCGCTGCTCAAGGCGCTCGGCTTCCCGTTCAAGCAGGTCGAGAACGCGTAAAGCCTGCGTGTAGTAGACTCTACGAGTTTGTGCTCGAGCCGCCGGCTCCCGACGCATCGGGGGCCGGCCGGCCCGAGACATCCGGCCTCACGCAACCGCTGAGGCCACCACCACAGGTCAGTCCCCGTGTAACGGGTCCTGAAACCTGGTGAACGTTAGGAACGAATCGTCATGACGATGACCGACCCGGTCGCTGACATGCTGACCCGTCTGCGGAACGCGAACTCCGCACACCACGACTCCGTGTCGATGCCCCACTCGAAGCTCAAGGGCCACATCGCCGAGATCCTCAAGACCGAGGGCTACATCGCCGACTTCGAGGTCGCCGACGCTCGCGTGGGCAAGACCCTCACGCTGAAGCTCAAGTTCGGCCCGAACCGCGAGCGCTCGATCGCCGGTATCAAGCGCGTCTCGAAGCCCGGCCTCCGCGTCTACGCGAAGTCGACCGAGCTGCCCAAGGTGCTCGGCGGCCTCGGCGTCGCGATCCTGTCCACTTCCAGCGGTCTGCTCACCGACCGCCAGGCCGAGAAGAAGGGCGTGGGTGGGGAAGTCCTCGCCTACGTGTGGTAATCAGCTATGTCGCGTATTGGACGACTTCCCATCGACATCCCCGCCGGCGTCACCGTGACGATCGACGGCCAGGATGTGACCGTCAAGGGCCCGAAGGGTGAGCTCGCGCTCACCGTCGCCGCTCCCATCGTGGCCAAGGTCGAGGACAACCAGGTCGTCGTGACCCGTCCCGACGACGAGCGCGCGTCGCGCTCGCTGCACGGCCTGACCCGCACGCTCATCGCCAACGACATCATCGGCGTGACCCAGGGCTACGCCAAGGGCCTCGAGATCGTCGGCACCGGTTACCGCGTCGCGCAGAAGGGCAGCGCCGTCGAGTTCGCGCTCGGCTTCTCGCACCCGGTGACCGTCGAGGCGCCCGCCGGGATCACCCTGACCGTCGAGGGCAACAACAAGCTCACGGTCGCGGGTATCTCGAAGCAGGCCGTCGGCGAGACCGCCGCCAACATCCGCAAGATCAAGAAGCCCGAGCCGTACAAGGGCAAGGGCATCCGCTACGCCGGCGAGGTCGTGCGTCGCAAGGCCGGAAAGGCTGGTAAGTAATCATGGCCGTGAAGAGCAAGACGGCTTCGCGTTCGCGTCGCCACACCCGCCTTCGCAAGAAGATCGTCGGCACGGAGGTCCGCCCCCGTCTCGTCGTCACCCGTTCGGCCCGCCACGTCTTCGTGCAGGTCGTCGACGACGCCAAGGGCCACACCCTCGCGTCGGCGTCGACCATGGAGGCCGACCTCCGCGCGTTCGACGGTGACAAGACCGCCAAGGCCAAGAAGGTCGGCGAGCTGGTCGCCGAGCGCGCCAAGCAGGCCGGCGTCGAGGCGGTCGTGTTCGACCGCGGCGGCAACAAGTACGCCGGTCGCGTCGCCGCGATCGCCGATGGAGCGCGAGAGGCAGGGCTGAGCCTGTGAGCGAGAACAGCAATGTGAAGGAGCCCGAGGTGACTGCAGAGGCACCCGTCGAGACGGCTGCGGCTTCGGAGCCGGCCCGCAACGAGCGCGACTCGCGCCGTGGTGGCCGCGACCGCAACCAGGGCGGCCGCGACCGCGGCGGCCGCGACGCCGAGAAGAGCCAGTTCCTCGAGCGCGTCGTCACCATCAACCGCGTGTCGAAGGTCGTCAAGGGCGGCCGTCGCTTCAGCTTCACGGCACTCGTCGTCGTGGGTGACGGCAACGGTCTCGTCGGCGTCGGCTACGGCAAGGCGCGCGAGGTCCCGACGGCGATCTCGAAGGGCGTCGAGGAGGCGAAGAAGAACTTCTTCCGCGTCCCGCGCGTCGGCACCACCATCCCGCACCCCGTGCAGGGCGAGGCCGCTGCCGGCGTCGTGCTCCTGCGTCCGGCTTCGCCCGGTACCGGTGTCATCGCCGGTGGTCCGGTGCGCGCCGTGCTCGAGTGCGCCGGCATCCACGACGTGCTGTCGAAGTCGCTCGGCTCGTCGAACACGATCAACATCGTGCACGCCACGGTCGAGTCGCTCAAGCAGCTCGAGGAGCCGCGTGCCGTCGCCGCCCGTCGTGGTCTCGACTACGACGAGGTCGCCCCGGCGCGCCTCATCCGTGCCGAGGCACAGGCGGCCGAGGCCGCTGCAGCAGCGAAGGCAGGTGCCTGATGGCCAAGCAGCTCAAGGTGACCCAGATCAAGTCCAAGGTGAGCGAGAAGCAGTACCAGCGTGACACGCTGCGCAGCCTCGGGCTCAAGCGAATCGGCCAGTCGGTCGTGCGTGAGGACACCCCGCAGAACCGCGGGTACGTCAACACCGTCGCTCACCTCGTGAAGGTTGAGGAGATTGACTAATGGCTGACGAGAAGAACGTCGCCGAGGAGACCCCGAAGAAGGCTCCGGCCAAGAAGGCGCCCGCCAAGGCGGCTGCCGAGAAGGCCCCGGCCGAGAAGGCTCCTGCGAAGAAGGCTCCGGCGAAGACCGCTGCCGCGAAGTCCGACAGCGCTGCGGCCGAGAAGGCCCCTGCGAAGAAGGCTCCCGCGAAGAAGGCGGCCCCCAAGGCCGACGTCGCGGAGAAGCGCGAGCAGGTCCTGAAGGTGCACCACCTGCGCCCGGCGCCCGGCGCCAAGAAGGACAAGACCCGCGTCGGTCGCGGTGAGGGTTCGAAGGGCAAGACCGCCGGTCGCGGCACCAAGGGCACGAAGGCCCGCAACACGGTGCGCCCCGGCTTCGAGGGCGGCCAGCTTCCGTACCACATGCGTGCGCCGAAGCTCCGCGGCTTCAAGAACCCCTTCCGCGTCGAGTACCAGGTCGTCAACCTGGACAAGCTCGCCGAGCTCTACCCGAAGGGCGGCGACGTCACCGTCGCCGACCTCGTCGAGAAGGGTGCGGTCCGCAAGAACGAGCGCGTCAAGGTGCTCGGCAACGGCGACCTGCAGGTGAAGCTCAACGTGGCCGTCGACAAGGTCTCCGGCTCGGCCGAGCAGAAGATCGTCGCCGCCGGCGGCTCGGTCAAGTAAGACCGGACTCACGATTGGTTCGAGCCAGTCGGGACCTCGCGTAGGATTAGCGGGGTCTCGACTGGCTCGAGTCGTATACGAACGAACTCCGCGTGCCGCACCGGCGCCTAGCGCGGAGCAACAGGAGGACGAGTGTTCAACGCCATCGGGCGGATCTTCCGCACGCCGGATCTTCGCCGCAAGCTCGGGTTCACGCTGGGCATCGTGGCCCTGTTCCGGCTCGGATCCTTCATCCCCGCGCCGTTCGTCGACTTCGGCAACGTGCAGCAGTGCCTCGCGGCCAATGCCGCCGCAGGCGCGACGGGCCTCTACGACCTCGTGAACCTGTTCTCGGGCGGTGCGCTGCTGCAGCTCTCGGTCTTCGCGCTCGGCATCATGCCGTACATCACCGCGTCGATCATCGTGCAGCTGCTCCGCGTCGTGATCCCCCACTTCGAGACCCTCTACAAGGAGGGCCAGGCGGGCCAGGGCAAGCTCACGCAGTACACCCGCTACCTCACGATCGCCCTCGGCGTCCTGCAGTCGACGACGCTCATCACGGTCGCCCGCTCCGGCGCGCTCTTCCCGACGGCCGACCCGGCGTGCTCCGCCCTCATCACGAACGACGCCTGGTACGCGATCCTCCTGATGGTGATCACGATGACCGCCGGTACGGGCCTCATCATGTGGATGGGTGAGCTCATCACCGAGCGCGGCATCGGCAACGGCATGTCGCTCCTCATCTTCACGTCGATCGCCGCCCAGTTCCCCGGCTCGCTCTGGGCCATCGGCATCGCCCGCGGTTGGGACGTCTTCGCGATCGTCATCCTCGTCGGACTCGCGATCGTCGTCGCGGTCGTCTTCGTCGAGCAATCGCAACGGCGCATCCCGGTGCAGTACGCGAAGCGCATGGTCGGCCGCCGCACCTACGGCGGCAACAACACCTACATCCCGATCAAGGTCAACATGGCCGGCGTCGTGCCCGTCATCTTCGCCTCGTCGCTGCTGTACCTGCCGGCGCTCATCGCGCAGTTCAACCAGGCGAAGCAGGGCGAGGACCCCCAGGCCTGGGTCGTGTGGATCACGAACTACCTGACCAAGGGCGACCACCCGCTCTACATGCTGCTCTACTTCCTGCTCATCGTCGGGTTCACCTACTTCTACGTCGCGATCACCTTCAACCCCGACGAGGTGTCGGAGAACATGAAGAAGTACGGCGGGTTCATCCCGGGCATCCGTGCCGGCCGTCCGACCGCCGAGTACCTCGACTACGTGCTCACGCGCATCACCGCGCCGGGTTCGATCTACCTCGGCCTCATCGCCCTCATCCCGCTCATCGCGTTCTCGATGGTCGGCGCGAACCAGAACTTCCCGTTCGGCGGCGCGTCCATCCTGATCATCGTCGGCGTCGGGCTCGAGACGGTGAAGCAGATCGACGCCCAGCTCCAGCAGCGACACTACGAAGGACTTCTCCGATGACGCCGACCTCCGCGAGCGGGGCCGCCGCGACCTCGGCCCGTTTCCTGATCGTCGGACCGCAGGGCTCCGGCAAGGGTACGCAGGGCGTGCTCGTCGCCGCCGCCTTCGGCGTGCCCCAGGTCGCCACGGGCGACATCTTCCGCGCGAACGTCGCGGGCGGCACCGAGCTCGGCAAGCGGGTCCAGGCGATCATCGAGGCGGGCGACCTGGTGCCAGACGCGCTCACGAGTGAGCTCGTGCGCGACCGGCTCCAGCAGCCCGATGCCTCGGCCGGGTTCCTCCTCGACGGCTACCCGCGCAATCGGGGCCAGGTCGACGACCTCGACGAGTTCCTCGCCTCGCGCGGCGAATCGCTCGACGCCGTCATCGAACTCGAGGTGCCGCGCGACGAGTCGATCAAGCGCATCCACCAGCGCGCCGTCGAGCAGGGCCGCACGGACGACACCGAAGAGGTGATCGCCAACCGTCTCGCGATCTACGAGCGCGAGACCGCACCGATCCTCGACGTGTACCGTGCACGGGGGCTCGTCCTCCGCATCGACGGCGTCGGCGCCCTCGCCGACGTCACGGCGCGCATCTTCGAGGCGCTCGCGGCACGGGGGCTTGCTCCGCGCCACCCGGGCGCCGCGGCCTGAGCGCGGTGTTCCGCCGCTCGATCTACAAGTCGCCGGCCGACCTCCGCGCGATGGTCGCGGCCGGCCGGGCGACGGCCGGCGCCCTCGCCGAGGCCCGACGCCGCGTCGTGCCGGGGGCGACGGGGCTCGAACTCGACGCCGCCGCCGAGCGGGCGATCGTCGCGGCCGGCGGCCGATCGAACTTCAAGCTCGTGCCGGGGTACCGGCACACGCTGTGCGTCTCGGTGAACGACGACATCGTGCACGGCATCCCGGGTGATCGCCCGTTCCGCGCCGGCGACCTGGTGTCGGTCGACGGCGGAGCCGACGTGGGCGGCTGGAACGGCGACTCGGCGTTCAGCCTGGTCATCCCCGATCCCGCCCGGCCCGAGATCGTGGCGGCACGCGAGGAGCTCTCGCGGGTGACCGAGGCCGCGCTGTGGCATGGCATCGCGACGCTCGCCCGGGCATCGCACCTCAACGAGGTGGGCGCCGCGATCGAGGAGTACGTCACGGGCGAGGGCGACTACGGCATCCTCACCGATTACGTCGGCCACGGCATCGGTCGTCAGATGCACGAGGAGCCGCCGGTGTTCAACTACCGGGTCGATCGCAAGGGGCCCGCGGTGAAGCCCGGCCTCGTCGTCGCGATCGAGCCGATGCTCGTCGCGGGCGCCGTCGACACGTTCGTGCGCGACGACGACTGGACGGTGACGACCGCCGACGGCGCCGATGCCGCCCACTGGGAGCACAGCGTCGCGGTGCACGCGGGCGGGATCTGGGTGCTCACCGCGGAGGACGGCGGCGCAGCGGGCCTGGCCCCGTTCGGCATCGTTCCGGCGCCGATCGCCTGATCGCCGAATCGCCGGAGCCTCCGCGCGCACCGCGGGATAGGGTGAACGGGGGAGCGCTTCGCGCGGCCCCCGACGACTCGAACCGGGGGTTCTGCAGATGGAGATCATCGGGACGGGCATCGGTCGAGGGGTCGCAGTCGGCCCGGTCGCCCGGATGGCGCCGCCGCAGCCCGAACCGTCGTCGGCGCCGAGCGCGATCGGCGCGGACGACGAGCTCGCTCGGGCCGAGGCCGCCGCAGCGGCGGTCGCCGCCGAGCTCCGTCGTCGCTCAGCGGATACGACCGGCGCCGCCCACGACGTGCTCGAGGCGCAGGCGCTCATCCTGGAGGACCCGGCCGTGCACGCGAGCGTCACCGAGCGCCTCGCCGCCGGGATCACGGCCGAACGCGCCGTCTTCGACGCGTTCGCGGGCTATCGCGACCTGCTCGCGGGCATGGGGGGCTATCTCGCGGAACGGGCGAACGACCTCGAAGACCTCGCGCAGCGCGTGATCGCGGAGCTGCACGATGTTCCGGCGCCCGGCGTACCCGACCCCGGGCATCCGTTCGTGCTCGTCGCCCATGATCTCGCGCCCGCCGACACCGCCACGCTCGATCTCGACCGGGTGCTCGCCATCGTGACCGTCGAGGGCGGCCCGACCTCGCACACGGCGATCCTCGCGCGGGAGAAGGGGCTCGTCGCCGTGGTGGGTGCCGCCGGCGCCGCCGGGCTCGTCGACGGCGAGACGGTCGTCGTCGACGCCGATGCCGGACGGGTCACGCGCGAGCCCGACGCGGTCGCGCTCGAGGCGGCCTCCGAACGGCGCGCGCGGCTCGCCGAAGAGGCCGACGCCCCCGTCGGCCCCGGGCGCCTCGCCGACGGCACGGCCGTGCTGCTGCAGGCGAACCTCGGCGACCCGTCGGGCGCGGCGGAGGCCCTCCGGCTGGGAGCGGAGGGGGTGGGCCTCTTCCGTACCGAGTTCCTCTTCCTCGACGCCGAGCGTGCGCCGTCGCGAGTCGCGCAGCAGGCGGCGTACGAGGCGCTCTTCGCCGCGTTCGAGGGGCAACGCGTCGTCGTGCGGGTGCTCGACGCCGGCGCCGACAAGCCGTTGGCCTTCCTCGGCATCCGGCACGAGGCCAATCCGGCGCTCGGGGTGCGCGGAATCCGCGCGCTGCGACAGGCGGAGCCCGTGCTGCGCGACCAGCTCGCGGCCCTCGGCGCAGCGGCCGCCGGGCACACGGTCGACCTCAGGGTGATGGCGCCGATGGTCGCGACGGCCGAGGAGGCGAGGTACTTCGCAGACCTCGTCCGCGAGGCCGGGCTGCCGTCGGCGGGTGTGATGATCGAGGTGCCGGCGGCGGCGCTCGCCGCGCGGCACGTGCTCGCCGCCGTCGACTTCGCCTCGATCGGCACCAATGACCTGACCCAGTACACGATGGCCGCCGACCGCGAGCTCGCGGGTGCCGCCGAACTGCAGGACCCGTGGCACCCGGCGGTGCTCCGGCTCATCGGCGAGGTCGGCGAGGCCGGTGCCGCGCTCGGCCGACCGATCGGCGTGTGCGGCGAGGCCGCCGCAGATCCGCTCCTCGCCGTCGTGCTCGTCGGCCTCGGGGCCACGAGCCTGTCGATGTCGGCCTCGGCGCTCGCCGGCGTACGGGCGGGCCTCGCGCGGGTGACCGCCTCCGACGCGCGGCGGATCGCGCGCGCCGCACTCGTCGCGGAGGACGCCCGGGCCGCCCGGGCCGCAGCCGCCGACGAGGCGGCGTACACGCGCGATTGAGCCGCTGCCGCGGCATCCGAGGTCGTTCTGGCCGGGTCCCGGCCCGTCGGGTGCGCCTCGACTGGCGAAACCGGCGGAAATGTCCTAAAGTTGACCCTTGGTGTTCTGCCCGCCTGCCTCGGCGTGCCCGACGACCGGCCCTGCGGCCGGAACGCGGTCGCCCGGGGCCTCGTGTGCAGCATCATCGCACGACCAGCATCCCCAACTCCAAGCGATAGTGAGGCTATGGCCAAGAAAGACGGCGTCATCGAGATCGAAGGCTCGGTCATCGAGGCACTCCCGAACGCGATGTTCCGGGTGGAACTGACCAACGGGCACAAGGTCCTCGCGCACATCTCAGGAAAGATGCGCCAGCACTACATCCGCATCCTCCCCGAGGACCGCGTGATCGTGGAGCTGAGCCCGTACGACCTGACGCGCGGCCGCATCGTCTACCGCTACAAGTAAGGGCTGCCGGAAAGTAACGGCCCGCGGCACCCCGCGGGTACGAGGACAGCGATCCAAGAGGAACCACTGTGAAGGTCAACCCCAGCGTCAAGCGCATCTGCGACAAGTGCAAGGTCATCCGCCGCCACGGCCGCGTGATGGTCATCTGCGAGAACCCGCGCCACAAGCAGCGCCAGGGCTAGTCGCGAGACGCCGGGGCGTGCCCGCGTGCGCGCCCCGGAGCACACAACTGAACACCGAATCGGCACTGCCAGAACCCGCTCCGTGCGGGGGACACCTCGGGACGGAGGCCCGGGCACCGGCAGTGCTCCACACCTCCACTTCGAAAACAGGAGAAGCCACAACATGGCACGTCTGGCAGGAGTCGACATCCCGCGCGAGAAGCGCGTGGAGATCGCACTGACGTACATCTACGGCGTCGGCCGCACTCGCGCGCTGACGACCCTCGCGGAGACCGGCATCGACGGCAACATCCGCGTGAAGGACCTCACCGACGACCAGCTCGTCGCCCTCCGCGACTACATCGAGGGCAACTTCAAGGTCGAGGGCGACCTCCGCCGCGAGGTGGCCGCCGACATCCGCCGCAAGGTCGAGATCGGCTCGTACGAGGGTCTGCGCCACCGCCGGGGCCTCCCGGTCCGCGGTCAGCGCACCAAGACCAACGCTCGCACCCGCAAGGGCCCGAAGCGCACCGTCGCCGGCAAGAAGAAGCCCGGCCGCAAGTAACCGCTCGTCGCCAGATCTAGGAGATTTCACACATGGCAGCACCCAAGGCGGCTACTCGCAAGCCGCGCAAGAAGGAAAAGAAGAACATCGCCGTGGGCCAGGCCCACATCAAGTCGACGTTCAACAACACGATCGTCTCGATCACCGACACCAACGGTGCCGTGATCAGCTGGGCCTCCTCCGGCGGCGTCGGCTTCAAGGGCTCGCGCAAGTCGACCCCGTTCGCCGCGCAGCTCGCCGCCGAGTCGGCCGCGCGCCAGGCGCAGGAGCACGGCATGAAGAAGGTCGACGTGTTCGTCAAGGGCCCCGGCTCGGGCCGTGAGACCGCGATCCGCTCGCTCCAGGCCGCGGGCCTCGAGGTCGGCAGCATCAACGACGTGACGCCGCAGGCGCACAACGGCTGCCGCCCGCCGAAGCGCCGCCGCGTCTAACTCCTCCACGCCGCGAGGTCGGCCGGAACGCGCGTTCCGGCCGACCACGCGGCATCCGTTCTCTCACAACTCAAGATCCTCGACCTCGCAGGTGTCATATAGCGGACACCCTGCCGAAAGGAATCAACAGTGCTGATCGCACAGCGCCCGACGCTCACCGAAGAGAACATCTCGGAGTTCCGTTCGCGTTTCGTGATCGAGCCCCTCGAGCCGGGCTTCGGTTACACCCTCGGCAACTCGCTTCGCCGTACCCTCCTCTCCTCGATCCCCGGCGCGGCCGTGACGAGCATCCGCATCGACGGCGTGCTGCACGAGTTCTCGACGGTGCCCGGGGTGAAGGAGGACGTCACCGAGATCATCCTCAACATCAAGAACCTGGTCGTCTCCAGCGAGCACGACGAGCCCATCACCGCGTACCTGCGCAAGCAGGGTGCCGGTGAGGTCACCGCCGCCGACATCTCGGCTCCGGCCGGCGTCGAGGTGCACAACCCCGAGCTCGTCATCGCGACGCTCAACGACTCGGCGAAGTTCGAGCTCGAGCTCACGATCGAGCGCGGCCGCGGCTACGTCTCGGCTTCGCAGAACCGCAACGAGTACTCGGAGGCCGGCCAGATCCCGGTCGACTCGATCTACTCGCCGGTGCTCAAGGTCACCTACCGCGTCGAGGCCACCCGTGCCGGCGAGCGCACCGACTTCGACCGCCTCGTGGTCGACGTCGAGACGAAGCCGGCGATCTCGCCGCGCGACGCCATCGCCTCGGCCGGCCGCACCCTCACCGAGCTGTTCGGCCTCGCGCGCGAGCTGAACACCGCGGCCGAGGGCATCGAGATCGGCCCCGCGCCGGTCGACGCCGTGCTCTCGAGCGAGCTCTCGATCCCGATCGAGGACCTCGACCTGTCGGTGCGCAGCTACAACTGCCTGAAGCGCGAGGGCATCAACACGGTGTCGGAGCTCGTCGCCCTCAGCGAGTCGCAGCTCATGAACATCCGCAACTTCGGTCAGAAGTCGGTCGACGAGGTCAAGGACAAGCTCACCGAGATGGGCCTGTCGCTGAAGGACTCGGTTCCCGGCTTCGACGGCGCCCACTTCTACACGGGCTTCGACGACGAGAACTAGGCCGCAGCGCCTGCCCGACCCCCTCACTACCTGGAGATAACGAACCATGCCGAAGCCCACCAAGGGCCCCCGCCTCGGAGGCGGACCCGCGCACGAGCGACTGATGCTCGCGAACCTCGCGGCTGCGCTCTTCACGCACAAGAGCATCACCACCACCGAGACCAAGGCCAAGCGGCTCCGCCCGCTCGCCGAGCGCCTCGTCACCTTCGCGAAGCGCGGCGACCTGCACGCCCGCCGTCGCGTGCTCGCCGTGATCGGCGACAAGGCCGTCGTGCACGAGCTGTTCGCGGTCATCGCGCCGCAGGTCGCCGACCGTGAGGGCGGCTACACCCGCATCACGAAGATCGGCAACCGCAAGGGCGACAACGCGCCCATGGCGGTCATCGAACTCGTGCTCGAGCCGGTCGTGAAGAAGCAGCGCGCCGCCAAGCCGGCCGCCGCCGCGCCGGTCGTCGACGAGGCGCCCGCCGCTGACGAGACCGCTGCCGACGAGGTCGTGACCGAGGCCGAGGCCGCGGTCGACGAGGCCGCCGGCGCCGAGGCGTCGGAGGAGTCGGCCGAGGCTCCCGCCGAGGAGACCGAGGCGGCCGAGGCCAAGTAGCCTCGCCCAGCACCGACGACGGGCCCCTGTGCATTGCGCACAGGGGCCCGTTCGCATCTGTGCCACAATCGTCGTCGCGAGCGGATGGACCGGCTCGCCGAGGGCCGGGCCGCCGAACGCGCGGCCGCCGTCGAGACGGAAGGAACGGCGTGCGCGCACCGGTGCGGATCCCCGAGGACCGCGACCTCTCGATCGACTTCGCCCGTGCGATGTGCCTCCCCGTCGTCGTCGTCCTGCACGCCATGCAGATGGGCATCGGCGGTGACCCGCTTCGCGCGTTCAACGCGCTCGACGGCTTCGAGCCGCTCGCCTGGGCGACCTGGCCGCTCATGATCATGCCGGTGTTCTTCATCTGCGGCGGGTTCGCGTCGATCACGCAGTGGCGTCGCCTGCGAGGGCACGGCGAGACCGTCGCGCACTACATCAGGGTGCGGGCGGTGCGCCTCGCGCAGCCCGTCGTCTCGGTGACCGCGGCCGTCGGCCTCGTGCTCGCGCTCATGCTCGCATCCGGCGCCGACCCCGGGTTCGTGCAGGGCTTCGCCCTGCGGCTCGCCGAGCCGCTCTGGTTCATCCCCGTCTACCTCATCTGCACCGCGCTGGTGCCGGTGATGTCGTGGCTGCACCGGCACGCGCCATGGCCGACGTACCTCGGCCTCGCCGGTGCCGCGGCGGTCGTCGATGCGTCGACCCGCGGCGCGGGCCTGCCGCTCGGCGCACTCAACTGGGTCTTCGTCTGGCTGTTCGCGCAGCAGCTCGGCTTCGGGCTGCGCGACGGCTGGTTCGCCCGTCGGTCGCCGTGGCTGCTCGCGGGCCTCGCGATCGGTGCCTACGGGTTCATCGGCGTACTCGTCGCCGGGTTCGGCTACTCGCACGACATGCTCGACAATCTCAACCCGCCGAGCGTCGCGATCCTCGCCCTCGCGCTCGGCCAGGTCTGCCTGTTCGCCCTGCTCCAGCCGGCGATCAGGCGGTTCGTCGGACACCGGGCCGTGCTCGGGCTCGTCTTCGTGTTCGGCGTGTACGGCATGGTCATCTATCTCTGGCACACCTTCGCGATGGCCGTCGTCACGGCCGCCCAGCTCACGATCGGCCTGCCCTTCCCGCCCGTGCTGTCGCCGACGTGGTGGGCGACGCGGCCGTTGTGGATCCTCGCGATCGCCATCGTGATCGCCGGATGCTGCCTCGTCGTGCCGAAGCTCGAGGCGCACTGGCCGGCGCCGGTCGAACGACGGACGCCCCTCGTGATGGTGGTGACCTGGGCGCTCTGCGTGGTCGCCGGCGTGGGCGTGTTCCTGACGATGGGCTACGTGCCGCTGGTGCACGGCCTGCTGGGCTGGTCGCTGGTGACGCTCGCGGTGATCGCCCTCATCGTCGGAGGGCCCGGGCCGCGCGCGCCGCGCCCCCGCGCCGACGAGGTCGACGCGGTCGCCGCCGCGGCGCGCGCCTAGGCTGGCGGTATGGTCACGAGCGAGGCGGATGCCGCGGGCACGGCGCCCGCCCCGGCGAACGGAGTGCTGTCCGAGGCCGGCCGGACGCCGGCCGGCGGCTCGGCCGAGGCATCCCCGATCGCCGTGACCGGCAGCGCGGACGAGAGGGTGCGCATCCGGCTCGGCATCGCGTACGACGGCACCGACTTCAAGGGCTGGGCGGCGCAACCCCGGCTGCGCACGGTGCAGGGCACGCTCGAGGCCGCGCTCGCGACGCTCTTCCGCCGCGAGCGGGTGCTGCCCCGGCTGACGGTCGCGGGGCGCACCGACGCGGGCGTGCATGCGCTCGGCCAGGTCGCGCACCTCGATGTGCCCGCGGGGGCGCTCTCCGCCGTCACGCGGCCCCGGCGAGGGGAGGCGTCGAGCGGCGTCGCCGACGACCCGGCGGCGGTGCTGCTCCGCCGGCTGACCGGCATCCTCGGCTCCGCCGACGCCGACGTCGTCATCACGCATGCCGAGACCGCGCCTGCCGGGTTCGACGCGCGCTTCTCGGCCGTCTGGCGACGCTACGAGTACCGCATCGCCGACGGCGCGACGCTGCGCGACCCGCTGACGCGCAACCGCACCGTCTGGTATCCGCGCACGCTCGACGTCGACGCGATGGACCGGGCGGCGACGCGACTGCTCGGTCTCCACGACTTCGCCGCGTTCTGCAAGCCGCGCGAGGAGGCGACGACGATCCGCACGCTGCAGGCCTACGGCTGGAGCCGTGGGGAAGGCGGCGTGCTCGTCGCCACGCTGCAGGCCGACGCGTTCTGCCATTCGATGGTGCGGGCGCTCGTCGGCGCGTGCGTCGCGGTGGGGGAGGGCAAGCTCACCGACGACGACCCCGAGCGGCTGCTCGCCGCGGCCGAGCGCACGAGCGCCTTCAAGGTGATGCCGGCGAAGGGGTTGGTGCTCACCGAGGTCGGCTACCCCGGCGACCACGAACTCGAGGCCCGGGCCGCGCAGACGCGGGCGCGCCGGGAACTGCACGTGAGCGGCATCCCGGGCCTCGTCGAATGAGGCGCGGATTCTGCAACGCGGGCCGAAGCTGGTAAGCTCTCCCTTTGGTGCCGCACTCTGCGGCGGTACCCGATGTTGAGCCCTCCACCGAGGCGTTCGCGCGCATCGCGCCCGAACACCCCACGGAGTGGGATTCACGAACCCCTCACTCGATCAGAAAGCAGCACTTCCGTGACGCGCACCTACACCCCGAAGTCGAACGAGATCCAGCGCGACTGGGTCGTCATCGACGCGACCGACATCGTGCTCGGTCGTCTCGCGAGCCACTCCGCAGCCCTGCTGCGCGGCAAGCACAAGCCGATCTTCGCCAACCACGTCGACACCGGTGACTTCGTCATCATCGTCAACGCCGAGAAGGTGGCCCTCACGGGCCAGAAGCTCGAGCAGAAGAAGGCGTACCGCCACTCGGGCTACCCGGGCGGCCTCAAGGCCGTCGGCTACGCCGAGCTCCTCGAGAAGAACCCCGTCCGCGCCGTCGAGAAGGCGATCCGCGGCATGCTCCCGAAGAACTCGCTCGGCCGCCAGCAGCTCAAGAAGCTGAAGGTCTACGCCGGCCCGGAGCACCCGCACGCGGCTCAGCAGCCGAAGCCGTACACCCTCACCCAGGTCGCCCAGTAAGCCCGGCGCACTCGACCTTCTCGAACTAAGGATTCACAACCACCATGGCGAAGATCGCAGACCAGATCGACCAGGCTCCTGAGAGCTACACGACCGAGAGCGCCCCGGCGGCTGCTCCGGCGGCCCCCCGCCCCGTCCTCAACGTCTCGGGCGCGGCCGTCGGCCGCCGCAAGCAGGCCATCGCCCGCGTGCGCGTCGTCCCGGGCGCCGGCACCATCACGGTGAACGGCCGCGAGTTCGCGGACTACTTCCCGAACAAGCTCCACCAGCAGCTCATCACCGACCCGTTCACCGTGCTCGAGCTCGCGGGCTCGTACGACGTGATCGCCCGCATCACCGGCGGCGGCCCCTCGGGCCAGGCCGGCGCGCTGCGCCTCGCGATCGCGCGTGCGCTCAACGAGATCGACCGCGAGAACAACCGTCCGACCCTCAAGAAGGCCGGCTTCCTCACGCGCGACGCCCGCGTCATCGAGCGCAAGAAGGCCGGTCTCAAGAAGGCCCGCAAGGCTCCCCAGTTCTCGAAGCGCTAAGTCTTCGGCGAGCCTTTCCGCATGCCTCGGCTTTTCGGAACCGACGGGGTCCGGGGCCTGGCCAACCGTGAACTCACGGCTGACCTGGCCCTGGGCCTCTCCCAGGCGGCTGCCGCCGTCCTCACGCAGGGGCGCCACGCCGACGAGAACCGTGCGGCGGGCAGGCGTCCCGTCGCCGTCGTCGCGCGCGATCCCCGCGTCTCCGGTGAGTTCCTCACCGCAGCGGTCGCGGCCGGCCTCGCGAGCTCCGGCGTCGACGTGCTCGACGCCGGGGTCATCCCGACGCCGGCGACGGCCTTCCTCATCGACTCGATCAAGGCCGACTTCGGCGTCATGATCTCGGCGTCGCACAACCCGGCGCCCGACAACGGCATCAAGTTCTTCTCCTACGGCGGCACGAAGCTGCCCGACGAGGTCGAGGACCGCATCGAGTCGTACCTCGGCAAGCAGAAGCTCGCGCCGGTCGGTGACGGCGTCGGTCGCATCCGCCGCTTCGCCGACGCAGAGGACCGCTACGTCGTGCACCTGCTCGGCACGCTGCCGAACCGGCTGGACGGCATCAAGGTCGTGCTCGACTGCGCCCACGGCGCAGCGGCGGGCGTCTCTCCCGAGACGTTCAAGGACGCCGGCGCCGAAGTCATCGTCATCGGCGCCGACCCCGACGGCATCAACATCAACGACGGCGTCGGTTCGACGCATCTCGACAAGCTGCAGGCCGCCGTGCTCGCGCACGGCGCCGACGTCGGCATCGCGCACGACGGCGACGCCGACCGCTGCCTGGCCGTCGACGCCGCAGGTGAGATCGTCGACGGCGACCGCATCATGGCGATCCTCGCGCTCTCGATGAAGGAGCGCGGCAAGCTCACCGACGACACGCTCGTCGTCACGGTCATGTCGAACCTCGGGCTCAAGCGTGCGATGGCCGAGCACGGCATCCGCATCGTCGAGACGAAGGTCGGTGACCGGTACGTGCTCGAGGCGCTCGCGGCGCACGGGCTCTCCCTCGGCGGCGAGCAGTCGGGCCACGTCATCATGAGCGAGTACGCGACGACCGGCGACGGCGTGCTGACCGGCCTCCACCTGGTGGCCGAGATGGCGCGCACGGGCAAGTCGCTCGCCGAGCTCGCGTCGGTGATGACGGTCTACCCGCAGGTGCTCGTGAACGTGCGCGGGGTCGACCACCACGCGCTCGGCGCGAACGACGGCGTCGCCGCGGCGGTCGAGGCCGCAGAGGCCGAGCTCGGCGACTCGGGTCGCGTGCTGCTGCGCCCGTCGGGCACCGAGCCGATGGTGCGGGTCATGGTCGAGGCGTCCGAGCAGTCGATCGCCGAGCGGCACGCGGCCGCCCTGGCCGAGGTCGTGAAGTCGGAGCTCGCGCTGTAGCGCCGTACGCACCGCAGAATCGCCCGCTTCCCGCACGGGAGCGGGCGATTCGCGTCTGCGCCCTCAGAGCTTGCGCAGGAGCACGCTCGACACGGTGTGGTCGGCGCTCTTGCGCAGCACGAGCGAGGCGCGCGAGCGCGTCGGCCTGATGTTCTGCAGCAGGTTCGGCTCGTTGATCGAATGCCAGATCTCGCGCGCTCGGTGGCGCGCCTCCTCCTCGGTCAGCGACGCGAAGCGGTGGAAGTACGAGCGCGGGTTCGCGAACGCCCCGCGCTGGAGCTTCAGGAAGCGCTCCTCGTACCAGCGCGCGATGTCGCTCGTGCGCGCATCGACGTAGATCGTGAAGTCGAACAGGTCGCTGACCGCGAGCCGGTGCCCGGGGCCGGGCGGCTGCAGCACGTTCAGCCCCTCGACGATGAGCACGTCGGGGCGGCGCACGGTGACCTGCGCGTCGGGCACGATGTCGTAGGCCAGGTGGGAGTAGAAGGGCGCCCGCACCTCGGCGGCGCCGGCCTTCACCTCGCTCACGAAGCGCAGCAGCGCGCGCCGGTCGTACGACTCGGGGAAGCCCTTCCGGGCCATGAGCCCGCGTCGTTCGAGTTCGGCGTTGGGGAAGAGGAACCCGTCGGTCGTGACGAGCTCGACGCGGGGCGTGTGCTCCCAGCGCGCGAGGAGCTCGCGCAGGAGGCGCGCGATCGTCGACTTCCCGACGGCGACCGATCCGGCGACGCCGATCACGAACGGCGTCGGCTCGGCGCGTTCGCGCAGGAACTCGCTCGTGACCTTGTGCAGCGACTTCGTGCCGCCGACGTAGAGGTTCAGCAGCCGGCTGAGCGGCAGGTAGACCTCGGCCACCTCGGTCGGGTCGAGCGGCTCGCCGAGGCCCCTGAGCTTCACGAGCTCGGTCTCGTGCAGAGGCGACGGCATCGACGGTGCGAGCGCCGCCCAGTCGGACCGATCGAGCTCGATGAACGGCGAGATCTGCGCAGCATGCGACGACGAACTCTGCGGATCCGGCACCGTGCCAGTGTAATGCGCGCCCGAGCGAGGACTCCCCGCCCACCCCTCCGGGAATTCATGCAGCCGCGCGCCAGTAGAATCGCCCCCATGTGTGGAATCGTCGGATACGTCGGAGAGCGCAACAGCCTCGACGTCCTCATGGGTGGCCTGCGCCGCCTCGAATACCGTGGCTACGACTCGGCGGGGGTGGCGGTCGTCGACGACGACGGTGCCATCGAGACCGCGAAGCGGGCCGGCAAGCTCAAGGTCCTCGCCGACGAGCTCGAGCGCAACCCGCTGCACCACGGCGGCACGGGCATCGGGCACACGCGCTGGGCGACGCACGGCGGACCGACCGACCGCAACGCGCACCCGCACCTCGGCGATGAAGGGCGGCTCGCGCTCATCCACAACGGCATCATCGAGAACTTCGCCGACCTGAAGGACGAACTGCTCGCCGAGGGCTACGCGTTCGAGTCCGAGACCGACACCGAGGTCGCGGCCGTGCTCCTCGGCCGCGAGTACCGCGCGGCCGGCGACCTGCGCACGGCGTTCCGCAACACGGTCTCGCGTCTCGAGGGCGCGTTCACGCTGCTCGCCGTGCACCGCGCCGAGCCCGGCGTCGTCGTGGGCGCCCGCCGCAACTCGCCGCTCGTGATCGGTCTCGGCGAGGGCGAGAACTTCCTCGGCTCCGACGTCGCCGCGTTCGTCGAGTTCACGAAGCGCGCCGTCGCGATCGGCCAGGACCAGATCGTCGCGATCACCGCCGACGAGGTCGTCGTGACCGACTTCGACGGGGAGCCGGTCGAGGTCGAGGCCTTCGAGGTCGCCTGGGACGCCTCGGCGGCCGAGAAGGGCGGCTGGTCGTCGTTCATGCGCAAGGAGGTGTCGGAGCAGCCCGAGGCGGTCGCCAACACCCTCCGCGGCCGCATCGTCGACGGTGCCGTCGTGATCCCCGAGCTCGAGTCGTTCGACGACGACGAGCTCCGCGGCATCCGTCGCATCACCGTCATCGCGTGCGGCACCGCGTCGTACGCCGGCATGGTCGCGAAGTACGCGATCGAGCAGTGGGCGCGCATTCCCGTCGAGATCGAGTTGAGCCACGAGTTCCGCTATCGCGAGCCGGTGCTCGACGCCGACACGCTCGTGGTCTCGATCAGCCAGTCGGGCGAGACCATGGACACGCTCATGGCGGTCAAGTACGCCCGTGAGCAGGGCGCCCGCACGATCTCGATCTGCAACACGCAGGGCGCGACGATCCCGCGCGAGTCCGACGCGGTCGTCTACACGCACGCCGGACCCGAGGTCGCGGTCGCGTCGACGAAGGCCTTCGTCGCCCAGATCGCGGCGCTCTACCTGTTCGGCCTCCACCTCGCCCGCGTGCGCGGAACGCTCGACGCCGAGGCCATCGCGGAGCAGCTCGCCGAGCTCTCGGCGGTGCCCGAGAAGCTCGAGCAGGTGCTCGGCGAGGCCGAGAAGGTCACGCAGCTCGCGCACTGGATGGCCGACACCCGTTCGGTGCTCTTCCTCGGGCGCCACGTCGGCTACCCGATCGCCCTCGAGGGCGCGCTGAAGCTCAAGGAGCTCGCGTACATCCACGCAGAGGGCTTCGCCGCGGGCGAGCTCAAGCACGGCCCGATCGCGCTCATCGAGCCCGGCCAGCCCGTCTTCGTGGTCGTGCCGAGCCCGCGCGGCTCCGCGAACCTGCACCCGAAGGTCGTCTCGAACATCCAGGAGATCCGCGCCCGCGGCGCCCGCGTCATCGCGATCGCCGAGGCCGGCGACGCCGCGGTGCTGCCGTTCGCCGACGAGGTGCTGCGCATCCCGCTGGCCGCGCCGCTCTTCGAGCCGCTCCTCGCCGTCGTCCCGCTGCAGATCTTCGCCATGGAGCTCTCGCAGGCGAAGGGCCTCGACGTCGACCAGCCGCGCAACCTCGCCAAGTCGGTGACGGTCGAGTGACGCAGGGCGCGGGGGCCGAGTGATCGCCGGCATCGGCATCGACGTGGTCGACATCGAGCGCTTCGAGCGCTCGATCGCCCGGACCCCCGCGCTCGTCGAGCGCCTGTTCGCCGAGAGCGAACGCAGTCGGCCGCCGCGATCGCTCGCGGCCCGCTTCGCCGCGAAGGAGGCGCTCATCAAGGCACTCGGCGGTCACGCGGTCATCCGCTGGCACGACATGCGCATCGTCCAGGACGTCGAGGGCAACCCCGACTTCGAGCTCTCGGGCGCGCTCGCCGCGCACGTCGCCGCACTCGGCATCGACCGCGTGCACCTGTCGATGAGCCACGATGCCGGCATCGCGAGTGCGTTCGTCGTGCTCGAGGCGGTGAGCGGCCGATGAGCGAGCAGGATGCCTCGGCCCGTGCCGCCGGCGGGGCGCACGCGTCTCGCGCGTCGCACCCGTTCCGCGAGGCCCGGGTCGACCTCGACGCGATCACGGCCAACGTCCGCGTGATCGCCGAACGCGTCGCACCCGCCGAGATCGTGGCCGTCGTGAAGGCCGACGCGTACGGGCACGGCGCCGTCGAGGCGGCCCGCGCCGCGCTCGCGGGCGGAGCGACGCGGCTGGGCGTCGCCGACCTCGAGGAGGCCTTCGAACTCCGCGACGCCGGCATCGACGCGCCGATCGTCGCATGGCTGCACGACCCCGACGCCGACTTCGCCTCGGCGATCCGGGCCGACATCGAGATCGGCGTCTCGAGTCTCGCCCAGCTCGAGCGGGTGGCCGCCGCCGCCCCCGAGGCTGCGGCGCACGTGCACCTCAAGATCGACACCGGCCTCAGCCGCAACGGGGTGCCCGAGGCGGAGTGGCCCGTCGTCGTCGCCCGTGCGGCCGAACTCGAACAGGCCGGGCGCCTCGGTGTGGCCGGCGTCTTCAGCCACTTCGCGAACACGTCGCGCGAGGTGGACGCCGACCAGCTCGCGGCCTTCGGGCGCGCGCTCGCCGTGGCCGAGGCCGCGGGACTCACCGGCCGGCTGCGCCATATCGCGTCGAGCGAGCAGGCGCTGCGCGACCCGGCCTCCCGCTACGACGCCGTGCGGATCGGCATCGGCCTCTACGGGCTCACCCCCTTCGGCGACGGCACGACGTCGGCCGACCTCGGGCTCACCCCGGCGATGACCCTCCGTGCGAAGGTCGCGGCCGTGCGCCGCGTCGCCGCCGGCACGGGGGCCTCCTACGCCCACATCTGGCACGCCGACGCCGAGACCACCCTCGCGCTCGTGCCGCTCGGCTACGCCGACGGCATTCCCCGGCAGGCGTCGGGGCAGGGCGCCGAGGTGCTCATCGGCGGCCGTCGCCGCCCCGTGGTCGGCCGCATCGCGATGGACCAGTTCATCGTCGACGCCGGCGACGCACCCGTCGCGGTGGGCGACGAGGTCGTCGTCTTCGGCGACCCGGCGACCGGCGCGCCGACCGCGGACGAGTGGGGCGCCGCGGCCGGCACCATCGGCTACGAGATCGTCACCCGCATCGGCCCGCGCGTGCCGCGCCGCTACACGGGCGGCCCGCGCACGGTGCCCTGGCCCGAGGCCGAAGACCTGTGAGCCGCACGATCGAGATCGCCGACGCGGACGCCATGGAGGAGCTCGGCCGTCGCCTCGGCGCCGCGCTGCGCGCCGGCGACCTCGTCGTGCTCACGGGGCCGCTCGGCGCGGGCAAGACCACCCTCACGCGCGGCATCGGCGAGGGCCTCGGCGTACGCGGCCCGGTGCAGAGCCCGACCTTCGTGCTCGCCCGCACTCACCCGAGCCTCGTCGACGGCCCGCCGCTCGTGCACGTCGACGCCTACCGCCTCGGCAGCGCCGAGCTCGTCGAGGACCTCGACCTCGACTTCGACCGATCGGTCGTGGTCGTCGAGTGGGGCGCCGGACTCGTCGAGGAAGCCGGCGACGCGTGGCTCGAGGTCGTCATCGAGCGCCCGATCGGCGCGAAGCCGCCGGTCGACGCCGAGCCCGAGGCATCCGACCTCGACGGCGACGAGCCGCGCACCGTCACCCTCACCGGGCCCCTCCTCGCCCGTCTCCCGAATTAGGCTTGAGGCATGCTGCTTGCGATCGACACGTCGACCGGCACGAGTGTCGCGGTGGTCGATCGAGACCGTGCGACCAACGAGCTGCGAACGCTGGCGGAGGTCGGCACCGACGACACCATGCGCCACGCCGAGGTGATCGGGGGCTTCATCCGCGACGCGCTCGCCGAGGCGGGGGTCGAACCCGCACGGCTCTCGGGCGTCGCCGGCGGCATGGGGCCGGGACCGTTCACGGGCCTGCGCGTCGGCATCGCCGCGGCGCACGCCTTCGCGCTCGGCATCGACCGGCCGTTCGTGCCCGTGCCGAGCCACGACGCGATCGCCTGGAGCCGCTACACCGCCGGCGACGAGGGCCCGCTCCAGGTCGTCACCGACGCGAGGCGGCGCGAATACGCGATCTCCGAATACGACGGCCTCGACGCCGACGGGCTGCCCGTGCGCCGCAGCGGGCCGGGGCTCGTGCCGCGCGACGCACTGCCCGAGCCGCGGGGCCTCCGGTTCGAGGCGGCGGTCGTGTCGGCCGCCGCCGTCGGCGCGCTCGCCGAACTCGCGTTCGCGGCACGACGGCTGCCGCTCACCGGCGACGCCCCGCTCTACCTGCGCGCCCCCGACGTGACCCCCTCCGCCGGAAAGCGGGTGCTGAGGTGAGCGTCTTCATGCGACGGGCACGGACCACCGACCTCGAGGCGATCATGCAGCTCGAACGGGCGACGTTCACCGACGACGCCTGGCCCGAGGAGGCCATGCTGCGCGAGATCGAGAGCCCGCACGGGTACTACCTCGTCGCGGTCGACGACGAGGTCGCGAACCGTGCCGCAGGCGACGGCGAGCGCTCCGGCGGCGACCACTCCGACGACGACGTGGATGCCTCGTGGCCGCCGCTGCTCGGCTACGCCGGCCTGCTCGCACCGCGGGGCGGCGATCAGGGCGACATCCAGACGATCGCGGTCGACCCGGCCGCGCGGGGCGTGGGCCTCGGCCGCGGGCTCATGCACGCGCTCATCACGGAATCGCGCCGACGCGGCATCGCACAGCTCTTCCTCGAGGTCCGTGCCGACAACCCCGTCGCGCGCGCCCTCTACGACTCGCTCGGCTTCGTGCAGATCGGCGTCCGCCCGCGGTACTACCGCAACGGCGTCGACGCCGTGCTCATGCGGCTCGACGTGCCGCCGGCGGTGACGCGCCCCGCGAGCGACGCCCCCGAAGGTGCTCGACCCGCCAGACCTGCCGGAGGCGCCCGATGAACACCCGCGAACCGCTCGTCCTCGGCATCGAGACGTCGTGCGACGAGACCGGGGTCGGCATCGTTCGGGGCGACGCCCTGCTCGCGAACGTCATCGCCTCATCGATGGAGGAGCACGCCCGCTACGGCGGCGTCGTGCCGGAGGTCGCCGCACGCGCCCACCTCGAGGCGCTCGGCCCCACCATCAGGGCGGCGCTCGCCGAGGCATCCGTCGACCTCGACGACCTCGACGCCGTGGCCGTGACGAGCGGTCCCGGCCTCGCCGGCGCGCTCATGGTCGGGGTCGGCGCGGCGAAGGCCCTCGCCATCTCGAAGGGCCTGCCGATCTACGCCGTCAACCACCTCGTGGGGCACGTCGGCGCCGACCTGCTCGATTCCGCAGATCCGCTCGAGACGCCGACGGTGGCGCTCCTCGTCTCCGGCGGGCACACGTCGCTGCTCCTCGTACGCGACCTCGTCTCCGATGTGGAGCTGCTCGGCGAGACCATCGACGACGCCGCGGGGGAGGCGTTCGACAAGGTCGCCCGCGTGCTCGGACTGCCCTACCCGGGCGGCCCCGAGATCGACCGGGCGGCCATGGGCGGCGACCCCGACGCGATTCGCTTCCCGCGCGGGCTGACGCGACCGAAGGACCTCGTCGCGCATCGCTGGGACTTCAGCTTCTCCGGTCTGAAGACCGCGGTCGCCCGCTGGGTCGAGCAACGCGAGGCCGCCGGCGAGGCCGTGCCGATGGCCGACGTCGCGGCGAGCTTCCGCGAAGCGGTCGTCGACGTGCTCGTCTCGAAGGCGATCGACGCCTGCACCGAGCTCGGCGTGCCGCGGCTGCTGCTCGGCGGCGGCGTCATCGCGAACGCGAGGCTCCGCGAGGTCGCGAGCGAGCGGGCGGATGCCTCGGGCATCGCGCTGCGCATCCCGCCGCTGTCGCTCTGCACCGACAACGGCGCGATGATCGCGGCGCTCGGCGCGCAGCTCGTGATGGCCGGCCATTCGCCGTCGGGACTCGGCTTCGGAGCCGACTCGACGCTGCCCGTGACCGAGATCCAGGTCGACTGACGCAAGAATCCTGTGCGCGAGGGGGCTTGCGCGATAGTGTGGGGGCGAAACGACCCGGGTCGTCGACATCCGTCGCGCCCGGAGCGCCTGCCGAACCGGCATGAGCGCATCACACACAGCATCGAGGGGAAACCACAGTGACCGACCCGAACCTTCCCGAGCAGCCCGCAGGCCAGCCCGCCGCCCAGCCTGTTCCGCCCGCTCCGGCAGCTCCCGCAGCACCGGCCGCGCCGGCCTACGGCGCGCCCGCCGCACCGGCGGCGCCCGCGTACGCCGCGCCCGCTGCGCCGTCGAAGGTGCTCAGCATCCTCTCGCTCGTCGCCGGCATCATCGGCGTGATCGGCGCGTGGTTCTACTTCGGCATCCTGCTCTCGGTCGCCGCGATCGTCCTCGGCTTCATCGCCAAGAAGAAGGAGCCGCAGTCGAAGGGCATGTGGCTGACCGGCATCATCCTCGGTTTCGTCGGCGTCGCGCTCTTCATCGTCGCGATCATCGTCTCGATCATCGCGTTCGCCTACCTCGCGACCGTCAGCTCGACCATCGACAGCTACTGAGCCGCCTGACTCGGCTCACCGAATGGGGGAAGAAATGACCGACCCGAAGAATCCTGACGAGGTGCCCGAGACCCCCGAGGTCCCCGGTGCGCCGGTGGAGCCCGAGGTGCCGAACGTTCCCGAGCCCGACCTGCCCGCCCCGGCGGAGCCAGGTATCCCCGGCGAGCCCGAGCCGGTCGTGCCGGTCGACGCCGCCGCGTCGGGGCCCGAGGTGCCGAGCGCACCCGAGCCCCCCGCGGCGCCCGAACCGCCGGCGGCTCCCGAGCCGCCGGCACCCCCGGCACCGCCCGTGTACGGTGCAGGCGAGACGACGGCGCCGCCCGCCTACGGCGCGACGACGCCTCCGCCTCCGCCCCCGCCGAACGCGTACGGTGCCCCGGCACCGCAGCCCGGCTACGGCGGACCCGCAGGCGGTGCGCCCGCGTATGCGGCGCCCGCGTACGGCGCCGCGCCCGCCAAGAAGACGCCTGTGCTCAGCCTCATCTCGCTGATCGCCGGCATCGTGGGACTCGTCGGCTTCGCCGTCGTGTTCCTGCCCTTCATCGGCGGCGTGCTCCAGCTGTTCATCCCGGGCGCCGCCGTGGTGCTCGGTTTCCTCGGCAAGAGCAAGGAGCCGCAGGCCAAGGGCATGTGGCTCACCGGCATCATCCTCGGCTTCGTCGGCATCGCGATCGCGCTGCTGTCGTTCGTGCTCTGGGGTGTGTTCTTCTCGACGGTCCCGTCGTACGACTACGACTACGACTACTGAGCGACGAGATGACCGAACGCGAGGGGGCTTCGCCGAACGGCGAGGTACTATTAATCTTTTCGGCTCCGCCAGTTGAGTTGTCTGTTTC
>NZ_JBHXDI010000006.1:138270-207519 GCF_042725165.1 Agromyces sp. NPDC127015 | reverse complement strand
GCGGGCGTTCAAGGACGACGTGCTCGCCCACCTCGGCAACCCGCTCATCGACGTGCGCTCGCCCGAGGAGTACACGGGCGAGCGCACGACCGCCCCCGCCTACCCCGAGGAGGGCGCGCTCCGCGCCGGGCACATCCCGACCGCGGCATCCGTGCCGTGGGCGCGCGCAGCTGCGGGCGACGGCACCTTCAAGTCGCGTGCGGAGCTCGACGCGATCTACCGCGACGAGGTCGGACTCGCCGACGGCGACGACATCGTGGCGTACTGCCGTATCGGCGAGCGGTCGAGCCACACGTGGTTCGTCCTGCAGCACCTCCTCGGCTTCGAGAACGTGCGCAACTACGACGGCTCGTGGACCGAATGGGGCAGCGCGGTGCGGGTGCCGATCGTGACGGGTGCCGAGCGCGGCGAGGTGCCCGGCCGCTGATCGTCGGCCGAGCGGACCGTCGGCGACCGGCCGACGGTCCGGCCGCCCGTGGGAGAATGGACCGGATGGAACAGACGACCCTGCCCCCCGCCCTCGCCGAGATCCGCGACGACTTCCTCGCGCTCGGCGTGCGCGATCGGCTGCAGCTGCTGCTCGAGTTCTCGAACGAACTGCCCGCGCTCCCCGAACGGTATGCCGACCACCCCGACCTGCTCGAGCGGGTCGAGGAGTGCCAGTCGCCCGTCTTCATCTTCGTCGAGGTGGCCGACGGCGTCGTGCACCTCTTCGCGACCGCGCCCGCCGAGTCGCCGACGACGCGCGGGTTCGCCTCGATCCTCGTGCAGGGGCTCGCCGGGCTCTCCGTGCAGGAGGTGCTCGACATCCCCGCCGACTACCCGCAGTCGCTCGGCCTCGCCGAGGCGGTGTCGCCGCTCCGGGTTCGCGGCATGACGGGCATGCTCGCCCGCACGAAGCGGCAGCTGCGCGAGCGCGTCGCCGCCTGATCAGCCGACGATCTCGGCGTCGCCCTCGGCCGCCGGTTCGTCGCGTCGTCCTCTCGTCGCGAGGAAGGCGACGATCAGCTCGCTCCACCGATCGGGATCGTGGTTCCACAGCTTCGTGTGACGGGCTCCGGTGAACTCCTCGAACTGCACGAGATCGGGGCGGGATGCCGCCAACCGGCGCGACCCGTCGATGGGGACGAACCCGTCGTCCACGCTGTGCATGAGCAGCATCGGCACGGTGAACTCCTCGGCCCTGGCCACGAGGTCGAGCGCCACGAGGTCGATCGGTGCGGCGGCACCCGTGAGTCCCGCGCCGACGGGTGCTCCGAGCACACCGGCGACGAGATCGCCGAGGCCCGCGGGCAATCCCATGGCGGAACCCTGGAACCGGAGGATGTCGACCCAGTCGATCGCGGGAGAGTCGAGGACGACCCCGACCAGGTGCTCGCGCACCTCCTCCGAGCGCAGCACCGCCTGCAGCGAGATCATGCCACCCATCGACCAGCCCATCAGCACGATCTCGCGGGCCCCCCGCGCGACGACGAAACGCACCGCGGCGACGACGTCCTCCCACTCGGTGCCTCCGAGACCGTATCGGCGATCGGTGCTCTCGGGAGCCTCGCCGTCGTTGCGGTAGGAGATGAGGAGGCTGTTCCAGCCGGCCTCGCGCACGGGGCGGACGGCTCGCAGGGTCTCGTGCCGTTTCGCCCCCCGGCCGTGCACGTGCACGACCCAGCGATCGGTCGGTGCGTCTGCCGGCACCGACCACGCCGGCGCGGCGCCGAGGGGCGTCTGCACGACGGCCTCGCGGTACGGGACGTCGAGTTCCCAGGGGCCGAGGAAGTACCAGCCGTCGATCCGGCCCCGTCGGGCTCGGTCGAGGCGTCCGAAGTCGACCGAGTCGATCCCCCTGATGACCATGCCGCCGCGCGCTTCGTCGACCTCGGCGATGCGGGCGTGGCCGGCGTCGCCGTCGAACCAGAGGCCGTACCGGCCGCGCATCCTCGCTTCGTCGCCGTCGGCGAGCGTGATCCGCCGCCCGGCGAGATCGACGGCGAGGATCCGCACGTCCTCCTCGCGCTTCGTGGAGGGGGTGACGACCTTGCGGGCGAACACCACGGTGGCCAACGCCGTGACGGCGGCCGTGATGACGGCGATCGCGCCGGCGACCATTCCGACCGCGGCGAGCGTCGTGCCGATGATGCGGAACCCGCCCCGCCGCTGTGCCATCCGCCGCTTCCTCCCCGATGAACCGATCCCACTGCGTGCCGGTGCGGCGTGCCGCCGCTGCCGGTTCCGATGGAGACTCTAGTCTGCACTCGTGCCCGACCACCCGACCTCCTCCCCCGCCGAGTTCGAGAACGCACTCGCCTCGATCCGGGCCGCCGCGCCGCGCGCCGAGCTCTCGGTGTCGGAGATCCCGGCGCCCGGCGGTCTGGCCCCGTTCGCGGCGGCGCTGTCGGCCGACGTCTCGCCGACGCGCCACGGCGACGACTCCGAACTCGGCACCGGCCGGTTCATCGTGCTGTACGACCCGAGCGAGCCCGAGGCCTGGGGCGGGCGGTTCCGCATCGTGTGCTTCGCGCAGGCACCCCTCGAGACCGACATCGGCCTCGATCCGTTCCTCGCGGACGTGGCGTGGTCGTGGCTGATCGACGCGTTGGACGCACGCGGCGCGCGCTACATCGCGGCGTCGGGCACGGCGACGAAGATCCTCTCGACCGGCTTCGGCGAGCTCGCCCACCAGGGTGACGGCGCGCAGATCGAGCTGCGCGCGTCCTGGACGCCCCTCGACGCCGCCATCGGCGCCCATGTGGAAGGCTGGGGTGAGTTGTTGTGCATGCTCGCGGGACTGCCGCCGCGTGCTGAAGGGGTGACCGCACTGCCCCGCCGGAGGTCGGATCGTGGATGAGTATCGGGTGATCGAGACGCCCGCGGCGTTCGACGAGGCCGTTGACCGGTTGCTGGGCGGATCGGGGCCCATCGCCGTCGACGCCGAGCGTGCGAGCGGCTTCCGCTACTCCCAGCGCGCCTACCTCATCCAGATGTACCGGCGCGGTGCGGGCGTCTTCCTCTTCGACGCCCCCGAGGTGCCCGACTTCTCCGCGCTCGAGAACGGCATCCGCTCGGAGGAGTGGGTGCTGCACGCCGCGAGCCAGGACCTCGCATGTCTTCGCGAGGTCGGCCTCGACCCCGATCGCATCTTCGACACCGAACTCGCGGCGCGCCTGCTCGGCATGCCTCGCGTGGGCCTCGCGTCGGTCGTGGAGGACCTTCTCGGCATCAAGCTCGCGAAGGAGCACTCGGCGGCCGACTGGTCGACGAGACCGCTGCCGCAATCGTGGCTGAAGTACGCGGCCCTCGACGTCGAACTGCTCGTCGACGTGCGCGATCGGCTCGCCGAGCGCCTCGACGCGACCGGCAAGGCCGGCCTCGCCGTCGAGGAGTTCGACGCCGTGCTGCACCGCGCGGCGAAGCCGCCCGCCGCCGAGCCCTGGCGACGCCTCTCCGGCATCCACGCCATGCGGAGTCCCCGCAACCTCGCCGTCGCCCGCGAACTGTGGGTGTCGCGCGACGCCCTGGCCGCCGAGACCGACATCGCGCCGGGCCGACTCGTTCCCGACGCCTCGATCGTCGCCGTCGCGCGCGCCCTGCCGTCCACTCGGCGCGCACTGGCGGACCTCCGAGAGTTCACCGGTCGCGCGAGCCGTACCGAGCTCGACCGCTGGTGGACGGCGCTCGAGCGCGGCCTCACCACCGACGAGCTGCCGGCGGTACGCGTGCCGAGCGATGCCCCGCCTCCGCCGCGTGCATGGGCGAGCCGGAATCCCGAGGCCGACGCCCGTCTGAAGGCCGCGAAGGCCGCGGTGGCCGAGGTCGCGGAAGAGCTCGAGATGCCCCTCGAGAACCTCCTCACGCCCGATTTCCTGCGTCGGGTGGCCTGGCACCCCCCGCAGCCGGCCGACGCCGCGGGCGTCGGCGCGGCCCTCGCGCAGCTCGGCGCGCGCCCGTGGCAGATTGCGGCAACCGCACAGACGATCGCCGATGCGTTTGTCGAGGCGTCACAATCGCTCCTCGACGCGACCTCCGAGGGTTCGTAGGAACCGTCAAGCGATTCACGGGCGCTCGGCACCGGTTCGTAGGATCGAGGCATCCTGATTTCGAAACGGAGCTGCAGCGTGGCTGAACGAGCTGATGTCGTGTTCGTCGATGGGGTTCGGACCCCGTTCGGACGAGCCGGTGAAAAGGGCATGTACTGGAACACGAGGGCCGACGACCTCGCGGTCAAGGCGATCACCGGGCTCCTGGAGCGCAACCCGAACCTTCCTCCCGAGCGCGTCGACGACGTCGCCATCGCTGCGACGACGCAGCAGGGCGACCAGGGCCTGACGCTCGGCCGCACGGCGGCGATCCTCGCCGGCCTGCCGATGAGCGTTCCCGGCTTCGCGATCGACCGCATGTGCGCCGGCGCCATGACCGCGGTGACGACGACGGGTTCGGGCATCGGCTTCGGGCAGTACGACGTCGTCATCGCCGGCGGCGTCGAGCACATGGGCCGTCACCCGATGGGCCTCGACGCCGACCCGAACCCCCGGTTCCTCACCGAGAAGCTCGTGGCCGCCGACGCACTCAACATGGGCAACACTGCCGAGCGCCTGCACGACCGGTTCCCCGAGCTCACGAAGGAGCGCAGCGACCGATTCGGCATGCTGAGCCAGCAGAAGGTGCAGGCCGCCTACGACGCCGGCCACATCCAGCCCGATCTCGTGCCGGTCGCGATCCGCACCGCCGAGGGCTGGGGCCTCGCGAGCGAAGACGAGGGTCGCCGCCCCGCGACCACGATGGAGGGGCTCGCGAGCCTCAAGACCCCGTTCCGCCCGCACGGCCGGGTGACCGCGGGCAACGCGTCGCCGCTCACCGACGGTGCGACCGCTGCGATCCTCGCGAGCTCCGACGCCGCGAAGGAGCTCGGCCTCACGACGAAGATGCGCATGGTGAGCTTCGGCTTCGCCGGCGTCGAGCCCGAGGTCATGGGCATCGGGCCGATCCCCTCGACCGAGAAGGCGCTCAAGCGCGCCGGCCTCTCGATCGACGACATCGGCCTCTTCGAGCTCAACGAGGCCTTCGCCGTGCAGGTGCTGAGCTTCCTCGACCACTTCGGCATCGCCGACGACGACGCCCGGGTCAACCCGTGGGGCGGCGCCATCGCGATCGGCCACCCGCTCGCCGCCTCGGGCGTTCGCCTCATGCTGCAGCTCGCGCGCCAGTTCGAGCAGCACCCCGAGGTCCGCTACGGCATCACCGCGATGTGCGTCGGCCTCGGCCAGGGCGGCACCGTCATCTGGGAGAACCCCCACCACAAGCGCTACGGAAAGGGCCGCTGAGCGACATGACCGACTACTCGAAGATCGACTTCTCCGAGCTGGCGGCCGCGTTCGCCGACGACGAGGTCGTCACGCACTCCTACGTGCGCGACATCCGCCTGGCGTCGGGCCGCGTGCTCGCGCTCATCACGCTCGACAACGGTCGCGACCACACCCGGCCCTCGACGCTCGGCCCGGTCACGCTGATCGAGCTCGGCGAACGGCTCGACGAGCTGAAGGCCCGTGCCGCCGCCGGCGAGATCCAGGCGGTCGCGATCACCGGCAAGCCGTACTTCCTCGCCGCAGGCGCCGATCTCTCGAAGGTGGGCGAGATCCCGAGCCGCGACATCGCGCTGAAGATGGGCCAGCTCGGCCACATGGTGTTCGGCAAGCTGGGCGAGCTCGGCGTGCCCTCGTTCACGTTCATCAACGGCCTCGCCCTCGGCGGCGGCCTCGAGGTCGCGCTCAACAGCGACTACCGCACCGTGGATGCCTCGGCGCCCGCGATCGCGCTGCCCGAGGTCTTCCTCGGCATCGTGCCCGCCTGGGGCGGGGCGTACCTGCTGCCGAACCTGATCGGCATCGAGAACGCCCTCAAGGTGGTCATCGAGAACCCCCTGAAGAACAACCGGATGCTGAAGGCGAAGGACGCCCTCGAGCTCGGCATCGCCGATGCGATGTTCGCGCCGGTCAACTTCCTCGAGGATTCGCTCAAGTGGGCCGACGGCGTGCTCGGCGGCTCGGTTCAGGTGAAGCGTCCCAACGTTCCCGGCAAGCTCGAGCGGCTCGCCAAGTGGGACGTCGCGGTCGGCATCGCCCGCAAGAGCATCGAGGGCAAGCTCGGCACGACCGCGAAGTCGCCGTACGTCGCGCTCGACCTCCTCAAGGCGGCGAAGTCCGGCACCAAGGCGGAGGGCTTCGCCCGTGAGGACGAGGCGCTCGCCGACCTCGTCTCGGGCGACCAGTTCGTCGCCTCGATCTACGCCTTCAACCTCGTGCAGAAGCGTGCCAAGCGCCCCGCCGGCGCGCCCGACAAGTCGCTCGCCCGGAAGGTGACGAAGGTCGGCATCATCGGCGCCGGCCTCATGGCGAGCCAGTTCGCACTGCTCTTCGTGCGTCGCCTGCAGGTGCCCGTCGTCATCACCGATCTCGACCAGGCCCGCGTCGACAAGGGTCTCGCCTACATCCGCGACGAGATCGGCACGCTCGAACAGAAGGGCCGCATCGACGCCGACGAGGCGAATCGACTGCGGGCGCTCATCTCGGGCACGACCGACAAGGCCGACTTCTCCGACTGCGACTGGGTCATCGAAGCGGTCTTCGAAGACCTCGCCGTGAAGCAGCAGGTGTTCGCCGAGGTCGAGCCGCACCTCTCGGAGACCGCGATCATCGCGACGAACACGTCGTCGCTCTCGGTCGAGGAGATCGGCGAGAAGCTCACCCGCCCCGAGCGCCTCGTCGGCTTCCACTTCTTCAACCCGGTCGCGGTCATGCCCCTCATCGAGATCGTGAAGACCCCGAAGACCGACGACGAGACGCTCGCCACCGCGTTCGCCACCGCCGCGAAGCTCAAGAAGAGCGCCGTGCTCACGGCCGACGCGCCCGGCTTCGTCGTGAACCGACTGCTCGCGAAGGTCATGGGCGAGGCGGCACGCGCCGTCGACGAGGGCACCCCGGTGCCGGTCGTCGAGAAGGCGCTCGCGCCGATCGGGCTGCCGATGGGGCCGTTCGAGCTCATCGACCTCGTCGGCTGGGCGGTCGCCGCCCACGTCCAGGACACGATGGTGCGCGAGTTCCCCGAGCGGTTCTACGCCTCGGAGAACATGCACGCCCTCTCGAAGCTGGGCTCGCCCGTCGTCGAGAAGGACAAGCACGGCAAGGTCACCGATCTGACCAAGGACGCGAAGAAGGCGATCACCGTCGGCAAGACGTCGGTCGACGCCGCGACGATCCTGCGCCGCGTCGAAGACGAACTCGCACGTGAGATCAAGCTCATGCTCGACGAAGGCGTGGTCGCCGCAGCCGAAGACATCGACCTCTGCCTCATCCTCGGCGCCGGCTGGCCCTTCCAGGCCGGCGGTGCGACGCCGTACCTCGACCGGGTCGGGGCCTCGGAGCGTGTGTTCGACGACACCTTCCACCATCCGGCGATCCGCGGCGTGGGCGCGTAGCGCACTCGCCGAACCAGAGCGGGGGGGCGCCCCCCCCGGGGCGGGCCCCCGCGCCGGGGGGGGGCCCGGGGCCCGGGGGGGGGGGCGGCGCTGGGGGGGTCCCCCGCCCCCTCCCACCCGCGGGCCCGCGGGGGGGGGGGCGCGCCCCCCCCGCCCCAACCCCCCGGGGCCCGGCCCCCCCCCGGGGGCGGCCCCGCTCTCGTTCGAGGTCCTCGTGCCCTGCGGCGATCCTCCGCAAGGCGGTGGTCTCAGTCTGCGACGTGCGCGATGACTGGCTGCGTGCCCGTGTCGCCCGACGCGCCGCGCGCGTGCGGCAGCTTCGTGCCGAGCACCATTGCGGTGACGTCTTGGGCGATGTGCTGCGGGGTGAGGCCGACGCGCTCCAGGATGTCGGAACGGGAGCCGTGCTCGAGGAACTCGTCGGGCAGGCCCAATTCGGTGACCGCGGTGTCGACCCCGGCCTCGCGCAGGTCCTGACGGATGCGTGTACCGACACCGCCGACGCGGATGCCGTCTTCGAGCGACACCACGATGCGGTAGTCGCCGGCGAGCCCGACGACGCTGCGCGGCACGGGCACGACCCACCGGGGGTCGACGACGGTGGCGCCGATGCCCTGCGCCTCGAGGCGCTCGGCGACCTCGAGGCCGATGCCGGCCATCGGCCCGACGGTGACGATGAGCACGTCCTTGCGCTGGGACTCGACGAGCACGTCGACGCCGTCGTCGGTGCGACGCACCGCGTCGTACTCGGTGCCGACCGAACCCTTCGGGAATCGCAGGACGGTCGGTGAATCCGTCACCTGCACGGCCTCGCCGAGCTCTTCGGCGAGGCGGATCGCGTCGCGCGGTGCGGCGATGCGGATGCCGGGGACGACCTGGAGGATCGAGAGGTCCCAGACGCCGTGGTGGCTCGGGCCGTCGGGCCCGGTGACGCCGGCGCGGTCGAGGACGAACGTGACCCCCGCCTTGTGGAGGGCGACATCCATGAGCAGCTGGTCGAACGCCCGGTTCATGAACGTCGCATACACCGCGACGACCGGGTGCAGGCCGCCGAACGCCAGGCCGGCGGCGGACGTCACGGCGTGCTGCTCGGCGATGCCGACGTCGAAAACCCGTGTCGGGAAGCGCTCGGCCATCCGGTGAAGGCCCGTCGGGCGGAGCATCGCGGCCGTGATGCCCACGAGGCGGTCGTCGCCCTCGGCGAGGTGGACGAGCTCGTCGGCGAAGACGCTCGTCCAGCTCTTCGCCCCGCCGGTGTCGAGCGGCTCACCGGTCTCGGGGTCGATCTGCCCGACGGCGTGGAACTGGTCCGCGACATCGTTGCGGGCGGGCTCGTAGCCGCGGCCCTTCTCGGTGATCGCGTGCACGATGACCGGCGCGCCGTAGTGCTTCGCCTGCCGGAGCGCGGCCTCCATCGCCTGCTCGTCGTGCCCGTCGACGGGACCGACGTACTTGATGTCGAGGTTCGAGTAGAGCGCCTCGTTCCCGGTGAATCGGGAGAGGAAGCCGTGCAGGCCACCGCGCACGCCGCGGTAGAACGCCCTGGCCGGGCCGCCGAGGCGGTTGAACGCGTCGCGGCTCGAGAGGTGGAGGTTGCGGTACGTGCTCTTCGTGCGCACCGAGTTGAGGAAGCGCGCCATGCCCCCGATGGTCGGCGCGTACGAACGGCCGTTGTCGTTCACGACGACGATGAGCTTGCGCGTGTTGTCGTCGGAGATGTTGTTGAGCGCCTCCCACGTCATGCCGCCGGTGAGGGCGCCGTCGCCGACGACCGCGACCACGTGCCGGTCGTGCTGCCCGGTCATCTCGAACGCCTTCGAGATGCCGTCGGCCCACGACAGTGAGCTCGAAGCGTGAGAGGACTCGACGATGTCGTGCTCCGACTCGCTGCGCTGCGGGTATCCGGCCAGACCGCCGGTCTGCCGAAGGGTCGAGAAGTCCTGCCGGCCGGTGAGCAGCTTGTGCACGTACGACTGGTGACCGGTGTCGAACACGATAGCGTCGCGGGGCGAGTCGAACACGCGGTGGATCGCGATGGTGAGCTCCACCACCCCGAGGTTCGGACCCAGGTGCCCGCCCGTCTTGGCGACGTCGGAGACGAGGTGCTCTCGCACTTCGACCGCGAGTTGCTCCAGTTGCTCCTTCGAGAGAGCGTCGAGGTCGCGCGGGCCTCGGATCGTCTCGAGCAAGGTCATGCGTTGGGCCTCCGGGATGACGCGGGCGATGCCGCCGAACGGAACGAGTCTACGCCGGGCAACCTGAGCGCCCGGGCAGACGACAGGGCGATCGGCGGAAACGCCGATCGCCCTGTCGTCGAATGCGTCTGCGTCAGACGAGGCTGCGCAGCACGTACTGCAGGATGCCGCCGTTGCGGTAGTAGTCGGCCTCACCCGGCGTGTCGATGCGGACGACCGCGTCGAACTCGACGGTCGCCTTGCCGGGCGCCGAGTGCTCGCTCGGCGATGCGACGACGTGCACCGTCTTCGGGGTGGTGCCCTCGTTGAGCTGCTCGAGACCCGTGATCGAGACGATCTCGGTGCCGTCGAGGCCGAGCGACGCCCAGCTCTCGCCCGCCGGGAACTGCAGCGGAACGACGCCCATGCCGATCAGGTTCGAGCGGTGGATCCGCTCGAAGCTCTCGGTGATGACCGCCTTGACCCCGAGCAGGCTCGTGCCCTTGGCCGCCCAGTCGCGCGACGAACCCGAGCCGTACTCCTTGCCGCCGAAGATGACGAGCGGAGTGCCCTGCGCCTGGTAGTTCTGCGATGCGTCGTAGATGAACGACTGCGGACCGCCGGCCTGCGTGAAGTCGCGGGTGTAGCCGCCCTCGACGCCGTCGAGGAGCTGGTTCTTCAGGCGGATGTTCGCGAACGTGCCGCGGATCATCACCTCGTGGTTGCCACGGCGCGAGCCGTACGAGTTGAAGTCCTTGCGGTCGACGCCGTGCTCGGTGAGGTAGCGGCCCGCCGGGCTGTCGGCCTTGATCGAACCGGCCGGCGAGATGTGGTCGGTGGTGACCGAGTCGCCGAGCTTCGCGAGCACGCGCGCGCCCGAGATGTCGGTGACCGGGGTCGTCTCCATCGTCATGCCGTCGAAGTACGGGGGCTTGCGAACGTAGGTCGACGCCTCGTTCCACTCGAACACCGCACCGGTCGGCGTCTCGAGGTTGCGCCAGCGCTCGTCGCCCTCGAACACGCTCGCGTACTGGTGCACGAACATGTCCTTGTTGATCGAGTTGTCGATCGTCTCCTGCACCTCGGCCGCGTCGGGCCAGATGTCCTTCAGGAAGACGTCGTTGCCCTCGGTGTCCTTGCCGAGCGCGTCGACCTCGAAGTCGAAGTTCATCGAACCCGCGAGGGCGTACGCGATCACGAGCGGCGGCGACGCGAGGTAGTTCATCTTCACGTCGGGGTTGATGCGGCCCTCGAAGTTGCGGTTGCCGGAGAGCACTGCGGTGACTGCGAGGTCGGACTCGTTGACCGCCGTCGAGATCTCATCGATCAGCGGACCCGAGTTGCCGATGCAGGTCGTGCATCCGTACCCGACGGTGTAGAAGCCCAGCGCCTCGAGGTCGTCGGTCAGGCCGGCCTTCTCGTAGTAGTCGGTGACGACCTTCGACCCGGGCGCGAGCGTGGTCTTCACCCACGGCTTCGCCTTCAGGCCCTTCTTCGCCGCGTTGCGGGCCAGCAGGCCGGCCGCGAGCATGACCGACGGGTTCGAGGTGTTCGTGCACGAGGTGATCGCGGCGATCGCGACCGCACCGTGGTCGAGCGTGAACTTCTCGCCGTCGGCGAGCGTCACCGGAGTCGGGTTCGACGCCGTGGCGGGCGCGTGGCTCGCGTGGTGGTGTTCGTGGTGGCTGTGCTCGTCTTCGGGCGAGTTGCCGGGCGGGTCGGACGCGGGGAACGACTCGGCGATCTCGAGGTCGACGAGGTCGTGGTCGACCGTGGCGTAGTTCAGGAGGTCCTGCTCGAAGGCCGTCTTCGAGTTCGACAGCTCGATGCGGTCCTGCGGACGCTTCGGACCCGCGATGGAGGGAACGACCGTCGAGAGGTCGAGCTCCATGTACTCGCTGAAGGCGGGCTCGTTGTCGGCGTCGTGCCAGAGCTTCTGAGCCTTCGAGTAGGCCTCGACGAGCGCGATCTGCTCGTCGCTGCGGCCGGTGAGGCGCAGGTAGTCGAGCGTGACGTCGTCGATCGGGAACATCGCGGCGGTCGAGCCGAACTCGGGGCTCATGTTGCCGATGGTCGCGCGGTTCGCGAGCGGCACCGAGGCGACGCCCGACCCGTAGAACTCGACGAACTTGCCGACGACGCCGTGCTTGCGCAGCATGTCGGTGATCGTCAGCACGACGTCGGTCGCGGTGACACCGGTGGGGATCGAACCGGAGAGCTTGAAGCCGACGACCTTCGGGATGAGCATCGACACGGGCTGGCCGAGCATCGCGGCCTCGGCCTCGATGCCGCCCACGCCCCAGCCGAGCACGCCGAGGCCGTTGACCATCGTCGTGTGCGAGTCGGTGCCGACGCAGGTGTCGGGGTACGCGCGGAGGACGCCGTCGACGGTGCGGGTGAAGGTCACCTTCGCGAGGTGCTCGATGTTCACCTGGTGCACGATGCCGGTGCCCGGCGGGACGACCTTGAAGTCGTCGAACGCCGTCTGGCCCCAGCGGAGGAACTGGTACCGCTCGCCGTTGCGCTCGTACTCGATCTCGACGTTGCGCTCGAGGGCGTTCTCGGTGCCGAAGAGGTCGGCGATGACGGAGTGGTCGATGACCATCTCGGCCGGAGCGAGCGGGTTGATCTTGTCGGGGTCTCCCCCGAGGGCGACGACCGCCTCGCGCATGGTGGCGAGGTCGACGATGCACGGCACGCCCGTGAAGTCCTGCATGACCACGCGCGCGGGCGTGAACTGGATCTCGGTGTCGGGCTCGGCCGTCGGCACCCACGAGCCGAGCGCCTCGATCTGCTCCTTGGTGACGTTCGCGCCGTCCTCGGTGCGCAGCAGGTTCTCGAGCAGCACCTTCAGGCTGAACGGCAGCTTCTCGTGCCCCGGCACGGTGTCGAGCCGGAAGATCTCGTAGGACTTGTCACCGACGTGGAGCGTGTCCTTCGCCCCGAAACTGTTCACTGCAGACACGATGTCCTCTCCTTCGCGGATGACGCCCGGCACGCGGGCGACTCTCCATCTTCTCCGTCAGACAGGGGGCCGATCCAGCAAGGGTAACCTAAGCCGTTCGCCCGCCGACAGGCTTCGCACGGTGTGCGGATTTATCTTGACGTCGAGATAACTGTATCACTCGGCCGATCGATGTGCCGACGGGTAGACGGCACGTACGACAAGCCACGAGAAGATGAGCGCGAGGGCGTAGAGCGGGACCCCCATGAGCAGCCTGAACGCACCGAGCGCCTCGACGTTGTCGACCAGGTAGAAGGGCACCTGGACGGCGAGCCGGGCGACGAAGAGGCCGATCCAGACGAGCGTCAGGAACTGTGCTGCGCGATACTTGCGGCGGTCGTTGCGCCAGGCGACGCCCTCGCCCATGAGGAATCCGACGATGAGCCCGATCGCCGGCCACCTCACGAGCAGCGACACGAGCAGCGCGAGCGCATAGGCGGCATTCGTGAAGAAGCCGAGCACGTAGTTGTCGCGCGCGTTGCCCGTCCACAGTGCGAGCGCAGCGGACGCGAGCACGCCGATGAGGCCGGCGATCGCCTGCGTGGGCTGACCCTTCGTCGCGATGCGGACGAGCGTGAAGACGCCGGCCAGCCCGACCGACGCGATGAGGGCGGGAACCAGGGCGGCCTGGGCGTCCTGGCCGGCGAAGCTCGTGAGCGTGCTGTAGACGATGAGGAAGACGAGCCCGGGCAGCAACGCCTCGAGGATGCCTCGCACCCCGCCGACGGCGACGAGCAGGTCGCGACCGCTCAGCTTCTCATCGCGTGCGAGGGCGCCGAGCCCGCTCTTCTCGGCCGCGGCCGCGAAGGCCCGGCCGAACTCACCGCCGTCCGCCCCGGCCTGCGCCGAGGCATCCTGCTCGTGCTCGTCGGGGTCGCGGCGCCCTGCGCCCGTCGCGTCGGTCACGCCTACGCCGTCGGAGCGCCGGTGGAGGATGCCGGCATCCGCAGCGGAATCAGGTCGCGCGGCGGCATCGGCGTCGCCCCGCGGACGACGACGATCGAACGGAAGAGGTCCTCGACCTGCGCGGCAGCGGCGGGGTCGACCGCCGCCTGGCCCGCGATCACACCGCGCAGGAACCAGCGCGGTCCGTCGACGCCGATGAAGCGCGCCAGGCGCATCTGGCCCTGCTGCGCCTCGCCCGCCGCGACCGGGATCTGCGCGAGGAGCTCAGGGCCGAACGTGCCCTCGCGCACCGTCGTCGTGCCGCCCTGGCGGGCGATCTGGTCGGCGATCTGCGCACGGATCTCGTGCCAGAGCCCACTCGAGCGCGGCGCGGCGAACGGCTGGACCTGCAGGGTCGAGTTCGCGTAGTCGAGCCCGATCGCGACGACGCGCTTCGTGCCCTCCTCCACCTCGAGGCGGAGGTGCAGGCCCTCGCGCGGAAGGATCTTCACGCCGCCGAGGTCGACGTAGGGGCGCACGGGATTCGCCTCGGCCTCGTCGAGCGGACCCGCGCTCGCGCGGTCTTCGGGGGCGGACTTGGGCTGATCGACGGGAGCCCCGTCGGTGTTCTCGATGTCGCTCACGCGTTCACTCCTGACTTGTGCTCCCCGAATCCCGTGGAGCCGAATCCCCCCTCGCCGCGCAGGCTGCCCGGCAGACGCTCGACCTCGACGAAGCGTGCGCGGCTGACCGGCATCACGACCATCTGTGCGATGCGGTCGCCCACCGCGATGGCGTACGACTCGCTCGTGTCGGTGTTGAGCAGTGCGACCTTGATCTCGCCGCGATAGCCGGCGTCGACGGTGCCCGGTGCGTTCACGATCGTGATGCCGTGCTTGAACGCGAGCCCGGATCGCGGCACCACGAAGGCGACGTAGCCGTCGGGCAGGGCGATCGAGACGCCGGTGCCGACCGTCGCGCGCTCACCGGGCTCGAGGACGACGGCCTCGGCGGCGTGGAGGTCTGCGCCGGCATCACCCGGGTGGGCGTAGTTCGGCAGGCGCTCGGCGGTGATGAGGACGTCGACGGAATCGGTCACCGTTCGAGGGTAGTCCAGAAGTGTCGGAGGCTCGTGCAGAAGTCTGATCTGATAGAGCCATGCCCGACTATCGCGAGAAACTGTGGCCGACGCCGTGGATCTACCTCTCGAGCCTGCTGCTCGTGCCCGCGAGCATCCTCGTGCTCGCACCGGTGTCGATGCCGGCCGGAATCGCCACCGGCATCATCCTCTATGCCGCGGTCGCCGGCGCCCTGAGCATCACGGCACCCGTCATCGAGGTCAGGAGCGGACGCCTGCACGCAGGGCGTGCCGAGATCTCGCTCGAACTGCTCGGCGAGGCCGTCGCGGCCGACGATGCCGCTGCTCGCATCGAACGGGGCACCGGGCTCGACGCCCGCGCCTTCCTCGTGATCCGGGGCTGGATCCGACCGGTCGTGCGCGTGCCCGTCATCGACCCGGCCGACCCGACGCCGTACTGGCTGGTCTCGACGCGGCATCCCAAAGAACTGGCCGCCGCGATCAACGGATCGCGACGGCCTGACGACACTGAGCGGAGCGCTTAGGAGGCGCACTCCAGGCAGATCGGCCCGAGCTTCGTCTCGTGGTCGATCTGCGAGCGGTGCTTCACGAGGAAGCAGTTCACGCACGTGAACTCATCGGCCTGCGGAGGCAGCACGACGACGTCGAGCTCGACATCCGACAGGTCGGCACCCGAGAGGTCAAAACCTCCGGGGTTGTCGGCGTCATCGACGTCGACCACACCCGACATCTTGTCGGGGACGCGTTCCTTGAGGGCCTCGATCGACTCCGAGTCGTCTTCGGTCTTCCGCGGGGCGTCGTAATCCGTTGCCATTCCCATCCATTTCCTCAAGCGCCGGAGATTCGGCGGCCATAGTCTGCATCAAAACGAGGACGTAAGCAAACCCTTTGTACGGCGGATCGTCCGATGCTTCCTGCTCAACTTCCGCCGCGCCCGGGCTATTCCCGCGAGCACCGGTCCGGGCGTGGCATCCTTGGGCGGAGACGAAAGCACGGAAGGGCTTGTCGCGATGCAGGAACTCAAGGTAATCGGGGTCGAGAACGGCGCGCTCCTCGCCGCCTCCGACGATGGCGCGCGCTTCCGGATCGAGATCGACGAAGTGCTCCAATCGCGGATCCGCCAGGCGCAGCCGGAGCAGCTCACCGGACCGAAGCCGTCGCCACGCGAGGTGCAGGCCCATATCAGGGGCGGCATGTCGGCCGAGGAGGTCGCCCAGCTCACGGGCGCCGCGGTCGAGTACATCCGTCGCTTCGAGGGGCCGGTGATGGCCGAACGCGAACACGTCGTGACGTCCGCCCTCGCCGTGCCCGTGAACGTGACCCTCGACGTCGACCCCGCCGACGAGCCCGCCTCGTTCGGCGGCGTGATCCGCGACCGGCTCGCGAAGCTCGGCGCCGAGGGCGAGCGATGGGCGAGCTGGAAGGACGACGAGCGCGGCTGGATCGTCAAGCTCGAATTCACCGCCGACACCATCGACCACGACGCGCGCTGGACCTTCGAGCCGCGCAAGCAGTCGCTGCAGCCGCTCAATTCCGAGGCGATCACGCTCTCGCAGCAGGGCGAGCTCAAGGGCGGCCTGATCCCGCGCCTGCGCGCAGTCGGCCCCGACTCCGACGAGTCGCGCTTCGACAGCGGCGCCTTCACGTTCGACGAGATCGAGCAGAGCGACAACGACACCGCCCCGCACCTCGAGCCGCTTCCGTACGCGCGCACGGCCCAGACCTCGAGCCCCGCGGCGGCGCGCGCCGCGATCAAGCGAGCCGACGAACCCAAGCCGTCGCTCGGCGAGACCGCCGACCTCCTCGAGGCACTCCGCCGTCGGCGCGGCGAGCGCGAGTCGGCGACGCTCGACGCTCCCGCTCCCCTGCAGCCCGCGACGCTCGACGTGCCCAGCGAGCCGTCACCGGCCACTGAGACGCTGAGCGAACCCGCCGCCGAGGAGAAGCCGGGCGCCGGTGCCCGAAGCCTGTGGGGCAAGGTCTCGTCGTCGTCGTCCTCGACGTCGGGATCGGGGCGCGCAGCCAAGAAGGGCCGCGCATCGATGCCGAGCTGGGACGAGATCGTCTTCGGCGCCCGCACCGACGACGATCTGGCCTGACGCCGCCCACGACCGCACGAGGCCCGGTTCACCGAACGGTGACCGGGCCTCTTCCGTCGTCGAGCGGCTACGCCGACTTCTCGGCGCGACGCGCCTTGTGCGGCACGATCGTCGGCGCGGCATTGTCGAGCACCGCGGCCTTGGTGACCACGACTCGGGCGACCCCGGTCGACGAGGGGACCTCGAACATGATCGGCCCGAGCACCTCCTCCATGATGGCGCGCAGGCCTCGCGCACCGGTCTGACGGAGAACGGCGAGGTCGGCGATCGCCTCGAGCGCCGCGTCTTCGAAGTCCAGCTCGACGCCGTCGAGCTGGAACATGCGCTGGTACTGCTTCACGAGTGCGTTCTTCGGCTCGGTGAGGATCTCCATGAGCGCCTCGCGATCGAGCGGCGTGACCGTCGCGACGACGGGCAGGCGACCGATGAACTCGGGGATGAGGCCGAACTTGTGCAGGTCTTCGGGGAGGACCTCGCTGAAGATGTCGGCCTCCTCCTCTTTATTGTGCAGGGGGGCGCCGAACCCGATGCCGCGCTTGCCCGCACGCGAGGAGATGATGTCCTCGAGCCCGGCGAACGCACCCGCGACGATGAACAGCACGTTCGTCGTGTCGATCTGGATGAACTCCTGATGCGGGTGCTTGCGTCCGCCCTGCGGCGGGACGGAGGCGACGGTGCCCTCGAGGATCTTCAGCAGCGCCTGCTGCACGCCTTCGCCGGACACGTCCCTCGTGATGGACGGGTTCTCGGCCTTACGGGCGATCTTGTCGACCTCGTCGATGTAGATGATGCCCGTCTCGGCGCGCTTGACGTCGTAGTCGGCGGCCTGGATGAGCTTCAGCAGGATGTTCTCGACGTCCTCGCCCACGTAGCCGGCCTCGGTCAGGGCGGTGGCGTCGGCGACGGCGAACGGCACGTTCAACTGCTTCGCGAGCGTCTGCGCGAGATAGGTCTTGCCGCATCCGGTCGGACCGATGAGCAGGATGTTCGACTTCGCGATCTCCACGTCGTCGTGGGCGCGGTCGGCGGTCGTCAGCGTCGTCTTCGCGCGCACGCGCTTGTAGTGGTTGTAGACCGCGACGGCGAGCGCCTTCTTCGCGGCCTCCTGGCCGATCACGTACTCCTCGAGGAAGCCGAAGATCTCCTTCGGCTTCGGCAGCTCGAACTCGCCCGTCTCGGTCTCGCCGGCCTCGGCCAGGCGCTCCTCGATGATCTCGTTGCAGAGTTCGACGCACTCGTCGCAGATGTAGACGCCGGGCCCGGCGATGAGCTGCTGCACCTGCTTCTGGCTCTTTCCGCAGAAGGAGCACTTGAGCAGGTCGGCGCTCTCCCCGATGCGTGCCATCGCACCCTCCTCTCGACGAGCCTGTTCCGAGCCTAGCCCGAGTTCGAGCGGTTGCGGCGTAGCCTGTGCGATTCGACACGCGAGCCGTTTCGCCGGTCGCGAACCGCGCCGGAATCAGAACGACGGATGCCTCGGCCGAGTGTTCGGCCGAGGCATCCGTGCGTGCTGCAAGCGGTCAGCGCGTGATCGCCGGCAGGTTCTTGCGCGACGTGAGCACCTGGTCGATGAGGCCGTATTCGAGGGACTCCTCGGCCGACAGGATCTTGTCGCGGTCGATGTCGTCGTGCACCTGCTGCTGGTCGCGGTTCGAGTGACGCGCGAGCGTCTCTTCGAGCCAGGTGCGCATGCGCAGGATCTCCGCGGCCTGGATCTCGATGTCGCTCGCCTGGCCGTGACCCGCCTCGCCCATCGCGGGCTGGTGGATGAGCACGCGCGCGTTCGGCAGCGCGAGGCGCTTGCCGGGCGTGCCTGCGGCGGCGATGACGGCCGCCGCCGAGGCGGCCTGACCGAGGACGACGGTCTGGATCTGCGGGCGGATGTACTGCATCGTGTCGTAGATCGCCGTCATCGCGGTGAACGAGCCGCCGGGCGAGTTGATGTAGAGGATGATGTCACGGTCGGGGTCCATCGACTCGAGCACCAGGAGCTGCGCCATGATGTCGTCGGCCGAGGCGTCGTCGACCTGCACGCCGAGGAAGATGATGCGATCCTCGAAGAGCTTGGCGTAGGGGTCTTGCCGCTTGTAGCCGTAGGCGGTGCGCTCCTCGAAGCTCGGCAGGATGTACCGCGAGCCGGGCGCCTGCACGCCGTTGAAGGCGGTGCCGCCGAAAGCAGGGCCACCGATAGTAGGTACTGACATTCGCTCGTTCTCTCTTCTCTCGCTGCCTACGCCTGGGTTCCGCCGCCGCCGGCCACGTCGAGGGCCGACTCGCGGATGTGGTCGACGAAGCCGTACTCGAGGGCCTCCTGCGCGTTGAACCAGCGGTCGCGGTCGCCGTCGGCGTTGATCTGCTCGACGGTCTTGCCGGTCTGCGCGGCGGTGATCTCGGCGAGGCGGCGCTTCATGTCGAGGATGAGCTGCGCCTGGGTCTGGATGTCGCTCGCGGTGCCGCCGAAGCCGCCGTGCGGCTGGTGCAGGAGGACGCGGGCGTTCGGGGTGATGTACCGCTTGCCCTTGGTGCCGGCGGTGAGCAGGAGCTGCCCCATCGACGCGGCCATGCCGATGCCGACGGTGACGATGTCGTTGGGCACGAACTGCATGGTGTCGTAGATCGCCATGCCGGCCGTGATCGAGCCACCGGGCGAGTTGATGTAGAGGTAGATGTCCTTCTTGGCATCTTCCGCGGCGAGCAGCAGCAGCTTCGCCGCGATCTCATTGGCGTTCTCGTCGCGCACCTCGGAGCCAAGCCAGATGATGCGGTCCTTCAGCAGTCGATCGAAAACACCGGTGCCTGGTGTCGGTTCGGCCATGTGTCGCTCCGTTTCGGTTGTCGCGTTGGAATCGAATCTATCCGTTGCAACGCGCGCGAACCCCGGTGTTCGCCCTAGGCGGATGCCGTGAGCGCCTCCGCGTATGCGGCGACCGACACGCGATAGCGGGCGAGGTGCGGCGCGAGCGCCGTGAGTGCGACGGATGCCGCGTGGCGGGCGTCGCCCGTATCGACGAGCGCGAGCACGCGGAACGCCGCGACGGCGTCCCGGAGCTCTCCTGCCTCGGACTCGATCGCGTCGAGCAGCGCGAGCGACTCCAGCGGCCGGCCGAGGTTGCGCAGCGTCGATGCGAGCTGCACGTGCGCCTGCACGCGCTCGGATCCAGTCAGGCCCGCGTCGATCGCGTGTCGGTAGAGCGGTTCGGCCTCGGCCTCCAGCCCGGCCGAGTCGCGGGCGCCGGCCCGCTCGAAGAGCGCGAGCGGATCGTGCTCGTCCCGTTCGGCGGCCAGCGCGTCGATGCGCTCGACGACCTCGAGCTCGCCGAGCTCGTCGGCCGCCGCCCAGACCTCGTCGACCCGGCGCTGCCACTCGCTCGCTTCGCTCATCCCATCCTCTTTCCTCGTCCGTCGGTCGTGGAGACGACGAAGGGGCCGAGCGAGAACGCTCGGCCCCTCCGCACTGCGATGCAGGATTACTCCGCGTCGGCCTTCTTCGGCGCGCGCTTGCGAGCCGGCTTCTTCTCCTCGGCCGGGGCCTCGGCCGCCTCCTCGGCGGGAGCCTCTGCCGCGGCCTTCTTCGGCGCGCGCTTCTTCGCGGCGGGCTTCTTCTCCTCGGCGGGGGCCTCGACGGCCTCCTCGGCCTCGTCGTCGCCGGCGACGGCGGTGAACTCGGAGAGGTCGACGGCGTTGCCCGAGGCATCCGTCACCTTCGCCTTGCCGAGCGCGATCGCGAGCGCCTTGTTGCGCGCGACCTCGCCGACCATGGCGGGGATCTGGCCCTGCTGGCTGAGGATCTGAACGAACTCGTTGGGGTCCATGCCGTACTGGGCTGCGCCCTGCACGAGGTACTGGGTGAGCTCCTCCTGGCTGACCTGGACCTTCTCGGCCTCCGCGATCGCGTCGAGCAGGATCTGCGTCTTGAACGCCTTCTCGCTCGCCTCGGCGACCTCGGCGCGGTGCTCGTCGTCCTCGAGGCGGTTCTCGCTCTCGAGGTGGCGGTGCACCTCGTCGTCGATGACGCCCTGGGCGACGGGGACCTCGACGAGCTCGAGGAGCTTGTCGACGAGCAGGTCGCGGGCCTGGTTGCCCTGGCCGAAGACCTTGTTGCGTCCGGCCTGCTCCTTGAGCGAGTCCTTCAGCTCGGCGAGGGTGTCGAACTCGCTCGCGATCTGCGCGAAGTCGTCGTCGGCCTCGGGGAGCTCGCGCTCCTTGACGGCGGTGACGGTGACGCTGATCTCGGCGGTCTCGCCCTCGTGGTCGCCGCCGAGCAGCTTCGACGAGAAGGTGGTCGACTCGTCGGCCGACAGGGTGTCGAGCGCCTCGTCGATGCCCTCGAGCAGTTCGCCCGAGCCGAGCTCGTACGAGATGCCGCTGGCCTTGTCGACCTCGGCGCCGTCGATCGTCGCGACGAGGTCGAGCGTGACGAAGTCGCCCGTCTTGGCCGGGCGGTCGACCGTGATGAGCGTGCCGAAGCGGCTGCGCAGGCGCTCGAGCTCGGCCTCGATCTCGTCGTCGCCGACCTCGACGGAGTCGACCGTCAGCTCGAGGCCGTCGTATGCGGGAAGCTCGATCTCGGGACGCACGTCGACCTCGATGGCGAGCAGCAGGTCGCCGGAGAAGTCCTTCTCGCTCGGCCACTCGACGATGTCGGCCTCGGGGCGGCCCATCGGGCGCAGCTCGTGCTCGGCGACGGCGGCGCGGTAGAAGCCGTCGAGGCCCTCGTTCACCGCGTGCTCGAGCACGGCGGCCTTGCCGACCCGCTGGTCGATGATGGGGGGCGGCACCTTGCCCTTGCGGAAGCCGGGCACGTTGACCTGCTCGGCGATGTGGCTGTAGGCGTGGGTGATGCTGGGCTTCAGCTCCTCGGGCGTCACCGAGATGGTGAGCTTGGCGCGCGTCGGGCTCAGCTTCTCAACCGAAGTGGTCGGCATGGGGAAGTTCTCCTGTTGTGTGGAAGTTCGTGTCGAGTCGGATCGACTCGTCGGGGCGACAGGATTCGAACCTGCGACCTCCCGCTCCCAAAGCGGGCGCTCTACCAAGCTGAGCTACGCCCCGAGTCGCGACTCAACTCGTCGGACCACCGGCGCGGGCATGCCGAAGCACACGTCGGGCCGAGGGACCCCGGAAAGTCTACTGCACGCGCGCAGGCCGGCGCTGTGCGCTCGGTCGACCTGCGGTTGTGGATGGCGCGTGCACACCGTCGAACCGCCATGGCAGAGTGTGCGCATGACCGACCGCCGCTCCGCCGGGCCAATCTCCCCCGGACTCCGTCGCTGGCCGACCTCGCCCGCGCACTTCACCGACACGACGCTCTGCCCGTCGTGCTTCGAGCGCCTCGCGTCATCGCACTGCGGGATGTGCGGCCTCGACCTGTCGACTCCCGACGCGACGCGACTGCTCGCCGCAGGAGAACGGGTGCGCGAGGCGGAGACCGCCCGTCAGCGGTTGCTCGCCGAGGTCGGCGCGGCTCAGGCGGCGACCCTCGTCGCACCGGTTTCGGCGTCGACCGCGGTCGTCGCCCGGCCCGCGCCGGCCGCGCCCCCGTCGCAGCCGATCGTCATGCCGGTGGCCCCGCCGGTGCCTGGCACGGTGCCGGCCGAGCACGTCGTCGCGCGGCCCGCACCGCCCGCCGTCTCGCCGTCGCCCGTCGCGGCCACCGCGGACCGGCAGCCGTCGTCGCCGCTCGCGCCCGTCGTGGGCGATGCCCCCCGCCGCCGGTCGGGCGTGCAGGTCTTCCTGCTCGCGCTCGGCGTCGTGCTCATCTCGATCACCGCGATCGTGTTCCTCTTCGTGGCCTACCTCGTGGCCGGCCTGGAGGTGCGGTCCGTCATCATCGCCGCCGCGAGCGTGCTCGTGCTCGGTGTCGCCTGGCTGTTGCGGGCGCGCCGTCTGCCGGGCACGGCCGAGGGTGTCGCCGCGGTCGCGGTGGTCCTGCTGCTGCTGGACGTCTGGATCGTGCGCGCGAACGGACTCTTCGGGACGGACGCGCTCGGTTCGGCCGGCTACACGGGCGGCGCCCTCCTCGTCGTCGCCGGCCTCCTCGCCCTCACCCGCGTCGTCACCGGGATCCGCGTGCCCGGGTTCGCCGCAGCGGCGCTGATCCCGGTCGCCGCGTTCCTGCTCGGCGTCCAGGCCGCGCCCGAGACCGAGGTCGCGACCGGTGCGTGGGTCGGCGGACTCGCGATGACCCTCGTCGGCGCTGTCGGCGTGCTGGTGCCGACGCGCGTCGAGCGCACGATCCTGCTCTCGGGCGGGTTCGCGGGCGGTGCGCTGGCGTTCGTCGTCGCGGTCTGGGCGCTGCCCGAGGCAGCGTGGCCCGAGCTGTGGACCTTCGGACTCGTCGCGGTCGCCTGGCTGGTCGTGCTGGCCGCCCTGCGCATGCGCGCTGCGGCGGTCTCGGGGGTGTGGACCGACGTCGCCGCGGCGGGCCTCGGCCTCGCTGCGGCGATCGCGCCCGCCGCGGCCATCGCGTCGGAGCTTCCGGCCGGCCCCGCGAGTTGGCTCGCTCCCGCGGCGTCCGGGGCCGTCGTGTGCCTGCTCGCACTCGTCCACCGGCTCAGTGGGGCGCGCGCATGGCTCGTGGCACTGGTCGCCGCGGCCGCGGTCGCCGCTGCGGCCGCGCTTCCCGGTCTCGCCGTAGGCGCGGCCGCGGTGGGTGCGAAGGTGTTCGGCAGCACCCTGCCGACCGGCCCGTTCCGCGCCGGATCGGCGTTCCGCCTCGACGACGAGGCCGAACTCGGTGCGGTGCTCGTGCCGCTCGTGATCGCCGTCGTCAGCACCGCGGTGCTCGCCCTCCTCGGCCGGCTCCGCGGCGTCGCCGCCGTGCCCATCGGTGCCGTGCTGGCAGCGCTGATCGTCGTCGGCGCCGTCGTCGACCCGGCGTGGGCGTCGGCCGCCGTCTGGCTCGCCATCGCAGTCGGAGCACTGGTCTGGGCCGCGCTCGCGGGACGCCGGGTGCCCGGCCTCACGACCGTGCTCGCGGTCGCCGGGGCGTCCGCCGCCGGACTCGGCTGGTGGCTCGGCTTCGGTGATCCCGGTGTCTGGCCGTGGGCGAGCGCCGTCGTCATCGCGGCGGCGTTCGCGGGACGGGTGCTCGCCGCCGTCATCTGGTCGAGGGGCGCCCGGCCGATCGGGCTCGTCCACGTCGTGCTCGCGAGCGCGCTGCTCGTCACGACGCTCGGCTCGTTCGCCTGGTGGCTCGACGCCGTCGGCGTGCCCCTCGCGCAGCCCGTGACGACCGGATGGATCATCGCGGGCCTCGGCACCTCGCTCCTGCTCGGACTCGCGATGCTCGTCGCGGTCGCCACGCCCGGAGACCGGCTCGCCTTCGCGATTCCGATGCTGGCCACGGCGATCATCGCCGTGGCGGCACTTGCATTCACGACGACGGATGCGTCATGGCGGTGGACGCCTGCGGCGGTCCTGACCCTCGCTGCGGCCGTGGGGCTCCGTCGGTCGGCACCGTCGGGGCTCAGGATCGCGTTCGCCGCGGTCGCACCGCTCAGCCTGGGCGTCGCGGTCGCGCTGATCACCCTCGAGCTCGCCGGATCCCGGGCGATCGGGTACGCCCTGGCCGCGACGACGCTCGCGACCGCGGCGATCGCGCACCTCGTGGCGCGCCACCGCGCCGGCGCGGCGACCATCGCCTGGGTGGCCGCCGTCGCCGTGCTCGGCACCGCGACGCTCGCGATGACGACCGCGCCCGCCGGCGAGCCCTGGCTCGTCCTCGCGGTCCTGGCACCGGTGCCGATCGTGCTCGCCGCCATCGCCGGCGACCCGATCGCGGGCGATGCGCCGTGGCGCCACGTCGGCTGGCTGACGCCGGTGCTCGCGATCGGCTCGGTGTGGGCCTGGCTCCTCGGCGACGGCGTCGAGACGGCCGAGGCCTACACGCTTCCGCTCGCGGTCGTCGTCGCCGGCTGCGGCACGCTGATCGCGTGGCGGCGCCCCGCGAAGGCTGCGGCGGACGCCGGCAGGACGGCGCTGTTCGGCACGGCCGCGGCGATCGCGGTGCTGCCGAGCGTGGCGTCGGCCGGCGACTCGGCGCTCCGCACCCTCGTGCTCGTCGGTGGCGGCGCGGTGGTCGCGATCGCGGGCGGGTTCCTGCCGACGTCCCTCGGCGGGGTCCCGGCACGGCTCCTCGTCGTCGCGACGGGCTGGACGGCACTGAGCGGCGCCGCGATCGTTCGCGGGCTCGCACTCGCCCGCGGCGTCGAGGGCGCCGACCCGATCGAGCTGTGGCCCGCCGTGGCGCTCGCCGCCGGCGTCGTCGTCGCCCTGGTCTGGGCCCGCTCTGAGTCGCGGCCCGCGTGGCTCGCCGAGGTGTCACTGGCGGCGTCGCTCGTGCTCGCCGTGCTGCCCACGCTCCTCGCGATCGTCTCCGATGAGCACCCGCTCGCCCGCACGGCCGTGCTCTTCTGGGCCGTCGCCGTGGCGCACGTCGTCGGCGTCGCGGTCCGTGCCAGGCCCGTCGCCGGCCCGGTGTTCGCGTGGACGACGCGCGGCATCCTCGTGATCGGCGGCGTCATCGTGCTGGCTCGCGGGAGTGTCGAGCCGTTCGACCTCGTCACCGTGCCGGTCGGCCTCGCGTTCACGGTCGCAGGAGTGCTCGCCATGCGCCGCTCCCCCGCGCTCGGCAGCTGGCCGGCGCTCGGCGCCGGGCTCGCCGTCCTGCTCGTGCCACCGCTCGTCGCCGACTTCACGGACCCGCAGTTGTGGCGCGTCGTCGCGCTCGGCGTCGCGAGCCTGACCGTGCTCGTCGTCGGCGTCGTGCGCCGGCTCCAGGCACCCGTGCTGATCGGCGGCGGCGTGCTGCTCGTCCACGCCGTCGTGCAGCTGTGGCCGTACATCGCGACGCTCTACGAGGCGGTGTGGTGGTGGCTGTGGCTCGGCATCGCCGGTGTGCTCCTCGTCGTGCTCGCGGCGACGTACGAGCGGCAGCTGCGGTTCGCCCGCTCGACGATCGGCTCGATCGCGGCGCTCAGGTAGGCGCCCACGTGCACGGGCGGGCCGCCGCCGTGTACTACGATGATCCATGGCCCGCGAGCGGGTCGCGGGGATGTAGCTCAATGGTAGAGCCTCAGTCTTCCAAACTGATTACGCGGGTTCGATTCCCGTCATCCCCTCCGAGCGCAACGAGAACGGCCCCGCGACACCGTCGCGGGGCCGTTCTGGTATCTCCGGCTCAGTACCGTTCTCCTGCTCAGTACTTGTTGCCGATCGCCTTGTTCTTGATCGCCTCGAACTCGCCCTGCGTGATCGTGCCCGCGTCGAGCAGCGCCTTCGCCTTCGCGATCTCGTCGGCGGGATTCGCGAACGAGACCGAGCGGATGTACTCCTCGCTGTACTCCTGGTACTCGCGTTGCTTGCGCCCCGCACGCTCCGCCATGCCGTTGCCGCGCGCGATCAGGTACACGAGCGCGGTGATGAACGGCACGAAGATCAGGAAGATCGTCCAGGCCGCCTTGGCCCACCCGTTCAGCTCGTGGTCGCGGAAGATGTCGATGAGGATGTAGACGAGCGCGAAGATGTACGCCACGTAGGCGAACATCCAGAAGAGGAACCAGAACCAGTCCCACACGCTGTTGAGGAAGTACATGGCAGACCCTTTCGTTCGTGCGGCCAAATTATCGGTTCGACGGCACGGAACGCGAGCATGACGCGCGGCACTGCGCCGCGACATCCGGTCATTGTCGGCCATGCCGTGTCAGGAAGCCAGCCCTGCCTACCCTTCCTTGAAATACCGGGGCAGGTGCGTAGCGTTGAGGAGGACATACTCCAGGGAAGGTGGACACGATGACCGACATCCAGACCGCACCGAAGACCGGCTCGAACGCCGACGTCGCCGCAGGCGTCGCCCAGTACCTCACCCCCGTCGTGCATGAGCTCGTCGCCCTCGTCGTCAACGGCAAGCAGGCGCACTGGCACGTTCGCGGCGCGAACTTCATCGCCGTGCACGAACTGCTCGACGACGTCGTCGCCCACGCGCAGGAGTGGGCCGACCTCGCGGCCGAACGCGTCGTCGCCCTCGGGCTGCCGATCGACGGGCGCCTCGGGACCGTCGCCGCGAAGAGCGGCGCCAAGGACCCGAAGCTCGGCTTCCTCTCGTACGAGGAGGCGATCACGGGCGTCGTGACCCAGATCGACCTCGCGACCGAGAAGGTCAACGCCGCGATCGACGGGCTCGCCGACCTCGACCCCGCCAGCCAGGACGTGGTGATCGAGATCCGTCGCGGCCTCGACAAGGACCGCTGGTTCCTGTTCTCGCACATCGCCGTCGAGTAGGCGACTCCCGACGGGCTGACGGGCCCGGATGCCGCACGCCGGGCGCCCCGGTGGCCCGGCGTCCGGGCCCGAGCCGTCTCCGACGCGGCAGCGGGCGGGATTTCACGCGGTTCGCACGAACCGCACGTGCCGCGGGTGCGCGAGAATCGTCCCAGGGCCCGAAACCGACCGGGCGGCACGACGGAAGGGGATGCGACGATGGCGAGCACAGAGGCAGCCTCGAACCGGCATCGGGAGCGCAAGACGCCCAAGCGCCCGCAGTCGAAGCTCGCCGAGCACTGGACCAACGTCGACGGCCTCGACGTCTTCTACCGGGAGTCGCCGGCGCCGCCGCCCGGCGCTCCCGTCGTCATGCACGTGCACGGGTTCGGGCTGTCGGGGCATTACCTGCTGCCCACCGCCGAACTCCTCGCCGACGACTTCCACACGCTCGTGCCCGACCTGCCGGGTTTCGGGCGCAGCGCACGGCGCTCGCGCTCGGAAGGCCTCACCCTGAGCTCGCTCGCAGAGGCGGCCGCCAGGTTCCTCGACGACCGCGGCATCGAGAAGGCCACCCTCGTGGGCAACTCGATGGGCTGCCCGGTGATCTGCGAGTTCGGCCACCACTTCCCCGACCGCCTCGAGCGGGCGATCCTCGTCTCGCCGGCCGGCGGCTACCACAACCAACCCCTCGCCCGCGCGATGGTGCAGCTCGCGCGCGACGGCGGCCGCGAGCCGAAGCGCATGGTGCGCGTCGCCGCACCCGACTACCTGAAGTTCGGCGTCGCGAGCACCGTCAAGATGTTCGGCGCACTGACCCGGTACCCCACGCTCGAGCGCCTCCTCTCGCTGCCGGTGCCGATCCTGGCCGTCATCGGCGACCGCGACCCGCTCATGCCCGACCCGGCGCGCGTGCACGAGGTCGTCGCCCATGTCGACACCGACGTGATCGTCGTCGTGATGGAGGGCGCGGCGCACGCCATCAATTTCAGCCACCCCGGCGAGCTCGCGCACATCATCCGGCAGTTCATGGCCGATGAGCCGATCACCGACGACCCCGACTCCCCCGGCGAGACCAAGGTCATCGAGCTGCATCGAGGCGCGCGCCGCGACGACTCCGACGACTGAACACGCCGCGAGGATGGCGGGCCGCCCGGCCCGGGTGGAGAATGCCGATATGGCGACGGTCGAACCCGAGCCCGAGCCGTCGACCCACGGCGACACCGCATCGTTGAGCGATGCGCAGCGATCGCTGCGCGCGCAGATGCTCGCGACCGAGCACTGGAGCCTGCTCGCATCGAGGAGCACCACGCAGAGCGAGGTGCTCACCCGCATCGCGATCTTCCTCACCCTCGTGTCGGCGGGACTCGTCTCGCTCGGCGTGCTCGGCAACGCGACCGGCTTCCGCGGGTGGTTCGGCGCGGCCGCCCTCGGGGTGCTCGCACTGCTGGTGCTGCTCGGGGTGATCACCCAGCTGCGGGTGTTCAACACGGCGACCGAGGACCTCGTCTACGTCCTCGCGATGAACCGCCTCCGCCGGGCGTACGTGGATCTCGACCCCGGCATCGAGCCCTATCTCATGACCGGTACGACCGACGACGAGGCCGGCGCGAAGACGACCTACTTCCCGTTCGCGGCGCGCGATCGTTCGCAGGTGTTCGCGAGCTCGATGATGGTCATGCTCGTGGTGAACACGGCGCTCGTCGGCCTCTTCATCGGCGCACTGGTCTTCGCTGCGACCGGGTCGATCGCGTGGTCGATCGCCCTCGGCGCGCTCGCCGCCGTCGCCCAGTTCGTGCTCTGGATGCTGCGGGGCTATCGCAGCTATCGCGGAGTGTTCGCCGCCCACGCACCGCTGCGGGGCACGACGCGGTGAGCGTTCAGCGCTGCAGCCAGGTGAGCACCGCGAGGACGCGCCGGTGATCGGTGCCCGAATCCTCGAGGCCGAGCTTCTGGAAGATCGACGTCACGTTCTTCTCGACCGCGCCGACCCCGATGAAGAGCTGCTTCGCGATGCCGGCGTTCGTGCGGCCCTCGGCCATGAGCTCCATGACCTCCCGCTCGCGCGGGGTCAGGGTGGCGAGCGGGTCGCTGCGCCGGGCGAGCAGTTCGCGCACGACCTGGGGGTCGAGCACCGTGCCGCCCTCGCTGACCCGTTCGACCGCGTCCTCGAGTTCGTCGAGGGAGGCCACCCGGTCTTTCAGCAGGTAGCCCATGCCCCCCTCGCCCGACGAGAGGAGCTCGTGCGCGTACGTGCCCTCGACGTACTGGCTGAGCAGCAGCACGCCGAGTCCGGGGCGGCGCTTGCGCAGCTCGATCGCCGCGCGAACGCCCTCGTCGCGGAACGTGGGCGGCATGCGCACGTCGAGCACGGCGAGGTCGGGATCCGTCTCGTCGATCGCGGCGAGCAGGGAGTCGGCTTCGCCGTAGGCGGCGACCGTCTCGAAGCCGGCCTCGTCGAAGAGGCGCACGAGCCCCTCGCGCAGGAGCACCGAGTCTTCGGCGAGGACGATGCGGAGGGGCCGGGCCGAGTCGGTCATGCCCCCCACATTATCGGGGGCGGACGACCCGGGGCGGGCGTGCGCCGGGGCGGGGTCTTGCCCCTCCGTCGCCGCTCGAACGCCCCGGTGCCGTCGTCGCTCGACCGCCGGCGCGGCTCGCGGCTACCCGACCAGCGGGCTGTACGGGATGTGCGCGCCGATCGTCGTCGGGCCGCCGGCGGGGCTGTCGACCACGAACAGTCCGCGCAGACCGTTGACCCGCTCGGCGAGTCCGGCGAGTCCGTGCCCGGGCACCGTCGATGCGCCGCCCCGGCCGTTGTCGGTCACCCAGACGTCGACCCAGTGCCCCGTGGCGCCGGTGTCGCGCGTCGAGACGGCGAGCCGCACGCTCGTCGCCTCGGCGTGCTTCGCCGCGTTGGTCAGGAGTTCGGCGGCCACGAAGTAGACGTTCCGTTCGATCGGGGCCGGCAGCGAGGCATCCTCGGGCAGCGTGATCTGGACCGCGACCGGCACGGGGCTGCGCGCGGCGAGCGATTCGAGGCCGACGGCGAGCCCCCGGTCCTGCAGGATCGGCGGGGCGAAACCGCGTGAGAGCGCACGGAGTTCGTCGAGCGTCTCCCGCGCCTGGTCGCGCGCCTCGCCGAGCAGTTCGCGCGCCGACTCGGGATCGCGGTCGAGCTTGCGCTCGATGGCCGCGAGGTCCATCTGCAGGCGCACGAGCCGTTGCTGCGGCCCGTCGTGGATGTCCCGCTCGAGACGTCGCAGCGAGGCGTCCTCGGCCTGCACGGCGGCGCCGCGCGAAGCAGCCAGCTGCGCGACCTCGCGCTCGAGGGCCTCGGACCGCCATGCCCCGAGCATTCCGCGCGCGACCACGTCGTGCAGGAGCGTGAGCCCGCGGAAGACGTAGGGCAGCGTCGCGAGGAAGATCACGCCGAGGATGAGCTCGAAGACGGTCTCGCCGACCCGCGGGTCGAACTGCCACGTGTTGCCCGGGAACAGGAAGTCGAGCACGGTGTCGAACAGCCAGAAGTCGTCGTCGGCGCGACCGTCGGGGATGTAGCGCTGCCAGATCCAGCCCGTCGTGCCGGCGAGCGCGACCGAGGTCCAGGCGACGGTCAGGCTCCACGAGACGATGCTGACGATCGGGTTCACGACGAGCCCGTGCAGCAGGTACAGCCAGTAGTGCCCGTCGATGAAGGGCGCGAACATCGTGCGCCAGAAGCCCTGGTCGCGATCGCCCCGCTCCCAGGCGGGGCGGGCGACCTCGCGGCGACCGGCCCAGCGCAGCCGTACCAGCTCGAGCGTGCCGAAGCCGCGCGCCATGAACATCGAGGCGACCACGATGAAGATGCCGAAGACGAGGAAGATCAGGCCGAGCCCCGTGAAGAAGGTCGTCGACAGCAGCACGAGCGCCGTGATCGCGATCGGCATCGTCAGGATGAGGAAGGCGAACTCCCTGGGCACGGTCGCCCACAGCGCCCAGTAGCCGCGGCGCCGCGGCGCGGCATCGGTCGTGGTGTTCGTGGTCATCGCCTCGGTGCTCATCGCCTCGGTGCTCGTCGCCTCAGTGCTCATGGTGGGTTCCTCCCGTCATCGTGGCAGACCCGGTGGGATCGAGGGTCGCGGACTGACCTGGTTCGACGACGGCGAACTGCCCCATCATCCCCTGGTCCTCATGCCACAGCAGGTGGCAGTGGTACATGTACGGCGTGTCGGTGTCGGTGTAGTCCTCGAACCGCATCAGCAGCTCGTACTCGGTCTCGGGCTCGGTGAAGATCGTGTCCTTCCAGCCCGAGAGCTCGGGCGGGGGCGCCTCGCCGCCGATCGAGGCGATGCGGAACTGCACGTCGTGCACGTGGAAGCTGTGGGGCACCTGCGTCGCGTTCTCGACCACCCATCGTTCGAGCGTGTCGACCGTGACGGTCTCGTCGATGCGCCCCATGTCCATCGCCTCGCCGTTGATCTCGAAGCTGTCGCTGAGTTCGAAACGTCGGGTCGTCGCGACCTCGGTCTCGTCGATGTCGTCGATCGTGTTGAGCTGCGCCGGCACCGCTGGCGCCGGCTCGAGCGCGTCCCCAGCGCGCACCTCGAGGACGTCGAACGCGTCGCTGCCGCCGTTCGTCGCCGCGACCGGCCCGACGAGGCCGGCGACCTCGGGCGTCATCCTCGATTGCAGCACCACGCGCTGGCCGGGCGTGACCCGCAGCAGGACCTCGGCGCGCTCGCCGGGCGACAGGCGCACCTGGTCGAGCTCGACGGATGTCTCGAGCAGGCCGCCGTCGGTCGCGATGAGCTGGACGGGGCGGGCGTCGCTCCAGGTGAACGCGTAGGTGCGCGCCGTCGAGGCGTTGAGCAGCCGCAGTCGAACGAGCTCGTCGGTCACCTCGAGGTAGGGACTGCGCGTGCCGTTCACGAGGAGTTCGTCGCCGAGCCCGCCCGCGTAGGTGCGCTGCTTCGATTCCTGCTCGCCCTCGGCCGAGAACCCCGTGTCCTGCACGATGACCGGGATGTCGTCGACGCCGTACTCGCCCGGCAGCCCGAGCGAGCGCTCGTGCTCGTCATGGAGGATGAACATGCCGGCGAGTCCGCGTGCGACGTGGTCCTCGGTCTCGCCGTGCGGGTGGGGGTGGTACCAGAGGGTCGCCGCCTGCTGGTCGATGTCCCACTCGGGCGACCACGAGGCGCCCGGTTCGACCATCTGGTGGGGACCGCCGTCCATCTCGGGCGGCAGGTGCATGCCGTGCCAGTGCACGGTCGTCGGTTCGTCGAGCGAGTTCGTCACCTCGACGCGCACGTGCTCGCCGCGGTCGGCGACGAGCGTCGGGCCGAGGTAGCTGCCGTTGAACCCCCACGTGTCGCTCGGTTCGCCCGGCTCGAACTCGGTCGCGCCGGCCTGCGCCTCGAGGGAGAAGACGCGGGTTCCGCCGGCGTCGACCGTCGATTCGGCGAGCGGCGGGATCACGAGCGGGCGGTCGAAGTCGACCTTCCCGATCGTGGAGACCGGAGCGGGGGTGACGAGGCCGCAACCGGCGAAGGCGACGGCGACGAGGCCGCCGGCGGCGATGGCGGCGATGGCGCTGCCGATTGCGGCGCGCGGCCTGCGGAGACGTGTCTGAAGCATGCCTCCAGCCTCGCGAGCGGCGCGCAGCCAGCACAGCCGGCGTGCGCCCGGATCGCGGCGGGGGTTATCCCCACCGTGCCGTCACGCCTGGCAGGACGGGCACCAGTAGAGCTTGCGGGCGCCCATCTCTTCGAGCACGATGTGCGTGCCGCAGACCCGACACGGCAGGCCTTCGCGCTTGTACACCCAGTGCCGGTCTTCGCGGCTCGCCATGGCGGCGCGGTACGCCTCGGGGTCGAGGTCGTCCATCGTCATCATCTGGCCGGTCTCGACGCCGATGCGCAAGAGCTTCGACCAATCGCGCCAGAGCTCGCGCACGAGCTCCTCGGGCACCTGCTTGCCCGGCGTGTGCGGATTGAGGCGCGCCCGGAACAGCAGCTCGGCGCGGTAGACGTTGCCGATGCCGGCGACGACGTTCTGATCCATGAGCAGCAGCCCGATGGGCGTCGGCTTCTTGCGGACGACGCTCGTGAAGCGCTCCTCGGCGACGGCGCCTGGATCGAGCAGCGGGTCGGGGCCGAGCTTCGCGACGATCGCCTCGACCTGGGCGGGGTCGAGCACCTCGCACGCGGTCGGCCCGCGGAGGTCGGCGCAGATCGTGTCGGTGAGCAGCCGAACCCGCACCTGCCCGATCGGTTCGGGCGGGAACGTCTCGAGGCCGTTGCCCTCCTTCTCGGATTCCGACATGCGCAGCCGCGTCGTGCGGGGCGCCCCGATCGAGGTGAGCGAGTTCTCTCCGGCCGAGTCGAAGACGACGGCGTCGGGGTTGGGCGCGTCGAGGAACGTGCCGCGCTGGTTCGTCTGCCCCATGCGCCCGTTCGCCGATGCGATCGTGGCATCCATGAGGATGTCGCCCGCGAAGTCCCAGGCACCGTACATGCCGAGGTGCACGCGCAGCCAGACGTCGCCCTCGAATCCGAGGAACATCTGCTTTCCCACGGCGCGCGCATCGATCATGCGTCGGCCGTCGAGCTCGGCGGCGCCGACGGCGAACCGGCCCTGCGGGCTCGAGGCGTGCACGACGTGGCCGACGAAGTTGCGCTCGAACTGCCGGGTGATGCGGTGGACCGAGTGGCCTTCGGGCACCCTGCTACTCCGCCGGCGCCTCGGCGCGCGGCTCGACGTCCACGCCCTTGCCTGCGATGTCGCCCGTCGTCTCGTACTCGGCGAGCTGCGCGATGCGGCGCACGTGGCGCTCGTCGCCCGAGAACGGCTCGGCGATGAACGCATCGATGTAGCGGATCGCCTCTTCGACGGTGTGCTGGCGCGCACCGATCGAGATGACGTTGGCGTCGTTGTGCTCCCGGGCGAGGATCGCGGTGTCCATGCTCCAGACGAGGGCGGCGCGGATGCCCTTCACCTTGTTCGCGGCGATCTGCTCGCCGTTGCCCGAGCCGCCGAACACGACGCCGAGGGCCTTCACGCCGGCGGCCTGGTCGCGCGCGACGCCGAGCGCGGCATTGATGCAGAACGCCGGGTAGTCGTCGAGCGCGTCGTACTCGACCGGGCCGTGGTCGATCACCTCGTGACCGCCGTTCGACAGGTGGGCTTGGAGGGTCCGGCTGAATTCGAGGCCGGCGTGGTCGGTCGCGATGTGGATGCGCATGCAGCAATTCTAGGGATTCGGCACCCACGTGACGGCGCGCCCGTGCGGCTGCGCCCACGCCCGCTGCACCCCGTCGAGCGCGAGCACGAAGTCGGTCGAATCGTTGGGCACGTCGTCGCGGACGCGGATGCCCGGCACGATCGATCGCCCCTCGACCGAGAGCCAGTGACCCGGCAGCTCGCGCACCGTCTCGACGAACCGGGCGCGCGCGGCCTCGTCGAGGTAGGCGATGACGGCGGTGTGGAGGACGACGAGGGTCGCCTCGGCGGGCGCCTCCGCGGCGAGCGCGGCGAGCCGCTCGTTGAGGTCGCCCGCTTCGAGGCGCGGCGGATCGGCGGCGACGATCGTCGCCGCGGCGCGCAGTCGCTCGCGGCGGTCGTCGTGCTCGGGCCAGATGAGCGCGTCGAGCCAGGCGAGGTCGTCGGGGTCCGTGACGTCGAGCGGATTGAGGTCGATGCCGGCGCGCCAGGCGACCTCGGGCAGGCTGGCGGGTACGGGCACCGGTTCGGTGCCGCGCGTCTCGCAGTCGAGGATGACGCGGCTCGTGCCGTCGGCCGGGTCGAGTCGCCCGTGGCCCGGGTATCGGTAGCTGTACCGGTCGGGGTACAGGCAGAGGCCCGCCGAGGCGCCGACCTCGAGGAGCGCGAGCGGGCCCGGGATCTCGGCGAGCGCGGGAACGTGCAGTGCGCAGCGGCCGGCTTCGTTGGTCTGGGTGGCGTGGGTCTCGGCGGTCTCGCGCACCTCGGGCCAGTGCGCCGCCAGCCACCGCCTGAAGTCGTCGTACGGCGCCGGTTCCGAACCGCGGAATCGCGCGGCCGAGAACACGAGGTTCGGCTGGCGCTTCGCCGGCGGAAGCTCGTCGATGAGCGCGATCGTCGCCGGGTCGTCGGCGACGCCGAGCGCCCATGCATCGTACGTCTCCGACATCCCGCGGGCCTCGACCTCGGCGAACGCGCGGTAGCGCTCGGCGGTCGGGGCGTCGTTGTCGACGGTGGTGCGCATGGGGTCAGGCTACGCCTGCGGCGCGGCGACGGGGACGCCTCGGCGGGAGCTGCGGCATCCCGTCGCCGGAGCGCTCCCTCACACGTCCTCGGTCATCGGCGGCCGGAGCAGCGAGATCGCGTACGCAGCGATCCAGGCGAATCCGAGGGCGACGCCGAGGAGGAGCCGCACGCTCATGCCGGGCCCGAACGGGACGCAGAGCACGAGGCAGGCGACGCCGATCACCCGCGACCAGGCCGCCGCAGCGCGGTGCCCCTCCCAGGCGAGTCGGCGGGCGACGACCCACGTCGCGGCGACGAGCGCGAGGAACGCAAGCGGCGCCGCGAACGCGTGCAGCCACCCGTGCAGGGTCAGCTCGGTCGGCGTGCCGGCGGGCGCACCGGCCGGGAAGCCGAGCGCCGGGTCGGCGGTGAACGCCCCGCCGAGCACGAGCCCGACTCCGTAGAGCGCGAACAGCACCGGGGCAGCGATGCGTCCGGGCCCGTCGCCGAGGCTCCGGCGAGCGCCCGCGGCGAACGCGAGCATGAGCACGCCCGCGATGACGAAGTTCGCGATCTGCACCCAGCCGAGGTCGCCGAGCGAGAGCAGGCTGAGCGGGTGCCGGGCCAGATCGAATCCCTCGCGGGTGAGGACCTGCGCGACGCCCACCACGACGAAGAGCGGTCCGGCGACGACCCCTGCGGCGACGAGACCGCGCGTCGCGGGGTCGCCGGCACGGGCGGCACGTCGTCGGTCGGCGGTCTCGCCCGGTTCGGCGCTCGAGCGGTCGATGCGGGTATCCATGGTGGTGCTCCTTCCGGTCGTGACCCGGTCGATCGACCGGGTCGTTCACCATGGCGTCGCCGCGAGGCATCCGATCTCGACATCGATTCGCAGAATTTCTCGCGACCATGTCGAGAACCGGCAGGAACCGCCGACGCTATCGTGAAGGCACACGCCACCCGGGCGGGCCTCATCGAGGAGGAATCCGATGCGTTACCTGTGCATGATGAAGTCGAGCGAGTCGAACGGCGAGACGCCGCCGGCCGTCTACGAGGCGATGGCCGAGTACGACCGCTGGGGCCGCGCGAACGGCGTGCTGCTCGACAGCCGGGGACTGCTGCCCAGCGAGACCGGCGCGATCATCTCGCTGGCCGACGGCGACATCAAGGCCGTCGACGGTCCGTTCACCGAGGCGAAGGAGCTCGTCGGCGGCTACGCCGTGATCGAGGTCGGCACCCGGGAGGAGGCGCTCGAGCTCGGCCGACGGCTCATGCAGATCCACAAGGACTTCTGGCCGGGATTCGTCGGCAGCGTCGAGATCCGGCAGATCGCAGAGTTCTGACGCCCCGGCGGTTGCGGCCGCGTGGCGCGCGTGGTCTCATGCACCCGTGAGCGAGATGACCACGCGCGCCGCGATCGAGGCGGTCTGGCGGCTCGAGTCGGCGCGCATCATCGCCGCGCTCGTTCGCATCGTGCGCGACGTCGGCCTCGCGGAGGACGTCGCGCAGGACGCGGTCATCGCGGCGCTCTCGCAGTGGCCGGCGTCGGGGATCCCCGACAACCCGGGCGCGTGGCTCATGACCACGGCCAAGCGGCGGGCGGTCGACGCGTTCCGGCGTCGCGCACGGAACGACGAGACGGCGGCCGCGCTCGCGCGCGAGCTCGAGCAGACGATCGACGACGACCCGGCTGCGGGCATCGACCACGTCGAGGACGACGTGCTGCGGCTGATGTTCATCTGCTGCCACCCCTCGCTCACGCAGGAGGCGCAGACGACGCTCACGCTGAAGCTCGTCGCCGGGTTGACGACCAGAGAGATCGCGCGGGCCTTCCTCACGACCGAATCGACGATCGCGCAGCGCGTCTCACGGGCGAAGCGCACGCTCGCCGACACCGGGGCGGCGATCGAGGAGCCGAGCGGCGACGAGCGCGCGGCACGGCTCGAGACCGTGCTCCGTGTCGTGTACCTCCTCTTCAACGAGGGCTACTCGGCGACCGAGGGCGACGACTGGGTCCGCCCGGCGCTCTGCGACGAGTCCGTACGGCTGGGGCGCATCCTCACGGCGATCGTGCCCGAGGATCCCGAGGTGCACGGGCTCTCGGCGCTCATGGAGCTCCAGTCGTCGCGGCTCGCCGCGCGCACCGGCACCGACGGCGAACCGGTGCTGCTCGACGTTCAGGATCGCAGGCGATGGGATACCTCGCGCATCCGCCGCGGCATCGAGGCCCTCGCGCGGGCGGAGTCGCTCGCCGTGGCCGGCGAGGGGCCCGGGCAGTACGCGCTGCAGGCGGAGATCGCCGCCGAGCACGCACGTGCGGCCTCGGTCGCCGACACCGACTGGGCGCGCATCGCCGACCTCTACGAGCAGCTCGGCCGGCGCACGGGCTCCCCCGTCGCCGAGCTCAACCGGGCCGTCGCGCTCGCCCGTGCCCACGGACCGGCGGCCGGGCTCGCACTGCTCGACCAGCTGGCCGAGCTGCAGGCGCTGCGCGGCTACCACCTCGTGCCGAGCGTGCGCGGCGACCTCCTCGAGCAGCAGGGCCGCGGCGCCGAGGCTGCCGCCGAGTTCGACCGGGCCGCCGCGATGACGGCGAACGAACGGGAGCGGCGACTGCTGCTGCATCGAGCGGAAGCGGCGCGGCGGCCGCCGTCCGATCGGTGAGGTGATCGGCGGCGCCCGTCGCCGGTCGCCCTCCCGGCCTTCGGCGCAGCGGTCGTGTCGATCGTGCGCGGTTGAGGCGACCGTGCCGATCATCCGGCTACTCCACCGACGGCCCGAGGGCTAGGCTGGGACGCGTTGCCTGCGGCCACGAGCCGCGTCGATACTTGCGAAGGAGCGCACGTGCCCGGAGAGAACCTCACCCGACTCGAAGCCGAGGAGCGCGCCGCGCTCGTCACGGTGCACGACTACGACGTCGTGCTCGACGTCACCGTCGGCCCCGAGGTCTTCAAGACCACCACGACCGTGCGGTTCGACGCGGCCACGCCCGGCGCCTCGACGTTCATCGACGCGATCACCGCGACCGTGCACTCGGTCACCCTCAACGGGGTCGAGCTCGACCCGGCCGAGGTGAGCGACGGCGTGCGCATCCAGCTGCCGAACCTCCAAGCGCAGAACGTGCTCGTCGTCGAGGCCGACGGGCGATACATGAACACCGGCGAGGGCCTGCACCGCTTCGTCGACCCCGCCGACGGCGAGGTGTACCTCTACACCCAGTTCGAGGTGCCCGACTCGCGCCGCATGTTCGCCGTGTTCGAGCAGCCCGACCTGAAGGCCGCATTCACGTTCACCGTCACGGCCCCGTCGCACTGGCAGGTCGTCTCGAACATGCCGACGCCCGAGCCCGAGCTGCACCCGTCGGGCCGCCGCGCCGACGACGTCTCGACGGCGACGTGGTCGTTCGAGCCCACCCATCGCATCTCGAGCTACATCACGGCGCTCGTCGCCGGCCCCTACGACGTCGTGCGCGACGAGCTCATCTCGCGCGACGGCCGCGTCATCCCGCTCGGCGTGTTCAGCCGCAAGAGCCTGTCGCAGTACCTCGACGCCGACTACATCTTCGAGAAGACGAAGCAGGGCTTCGAGTACTTCGAGCAGAAGTTCGACGTGCCCTATCCCTTTACGAAGTACGACCAGCTCTTCGTGCCCGAGTACAACGCGGGCGCGATGGAGAACGCCGGGTGCGTCACCTTCACCGAGGTCTACGTCTTCCGTTCCAAGGTGACAGATGCCATCAAGGAGCGCCGGGTCGTCACGATCCTGCACGAGCTCGCGCACATGTGGTTCGGCGACCTCGTCACGATGAAGTGGTGGAACGACCTGTGGCTCAACGAGTCGTTCGCCGAGTGGGCCTCGACGATCGCGACCGCCGAGGCGACCGAGTGGCACCACGCGTGGACGACGTTCAACTCGATGGAGAAGAGCTGGGCGTACCGCCAGGACCAGCTGCCCTCGACCCACCCGATCGTCGCCGAGATCCGCGACCTCGAAGACGTGCTCGTGAACTTCGACGGCATCACGTACGCCAAGGGCGGCTCGGTGCTGAAGCAGCTCGCCGCCTGGGTCGGCATCGACGCGTTCTTCACTGGCGTCTCGGCGTACTTCAAGAAGCACGCGTGGGGCAACACGACCCTCGCCGACCTGCTCGCCGAGCTCGAGGTCGCCTCGGGCCGCGACCTGTCGGGCTGGTCGAAGCTGTGGCTCGAGACGGCGGGCGTCAACACGCTGCGCCCCGAGATCGAGACGGATGACTCGGGCGCGATCACGTCGTTCACGGTGCTGCAGTCGGCGCACCCCGACTACCCGACCATCCGACCGCACCGCCTCGCGATCGGCTTCTACAACCTGAAGGACGGCAAGCTGGTGCGCGAGCACCGCGTCGAGCTCGACGTCGACGGCGAGCGCACCGTGGTCGCCGAGCTCTCGGGTCTCGCTCGCCCCGACCTCGTGCTCCTCAACGACGACGACCTCGCCTACGCGAAGATCCGCCTCGACGAGGCATCGCAGAAGGTCGCGATCGCGAACCTCTCGAAGATCGAGGACCCGCTCGCCCGCGCGCTGGTCTGGTCGAGCGTCTGGGACGCGACTCGCGACGCCGAGACGAGCGCGAGCGACTACCTCGACCTCGTGCTCGGCAACATCGCGAGCGAGACCGAGTCGACGACGCTGCGCATCATCCTCGCGAACGCGCAGCTCGCCGCGAGCTCGTACGTCGCACCCGAGCACCGCGCCGACGCGCGCCGCACGCTCGCCGACGGGTTCTGGCAGCTCGCACAGCAGGCCGAGGCCGGCAGCGACGCGCAGTTCCAGTTCGTGAAGTCGTTCGCCGCGATCGCCGAGGCCGGCACCCAGGTCGACGCCCTCGCCGGTCTCTTCGACGGCTCGATCTCGCTCGACGGGCTCGACATCGACACAGACCTCGGCTGGGAGCTGCTCATCGCGCTCGTCGCCGCGGGCCGCGCCGGCGATGCCGAGATCGACGCCCGCCTCGCCACCGACAAGACCGCGACGGGCCAGGAGTCGGCGGCGCACGCCCGTGCGGCGCTGCCGACCGCCGCGGGCAAGCAGCGCGCGTGGGACTCGATCGTCGTCGCCGACACCGCGACGAATTCGGTCGTCCGCACGACCGCCGCCGGCTTCGTGCGCGCCGACGAACAGTCGCTGCTCGCGCCCTTCATCGAGCGCTACTTCGGCATGATCGGCGAGGTCTGGAAGGCCCGCAGCTACGCGATCGCCGAGAAGCTCGTCGAGCTGCTCTACCCCGCCACGCTCGCGAACCGCGAGCTCGTCGACGCGAGCCACGCCTGGCTCGACCAGAACACCGATGCCGCGCCGGCCCTGCGCCGTCTCGTGATCGAGAATGTCGCCGGTGTCGAGCGCGCGCTCGCCGCGCAGGCGCGCGACGCGCAGTAGTCGCACCGCGGCCTCACCGGGGCGGCGGCGAGTGGTACCCCGGTACCACCCGCCGCCGCCCCGAACCATTCCCGCGGCCGATGCGCCGGAGGCGGTCGCATCCGTAGCGTCGAAGGCATGATCACCGCAACCGCGCTCACCAAGCGCTACGGCCAGAAGACGGCCGTCAACGACATCACGTTCACCGTGCGGCCCGGCCAGGTCACCGGGTTCCTCGGTCCGAACGGCGCCGGCAAGTCGACCACGATGCGCATGATCGTCGGCCTCGACCGCCCGAGCGCCGGCACCGTCACCGTCGGGGGCAAGCCGTACGCCGCGCACCGCGCACCCCTCCACGAGGTCGGTGCGCTCCTCGACGCGAAGGCCGTGCACACCGGCCGCACAGCCGAGAACCACCTGCTCGCGATGGCGGCGACCCACGGCATCGGCAAGCGCCGCGTGCGCGAGGTCATCGAGCTCACCGGCCTCGAGTCGGTCGCCCGCAAGCGCGTCGGCGGCTTCTCGCTCGGCATGGGCCAGCGACTGGGCATCGCCGCGGCCATGCTCGGCGACCCCTCGACCCTCATCCTCGACGAGCCGGTCAACGGGCTCGACCCCGAGGGCGTGCTCTGGGTGCGCCAGTTCGTCCGCCACCTCGCCGGCGAAGGCCGCACCGTCTTCCTCTCGTCGCACCTCATGAGCGAGATGGCGCAGACCGCCGATCACCTGATCGTGCTCGGCCGCGGCGAGATCATCGCCGACGCGCCCGTCGACGAGATCGTGGCCGGAGGCACGCGTCCCCGCGTCCGCGTGCGATCGCCGCACGCGTCGCAGCTCGCCGACCTGCTCGCAGCGCCCGAGGTCGCCGTGCTCCGATCCGAAGCCGGCGTGCTCGAGGTCACGGGCGTCGAGGCGGCCGGGATCGGCGACCTCGCCGCCGCGCACGGCCTCGCCATCCACGAACTCACCCCGCAGAACGCGTCGCTGGAGGAGGCCTACATGGCCCTCACCGCCGACGCCGTCGAATACCGTACGGAGGCCGTCCGATGACCACGATCACCCCGACCGCGACGCACCCCGCGCAGGGCGCGCGCTCGACCCGCCTCACGTTCGGCGGCGTGCTCTCGTCCGAATGGATCAAGCTGCGGAGCCTGCGCTCGACCGTCTGGTCGTACCTCATCGTGATCGCGATCTCGCTCGGCATGGCGCTGCTCATGTCGCTCAGCATGGTGAACGGCATGGGCGGCGGCATGGACATCGACGGCGCTCCCGTGGAGCAGCAGCACGAGCTCGTGATGCAGGCCTCGACCTTCGGCGTCTACTTCGGCCAGCTCGTCGTCGGCGTGCTCGGCGTGCTCGTCATCAGCGGCGAGTACACGACCGGCATGATCCGCTCGACGCTCACGGCCGTGCCGCAGCGCCTGCCCGCCCTCGCCGCGAAGGGCGTCGTGCTGTTCGTGGCGACGTTCGTCATCGGCATGCTCGCCAACCTGGGCGCATACCTGACCGCGACGATCGTGTTCGGCACCGACCTCGAACTGCTCGACGCCGACACGCTCCTCACGCTCGCCGGCGGCGCCCTGTACCTCGCGCTCGTCGCGGTGTTCGCCCTCGGGGTCGGCACGATCATCCGGTCGAGCGCAGGTGGCATCGCCGCCGTGCTCGGCCTGCTGCTACTGCTGCCGACGGTGCTGCAGCTCATCCCGGCCGACTGGGCGCACGACGCCATCCCGTACCTGCTGTCGTCGTCGGGCATGACGATGTTCATGGCGATCGGCGCCGAGGACTCGGCGATCGTGGGCCCGAACGCCTGGCAGAGCCTCCTGGTCGTGCTGGCGTGGGTGGGGGTCTCCATCGCCGGCGCCTCGGTGCTCCTGAAGCGCAGGGACGCGTAGAGTCCTGCCTATGACGGAAGCACCGTTCTCCCCCGGCCGCCCGGCTTCGGCGGTCGGGGGAGAACTCCGTCTGCCGAAGCCGCCCGGAGTGATCAGGCAGTTCTGGGCGAGGCATCCACGACTGACCGACTCGCTGATCACGGCGGTGTACGTCGTCCCGACGTTCATCGCCGCGATCGTGATGGCGAGCGACGACCCCGAGCCGCCGCTCTGGTCGACGGTGCTGCAACTGGTCGGCATCGCACTGGGCGGCGCCGCGCTGCTGCTGTTCCGCCGAACCAGGCCCTGGCTCGTGATGGGCGTCGCCTGGCTCGTCTGCATCATCGTCTCGCCCTTCGGCCAGAGCGACATCTTCCCCATGCTGTTCGCGCTCTACGGTCTCGGCGTCTACCGATCGACGAGATCGGCGTGGATCGGCTTCGGCGCCTCGGTGCTCGTGGCCGTCGCCAGCTCGTACGTCGAGGCGTGGACGTCGGCGGTGTTTCCCGGCGGACCGGTCGCCGCATCGTCGCAGTACACCGTGATACTGCTGATCGCGACGCTCATCGGCGTCACCACCGGCAACCGGCGGCGCTACCTCGAGGCGTTGATCGCCCGCGCCCACGACCTCGCGCGCGAGCGCGACCAGCAGGCGCAGCTCGCAGCGGCCGCCGAGCGCGCCCGCATCGCCCGCGAGCTGCACGACATCGTCTCGCACGGGCTCACCGTCATGGTGACCCTCGCCGACGGTGCGGCCGCGACCGTCGCACGCGACCCTGAACGGGCTGCCGACGTCATGCGGAGCGTGGCCGAGACCGGCCGGGATGCGCTCGGCGAGATGCGGCGGATGCTCGGTGTGCTCGCCGAGCCGGGCACCGAGCCGGCCGAACGGGCGCCGCAGCCGGGGCTCGCCGCGATCCCCGAGCTCGTCGACGGGTTCCGTGACGCGGGGCTCCCCGTGGGCCTCACGACGATCGGCGTGCCCGCCCCCGACCCCGCGCTCGGACTGGCGATCTACCGCATCGTGCAGGAGGGGCTCACGAACGCGCTGCGCCACGGCGAGCGGGCGCACCACGTCGACGTCCGCATCGAATACGCCCCGGGAGCCGTCGAAGTCGTCGTCGACGACGACGCACCCGCCGAGACCACCGATGCCATGCCGTCCACTCGCGGAGCCGGTCGCGGTCTCGCCGGCCTCCGCGAGCGCGTCGCCCTCTACGGCGGCTCGCTCGAGGCCGGCCCGCGGGATGGACGAGGCTGGCGACTGCGGGCGACGCTCCACCCCAGACCGGCCACGGATGCCTCGGCCCCTCACCGCGGTGACGACGCGTCCGAGCCCACCGATGGCCGGGGCTTCCCCGGAGTCCCGGAACGGCCCGGCTCCGCCGACTCCCACGACCGCCCGACGATCCCGAACGAGGACGCCGAATGACCGACGCATCACCGCAGACCGCTTCCCCGACTGCGCCGGTGCGCGTCGCCCTCGTCGACGACCAGGCGCTCGTCCGGACCGGATTCCGGCTGGTGCTCGACGCGGAGCCCGGCATCGACGTGGTCGGCGAGGCCGGCGACGGCCGCGCCGCGGTCGAGCTCGCCGACGCGACCGAGATCGACGTGCTGCTGATGGACGTGCGGATGCCCGGCGTCGACGGCATCACCGCCACCGCCGAGGTGACGGCGAGCCATCCCGGGACCCGCGTCATCGTGCTCACGACATTCGATCTCGACGAGTACGCGTTCGCCGCGATCCGCGCGGGCGCGAGCGGCTTCCTGCTGAAGGATGTGCGGCCGAATGAACTCGTCGCCGCGATCCGTACGGTGCACGAGGGCGAGGCGACGCTGTCGCCGCGGGTGACCCGGCGCATGCTCGAGCTCTTCGCAGCCGAGCTGCCGACGGAGCCGGCACGCCCCGCCGGCGCCTCGCCGGCCGGTCCGCTCGACGCGCTCACCGCGCGCGAGCGGGAGATCCTCGTCGGGATCGCCGAGGGGCTCAACAACACCGAGCTCTCCGAGCGGTTCTTCCTCTCGGAGTCGACCGTGAAGACCCACGTCGGGCGAGTGCTGCAGAAGACCGGTGCCAGAGACCGGGTGCAGCTCGTCATCCTCGCGTACGAATCCGGCCTCCTCGACGCGCACGGCTGACGCCACGTGCATCGCTAGGCTGGCTTGGCGCCATCGCTACGAAGGGATCGTCCATGCCTGCTGCCAACCTCACCCGCACCGAAGCCGAGGAGCGGGCGGCGATCGTCGGCTCCCCGAGCTACGAGGTCGTGCTCGACCTCACGGGCGACGGCGCGACGTTCCGCAGCGAGACGACGGCACGGTTCACCGGGGTGGCCGGGGCCTCGACCTTCATCGAGGCCTGCACCGACCGGGTGCACGAGGTCGTGCTCAACGGGCGGGTCCTCGACCCCGCCACGGTGAGCGACGGCACCCGCATCCGTCTCGACGAGCTCGAGGTTGAGAACGAGCTGCGCGTCGTCGCCGACGCACGCTACACGAATTCCGGCGAGGGCCTGCACCGCTTCGTCGACCCCGTCGACGACGAGACGTACCTCTACACCGAGTTCGCCGTCGCCGAGGCGAACCGCGTCTACGCCGTGTTCGACCAGCCCGATCTCAAGGCGGGCGTGCGCTTCACGATCACGGCACCGGCGCACTGGACGGTGCTGTCGAACGCGCCCTCCCCCGAGCCGGTCGCCGGCCCCGCGGCATCCGCGGTCGCGACGTGGGCCTTCGAGACCGGCCCCGTCATCTCGAGCTACATCATCGCGATCATCGCAGGCCCCTACGCGAGCTGGCGCGGCAGCGCCACGAGCGTCGACGGCCGCGACGTGCCGCTCGGCCTCTTCACGCGTGCGTCGCTCGCCCAGTACGCCGACCCCGAGATGATGTTCTCGACCGTGCAGGCGGGCCTGGGCTTCTACGAGCAGGCGTTCGGCGTGCCGTACCCGTACGGCAAGTACGACCAGATCTTCGTGCCCGAGTACAACTGGGGCGCGATGGAGAACGTCGGTGCCGTGACGTTCAACGAGGGCTACCTCTTCCGCTCGCGCGTCTCCGATGCTCGCCGCGAGCAGCGCGCCATCGTGGTGCTGCACGAGCTCAGTCACATGTGGTTCGGCAACTCGGTGACCATGAAGTGGTGGAACGACCTCTGGCTCAACGAGTCGTTCGCGACGTGGGCGTCGACGCTCGCGACGTCGCAGGTCACCGAGTTCACGGGCGTCTGGTCGACGTTCGCGAACGACGAGAAGACGCACGCCGCCGAGCAGGACCAGCTGCCCTCGACGCACCCGATCGTCGCGGAGATCGGCGACCTCGAGGACGTCGAGGTCAACTTCGACGCGATCACCTACGACAAGGGCGCCTCGGTGCTGAAGCAGCTCGTCGCCTGGGTGGGCCTCGATGCGTTCAAGCGCGGCGTCGGCGCCTACCTCGCGAAGCACTCGGGCGGCAACGCGACCCTGCGCGACCTGCTCGACGAGCTCGAGGCCGCGAGCGGGCGCGAGCTCACACGCTGGTCGGAGCTGTGGCTCGAGACGGCCGGCGTGAACACCCTGCGCGCCGAGATCGAGACGGACGCCTCGGGCACCATCACGTACGCGGCGATCGTGCAGACCGCGGCCTCGTCGCATCCGACGCTGCGCCCGCACCGGGTCGCGCTCGGCGGCTACGAGCTCGGCGAGTCCCGGCTCGACCGGGTCTTCCGCGCCGAACTGGACGTCGACGGCGCACGGACCGAGGTGCCCGAGCTCATCGGTAGAGCGCGGCCCGACCTCCTGCTCGTGAACGACGACGACCTGACCTACGCGAAGGTGCGGCTCGACGAACGATCGTTCGACACGGCGGTGCACCACCTCGCCGAACTCGCCGACCCGGTCGCCCGCGCCGTCGTGCTCGGTTCCGCCTGGGATGCGGTGCGCGACGCGGAACTGCCCGCGGCCGCCTTCGTGCGTCTCGTGCTCGCGTCGATCGGGCACGAGACGCAGTCCTCGGCACGTTCGCTCGCGCTCTCCAGGCTCGACCACGCCGTGTCGCGCTACCTGGCCGACGAGCACCGCGAGCGCCTCGCCTCCGAGGCGGGCGACGCCATCTGGGCCCTCGCCGAACTCGCACCGGCGGGCTCCGACGCGCAGCTGCAGTTCGTCAAGGCCTTCACCGGCCTCGCGTCGACCGACGCGCACGGCGACGTCCTCGGGAGCCTGCTCGAGGGCTCGATCGCCCTCGACGGGCTCGCGATCGACCTCGACCTCCGCTGGGAGCTCGTCATCGCACGATCGGCGCTCGGAGCGGGCGACGACGACGAGATCGCCGCGGCGCTCGCGGCCGACGACACCGCGAAAGGTCGCCAGCTCGCGGAAACCGCGCGGGCGGCCCGCCCCGACCAAGCCGTCAAGGACGCCGCGTGGCGGCGCGCGATGACCGACGAGGGCCTCTCCAACGACGTCGCCCGGGCGATCGCCGACGGCTGGCGCCGAACGAACTCCCCCGAGCTGCTCGCGACGGTCGTGCACGAGTACTTCGCCGCGCTTCCCGGAGTGTGGGCCGACCGCAGCTACAACATGGCGTCGATCCTGTCGAAGCGGTTGTTCCCGACCCCGCTCATCGACGCCGAGCTCGCCGAGCTCGCCCGCACGTGGCTGGCCCGCCACCCCGAGCCCGCATCGATGCATCGCGCGGTCACGGAGCACCTCGCCGAACTCGACCGCGCGCTCGCCGCGCGCGCCCGCGATGCCAGCGAGCTCTCGGGCGGGGCTCAGTAGACTTGCACACCATGTTCGGGTTCGAGATCTTCCGCACCACCGGCGACGAAGGCAACCCGGTCGACGTCGACTACTGGACCGGTCTCGGCACCTGGTGGGCCACCCACTGGGACGAGATCCTCGGCAAGCTCATCTCGATCGTCTTCATCATCGCGATCGCCCTGCTCATCCGCTGGGTGCTGCACTTCGTGATCGAGCGCGTCGTCAAGCAGATCGTCTCCGGCGTCAAGAAGAAGCAGGACGTCACCGACACCCAGGCCCTGCAGGCGTCGCCGCTCGCGACCGTGCGGCTCGTGCAGCGAACCCGCACCCTGGGCACGGTGCTCACGAACATCGTCAACGTGACCCTGTTCGTCGTCGTCGTGCTGCTGATCGTCAACACCATCAACTCGGCGATCCTCAGCTCCTTCGCGCTGCTGACCGCCGCGGTCGGCGCCGGCCTCGGCTTCGGCGCGCAGAACATCGTGAAGGACGCACTCAACGGCCTCTTCATGGTCGTCGAGGACCAGCTCGGCGTCGGCGACATCGTCGACCTCGGCCCTGCGACCGGGATCGTCGAAGAGGTGCGCATCCGCATCACGACCGTCCGCGACGTCAACGGCACCCTCTGGTTCGTGCGCAACGGCGAGATCCTGCGCGTCGGCAACATGTCTCAGGGTTGGGCACGCGTGATCATCGACCTCGCGGTGCCCTACGACGCCGACGTCGACGCCGTCGAGGCGGAACTGCTGCGAGCGGCGACCGAGATGGCCCATTCGAGCAAGTGGCGCAGCCGCATCATGGAGAAGCCCGAGGTCTGGGGCCTCGAGTCGATCTCGGCCGACGCGCTCGTCATCCGCGTCGTCATGAAGGTGCGCTCGTCGGCGAAGGACGACGTCGCACGCGAACTGCGCATGCGCCTGAAGCGCGCCCTCGACGAGATGGGCGTCAAGCTGCCGAGCCTCACGAGCGTCGTGCCGACCGGCTTCGAGGGGGCGACCCGGGTCAAAGGCGCGAAGCCCCCGCGCACGGCGCCCAATGCCGTCGTCGCCGACGCGAGCGTGCCGAGCGGGAAGAAGCCGAAGAACCAGGCTCCCCGCGTCCCGCGGACGAAACCGCCCACCCCGCCGACCGGAGGCACTGCATGACCGAGTTGCAGTCGTTCTACGACCAGGTGGGCGGCAGCGCGACGTTCGAGAAGCTCGTGGCCGAGTTCTACCGCGGCGTCGCCGACGACCCGGTGCTGCGCCCCATGTATCCCGAGGAGGACCTCGGGCCCGCCGCACGGCGCCTGCAGCTCTTCCTCGAGCAGTACTGGGGCGGCCCGACGACCTACGGTGACGAGCGCGGTCACCCGCGGCTGCGAATGCGCCACATGCCGTTCAAGGTCAACCCCGACGCCCGCGACCGCTGGCTCGCCCACATGCGCACGGCCGTCGACTCGCTCGAGCTCCCCCCGCTCGCCGAGGAGACGCTGTGGGACTATCTGCAGCGGGCCGCGTTCGCGATGGTGAACACGTTCGACGACTGATCGACCCACCGCCACCCACCCGAAGCGACGAAGGAGTCACTGTGGCAATCACCCCCAACCCCGATGCGATCGTCGTCGGCGCAGGCCTCTCCGGCCTCGTCGCGGCATCCGAGCTCGTCGACGCCGGCCGCAGGGTCGTGATCGTCGACCAGGAGCCCGAGGCGAGCCTCGGCGGCCAGGCCCACTGGTCGTTCGGCGGCCTCTTCCTCATCGACTCCCCCGAGCAACGGCGCATGGGGGTGAAGGACTCCATCGACCTCGCCCGCCAGGACTGGCTCGGCACGGCGGGATTCGACCGCGAGGAGGACGAGTGGGGCCGTCGGTGGGCCGACGCCTACCTCGAGTTCGCGGCCGGCGAGAAGCGGGCCTGGCTGCACGAGAAGGGCGTCCGCTTCTTCCCCGTCGTGGGCTGGGCCGAGCGCGGCGCGGGCGCCGCGTACGGCCACGGCAACTCGGTGCCCCGCTTCCACATCACCTGGGGCACCGGCCCCGGCGTGCTGGCGCCGTTCATCGCCCGGGTGAAGGCGGGCGAGGCGGCCGGACTCGTCGAGTTCCGGCACCGCCATCGGGTCGACGAGCTCATCGTCGAGTCGGGCGCCGTCGTCGGGGTCCGCGGCGCCGTGCTCGCGCCCGACGAGGCGGCCCGGGGCGAGGCATCCAACCGTGACGAGGTCGGGGAGTTCGAACTGCGCGCCCCCGCCGTCGTCGTCGCATCGGGCGGCATCGGCGGCAACCACGACCTCGTGCGCGCCGCGTGGCCCGAGCGGATGGGCGAGCCGCCCGTCGACCTGCTCTCGGGCGTGCCCGCGCACGTCGACGGACGCATGCTCGGCATCGCCGAGGCGTCGGGGGCGCGGCTCGTCAACGGCGACCGCATGTGGCACTACACCGAGGGCATCACCAACTGGGACCCCGTGTGGCCGCTGCACGGCATCCGCATCCTGCCGGGTCCGTCGTCCCTCTGGTTCGACGCAGAGGGACGCCGGCTGCCGGTACCGCTCTTCCCCGGCTTCGACACGCTCGGCACGCTCGAGCACCTCGCCGCGACCGGGCACGCCCACTCGTGGTTCGTGCTGACGCAGAAGATCATCGAGAAGGAGTTCGCGCTCTCGGGCAGCGAGCAGAACCCCGACCTCACCGGCAAGGACCTGAAGCTCCTCGCCCAGCGCGTTCGCGCGGGCGCGCCCGCCCCCGTCGAGGCCTTCAAGCAGCACGGCGCCGACTTCGTCGTCGCCGACACGCTCGACGAATTGTTCGACGGCATGCGCGCCCTCTCCCCCGACGTCGAACTCGACACGGCGAACATCGAGCGCGAGATCGTCGCGCGCGACCGCGAGGTCGACAACGAGTTCTCCAAGGACCTGCAGCTCATCGCCGTCCGCGGCGCGCGCAAGTACCGCGGCGACAAGCTGATCCGAGTGGCGACGCCGCACCGCATCCTCGATCCGGAGGCCGGGCCGCTCATCGCGGTGAAGCTGCACATCCTCACCAGGAAGAGCCTCGGCGGCATCCAGACCGACCTCGACTCGCGCGCCCTCGGTGCGGACGGCGCTCCCGTGCCCGGACTCTACGCGGTCGGCGAGGCCGCCGGTTTCGGCGGCGGCGGCGTGCACGGCTACCGCGCGCTCGAGGGCACGTTCCTGGGCGGATGCCTCTTCACCGGTCGCTCGGCGGGGCGGGCGATCGCTCGGGGCTGACCTCAGGCCTTCAGCGTCCAGGGCTTCCGACGCACGAGCACGTGCCCGCGCCGCGACGTGAGACGCGTCCACGGTCCCGTCTCGAAGAGCCTGACCGGGTCGTCGCCGAGGAATCCCAGGCTGAACGCCGCGAAGGCGGCACCGGTCGGCACGTACTCGAGCCCGTCGACTCCGCGCCCCCACACCTCGGAGCGCACCCGCTGCACGAGCTGCTCGCCGGTGCCCTCCGGGATCGCCTTCGCAACCTCGTCGATACCCGCCCGTGCGGCGGACTCCAGCACCGAGGCATCCGCCTCGCCGAGCGCTCGCCAGCCGCCGCGCGGCGGCGAGATGCCGGCCCAGGTGACGGTGTTCACCTCCGGAGGGCGCGACATCGACACGGGTCGCGACTCGTCGTCATCGGCGAGCTCCCCGCGGGCGCGCACGATGCGCTCCACGAGCGAGCGCATCGGCACGACCGAGTCGAACTCCTCGTCGTCGGCCAGGGCGAAGGTGCGCAGGCCGAGCACGGTGGGGCTCTCGTCGAGGATGCCGCGCGGGTAGAGGATCGCGGTGTAGACGGCGAGGATTCCGGAGCCCGCGACGAGGCGCACCGACCCGTCTTCGACGCGGCCGGCCCGCTGCAGGTACGTGTGCAGATCGCCGAGCGACAGGCTGTCGGCGAGCGTGAGTCGTTCAACCATCTCCTGTCTAAACTACCAAGTGCACGGGCCCGTTCACGGCGGTCCGGGTTCCACGGCGCCGGCGGCGGCCGCCCACCGACACGGAGGAACGATGAACGGACCGATCGACGGCCTGCTGAGCACGCTCAACCTGACCGACACGGGCGCGCGCACGACGGAGGACATCTTCACGGGCCCGTCGCAGTGGATGCCGCTCGGTCGCGTGTTCGGCGGCCAGGTGCTCGCGCAGTCGATCGTCGCGGCGCTCCGTACCGTGCCGGAGGACCGGAACATCCACTCGATGCACGGCTACTTCCTACGGCCGGGCGACGTCGCCCATCCGATCACGTTCTCGGTCGACCGGATCCACGACGGCCGTTCGTTCTCGACCCGACGCACCCAGGCGTTCCAGCACGGCGAGCCGATCCTCTCGCTCATCGCTTCGTTCCAGACGGAGGACGGCGGAGTCGAGCACCAGCTCGACATGCCCGACGACCTGCCGGACCCCGAGTCGTTGCCGTCGACGGCCGACGTGCTCGGGGCGGTCGACCACGACGTCGCGCGCTACTGGTCGAGCGAGCGCGCCTTCGACGTGCGGCACGTGCCGTCGCCCGTCTACCTCAGCGTCGAGGGCGAGCGCACGCCCAGGCAGGCCGTGTGGATGAAGGCGTTCGGCCGCCTGCCCGACGATCCGAAGCAGCATCGGGCCGCGCTCGCGTACGCGAGCGACTACTCGATCCTCGAACCGGTGCTGCGCGCGCACGGCGTCGCGTGGGCCACCCCCGGGCTCAAGGTCGCGAGCCTCGATCATGCGATGTGGTGGCACCGGGACGCCCGCGTCGACGAGTGGCTGCTCTACGTGCAGGAGTCGCCGTCGGCGAGCGGCGGTCGCGGCCTCTCGCTCGGTCGCATCTACACGCGCGACGGGCTGCTCGTGGCGAGCGTCGCCCAGGAGGGCATGGTGCGGGTACCGCACTCCGAACACTTCTCCTGACCGGAGCCGTCGCAATCCCGTCGCCCGAGGCTCGGATAGCCCAGAATGGGGGCAGGGGCGCGGTCGGGCGCCCGACGCGGACGAAGGAGTTCGGCGATGACGGCTTCCCACGATCTCACGCGACGCGCGGCGCTCACGTTCGGCACAGCCGGCGTTGCGGCCGGCGCCCTCGCCCTCGCGGGCTGCGCGGATGTCTCCGGCGATGGCTCGAACGACGACGCGAACTCGTCTCCCATCGCCCCCGACGACACGGCGTCGGCTGAGCCGCCGGCGGCCGGCGAAGCGGTCGCGGCGACCGCCGACGTGCCGGTCGGCGGCAGCATCGACGCGAAGCTCGGCAGCGATCCCGTCCTGGTGGCGCAGCCCAGCGAGGGCGAGTTCGTCGCATACAGTGCCATCTGCACGCACCAGCAGTGCGTCGTCGCGGCGGCGGGCGCGGAGTTCCACTGCCCCTGCCACGGTTCGATCTACGATGCCGCGACCGGCGAGGTGCTCGCCGGACCGGCACCCGAACCGCTGAGCCCCATCGCGGTCACCGTCGCCGGCGACCAGGTCGTCACGGCCTCCTGAGATGGACTACGAATTCGCCGGCCTGCCGGCGCACGTGCTGCTCGTGCACGCGGTGATCGTGCTGACGCCACTCGTGGGGCTCCTGCTCGTCGTGATCGCCGCGTGGCCCGGCGCCCGCCGAGTGCTCTGGCTGCCGGCGCTCGTCGGCGCCGTCGGAGTGCTCGTGCTCGGCCTGCTCACCGTCGAGGCCGGAAAGTGGCTCGAAGTACGGGTTCCGCCGGCGCCGCTCATCCAGCAGCACACCGCGATGGGCGAGGATCTGACGCCCTGGCTCATCTCGATGCTCGTCGTGGCCGTCGCGATCGCCGCGTGGGCGATCGTCGAGCGCAGGTCGGCTTCACGCTCGACGGGAGGCACCGGCGTCGCGTCGCCGTCGCACGGTGTCACGATCGCCGCCGGTGCGATGCTGACGCTCGCCGCGCTGACCGTCGCGATCGGCTCGACCTGGAAGCTCGTTCAGATCGGCGAGGCCGGCAGTCGCGCCGTGTGGGAGGGCTCGTTCGGCGACGAGCCGGTCGAGCGCTGACGGCACGCCCGCTCGGCGAGGCTTTCGCGCACGGCATCAGCGACGCGGGCGGCCCCGTTGGGCGGCTCAGCGCCGCCGGAACTCGATCGTCGGCTCGAGATAGGGCTCCCACGCCGCACGCTCCGACTCGCTCATGCGCCGCGGTCGCTCGGTCGCCGCGTCGACGAGCACGATCGTCGTCACGGCACGCGTGTAGAGCGCCCGCGGTTCGGCGCCCGCCGGCGAGTACACCTCGTAGCAGACGTCGAGACTCGCCCCGCCCATGTGCCCGATCCAGAGCTCGATGTCGAGGGGCAGGCGCTGGTACGGGATCGGCGCAAGGTACTCGACCTCCTGCCGGGCGATCAGCGTGATCGTGGCCGCTCCGGGCGTGGCGTCGAGCACGGCCGTCGACGCGCCGACCGCATGTTCGGCGGTGCCGTCTTCGTTCACCCAGAACGCCTGGATGCGAGCCTCCTCGAGGAGGCTCAGCATTCGGGCGTTGTTCACGTGCCCGTAGGCGTCGAGGTCGCTCCAGCGGAGCGGTGTCGGCACGTGCAGGCGCATGTCAGTCTCTCGTGAGCTTGCGGTAGGTGGACCGGTGCGGCTTCGCCGCGTCGGCGCCGAGCCGTTCGACCTTGTTGGCCTCGTAGGCCTCGAAATTGCCCTCGAACCAGTACCAGTTCGACGGGTTCTCGTCGGTGCCCTCGTAGGCCAGGATGTGCGTGGCGATGCGGTCGAGGAACCACCGGTCGTGGGTGATCACGACTGCGCAACCGGGGAACTCGAGGAGCGCGTTCTCGAGGCTCGAGAGCGTCTCGACGTCGAGGTCGTTCGTCGGCTCGTCGAGCAGCAGCAGGTTGCCGCCCTGCTTCAGGGTGAGCGCCAGGTTCAGGCGGTTGCGCTCGCCTCCTGAGAGGATGCCGGCCCGTTTCTGCTGGTCGGGCCCCTTGAAGCCGAACGTCGACACGTACGCGCGACTGGGCACCTCGGTCTTGCCGACCTGGATGTAGTCGAGCCCGTCGGAGACGACCTCCCACAGCGACTTGTTCGGGTCGATGCCGCCGCGGGTCTGGTCGACGTACGAGATCTGCACGGTCTCGCCGATCTTCACCGATCCGTCGTCGGCCGGCTCGAGGCCGACGATCGTCTTGAAGAGCGTGGTCTTGCCGACGCCGTTCGGGCCGATGATGCCGACGATGCCGTTGCGCGGCAGCGAGAAGCTGAGACCGTCGATCAGGACGCGATCGCCGAAGCCCTTCTTGAGGTTCTTGACCTCGAGCACCACGTCGCCGAGGCGCGGACCCGCTGGGATCTGGATCTCCTCGAAGTCGAGCTTGCGCGTGCGCTCCGCCTCCGAGGCCATCTCCTCGTAGCGCGCGAGTCGCGCCTTCGACTTCGCCTGCCGGCCCTTCGCGTTCGAGCGGACCCACTCGAGCTCTTCCTTCAGGCGCTTCGCGAGCTTGGCGTCCTTCTTGCCCTGGACGGTGAGGCGCTCCTGCTTCTTCTCGAGGTAGGTGGAGTAGTTGCCCTCGTACGGGTAGAGCCGGCCGCGATCGACCTCGCAGATCCATTCCGCGACGTGGTCGAGGAAGTACCGGTCGTGGGTGACGGCGAGCACGGCACCGGGGTACTTGGCGAGGTGCTGCTCGAGCCAGAGCACGCTCTCGGCGTCGAGGTGGTTGGTGGGCTCGTCGAGGAGCAGCAGGTCGGGCTTCTGAAGCAGCAGCTTGCAGAGCGCGACACGGCGCTTCTCGCCGCCCGAGAGCACCGAGACCAGTTCGTCGCCCGGCGGGCAGCGCAGGGCGTCCATGGCCTGCTCGAGCTGCGAGTCGAGGTCCCAGGCGTCGGCCGCGTCGATCTCTTCCTGGAGGGAGCCCATCTCGGCGAGCAGCGCATCGAAGTCGGCGTCGGGCTCGGCCATGAGCAGCGAGATCTCGTTGAAGCGGTCGAGCTTCGCCTTGATCGGACCCACGCCCTGCTGCACGTTCTCGAGCACGGTCTTCGACTCGTCGAGCTCGGGCTCCTGCATGAGGATGCCGACCGAGTACCCGGGGCTCAGCTTCGCCTCGCCGTTCGACGGCTGGTCGAGACCGGCCATGATCTTGAGGATCGTCGACTTTCCGGCGCCGTTCGGGCCGACCACGCCGATCTTCGCCCCGGGGAGGAACGCCATCGTCACGTCGTCGAGGATGACCTTGTCGCCGACCGCCTTGCGGGCGCGCACCATCGAGTAAATGTATTCAGCCAAGACTTTCCCTCACAGCGTTCGGCGGCCGCCGAGCACGGGCCGCCGCATGTCTTCTACCAGTCTATGGGGCGCGTCTGCCCGATGAGGCAGCCGCCGGTGCCGAGCGCCGGACGCACCGCACCGTGATATCCGCCGGACTTCGGGCCGTACTGCCCGACGAGGCACTCGTCCTGGAAGAGCACGGCGAACTGGATCGAGTCAGCCTGATCACCCTGAGTCGTCTCGTCGGAGGTCACCTGCATCGCCGCCTTGTCGAAGCCTGCGGCGACGAGCGCGTCGATGAAGTCGCGACCGCCGGCTGCGGCGTTCGCGGCGACGACGGCGGTGTTCACCGAGTTGAAGAAGTCGAGGTTCTCGCCGGCCGAGAGCTCGGGCCGGAGGGTGGGCGGAGCGGCGGGATCGGTGGTACCCGGCGCGGATGCCGACGGGTCGGCGGACTGGGACGACTGCGGAGTGGGCGGGCCGCCGAACAGCGTGCAACCCGCGAGCGACAACGTCGTCGTCGTCGCGGCGAGCGCGAGCATCACCGTCGTTCCGAACCGCCGTGCCATGCTTCCCCTCACCGCGGTGTCGACCGCCCGAGCCGAGTCTATTGGGTCGCTCGGGCCCGGACGGTCGAAGGCCGGTCAGTCGCTCACCGCCGCGGTGTACACAGCCCGCCCGGCATCGTCGGCCTCCAGTTCATCGTCGAGGTCGTCGTCGAGGTCGTCGCCGACCACGGCGTCACCGTCGGCGAACGGTGCGCCGTCGTCGAGGCCCGTCGAGCCCCCGCTCGCGAGTCCCGACCAGTCCGTGCCGCCGCCGAGCCCCGAGAGATCGGCCCGCTCCCCCTGCTCGCCGAGCCCGTCGGACGAGGCGGCCTCGCCGATCGGGTCGTGCTCGGCGGGCTTCGCCTCCGACTGCATCCGGGCGTAGGTCGAGACGCACCAGGCCATGTCGTGCCCGATCGAGTCGGCGTCGATCTCGACCGACTTCCCGGACTTCGTGCCGGTCTCCCATGCCCGCACCCGCAGTCGTCCCTGCACGATGACGTGCTGGCCCTTGCGCACCGACAGGCTCGCGTTGCGGGCGAGCTGCCGGAAGGCCGAGACGGAGAACCAGTTGGTCTCGGCGTTCTCCCATGTGCCCTTCGCACGGTCGAAGTATCGCCGCGTCGACGCGAGACGGAACGTCGTGATGACGAGGCCGTCGCCCGTCACCTTCTGGATGGGATCGGTGCCGACGATGCCGGTCACCGTGATGCTGTCGGTCATTTGCACTCCTCGTTCGGACGCCGTCGCGAGTCGACGGCTCGTGGTCCCGGAGCGGCCTCGTGCCGGACACCGCCCCGGAACCACGTGGACCCACGATCGCGCCGACATCGAGTCATCCGCCGGGGTTCTCGCCGAATGTGGGTTCTCCACGCTGATCGGCACTTGTCGAGGAGGAGTCGCGACCGCGCGATGTCGGAGGCTCGGGATACCGTCGCATCGACCACCTGCAGGGCCGGCTGCGCGATCGAGAAGGAGCCTCATGACGATCATCGCCGCCCGCCTGCGCGAGTCGTTCCCCGTCGCCGTTCCCGGCCTCGTCATCGTGCCCGCCGCACCCGATCTGTGGAGGGTCGCGCGCCCGGGTGGTGCCGTACTCGGCCACGTCGAACGCCGCGGCGACGGCGACGGCGTTCGGTTCGCCGCTCGCCGCTACGTTCCCGGAGGTCGCCCGCCAGTTCAACTGGGAGAATTCTGGTCGGCCGAGGCGGCCATCGAGCTCTTCCGGTGAGCACGTCCCGATCCCGGCCACGCCGTCGTCACGCGGCCGCACCGCGCGCCGGCCGCAGTAGCCTACGGCCATGCAGTGGTGGAACGACTTCATCTCCTGGCTGACCTCGAGCTCGTCGCAGTCGGCGGTCTTCGCCGCCGGCGTGCTGTTCGTCGCGGTGCTCGCGTCCGGCCTCCTCGCGGCGTGGATCTCGACCGCCGCCGTCCGACGCGTCGTCGCGCAGCGCGACAGAGAAGCGAGGGTCGCGGCGATCGCCGCCCTCGTCGACGCGGCCACCGAGGCCTCCGTCTGGAACTCGCTCACCCCGCACGAGCAGGTGCTGGCCGACCGTACCGTCGGCCAGGCCGACATCGTGGTCCGACTCCTGCCGATCCGCGGCTCGGACGTCGCGGCGAACTGGGCGGCGCACCAGCTGCACGAGCTCAAGCGCGCCTCGGCGACGTTCGGCTATCAGCTCGACCCCGCCGTCGTGGAGTTCCGCGACCGACTCCTCGAGTGGCAGCGTCACCCGGGCCGCACTCGTCGGCAGTTCCAGAACGACCTGGATCGCTGGCGAACGCAGCGCCAGGAGCCCGATCAGGGCATGATCGACGCGCAGGACACCTGGGTCGCCGAGCAGCACCACGATCGGTATCGCGACGTCGCCGGGACGGCCGACGCCTCGACCGCGCCCACCCAGACCTTCGCGTCCGAGTCCGCAGCACCGGCGACCGCCGCGCTGCCCGAGACCGAACCGCAGCGCTGAGCCGACGCGCCGGTCAGCGCCACCACTCGTCGAACATCGACGCCGGGACGGTGCGCTTGTGGCGCGTCTGCAAGTACCGCGCCTCGATCCGATCGGCGATCTCGTCGTCGATCGCCTCGCCCTCGAGGTACGCGTCGAGATCCTCGTAGCGGAGCCCCAGGTTCGCCTCGTCGGCCTGTCCGGGATCACCGTCCAGGAGGTCGGCGGTCGGCACCTTGAGATACAGCCGCTCGGGCGCCCCGAGTTCCTCGAGCAACGAACGGCCCTGCCGCTTGGTCAGGCCCGTGAGCGGCACCAGGTCGACTCCGCCGTCGCCGAACTTCGTGAAGAAGCCCGTGACCGCCTCCGCGGCGTGATCGGTGCCGACGACCAGCAGACCGCCCTCACCCGCGAGCGCGTACTGCGCGACCATGCGCATGCGAGCCTTCACGTTGCCCTTGCCGAAATCGCTGAGCGCACGAGCGGTCGCGAACTCGGACGCGATCCCGTCGACGCCGTCCTTGATGTCGAAGACGACGGTCTCCTGCGGGGCGATGAACCTCAGCGCGAGTTGCGCGTCGTCCTCGTCGCGCTGGACGCCGTACGGCAGGCGCACCGCGATGAACCGCGCGTCGACGCCCTCGTCGACGAGTTCGGCCACCGCCATCCTGCAGAGCCGGCCGGCGAGCGTCGAGTCCTGCCCGCCGCTGATGCCGAGCACGTATCCACGCGCGTGCGACGCGGTCAGGTACTCCTTCAGGAAGTCGACGCGACGACGCACCTCTGCGGCGGGGTCGATCCGCGGGCTGACGTTGAGCTCGGCGATGATTCGCGCCTGGAGATCTCGCATGCCCCGACGATACCGCCGTCATGTTTCGGCGAGGAAACGCGCGCGCTCCACTAGCATCGCGGCAGGAGACTCGCCCGCTCAGGAGGTCACGTGGAGTACTCGATCAGCACGATGGTGCTCGTGCCGGCGATCGCGGTCGCCGCACCGCTCATCGTCCGCGGACTCGGGCGATGGGTCGCGATTCCGCTCGTCGTGTTCGAGATCGTGCTCGGGCTGATCGTCGGCCCGTCGGTGCTCGGCTGGGTCGTGCCCGAGGAATTCATGGGCATGCTCGCGGAGTTCGGCCTCGCGACGCTGTTCTTCCTCGCCGGCAACGAGATCGACTTCAGGGCGGTTCGCGGGCGCCCGCTCAGTCGCGCGGCGATCGGGTGGATCATCTCGCTCGCGGCGGGCATCAGCATCGCGGTGCTGTTCGCCCCCGACCTTCCCGCCGCCGGGTTCATCGGCATCGCGCTCACCTCCACGGCGCTGGGAACGCTCATGCCCGTTCTCCGCGACTCGGGCGACCTGACCACGCCGTTCGGCCTCTCGGTCCTCGCGATCGGCGCGGTCGGCGAGTTCGGACCGCTCCTCGCGATCTCGCTGTTCCTCAGCGGGCGCTCGCCGCTCATCGCCGCGGTCGTGCTGGTCGTGTTCGCCGTCGTCGCCGGCATCGCGATCTGGCTCGCGGCGAAGGGGTACGGCAAGCGCATGCATGCCATGATCACGTCGACGCTCCACACGAGCGGGCAGTTCGCGGTGCGACTCGTCATCTTCATCCTGCTCGCGCTCGTCGCGCTCAGCATCGTGCTCGATCTCGACATGCTGCTCGGCGCATTCACGGCGGGCGTGCTCTACCGGCTGCTGCTGAACGGGGCTCCGGAACGCGACGCCGAAGCGATCGAGTCGAAACTCGAGGCGGTCGGCTACGGCTTCCTGGTGCCCGTGTTCTTCATCAACACCGGCATCACCTTCGACCTCGAGGCCCTCTTCGCCGACGGCAGGACGACGGCCATGCTGCCGATCTTCCTCCTCCTGATGCTCGTCGTACGCGGCATTCCCTCGATGCTCGCGGCACCGGCCGGATCGAGCCGGCGCGACCTGGCCGCGACCGCGTTGTTCGGTGCCACGGGGCTTCCGATCATCGTCGCGGTCACGGCGATCGGCGTCGATGCCGGCGACCTCTCGAGCGGCACGGCCGCCGCGCTCGTCGGCGCCGGCATGCTCTCGGTGCTGCTGTTCCCGCTCATCGCCCTCCTGGTCCGGCGGCGCGGCGGCGCGTCGCGCGATCGCGCCGTGACCGACGACGTGCACGTGCCGACCGAGGGCTGATCGCCCTCGGCGGGTATGCTTGCCACGACCGCCCCCGTAGCTCAGCGGATAGAGCAGGAGCCTTCTAATCTCTTGGTCGCAGGTTCAATTCCTGCCGGGGGCACCGACGACGCGGATGCCGCGTCGAACGACGCTGTCGGCGCCTCCGGTTAGACTCGCCGCATGGCTTCTTCGAGCGACAGACTGGTCTGGATCGACTGCGAGATGACCGGACTCGACCTCGAAGTCGATGAGCTGGTCGAGATCGCCGTCGTCATCACCGACTACGACCTCCGCCCCGTCGACGGTGGGCTCAGCATCGTCATCAAGCCCGACGCGAGCGCACTCGAGTCGATGGGCGAGTTCGTGCGGCAGATGCACACCACCTCGGGGCTCATCGAGGAGATCCCCAACGGCGTCTCCGTCGCAGAGGCCGAGTACCAGGTGCTCGAGTACGTGCTGAAGCACGTGCCCGACGAGCAGAAGGCGCCGCTCGCCGGCAACTCGATCGGCACCGATCGCGCATTCCTCACGAAGTACATGCCCCGACTCGATGCGCACCTGCACTACCGCAACGTCGACGTCTCGTCGATCAAGGAGCTGGCCAAGCGCTGGTTCCCGCGTGCGTACTTCAACTCCCCCGCGAAGAACGGCGGTCACCGCGCTCTGGCCGACATCCTCGAGTCGATCCGCGAGCTGCACTACTACCGCCGCGCCGTCTTCGTCGCCGACCCGGGCCCGGCCAGTCACGAACTGCAGGCGCTCGCCGCCGAAGTGGTGGCCGAGTTCGAGCAGGGCTCCAACGTGTAGTAGGCTCTATCCGTTGTCCTGATCGCCCCGGCGGTCGACACATGGTGGGTATAGCTCAGTTGGTAGAGCGCCTGGTTGTGGTCCAGGAGGTCGCGGGTTCAAGCCCCGTTACTCACCCCAAGCGGTGTGCGAAGCGCGGGTCCGGAAACGGCCCGCGCTTCGTGTATCAGCCCTCTGGACGGACGGATGGGAGAGGCCGTGGAACTCGATGCCGAAGCGTTCGAAGCCCTCGTCGTCGATGAGCTCGACCAACTGCCCGACGACATGATCGACGGGCTCGAGAACGTCGTCTTCGTCGTCGAAGACCGCCCGGAGGACGGCTCGCTCGACCTGCTCGGCCTCTACGACGGCTGGGCGCTGACCGAGCGCGACCGCTACGGATTCGGCGAGATGCCCGACCGGATCATCCTCTACCGCGAACCGCTGCTTGCGATCTGCGACGACGAAGACGAGCTCCGTGAGGAGATCCACGTCACCCTCGTGCACGAGATCGCCCACTTCTACGGCATCGACGACGACCGCTTGCACGAACTGGGCTGGGCGTGAGCTCGGCCGAGATACCCTGAACGTCATGAGTCTGTCGCCCGGCCGCATCGTCGGCATCGCCATCGGCGCCGTCGCGATCCTCGCGGTCGGCGTCTACGGCCCCGCCATGCTGCTCGGTCCCCTGCCGGAGGCGGAGGTCCACGTCAGCACGGCGGGCGAGGGCGCCGCCGGCAAGCCCGAGCCGATCGTGCTGCCCGAGAGCGGAGCGAGTGCCGTCGCGCTCGTCGACGAGAACGGCAGCGCCTCGATGCTCGCGACCGCCGGCGAGACCGGTGTGGTCCCCATCGGCGGCGCCGCGAAGCTCGTGACCGTGCTGGCGACCCTCGACTCGCTGCCGTTGCCCGACGACGGACCCGGCCCCGCGATCAAGATCGGCCCCGCCGACTACACCGACTACCTCGATCACTCGAAGGCCGGCAACCGCACGCTGCAGGTCTCGCCCGGAGACAGCTGGTCGGAACGCGATGTCGTTCGAGCGGTGCTCTTCGCCTCGAGCAACAACCACGCCGACACGCTCGCCCGATGGGCGTTCGGCAGTGTCGACGGATACGTCGACGAAGCGAACGCGTGGCTCGAGGCACAGGGCTTCGAGTCGACGCGAGTGGCCGATGCGACGGGCCTCTCGGCCGACAACGTCGGTACGGCTGAAGAGCTCGCGCGGCTCGCCGCAATGACGCTCGCGAACCCGCAGCTCGCGGCCCTCGTCGCCGATCCCGAGCGCAGCGACCCGACCTCGCGCAACGTCCCCGACGTCATCGACCACCTCGGCGACGAGGGCGTTCGGGCACTCTCGCGCAGTTACACCGACGAAGCAGGCGTTTGCTTCATCTTCACGGCCACCGTTCCCGGGGCCGACGACGAGCCGCAGCGCATCGTGGGAGCGATGACGACCATGCCGGACTACGAGACGCTCGACCCTGCCGTGGTCGAGGCGTTCACGTCGGTCGCGGCATCCGCGGCGCCCGTCACCGTCATCGCCGAGGGCGCCCGCTACGGCACGGTCGAGACCGCATGGGGCGATGAAGCCGACCTCATCGCCCGCACCGAGCGGACCGACGCCGCCTGGGGCAGCGACCCGGGCGAGGCATCCGTCGCCGTCGAACCGTTCACGACGGCGCGTGCCGGGCGCGCGGTCGGTACCGTGACCGTGCCGACCGCGAACGGCGACATCGGCAGTGAACTCGAGCTCTCCGCCGACATCGACGACCCGGGGCCGCTCTGGCGGCTCGCGAACCCGTTCGTGCTGATCGACGCGTTCGTCAACGGCCGATCGGGCTGAGCGAGCGCGTCATCCGCCGTCGACGGCGACGCCGGCCGGTTCAGTCGTTCTCGTCGTCGGACTCCACCGGATCGGAGTCGTCGGCGTCGAAGCTGAAGCGAACGCGCAGCTGGCCGCCCATCTCGCGCTCGTCGACGGCGTTGTACCAGAACAGCGACTCCAGCCCGTCGACCGCGGCGACCATGCCGACGCGCTTCTCGGGCTTGCCCCCGACGAGGGCGCGATGGTCGAACTCGCCCTCGAGCGGTCCGTCGATGAACTCTGCGACGTACTGGGCGCCGACCGAATCTGCACTCATAGCACTACCGTAGCCCCCGGGCTCCGCACTCGGGCAGTTCGACGACCAGGTCGGCCGAACCCAGTGGGTCGGTACGGTGCACGTATCGGCGCCACTCGGTCTCCCAGAGGTCCCAGAACGGGTCGAAACCCCCCGCATCGCGCTCGAGCGCACGGCGCTTCCGCGTCGCCTGCGCCGCTCGCACCCACACCCTGACCACCCCGGTGCGACCCGCTGTCGCCTCGAAGGCACCGCAGCCCTCGACGATGAGCGGCCGACCCGGGAGGACGGTGACGGAGGCCGCCGGCCGATTCCGCGCCCAGTCCCACCCGCGCCATCCGCCCGGCACGCCGCGCGCGAGCGGGGCGAGCAGAGTTCGTTCGAGCGATCCGGAGGCGGTCGCGAGCCCCCGCCAGCCGGGATAGATCGCATCGAGCCGGACGAGTCGGGGGGACGCCCCCGCACGCCACGACAGCGCGAGCGCATCGGCGAGCGTCGACTTGCCGGCACCGCTCGGGCCGTCGATCGCGATGAGCGGCCACGCCGCGCTCGCCTGACGCCGCCGTGCCGCGACCAGTACCCTGGCGACGGCCGCCGCCTCGCTCACGACCACACCGGATGGAAGGTGCCCACCGCGATCGCGGCGCCGATGGCCGCCACCGCGATGGCGAACGCGATCGCGATCAGTACCCAGTCGCTCCAGCCGATCGTCGACGCCCTGGCCCAGGTGCGCGGGCGATCGCTCCCGAACCCTCGAGCCTCCATCGCGGTCGCGAGCTTCGACCCCCGGCGGATCGCGAGCACGAGCAGGGCGAACGCCATGGTCGCGAACCGCCGCAGCACGCCCGTGTCGCCGATCCCTCTCGCGCGACGGCTGAGCGCCATCGCGTGCCAGTCCTCGATGAAGAGCCCGACGAGCCGGGCGCCCGCGAGTGCGCCGAGCACGAAGCGACTCGGGAGCCGCCACACCTGCGCGAGACCATCGGCGAGCTCGGTCGGATCGACCCGCATGAAGAGCAGCACCGCCGGCAGGCCGACCGCGAGCACTCGAACGGTCACCGCGATCGCGAGCTCGATCGAGCCGTCGGTGATGCGCGCGAGCCAGAAGCTCCAGTACTCCTCCCCCGACGGACGGCCGTACAGGAGCATGCTGATGCCGGCGATCGGCGCGGCGATGAGGATCGGCCAGGCCCGTCGGACGAGCATCCGGGGGCGCACGCCCGCGGCCATGAAGAGCACGAGCTCGATGACGAGTGCGGTCGCGGCGCTCACCCAGTCGACGGTGAGCAGCAGCGGGGCGGTGAGCAGCATCGCCGCGGCGAGCTTCGTCACGGGGTTGACTCGATCGATGAACCGGAGTCGGGGAGCGTCGACGGCTCCGGAGGCGACGGCACTCATGCGAACGCCCGGGTGTTCGTCGGCTCCAGGCGGATGCCGCGGTCGCCCAGGGCTGCGATGTACGAGGCGTCGTGGGTGACCGACAACAGCGTGAGGCCCTCGTCGACGAGTTCGCGCAGCAGCGCGGTCAGCTCGAGCCAAGTGATCCGGTCCTGGCCGAACGTCGGTTCGTCGAGGACGAGCACCGAGGGCCGGGCCGCAAGGACGGCAGCGACGGACAACCGGCGCTTCTCGCCGCCCGACAGGGTGAACGGATTCGCCAAGGCGATGCGGTCGAGCCGCAGGCGCGCCAACAGGTCTTCGACGCGAGCGGCCGTCTCGCGGTCGCCGAGCCGGAGCGCCCGCGGCGCCACCTCGAGCTCGGCGCGCACGCTGGACGTGACGAACTGGTGCTCGGGCTCCTGGAACACGGTTCCGATGCGCGTCAGCAGGTCGCGGGAGCGCCAGCCGATCGGGTCGCCTCGAAGCCCTGCCGACAACGACGCGGATGCCTCGACCCGACCGTCGAGCGGGCGCAGGAGGCCGCCCAGGGTCAGGGCGAGGGTCGACTTGCCGGCACCGTTCGGGCCGGTCAGCACCGTGCTGGTGCCACGCGGAAGCTCGACGTCGAGTCCGCGCTGGACGATGTCGCGCGGACGACGGCCGACCGCGAGTCCGTTCGCGGTGAGCAACGGCTCGGTCGGCTCGTCCACGGCGACTCGACGGCGAGGGGCCGTGGGGCCGTGGCCGCCGGGAACCCATACGCCCGCGGCGAGGAGCGCCGCGCGTTGACGCGAGAGCACGACGTCGGGGGGCCCGTCGGCCATGAGACGCCCGTCGAGCCCGAGAACGACGACGCGATCGACGAGATCGGCCCACACCTCGACGCGGTGCTCGACGACGACGAGTGTCGAGCCATGCCGATCGAGTACCCGCTCGACCGCCGCCCTGACCTCTCGGACCCCGTCGGGGTCGAGATTCGCGGTGGGCTCGTCGAGCAGCAGCAGCCCCGGGCGCATCGCGAGGGCGCCCGCGAGGGCGAGCCGTTGCTTCTGCCCGCCCGACAGCGCCGAGCTCGGATGGTCGATCGCCACGTCGAGACCCACCTCGTCGAGCGATTCGCGCACCCGACGCCAGATCTCGTCGCGAGGGACACCGAGGTTCTCGCATCCGAACGCGACGTCGTCGCCCACCCGTGCGAGGATCACCTGCGAGTCGGGATCCTGCAGCACGAGCCCCGAACGCCCCCGCACCCGCGCCGGCTCGGCTCCGTCGACCAGGAGCTCGCCGACGGCCTCGCCCTCGTCGTCACCGCCGTGCACACCGGCCATGGCGTGCAGCAGGGTCGACTTGCCGGCGCCGCTCGGCCCGAGCAGGAGCACCCGCTCGCCCGGCTCGATGCGGAGGTCGATCCCCTCGAGCGCGGGGCGGAGCCGGGAGGCGTGACGCCAACCCCAGCCGCGCACGTCCACGGCGGCCGGGGTCGGCGAAGATGCGGTGTTCGCCACGTCAGACCCGTCGGGTCGCTTCCTGTCCCGCCGCGAACCGGCTGAGCGCGCCCGTCGCGGCGAGCGCGCGAACGAGCAGCCACCCGAGCACGCCGGCGAGCACCGCGCCCGAGACGACGACCGTGCAGAAGTAGAGCGTCAGGAACTCGGCCGACTTCTGCAGGTTTCCCGAGGTGAACAGCTCGAGCGTCCACGCGCCGGCGCCCGCGGCCGCACCGGCGAGGATCGCCTGGAGGAGCCCGAAGCGACGGTAGAGGAAGATCGCGAAGACGAGCTCGGCGCCGATGCCCTGCGCGAGACCCGACCAGATGGTCTCGACGCCCCACTGGTTGCCGACGATCGCGGAGACCATGGCCGCGACGAGCTCGACGAAGAGGGCGGCGCCGGGCTTGCGGATGATGAGGCCGCCGAGCACACCGCCGATGAGCCAGATGCCGACGGCGATGCCGCCGAGTCCCGGGGTCACTGCGTCGGCAGCCACGAACCAGGCGTAGCCGATGTTGTTCCAGAACAGGAACAGCAGCCCCGTCGCCACGGCGACGACCGAGGCGACGACGATGTCGACGACACGCCAGCGGAGATTGCGCGCCGGCGCGGCACCGGTCGTGGAGGCGGTGGGGGTTGGTGCGGATGCGTGCACTGTCGTGCCCTTTCGTTCGGTGGAAAGAGGCACGGGAAATTGAGATCGATTGCCCTCCCTGCGCTGGCATGACCCAGATCAGGTTCGACGGTCGAAGGTTGAGAACCTTCCTCTCAGCCCGGCTCACCGGACTCCCGTGTTCATCGACGAGTATACGCAGGCCACGACCGCATGACGCCGCGCGACGGACGAGCGGCGCGGTCGCCCGTCGAACCGCGCCCCGCCTTCAGGACCGCGTCAGTGCTTGAGCGCGCGGATGACGGCGCGGAGCGCCTTGCCCGTCACCCAGATGAGCGGGGTCGCGACGAGGAGGAGACCGATGAGGTTCGGTTCGAAGCGGACGTCGCCGCCACGGCCGACGTATGCGCCGAGCGGAATGGAGAGCCCACCGCCACCGCCGCCGCCGGCCTGGTCGCCGCCGGAGTCGCTGCCGCTGCCCGCCCCGAACCCGTAGTACCCGAGCGCGACGGGGACGACCTTGGTGCCGTCGAGATCGACGGGTTCGCCGTACGAGGTCTTCACGCCCACGCCGGCGACGGTCTCTGCGAGTTCGAGCACGAGATCAGCCATGACCGCCACGCTACCCGCCGAACTGCGTTCGATCCACCCCCGCCCGGCCTTCGGCCGCCTCGGCGGCGTCCGCCGCGTCGCGCGATGCGCCCGCTGCGTCGAGGGGCCGACGTCGCATGGACTCGACGCGCGCCGCGGCTTCGCGGGGTCGGACGAGCGCGGCCGGTCGCACCGCACCGCGTCCGAACCGGGCCGTCACCTCGTCGACGGCCCGCTCGGCCCCGCGCCACTCCTCATCGGGGTCCCAGAGGGCGGCCCCGCCGCCGGAGGGACGCAGCTGCTCGGCGCGCACCCCGATCAGGCGAATCCGGGCGCCGTCGCCGACGAGCTCGCCGAGCGCGGCCGACGCCTCGTCGTAGATGCGGCGGGCGACGTCGGTCGGCTCACCGAGCGTGCGCGAACGGGTGACGGTGCGGAAGTCGCCGTAGCGCAGCTTCAGCACGACCGTGCGCCCCACGACGCCCGCACGGCGCAGCCGGACCGCGACGTCGTCCGAGAGTCGCAGCAGCTCGCGGCGGATCTGCGTCGGATCGGTGAGGTCGTGGCCGAAGGTGACCTCATGTCCGATGCTCTTCTCCGAACGGGCGGTCTCGACGTCGCGCGGGTCGATGCCGTTGGCGAGCCTCGTCAGACGTGACGCGAGCGCCGGCCCGACGGCGCGCTGGAGGGCATCGGCCGGCATCTCCGCCACGTCGCCGACCGTGCGGAGTCCGAGCCGCGTCAGCGACTCCTCGGTGACGCGCCCGACACCCCAGAGCGCCGACACCGGGAGCGGATGCAGGAATGCGAGGGTCTCGGCGGCGGGCACGACGAGCATGCCATCCGGCTTCGCACGACTCGACGCCACCTTCGCCACGTACTTCGTCGCGGCGACGCCGATGGAGCAGGTGAGGCCGGTCTCGGAGCGGACGCGTTCACGAATCGCCCACGCGATCTCCGCCGGGCTGCCGTGGAGCCGACGAGCACCGGACACGTCGAGGAAGGCCTCGTCGATCGAGAGGGGTTCGACGAGCGGTGTGACCTCCTCGAAGATCTTCATGACCTGCTTCGAGTAGCGCGAGTAGCTCGCGTAGTCGCCCCGGAGCACGATCGCGTTCGGGCAGCGCTGCAACGCCACCGACATCGGCATCGCCGAGTTGACGCCGTACCGGCGGGCCTCGTAGCTCGCTGCCGAGACCACGCCGCGGCCGGCGGTGCCGCCCACGAGCACGGGCTTGCCACGGAGCTCGGGGCGGCGCAGGAGTTCGACCGAGACGAAGAACGCGTCCATGTCGACGTGCAGGATCGGGGTGGCCGAATCGTCGACCGGTCCAGTCGTGACCTGGCGCGACGAGCCGTCCTGCTTGCTCATGTTGCGACTCTATCCCGGTCCGCCGACGTCGCCCGGCCGACCGGAGTCATGCCGGACGGCGGCGAGCCCGACGCACGACGAAGACGGCGCCGGGCCTCAGAACCCGAAGTCGCCGCCGCCGCCGCCGAAGTCTCCCCCGCCGAAGTCGCCGCCGAATCCGCCGAAGTCGCCACCGGTGTCACCCCCGGCTTCGACCGAGCCGGCATCCGCACCGGCATCGGCGCCCCCGGCGTCGAACGATGCGGGGTCGGGCAGGATCGCATCGGCGATCGCCGTGCCGACGACGACACCCGCGATCGAGCCGAGGAGCGAGCCGCCGAACATCTGGCCGAACGACGGTCCGGGTCGCCCCGCACCCTGCGGGCCGCCCTGCGCGCCGGCGTTCGAGAACGCGCGCTCCATGCTCCCCGGCGCCCGCAGCTCCTGGCGGGTGGCGGCCCGGGCGAGGGCGCTCGGGTCGTCGGAGACGAGCCGCTCCCCTGCCGGCGCCTGGTCGGCGAGGGCCCGGTAGACCTGCTGGCGCTGCTCGGGCGTCAACTTCGCGAACGCCTCCGCGTGCACCTGCTCGATCGCCTCCGGCGGTGCGGTGCGCAGCAGGTAGCGGTAGCGCTCGATCGCGAGCTCGTCGGGCGTGAGCCCGCGCCCGGGCGCGGGCGGCACCGGCCGTTGCGGCTCCGGGGCGCCGAAGAGTCGATCGAAGAATCCCATGGTGTCCTCGCCAATCGTGAAGGTGTCATCGAATTCTCGCGGGCCTCGCCTTGAAACGGCTGAGAGCCGGGGGCGCCGCCGCGCCCCCCCCGCCCCCCCGCACACCCAACGCCCCCGCGAATCTGCCCCCCAACCCGCGCC
>NZ_JBHXDI010000006.1:0-138246 GCF_042725165.1 Agromyces sp. NPDC127015 | reverse complement strand
ACCGACGACTCCCTGGGGGCCCGCGCCACTCGTGACGGGGCCATCGAATTCCCGGGGGCCTCGCCTTCAACCGCCTCAGCCCCGGGGCCGAGGCGCCCCCCCCCCGGCCCCGGCTCTCAGCATCGGCCTCGGCTATGCTCCGCCCGAGCCGGCTCGCTCCAGCACGAGCTCGCGAACGCGAGCCGCGTCGGCCTTGCCCTGCATCGCCTTCATGACCGCGCCGATCACGGCGCCGGCGGCCTGAACCTTGCCGTCACGGATCTTCTCGAGCACATCGGGCTGCGACGCCAGCGCCTGGTCGATCGCCGCGATCAGTGCACCGTCGTCGGACACGACGGCGAGCCCTCTCGCGTCGACGATCTCCTGCGGCGAGCCCTCACCGGCGACGACGCCCTCGAGCACCTGCCGCGCAAGGCGGTCGGTGAGGGTGCCCGCGTCGACGAGCGCCGCGAGCTGGGCGACCTGCTCGGGCGTCGCGAGCCCCGAGGCATCCGTCTCGCTCGCGTTCGCGAGCCGGGTGAGCTCGCCCGTCCACCACTTGCGTGCAGCGGCGGGCGTCGCACCCTCCGCGATCGTCGCGGCGACCTCGTTCAGGAGACCGCCGTTCACCACGTCCTGGAACTCGAGGTCGGTGAAGCCCCATTCGCCCTTCAGGCGGCGGCGCCGGGCGGCCGGCGGCTCGGGCAGGGCTGCACGCAGCGACTCGATGAGCTCGGTCGTCGGCACCACGGGCACCAGGTCGGGCTCGGGGAAGTAGCGGTAGTCGTCGGCGTCGGACTTCGGACGGCCGGGGCTCGTGGTGCCCGTGTCCTCATGCCAGTGCCGCGTCTCCTGCGTGATCGTGCCGCCCTTCGCGAGGATCGCGGCCTGGCGCTGGATCTCGTAGCGCACCGCCCGCTCGATCGAGCGGAACGAGTTCACGTTCTTCGTCTCGGTGCGGATGCCGAGCTGCTCGGCACCGCGCGGGCGCAGCGACACGTTCGCGTCGCAACGGAGGTTGCCGCGCTCCATGCGCGCCTCGGAGATGCCGAGCGAGAGCGCCATGTCGCGAATCGTCGAGACGTACGCCCTCGCGAGCTCGGGCGCATCGGCCTCGGCGCCGAAGATCGGCTTCGTGACGATCTCCACGAGCGGCACGCCGGCACGGTTGTAGTCGACGAGCGAGTACTCCGCACCCTGGATGCGGCCCGTCGCACCGCCCACATGCGTGAGCTTGCCCGCGTCCTCCTCCATGTGCGCCCGCTCGATCGGCACCTGGAAGGTGCGCCCGTCGGCGAGCTCCACCTCGACCGATCCCTCGAACGCGATCGGCTCGTCGTACTGGGAGATCTGGTAGTTCTTCGCGAGGTCGGGGTAGAAGTAGTTCTTGCGCGCGAAGCGGCTCGACGCGGCGATCGAGCAGCCGAGCGCGAGGCCGAGCGAGATCGACTTCTCGACGGCGTCGCCGTTCACGACCGGGAGCGACCCCGGCAGGCCGAGGCACACGGGCGAGACGAGCGTGTTGGGCTCGGCACCGTGGTACTTCTCGTTGGCCGGGTTCGGCGCGGGCGAGAACATCTTCGTCTCGGTGTTGAGCTCGACGTGCACCTCGAGGCCGATCACCGGCTCGAAGAGCTCGAGGGCCTTCTCGTAGTCCATCAGTTCGACGCGCGCCATCAGAGTGCGCCCTCCTCGGTCGCGGTGAGCTCGTGGGTCGTGAGGTCGGGCGCCTTCGCGAGGATCGGCCCGCCCCACTCTGCGATCAGCAGCTGCTCGAGCGCACCGCCGACGTTGTAGAGGCGTGCGTCCTCACGCGCGGGCGCGAGGAACTGGATGCCGACGGGCAGCCCGTCTTCGGGCGCGAGGCCCGACGGGACCGAGATGCCGGGCACGCCGGCGAGATTCGCCGGGATCGTCGCGACGTCGTTGAGGTACATCGCGAGCGGGTCGTCGAGCTTCTCGCCGAGCCTGAACGCCGTCGTGGGTGCGGTCGGCGTGGCCAGCACGTCGACCTTCGCGAAGGCGGCGTCGAAGTCGCGCTGCACGAGCGTGCGGACCTTCTGGGCGCTGCCGTAGTACGCGTCGTAGTACCCAGCGGAGAGGGCGTAGGTGCCGAGGATGATGCGGCGCTTCACCTCGGGGCCGAAGCCGGCCTCGCGGGTCGCGGCCATGACCTGCTCGACCGTGCCGCCGCCGTCGGGCGTCACGCGCAGGCCGAAGCGCACCGAGTCGAACTTCGCGAGGTTCGACGAGGCCTCAGCCGGCAGGATCAGGTAGTAGGCCGCGATAGAGTACTCGAAGTTGGGCGCGGAGACCTCGACGATCTCGGCGCCCTGCTGCTCGAGCAGTTCGAGCGACTCGTGGAAGCGCTGGCGGACTCCGGCCTGGAACCCGTCGGAATCGAGCTCCTTCACGACGCCGATACGCAGCCCCTTGACGTCGGCGTTGCGCGCGGCCTCGGCCATCGAGGGCCAGCGCATGTCGATCGAGGTGGAGTCGTGCCGGTCGTGCCCGGCGATGACGTCGTGCAGGAGCGCGGCGTCGAGCACGGTGCGCGTGACGGGGCCGATCTGGTCGAGGCTCGAGGCGAGCGCGATCGAGCCGTAGCGGCTGACGGCGCCGTAGGTCGGCTTCACGCCGACCGTGCCCGTCACGTGCGCGGGCTGGCGGATCGAGCCGCCCGTGTCGCTGCCGAGTGCGAGGGGCGCCTCGAACGCCGCGACCGACGCGGCCGAGCCGCCGCCGGAACCGCCGGGGATGCGCTCGAGGTCCCACGGGTTGTGCGTCGGGCCGTACGCCGAGTGCTCGGTTGACGAGCCCATCGCGAACTCGTCCATGTTGGTCTTGCCGAGCGGGATGAGCCCGGCCTCGCGCACCTTGCGCACGGGGGTCGCGTCGTACGGCGGGATCCAGCCCTCGAGGATCTTGGAACCCGAGGTCGAGGGCATGCCCTCGGTGACGAGCACGTCCTTGATCGCGATCGGCACGCCCGCGAGCTCGCCGAGCGATTCGCCGGCGGCACGCGCACGGTCGACCTCGGCGGCGGCCGCGAGGGCGCGGTCGGCGTCGACGTGGAGGAACGCGTGCACGGCGCCGTCGACGGCGGCGATGCGATCGAGGTGGGCACGCGTCGCCTCGACGGACGAGACGTCGCCCGCGGCGAGGCGGCCGGCCAGGTCGGCGGCGTTCAGCCGGATCAGGTCGTCGGCGTGGCTCACTGCTCCTCCCCCAGGATCGCGGAGACGACGAAGCGGTCGCCGTCGCGCTCGGGGGCGCCGGCGAGCGCCTGCTCGGGGCTGAGCACGTCGTCGGTCACGACGTCGGCGCGGAAGACGTTCTGCATCGGGATCGGGTGGCTGGTCGGCGGCACCTCGGGAGTCGCGACGCGATTCACCTGCTCGACGGCCTGCATGATCTGGCCGAGCTCGGTGGTGAGGTGCGCGATCTCCTCTTCGGTGAGCGCGATGCGAGCGAGGGTCGCGAGATGCGCGACCTGCTCGGCACTGATTTCAGGCATGCTGCTCCGAACGTGTCGTGACGGGGATACCGGCAAGTCTATTCGAGCGGCCCCCGCGTCGCCTGCGGCGCCGTCGATCGGTCGAGGATGCCTCGCCACCCTGCCGATCACCCGTCGAGCGCCGCCGGCCCCTCGCTCACGAGCACGGCGAACTGCGCGGCGTCGAGTACGCGGATGCCGAGTTCTTCGGCCTTCGCGAGCTTCGAGCCCGCACCCGGTCCGGCCGCCACGAAGTCGGTCTTCTTCGAGACGCTCGACGCGGCCTTGCCGCCGGCGGCGATGATCGCCTCCTGGGCGCCCTCGCGCGTGAACCCGTCGAGCGAACCCGTGGCGACGACGATGAGGCCGGCGAGCACGCCGCCGGCCTCGGCGGCGGCGCCGGGGCCCGCGTGCCCCGGCGTCGACCACTGCACGCCCGCGGCCGTCCAGCGGTCGACGATCTCGACGTGCCAGTCGACGCCGAACCAGTCGATGAGCGAGTCGGCGATGATGCCGCCGACCCCCTCGACCTCGGCGAGCTGTTCGCGGCTCGCCGCGCGGATGGCCTCGAGCGAGCCGAACCAGTCGGCGAGGGCGCGGGCGGCGACCGGGCCGACGTGACGGATGTTGAGCGACACGATGAGGCGCCACAGCGGTTTGGTCTTCGCCTTCTCGAGTTCGGCGAGGAGCTTCGTGGCCGCCTCCGACGGCCCGAGCTCGCGGAAGTCCTTCTTCACGCCCGCGGCCCGGCGCTCGGCGGCGGTGAGCTGCTCGGTGCCCGGCGGGTAGGTGATGCGCACCTTCTGGAACGGGGCGCGCTTCACCGGCTCGCCCGTCGCCTCGTCGACCTTGGGCTCGCCGGTCTCGGCATCGCGCACGACGACCTCGATCGGCACCAGTTCTTCGATGGTGAGCTCGAAGAGACCCGCCTCGGTCGGCAGCGGCGGGTCGGCCGGGAACGACGGCTGCGTGAGCGCCGCGGCGGTCACCTCGCCGAGCGCCTCGATGTCGAGGCCGCCACGGGAACCGATGTGCTCGATGCGGCCGCGCACCTGCGCCGGACACGACCGCGCGTTGGGGCAGCGCAGGTCGATGTCGCCCTCTTTCATGGCGCGCAGCGGCGTACCGCACTCAGGACACAGCTCGGGCATGTGCCATTCGACCTGCGTGCCGTCGCGGAGCTGCTCGACCGCACCCAGGATCTCGGGGATGACGTCGCCCGCCTTGCGCAGCACGACCGTGTCACCGATCATGACGCCCTTCGCCCGCACCACCTGCTGGTTGTGGAGCGTCGCCTGCCGCACCGTCGAACCGGCGACCTTCACCGGCTGCATCACCGCGTAGGGCGTGGCGCGACCGGTACGGCCGACGCCCACGACGATGTCGAGGAGCTTGGTGTGCACCTCTTCGGGCGGGTACTTGTACGCGATCGCCCAGCGGGGCGCACGACTCGTGGCGCCGAGCTCGTCGTGCAGGTCGAGCTCGTCGACCTTGACGACGATGCCGTCGATCTCGTGCTCCACCGAGTGCCGGTGCTCGCCGCGTTCGGCGATGTAATCGGCGACCTCGTCGACCGTGTCGAACACGCGGGAGTGCGGTGAGACCGGCAGGCCCCAGCCGGCGAGCAGGCCGTAGATCTCGGACTGGTTGCGGACGTCGGGGTGCGCCCAGGCGCCGATGCCGTGCAGGTAGAGCTCGAGCCGGCCCAGTCGTTCGCGCATGAGCTCGAGTTCGAGACCCGTCTTCTTCTCGCGGCGCTGGCGCAGGCTGCCCGCGGCCGTGTTGCGGGCGTTCGCGAACTCGGGGTACTTGGTCGGGATCTGGTCGGCCGGCCGGCCCTTCGCGAGCTGATCGGCCTCGTAGGCGGACTGCAGCTCGTGCTGGCGCTCGTTGAGGGCCTCGAAGTCGGTCGTGCGCAGGAAGACCTCCCCGCGCACCTCGAAGAAGCCGGGATACCCCTCGCCGGTGAGCCGCCGCGGGATCGCCGGGATGAAGTCGACGTTCTCGGTGATGTCTTCGCCGACCCGGCCGTCGCCGCGCGTCGTCGCGGTCTCGAGCACGCCGTCGCGGTAGGCGAGGCTGATCGCGAGCCCGTCGATCTTCAACTCCGACAGCCAGCGCACCGGCCGCCCGGCCGCAGCGGCCGTCTTCGCCGCCCAGTCGCGGAACTCGTCGATCGAGAAGACGTTGTCGAGGCTCAGCATGCGCTCGGCGTGCTCGTGCTCGGGGAACCCGGCGGAGACGACCGCGGCGCCGACCTGCTGGGTCGGGCTGTCTTGGCCGGAGAGCTCGGGGAACGCGCGCTCGAGCGCCTCGAGTCGGTGGAAGTCGGCGTCGTACTCGGCGTCGGACAGCGGCGAATCGCCGTCGCCGTAGTAGGCGAGCCGGGCGCTCTCGATGCGCGCGGTGAGCGCGTCGGCCTCGGCGCGGGCCGTCTCGAAGTCGGTCGGAAGGTCGTTCTCGGCGGGAGTCTCGCTCACAGGCCAATCCTAGGGAGGCCGTCCGACAGTGGGGGTCCGATCGACGAGCCCGCGGGGCGCCGACTCCTGCGCTCGGCACCCGAGGAGATGGCGGGTGCCGGATGGATCGACCGGGATGCCGCTGCGCGTCGAGCCCGAACGAATCGACGCGACGGTGGTACCGGACGCCGATGACACCGCCGAGGATCGCACCGCCCGGGCTCACGACGACCGCCACGAGGCCGGCGACGGCGACGGCGACGGCGACGATCGACAGTGCGTCGTCGGCACCGGGAGCCGCGGGAAGGCGTCGAAGGAGCCGAGCACGGAGGCGCTCCTGCCGGCCACCACGCTCACCACCGCACCCACGATCGCGGCGAGGAGGGCCCACGCCCGGACCGCGAGTCCCTGCACGACGCCGCTGAAGCGGGCCATGCGACCGGCGACCCCGAGGGCGAGGGCGAGGCGCACCCGCCGTCGATCTCGACGGCAGCAACGCGGAGCGCCCGGCGGTGCGGCCCGGCGGCGAGCCTATGCCTCGACCGGCACCGCGCTCACGGTTCGGTCGATCGTGAACTGGCCGAGCACTCGCGTGCCGACGTAGAGCACCGCGGTCTGGCCCGGGGCGACGCCGCCGAGCGGCTCGGCGGGGCGGACGACGAGTTCGGCGGAGCCGGGAGCATCCTGATCGATGCGGGCGACGGCCGGCACCGGGTCGGCGTGCGCGCGGATCTGCACCTCGCAGTCGAACGCCTCGCCGGGCGAGGCGATGATTCCCGACGCGACGGGATCGAGCCCGGCCCACGAATATCGCGCTCCCGCGATCTCGGCGACGGCGAGCGCCTCTTTCGGGCCGACGACGACGGTGTTCTCCTTCGGTCGCACCTCGAGCACGAAGCGCGGCTTGCCGTCGGGCGCGGGCGTGCCGAGGCGCAGGCCCCTGCGCTGCCCGACCGTGTACGCATGCGCCCCATCGTGCGATCCGACGACGGAGCCCGATCGGTCGACGATGTCGCCTTCGGCGACGCCGACCTTGTCGGCGAGCCAGCCCTTCGTGTCGCCGTCGGGGATGAAGCAGATGTCGTACGAGTCGGGCTTCTGCGCGACGCTGAGCCCGCGCCGGGCCGCCTCGGCACGTACGAGCTGCTTCGACGCCGTGTCGCCGAGCGGGAAGTACGCGTGCGCGAGCTGCTCGGCCGTGAGCACGCCGAGCACGTACGACTGATCCTTCGCCTCGGCGTTCGCCCGGTGCAGCTCGAGCGCACCCGAGTCGCCCGTGACGACCTTCGCGTAGTGTCCGGTGGCGACGGCGTCGAACCCGAGGGCGAGCGCCTTCTCGAGGAGGGCCGCGAACTTGATGCGCTCGTTGCAGCGCATGCACGGATTCGGCGTGCGGCCGGCCGAGTACTCGGCGATGAAGTCGTCGACGACGTCGGCCTTGAACCGCTCGGAGAAGTCCCACACGTAGTACGGGATGCCGAGCACGTTCGCCGCGCGCTGCGCGTCCATCGAGTCTTCGATGGTGCAGCACCCGCGGCTGCCGGTGCGCAGGGTGCCCGGCATGCGGCTCAGCGCGAGATGCACGCCGACGACCTCGTGGCCGGCTTCGACGGCGCGCGCGGCCGCGACGGCGCTGTCGACGCCGCCTGACATCGCTGCAAGGACCTTCACCCCTCCAGTGTAGGCAGGGCAGTCTGAAGAGGCGGTGGGCGGCTCCTCGATGCGCGGCGCGCCCGACGCGATCACCGATCGACGGTCAGCGGTCGAACGAGGTCGCCCGGCCGGCGAGCCCGGCCTTCGCCGCCTGGGCGTGCGCAGCGGGCAGTGCGGCGAGGAAGGCATCGACGTCGGCCTCGGTCGACGCGTGCCCGAGCGTGATCCGCAGCGCACCGCGCGCGTCGGACTCGGACCGACCCATCGCCATGAGCACGTGGGACGGCTCGGGCACACCCGCCTGGCAGGCGGAGCCGGTCGAGACGGCCACCCCGGCCGCATCGAGCAGGAAGAGCAGGGAGTCGCCTTCGCAACCGGGGAAGGAGAAGTGCACGTTTCCCGGCAGCCGGGCGGATGCCCCGGGCCCGGCATCGCCCGACAGTCGCGCAGTCGGCACCGCCTCGACCACGCCGGCGATGAGACGGTCGCGGAGCCCGGCCATGCGGGTCGCATCGTCGTCGAGGCGCGCCGCGACGATCTCGGCCGCCGCCGCGAAGGCCGCCGCCGCCGCCACATCCTGGGTGCCGGACCGCACCTTGCGCTGCTGCCCGCCACCGTGGATGAGCGGCTCGACCGCTGCGGAGCGGTCGAGCACGAGTGCGCCGATGCCCGCCGGCCCGCCGATCTTGTGCGCCGAGACGCTGAGCGCGACGAGCCCGGCGCCACGCGGTGCCTCCGTCGCGCGGCGCAGCGCGCGCACGTCGATCGGCACCTGGCCGTAGGCGGCGATGGCATCCACGTGCAGGGGCACCCCGGCGCGGGCGGCGAGTCGGGCGACCTCCTCGACCGGCTGGATCGTGCCGACCTCGTTGTTGGCCCAGAGCGTGGTGACGAGCGCGACCGTTTCGGCATCGGCGAGTTCCGCCGCGAGCACGTCGAGCCGCACCCGCCCGACCTCGTCGAGCGGGATCTCGACGATCTCGGCGCCCTCGTGCTCGGCGAGCCAGTCGACCGTGTCGATCGTGGCGTGGTGCTCTCCGGCCGGAACCAGGATGCGAGAGCGGTCGGCACCGCCCGCGCCGCGCCGCTGCCACCACAGTCCCTTGATCGCGAGATTGACCGCCTCGGTGCCGTTGCCGGTGAACACGATCTCGATGCCGTCGACGCCGAGCGTCGCGGCGATCCGCTCGCGCGACTCCTCCAGCAGGCGCTTCGCCTGCTGGCCCGCGCTGTGGATCGACGAGGGGTTGCCGACCACGGCGAGCGCGGCGGTCATCGCCTCGATCGCCTCGGGCAGCATCGGCGTGGTCGCCGCGTGGTCGAGGTAGACCATTCGCCCGCCCTTCGTGGTCGTCCGATCCGAGATGGATGCCTCGGCGCGCCGCCTGCATGCGCTTCCAGCGGTCGCTCCCGCAAGAACTACTGTAGATCGCATGCCCGCGCCCGATCCCCTCGATGAGCTCGGCGTCCGCGCCGACGCCGACGGCGGGCGCATCCGGGTGTGGTCGGAGCACGCGACGAGCGTCGACCTCGTCGTGTTCGATCCCGACGACCTCGACTGGGCGGCCGAACGCATGCCGCTCGCCCGCGATGCCGACGGCGTCTGGACGGGGGCCTCCCCGTCGCTGGTGCCCGGCGCGCACTACGGGCTGCGGGTCGACGGTCCCGCCGGGTTCGATCATGCGTTCAACCCCGTGCACACGCTGCTCGATCCGTACGCGCGCGGCCTCGCCCGTGCCGACGACGGCTCGTGGCGCGGCGTCGTGCTCGGCGGACTCGCCGACGCGGGCTTCGATTGGGGCGGCGTCGGCAAGCCCGCGGTGCCGCTCGACCGCACGGTCGTTTACGAGACGCACGTACGCGGGTTCTCGAAGCTCAACCACGCGATCCCCGAGCCGCTCCGCGGCACCTATGCCGGGCTCGCCCACGACGCCTCGCTCGAATACCTGACGGGCCTCGGGGTGACGACGGTCGAGTTGCTGCCGGTGCAGGCGTTCGTCCCCGAGCAGCGGCTCGTGCGCCAGGGCAAGCCGAACTACTGGGGCTACAACACCCTCGCGTTCTTCGCCGCCCACGCGCCGTACGCGAGCGCCGCAGCGCAGGCCGCAGGCGCGCACGCCGTGCGCCGCGAGTTCGCCGGCATGGTCCGTCGCCTGCACGAAGCGGGCCTCGAGGTCGTGCTCGACGTCGTATACAACCACACGGCCGAGGAGGGGCGCGAAGGGCCGACCTACAGCTTCCGCGGCATCGACAACGCGAACTACTACCGACACGACGCGCACGGCCGGTACGTCGACACGACCGGCTGCGGCAACACGGTCGACTTCGGGCACGACGCCGCGGTGCGGCTCGTGCTCGACTCGATGCGCTACTTCAGCGGCGAACTGCAGGTCGACGGGTTCCGCCTCGACCTCGCGGCGACGCTCGGTCGCGATGCCAACGGCGAGTTCACCCCCGACCACCCGTTGCTGCGCGGCATGCTCGACGACCCGGTGATCGGCGCCTCGAAGCTCATCGCCGAGCCGTGGGACGTCGGTCCGGGCGGATGGCGCACGGGCGGATTCCCGACGGGCTTCAGCGAGTGGAACGACCGCTACCGCGACCGCATGCGCGACTTCTGGCTCGGCGACCTGCGCCGCGAGCGCGAATCGGGTTCGGCGGGCAGCGGCATCGGCCGCTTCGCGACCCGGCTCGCGGGGTCGTCGAACACGTTCTCGCCCGAGCGCGGCCCGCTCGCGAGCCTCAACTTCGTCACCGCGCACGACGGGTTCACGCTCGCCGACCTGACCGCGTTCGACGTCAAGCACAACCTCGGCAACGGCGAGCAGAACCGCGACGGCACCGATCACAACAACTCGTACAACCACGGGGTCGAGGGTGAGGCGGCCGACCCCGTCGTCCGGGCGGCACGGCGGCGAAGCATCCGCAACCTGCTCGGCACCCTGCTGCTGTCGGCCGGGGTTCCGATGCTGACCGCGGGCGACGAGTTCGGACGAAGCCAGCGCGGCAACAACAACGCGTACTGCCACGACTCGCCGCTCACCTGGCTCGCGTGGGATCCGGCCGAGCGCCCCCGGTATGCACCGGCGCTCCTCGCCACCGCGAGGCACCTGCTGCGCCTGCGCGCCGAGAACCCGGCCCTCCGGCCGATCCGCTTCGGCCGCGACGGCGAGACGACGCCGAGCGCCTCGGAGATGTACTGGTTCAACGCCGACGGCGAGACCATGGGCATCGACGACTGGAACTCGCCGGTCGAACGCACCCTGCAGTTCGTCGCGGCGTCGACGCCCGAGACCGAGGCGTTCAACCGGATCCTGCTCGTCGTGCACGCCCGCGAGACGGAGGCCGACGTGGTGCTGCCGGCCGTCGACGGCGTCACCGGCTACCTGCCGCTGTGGGACTCCGCCGAGGAGACGCCCGAGACCGATTCCTCGGGCGGGGGCGAACTCGCCCCCGGTGCGCGCCTGCGCATCACCGGCCCGTCGATGCGCCTGTTCCGCGCCGAGGGCGGTGGGCGGTGACCAAGAAGGCGGATGCCTCGTCGGCGGGTACGCCCGCGACGCTCGCCCTCGCTCGGGCCGGCGTCGCGTTCACCCCGCTCGCCTATGAGCACGACCCGCGCGCCGCCGCGTACGGCCTCGAGGCCGCTGAGAAGCTCGGAATCGACCCGGACCGCGTGTTCAAGACCCTGCTGGCCGACGTCGACGGCGCGCTCGCGGTCGGCATCGTGCCCGTCGCCATGCAGCTCGACCTCAAGGCGCTCGCGGCCGTGCTCGGCGGCAAGCGCGCCGAGATGGCCGACCCCAGGGTCGCCGAGCGGAAGACCGGGTACGTCGTCGGGGGCATCAGCCCCATCGGCCAGAAGACTCCGCTGCCGACGGTGCTCGACGAGTCGGCGATCATCTGCGAGACGATCTGCGTCTCGGGCGGCCGGCGCGGTCTCGACCTCGAGCTCTCCCCCGACGACCTCCTCGCCGTCACCGGCGGCCGCTACGCGCCGATCGCCCGCGCCCGCTGACGCGACCCGGCGTCGAGTCCGCCGCCGGTCGCGGTCATCGCCCGGTCGTCAGGATGCGATCGCGACGAGTCCGAGCTCCGCCGGGTTCGTCATGAGCGGATGCGACGGCACGACCCGGACCGAGTAGCCGAACGCTCCGGCACGATCGAGCGTGACGGTGCACTCGTACCCGCCTCCGGCCGCGGGGACGAGCGCGGTGCGGCGCGGGTCGCCGATCGAGTCGTCCGCGAGGCTTCGGCCCGAGACGAGTTCGACGGCGACGTCGTCCGTGCCCAGGCCCCCGAGCTCGACCTCGGCGCGCACGTGCAGCTCGTCGCCGACCGCGGGCTGGTCGAGCCCGCCCGATTCGACGTGCAGCACCTTCACCCCGGGCCACGCGGCACGCACCCTCGCGGCCCAGGCCGCGAACTCGCGCGCACCCCTGGCATCGTCGGCGCGCATGCGCTCGAAGGACTCGCCGGCATGCCGATAGAGCCGCTCGACGTACTCGCGCACCATGCGATCGGCACCGAGCTCGGGCACGAGGCGGGTCATCGTCGTGCGAAGCATCTGCAGCCACTCGGCCGGCACCCGATCAGCGTCGCGTTCGAAGTAGCCGGCCCGCCCGTCCGCTTCGACGGGCCGGTCGTAGAACGCCGGCACGATGCGGTGCTCGAGGAGGTCGTAGAGCGCCCCCGCCTCGCGGGCATCGCGCTCGGCCGCGTCGCCGGCCGCATCCGACGAGGGGATGACCCAGCCGAAGTCGTCACCCGCGTACTCCGCCCACCATCCATCGAGGATCGAGAGATTGAGCGCGGCGTTCATCGCCGCCTTCATGCCCGAGGTGCCGCAGGCCTCAAGGGGACGCAACGGGTTGTTGAGCCAGACATCGCAGCCCGGGTACAGCCGCTCGGCCATCGCCATGTCGTAGTCCGGCAGGAAGACGAATCGCTCGCGCACGTCGGGCTGCGCCGCGAACTGGACGAGGCGCTGGATGAGGCGCTTGCCCTCGTCGTCGGCGGGGTGCGACTTGCCGGCGACCACGAACTGCACGGGGCGGTCGGGATCGGTGAGGATCGCCCTCAGGCGTTCCGGATCCTGCAGCATCAGCGTCAGGCGCTTGTACGTCGGAACGCGACGGGCGAAGCCGATCGTGAGCACCTCGGGGTCGAGTGCGTTCGAGATCCACTCGGGAGCGGGCGCACCCGCGTGCTGCTCGCCGAAGCTCGCCTCGAGCCGCCGCCGGGCATCCGCGACGAGTCGGGCGCGCATCTCCCGCTTGACGGCCCAGAGATCGGCGTCGGCGACCGCAGGGCTCAGCCAGTCGGCGTGCTCGCTGTCGTCGGTGCCGAGTTCGCGCTCGGCGAGCGCGGTGAGCGACGGATCGGTCCATGTCGGCGCGTGGACCCCGTTCGTGATCGAGGTGATCGGCACCTCGTCGGCGTCGAAACCCGGCCAGAGGTCGCCGAACATGCGACGGCTGACCTGCCCGTGCAGCTCGGAGACACCGTTGGCGTGGCCGGCGAGCCGGAGCCCCATGACGGCCATGTTGAATGCGCTCGCCGCAGGGTCGGCGCCGGGCTCGACGCCGAGCGAGAGCGCTGCGTCGGGATCGACCCCGGGCAGCAGTTCCGCGGTGACGTAGCGCTCGACGAGCGCGCGGTCGAAGCGATCGATGCCGGCCGGCACGGGGGTGTGGGTCGTGAAGACCGTGCCCGAGCGAACGAGCTGGAGCGCCTCGTCGAAGGCGAGTCCCTCGCCGATGTAGGCCGAGATCCGCTCGAGGCCGAGGAAGCCGGCGTGCCCCTCGTTCATGTGGAAGACCTCGGGCGCCGGGGCGCCGACGAGCTCCGCCCAGGCGCGCAACGCCCGCACCCCGCCGATGCCGAGCAGCAGTTCCTGCAGCAGCCGGTGCTCACTGCCGCCGCCGTAGAGCCGGTCGGTGATCGCGCGATGCTCGTCGCTGTTCGCCGGGACGTCGGTGTCGAGCAGCAGCAGCTCGACGCGGCCGACGGCCGCTCGCCAGACGCGGGCGCTCAGCGTGCCGCCGTCCGGCAGCGCGAGCGAGACCTGGACCGCGCTGCCGTCGGAGCGGCGCAGCACCGTGAGCGGCAGGCCGTCCGGGTCCTGCACGGGATAGCGCTCCTGCTGCCATCCGTCGGAGGAGATCGACTGCGCGAAGTATCCGGCCTTGTAGAAGAGGCCGACCGCCACGATCGGCACGCCGAGGTCGGACGCCGCCTTGAGGTGGTCGCCGGCGAGGATGCCGAGTCCGCCCGAGTACTGCGGCAGGGCCGCAGTGATGCCGTACTCGGGCGAGAAGTACGCAACGAGTCCGGGGCGCTCGCCCTCGAGGCCCTGGTACCAACGCGGCTCTTCCAGATACCGGCGCAGTCCCTCGCGTTCGCGCTCGGCCCATGCGACGTAGTCGTCGTCGGCGGCGAGCGCGTCGAGCCGTGCCGGATCCACCTCGCCGAGGAAGGTGACCGGATCACGTTCGGACCGCGACCACGCGTCGGGGTCGATGTGCTCGAAGAGGCGGCGCGTCGGTTCGTGCCATGCCCAGCGCAGGTTGGCCGCGAGCTCCTCGAGCGCGCCGAGGCGGACAGGGACGACGGCTCGGACGGTGAACTTCCGGATCGACTTCACGGCTCCACCCTAGGTCGCGCTCGTGTCGGGCGTGTGAACCGTGCGCAACGCGGGCGTGGTCCTCCTCGACCCGCGAGGAACGATTCGGGCCGCGCGCGGGCCGACGCGCTACGGTCGGAACGTGACCACCGTTACCGCGCTCGCCGGCCGCATCCCCGTGACGCGGCTCACCCCGGCCGTGCCCGACCCCCGCTGGCATCCGAAGGCGTTCGAGGGCGAGGTCGTGCCGTTCCGCGCGACGGTGTTCCGCGAAGGGCACGACCGGGTCGGGGCGATGCTCGTCATCAACGGTCCCTCGGGCGTGGAGCAGCGGCACCGGATGGCCCCGCTCGCCCCCGGCACCGATCGATGGGAGGCGCTCGTCCGGCTCGACGAGACCGGCGAGTGGCGATGGCACGTCACCGGGTTCGACGACGAGATCGCCACCTGGCGTCACGACGCGGGCGTCAAGATCGACGCGGGCGTCGACGTCGAGCTCATGTACGAGGTCGGCGCGAGGCTCGTCGAACGGGCTGCCGCGGAGACCGACCGCCCTCGGGCGGTGCGCAAGCGCCTCACGGCGCTGGCCGGCGCGCTGCGAGACGGCGAGGCATCCCCCGCCGACCGCCGCGCCCTCGTGGACGCACCCGTGCTCGCGGAGTTCGACGCGCGGCCGCTCGCCCGGCTGTCGACCGATTCGCCCGAGCAGCGCCTGCTCGTCGAACGACGCCGCGCCGGAGTGGGGTCGTGGTACGAGTTCTTCCCACGCTCCGAGGGCGCGAAGCGCCAGAAGGACGGCACCTGGAAGAGCGGCACCTTCCGCACCGCGCAGAAGCGGCTCGACGGGGTCGCCGCGATGGGGTTCGACGTCGTGTACCTGCCTCCGATCCACCCGATCGGCGTGACCAACCGAAAGGGCCCCAACAACACGCTCGACCCGGGCCCCGGCGACCCGGGCTCGCCATGGGCGATCGGCGGGCCGCAGAAGGACGGCAGCGCCGGCGGGCACGACGCCGTGCACCCCGACCTCGGCACCCTCGCCGACTTCCGCGCCTTCGTGCGCCGCGCGAATCAGCTCGGCATCGAGGTCGCCCTCGACCTCGCTCTCCAGGCCTCGCCCGACCACCCCTGGGTCGCCGAGCACCCCGAGTGGTTCACGGTGCTGCCCGACGGCACGATCCGATTCGCCGAGAACCCGCCGAAGAAGTACCAGGACATCTACCCCGTCAACTTCGACGACGACCCCCAGGGCATCTTCGACGAGGTGCTGCGCATCGTGCGGCACTGGATGAAGCAGGGTGTCCGCATCTTCCGCGTCGACAATCCGCACACCAAGCCGCTCGCCTTCTGGGAGCGGCTCATCGGGGCCGTGATCGCCGACGACCCGGGCGTCGTCTTCCTCGCCGAGGCGTTCACGCGACCGGCGATGATGCAGGCGCTCGCGATGGCGGGATTCCAGCAGTCGTACTCGTACTTCACGTGGCGCAACACGAAGGCCGAGCTCGAGGAGTTCCTCACCCAGGTGTCGCAGGAGACCGCCGACTTCATGCGGCCGAACCTGTTCGTGAACACGCCCGACATCCTCACCGAGTACCTGCAGTTCGGCGGGCCCGCCGCGTTCACCGTGCGGGCGACCATCGCCGCGACGGCGGCCCCGCTGTGGGGCGTCTACTCGGGTTTCGAGCTCTTCGAGTCGGTCGCGCGCCCCGGCGCCGAGGAGGCGATCGACAACGAGAAGTACGAGTACAAGCCGCGCGACTTCGCCGCGGCCGAAGCCGAGGGCCGCTCGCTCGCGCTCTACCTCGGCATCCTCAACCGCATCCGCGCGGAGCACCCCGCACTCGGGCAGCTCCGCAACATCCGCTTCCACGCGAGCGACGACGACTCGGTGCTCGTCTACTCGAAGCACCTCGACGGCCGGTTCACGCCCGACGGCGAGGACGACACGCTGATCGTCGTCGCCAACGTCGACCCGCACTCGGTGCGCGAGACCACCGTGCACCTCGACCTCGAGGCGATCGGGCTCGAGGCCGGCGCCCGGTTCGAGGTCGACGACCTCGTCACCGGGTCGCGCTGGGAGTGGGGTCCGTCGAACTACGTCCGGCTGGACGCCTTCACCCGACCCGCACACATCCTGCACGTGAGAAGAGGCTCGGATGCCTGACACGCCCCCCTCCCCGGTGACCGCGCCCGTCGTGCCCGACGAGGTGCTCGCGGCGGTGGCCGAGGGCCGGCACAGCGATCCCCACTCGGTCCTCGGCCAGCACGGGTTCGACGCACCGCAGGAGCCGGGGCCGCTCACGGCGATCCGCACGCTCCGACCGCTGGCCGCGGGCGTCGACGCCGTGCTCGCCGACGGCACCACCCTGGCGCTCGAGCACGTCGGGCACGGCGTCTGGGCGGGCGCGGGCCGCTTCGGTCCGACCGACTACCTCGTCGAGGCCCGCTACGACGACGGCTCGGAATGGACCGCCGACGATCCGTACCGATTCGCACCGACGATCGGCGAGCTCGACCTGCACCTCATCTCCGAGGGCCGACACGAGCAGCTCTGGCAGGTCCTCGGCGCGCGCTTCCGCGAGCACTGGGGCGTCGACGGGCGCGTGAGCGGCACCGCGTTCACCGTCTGGGCCCCGCGCGCCCGCGCGGTGCGGGTCGTCGGCGCCTTCAACCGCTGGAACGGCTCGGGCCACGCCATGCGGAGCATGGGGGCGTCAGGCGTCTGGGAGCTGTTCGTACCCGACCTCGAGCCCGGGGCGCTGTACAAGTTCGAGCTGCTCACCTCCGGCGGCGAGTGGATCATGAAGGCCGACCCCATGGCCAGGCGCGCCGAGACCGCCCCGGCGACCGCCTCGATCGTCGACGACAGCCGGTACGAGTGGGGCGACGGCGACTGGCTCGACCGGCGTGCCACGACCAATGCGCACGAACGCCCGATGTCGATCTACGAGCTGCACCTCGGATCGTGGCGCCCGGGCAAGGGGTACCGCGAGGTCGCCGACGAGCTCATCGAGTATCTCGACTGGCTCGGCTACACGCATGTCGAGTTCCTGCCGCTCGCCGAGCACCCGTTCGGCGGGTCATGGGGCTACCAGGTGACCGGCTACTACGCCGCCACCAGCCGGTTCGGCTCTCCCGACGACCTCCGCTACCTCATCGATCGGCTGCATCGCGCCGGCATCGGCGTGATCATGGACTGGGTGCCGGGGCACTTCCCGAAGGACGAGTGGGCACTCGCGCGGTTCGACGGCGAACCCCTCTACGAGCACGCCGACCCGCGGCGCGGCGAGCAGCAGGACTGGGGCACCCTCGTCTTCGACTTCGGCAACCCCCGGGTGCGCAACTTCCTCGTCGCGAACGCCCTGTTCTGGCTCGAGGAGTTCCACGTCGACGGACTGCGGGTCGACGCCGTGGCATCCATGCTCTACCTCGACTACTCGCGCGCCGAGGGCGAGTGGCTGCCGAACGTGCACGGCGGCCGCGAGCACCTCGAGGCGATCGCCTTCCTGCAGGAGGCGACGGCGACCGCGTACAAGCGCAATCCCGGCATCGTGATGATCGCCGAGGAGTCGACGTCGTGGCCGGGTGTCACCGCACCGACCTCATCCGGTGGGCTCGGGTTCGGCTACAAGTGGAACATGGGGTGGATGCACGACTCGCTCCAGTACATCCAGAACGACCCGCTGTACCGCTCGCACCACCACCACGAACTCACGTTCTCGTTCCTCTACGCGTTCAGCGAGCACTTCATCCTGCCGATCAGCCACGACGAGGTCGTGCACGGCAAGGGCTCCCTCGTGCGCAAGATGCCGGGCGACCACTGGCAGCAACTCGCGAACACGCGCGCCTACCTCGCATTCATGTGGGCGCATCCCGGCAAGCAGCTGCTGTTCATGGGCCAGGAGTTCGGCCAGCTCAGCGAGTGGAGCGAAGAGCGCGGCCTCGACTGGTGGATCCTCGACCAGCCATCGCACCGGCAGCTCGCCGAGTTCGTGGGCGCGCTGAACCGCCGGTATCGCACGACCGCGGCGCTCTGGCAGCTCGACGACGACGCGGCGGGATTCGAGTGGGTGGAGGGCGGGGCGGCCGCCGAGAACGTCCTCGCGTTCCTGCGTTACGACGGCGACCGGCGACCGCTCCTGTGCATCGTCAACTTCGCGGGCAGGCCGCACGACCGGTTCCGGCTGGGCCTCCCGTTCACCGGCCGGTGGCGCGAGGTGCTCAATTCGGATGCCTCCGAGTTCGGCGGCTCGGGCGTCGGCAACCTCGGCGGGGTCGAGGCCGAGGCGGTGCCCTGGGCGGGGCGGCCGGCCTCGGCGGCCTTCACGCTGCCGCCGCTCGCCGCTGTCTGGTTCGAACTCGACGAGTAGGGCTCGGGGCCGGGTCGTCGCTCGCCGATTCGACGGGTGTCAGTAGAGCAGGCTCGCGAGCCGGGCGCGGGCCGCTGCGACTCGCGGATCGTCCGTTCCGACGACCTCGAACAGCTCGACGATCCGCTCCCGCACCGCCTTGCGACCGTCGGCATCGAGCTCGGGGAAGAGCGTCAGCAGGCGGTCGAAGGCGTCGTCGATGTGGCCGCCCGAGATGTCGAGGTCGGCGACGTCGAGTTGCGCTCCGAGGTCGTCGGGAGATGCGGCGGCCGCGGCGCGGATGGAATCGAGCGTCTTGCCGGCGAGCCGGCCGAGCAGGCTCACCTGGGCGAGGCCGGCGACCGCGAGCGCGTCGCGGGGGTCCTGCGCGATGGCCGTGCGGTACGCGGCGGCGGCCGCGTCGTAGTCCCGGCGTTCGATCGCGTCGTACGCCTCCTGGTGGAGCGGCGGCAGGGGCTGCTCGGTGGGCGGCGCCTCGCCTTCCGCCTCGTCACCGGTCTCGATTCGCCCGCCCGCGCCGTGCTGCGCGCCGAGCTCGAGGAGCTGGTCGAACAGCTGCGAGACGACGTCGTCGGGCTGCTCGCCCGCGAACAGGGGCACGGGCTGACCGGCGACGAGGGCGACGACCGTCGGGACCGACTGCACCTGGAGCGCCTGCACGAGCTGCGGGCTGCGATCGGCATCGGCCGCCGCGAGCACGAGCCGGCCCTCGCGAGCACGCACGAGGCGCTCGAGCGACGCGAGCACCTGCTGGGACGGTTCGCTCCACGACGCCCATACCGCGACGACGACGGGCAGCGTGCGCGAGAGCTCGAGGACCTGGCCGAACGAGGCGTCGTCGGTCTCGACGACGATGCGATCGGCTGACGCCGGCGCGTGGGCGCCGGCCGGCTGGGCGGCCGCCTGCTGGCGCTGCACGAGCGCCGTGAGGTCGACCGCACCGCGCAGCGATGCGCCTGAGGGGGGAATCGGGTTCGTCATCTACTTGACCTCCGCAGCTGAGACGAGGCTCTCGGACCAGCCGAGCAGTTCGATCTGCGCTTCCTCCCCCGCACCGACGCCGGGGACGTAGAAGAGCAGCTGGATGTCGCTCACACGCTGGACGCCCTTCGCGCTCTGGCCGGTGAATCCGGACAGCGCGGCGGCGCTGCCGCCTTCCTGGAAGCCTGTCGTGCCGCCATCGTTCGGCACGCTCTTCTCGCCGCGGACGACGTCGACCGACACGATCGCACCGGCGTCGATCGTGCCGAGCCCGATCGCCGGCGCGCTGCCGGCTGCCGTCGAGACGGTGAGCGTCGCCGTCGGGTTCGCCTTCTCGGCCTCAGCCTTGCGAGTCGCCGCGTTCAGCGCCTCGTCGAGGTCGGACGCCTCGAGGTCGAACATCGGTGCGAAGGTGCTCGCCGCCCCGTTCTGCAGGATGTCGGCGTACGCCGCCGCCACCTCGCCGGTCGGCATGACGAGCCCCTTGAATTCGGGCGAGATCGGGGGTGCCCCGATCGAGGCCGGTGCGACCTCGGGCACCTCGGTGTCCGGCACGAGCGCCGTCTGGTAGACGACGTGGTAGTTGTCCCGCGGCGTCTCCTGCACGAGCACGAGCGCCGTCGGGGCGATCGTCTCGTCGTCGGCGTTCTTCGCGATCGTGAGCACCGTGCGCGGCCAGCCGGTCGATTGCTGCGGAAGCGTGAGCGTGAGCGGCGAAGCCGGGATCGCCGTCGGCAGCGGGTGGTCGGGAAGGGTCGCCCGGATCTTGTAGTTCGCGACGCGCGCGGTCAGGGCGGGGCCGGCGAACCGTTCGGTTGCGCGGGTCGCATCGCCGGCCTGGTCGACCTCGCTCGTGAAGACGGCGATCCGGCGCATGATGCGCTCCATCTGGGGCACGGTGACGGCGGGCTCGACCACGGGCTCTTCGGGGTCGGCGGCCTCCGTCGCCGCGACGCTCGCGTCTGGGGTCGCCGGCGCAGTGGTCGCGGGAGCCTGTTCGCTCTCGAAGCTCGGCCAGTAGTCGGCCGAGCACGCGCTGAGCGCGAGCGCGGGTACGAGGACCGCGGGAACGATCACGACGCGCTTCGCGCGACCGATCGCGCGGCGACCGCCCGTGACCTGATTGCGCCTCGAGGGCTTCGGCGCGCTCGGCAGCCTGCCGCGGGGGCCCTTCGGGAGGTTTCTGCGCGGGCCGCGCGAGCGACGGTGCCGCACGAAGCCGGAGATGAGCAGGCCGAGTCCGACGAGGAACACGAGCGCGCCCCCGGCGATGAGCGGGCCGGCCCACGGGGTCTTCGTGTCACTCGGCCAGTCGAGCGCGACTCGGGCCGGCGCGGGATTCACCCCGTCGGAGGCGATGAGCACGGAGATGCCCTCGGGTACGTCGATCGTCGTCGTCACGAAACGGTCGCCCGTGAACTCGTCGAGCCAGAGGTCGGAACCGACCGGCGTCGCAGCCGCGAGCACCTCGGGATCGACCGGGGCCGGCGTCGCGGTCGCACCCGGCGTCGCCGGCGCGGTCGCCGTCGGGGTAGGGGTCGCGGTCGCCGGCGCAGGGGTCTCGGTGGGCGTCTCGGCCTGAGGGTCGTCGGCGGGGTCGGTCGTGACGACTTCGCTCACGAGCGACTTCGCCTCGGGGTCGTAGTGCACCGACTGGTACGGCGTCGACCCGAGCCAGGCGACCATGTCGGCGCTGCGCCCGTACGAGATGAAGATGGCGCCGTCGCCGGAGACGGTGATCTCCTGCTTGCCGGGATTCGCTTCGAGCGCGTCGGGTTCGAGCACGGTGAATGCCGTCGCGCCGTCGGACTCGATCGCCATCGACGCCCGGTCGGGCTCCATGAGCACCGTGCGCTGGGCGATACCGAGCCCGATCATCACGGCCGCGGCGACGAACGCCACGATAGCGAAGACGAAGCGCACGAACTGACCTCCCAAGCCGCTGCTGCGGCATCCGACAAAGACATTCCACACTACCGGCAGAGTCTGGGAGTCGCCTGCCCACCGCCTGAACGACACGCGCAAACGCGGCATCCCGAAGCCCCGTACAATCAGAACGATTCCCGCATGAGCCCCCACAAACGCGGGACACGACCCGGAGGAAGCATGGCCGTCGAAGAGACCGAGTTCACACAGGTGTTCCGCGGATACGACAAGGACGAGGTGGACAAGGCCATCAACGGCCTTCGTCGCGACATCATCGCCGCGAACACCCAGTCCGCGGACACGGTGAAGGAGAACAAGCGCCTGCTGGCCCGCATCGACGAGCTCACCGCCGAGCTCGAAGAGGTCGGCAGCCCGACCTTCTCGGGGCTCGGCACGAAGCTCGAGAACACGCTGCGGGTCGCCGAGGAGCAGTCCACCCGCCTCATCGCCCAGGCCGACATCGACGCCGAGAAGCTCCGTCGCGCAGCCGAGGACGAGGCGCACCTCATGCGCTCCGACGCACAGGAGTTCGCCGAGCGCACGCTCGGCGAGGCCCGCGCGCAGGCGAGCCGCGTCGTCGAGAACGCCCGGGCCGAGGTCGACGACATGGTCGCCCGCGCCCACGAGACGAGCGAGCAGCTCCGCCAGGACGCCGCCCGCGACGCAGCGGCGATCCGGGGCGCGGTCGCGACCGAGACGGCCGAGCTGCGCTCGAGCGCGAAGCGCGAGTCCGCCGCGGTCATCTCCGCGGCGGAGCGCAAGGCCTCCGAGATCCTGCTCGCTGCGAACACCGAGGCGAGCGAGGCCCGGGCCACCGCCGCCGGGCTCACGCAGGAGACGGAGCAGACCCGCGCCGAGGTCGCCGTCGAACTCGACCGGGCGCGGGCCGAGCTCGCGAAGGAGACGGAACAGGCGCGCATCGACCTCGCCCGCGAGACCGAGCAGTCACGGCTCGACCTCGAGCGGGAGTCCGCCGAGGCCCGCGCCGCCATCGACGCGGAGATCGAAGAGCGTCGCGCCGCTCTCGCGCACGAGCTCGAGCAGGCCCGCACCGACCTCGAGCGCGAGCTCGCGACCGGTCGCGCGGCGCTCGCCGAGGAGCGCGAGCAGTCGGCGGTCGACCTCGAGCGAGAAGCCGAGTCGGCACGCCTGAAGCTGCAGCACGAGCTCGAGCGCATCCGCGCGAAGCACGCCGCCGACCTCGACCAGATGCGCGCCGACCTCGCCCTCGAGCAGGAGCAGGCCCGCGCCGACTTCGAGGCCGAGGCCGAGCAGGCGCGCATCGATCTCGACAACCAGCTCACCGCCATGCGGAAGAAGACCACGCACGAGGTCAACCGCATGCGACGTGAGATCGAGAAGAGCCGCCTGGACCTCGAGTCCGAGCTCACCGCCAAGCGCGACGAGGCCGAGCAGGAGCTGCTCGCCGCCCACCAGGAGGCGGTCGCCCAGACGCAGAAGTTCCTCGACGACGCGAACGCCGAGCTCGCCGAGACGAGCGCGCGCACGGCCGAGAGCCGCGCCGAGTCCGAGCGTCTCGAGACGGAGGCGCGCTCGGCGATCTCCGGCATCCGCGAGAAGGCCGAGCAGGAGGCGTCCGAGCGCATCTCCGCTGCGCACGACCAGGCGCGCAAGCTCATCGCCGACGCAGAGGAGCGCACTCGTGCGCTCGTCGCCGACGCCGAGGACCGGCTCTCGCAGATTAGGATCGAGCGCGACGCGGTCGCCGGCTACTTCGAGAGCCTGCGCGGCGTGCTGACGCAGGCCGAGCAGGTCGCAGCCGACACGAAGTAGTCCGGAAGGGGCGCGGTGGTTCCGTGAAGATCCTCAACGCGTTCCGCATCGGCCTCGTCGGCACCCTCGGTGTCGGCGTCGGCCTGTTCATCCTGACCTCGATCGTCAGCCTCTCGACGATCATCACCTACATCGGAGCGGCGCTCTTCCTGGCCCTCGGCCTCGACCCGGCGATCAGTTGGCTCGAGCGCCGAGGGCTTCCGCGTTGGTCCGCGATCCTCATCGTGATGAGCGGGGTCGGCATCATCGTCGCCGCGCTCGTGCTCGCCGTCGTCCCGATCATCGTCGATCAGATCGGCGACCTCGTCGAGGAGATCCCCGGCATCATCGAGCGGTTCAACTCGCAGGACTGGCTCGCCGTGCTCCAGGAGCAGTTCCCGCAGCTGCAGGTCGAGGAGATCAACGCGCAGGTCACGACGGGCCTCACCGACTTCTTCACCAACCCCGACAAGCTCTCCGAGCTCGCGGGCGGCGTGCTGCAGGTCGCGATCGCCATCGGCTCGGGCGTCTTCGCGGTCGTGATCGTGTTCATCCTGATGCTCTACTTCGCCGCGTCGCTGAACACGATGAAGCGCGCCACGTACCAGCTCGTGCCGGCGTCGCGGCGCGCCAGGTTCGCCGACCTCACCGAGCAGATCACGCAGTCGGTCGGCCGCTACGTGCTGGGTCAGGTCTCGCTCGCGGCGGTGAACGGGGTGCTGAGCTTCATCTACCTGTCGATCATCCGTGCGCCGTTCCCGGCCGTGCTCGCGTTCCTCGCCTTCATGTTCTCGCTCGTACCGCTCGTCGGCACGCTCTCGGGCTCGATCGTCATCGTGCTCGTCTGCCTGATTCCCGGCCTCGGTTCGCCCATCACCGCCCTCGCGGCGGCGATCTACTACATCGTCTACATGCAGGTCGAGGCGTACATCCTGAGCCCGCGCATCATGCATCGGGCGGTGAAGGTGCCCGGCGCCCTCGTCGTGATCGCCGCCCTCGCCGGCGGCGCGCTCGGCGGCATCCTCGGTGCGCTCGTCGCCATCCCGGTCGCCGCCGCCATCCTGCTCATCATCAAGCAGGTCGTCATACCGCGCCAGAACGAACGCTGAGCCGGCTCAGTCCTCGTCGGAGGCGGACGCCGCAGGCCACCGAGTCGGCAGCGGCGCAGCCTCGGGGTTCACCGCGGCCACGATCTCGTCGAGCACGCGCCGCGTCTGCGTCTCCCCCACCCACAGGTGGCGCCCGCCGGCGACGTCGACGCGCCGCAGCTTCGGCAGCCCGGAGAAGCGTTCGGCCGCCTCGGCCGGCCTGAGGTAGTCGTCGTGCTCGGGGATGAGGGCGACGAGCGCGGGGCTCGCGGTCGACCAGCGTGCGAGTTCGGCCGTGCTCGTGCGGTGCAGCGGGGGCGAGAGCAGGATCGCGCCGTCGATGCCGTGCTCGAGCCCGTACTTCAGGGCGAGCTCGGTGCCGAACGACCACCCGACCAGCCACGGGTGCGGGAGTCCGCGCTGCTGCACGAACGACATCGCCGCCGCGACATCCGCCCGCTCGGCGACGCCGTCGCCGAACTCGCCCTCGCTGCGCCCGCGCGGCGACGCCGTGCCTCGCGTGTTGAACCGCAGCACCGCGAGGTCGGCCAGCGCGGGGAGCCGCGCGGCGGCCTTGCGCAGGATGTGCGAGTCCATGAAGCCGCCGGCCGTCGGCAACGGATGCAGCGTGACGAGCGTCGCGACGGGATCGCGCTCGAGGGGCAGCGCCAGCTCGCCGACGAGGCGCAGGCCGTCTGCCGTGTGCAGTTCGATCTCCTCCCGGCGGGCCGGAAGCTCGACTCCCGATCGGATCTCGATCGTGTCATCCGTCTCGCTCACCGTGCGCCCAACCTCCAGCAGTGCGTGTGCCAATGCCGACGCGCCGCAAGGTCGGCCGCGTCGCCCAGCACGCCGTCGGCCCGCCAGGCGACGAGATGCGCGACACCCGGTGCGACCTCGAGGCCGCACCCCGGGCACACGTACGCCTTGACGGCCTGCGCCTCGGAGACGGGCTGCACGTTCCATTCGCGGCCCGCGCGCACCTCGGTGCGGCGCCAGCCGGCGCTCAGCCGATCGACGTCGAGCTCGGGGTGCCCCTCGCGTGCACGGGCGGCACGCGACCGGGGTCGGTTCGAGCGTGCCATGCGTCCAAGTCTAGAACGGCCGCGCATCGAGGCCGCATCGCCGAGGATGCCTCGGCTGGACGGCCCGACTCAGTACCAGCCGACCGACTCGGAGTGGGCCCAGGCGCCGCAGGGCGTGCCGTAGCGGCCCGAGACGTAGCCGAGACCCCATTCGATCTGCGTCGCCGCGTTCGTCTCCCAGTCGGCCCCCGCGGTCGCCATCTTCGACCCGGGCAGGGCCTGCGGGATGCCGTAGGCGCCGCTCCCGGCGTTGTAGGCGTTGACCCGCCAGCCCGACTCCTTGTTCCAGAGCGCGACGAGGCAGTCGAACTCCGAGGTGGGCCAGCCGCGTGCGGCGACGGCACCGGCGGCGTATGCCTGCGCGGAGCCCGGGTCGGGCGTCACCGCGGGCGGTGCCCAACCGGCGCCGGACGAAGCCGGCTCCACGACCGGCTCGGGCTTCTCCTCGACGACGTACTGCTCGTGCCCGTCGACGGTGACCTCGTAGTCGCCGCCGGCGGCGATCGACTGCACGGCCTCGCCGCCGAACCGGTCGCCCTGCGCGAAGTCGGGCGAAGCGGTCGCCCCGCTGTACGGGTCGACGATGTTCACCAGCACGAAGCTGACCGAGGCGAGGAACGCGAAGACGACGGTCGCGGCCTGCTTCACGGGCCCGCGGGTGATTCTGGGAACGGTCGGGGACGACGGCTGCGCCGCCTCGCCCGATCCTGCATGCCTACCCACGATTCGACGAGTGTAGCGGAGTGGCGGCCGGACGGGCCAATGCCGCGCGCGGGCTCACCGGACCGCCAGCATGACGTCGACGACGGCGTCGAGCACGAGGTCGACCTGCGCCTCGCGGTACCCGCCGCGCTGGGTCGCGAAGACGACCGAGCGGACGTCCTCGACGGAGATGGGCCATCCGTCTCTGAAGTACCGGGTGAGTTTGTCGGCGAACTTGTCGACCTCGCGGACGCTGTAGCCGAGCACGAGCGGATTCATGCGCTCGAACCGCTCGCCCTCGGGCCGCGCGAGCCGGTTGGAGACCACCTGCGCGGTCAGGCGCGCCTCGCGCAGCCACGCCTCGTCGCCGTGCAGCCGGGCCGCATCCTGCCGCTCCTGGGCGGCGAACGCGTCCTCCAGGCGGGCGAGCGCTGCGTCGACGTGCTCCGTCGAGTAGCCGCCCTTCTGCATCGCGAAGGCGGTCAGCCGGATTCGCTCGCTCGTCATCGGCTCGTCACCCGGCGTCGCCGTGCCGTCGTAGGCACGGCGGGCGAGCTGCAGGAACTCCTCGACCTGATCGATCTTGTACCCGAGTCTGGGCTTTCTGGCGCGCGGGAACGTCGAATCCACTGCACCAGTATCGCGCACGCTCATCCGAAGAGCCGGAACGCCACGAAGGCGACGGCCGCCGACGGCAGGATCGAATCGAGCCGGTCGAGGAACCCGCCGTGGCCCGGCAGCCACGAGCTCATGTCCTTGATGCCGATGTCGCGCTTGACGAGCGATTCGACGAGATCGCCGAGCGTGGCGGTGAGGAAGATCGCACCGCCGAAGACGAGCCCGAACCACCACGGCTCGCCGAGCATGAACAGGGCGAGCAGCACACCGGCGACCAGGCTCGTCGCGGCGCCGCCGGCGAAGCCCTCCCAGGTCTTCTTCGGGCTGATCACGGGCGCCATCTTGTGCTTGCCGAACATGAGACCGAACGCGTAGGCCCCGGTGTCGGCGGCGACCGCCAGCACGATGAACGCGAGGGTCCACCACTGTCCACCGTCGGCGGCGGTCAGCACGACCGCGAACGTTGCGAGGAACGTCACGTATCCCTGCACGAACGCACCTGCGGCGAGGTCTCGCCCGAGCGCCGCGCCGTCGGTCCGGCGGGACGGCAGTGCCTGCTCGACGAGCCTCCACGCCGTCACGATCGCGACTCCCGCGACGACCGCGAGGAACTGCCCGCCCGCACCGCCGTAGTAGGCGACGGGCACCGCGATCACCGCAACCGCCACGGTCGGTGCCCGCGGCACGCGGAGGTCGCCCTTGCGGAGTGCCTGCGCGAGCTCGTAGCTCGCGAACCCGGCGATCACGACGGCGAAGAGCATGAAGAGCTCTTTGACGACGAGCAGGCTCAGCAGCAGCGCGCCGCCGAACACGAGCCCGATGAGGATCGCGACGATGAGGTTGCGACCCGTGCGCGCCTTGATCCGTTCCTGGGCCTCGTCGAACTGCGCCTTGGATGCCTCGAACTGACGCTCGAGGTCGGCCTTGCGCGCCGTGACCTGTGCGCGGAAATCGTCGCGCGCGGTGCGGTCCTGCCCCCCGGCGTCCGACTGACCCTCTTCTGGGACGCCTGACATGGCCCTCCCTCAGCCCCCGAGCCCTCAGACCTCGAGGAGTTCGGCTTCCTTGCGCTTGAGGGCCTCGTCGATCGCGTCGACGTGCGTCTTCGTGATCTGCTCGAGCTCCTTCTCGCCGCGCCCGACCTCGTCGTCGCCGACCTCGCCCTTGAGCGCGTCGAGGTCGTCCTTCGCCTTGCGGCGGATGTTGCGGACCGACACCTTCGCGTCTTCGGCCTTCGAACGGACCATCTTGACGTACTCCTTGCGGCGCTCCTCCGTCAGCTCGGGCAGCGTCACGCGGATGAGGTTGCCGTCGTTCGTCGGGTTGGCGCCCAGGTTCGGGGTGTCGCGGATCGCCTGCTCGATGTCGCGCAGCGCGCCCTTGTCGTAGGGCGTGACGACCAGCGTGCGCGCCTCGGGGTTCTGCAGCGACGCGAGCTGCGCGAGCGGCGTCGGCGTGCCGTAGTAGCTCACCATGATCTTCTGGAAGAGCTGGGGGTTCGCCCGCCCCGTACGCACGGTGGCGAAGTCGTCCTTGGCGACTTCGACCGCCTTCTGCATGCGTGCGGTGGCATCGGAAAGTACATCCGCGATCACGGGAACTCCTTTACGGTTCGCTACTCGTGCCAGTCTATCGACTGGCCGGGTCCACACCGTTGCTCGCCGCGACGCCACGTTCGGCGTCACGGCCCGGCGCGGTCGGGTTCTATCGGTTCGACGACTCCACGCCGTTGCTCACGACGGTGCCGAGGTCGGCGCCGAGGATCGCCGCCGTGACGTTGCCGGCCGGCTCCATGCCGAACACCTGCATCGGCATGCCGTTGTCCATGCAGAGGCTGAAGGCGGTCGAGTCGACGACCTTGAGGCCGCGCTGCAGCGCCTCCTGGTAGCTGATGCGGTCGATCTTCGTGGCGTCGGGGTTCGTCCGGGGGTCGTCCGAGTAGACGCCGTCGACGCCGTTCTTCGCGACGAGCACCACGTCGGCATCGATCTCGAGCGCTCGTTGCGCGGCGACGGTGTCGGTCGAGAAGTACGGGAGCCCCGCACCCGCGCCGAAGATCACGACGCGGCCCTTCTCGAGGTGCCGCTCGGCGCGACGCGGGATGTACGGCTCGGCGACCTGGGTCATCGAGATCGCCGACTGGACGCGGGTCTCTGCGCCGGCCTGCTCGAGGAAGTCCTGGAGCGCGAGCGAGTTCATGACGGTGCCGAGCATGCCCATGTAGTCCGCGCGACCGCGATCCATGCCGCGCTGGCTGAGCTCCGCGCCGCGGAAGAAGTTGCCGCCGCCGACGACGATCGCGACCTCGACCGTCTGCGCCGCATCGGCGATCTCGCGCGCGAGGGCGCTCACGACGTCGGGGTTGACCCCGAGCGCTCCCCCGCCGAATGCCTCTCCCGAGAGCTTCAGCATCACCCTGCGCTTGCGTTCCGTCATCCCCGCCGTCCTTCCGGTGCCCGTGTCAAAACTAGTGCTTCACCCGACCGGGTGCACAGCATCCGGTCGAGGCGCGCGGCGCGGCGTCGTCCGAGGACGAGCTCGGCGAAGCATCCGCGCATGGAAAAGGGAGCCCGGATCGAATGGACGATCCGGACTCCCTCATGTCGGCGTTACGCCGTGGCCTTGAAGCGGGCGAACCCGGTCACGGTGAGACCGGCGTCGTCCAGGATCTTCTTGACCTGCTGCTTGTTGTCGCGGGCGTAGTCCTGCTCGAGCAGGGCGACCTGCTTGAAGAACGCGGTGAGGCGACCCTCGACGATCTTCGGCAGGGCGGCCTCGGGCTTGCCCTCGTTGCGGCTGATCTCGGTGACGAGCTCGCGCTCCTTCTCGACGACATCGGTCGGAACCTCGTCGCGCGAGATGAACGACGGGTCGAACATCGCGATGTGCTGCGCGATCCCGCGAGCGGTCTCGGCGTCGGCACCCGTGTAGGCGACGAGCACGCCGATCTGCGGCGGCAGGTCCTTCGACGTCTTGTGCAGGTAGACCGCGAACTCGTCGCCCGAGAGGGTGACGACCTTCGCGAGCTCGACCTTCTCGCCGAGCGTGGCGGCCTGCTCGTCGATGACCTCGCCGACGGTCTTGCCGTCGACCGGCGCCGCGAGAGCGGCCTCGACGTCGGCGGCACCGGCGGCGGCGACCGCGTCGAGCACCTTGTCGGCGAGCGCGATGAACTTGTCGTTCTTCGCGACGAAGTCCGTCTCGCAGGCGAGCTGGATCATCGTGTAGCCGGCGGGCGACTCCTTGGCGGCGACAAGGCCCTCGCTCGTCGAGCGGTCGGCGCGCTTCGCGTTGCCCTTGGCGCCCTTCAGGCGCAGGATCTCGGTGGCCTTCTCGAGGTCGCCACCGGCCTCCTCGAGCGCCTTCTTCGTGTCGACCATGCCCGTGCCGAGCTGCTCGCGCAGGGCCTTGATGTCAGCGATGCTGATTGCCATGTGTGGCTGTCTCCTTCGGGGACTTATTCGGCGGGGGTGGCGGCGGCCTCGGCGGCCTCCGCGCCTTCGACGTCGGCGGCCGACTCGGTCGCAGCGATCTCGGTCGCGGCCTCGTCGACGACCTCAGCAGCCTCGGCCTTGGCCTCGGCCTCGGTCTCGGCGGTCTTCTCGGTCGCGGCGCCCTGCTGGAGGAGCTCCTGCTCCCACTCGGCGAGCGGCTCGACGGCCGAGACGTTGCCGGCCTCTTCAGGCTTCTGGTGGCGCTCGATGAGCCCCTCGGCGGCGGCGTCGGCGATGATGCGGGTGAGCAGGCTCACCGAGCGGATCGCGTCGTCGTTGCCCGGGATCGGGTACTGGACCTCGTCGGGGTCGCAGTTGGTGTCGAGGATGCCGATGACGGGGATGCCGAGCTTCTTGGCCTCGTCGATCGCGAGGTGCTCCTTCTTGGTGTCGACCACCCAGAGGGCCGACGGCGTCTTCGACAGGTTGCGGATGCCGCCGAGCGACTTGTGCAGCTTGTCGAGCTCGCGCTTCTTGATGAGGAGCTCCTTCTTGGTGAAGCCGCTCGTGGTGCCCTCGAAGTCGAGCTCCTCGAGCTCCTTCATGCGCGCGAGGCGCTTGGAGACCGTCTGGAAGTTGGTGAGGAGGCCGCCGAGCCAACGCTGGTTGACGTAGGGCTGGCCGACGCGGGTCGCCTGCTCGGCGATCGACTCCTGCGCCTGCTTCTTCGTGCCGACGAAGAGGATGGTGCCGCCGTGGGCGACCGTCTCGCGGACGAAGTCGTAGGCCTTGTCGATGTAGGCGAGCGACTGCTGCAGGTCGATGATGTAGATGCCCGAGCGCTCGGTGAAGATGAAGCGCTTCATCTTCGGGTTCCAGCGGCGGGTCTGGTGCCCGAAGTGCACGCCGCTGTCGAGCAGCTGGCGAATGGTGACGACGGCCATGAGCCGTTCTCCTTCTGTTCTCAGTTGTCGCAACCGGCCGGCGGCCGGGAGCCCTGGTGCCCGGCACGGCTCCGCCGGTCTCGCTCGCGATGAGCGGGTCGGACTGAATGGAGTCGGCTGCCGAATGGGCACGCGTAGTCACCTCGACATGCGAGGCGCTCCGGATACTCTACCATCGGCACCCGTCCTCCCCAACCGCGGCAGGGGCACCGCAGTCCACAAGCCGCCGCTTCCGCCGAGGGGATGCCTCCCGCCGACGCACGATCGGTGGATGGATGATCTCGACCGTTCCGTTCCGACCCGTCCGCGGCCTCGACGAGCCGCCTGGACCGTCGCCGCACTGTCCTGCCTCGTCGCGGGCCTGCTCGCCGCTGTGGGCGGCGCGACCTCGCCCACGGCTTCCGCGCTCGATCGCGCTCCGACCCCCGCGGGGGCGACGGGTCCGGCTCGGGCGCCATTGCAGTGGGTCTGGCCCGCGCCGGCGCCCGTCAGGGTCGTCGCACCGTTCCGTGCTCCGCCGACGCCCTACTCGGCCGGACACCGCGGCATCGACCTCGCGGTCGCACCCGGCGCGACCGTCGTCGCCGCCGCGGGCGGCACCGTCCGCTTCGCCGGCATGGTCGCGGGCCGGGGCGTCGTGTCGATCGACCACGGCGACGGTGTCATCAGCGCCATCGAGCCGATCACCGCGCTCGTCCGGGAAGGCGACGTGCTCGCCGCAGGCGATCGGATCGGCGCCGTCGACCGCGGCGGCCACTGCGAGGGCGACTGCGTGCACTTCGGCATCAGGGTCGACGGCGAGTACGTCTCGCCCTTCCTGTTCTTCGGCGGACTACCCAGGTCGGTGCTGCTGCCGCTGTCGTGACGATCGCCTCCGAAGGCGGCTCACGCCCGCGGATGCGCGGTGCGGTAGCTCTCCTTCAGGCGCTCGGCCGACACGTGCGTGTAGATCTGGGTGGTGCCGAGGCTCGCATGGCCGAGGAACTCCTGCACGGCCCGAAGATCGGCGCCGCCGTCGAGCAGGTGGGTCGCCGCGGTGTGCCGGAAGGTGTGCGGCCCGCTCGGGCCGGTGCCGGGGATCTCCGCGAGTAGGCCGGCGACGAGGCGGTACACGCTGCGCGTGCCCAACCGGGCGCCCCGCTCGCCGACGAAGACGGCCTCGGTCGTCGGCGCACGTGACGACGCGTCGCCGTGCCGTTCGTCGGCCGCCGCGAGGATCTCGCCCCGGGCGGCATCGAGATAGCGGTCGAGCGCCCGCGCTGCGGGAGCGCCGTACGGCACGACGCGCTCCTTCGACCCCTTGCCGAGCACGCGGACCGTGCGGCGCCGCCGGTCGAGATCGCCGCGATCGATGCCGACGAGCTCCGAGACTCGAAGCGCCGACGCGTACAGGAGCTCGGCGATCGCGACGTCTCGCGCCGCGATCGGATCCCCCGTCGTCACGGCGCGCGCCTCCAGGCGCGCGAGCGCGGCGGCGAGCGCATCGGCCGTGACCACCCGCGGCAGCGCACGCTGGGCGCGCGGCGCCCGAAGACGCGCGCCGGGATCGGCGGCCAGTTCGCCTCGGCGGGTGAGCCACGCCGTCAGCCCGCGCGCCGACGCCGCGCGCCGGGCGATGCTCGACCGGGCGAGACCGCGCTCGGTCGACGCCCAGAGCCAGTCGCGAAGCAGCGCGAGGTCGAGGTCGCGCGCATCGCCGACGCCGTGCGACTCCGCGAACGTCGCCAGGTCGAGGAGGTCGGCCCGGTAGGCGGCGACGGTGTGCTCCGAGTAGCCTCGCTCCGCACGGACGCCGCCGAGGTAGTCGTCGATGGCCGCGTCGAGGTTCATGATTCCGGCTTGCGTGAGAACCGGTCGAGCCGTCGAGCCGGTTCGAGGGACTCGAGCTCGGCGAGATACGCCTCGTCGAATCGAGTGACCACCAGGCCGGGTGGCAGCGGGACGACCGAGCTGGTGACCGCATCGTCGAAGAGATGGACGAGCGAGAAGGAGCGACCGCCGTCGACGCCGACGAGTTCGCGCGGCGGCGCCGAGAGGTCCATCGTGTACGCCGTCGCCCCCGCGACCGCGACCGGCACCCCTGCGAACATTCCCTGCGTCGGATAGTGCAGGTGCCCGCCGAGGATGAGCCGTACGTCGCGACCCCAGACGACCTCGGCGAGCGCGCGCTGCCCGCGGAGCTCGAGCACGTCCATGAGGACGAGCGGGGTCGGGATCGGCGCATGATGGAGCGCGAGCACCGTGCCCCGTGGTGCCGGCACCGACAGCACCCCGTCGAGCCACGCCAGCGCCGAGACATCCAGCTCGCCGTGGTGGTAGCCCGGCACGCTCGAGTCGAGTGCGACGATGCGGAGCCCGTCGAGGTCGAACACCTGGTGCACGGGGTCGTCGCTCGCGGGCTCGTCGAGGAGCTCGGTACGGAAGGGCGCACGTTCGTCGTGGTTGCCCATCACCCAGACGAGGCGGGCACCGGCGTCGGCGGCGACCGGCTCGAGTGCCGCGCGTGCGCGGGCGTACGCGTCGGGTTCGCCGAGGTCGGCCACGTCGCCGGTCACCACGATGGCGTCGAGCGCCGGACCGAGCCTCCGCAGCTGCGTTGCAGCCTGCGCGAGCGCGCCCTCGGTGTCGGCGACTCCGCCGAGCGGCGCGCCGCCCGCGAGCAGATGGGTGTCGCTCACGTGCGCGATGACGGTTCGCGCCGCCGGATACAAGCCGAGTCGTGGGTGCACGGGTCCTCCTCGCGGCCAGCCTAGACGTGGGCGCCGACACGTCCCCGGACGACGCCGGGCGTGCCGGGGCACCCGTCCTCGACAGTGCGGGCGACCCCTCCTCGACAGCTCGGGGTGCGACGGATCCGTCGGTTCGACGGCAGTCGACGGCGGACCGCCGTCCGCGACGGTCGACGCTGGACGCGGAGGTGGTGCCGATGAACCACAACACCGAACTCGGACGACGTGGCGAACAGCTCGCCGCCGAGCATCTCGAAGGCGCCGGCATGACGGTCGTCGACCGGAACTGGCGCTGTGCGCTCGGCGAAGTCGACCTGGTGGCCCGTGCGGGTGCGACCCTCGTGTTCGTCGAGGTGAAGACACGCTCGGGGGCCGGCTACGGCCACCCGTTCGAGTCGATCACGCCGCGCAAGCTCGCGCGACTCCGACGACTCGCGGCGGCCTGGTGCGACGAGACCGGCGCGCGCGCCGACCTCATCAGGATCGACGCCGTCTCGGTCCTCGCGCCGCCCTCCGGTGCGGTGGTCATCGAGCACCTCGAGGGGGTGTGCTGATGTCGGTCGCCCGGACGCGCTCCGTCGCCCTGCTCGGCCTCACGGGATCGATCGTCGAGGTCGAAGCCGACCTCTCCTCGCAACTGCCCGCCGTCGTCATCATCGGACTGCCCGATGCCGCACTCGGCGAGGCCCGCGACCGTGTCCGTTCGGCCGCCAGCAACGCCGGGTGCCCGCTGCCGACCCGACGACTCACGGTGAACCTCTCCCCTGCCGCCCTCCCGAAGCACGGGTCGGGGTTCGACCTCGCGATCGCGCTCGCCTGCCTCGGCGCCGCGGGCGAGGTGCCGACGGCGTCGATCGACCGGGTCGTGCATCTCGGCGAACTCGGGCTCGACGGGCGCCTCCGCCCGATCGACGGCGTCCTGCCGGCCGTGCTCGCGGCGGCGAGGGCGGGGCACGACCTCGTGATGGTGCCGACCGCCAACGCCGCCGAGGCGGCACTCGTCCCCGGGGTGCGCGTCGTCGGGGTCGCGTCGCTCCTGGAGGCGGCGATCTGGCACGGCGCTGCGTACCCTCCGCGCGAGGTGGCAGCGGTCGAGGCCCCCGCCGTCGACGACGTCGTCTGCGAGCTGCCCGGCGATCTCGCCGACGTCGCGGGCAACACGGACGCCGTCGATGCGATGCTCGTGGCCGCCGCAGGCGGACACCACCTCTCCCTCCTGGGGCCGCCCGGTGCCGGCAAGACGATGCTCGCGGCGCGGCTGCCCGGCCTGCTGCCCGATCTCGATGCCGATGCAGCGCTCGAGGTCGCGTCGATCCGATCGCTCGCCGGCCTCCGTCCCAACGGGTCGCTCTCGTTCCGTCCCCCGTTCGAGGCGCCGCACCACACCGCGACGGCGGCGGCGATCGTCGGTGGCGGCAGCCGGATGATCCGTCCGGGGGCCGCCGCCCGCGCGACCCACGGGGTGCTCTTCCTCGACGAGGCCCCGGAGTTCCCGAGGGCGGTGCTCGACGTGCTGCGGCAGCCCATCGAGTCGGGCACGATCTCGATCCATCGCGCGAACGCCGTCGCCACGTTCCCGGCGCGCTTCCAGCTCGTCCTCGCCTCCAACCCGTGCCCGTGCGGCAATGCGGGCACGAGCGACTGCACGTGCGCGCCGATCGTGCAGCGGCGCTATCTCGCTCGACTCTCGGGCCCGCTGCTCGACCGGATCGACCTCCAGTTGCGGGTACCTCGCATCACCGTGGCGGCGATGCGCCTGGCCGGCGACGGTTCGACCGTCTCGACCGCCGAAGCACGACATCGCGTCGGCGAGGCGAGGCTGGCGGCGGCCGAGCGCCTGCGCGGTACGCCGTGGCGCACCAACGCGGAGATGCCCGGTACCTGGCTGCGCGGCGCCGGCCGGCTGCATCCCGGCGGCGCAGCCACGAAGGGCATCGACCGGATGCTCGAGCTCGGTGCCATCACGATGCGCGGCTACGACCGAATCCTCAAGGTCGCGTGGACCCTCGCCGATCTCGCGGGGGCCGGATCGCCCGGAGCCGAGCACGTCGGCCGCGCGAGCTTCTTCAAGACGGGAGCAGAGGCATGAGCACCGACCCGTTCCGCCATGTCGACGCCGCCGTGTTCGACGCCGTCCGCGCACATGCCCGCACCGGCGACGAACGCCGCGCCGATGCCGAGGCGCGGGCACTGCTCGGGTTCCTGGCCGAACCCGGCGACGGGGTGCTCGGCAGGGCGGTCGCCGCTGCCGGCGCCCGCGCCGTCGCCGGCCTCGTCGCCGGCGGGGCACCCGCTTCGGAGCTCGCCGAGGTGCTGGGCCGCGACGGCGAGACGGCGACCCTGCAGTCGGCCGTGCAGGCGCTCGGACGGTGGCGACCGCGCCTCGACGACGAGGCCTTCGCCCGCTCGCTCGTGCAGGCGGCGCGCGTCGGGGCGCGCCTGCTCGTACCGGGCGATCCCGAGTGGCCGTGGCGCATCGACGATCTGGGCGCGGCCGCGCCGGTCTCGCTGTGGGTGCGAGGGCGCCCGGAGGCCCTCGCCGAGGGGCAGGCCACCATCTCGCTCGTGGGCGCCAGAGCGGCCACCGGCTATGGCCAGCACGTCACCGCCGAGGCCTCGGCCGGGCTCGTGGACCGCGGGTTCGCGATCGTCTCGGGCGGCGCATACGGCATCGACGGCACGGCGCACCGGGCCGCGCTCGCGAGCGACGGGACGACGGTCGCGTTCCTCGCCGGCGGGATCGACCGCTACTACCCCAGCGGTCACGAGGCACTGCTCTCACGCATCGCCGAGACGGGCGCCGTCTATTCGGAGGTCGCGTGCGGCACCGCGCCGTCGAAGTGGCGGTTCCTCATGCGCAACCGACTCATCGCCGCGGCCGGCGATGCGACCGTCGTGCTCGAGGCCGGACTGCGGTCGGGCTCGCTCAACACCGCCACGCACGCCACCGAGCTCGGCCGACCGCTCGGGGCGGTGCCCGGGCCCGTCACGAGTCCTGCGTCAGCAGGCTGCCATCGGCTCTTCCGCGAACGCGACGCGATCTGCGTCGTCGACGCGGCCCAGATGGCCGAACTCGCCTCGGGCCTCGGCGCCGCCATCGGCGGGGCTTCCCCGTCGGGCGGCCGAGTCTCGACGTCCGCACCCGTCGAGCCGAGCCACGACGGGCTCCGCGTGCTCGATGCGCTCAGCACGCGTGCGGCCCGCGGAGTCGACGACCTGGCCCGCCGAAGCGGTATGTCGCCGGGACATGTCATGTCCACGCTCGCCGAACTCGAGGTCGAGGGGCACGCCCGGCGCGACACCGGAGGACTCTGGACGCGACGGATCCGACGACGATGAGCCGTGAGTCAGAGGCCCCGCCCTCTCGGAGCGGTGCCGGGGAGCGGGCCCCCGCGGGCTCACTCGTCGAGCGCGAGCTCCTTCGGAAGCTCGAACTCGCGGGTGGCGAGCTCCTCGACGTTGACGTCCTTGAAGGTGAGCACGCGCACGCTCTTCACGAAACGGTCGGCTCGGTAGACGTCCCACACCCAGACGTCCTTCATCGTGAGCTCGAAGTAGAAGTCGTGCTCGGTGTCGCGTCGAACGAGTTCGACCTCGTTCGCGAGGTAGAACCGTCGCTCGGTCTCGACCACGTACTTGAACTGCGCGACGATGTCGCGATACTCGCGGTACAGGGCCAGCTCGACCTCGCGGTCGTAGTCTTCGAACTCGTCTTCATCCATCGCGAATCATCCTACGCCGAGGTCGAACAACGCCGGCGCCTCGCGCTCGCGCTCGTGCAGCCAGGTCCGGCGGTGCAGGTCGCTCGGACCGTGCTCGTCGATCGCGGCGAAGTGCGCGCGGCTCGAGTAGCCCTTGTTCTCGTCCCACGAGTACAACGGGGTCTCGGTGTGGGCCAGGCGCATGCCGCCGTCGCGGTGCACCTTCGCGATGACCGACGCCGCAGCGACCGACGCGCAGTCGCGGTCGGCCTTGATGCGCGTGCGCACGCGGGCGCGGTACTCGATCGCCGGGCTCAGCCAGTCGTGGTTGCCGTCGAGGATGAGCGGCGCCCCGCGGAGCTCGGGGGCGAGTTCTGCCGGCAGCGAGGCGAGTGCCCTGGCCCCCGCCAGACCCAGGCAGGCCATGATGCCGAGCGCGTCGATCTCGTTCGCCGACGCCTCGCCGACCGCAGCCGCCATGACCCATGCGGCAGCTCGGGGCGCCATCGCCTCGCGGCGGGGCTCGGTCATGAGCTTCGAGTCGCGCAGCCCCGTCGGCATGCGCCTGACCGTCTGGTCGATGACGACCAGTCCGACCGTGACCGGGCCGGCGAGCGCACCCCGGCCCACCTCGTCGCAGGCGAGCACGAACGGCGCCCCCTCGTCGAACAGCTCGCGCTCGAGCTTGAGGTTCGGGATCGCCTGCTTCGGCATCAGCCAGTACCCTCGTCGACGCCCTCGAACACGTCGGGGTAGTTGTCGAGCCACGACCAGTGCGAGAGCGGCCAGCTGACGACGAACGCGCGACCGACGACGTTCTCGATCGGGACGAAGCCCTTGAGCGGGGTGTCGGCGTTGTAGCGCGAGTCCTTCGAGTTGTTGCGGTTGTCGCCCATGACCCAGAGCGAGTCGTCGGGGACGACCTCGTCGAAGTCCACCTCCGAGGCCTTCGTGTCGCCCGGCGGCAGGAAGATGTACGGCTCGTCGAGCGGCACCCCGTTGACGCTCATCTGGCCGAGCGCGTTGCAGCACTCGACGTGATCGCCCGGCAGCCCGATGACGCGCTTCACGAGGTGGTCGTTCGAGTCGGGCGCACTCAGCCCGACGAACGCGAGGAACCAGTCGACGGCCGCGACGAGCGGCGGCTGGTTCGGCTCGGGCACCGACGTCAGCCAGCCCCCCGGATCCTTGAAGACGACCACGTCGCCGCGCGAGATCGGCGTGAGCTCCGGCACCAGCTGGTTCACGATGATGCGGTCGTCTTTCACGAGCGTCTCCTCCATCGACTGCGATGGGATGAAGAACGATCGGATGAGGAACGTCTTGATGAGGAACGAAACGAGCACCGCCACCACGAAGATGACGAGCAGGTCCCTCAGGAAGAGGAGGAAGCTGCGCTGCCGTCGTGCCGTTGCCGTACCCGCGCGATCTGCGCGCGTGGTGGTGTCTTCTTCTGTCATTTAACCGCCCGAGCTCCCCACCAGTCTATGGTGGGGAGCTCGGTCGGAAGTTCGCGGCAGGCCGCGATTCACGCGCGCCGGATCAGGCGTCGCGCTTCTCCTTGATCTTCGCCTTCTTGCCGCGCAGCTTGCGCAGGTAGTAGAGCTTCGCGCGACGCACGTCACCGCGGGTGACGACCTCGATGTGGTCGATGACCGGGGAGTGCACCGGGAACTTGCGCTCGACGCCGACCTGGAAGCTGACCTTGCGGACCGTGAAGGTCTCGCGCACGCCTTCGCCCGAGCGGCCGATGACGACGCCCTGGAAGACCTGGATGCGCGAGCGCGTGCCTTCGATGATGTTCACGTGCACCTTGACGGTGTCACCCGCCCGGAACTCCGGGATGTCGGAACGCAGGCTCGCCGCGTCGACATGGTCGAGGATGTGCATGATGATTCGCTCTCTGCGCCCGCCACCGGTCGAACGCGGATCTTGATGGGAAAGTGTCTGGTGCCGCCTCGCACGGTGACCGTGCGTCGCATGCTCCCCGGAGGCAGAGTCGTCGGCAGGATCGCTCCTGCAGCGGCACAATCCTCTATTGTGCCATGCCGACGGCCCGACAGCCAAAGCGACGAGACGGATGCCTCGACCGCGCCGCGACGGTGATCAGTCGCGCACCTCGTGGACGATGATGACATCGCCGTCGTCGTCGCCCCGCCCCGAGCCGGTCGACGGGAACGGCGGACGCCGCGCCGAGGCATCCCCCGCCGGTGCGCCGCCGCGCTGCTCGGCCGCGAGCCGCTCGAACTCGGCCATCGACGCGTTCATGCGCCTCGCGCCGTCGCGCACGAGCTCCCACAGGACCACCCAGAACGCGGCGATCGCACCGACCACCGCGAGGAGGCCGAACACGCCGCTGGAGGCGAGGTAGAACCCGGTGCCGATGATGGCGGCGTGCCAGGCGCCGAGCACGCCGACGTCGGTCCACGAGACCGCCCGCTCGCGGCGGACCGTCGGCCTCGCGTTCACGAGCAGGGCGACCACCCCGAGCGTGAGGAACGCGATCGGCACGACGACGACGAGCCCGAGCGTGCCCCAGCCGCCCGAGCCGAAGATCGCCCAGCCCACGAGCAACCACACCGGCAGCGCGACGATCGCGATGAACTGCCAGCGGTAGAAGAGGCGCCGGATGAGCATGTGCCAAGGCTAATCCCGACCGCCTGCGAGCGCGCCGGGTGTTCACTCAGGGCGGAGCCGACAGAATGGACTCGGAGAGGATGACCGTGATCGAACTGAGGACCCCCGCCGAGATCGAGGAGATGCGGCCCGCCGGCCGCTTCGTCGCGAGCGTCATCGAGGCGACGTCGAAGGCCGCGGCCGTCGGCGTCAACCTGCTCGAGCTCGACGCGCTCGCGCACGAGATGATCCGCAAGGCCGGAGCGGAGAGCTGCTACATCGACTACCACCCGTCGTTCGGCGCGAGTCCGTTCGGCAAGGTCATCTGCACCTCGGTGAACGACGCGGTGCTGCACGGGCTCCCCCGCGACTACAAGCTGCGCGACGGCGACCTGCTGAGCCTCGACTTCGCCGCCTCGGTGAACGGCTGGGTCGCCGACTCGGCGCGATCGATCGTCGTCGGCACCCCTCGCGACGAGGATCTGCGGCTCATCGACTCGACGGAGCGCGCGCTCGCCGCCGGCATCGCCGCCGCGCGTCCCGGCAACCGCATCGGCGACATCTCCCGGGCGATCGGCGACGTCGCGAAGGCGTCGGGCTACCGCGTCAACACCGACTTCGGGGGGCACGGCGTCGGCCGCACCATGCACGGCGACCCGCACATCCCGAACAGCGGGCGCCCGGGTCGCGGGCTTCCCCTCAAGCCCGGCCTCGTGATCGCGATCGAGCCGTGGTGGCTCGAGACGACCGACGAGATCTTCACCGATCCCGACGGCTGGACGCTCCGCAGTGCCGACGGCTCGCGCGGCGCGCACTCGGAGCACACGATCGCCGTCACCGACGGCGACCCGATCGTGCTCACGCAGCGCGGCTGAACCGACGGCGTACAGGTTCACACGTCGAGCTCGACCTCGATCATGCCTCCGACGATCCGGGTGCGGTAGGTGCGAAGCGCGAGCGAGCCGTCGGTGAAGCACTCCCCCGTGCCGAGGTCGTAGACCTCCTTGTGCAGCGGCGAGGCGATCGTCGGGCGCTCGCCCCGCGACCCCACGATGCCGCGCGCCATCACGGGTGCGCCCGTGTGCGGATCGTGGTGGTCGACGGCGTAGACCTCGCGATCGTCGAGCAGGACCAGGGCGATCTGGCGAGACCCGTGCAGTGCGACCTCGCCCCAGCCCGGCTCGAGGTCGTCGACGCCGCAGGTCCGCACCCAGGCGACCCTCGACTCGATCGTCGTCGACATGGCGGCTCCTCTCCTCGGCGGCGCTCGGGGCGCCGGCGCGTGCGTCCGACGCTAGCGGCCGCCTGTTTCGACGATCCTCCCGTCGCCGTTACACCCGCATGACGTCCGCCTCACACCCGGCGACCGGGGGCGTGCGGCGCCGGTGCGCCGAGGTTACCCCGCCGTAACAGCCCCGAAACCGCCCCCACCTACGCTCGCCTCATCCGAGCCCGGGGAGGCAGCATGACCGAGAACAGCCGTGCCGCGGTGCGCGACGTCGTCATCGTCGGCGGCGGGCCCGCGGCCCATCGCCTCGCCGACAGCCTGCACGCCCGCGACGCCGACCACGCGCTGCGCGTCACCGTCGTCGGCGAAGAACGCCATGCGCCGTACGACCGGGTCGCGCTCAGCACCCGGCTCGCGGATGCCGCGACGGACCTCACCCTCGAACCGAGCGCGATGTGGGATGACGGCCGCGTCGAGCTCGTCGTGGGCGACCGGGTCGTCGACGTCGACGCCTCGGCGCGCACCGCGACGACCTCGAGCGGCCTGGTCCTGCCGTGGGACGAGCTCGTGCTCGCGACGGGTTCGAGCGCACCGGTTCCCGACCTCCCCGGGGTCGAGCACGCCCGCGTGTACCGCACGATCGACGACGTCGACGCGCTCGTCGCCGAGACCGCGGCGATCGCCCGGGAGCGAGGCAGGCCCGCCCAGGTCGTCGTCGCAGGCGGCGGGCTGCTCGGCCTCGAGGCCGCGGGCGGGCTCGCCGGGCTCGGCGCGCACACGACCGTCGTGCACTCGGGCGGCTGGCTCATGTCGGCCCAGCTCGACGAGGGCGCGGGACGCGCACTCGGCCGCATCATGGCGGGCCAGGGCATCGGCCTGCACCTCGGCACCCGCCCGGCGGCGGTCGTCGTCGAGCACGGTTCGGTGGTCGGCGTCGAGCTCGCGAACGGGCGTCGCATCGACTGCGACGTGATCGTCTTCGCGATCGGCATCACCCCGCGCGACGAGCTCGCCCGCGACCTCGGCCTCGAGCTCGGCCCGCGCGGCGGCGTCGCCGTCGACACCTCGTGCGCGACGTCCCTGCCGAACGTCTGGGCCATCGGCGAGGTGGCGAGCTTCGACGGGCGGTGCACGGGTCTCGTCGCCCCGGCGAACGCCATGGCGGAGGTCGTCGCCGACCGGCTGCTCGGCGGGACCGCGGAGTTCACGACGGTCGACGACGCGACCAAGCTCAAGCTCTCGGGCGTCGACGTCGCGAGCTTCGGCGACGCCCTCGCGCGAACCGAGCACGCACTCGAGATCGTCTACGCCGACCCCGCTCGCGGGCTGTACCAGAAGCTCGTCATGACCGACGACGCGAAGACGCTGCTCGGCGGCGTGTTCGTCGGCGACGCGGCTCCGTACTCCTCGCTCCGGCCGCTGCTCGGCACGGAGCTCTCGGCCGAACCCGCGGCCTACCTGTCGGCAGCCGGCGTCGAGCCGCCCGCCGGCGACGAGCTGCCGGACGGCGCGCTCGTCTGCGCCTGCAACAACGTCGCCGCGGGCACGATCCGCGGCGCGGTCGCCGGCGACGATCACGTGCCGGGCTGCACCGACCTCGGCGAGCTCAAGGCGTGCACCCGGGCCGGCACGCAGTGCGGCTCCTGCGTGCCGCTCGTGAAGAAGCTGCTCGAGTCGGAGCTCGTGAAGTCGGGCGTGACCCCGTCGCGCGCGCTGTGCGAGCACTTCGACCTGAGCCGGCAGGAGCTCTTCGAGTCGATCCGAGTGCTCGGGCTCACGTCGTTCGACGAGATCGTGGAGCGGCTCGGCACCGGCCGGGGGTGCGACGTCTGCAAACCGGTGATCGCGTCGATCCTCGCCACCCAGCACGGCTCGTACATCCTCGACGGCGGCCGCGGAGCACTGCAGGACACCAATGACCGGGCGATGGCGAACATGCAGAAGGACGGCACCTACTCGGTCGTCCCCCGCATCCCCGCCGGCGAGGTCACTCCTGAGAAGCTCGCGGTCATCGCCGAGGTGGCGATGGAGTTCGGCCTGTACACGAAGATCACCGGCGGCCAGCGCATCGACCTGTTCGGCGCACGGCTCGACCAGCTGCCCGACATCTGGCGCCGGCTCGTCGACGCCGGCTTCGAGTCGGGGCAGGCGTACGGCAAGGCACTGCGCAACGTGAAGAGCTGCGTCGGCTCGACCTGGTGCCGCTACGGCGTGCAGGATTCGGTGGCCATGGCGGTCCGCCTCGAACTGCGCTACCGCGGTCTCCGCTCCCCGCACAAGCTCAAGTTCGGCGTCTCGGGGTGCGCCCGCGAGTGCGCGGAGGCGCGCGGCAAGGACGTCGGCGTGATCGCGACCGACGCGGGCTGGAACCTCTACGTCGGCGGCAACGGCGGCTTCCAGCCGGCGCACGCGCAGCTGCTCGCGAGCGACCTCGACGACGAGACGCTCATCCGGTACATCGACCGGTACCTGATGTACTACATCCGCACCGCCGACCGCCTGCAGCGGACCGCCCGCTGGATGGAGGACCTCGAGGGCGGGATCGGCCACGTGCGCGAGGTCGTCGTCGACGACTCGCTCGGTCTCGCAGCAGAACTGGAAGCCGCGGTCGGCGCGCACGTCGAGCACTACGAGGACGAGTGGGCGGCGACCCTCGCCGACCCCGAGCGGCTCCGGCGCTTCCGCTCGTTCGTCAACGCCCCCGGCACCCCCGACCCGTCGATCGCCCGGGTACCGGAACGGGACCAGTTCCGCCCGGCGACCCCCGAGGAGCGCGCCGACGGGCGGGCGGTGCTCGTCTCGGGGGCGCGCATCCCCGTGCGGGAGGGCGCACGATGACCGGCCGGGTGACGCTCGTCGGCGGGGGCCCGGGCGCCGTCGACCTGCTGACGCTGCGCGCCGCGCGTGCGCTCGCCGACGCCGATGTCGTGCTCTACGACCGGCTGGCTCCGCACGACGAGCTCGCAGCTCTCGCGCCGGGGGCGCTGCTCGTCGATGTCGGGAAGCGCCCGGGCCACCACGCCGTGCCTCAGCACGAGATCGAGGCGATGCTCGTCGGCCACGCGGCATCCGGCGCCCACGTCGTCCGACTGAAGGGCGGCGATCCCTACGTGCTCGGCCGCGGCGGCGAAGAGGTGCTCGCCTGCCATGCCGCGGGCATCCCCGTCGACGTGGTGCCCGGCGTCACGAGTGCGATCTCGGTGCCGGCGGCCGCCGGCATCCCGCTCACGCACCGCGGGGTGAGCCACGCATTCACCGTCGTGTCGGGTCACGCCCCGCTCACCGACGACGAGCTGCGCCACCTCGCAGGGCTCGGCGGCACGATCGTCGTCCTCATGGGCATCGGCACGCTGCCGTCGCTCGCGGCCGGCCTCGCGAGGCACGGACTCCCGGCACGGCATCCCGTCGCCGTCGTGGAACGCGGCTGCACCCCGGCGCAGCGGACGACGCTCGGCACGCTCGGCGACATCGTGCAGGCGGCGGCACGGGCCCGGGTCGCCTCACCCGCCGTCGTGGTCGTCGGCGAGGTCGTGCGCCTCGCGCACGACGGCGACGCGAGCGCCGCCGAGCTCATGGAGCGCGCCGCCCGCTGGTCGGTGGTCGCATGACGGATGCCTCGGACTGCGCGCCGGGCTTCCGGCCCGACCAGCTCGCCGGATTCCGGATCGGCGTGACGAGCGACCGCCGCGCGGGCGACCTGATCGACGCCCTCGCACGACGGGGCGCCCAGGTGCTGCACGCACCGACGCTGCGCATGGCGAACGCGGTCTCCGACGATCCCGTGATCGCCGACACCAGGGCGATCATCGCCGCACGCCCCGACGTGCTGCTCGCCACGACCGCGTACGGGGTGCGGCGCTGGTTCGAGGTCGCCGATGCCGCTGGGCTCGGCGAGGACCTCGTCGAGGCGCTCTCCGCGACCGACATCCTCGTGCGCGGGCCGAAGGCGCGCGGCGGCATCCGCGCCGCGGGCCTCGGCGACGTGGGGATGAGCGCCGAGGAGACGACCGAGTCGCTCGTCGACGAGGTGCTCGAACGCTATCCGCCGGGTCTCACCGTCGCGGTGCAGCTGCACGGCTTCCTGCAGCCGTTCCAGCTCGAACGGCTGCACGAGGCGCACGCCCGCGTGCTCACGGTCGAGCCGTACCGCTGGGTGGAGACCGACGCCGACGACGACCGCGTCGACCGGCTCATCGACGCGGCCTGCTCGGGCGGGCTCGACTGCATCACCTTCACGAGCGCACCGGCGGTGCACGCGCTCTTCGGCGCCGCTGAGGCGCGCGGGCGGTACGACGAGCTCGTCGACGCGATGTGCGGTCCCGTCGTCGCCGCGGCCGTCGGTCCCGTGACTGCCGCCCCGCTCGAGGATGCCGGCATCACCCCGATCACGCCGGTGCGCTACCGGATGGGCGCACTCATCCGCCTCGTGTGCGAGCACCTCGAGCAGTCGCGCGTCATCCGCCTCGACACCCGGCACGGGCCGCTCGAGCTCCGCGGCTCGATGCTCGACATCCACGATCGACGAGTGCCGCTCGCCCCCGTCGCGCTCGCGCTGCTGCGCGCGCTCGTCCTCGCCCACGGCGCGGTCGTCGCACGCGACCGCCTGGCATCCGGCCTGCCCGGCACGACCGACCCGCACGCGCTCGAGGTCGCGCTCAGCCGCCTGCGCCGCACCATCGGCGTACCCGGACTCATCACGACCGTCGTCAAGCGCGGCTACCGGATCGACGTCTGATGACCGCCCTCACACGTCGCCGCCGCGCGGGTGAGCAGGTGGAGACGCAGCGTTCACGACCGCAGCGACCGGTCGAAACACCCGCTCACTAGCGTCGACGTCACGAACCCCGACCGCGACCGCAACGGAGGCCCCGATGACCGACACCGTGAGCACCGAACCGCACTCGACCCAGAGCCCGACCGCTGCGCAGCCCGCACCGGACCTCGTCACCCGGCCCGGCCGGTGGATCGACGGCTGGGACCCCGAGGATGCGGTGCAGTGGGCGTCGCAGGGGCGCAGCATCGCCCGCCGCAACCTGCGCTGGTCGATCTTCGCCGAGTTCCTCGGCTTCGTGGTGTGGCAGCTCTGGTCGATCGTCGCGGTCGCGCTGCCGGATGCGGGGTTCGTGCTCTCGACGAGCGAGGTGTTCTGGCTCATCTCGATTCCGAGCCTCGTCGGCGCGACCCTGCGCATCCCCTACTCGTTCCTCGTGCCGAGGTTCGGCGGACGCAACTGGACGATCGTCTCGGCCGGGCTGCTCCTCGTGCCGACGATCGCGCTCGCCGTCTGCGTCGTGAACCCGGCGACGCCGTTCCCCGTGCTCCTCGCCGCCGCGGCGCTCGCCGGGTTCGGCGGCGGCAACTTCGCGAGCTCCATGGCGAACATCACGTACTTCTACCCGCAGCGCGAGAAGGGCTGGGCGCTCGGCCTCAACGCCGCGGGCGGCAACCTCGGCGCCGCGGTCGCGCAGTTCGCCGTGCCCGTCATCATCACGATCGGCGCCGGCGCGACCCTGCAACTGCCGCTCGCCGGCTGGATCTGGGTGCCGCTCATCGTCGTCGCGATGATCGGCGCCTGGCGCCGCATGGACAACCTCTCGAACGCGAAGGCCGACCTCGCCGGCTCGGCGGCCGCCCTCAAGGAGCCGCACCTCTGGTTGCTCTCTTCGCTCTACATCGGCACGTTCGGTTCGTTCATCGGCTTCGCGAGCGTGTTCCCGAAGCTCATCGCGGACCAGTTCCCCGCGTTCTCGACCTTCGCGGTCGGCGGCGCGTCGGTCTCCCTCGCCTTCCTCGGGGCGCTCGTGGGGTCGCTCGCCCGCCCCTTCGGCGGCCGGCTCGCCGACCGGTTCGGCGGGGCCCGCATCACGATGTGCGCCTTCGCGGCCATGGGTGCCATCACCCTCGTCGTCGTCGTGGTCGTGCCCGCGGCCGGCTTCTGGCCGTTCCTCGGGCTGTTCCTCCTGCTGTTCGCCGCGGCCGGCATCGGCAACGGCTCGACGTATCGCATGGTGCCGGTCGTCTTCGCGCTGCGCGCCTCCGGCGACGACGCCGCCCGTCGCCGGAAGGCGGCGGCGGCGCTCGGCCTCATCTCGGCGATCGGCGCGTACGGCGGCTTCCTCATCCCGCAGGCCCTGAACCTCTCGTTCCAGACGACGGGCGGCTACTCGGCGGCGTTCCTCGGATTCGTCGCCGCCTACGCCGGGCTCCTCCTCCTGACCGCCCTCGTCTACGTGCGTCCGCTTCGTTCGCACCGGGTGTGAGGAACCCGCGATGCCGACAGCCGCCGCCGACACCCACTGCCCGTACTGCGCGCTGCAGTGCGCCATGACCCTCACCGCGGCGGATGCCTCGCGGTCGGCCGCGCCCCCGACGACCGAGCCGATCGCGCCGGTCATCGTCGCCGGCCGCGAATTCCCGACGAACCGCGGTGGCCTGTGCAAGAAGGGCTGGACCTCGCCCGAGCTGCTCCGCTCGCCCTCGCGACTGCTCGCCCCGCTCGTGCGCGGCGCCGACGGCGGGCTCCACGAGGCGAGCTGGGAGGAGGCACTCGATCTCGTCGCGACACGGCTCCGAGGCATCCGCGATCGGTACGGGGCCGACGCCGTGGGCGTCTTCGGCGGCGGCGGGCTGACGAACGAGAAGGCGTACCAGCTCGGCAAGTTCGCGAGGCTCGCGCTCGGCACGAGCCGCATCGACTACAACGGCCGGTACTGCATGTCGTCGGCCGCCGCAGCGGGCAACCGCGCATTCGGCGTCGACCGCGGCCTGCCGTTCCCGCTCGAGGACCTCGACGCGGCCGACACCGTGCTGCTGCTCGGCACGAACGTCGCCGCGACGATGCCGCCGTTCATCGGACACCTGGCGGGTGCGCAGGCCGCCGGCGGGCTCGTCGTGGTCGATCCCCGGCGCACCGCGACCGCGCGGCTGACCGATGACGGCCGCGGGGCGCACCTGCAGCCGGCTCCGGGCACCGACCTCGTGCTGCTGCTCGGACTCGCGCACATCGTGATCGCCGAGGGGCTCGCCGACACCCGCTACCTCGAGCGGCGGACCGCGGGGTACGACGCCGTGCGCCGCAGCGTCGCGAGCTGGTGGCCCGCGCGCGTGCAATCGGTCACGGGGGTTCCCGCCGCGATGCTGCGCGATCTCGCCCGCCGGCTCGCCGCGGGCGGTCGCACGTTCATCCTCACCGGGCGAGGCGTCGAACAGCACGTCGACGGCACCGACACCGCGACCGCCGCGATCAACCTCGCCCTGCTGCTCGGGCTGCCGGGACGACCGGGCAGCGGCTACGGCACGCTCACCGGGCAGGGCAACGGCCAGGGCGGCCGCGAGCACGGCCAGAAGTGCGACCAGCTGCCCGGCTATCGCAAGATCACCGACCCTGCGGCGCGCGAGCACGTCGCCCGGGTGTGGGGCGTCGAGCCCGACGAGATCCCGGGCCCGGGCGTGCCGGCGGTCGAGCTGCTGCAGTCGCTCGGGCGGGCCGGCGGCGTCCGGGCCCTGCTCGTGCACGGCTCGAACCCCGTCGTCTCTTCGCCGAACGCCGCAGCCGTGCGCGACGGGCTCGCGGCGCTCGACCTCCTCGTCGTGTGCGACTTCGTCCCGTCCGAGACGGCCGCGCTCGCCGACGTCGTGCTGCCCGTGCTGCAGTGGGCCGAGGAGGAGGGCACGATGACCTCGCTCGAGGGCAGGGTGCTCCGCCGGAGGCGCGCCCTCGACCCGCCCCAGGGCGTGCGCGACGAGCTCTGGGTGCTTGCGGAGCTCGCCCGCCTGCTGGGCCGCCGCACCGGCTTCGCCACGGAGCCCGAGACCGTCTTCGACGAACTGCGGCGCGCATCCGAGGGCGGCATCGCCGACTACTCGGGCATCGACTACGCGAGCCTCGACCGGGGCGAGCCGGCGTACTGGCCCTACCCGCGCGGCGGCACATCGACACCGCGCCTGTTCACCGAGCGCTTCGCGCACCCCGACGGCCTCGCCCGCCTCGTCGCGGTCGCCCCCCGCGCGGGCGCCCGGCCGGCGCCGGCACCCGACGAGCTCACGCTCGTCACGGGTCGGCTGCTCGAGCACTACCAGAGCGGTGCGCAGACGCGCCGGGTTCCCGAGCTGCTCACCGCGCAGCCCGTCCTCGTCGCGTCGCTGCACCCGGCCACCGCCCTGCGGCTCGGCGTCGCCGACGGCGAGATCGTCGCCATCGAGAACTCCTGCGGCCGCGTCCGATGCCGCGCCGCGATCACCACCGACGTCCGCGTCGAGTGCGTGTTCCTGCCGTTCCACTTCGGCGACGACCAGGCCGCGAACCTGCTCACCTCCGACGCCGTCGACCCGATCTCCGCGATGCCGGAGTTCAAGACCAATCACGTGCGGGTCACCCGCGTCGCACCGCGCGTCGGCGCGACGACCGCGCGGGACGATCGCCTCGAAGAGCACGGAGCCGTCGCATGACCCCACCTCACCGCATCGTCCTCATCGGATACGGCCCGGTCGGCGCCCGCTTCGTCGACGAACTGCTCCCCGCCGTCGCCGAGGGCGTGCTCGAGCTCACGGTCATCGGCGGCGAAGACGTCGAGGCGTACAACCGGGTGCTGGTCGCCGAGTACGCCGTCGGCGCCACCGAGCTCGGTGCGATGACCATCGGCGACCGCGACGCCGCCGAAGCCGCCGGCGCCCGCGTGCTGCTCGGGGTCTCCGCACGCGCGATCCACCGCGACGCGAGGACGGTCGAGCTCTCGACGGGCGAGTTCGTGCCGTACGACCGGCTCGTGCTGGCGACGGGCGCCCGGGCCAACGTGCCGACGCTCGACGGCGTCGACCGGCCGCGACGCGACCTCACGTCGCTCGAGCGGCACGGCGCCGCGCTCGTCGGTCGTGACGGCGACCTGCCGGCCGGCGTCACGACGCTCCGCGACCTCGACGACGCCGAACGGGTGCTCGCCACGGTACGTGAGCGCAAGCGGATCATCGTGCTCGGCGCCGGCGTGCTCGGACTCGAGCTCGCGCTCGCGGCCGCGCACGCCGGAGCCGAGGTCTGCGTCGTGCACCACGGTCAGCACCCGATGCCGCGCAACCTCGATCGCGGAGGCGGACTCGTGCTCCGGGCAGCTCTCCGCCGAAGCGGGATCGCGGTCGTCGCGAACTCCCGCGCCGAGGCGATCGGATTCCGCGGAGCGGACGACGAGCGCCGATTCGACCGGCTGATCACCGCCGACGGCAAGGAGCTCCGCGGCGACCTCCTCGTGCTCTCGTGCGGTGTGAGCCCGCGCAACGAGCTCGCGACGCTCGCCGGCCTGCGCACCGCGGTCGGCATCGTCGTGCACCCGTCACTGCAGACGTGGACCGACCCGGCGATCCACGCGATCGGCGACTGCGCGCAGATCGCCGACTCGGCCGGGCACGGCTCCGACCGGATCGTCCCGGGCGCCCCCGCCGGCCTCATCGGCCCGGGATGGCGCCAGGCGGCCTGGCTCGCCGGTCGCTTCGTCGCGGCGGCGCGCTCGGCCCGATCGTCCGATCTGGCGCCGCTCGGGGCCGTCCCGGCCGCGCCGGGATCGCCGCCCATCGCCGCCGACGAGGCGCTCGCGCCGGAACGCGAACCCATCGTCATGCTGAAGGCCGAGCACCTCGACGTGGTCGCCGTGGGCGACGTGTCGGCTGACCCGTGGGACGACGACCGCGAACGCCCGCGTCGGCGGGTGGCCCAGTGGGCCGACCCGGAGCACGCCCGATACGTCAAGATGGTCACCGAGGACGGCGTGCTCACGGCCTTCGCGAGCGTCGGGATGCCGCGCACCGCCGCCGAGCTCACGCTGCTGTTCGAACGACGGGCCGAGCTGCCCGCCGACCGCTCGATGCTGCTGCGCCTCGACGGCCCCGACGACGACCCGAGCACCGGTTCGGCTGGGCTCGCCCCCGCCGCGACGGTGTGCTGGTGCAACGGGGTCACGGCCGGGCGCATCGCCGAGTCGGCCGCCTGCGGCAACGCCACTGTCGATGCGATCGGGCGCGACACCCGTGCCGGCACGGGCTGCGGTGGTTGTCGCGGCCGGATCGCGGAGCTGCTCGCCCGCGCGTTCGAGGCCGACGACGCACCGAGCCGGGCCGGCTGACGGCGGACCGTGCGGTCACCGGTGCGAGCGGCCCGGCCCACGCGCACCGTCGGCCCGAGCAGGTGCGGCGGAGCGCTGCCCGAGTCAGGCCCCGGGTAGGGTGTCGGGCCGGGTCTCGTCGAAGCGGGCGAGCACCAGGTCGACGAGCTCGGCCGGCGCCGACGCGTCGGGTGTGAGCAGCGCATCGGCGACGACGTCCGCGCCGGAGGTCAGGATCGCGTCGTAGAACTGCCCGGGCGCGAGCAGGTAGGGCCCGACGACCACGCGCCGGCCGCGGTGCAGCTCGCGGATCATCTCGATCGCGTCGCGCAGCCGCGGCAGCCCCGCGGCGATGAAACCGACCGTGACGGGCCGACCGAGTCGCAGCCCGAGCCGGCGGGCGGTCTCGAAGCACTCGCGCACCGCCCGCGGGTCGTTCGAGCCGGCGGCGGCGAGCACGACGACGTCGTCGTCGTCGAGCCCGGTCCGGTCGAGTCGCCTCGCGAGCACGTCGACGATGCGATCGTCGGGACCGAGCCCGGCGGCCAGCCCGGCGTGCGATCGCGAGTGGGCGATGCCGAGCTCGAGCCCCGTTCGCACGTGGAATCCGGCTGAGAGGACGAGCGGCACGATGACCGCGCCCTCATCGCGGTCGGCGACGAGCTCGATCGGTTCTCGAGCGCGGGCGTCGATGAAGGCGATCGACACGTCGAGTGCCGGGCGCGACGAGGCCACGGCGTCGACGAGCCGGATGATGGCCGCTCGGTTCGCCGACGTCGGCCGGCCGTGCGTCACCGCGACCAGTCGCAGGCTGCGGGTCGATGCCCGCATCGCGGGCGAACCCGCACTCGTGACGGCCATGTTCGAACCCCGCCTCCCGCGGGGATCAGGGCACCCGCGGCTTCGACGGTAGGAAGGCGGTGTTACGCGGACGCGTTCCGGGTGTTTCGAACGGGTGAAGAACGGCTCACGCGTCGCCGTCGGCGCCATCGCCTCCGGCGAGCAGCTCGGGTCGGACTCGGCGGGTGCGCTCGAGCTGCTGCTCGTGACGCCAGGCGGCGACCGCGCCGTGGTTGCCCGATCGCAGCACCGGCGGCACCTCGAGTCCTCGCCACTCGGCGGGCTTGGTGTAGCTCGGGTACTCGAGGAGCCCGTTCTCGTGCGACTCCTCGACGAGCGAATCGGGGTTGCCGACGACGCCGGGCACGAGACGGCCCGCCGCCTCGATCATCGCCATCACCGCGACCTCGCCGCCGTTGAGCACGTAGTCGCCGAGCGAGATGAGCCGCACCCGCATGCGCGTCGAATAGTGGTCGACGACGCGTTGGTCGATGCCCTCGTACCGCCCGCACGCGAAGACGACGTGCGGCTCGGCCGCGAGCTCGCGCGCGAGCTGCTGCGTGAACGGCTCGCCCGCGGGCGACGGCACGACGAGCAGCGCATCGGACTCGCCCTCGCCGACGATCGCGTCGAGTGCCTCGCCCCACGGCTCGGGCTTCATGACCATGCCCGCGCCGCCGCCGTACGGCGTGTCGTCGACGGTGCGGTGCCGGTCGTGCGTGTGGTCTCGCAGGTCGTGCGCGGTGATCTCGAGCAGGCCCGACTCCCGCGCACGACCGAGCAGCGAGAGATCGAGCACCGAGAAGAACTCGGGGAAGATCGTGACGATGTCGACGCGCACGGACCCGCTCCTACGCGCGGGGCTCGTCGCCGGCGGCGGGCTCGTCGCCGGGCAGCTCGGCGCCGGCGTCGGCCGACTCGTCGGCCGAGGCATCCTGCTGCCCCGTCTCGGGGATCTCCTCGAAGAGCCCGGCCGGCGGGGTCACCGTGAGCGTGCCGGCCTCGAGGTCGACCTCGGGCACGATCGCGGAGACGAACGGCACCATGACCTCGCCGCCCGCGGTCTTGACGATGAGCAGGTCCTGCGCGGGGAGGTGGTCGACATGGACGACCTCGCCGATGCGCTCGCCGTCGCGGACGACCGCGAGCCCGACGAGCTGGTGGTCGTACCACGCGTCGGGCTCGGCCGCCTCGTCGTCGGCGTGCTCGACCCAGAGGATCGCCTTGATGAGGGTCTCGGCCGCGGTGCGGTCGTCGACACCCTCGAAGAACCCGACGGGGTGCCCGTTGTACCAGCGGAGCTCGCGCAGCACGAGGTGCTTGCCGTGCCAGGGCGATTCCTTCGGCACCTGCAGCGAGAACTCGGCCCCGGGCGTGAAACGTCGCTCGGGGTCGTCGGTGTAGAGCTCGAGCTTGATCGCGCCCTTCAGGCCGTGCGCCTTCGTGAGGCGACCGACCCGGAGCTGCGACTTCGGTGCTTCGGCCACGTCAGTCGTCGGTGTCGACGACGTCGACCCGCACGCGGCGGCCGTCGGCGAGCGCCGTGACGAGCGTGCGGAGGGCCTTTGCGGTGCGACCGGCCCGGCCGATGACACGGCCGAGGTCCTCGGGGTTCACGTGAACCTCGAGGACCTCGCCGCGTGCGCTCGACGCGGAGACGACCTTCACATCGTCAGGGTGATCGACGATCCCCTTGACGAGGTGTTCGAGCGCGGACTGGAGCAAGGCCTTACGCCTCGTCCGTCGCGGTCTCCGCAGCCTCGGCCTCGGCCTCGGCGGGCTCCTCGGCCTTGGGGGCCGGCTTCTCGGCCTTGGGCTTCAGCACCGGCTTCTTCTTCTCGTCGGCGACGAACTCGGCCTTGGCGTCCTTCGTCTGGACCTTCGAGACGGCGTTCTCGTCGCCCTTGAACTTGCCCCAGTCGCCCGTGAGCTTGAGGATGGCGAGCACCTGCTCGGTCGGCTGCGCGCCGACGCCGAGCCAGTACTGCGCGCGGTCGGAGTCGACCTCGATGAACGAGGGCTGCTCGGTGGGGTGGTACTTGCCGATCTCCTCGATCACACGACCGTCGCGCTTGGTGCGCGAGTCGGCGACGACGATGCGGTAGTACGGCGCACGGATCTTGCCGAGACGCTTGAGACGGATCTTGACAGCCACGATTCTCCTGAATGTGTAGAAAGGTTGAACCGATCGCCTGGAGCGTGGGGTGCACACCCGGCGGAAGCTCGAAATGGTCGGACCGCGGCCTGATAGAGGGTCGGGCGGCGATCCAACCCCCTATTCTGCCAGATCGGGGCGGATGCCGCGAACCGGCGCCGCACGGTCGGCGGAGCCGATCCCGCGACGTGTCAGCGGAGCCCGGCCATCCACGCCTCGATGCCCGCGGCGTCGATCGGGAGCCCGCGCGAGAGCACCTCGCCGCCGTCGGCGGTCACGACGACGTCGTCCTCGAGCCGCACGCCGAGCCCGCGGAGCTCGGGCGGGACCGTCTCGTCGAAGGCGTGGAAGTAGAGCCCGGGTTCGACGGTGAGCGCCATGCCCGGCCGCATCTTCGCGCCCTGGTACGCCGCGTGGCTCGCGGCCGAGCAGTCGTGCACGTCGATGCCGAGGTGGTGGCCGACGCCGCACACGATGTATCGGCGATGCTGCTGCCCCTCTGGCGAGAGCGCCTCGTCCACCGAGACCGGCAGGAGGCCCCAGTCGGCGAGCCCCCGGGCGAGCACCTCCATGCACGCCGTGTGGAAGTCGGCCCAGTCACGACCCGGCCCGACGGCTGCGAGCCCCGCGCGGTGGGAGGCCTCGACGAGGTCGTGCACCTCGCGCTGGGCGGTCGAGAACGAGCCCGACGCGGGCAGCGTGCGGGTGACGTCGGCCGTGTAGCCCGACCGGCGCTCGACGCCGAGGTCGAGCAGCAGCAGCGCCTCGGGGTCGACGTCGCCCTCGGCGCGCACCCAGTGCAGGACGGGCGCGTGGGCGCCGGATCCGACGATCGAGGCGTACCCCGTGCCCGCACCGAAGGTGCGCGCGTACCGGTCGAACGTGCCCTGCAGCCATCGCTCGCCACCGCGGCGCACCGCGGCCGGGATCTCGAACGCGGTGGCCGCGAAGCCGTCGACCGTGGTGTCGACCGCGGCGCGCAGCTCGGCGAGCTCCCAGTCGTCCTTCACCATGCGGAGTTCGGCCAGTACGCGCGCGAGCTCGCCCGACCGCGGGTGAGCGGCGATCGCGGCACCCGGACCCGTCGTCGGAGGCGTGCCGGCGAGGAGGGCGCCGCTCGGCAGGTCGAGCTCCTCGATGCGCCGCGTGCGCACGCCGAGCACGTCGGCGTACTCGGCGAGGCCGGCCATCGGGCCGACCCACAGCTCACCCCGCAGCGGGTCGGCGAAGAAGCCTTCGTCGCCCGGGCGGAAGGGCGACGGCAGGTAGAGCGTCGCATCGTGACCGCCGCCCGCCGGTTCGAGCACGAGCACGGCGTCCTCCACCCCCGCACCGACGAGCCAGAGGAAGTCGCTGTCGGCGCGGAACTCGTGCGCGTTGTCGTTGACGCGCATCGGCGCCCGGCCAGCCGCGATCGCGATCACCCGTCCCCCGGCGGCCGCCGAGAGCCGCTCGCGGTGCCGTGCTGCGGCGGCGGGCGCGCCGGAGGGGATGACGGGCGTGCGGTCGACGTCGGCCCAGCCGCGCTGCATGAACTCGCGGAATCCGGGCGACCCGGCAAGGCGCGGCATCCGCGGATCGGACTCGGGCGCCTGCGGCATCGAGCGCGCGGGCCCGGGCGCCGCGTCGGCCTCCGTGCGATCGACGGGGTTGATCGTGGCGGCGCCTTCGTCGGCGTGCATGTCCGCTCCTTCTGCGCTGCTTCGCGCGCTCGCATCGAGGTGATGTATTACGCATCACATAGTAGGCTTGGTGCATGTCCGATGTCATCGCCGCCATGCGGATCCTCGATGCCGCCGCGCTCCGCGCGCGCATCGACATGCCCCGCGCCGTCCGAGCCCTGCAGGCCGCGCTTCGCGCCGGGTTCGATCCCGACGACGACCCGCCCCGATCGATCGTCGACGTGCGGCACGGGCAGCTCCTGCTCATGCCTGCCGACCTCGGCCGCTACGCGGGCCAGAAGCTCGCGACCGTCGCTCCCTCGAATCCCGCCCGAGGGCTCGAGCGCATCCAGGCGGTCTACGTCGTGCTCGACGCCGAGAGCCTCACCCCCGTCGCGCTCCTCGACGGCACCGAGCTCACGAGCCTGCGCACGCCCGCGATGTCGGCGGCGATGCTCGACCTCGTCGCCGAGCCCGAAGCGACGAGCCTCGTGGTGTTCGGCACCGGTCCGCAGGGCATCCGCCACGTCGAGGCGATGCGCGCGATCCGGCCGATCGAACGCGTGCGCTTCATCGGCCGCGATCGGGCGAAGGCGCTGCGCGCGGTGGCCGAGTGCGCGGCATCCGGGCTCGACATCGCCGTCGGCGACGCCGGCGACGTGGCCGAGGCCGACCTCGTCGTCTGCGCGACGACCGCACGCGAGCCGCTCTTCGACGCCGACCTCGTGCGCGACCGCGCCGCACTCGTCGCCGTCGGCTCGCACGAGCGAGGCGTGCGCGAGCTGCCCGGCGAGCTGCTCGGTCGGGCGCAGGTGATCGTCGAGACCGACCGGGTCGCCCGCACCGAGGCGGGCGACGTCATCATGGCGTTCGACGAGGGGCACCTCTCCCCCGCCGATATCGTGCCGATGGCACGCATCGCGACCGGCGTCGTGGAGGTCGCGCACGACCGGCCCCGCGTCGTCAAGACGTGCGGCATGGGATGGCAGGACCTCGCGGTCGCACAGGCCGCGCTCGACGGAGACGGAGGCGCGTGATGCGGTGGACCACCGAGGACTGGCACACGGCGGGCGAGCCGTTCCGCATCGTCGAGGGCGTCGCGACCGAGGGCGCGACGGTCGCCGAACGACGCGTGCACGCCATGGCCGGCGAACCCGACCGGGTGCGCCGGTTCCTCTGCCTCGAGCCGCGCGGCCACGACGACATGTACGGCGGGTTCGTCACGCCGCCCGACGATGACGGCGCCGACTTCGGCGTGCTGTTCTGGCACAAGGACGGGTTCTCGACCGCATGCGGGCACGGCACGATGGCGCTCGGCGCGTGGGCCGTCGCGACGGGGCGGGTCTCCGCGCCCGACGACGGCGAGGCGATCGTCACCATCGACGTGCCGAGCGGGCGGGTGCAGGCGCGCGTGCAGCGCTCCGCGGGCGTCACCACCGGGGTCGTGTTCCGCAACGTCGCCTCCCGCGTGCTCGCACGAGGCATCCCGCTCACGACGAGCCGCGGCGACGTCGAGGTCGACCTCGTCTTCGGCGGCGCCGTCTACGCGACGCTGCCGGCCGCATCGCTCGGCCTCGAGGTCGCGCCCGCGCACACGACCGAGCTCATCCGCCTCGGCCGCGAGATCAAGTGGGCCCTGAACGACCACCCGGCCGCGCAGCTCGACGACGACCGGCTCTCGGGCGTCTACGGCACGATCCTCGTCGACGACCTGGGCCGCACCGACGAAGGCCCGTGGCAGCGCAACGTCACGGTCTTCGCCGACGGCGAGGTCGACCGCAGCCCGTGCGGTTCGGGCACCGCCTCGCGGGTCGCATTCCTCGCGGAGACGGGTGCGCTCGCCGACGGCGAGACGCTCACGCACGACTCGATCATCGGCACGCGGTTCGTCGCGCGGGTGGCCGCTCGCACCGAGGGCGGGGTCGTCCCCGAGGTCACCGGGCAGGCGTACCGGGTCGGCCGCTGCGAGTTCGAGCTCGACCCCGCCGACCCGCTCGCCGACGGCTGCAGCCTGCGCTGACGCCTTCCCGCACCCATCAGGCGGCGCGAGTCGCTGGAAACAGCCCTTCCTCACGCGTCGAAGGACCGTTTCCAGCGACTCGCACGGGCTCCAGCGGCGGTCGACGTGCAGGCCCGGTCAGTGCGAGCCCGTGAGGCTTCCCCACTCGGCGGACCGGCCCGCCGCGCTGCGGCGCTGCGGCACGCCCCACGGGTTTTCGTCGCGGAGCGGTGCCGGCAGCAGCGCCTGAGGCGCGTTCTGGTAGGCGACGCCGCGGAGGAACCGTGTGATCGCCGCGGTCCCGACGCTCGTCGCGTCGCTCGTCGTCGCCGGGTACGGGCCGCCGTGCTGCATCGCGCTCGTCACCGACACCCCCGTCGGCCATCCGCCGAAGAGCACCCGGCCGCTCGTCTCGGCGAGGGCGTCGACGAGGTCGGCGAGCCCGCCGCCGGAGAGCTCGGCGTCGCTCGCGTGCAGCGTCGAGGTGAGGTTGCCCGGGAACAGCTCGCGCTGCACGTCGGGCAGCTCGCCGGCGTCGTCGTAGCGCACGATGATCGAGAGCGGGCCGAACGACTCCTCGAGCAGCTCGTCGCGGTGCGCGCGCAGGGTGTCGAGGTCGACCTCGACCACCGTCGGCGTCGCGAAGCGCTGCTCGGCGTCGTCGACGCGGACGGCGCCCTCGGCGAGCACGGCGACACCGGGCGCGCCGAGGACGGCACTCCGGCGCTCCTCGAACGCCCGGCCGATGCCGGGGTTCAGCAGCCGATGCTCGGACACCGAGGCGGCGGTGTCGCCGACCGCACCGAGCTCGGCCTCGCGCGGCACGAAGAGGAATCCGGGCTTCGTGCAGAGCTGGCCCGCCGAGCCCGAGACCGACGTGAGGAAGCCCTGCAGCAACTCGGGGTCGCCCGCGACGGCGCCCGCCGTCGCATAGACCGGGTTCACGCTGCCGAGCTCGCCGTAGAACGGGATCGGACGCGGGCGCGACGCCGCGATGTCGGCGAGGAGGCGCCCGACGTGCGTGGACCCGGTGAAGGCACCGGCGCGGATGCGGTCGTCCTTCAGGAGCTCGACGCCGGCCTGCTGCCCCGCCACGACCTGGAAGACGCCGTCGGGCATGCCGGCGGTCGCGAGTGCCTCGGCGACGATCTCGCCCGTGCGGCGGGAGAGCTCGGGGTGACCCGAGTGCGCCTTCACGATGAGCGGGCAGCCGGCCGCGAGGGCTGCGGCCGAGTCGCCGCCGGCCACCGAGAAGGCGAACGGGAAGTTCGATGCGGCGAAGTTCAGCACGGGGCCGACCGGCTCGAGCACGCGCCGCACGTCGGGGCGCGGGCCGATGACGTAGGCGGGATCGGCGTCGTCGATGCGGGCGTCGAGGTAGCCGCCGTCGACGATCACCTCGGCGAAGAGTCGCAGCTGGTTCGTGGTGCGACGCACCTCGCCGGTGAGCCGGGCCTCGGTCAGGCCGGTCTCGCGCATCGCGATGGCGATGAGCTCGGGGCCGGCCGCATCGAGCGCGTCGGCGACCGCGACGAGCGCCGCGGCCCTGGCGCGCGGGTCGGTCTCGGCGAAGGGGCGGGCGGCGCGGGCCGCGCGGGCGGCGACGGCGTCGGTGTCGACGTCGGAAGCGGTGGTCATCAGGAGGTCCTCCAGGTGGTCGGGTTCGTCAGAAGACGAAGCCCTCGGGGAAGGGGTCGTCGTCGTCGAGGAAGTACTGTCCGAGGCCGGTGACCCACGCCCGGCCCGTGATCGTCGGCACCACGGCCGGGACGCCGCCCACCTCGGTCTCGCGGATCAGGCGCCCCGTGAACTCGGTGCCGATGAACGACTCGTTGACGAAATCGGTGTCGAGCGCGAGCTCGCCGCGGGCGAAGAGCTCGGCCATGCGCGCGCTCGTGCCGGTGCCGCACGGCGACCGGTCGAACCACCCCGGGTGGATCGCCATCGCGTGTCGCGAGCGCACGGCGTCTGAGCCGGGCGCGATGAACTCGACGTGGTGCACGTGGTTCGCCCCAGCGATCACGGGATGCTGCGGCGGCGCCTGCGTGTTGATCGCATCCATGATCGCGAGGCCGGCGCGCAGGATGTCGCCCTGCCTGGCGCGATCGAACGGCAGCCCGACCGCGTCGAGATCGACGAGGGCGTAGAAGTTGCCGCCGAAGGCGACCGAGTAGGGCACCTCGCCGTAGCCGGGCACCTCGATCGAGGCATCCAGCCGGTCGACGAAGCTCGGGACGTTCTCGATCGTGACGTGCTTCGCGCGGCCGCCCTCGACCGCGACGCGCGCGATCACGAGTCCCGCGGGCACGTCGAGACGGACCTCGGTGACCGGCTCCGTCACCTCGACCATGCCGGTCTCGACGAGCACGGTCGCGACGCCGATCGTGCCGTGCCCGCACATGGGCAGGAACCCGCTCGCCTCGATGAAGACGACCCCCCAGTCGGCGTCGTCGCGCGCAGGCGGCTGCAGCAGCGCGCCCGACATCGACGCGTGGCCGCGGGGCTCGTTCATGAGCAGGCCCCGCAGCCCGTCGAGGTGCTCCATCGCGTAGAGCCGGCGATCGTTCATGGTCGCGCCGGGGATCCGGCCGACGCCGCCCGTGACGACACGGGTCGGCATGCCCTCGGTGTGGGAGTCGACGGCGGAGAGGACCCGGCGCGCACGCATCAGGCGACCGCCGCCCGCCGCGCCGCGAGCGCCGCGAGCGCCCGCTCGGTGTCGGCGGTGACCTGGGCGCGCTGCTCGGCCGACAGCGGGCCGCGCGGCGGGCGGGTCGGGCCGCCGTACGAGTTGCCGCAGATGTCCATCGACAGCTTGATGGCCTGCACGAACTCGGTGCGCGAGTCCCAGCGGAACACGGCGACGAGCTGCTCGTAGAGCGCCTTCGCCTCGTGCCACTTGCCCTCGGCGCAGAGGTTGTAGAGCTCGACGGCCTCGCGCGGGAAGGCGTTCGGGTAGCCGGCGAACCAGCCGACGGCACCGTTCACCATGAGTTCGAAGAGCACGTCGTCGGCACCGGCGATGACGTCGATGTCGCACTGCTCCTTGATCTCGTAGACGCGGCGCACGTCGCCCGAGAACTCCTTGATGGCGACGACCTCGGGGATCTCGGCGAGCTTCGCGACGAGCGACGGCACGAGGTCGACCTTGGTGTCGAAGGGGTTGTTGTAGGCCATGATCGGCAGGCCGACCTTCGCGACCTCCTGGTAGTGCGCGATGACCTCGCCCTCGTTGGCCCGGTAGATCGTGGGCGGCAGCAGCAGCACGCCGTCGGCGCCGTCCTCCTTCGCGTACTCGGCCCAGAGGCGCGCCTGGTGGCTGCCGACGCCGTGCACGCCGGCGATCACGATGCCGCGCCCGTCGACCGCCTCGACGGCGACCTGGATGACCTTGCGGCGCTCCTCGTCGGTGAGCGACGAGTACTCGCCGAGCGAGCCGTTGGGCCCGACGCCGCGGCAGCCGTTCGCCATGAGGAAGTCGACGTGCTCGGCGAACCTGTCGTAGTCGACGCCCAGCCCGGCGGGCGCCTGCGCGTCCTCCTTGAAGGCGAGCGTGGTGGCGACGACGACGCCGCCCAGGTCCATGTTGTTCGTGGTCATCTGCTTTCCATTCTGATCGTTCTCGCCCCTGAGGGCGACGGGGTTGGTGAAGTCCGCGGGTGATGCCGGAGGTGGTGGTCAGTCGCGCATCGAACGCCGGTTCGTCTCGGGCATCGTGAGCACGACGAGGAGCGCGAGCACCGTGACCGCGACGACGTACCAGGCCGGCGCCACGGTCGAGCCGGTGAGCCCGATGAGCCACGTGGCGATGAGCGGTGCGGTGCCGCCGAAGATCGTGAACGCGAGGTTGTAGCTGATCGAGGCTCCCGTGTACCTCACCCGCGCGGGGAAGAGCTCGACGAAGGCCGCACCCGCCGGGCCGAAGAAGAGCCCGAGCGCGAGACCGAGCAGGCCCTGGCTCACGACCGCGGCGCCGAGCGTGCCGACGCCGACGAGCAGGTACGCGGGCACGGCGACGAGCGCGCCGAAGAGGCCGGCGATCAGCAGCATGCGGCGTCGGCCGATGCGGTCGGAGCAGTACGCCGCGACCGGCACGGTGAAGAAGGTGATGAGCAGGGCGATGCTGTTCGAGATGAGCGCGGCCGACGAGTCGAGGCCGATGGTCACGGTCATGTACGAGTAGAAGTAGCCGGTGAGCGAGTAGTAGCCAAGGCTCGCGACAGCGGCGATGCTGAAGCAGACGACCATGTTGCGCCACTGCTCGCGGAACACCGTGCGGATCGGCGCCGACTCGACCTGGCGGCTCTCGCGCATCTCGAGGAAGGCGGGCGACTCGTCGACGCGGGAGCGGATGTAGAGGCCGACGACGGCGAGGGGCGCGCCGAGCAGGAACGGCACGCGCCAGCCCCAGGTCTCGTACGCCTCGGGCGAGAGCACGGTCGTGAGCGCGAGCACCAGCAGGGCGGCGATGACGGGCGGCAGGTTCGACCACGTGTACACGAGGCCGACGTTGAGCCCGCGGCGCGCGGTCGGCGAGTGCTCGGCGACGAACGAGTTCGAGCCGATCGTCTCGCCTGCGGCGGAGAGGCCCTGCACCATGCGCAGCAGGATGAGCAGCACGGGCGCGGCGACCCCGATGACGGCGTAGGTCGGCAGCAGGCCGATGAGCGTCGTGGAGACGCCCATGACGAGGATGACGCCGGCGAGCACGCGCTTGCGGCCGAACCGGTCGCCGAGGTGGCCGAGCAGGAACGCGCCGATCGGGCGGGCGACGAAGCCGACCGCGTAGATCGCGAAGACGGCCATGAGGGCCGCAGCCGGGTCGGAGTCGGGGAAGAAGAGCGACGCGATCACCGGAGCCGCGTACGCGTAGACCGCGAAGTCGAACCACTCGACGAAATGCCCGATGGCCGAGGAGCGCATGACCTTGCGGACGCGGCGCGCCTCGTCGTCGCCGGGCGGGGCGATGCGTTCTCCGGTTGCGGTGGCGGTCATTGGCGGCTCCCTTGTCGCGATACGTGCTATGTAATATATCACACACTACTCCTGGGGAACGGGTGGCTGCCGAGCGCATCGTCGATGCCTCAGCCGGCGTCGGCCGACGCGGCGGGTGCTTCGTCGGCGCAGGCGGCGAGCTCGCCGATCCGCACCGACGAGAGGACCGGTCGCCGGTCGAGGCCGAGCGGCCGGCCGAGCAGGGCCTCGACGCTGCGTCCGCAGGTCCGCCCCTGGCAGGCGCCGAGTCCCGCGCGCGTGGCGAGGCGGATTCCTCGGCTCGAACCCGCCGCCCCGGCCGCCGCGGTCAAGCGGGCGACGGTGACCGACTCGCACCGGCACATGATCGTCTCGTCGTCGAGCCAGGCGCTCCACCCCGGTGCGATGTCGTGCGTCGCGAGGCGCGCGGCGAACGCGTGCATGCGCCGGCGCGCCGCGAGCGGCCCTCGCATCCTCGCGTCGGCCGGGTCTCCCCCGGCGGCGGCGAAGCCCGCGACGGCGCCTTCGGCGAGTGCGGCGTCGGCGCCCCCGATGCCGGTGACCTCGCCGGCCGCGAAGACCCCCGCGACGCTCGTGCCCTGACGTGCGTCGACCACGACGAACCGGTCGGGCGAGATCGCGCAGCCGGCCTGGATCGCGGCCTCGAGCCGCGGCGTGAACCCGTGCCCGAGCGCGACCGCGTCGCACTCGACGTGGCGTTCCGTGCCGGCGATCGGGCGCCAACGGGCGTCGACGCGCTGGATCGTGACTCCCTCGACGGCGCGCTCGCCGTGGATCCGGGTCACGGCCTGCCCGATCCGGTAGGGCGTGCGGTGGCGTGCGAGCGAGAGCGCGTACTCCCCCAGTTCCCCCGCCTTGCCCGCGACCCCGGCGAACTGCCACGGGGCCCGACCCCAACCGCGTGCGATCGCACGGGCGCCGGCCGCCTCGACGACCTCGACGACCTCGCCGCCGACCTGCGCGAGGCTCGCCGCGACCGGCAGCAGGAACGGGCCAGCACCTGCGACCACCGTGCGCCCGCCGAGCGCGACCCCGTCGCGTTTGGCCAGCGCCTGGGCGGCACCGGCGGTCGTGACGCCGGGCAGGGTCCAGCCCGGAACCGGGAGGGCACGGTCGTGCGCGCCCGTCGCGATCACGAGGGCATCGGCGTCGATCACGAGCGGTTCGCGATCGACGGCGTCCACCGGGCCGTGCAGCGCGTGCACGCGCACCCCGTGCTCGGTGTCGACGCGCCAGACGCTCGTCGAGGCGTGCACCGTCGCCCGCTCGAGCGCGCCGCGCAACCGCTCGAACCTCGCCCACTGATGCTGGAGGCGACGATCGGTGAGCGTGTCGTGGTGGCGCCAGAACTGCCCGCCGACCCGCTCGCCCTCGTCGATCACGACGACGTCGGCCCCGTGGGCGAGCGCGGCCTGCGCGGCGGCGAGGCCGGCCGGCCCCGCCCCGAGGATGACGACCCGTCGCTTCATCGCACCTCCCGCTCGATCGCATCGCCGTCGCACGCCGTGCGCTGGCAGGCGCGCACGCTCCCGACCCCGTTCACGGTCACGACGCAGTCCTGGCAGACGCCGATGCCGCAGAACACGCCGCGCTCCTCCCCGTCAGCGGTGCGCCAGCTCCGGCGCCCGGAGGCGAGCAGCACCCCGGCGATCGTCTGGCCCTCGCGCCCGAGGACCTCGTCGCCGTCGAAGCTGATGCGGATGGTCATGCGGCCTCCTCTCGCAGTGCGGCCCTCGTGGGCAGGAACGGCGCCGGGTCGATCGGCGCGGGCACGCCGAGGACGGCGTGCGCGACGAGGTCGCCGGTCGTCGGCGCGAGCCCGATGCCCGCGCCCTCGTGGCCGGCCGCGTGGAAGAGCCCGGCGACCTCGCCGTCGGCGCCGATCGCCGGCAGGTGGTCGGGGGCGTACGGGCGGAAGCCGTGGTAGCTGCGCAGCAGCATCGTGTCGGCGAGGAACGGGAACAGCCGAGCCGCCTTCGCCGCGATCTCGGCGAGCGCCGGCAGCGTGTTCGACTCCGAGAACCCGACGCGTTCGCGGCTCGAGCCGATCAGCACGGTGCCCGCCGGGGTCGACTCGACGACGGTCGAGGTCTGCAGGGCAGCATCCCCGGAGCCGACCGCGCCGACGTAGTCGGCGTCGTACACCTTGTGGAAGACGCGCTGCGGCATCGGCACCGTCACGAGGATGAGGCCGCGGCGCGGCCGGATGTCGAGCCGGGCGCCGAAGCGTGCCGCGACCTCGCCCGCCCACGGCCCCGCGCAGTTCACGACGGCGTCGCCCTCGATCGGGCCTTCCGGCGTCTCGACGCCGATGGCCCGGCCCGCGCGCACCCGGGCTCCGGTCGCCTCCGTCACGCGGACGGTCGCCCCGAGGCGCACGGCCCGGGCGAGCATCGCCTGCGTCGCGAGGCTCGGCTGCACCTGCGCGTCGTCGGGGTAGTGGATGCCTCGCACGACCTCCGGCGACAGGTGGGGCTCGAGTGCGCGCAGCGCCGAGGCATCCACCTCGTTCGCCGTGATGCCGATGCCGCGCTGGGACGCGGCGAACGCGCCGAGCGCTGCCTCGCCGCCTGGGAATGCGACGACGACGCCGCCCTTCGCCTCGAACTCGGTCGCCGGCTGTCCCGGGCCGCGGTCGGCGTCGAGCCGCTCGGCGAGTGCACGCCAGGCGCGATTCGCGACGATCGCGAGCTCGGCCTCGGCGCCCGGACCCTTGTCGGAGACGAGGATGTTGCCCTCGCACCGGCTCGAGGTCTCCCCCGCGACGCCGGCCCGATCGACGACGACCACCTCGGCACCCGCCTCGGCGAGCGCGAGTGCACTGGCCGCGCCGATCGCCCCGGCGCCGATCACGATGACGCGCACCGCGCCACCCCTTTCCCTGTCGTTTCGATGCAGCGTGCGCTCACGCGCCGAGGTACGCCTCGACCACGCGCGGATCGGCGGCGAGCTCGGCGGCGGGACCCGACAGGGTCACCGCACCGGTCTCGACGACGTACGCGCGATGCGCGATCTTGAGGGCCGCACGGGCGTTCTGCTCGACGAGCAGCACCGTCGTGCCCTGGGCGTTCACCTGCTGGATGATCTCCATCACCTGCTTCACGATGAGCGGTGCGAGCCCCATGGAGGGCTCGTCGAGCAGCAGCAGCTTCGGCCCGCCGATGAGCGCCCGGCCGATCGCGACCATCTGCTGCTCGCCGCCCGAGAGCGTTCCGCCCTGCTGCCTGCGCCGCTCGGCGAGGCGCGGCATGAGGCCGTACACCTCGTCGAGCCTGGTCTGGATCGCCCGTTTGTCGCGCACGGTGTAGCCGCCGAGCAGCAGGTTCTCGTGCACGGTCATCGTCGAGAAGATGCGCCGCCCCTCAGGCACGTGGAGGAGCCCCGCCGAGACGATGTTCCACGGCTTCGCGGTCGTCAGGTCGAGGCCGTTCCAGCGCACCTCTCCCGACTTGGGCCGTACGAGGCCGGAGAGCATGTTCATCGTCGTCGACTTGCCCGCGCCGTTGTTGCCGAGCAGGCACACGATCTCGCCCTCCTCGACCGCGAAGCTCAGCCCTCGCAGGGCATGCACCCGGCCGTAGTAGACGTCGGCCTCGTTCACCTCGAGCACGCTCACGATCGGCCTCCGTCCGCACGGGCGGTGCTCGTGGCGCCGCCCTCATCCTCGTCGACGCCGAGGTAGGCCTCGATGACGACCGGGTCGTTCTTGATCTCCTCGGGTGTGCCGTCGGCGATCTCCTTGCCGTAGTTCAGCACGACGATGCGCTCGGCGAGCTCCATGACGAGGCCCATGTCGTGCTCGATCAGGACGACCGCCACCCCCATGTCTCGGATCTTGCGGATCAGCTCCATGAGCGACTGCTTCTCGTTGAAGTTGAGGCCCGCGGCGGGCTCGTCGAGCAGCAGCAGCTTCGGGCTCGTCGCGAGCGCGCGGGCGATCTCGACCCGACGCTGCTCGCCGTAGGGCAGCTGCGTCACGTAGAGGTTCTCGTCCTCGGCGAAGCCGACGAAGTCGAGCCAGCCGCGCGCCTCGCGGGCGCACGCCTCCTCCGCCCTGCGGTATCCGGGCGTGTGCAGCAGCGTCGACCAGAACCCCTCGCGCAGGTTCGCGTGCATCGCCGTCTTCACGTTGTCGAGCACGCTGAGCTCCCGGAAGAGCCGCAGGTTCTGGAACGTGCGGGCCATGCCCCACTTCGTGACCCTCGACGGGAGCACCCGGTAGAAGCCGAAGCTCTGGAGCAGATGGGTGAGGCCGAGCCGCCGCCAGAACCCCGGCACCTCGCGAACGATGCGATTGCCGTCGAACTCGACCGAGCCCGACGTCGGCAGGTAGAACGCGGAGATGCAGTTGAACGCGCTCGTCTTGCCGGCGCCGTTCGGGCCGATCACCGCGAGGATCTCACCGGTCCGGACCTCGAAGCTGAGGCCGTCGACGGCCTTCACGCCGCCGAACTGCAGTCGCAGGTCGCGGACCTCCAGGAGCGCGCTCACGGCTGCCTCCCCTCCTCGGCGTCGGTCGCCGGCAGGCCGTCGACCGACTCCATCACGCTCGGCGGCACGGTCGGCTCGCCGTGGTCGACCGCCGACACGGCGGAGGTGAAGGGCGGCGGCTGCGGCTTCTGCCGCTTCAGCCACGGCAGCACCGCGGTCGCCGGCCAGAGCCCGGCCGGTCGGAACAGCATCACGACGACGAGCAGCACGCCGAAGATCAGGAACCGCCACTCGGCGAAGTCGCGCAGGAGCTCGGGGGCGAGCGAGACGAACAGCGCGCCGATGATGACGCCGGGCGTCGAACCCATTCCGCCGAGCACGACCGCCATGAGGATGAGGGCCGAGTACAGGAACTGGAAGCTGTTCGGGCTGATCGCCGACAGGTGCGTCGCCATGAGCTGTCCGGCCATGCCGGCCCACACGGCGCCGATGATGTACGCCGAGATCTTCGCGATGTAGGTGTTGATGCCCATCGCCTCGGCGGCGTCCTCGTCGTCGCGTACGGCCTTCCAGGCGCGGCCCATCTTGCCCTTGCCGAGGCGGCCCGCCCCGATCACGCCGACGACCACGACGACGAGCGCGACGAAGTAGTAGAACACCACGTAGCCGGGGAACTCGATGCCGCCGATCGAGAAGCCGTCGTCGAAGCTCCAGCCGCCGAACTCCCACGACGGGATGCCGTGGATGCCGCTCGGGCCGCCCGTGATGTCGAGGTTGTTCGCCGTGATCCGGATGATCTCGCCGAAGCCGAGCGTCACGATCGCGAGGTAGTCGCTGCGCAGGCGCAGCGTGGGGGCGCCGATGATGATTCCCGCGATGATGCACGCGCAGATCGTGGCGATGAGCGAGAGCCACATCGGGAAGCCGAGCACCGTCGTGAAGATGCCCGAGACGTAGGCGCCCACGGCGAAGAAGGCGATGTACCCGAGGTCGAGCAGTCCCGCGAAGCCCACGACCACGTTGAGGCCCATGCAGAGCATGACGTAGATGAGGGCGCTCGTCGCGATCGACATCGTGTACCGCGATGCGTCCATGAACGGGAGCACGAGGAGCAGCACGACGGCGAGGCCGCCGAGCGCCCGGAGGACGCCGGTCTGCGAGGTGAACACGCCGCGCGGGGCGCGCGGACGATCGAAGAGCGGCGACGGCGCGCGCAGCGGCGCGTGCTTGAGCGCCTGGTCGAGTCGGCCGGCCATGTCACATCCTCTCGACGACGCGGGCGCCGAGGAGCCCGGTGGGTTTGAAGGTGAGGAACAGGATGAGGAACGCGAACGAGAACACGTCGCGCCACTCGCCGCCGAACCACGCGGCGCCGAACGATTCGAGGAGGCCGAGCAGCAGCCCGCCGAGCATGGCGCCGTAGAGGTTGCCGATGCCGCCGATGACCGCGGCGGTGAACGCCTTGAGCCCGATGATGAAGCCCATCAGGAAGTCGATCGAGCCGTAGTACGCACCCGCCATGACGCCGGCCGCGCCCGCGAGGGCGGAGCCGATGAAGAAGACGGTCGCGATGACCCGGTTGACGTTGACCCCCATGAGCTGGGCGCCCTGGGGGTCGAGGGCGATCGCACGCATCGCTCGGCCCTGGCTCGTGCGCTCGACGATGTGCGCGAGCACGAGCATGAGCACGGCCGCGATGACGACGAGCACGAGCTGCGAGGCCGTGATGCGCATGCCGAGCACGTCGAACCCGGTCGAGGCGAGCCGGATCGGGAACGCCTCGGGGTTGGGCCCGAACAGCTGGCGCACGCCGTACTCGAGCGTGAACGACACGCCGATCGCGGTGATGAGCACGGCGAGCCGCGGGCTGTTGCGGAGCGGCCGGTAGGCGATCCGCTCGATGCCGACGCCGATGAGGCCCGTCGTCACCATCGAGAGCAGCATGATGACGAGCAGCAGCGGGATCGAGGTCTCGTTCGAGATGCCGAACGCCGAGAGGGTGAAGAACCCGACGAAGGCGCCGAGCATGTAGATGTCGCCGTGCGCGAAGTTCAGCAGCTTGATGATCCCGTAGACCATGCTGTAGCCGAGCGCGACGAGTGCGTAGAACGAGCCGACGATGAGCCCGTTCCAGATGAGTTGCATCACGACAGCGGTGTCCTTTCCGCCGGGGGCCTGGGGGTTCGAGGCGGGGCGGGGGCTCGCGCCCCCGCCCCGGCGGCTCAACCCTGCAGGTCGTCCTTCAGCACGAAGGCACCGGTGGCCGGGTCGATCGCGACGATCACGAAGCCGCCGCCCGAGAGGGTGTGGTCGTCGGTGAAGGTCAGGGGGCCGGCGAAGGTGTCGAAGTCCTCGAGCCCCTCGAGGCCTGCGACGACCTCGTCGAAGTCGGTCGACCCGGCGTCCTCCATGGCCTGCGCGATGACGCGGACGGCGTCGTACGACTGCGTCGAGTACGGACCGGGGGCCGCACCCGCGAGCTCCGTGTAGTCGGCGATCCAGTCGTCGGCACCCTCGATCATGTCGGGCGTCTGGGTGAAGGTCCCCACGACGTTGTCGGTGTAGCCGTCGCCCGCGATCTCGGCGAACTTGGCGTCGACCGAGCCGTCGCCGACGAGGAACACGCCGTCGAAGCCGGCGTCCTTCGCCTGGCGGGCGATCAGGCCGCCCTCCTGGTAGTAGCCGGTCCAGTAGACGAGGGCGGGCTGCTCGTTGGCGAGCTGCGTGGCGACCGCCGAGTAGTCGTTCTCGCCCGGCGTGATGGTCGCCTCGAACGCGACGCCGAGGCCGGCGTCGGTCGCCTGCTCGACGAAGGATGCCGCGAGGTCGGCGGAGTATGCGGTCGCGTCGTCGATCGCGGCGACCGAGGAGGCGCCGATCTTCTCCGAGTAGGCGACGGCGGCCTGAGCCTGCTGGGTGCCGGTGCCGTTGATGAGGAAGACGCCGGGGAGCTGCTGCTCGACGAGCTCGTTCGAGTTCGCCGCGGGGATGACCATGGGGATGCCCGCCTCGTCGAAGATCGGCAGCGTGGGCAGCGTCGCGCCCGAGCAGTAGCCGCCGACCGAGGCGGCGATGCCGTCGGTGACGAGCTTGTTCGCACCGGCGACGGCGGTGGTCGCGTCGCAGGCGTCGTCTTCGACGACGAGCTCGAGGTCGCGGCCGAGCACGCCTCCGTCGGCGTTGAGCTCGTCCACGGCGAGCTGGGCGCCGTTCTGCATGTACTCGCCGAAGGCCGACTCGCTGCCCGAGAACGGCGCCAGCATGCCGAGCTTGATCGGGCCGTCGTCGGAGCCGCCGTCATCGCCCCCGCCACCAAGGCCGCCGGAGCAACCGGCGGTGGCGATCACGAGGCTCGCCGCGGCGGCGAACTGCAGGAGGCGCGTACGGCGCCGTGGAGCGTGGGACATGGGGACTCTCCTCTGTCTGCGTCATTGCATGACCTCCGGCTCGCGTCGCTGGTGCCACGCCGCCGTGCGGTACGTGACATATTACTCATGATCGACCATCGCGCAAACCACGACGCCGAACGGCCTCCCGGCAGCCTCGCCGACCGCGAGGCATCCCACGGCCCGGCAATCGGTCGTCGCGCAGTGCGACTACTCGTCGCGTCCGCTCCAGAGCCCCGCGACATGCCCGATGTGGCGGCGCATGAGCTGCTCGGCCGCCTCGCCGTCGCCGTCGACGAGCAGCCGCACGAGCTCGGCGTGCTCGAGCGACGACGCCGCGAGCGCGTCGGTCTCGGCGAGGTCCACGAGCCCGACGAGACGAGTCTGCTGCCGCAGCTCGCGCACGAGGCGCACGAGGTGCCGGTTGCCCGTGAGCTCGAGCAGCGTCAGGTGGAACGTGGTGTCGGCCTCGAGGTAGTCCTCGAAGCGCCCCTCGCGCCCGGCGCTCACGATCTCGTCGGCGAGCGCCAGGAGTTCGCCGACCGTGCCGGCGGGCACCTTGCCGGCGATCGCGCGCATGGGCGGGGCCTCGAGCAGCACCCGCACCTCGCGGAGCTCGCGAAGCTCGTCGTCGGAGACCTCGGTCACCCGGAAGCCGCGATTGCGGATGGGACTCAGGAAACCCCGCCGTGCGAGGTTCAGCATCGCCTCGCGCACGGGCGTGGCGCTCACGCCGAACTCGTTCGCGAGGGTCGGTACCGTGAGCACCGTGCCGGGCGCGAACTCGCCCGCGACGATGCGCGACGACAGGGTGCGCTCGACCTGCTCGCGAAGGCTCTGCACCTCGAGCAGCCGGATCGGCTCCGGACTCATCGCGCACCGCGCACGTGATACATCATGTGCCACATCGTATGCCAATCGACGCCTCGTGCCACCGAACCGAGCGCCCTCGGCGATCGGCGCGTCACGCGGCGTCGCACCCCGCCCCGACCGTCTCGGCCGTGTCATGATTGCCGCACGGGGCGGGTCGGGCGACCCGCCCGAGGAGGGCCGTCCATGTCGATCGAGTTCGCCCGGTCGCCGCGCTCGACCGTCGGTCTCGAGTGGGAGATCGCGATCGTCGATCGCAGCACGGGCGAGCTCGCCTCTGTCGGCGATCGCGTGCTCGCCATGCTCGACGCGATCAGCCCCGGCGGGCAGCACCCGTTCATCACCTCGGAGCTGCTGACGAACACGGTCGAGCTCGTCTCGAGCGTGCACGCGACGGTGGCCGCCGCGGTCGCCGACCTCGAGCACCAGCTCGCCGAGGTGCGGACCGTCGTCGAGCAGCTCGGCGACTACGAGCTCATCTGCGCCGGATCGCACCCGTACAGCCAGTGGTACGACCAGCATCTCACCGACAAGCCGCGCTACCACAAGCTCATCGAGCGCACCCGGTGGTGGGGTCGCAACATGATGATCTGGGGCGTGCACGTGCACGTCGGCGTCGAGGATCGCGACAAGGCGCTGCCCCTGCTCGACGGCCTGCTCACCTACCTGCCGCACCTGCAGGCGCTCAGCGCCTCGAGCCCGTACTGGGCCGGGGTCGAGACCGGCTACGCGTCGAACCGGGCGCTCATGTTCCAGCAGCTGCCGACCGCGGGGCTCCCCTACCGGCTCGACGACTGGGCCGCGTACGAGCGCTTCGTCGACGACCTGCAGCGCACGGGCGTCATCGAGGACCACAGCGAGGTCCGCTGGGACATCCGGCCGTCGCCGCGCTGGGGCACGATCGAGGTGCGCGTGTGCGACGGCGTCTCGACCGCCCGCGAGCTCGGCGCGATCGGCGCCCTCGTGCAGTGCCTCGTCGAATGGATGTCGACCCGGCTCGACCACGGCGAGCCGCTCGAGGTGCTGCAGCCCTGGTACACCCGGGAGAACAAGTGGCGGGCCGCCCGCTACGGGCTCGAGGCCGTGGTCATCGCGGATGCCTCGGGCTCGGAGCGCCCCGTCTCCGCCGATCTCGTCGAACTCGTCGAGACCCTCGCCCCCGTCGCAGCGCGCCTCGGCTGCGCGAACGAACTCGCGGAGGTCGCGCACATGGTCGCGGCGGGGGCCAGCGCGCAGCGGCAGGTGCACGTCGCCGAGGCATCCGGGGGCGACCTGCGAGCCGTCGTCGCCCACCTCACACGGGAGCTGCGCGAGGGCATGGACGGCCGCTGACGCCCGTGCGGGCGCCGGTCGGCGCCTGCCGGCCGCGCAGCCGGCGCTGGGCGGCGCCTACCGGCCGCCGAGCAGCTTCTGCATCGCAGCGAGGTCCTGCTCGCTCGGCCCGTCGGGCTTCGCGCCGCCCAGCCCGAAGCCCGAACCCGCGGGCGCGCCCTGGCCGGCGGGCGTGACGCCCTGTGCGATCGCCGCGTTCTCGGCGGCGCGCTTCGCGGGGTTGCCCGAACGCGAGCCGCCCGACTTCTTCTTGTTCTTGGCCGCCTGCCGCTTGCCGCCGCCGTAACCGCCGGCACCCGGGATCGGCCCCATGCCGGGAATCTGCGGCACACCGCCGCGCGCGACGGTCTTCATCATCTTCGCGGCCTGTTCGAACCGCTGCACGAGCTGGTTCACGTCCGTCACGGTCATGCCGGAGCCCTTCGCGATGCGCAGGCGTCGCGAGCCGTTCAGGAGCTTCGTGTTCTGCCGCTCGGCCGGGGTCATCGACTGGATGATCGCCTCGGTGCGCACGATCTCGCGCTCGTCGAAGTTCTCGAGCTGCTGCTTCATGCCGCCCGCGCCCGGCAGCATGCCGAGCATCTTCTTGATCGAGCCGGCGCCGCGCAGCTGCTGCATCTGCGCGAGGAAGTCCTCGAGGGTGAACTGCTCCTTCGCGAGCTTCTCGGCGACCTTCATCGCCTCCTCCTCGTCGAAGGCCTGCTGGGCCTGCTCGATGAGGGTGAGGATGTCGCCGAGGTCGAGGATGCGGCTCGCCATGCGGTCGGGGTGGAACGGCTCGAAGTCGTCGAGCCCCTCGCCCGTCGACGCGAAGATGATCGGGCGCCCGGTGATCGACGCGACCGAGAGCGCGGCACCGCCGCGCGCGTCGCCGTCGAGCTTCGAGAGCACGACGCCCGTGAAGTCGACGCCCTCCTGGAAGGCCTTGGCGGTCGCGACCGCGTCTTGGCCGATCATCGCGTCGATGACGAAGAGCACCTCGTCGGGATCGGTCGCCTTGCGGATGTTCGACGCCTGCTTCATCATCTCGGCGTCGACGCCGAGACGGCCGGCGGTGTCGATGATGACGACGTCGTGGAGGGCGCGACGCGCCTCGGCGACACCGTCTCTCGCGACCTTCACCGGGTCGCCGACGCCGTTGCCCGGCTCGGGTGCGTACACCGGCACGCCCGCCTGCGACCCGACGACCTGGAGCTGGTTCACGGCGTTCGGGCGCTGCAGGTCGCTCGCGACGAGCAGCGGCGTGTGCCCCTCCTTCGCGAGGTGCTTCGCGAGCTTTCCCGCGAGGGTCGTCTTTCCGGCGCCCTGGAGGCCCGCGAGCATGATCACGGTCGGCGGGGTCTTCGCGAACTGCAGGCGGCGCTGCTGGCCGCCGAGGATCGCCACGAGCTCTTCGTTGACGATCTGCACGACCTGCTGGGCCGGGTTGAGCGCCTTGTTGACCTCGTCGCCGAGCGCGCGCTCGCGCACGTGCGCGGTGAACTGCTTGACCACGTCGAGCGAGACGTCGGCGTCCAGCAGCGCGCGACGGATCTCGCGAACGGTGCCGTCGACGTCCGACGCGGACAGCTTGCCCTTGGTGCGGAGGTTCTTGAAGGTCTCGGCGAGGCGGTCAGACAGGTTTCCGAAGGTAGCCATGGTGCCTTCGATTCTAAGCGAGTCCGGATGCCTCCCCGCTGCGCGGGCCGACGCGGCTCCTCCGGCCGGGCGTTCGGCCCTCGAGCGGGGCGCTCAGCCCTCGAAGCGGACGTCGACGATCTCGCGCTCGAGGTCGATCGCGGCGATGAGTCGCTCGTCGGTGTCGTCGGGCGCGAGGGCGTACTCGAACTCGGCGAACGCGTCGCCGGGTTCGTCGGCGTCGGGCCGCAGGTCGACGCGCACGAGGCTGAGCGAACGCAGCGCGTCGACCTGGCGGTCGCCCGACTCGCGGCCGATCGCCGCCTCGATCTCGTCAGCCTGCTCGAGCTCTGGGTCGAGCATCGTGTCGAGGAATCGCACGATCGGCGAGGAGCGGGTGTCGAGCTGGCTGACGAACGCCTGCCGCAGCTCGTCGTCGACGAGCTCGAGCTCGCCGACGATCGCCGACGCGACGTCGAGCGCCGCCGTCGACACCAGGTCGGCGTCGGCGTCGAGGACGACTTCGACGCGCTGGTCGGCGTACTCGAACGTCTCCGACCAGTAGTCGCCGACGAGTCCGAAGTAGTCGTGTTCGATCGACATGGGGCTCTCCTCCCGAGTCCTTGCGCTATCCGACGAGCTTCTGGGCGAAGACGTGCGGCGTGAAGCCGGTGAGGTCGCCGATGCCCTCGCCCTGCCCGATGAGCTTGATCGGCAGGCCGGTCTTCTCCTGCACGGCGAGCACGAAGCCGCCCTTCGCCGATCCGTCGAGCTTCGTGAGCACGAGCCCCGTCACTCCCCCGTGCTCGATGAACGCCTCGGCCTGGGCGAGACCGTTCTGCCCGGTCGTCGCATCGAGCACGAGCAGCACCTCGCTGATGGGGGCCTGCTTCTCGACGACGCGCTTGATCTTGCCGAGCTCGTCCATGAGCCCGCCCTTCGTGTGCAGCCGGCCGGCCGTGTCGATGATGACGATCTCGGTGCCGTCCTGCTTGGCCTTGTCGACGGTCTGGAACGCGACCGAGGCCGGGTCCTGGCCCTCGCGTTCGGGCCGCACGATGCCGACGCCCGCGCGATCGGCCCAGGTGGCGAGCTGATCGACCGCTGCGGCGCGGAACGTGTCGGCGGCGCCGACCACGACGGAGCGGTCGTACGTGCGCAGGAAGCGTGCGAACTTGCCGATCGTCGTGGTCTTGCCGACGCCGTTGACGCCGACCACGAGCACGACCGCAGGGCGCTCGGTGAGTTTCAGCGTCGGGTCGTACTTCGCCAGCCGCTCTTCGACGATCTCGCGCAGCATCCGCTGCACGTCCTTCGGGTCGGTCGTCTTGAACCGCTCGACCTGCGCCCTGATCTGGTCGACGATCTCCTCGGTGACCGCGGGACCGAAGTCGGCGGTGATGAGCGCCGCCTCGAGGTCGTCCCACGTGTCCTCGTCGATCGTCTTCGCCCCGAAGATGCCACGCAGGGCGTTGCCGAGCGACCATGAAGCGCGTTCTGCCATGGCTCCAGCCTACGGGGGCGGATGCCTCGGCGACTGCCGTGCCCCGGAGCGCGGGGGCGTGAGCCGCTACCCGGCGGGCCGGGACCGCGCAAGGGGTTGCCACGACGGACGGGCCACGGGAGTCTCGGGGCATCGGAAGGATGCAGATGACCTCGGTGGGATTCCATGCCTCGCACGAGCAGCTGCCGCCCGGGCGGTTGCTCGACGCCGTCAAGCGCGCCGAGGAGGCCGGCTTCGGGGCGGCGATGTGCAGCGATCACCTCGAGCCGTGGAGCGTCCGACAGGGGCAGTCCGGGTACGCCTGGAGCTGGCTCGGCGCGGCGCTCGAGGCCACGCGCTTCTCCATCGGCGTCGTGACGGCTCCCGGACAGCGGTACCACCCGGCCGTCGCGGCCCAGAAGATCGCCACCCTCGCCGAGATGTACCCGGGTCGATTCTGGGCGGCGCTCGGCAGCGGCGAGGCGCTCAACGAGCACGTCACCGGCGACCCGTGGCCGGCGAAGGACGATCGCGACGCGCGGCTCGTCGAAGCCGTCGACGTCATGCGGCGCCTGCTCGCCGGCGAGGAGGTGACCGCGAACGGGCGGATCCGCGTCGATCGCGCGCGGGTGTGGAGCCTGCCCGTGGTGCCGGCGCCGCTCCTCGCCGCCGCGGTGAGCGCCGACACCGCGCGCGCGGCCGCCGGCTGGGCCGAGGGCGTGATCACGGTCGACCAGCCGCGGGACGCGCTCCGCGAGTTCATCGACGCCTATCGGGGCGCGGGCGGTCGCGGGCCGGTCGGCGTGCAGGTGCACCTGAGCTGGGCTCGCACCGACGGGGAGGCGCTGGCGATCGCCCACGACCAGTGGCGGCAGGGGCTCGTGCCGGCGCACCTCTCGTGGGAGCTCGATCGGCCCGAGGACTTCGACGCCCGCACCGCCGACGCGACGCCCGAGGAGGTCGCCGCCACGCTGCTCGTCTCGGCCGACCCGGCGCGCCACCTCGCGCACCTGGCGCGCATCGCCGAGCTCGGCGTCGACCGGATCTACCTGCACCACGTCGGCACGGAGCAGGAGGCGTTCATCGACACCTTCGGCGAGCGCGTCGTTCCCGACCTCGAGGCGGTCTCAGCATGAGGATCACGGATCGCAGCGACCTCTGGTGGAAGACCGCGGTCGTCTACTGCCTCGACGTCGAGACCTTCATGGACTGGAACGACGACGGGTTCGGCGACTTCGAGGGGCTCGCCCACCGACTCGACCACCTCGCCGAGCTCGGCGTGACCTGCATCTGGCTCATGCCGTTCCAACCGACCCCCGACCGCGACGACGGGTACGACATCACCGACTTCCTCGGCGTCGACCCGCGGCTGGGCTCGCTCGGCGACGTCGCCGAGTTCACGCGCACCGCCCGCGACCGGGGCATGCGCGTGATCGTCGATCTCGTGATGAACCACACGTCGGCGAGGCATCCCTGGTTCAGGTCGGCCAGGCGGAGCCGGAGGTCGCCGTACCGCGACTGGTACGTCTGGCAGGACGACCCGCCGAAGACGCCGAACGCGGTCTTCCCGGGCGAGGAGGACTCGATCTGGGAGTTCGACGAGCGCGCCGGCCAGTACTTCCTGCACAGCTTCTACCGTCACCAGCCCGACCTGAACATCGCGAACCCCGCGGTGCGCGACGAGATCGCCAAGACCGTCGGCTTCTGGCTCGAGCTCGGCGTCTCCGGCTTCCGGGTCGACGCGGTGCCGTTCCTCATCGAGCCGCCAGACGGCGTCGACGTCGGCGACCCGCACGAGTTCCTCCGCGATCTCCGGCGATTCCTGCAGCGGCGCTCGAGCGAGGCGGTCCTGCTCGGCGAGGTCAATCTGCCCTACTCCGAGCAGCTCGAGTACTTCGGGCGGGTCGGCGACGCGGCCGAGCTCACGATGCAGTTCGACTTCCTCGGCATGCAGGCCCTCTACCTCTCGCTGGCCCGAGAGGACGCCCGCCCGCTCGCGGCATCGCTCGCGAAGCGGCCGAGCATCGAGCCCGAGGCGCAGTGGGCGAACTTCGTGCGGAACCACGACGAGCTCACCCTCGACAAGCTCTCGGACGCCGAGCGCGACGAGGTCTTCGAGGCGTTCGCGCCCGAGGAGTGGATGCGCGTCTACGGTCGGGGGATCGTCCGACGCCTCCCGCCGATGCTCGACGGGGACCCGCGCCGGATCAGGCTCGTCTACAGCCTGCTCTTCTCGTTGCCCGGAACACCCGTGCTGTTCTACGGCGAGGAGATCGGCATGGGCGAGAACGGCGCGCAGAAGGGCCGGCAGGCCGTGCGCACCCCCATGCAGTGGACCGACGAGCGCAACGGCGGATTCTCGCGGGCGACGCCCTCACGGCTCGCCGCGGCACCTCCGGCCGACGGCTACGCGCCGGAGCACGTGAACGTCGAGGCGCAGATGCACGACCCCGACTCGCTGCTCGCCTTCATCAAGCAGCTCGCGACCAGGTACCGGAGCTCCCCCGAGATCGGCTGGGGCGTGCTCGACGTGCTGTCGACGGGTCTCGACGAGGTGCTCGCGCACCGCATCACGGCCGATGTCGGCCGCTTCGTCGCCGTCCACAACTTCGCCCCGACGCCGACGGTCGTGCCGCTCGAGCTCGGCAGGGTCGCGCCCGACGCCGTGCTGAGCGACCTGTTCGCGCCCGACACCTACCCGCTCGACGAGCGCGGGCGAATCGAGGTCCACCTCGACGCGTACGGCTATCGCTGGTTCCGCATCGTGGAGCCCGACGACCGCCGGCTCACGTGAGCGGCCCCATCGGCCGGGCCCGGGCCCGACCGCCTCAGCTCGCCTGCTGCTCGCGCTCCTCTCGCACGCGCTGCCCGACCACGGCCGAGACGCCGTCCTGGCGCATCGAGACGCCGTAGAGGGCGTCGGCGATCTCCATCGTGCGCTTCTGGTGGGTGATCACGATGAGCTGGCTCGAGTCGCGCAGGTCCTCGAAGGTCGTCAGCAGGCGCCCGAGGTTCGCGTCGTCGAGCGCGGCCTCGACCTCGTCCATGATGTAGAACGGGCTGGGGCGGGCCTTGAAGATCGCCATGAGCAGCGCGACGGCCGCGAGCGAGCGCTCGCCGCCGGAGAGCAGCGAGAGCCGCTCGATCTTCTTGCCGGCGGGCTTGACGCTGACCTCGATGCCGGTCGTGAGCATGTCGTCGGGGTTCGTGAGCGAGATGCTGCCCGCGCCGCCCGGGAAGAGCACGGGGAAGACCTCGGCGAACGCGGCCTTCGTGTCGTCGAAGGCGCTGCGGAAGATCGACTCCATCTTGCCGTCGATCTCCTCGATGATCGTCAGCAGGTCCTTGCGCGTGTTCGCGAGGTCCGTCAGCTGCTCGCTCAAGAACTGGTGGCGCTGCTCGAGCGCGGCGAACTCCTCGAGCGCGAGCGGGTTGACCCGACCCAGCTGGGCGTACTTGCGCTCGGCGGCGGCGAGCCGTCGCTGCTGCTCCTCACGACGGAACGGCACGGCCTCGCCGTCCTCCGTCTCGGCCGGCACCGGCTGCTCGGGACCGTACTCGTCGATGAGCACGGTCTCGTCGAGCCCGAGCTCCGACTCGGCGCGCTCGACGAGCCCCGTCACGTGCAGCTTCTTCTCGTAGATGCGCAGCTCGAGGCCGTGCACGTCCTCGGTGACCGCGTGCAGCCGCTCGCGCACGACCGACTCCTCACGCCGAACCGCCTGCAACTCCTCGTTGCGGCTCGCACGCTCGGCCTCGGCGCGGCCGAGGGCGACGCGAGCCTCGGCGACCGACGCGTCGACCGACGCGAGCGCGGGCGGCAGCGCCTCGGCGACGCGTCGGGCGGCGTCGAGCTGCGCGCGGCGGATGACGGCGCGCCGCGCCGCCTCGTCGGCGGCGCGCCGTTCCTGGTCGAACTGGGCCTCCATCGCCCGGATCCGCGCTTCCTCGGCGCGGACCCGCTCCTTCGCGGTCTCGAGCCTGAGCTTCGCCTCGACCTCGGCCTCGCGGGCGGCCTCGACCGACGCGAGCGCCCCGTCGCGCGCTGCGACGTCGAGCACGGGACGCGGCACGGCGCGTGCCGCCTCGAGGGCGGCCTTCGCCTCGTCGGCGGCGCGTTCGGCGTCCGTGACCCGTTCTTCGGCATTCGCCGACGCCTGCTGCAGTCGCTCGGACTCGGCCTCGGCGGCCTCGGCCTGAACGCGCGCGCGGTTGAGGCGCTCGGTGCGCTGTGCGAGCTGCGCGTCGAACTCGCGCAGCGCCGCGAGAGCGCGCTTCGACTGCTCCTTGGACTGCTCGACGAGCCGGCGCTGCTCGGCGAGTTCGGTGCGGCTGCGCTCGATCTCGCCGCGCACCTCCTCGAGGCGGGCGGCGGCGCGGTCGCGCTCGGCGATGAGTTCGATGCGGCTCTGCTTGCGCCCGGAGCCGCCGCGCACGACGTATCGGCCGATGACGGTGCCCTCGCGCGTGATCACGGTCGCGGGCCGGTCGAGCCCCCCGAGCGCGGGTTCGGCGGCGCGAGCCGAGTCGCGGTCGTCGGCGATGAACACCTCGGCGAGGAGGCCGCGCACGCCGGCGGGCGCGGTGACGACCGACGCGGCCGGCGTGAGCCCGGCGAGGGCCGGCGTCGCCGCGGCCTCGACCCCGGGCTCGGCGACGGCGAGCGCCACCCGGCCGAGTTCGCCCGCCTCGGCGCGGTCGAGCGCCCGGTACGCGGCATCACGGTCGTCGACGAGCACGGCGTCGGCGAGCGACCCGAGCGCGGCGGCGATCGCTGCCTCGAAGCCGGGCTCGACCTGCATCGACTCGGCGAGGAGTCCGCGCACGCCGTCGACGCCCGCGGCGACGAGCGCGGCCGAGCCGTCCTTCTGGTCGAGGGCGAGCGAGAGCGCCTGGGTGCGGGCGCTGAGCGCCCCCTGCTCGCGCTCGCGGCCGTGCAGCTCCTCGCGGATGCGCTCGATCTCGGCCTCCGCCTCGAAGACCGCGGCCTGGGCCAGCTCGTAGGCCTCGTCGAGGTCGGTCTCGGCCGACTCCTCGACACTCGCAGCAGCCTCGGCCTCGGCGAGCGCGGTGGCCGCCGCCGCACGTCGGCCGGCCGACGCCTCGAGCGCATTCGCGTGCCGCAGCACCTCGCCGCGCACGGCGGCGAGTTTCGAGGCGGCCGAGTCGGCCTGCCCCGACAGCTTCGAGAGTTCGAGGTCGTAGGCCGACACCTCGGCCGACTGCCGGGCGATCTCCTGGTCGACGGCGTCGAGCTCGGCGCGGGTGCGCATGGTCGTCTCGTGCGCCTCGTCGAGGGCGGATGCCGCGGCGCCGATGCCGTCGCGCAGGCCCTCGAGCTCGGCGACGGCGGCGTCGATCATCTCGCGGGTCACGCTCGGCGAGGCATCCGCCTCTTCCGAGGCGCCCTCGAGGAGCGCGATGCGCTGACGGGCGAGCGAATCGAGCGAGCGGAGCCTCGCCTGGGCCTGCTCGAGGGCGAAGCTCGTCGAACGGGCACGGTCGACGGAGTCGCCGCCCTGCGCCTGCTCGAGCGCCGTCACCTTCGCCTGATGCTGCTCGAGCCGTTCCTGCAGCACGAGTCGCTCGGCGTGCCGCTCGTGCTCGCTCTTGCCGTGCTCCTCGAGTGCGCGTCGCAGCCCGACGACCTCATCGGCGAGCAGGCGCGCCTTCGCGTCGCGCACGACCGCGGCGATCGTGGCCGCCTCGCGGGCGACCTCGGCCTGCCGGCCGAGCGGCTTCAGCTGCCGACGGATCTCGCCCGCGAGATCGGAGAGGCGAGTGAGGTTCGTCTGCATCGCGTCGAGCTTGCGGAGGGTCTTCTCCTTGCGACGACGGTGCTTGAGGATGCCGGCGGCCTCCTCGATGAAGCCGCGGCGGTCCTCGGGAGTGGCGCGCAGCACCTGGTCGAGCTGTCCCTGGCCGACGATGACGTGCATCTCGCGACCGAGGCCCGAGTCGCTGAGGAGCTCCTGCACATCGAGCAACCGGCACTGGTCGCCGTTGATGGCGTACTCGCTCGTGCCGTTGCGGAACAGGGTGCGCGAGATCGTCACCTCGGTGTACTCGATCGGCAGCGCACCGTCGGTGTTGTCGATCGTGAGGCTCACTTCGGCGCGTCCGAGCGGTCCACGGGTCGAGGTGCCGGCGAAGATGACGTCCTCCATCTTGCCGCCGCGGAGGGTCTTCGCGCCCTGCTCGCCCATGACCCAGGCGAGCGCGTCGACGACGTTCGACTTTCCCGATCCGTTCGGGCCGACGATGCAGGTGACGCCGGGTTCGAAGGCGAAGGTCGTCGGCTGTGCGAAGGACTTGAAGCCCTTGAGCGTCAGACTCTTCAGGTACACGCTCCACCCTCTCCTCGCCGCACGAACGCTGCCGACTACGGTATCCGAGGTTCGGGGCCGATCCGCGCACGCGCGCCGCGCTTCGGTGATCGGCCCTTGCCGCCGCCGGGCGGGGTCGATAGTCTGGGCGGCTGCCCGGTCGGCGGCCCGATGCGTCGGAACCCGCACGAGAGGAGCAGCCGATGCCGGTCGAGATCCGCGAGGTGGCCCTCCCCGCGACGCTCGGCGCACCAGAGGCCATCGAGTTCGAACGCGTCGTCGAGTTCATGACCGCCATCGAGGTCGAACGCTGGGGCGACGACCGGTTCGCATTCACCGCCCCGGAGCTCCTCGCCATGTACCGCGACGAGTACCTGCCGCGACGGCTCTTCGCCGCGTGGGACGGCGAGCGTTGCGTGGGTCGCGTGGTGACGTTCTGGGAGGCCGACCCGGCCGCGACGGTGGGCAATCTCATCGTCGAGGTGCACCCGGCGTACCGACGGGCCGGCATCGGTTCGCAGCTGATCGAACGCGCGGAGGCCGTGATCCGCGGGCTTGGACGCCAGGCGTTCGCCGGCTTCGACGACTTCCCGATCGCCGTGACCCAGCGAGCCGGCGAGCGGTTGCGAGCCCCCCAGGGCGATGCCTCGATCCCGGCCGACCTGCCGAGCGTGCGGTTCGCGACCCGGCACGGGTACACGCTGCGACAGCTCGAGCGGCAGAGCGGACTCACGGTCGCGGGGCGTCTCGAGGAGTTCCGCGCCGCGTCCGAGGAGCGCGAGGCCGAGGCATCCGGCTATCGGCTCGTCGGCTGGGTCGACCGAACGCCCGACGAACTCGTCGAGAGCTATGCGGCCGCCCGCGCGCGCATGGCGCTGGACGTGCCTGCGGGCGGCCTGACGATCGACGAGGAGGAGTGGGACGCGGCCCGCGTTCGCGCCCACGAGGATCGCTCGCTCGACGGCGGGCGCTCCCTGCTCGTGCAGGCGGCGGTCGCCCCCGACGGCACCGTCGCCGGGTACACCGAGCTGCTGCTGCCGCCCGGGAAGACGGTCGCCTATCAATCGGACACGCTGGTCGTCGCGGCGCACCGCGGTCACGGGCTGGGCATGCGCGTGAAACTCGCGAACCTCGTGCTGCTCGGCGAGTTCGCCCCCGAACGCACCGATGTCTACACGTGGAACGCCGACGAGAACGAGCACATGCTCGCGATCAACATCGCGCTGGGCTTCGGACTCCGCGGGATCTCCGCCGAGTGGCAGCGCGGCTGAGCGGGGCAGGGGCGGTCAGCCGCGCCGGACGTCATCGCCGCCGCTGGCACCGCGGGCACCGGTGCGACGACCGGTTCATGAACGGCTCGCGCACGATCGGCGTGCCGCAGCGCGAGCACGGTTCGCCCGCGCGCCCGTAAGCGTTGAGCGAGTGCGCGAAGTAGCCCGATGCGCCGTTGACGTTCACGTACTGCGCGTCGAAGCTCGTGCCGCCCTCGACGAGGGCGCGCCCGAACACGTCGCGCACGGCGGCGAGCAGCTCGGTCGTGCGGCGCCGGCTGAGCGACGAGGCGAGCTGCTCGGGGTGCAGTCGCACCGCCCAGAGCGACTCGTCGGCGTAGATGTTGCCGATGCCGCTGACGACACCCTGGTCGAGGAGCACGCGTTTGATGCCGCTGCCGCGACGTGCGAGCCGTGCGGCGAACAGGTCGTCGGAGAACGCCGGGTCGAGCGGGTCGCGGGCGATGTGCGACACCTGGCTCGGGATCGAGCGCGCCCACTCCCCCGTGACCGACGCCGAGAACCCGGCGATCTCGCCGTCGTCGGTCGGCCCCATACGGTCGACGGCGAGCGAGCCGAAGATGCGCTGGTCGACGAAGTCGATTCGGAGTTCGCCGTGCTCGGGGTGCTCGACGTTCAGTCGTACGCGGGCGTGCCGGTCGTCGCCAGGGTGATCGGGCGTGCGCAGCAGCATCTGCCCGCTCATGCCGAGGTGGCCGACGATCGCGCGGGCACCCGCCCGGTCGCTCGCGACGGTCCCGTCGTCGAGCGGCAGCCACAGGAACTTGCCGCGACGCACGGCCGCGCTCACCCGTGCACCCGCCAGCAGGCGCTCGAAGTCGCCGACGGCCGGATCGTGGCGCTTCAGCGAACGCCGGTCGAGCACCTCTACGGCGGTGATGACGGCGCCGGTCACCGCGGGCGCGAGCCCTGCGCGGACGACCTCGACCTCGGGAAGCTCGGGCAATTCAGTTCGCGCCGTTGAGCAGGGTCCACGCCTCGAGCGCCGCGGCCATCTCGGCCTGCTTCTTGCTCGATCCCTCGCCCGACGCCTGCACGAGCTCGCCGACCGTCACGGTCGCGACGAAGTGCTTGTTGTGGTCGGGGCCGGATTCGGCCACCGAGTACGCGGGTGCAGGGGCGCTGCGCCGCGCCGCGATCTCCTGCAGGCTCGTCTTCGGGTCCATCGCCGCGCCGAATCGCTCGGGGTCCTGCATGAGCGGCGTGATGAGGCGCAGCACGAGACCGGTCGCGATGTCGCCGCCGGCGTCGAGGTAGACGGCGCCGATGATCGCCTCGACCGTGTCGGCGAGGATCGACGGCTTGTCGGCTCCCCCGGTGAGGGTCTCGCCGCGGCCGAGCCGGATGTACCGACCGACGCCGATCGCACGACCGACCTCGGCCAGTGCGACACTCGACACCAGGCTGGCGCGGCGCTTCGCGAGCTCGCCCTCGTCGAGGTCGGGATGGTCGCGGAAGAGCTTGACCGTGACGGCCTGCCCGAGGATCGAGTCACCGAGGAACTCGAGGCGCTCGTTCGTCGGGATGCCGCCGTTCTCGTACGCGAACGACCGGTGCGTGAGCGCGAGTTGGAGCAGGGCGGGATCGATCTCGATCTGCAGCGTCTGCTGCAGTTCGTCGAGCGTGCGATTCTCGCTACCCGTGCGCTCCGTTCGCGTCACGACCGGTCGTCGGTGCGTCTCGGGCCGACTAGACGTCGGCGACCTTGCGGCCCTTGTACTCGAGGAAGAGCGGGGTGCCCGCCGAGTCCTCGACGACCTTCGCGCGGTGCGGAAGGCTGTAGGTGACCTTGCCGTTCTCGACGGTCTTGACGAGCGTGGGGACCTCGGCCTTCCACTGCGAACGGCGCGCGTGGGTGTTGGCGCGTGACTGCTTCCGCTTGGGAACCGCCATGACTATCTCTCTTCTCTCTGCTGATCGGCGCCGGATGACGCATCCGGACCGTTGTCTTCGGAAGCCTGGAACCCCGCGAGCGCGGCCCAGCGAGGATCGCTGTGCTCAGGGGTGACGAGTTCCGGATGATCGGCCAGTCGGAGCCCGGTCTCTGGGTCGAGACCCGGGCAATCCGGTCGGCACACCGGCTGGAACGGCAGTGCCAGCACCACCGCATCTCGGATGAGTGGTTCAAGATCCACGTGGTCGTCTTGAACCTCATACTCGATTGCTTCCCCGCCATGATACCCGAAGAGTTCTTGGAACTCGACTCGGACGGGCAGCGCGATGTCGGTCAGGCAGCGACCGCACTCGCCCTCGGCGGTCGCGTCGACCTCGGCGGTGACGAGGATGCCCTCGTGCACCGACTCCAGCCGGACGTCGAGCTCGACCTCCGAACCGGCGGCGACGGCGACGAGCCCCTCGCCGAACTGCTCGGGCGCGGGCACGGTGATGAACGCTTCGCGCATCTCGCCGGGACGGTTGACGAGGTCGCGCACGTTCACGCTGAAAGGGGACTGCTTGATGGCCACGATCGACGATTCTACGCGCCGGTGGCAGTGCGTTCGCCGAACGCCGGGCGGACCCGGTCGACGAGCGAACGCGGCACGAGCACCGCGCGGTAACGTCCCGCGAGCGGTTCGCCGACCGCGAGCGCGGCACGCGCCGTCGACAGCGCCCCTGCCAGACGTGCGACGGATGCCTCGTCGGCGTGCCGCCCGGGACCGTATCGCTCGAGTTCGACGGCGTCGCGCAGCACGAGGAGCGCCGCGGCCGCCGCGGGCTCACGGAAGCCCTCGCGCTCGGCGAGCGCCACTGCGGCGCCGCGCGGGGTGGCGGTCGCATCGAGTCGCACCCCCAGGTCGCGTGCGCTCGCGACGAGCTCGTCCCACGCGGCATCCGCGGGTCGTTCGCCGCGCCGGATCCGGCGCAACCGGCCTGAGCGCTGAGCGGCGCGCAGCACGGCCGGTGCGATGAGGACCACGACCGCGAGGAGCACGACGATGCCGCCGCGCCACCACCACCCGTCGACGCCGACCGAACCGCCGGCCGACGCACCGAGGCCGCGGTCGGGATCGAGCTCGGGTCGCCCGCTCGGCGCGCCGCTCGACGCACCCGGCGTCGGGGTGGGGGTCTCCGCCGCTTCGCCTGCACCGGGGCGCGAGTAGTCCGGCACGCTGCCCCGGCCGGGCGTGGGTTCGAACGGCACCCAGCCGACGCCCTCGAAGTACAGCTCGGGCCAGGCGTGCAGGTCGTGCGAGTCGACCTCGATGCGCTGCACACCGCCCACCCGCTCCTGGGTCGCGGTGCCCTGCGTGTAGCCGACCGAGATGCGCGACGGGATCCCCGCCTCGCGGGCGAGCACCGCCATCGTCGAGGCGAAGTGCACGCAGTACCCCGACTTGTTCTCCAGGAACTTCGCGATCACCTCGAATCCGCCGCCGTCGTAGCCCTCTTCGACCGGCGCCTCGGTCGAGTACTCGAACCGGTCGGAGCGCAGGTACGACTGGATCGCGACGGCGGCGTCGTACGGGGTCGCCTCGGCGGCCGTCACCGTGTCGGCGGTCTCGGAGATGATCGACGGCACATCGTCGGGCAGTGCGAGGTACGGGGCGAGGTCGTCGCCCCCGGTGGGGCGGGCCGAGCGCAACTGCGCGGGCGTGGGCTGCCGGTCGAGCCAGGTCGCCCGGTACCGCTGACCGCCGGTGTCCGTGTCGACGCTGCGCACGGTGAGCGCGCCCGGATCCCAGAACCAGGAGCCGCTCAGCCCCTCGACGCTGCGCGTCGGGTACGGCAGCGGGAGCCAGGTGGTGCGCACCTCGTCGACGACGATGTCGATCGGGTGCTCCTTCGCCTCCACCTCGCCGTCGAGGCCATCGGGCAACGGCAGCGCGTCCACCGTGTTGTCGGCATCGACGGGCGACTCGGTGACGCCCCACGCGGCGCCCTCGAACCGGTCGAGCGTGAGCAGGGTGAAGTAGGGGCGGTCGTTGTCGCGGGCGAAGTAGTGGAAGGCGGGTCGCGGCTCGGGCCTGCGCAGGTCGCGCCCGAGATCGATGAACGGGGTCACCCCGCGACCGAAGATCGCGCCCTGGGATCCGGTGCCGAGCAGCAGGCTCGTCGAGATGCTCGGCGTGGAGGCGGCGAGGACGGTCGCGACGAGGATGCCGACGGTCGTCAGGCCGAGCGTCGTGGCGAGGCCCGAGGCGGCGGGCACGCGCGCCGGCGGCACCACCGTCGCGGCTCGCTCGTCGTCGTCGCCGCCCGCGAGGTTCGCGCGCCGACGGACCCGCACGTCGACGCGGAGCAGCAGCAGGTAGGCCGCCGCCGAGAAGACGAGTGCCCACACCTCGGCGCCGGACTCGATGATGAAGCCGGGGATGAGGATGGGCACCAGTGCGGGCGCCGCGGCGAGCGCCGGCATGCGCACGGTCTGCACGAGCACGTCGACGCAGATGGCGAGCACCCCGACGCCGAGCGCGAGGACGAACGACAGGGCGGGCACGGCGATCGCCGGCACCGCCTGCTGCTGGATCGTGCGCTGCGCGCCGTCGAAGAGGTCGCCGAACAGCGGGAAGGTGTCGGCGGTCGGCACGATGAGCGCGAAGCTCGTCCCCCCGCCGAAGACGAGGGTGAGCAGCAGCAGCAGGATCACGAGTTCGCCGAGCGGTACGAGCGAGCCGGGCACGCGGAGGGCGCGCAGCCCGGAACCGCCGAACATCGTGCCGGCCGCGATGAAGGCGCCGAGCCACCACCAGCCGCTGCCGGAGATGAGGGGGCCGAGCGCCATCGAGGCGACCGCGACGAGCAGGAACGATGCTGCCGTCAGCGCGAGGCGCTGCGCGCGGCTCAGCGGGCGGTCATCGGGATGCATCGCGCTCGCCCCCGTCTCCCGGCGCCCCGACGTCGGCACGCAGTGCGATGCCCGCCCACGCGTCGCCGATCGAGGCGGGCCGACGCACTCGGACGACGCGCCAGTCGGCCTCCTCGAGCGCCTCGACGACGCGATGCGACACCGTCTCCGCGACGAAGGCGATCGCGGGCTCGATCGTCTGCCGGAGCCCCACGAGCCCCGCGGCGTCGCGCTCGTCGGGCTCGACGAGCACCGCGAACCCCGGCATCCTGGCCTCCCGGGCGCGCGCTTCGCCGCGGTCTCCCCCACCTCGCGGCGCACGGTCGGCTGCGTCGTCGCGATTCGCGACCTCGAGGCGCGCGAGGTCTTCGAGCAGCAGCCGGTCGCCGCCGGGCATGTGGTACGGGCCGCTCGAGTTCGCCGTCGCGATCGACCCGCGCGCCGGGTCGGCGACCGGATCGCAGCGCACTCGGAATCCCCGCTCGAGCAGGTGGACGCCGATCGAGGCCACGACCTCGACGCCGAGTTCGAAGCCGGCGTGCCCGTGCTCTGCGTTCCCGTGGGCGAACGCGCCGGTGCGCGGCCGGCCGGCGAGGGTGGTGTCGACCAGGATGCGGACCTCGGGATCCCCCCGCTGCTCCTCCTCGCGCACCATGAGCTCGCCGCGACGGGCGGTCGCCGCCCAGTTGACGCGGCGCATCGGATCGCCGTAGCGGTACTCCCGTGCGATGAGCTCGTCGGAGTTCGGGTGCGTGCGCCGCTGCAGGCCGTGCAGCACCCCGTCGACACTGGCGGCCGAACCGAGCGCCCGTTCGAGCGGCGTCACCCGGGGGGTGACGACGACCTCGTGGCGTGCTCCGGCGTCGCGATCGATGCGCGCGAGGGCGAACGGGTCGAAGACGCCGACGCGGAGCGGGCCGATGCCGTACACGCCACGCCGCGGGAGGCGGAGCCGGTACTCCAGGTGCACCGTGTCGTCGCCCGACGGCAGCACGCCCTCGTACGGACCGATCGCGGGCAGCACCGCCTCGGGCGGCGCATCGAGCCCCTCGGGAACGCGATCGCGCCAGTGGGCGCCGTCGAAGGTGCGCCGTGCACGGTTCCGCACCGTGATCGCCACGCTCGCGCCCGACCCGGCGCTGACCACGGGCGGGGTGAACGTGCGCGTGACGCCGAGCTTCGGCGCGCGCAGCGCCACGAAGAGGGCCGCGACGCCGGGCATTGCGATGCCGACGAACGCGAGCAGCATGATGTCGCGCAGGTCGAACCACAGCGAGACCGCGAGCAGCACGACGCCGACGAAGAGCAGCGCACCGCCACGCCGGGTCAGCCGCGGCCAGGCGGCGAAGCGAGGAGGGCGCAGGCGCTGCATCTCAGTTCCTTCGTGCGCTGCCGACCGGAACCGGCGTCTCCCCCACGATGCGTCGGACGATGGCGTCGATGAGCGGACCCGCGTCGCGGTCGTGCGCGCCGAGGGCGCGACTCGTCGGCACCAGCCGGTGCGCGAGCACCGGAACGGCGAGCGCGTCGATGTCGTCGGGCAGCACGAAGTCGCGGCCGTGCATCGCGGCATGCGCCTTCGCCGCCCGCACGAGCTGCAGCGTTGCGCGCGGGCTGGCACCCAGCCGGAGCTGACGATCGTCACGGGTCGCACGGGCGAGATCGACCGCGTACTCCTTGACCGGCTGCGACGTGAAGACGTGCTGCACCGCCTCGATCATCGATCGCAGCTCCTCGAGCGAGACGACGGCGGAGAGGTCGTCGAGCGGGCTCTTCGTCTCGCGCGTCGAGAGCATCGCGAGCTCGTCGGCCGATGCCGGGTAGCCCATCGAGATGCGGGCCATGAAGCGGTCGCGCTGGGCCTCGGGCAGCGGATACGTGCCCTCCATCTCGACCGGGTTCTGCGTGGCGACGACGGTGAACGGCGCATCGAGCCGATACGTCGTGCCGTCGGCCGTGACCTGGCGCTCCTCCATGCACTCGAGCAGCGCCGACTGCGTCTTCGGGCTCGCGCGGTTGATCTCGTCGCCGATGACGAGGTTCGCGAACACCGGCCCCCGCTTGAACTCGAACCGACGGCTCGACTGGTCGAACACCGAGACCCCGGTCACGTCGCTCGGCAGCAGGTCGGGAGTGAACTGGATGCGGCTGACGGTCGCGTCGACCGAGCGGGCGAGCGCCTTGGCGAGCATGGTCTTGCCGACGCCGGGCACGTCTTCGATGAGGAGGTGCCCTTCGGCCAGCAGCACGGTGAGCGACGCGGTCACGGCGTCGCGCTTGCCGGCGATCACGGTCTCGACGTTCGCGACGATCCCGGCGGCGAGTGCGCCCACCTCGTCGATGCCCATGATCGAGGAGCCGGCCCCGGGCCCGCCCGTCACCGCGACCGCCTCGCTCATGGCGTCATCGCCGTCTCGAGGTAGTCGGCGACGACCGTCGGCACGTAGGGCGCGACATCGCCCCCGAGCGCCGCCACCTGCCTGACGAGCGAGCTCGACACGTGCGCATTCGCCGGGTCGGGCAGCAGGAACACGGTCTCGACGCCGGCGAGGTGCCGGTTCACGATCGCCATCGGCGTCTCGTAGGCCACGTCGACCTGCGAGCGGATGCCCTTCACGAGCACGGTCGCGCCGACGTCGGTGCAGTAGTCGACGAGCAGCCCCATGCTCCACGAGGCGACGACGATGCGCCCCTGGATGCCCGCGTCGGCGATCGACTGCTCGATGAGCGAGACGCGCTGGGCGATGGGCAGCAGCGCCGACTTGTCGGGGTTGTGCACCACGACCACGTGCAGCTCGTCGTAGAGGCCCGCCGCCCGGGCGATCACGTCGAGGTGGCCGCGCGTGACGGGGTCGAACGATCCTGGGACGACGGCGATCCGCTGCATACGCAACAGCGTAGTGTCTCTGCGGAGCCCCGCGGCGTCGGGCCGAGAGTCTCAGCCCTTGCTCAGGTACCCGCTCGCCTCGTCGTCGAGCCGGCGCCGCACGGCGGCCGCGAGCGCCCGATGGTCGGCGAGCCCGGGGTCGGACCCGAGCAGCAGCTCGGCCTCGGCGCGGGCGTCGGCGATGACGTCGCCGTCGCGCACGACGCGGAGGAGCTTCAGCGACGAGCGACCGCCCGACTGCGTGGCGCCCAGCACGTCGCCCTCGCGTCGCAGCTCGAGGTCGACGCGGGCGAGTTCGAAGCCGTCGAGCGTCGCGGCGACCGCCTCGACGCGCTGCAGGGCGAGCGAGCCGGGCACCGCCTGCGTGACGAGCAGGCAGAGCCCCGGGACCGCCCCGCGGCCGACCCGGCCGCGGAGCTGGTGGAGCTGGGAGACGCCGAAGCGGTCGGCGTCGACGACGACCATGACACTCGCGTTCGGCACGTCGACGCCGACCTCGATGACGGTGGTCGAGACGAGCACGTCGAGCTCGCCCGCCGCGAAGGCGCGCATCGTGCGGTCTTTCTCGTCGGCGCTCATCCGCCCGTGCAGCGGGGCGACCCGCAGGTCGGCGAAGCGCGGGTTCGCCTCGAGCTCCGCGAGGACCGAGGCGACGGATGCGACCGGTCCGGCGGTCTCGCCCTCGCCGTCCGCCTCGACGGGCTCGCCGTCGTCTTCGGCGACGCGAGCCTCGATGGCCGGGCACACGACGAATCCCTGGCGCCCGAGGGCGACCTCCTCGGCGAGCCGCTCCCATACCCGCGGCCGCCAGGCGGGACGGATCGCGAGCGGCACCACCTGCGATTCGATGCCGGCGCGGCCCGCGGGCAGCTCGGCGATCGTCGAGACGTCGAGGTCGCCGAACACCGTCATCGCCACCGTGCGCGGGATCGGCGTCGCGGTGAGCACGAGCACGTGCGGCGGTTCGGCGCCCTTGAGGCGCAGCGCCTCGCGCTGCTCGACGCCGAAGCGGTGCTGCTCGTCGACGACGACGAGCCCGAGGTCGGCGAACGACACCCGATCGCCGATGAGCGCGTGCGTGCCGACGACGAGTCGCGACTGGCCGGCGGCGGCCCGCAGCAGCGCCCGCTTGCGTTCGGCGGCCGGCAGCTGCCCGGTGATCAGGGTCGGGATCAGCTCCGCGGCGAGCTCGGGGCCCAGCATCTTCACGATCGAACGCAGATGCTGCGCGGCGAGCACCTCCGTCGGCGCGAGCAGTGCCGACTGCCCGCCCGAATCGGCGACGGCGAGCATCGCCCGCAACGCGACGAGCGTCTTGCCCGAGCCGACCTCGCCCTGCACGAGTCGGTTCATCGGCACGGGTTCGCCGAGGTCGCGCGCGATCTCGTCGCCGACCTGCACCTGGTCGCCCGTGAGCGCGAACGGCAGCGCAGCGTCGAATCGCTCGAGCAGTCCGCCGGCGGTCGGGCGCCGGGCCAGGGCCCGCGTCGTGCGGAGCGCGGCACGCCGTTCGAGGAGCGCCGTCTGCAGCACGAAGGCCTCGGTGAACCGGAGCGTGCGCCGGGCGGCCTTCCACTCCGACTCGTGCTCGGGCCGGTGCACGCGTTCGAGCGCCTCGCGGTGCGCGAGGAGCCCCCGCCCCTCGCGCACCGACGACGGGAGGGGATCGTCGACGGCGCCCAGCCCGTCGAGCAGCACGCCGATCGCCTTGGCGAGCTGCCAGCTCGCGAGCGTCGAGGTCGCGGGATAGATCGGGATTGGCGACTCGGCCCAGCGCTTCGCGGCCGCGTCGCCGACGTCGACGGGTGCGAGGTCGTCGAAGAGCTCGTAGTCGGGATGCGCGAGCTGCCGGTTGCCCTTGTAGTCGCCCACCTTGCCCGCGAAGATGCCCCGCCGGCCCGGACGCAGGTCGTTCTCGCGCCAGCGCTGGTTGAAGAAGGTGAGCGTCAGCACCCCGGTGCCGTCGGAGATCTTCGCCTCGACGATCGAGCCGCGACGCTGGCGCATCTCGCGCACGCGCACCTCGAGCACCTCGGCGACGATCGTCACGTTCTCGTCGAGCGGGAGCGAGGCGAGCGCCGTGAGCTCACCGCGGAGCGCGTAGCGCCGCGGGTAGTGGGCGAGCATCTCGCCGACCGTCGTGTAGCCGAAGGCGCGCTCGACCGCCTGTGCCGTGCGACCGCCGAGGGCGCCCGACAGCTTCGAGTCGAGGGTGAGGCTGCCGGGCACGGCCGGAGCCCCGCCCTCGGTCTCAGCAGGTCGCGCCGTCATGCCTCGATCGTAGGCTCCGCCTCCGTCAGCGCCGCGAGCTCGGCCTTGACGTAGGGATCGTCGGGCCGCTCCGCCGCGAGCGCGCGCTGCAGCTCGAGCGCCTCGTCGTGCCGGCCGAGGCTGCGCAGGCAGCGACCGACCGACCAGCGCGCGACATGGCGCTGCTCGGGGGTGCCGTACGCGTCGGCGGCCTCGACGGCCTGCTCGAAGTGCATGAGCGCACCGGTCAGCCGACCCGAGTCGTGCAGGGTCCAGCCGAGGTTGTTGTGGAGCGCGACGCCCCAGCGCAGCACCCGCGGGTCGCGCGAGCCGTCGAGCACGTCGAAGCCCTCCGTCGCCCACTCCTCCTCGTGACCGGCGTCGTTCAGGGCGAGCATGTGCAGCGCGTCGAGCACGAGGAACGGCGATCCGGCGACGGCGGCCTCGCGGACGCCGCGGGTCAGGTCGGGCACGGCGTCGGCAGGGCGATGATGGGATGCCGCGAGCCGGCCCCGCTCGATCGCCACCCTCGCTCGCAGCTCGGCCGCGTACGCCTCGGGTTCACCGGCCACGGGGCCGAGGGCGGCGACCTCGTCGAGCAGGGCGAGCGCCTCGTCGCCGCGGCCGAGAATGCCGAGCGCTCGGGCGAGCTGCGTGGTCATGACCGCGCGGGTGTGCGCCGGGCTCCCCTCGTCGGCCGCGGCCGCGCGGAAGCGCTCGGCACTCGCCTCGGGATCGGAGAAGTCCCAGAGGCGGTCGAGCAGCTGCTGCTCGCCCCCTCGATGCCGGGACGGTTCGGCGGGTACGCGGTCGGTCGAGCCGGTCTCTTCATCAATCGGGGCAGGCACACTCCCATCATGGCAGTGCCGGGCCGACATCGCCGTGCCGGAAGGTCATGCGTCGCCGGCCTCGTGGCACCGCCGCGCCGCCGCCGATAGGCTGCCGGAGTCATGACCCGAATCATCGCCGGATCCGCCGGTTCGCTCACGTTGCAGGTGCCCCGCTCGGGCACCCGCCCGACGAGCGACCGCGTGCGCGAGGCGATCTTCTCGGCGCTCGAATCGCGCGACGCGATCGACGGCGCGCGCGTGCTCGACCTGTACGCCGGATCCGGAGCCCTCGGGCTCGAGTCGGCGAGCCGCGGCGCGGGCGAGGTCGTGCTCGTCGAGCGCGCGTCGGCCGCGGCCGAGATCTGCCGGCGCAATGCCGACGCGGTGCGTCGCGCGGCCCGGGGCGCCGGCGCCCGCGTGCGGGTGGTGCAACGAGCCGTCGCCGCCTACCTCGAGGGCGCGGCGGCGGGATTCGATCTCGTCTTCATCGACCCCCCGTACGACCTCGGCGAACCCGCCTTGGCGAGAGACTTGGAACTGCTCGCGCCGTTGCTCGCAGAGGACGCGATCGTGGTGGTCGAGCGCAGCAGCCGCTCGCCCGAGCCGACCTGGCCCACGGGCATCGAAGCCTCCCGCCGGCGCGATTACGGCGAGACGACCCTGTGGTGGGCCGACGCCGTTCAGCCCGCCGCGCCGTCCCAGCCCGAGTAGGGGTCCCAGCCGTCGGCGTCGACCGGGCCGCCGTCGAGCAGGATGGCACCGGGGGCGTCGACCACCCGACCGATCGCCTGGAACGGCGCCGGCAGTGCGGCGCCCGGCGGGAAGGTCGCGAGCAGGCCGTGGTCCTCCGCGCCCGCGAGCGCGAGGCGCACGTCGGGGCCGAGCGCCTTCCGCTCGAAGTCGAGACCCACCCCGCTCGCCTCGGCGAGCCGGCGGGCGTCCCGCGCGAGCCCGTCGGAGACGTCGAGCATCGCGGTCGCGCCGGCGATGGCCGCGTCGCGGCCCGCCCCGACGGGTGGGCTCGGAGCAAGCTGCGCCGCGATGAGCTCCCCGTGCCGGTCGCGCAGCGCGGCGGTGCGCCCGGGGTCGGGCCGGCCCGAGGCATCCACCCCCTCGGCGAAGAGCAGTGCGAGCCCGCGTGCCGCGGCACCGCGCGCGCCTGCGTGCGCGACGACGTCGCCGACCCGCGCGCCCGAGCGTGTGACCGGCGCGCGGCCCTCGAGGTCGCCGAACGCCGTCACGGAGATCGTGAGCACCTTCGAGGCCGACAGATCGCCGCCGACGACCCCGCAGCCCGGGGCGAGCGTCGCGAGGCCCTCCCGCAGTCCGTCGGCGATGCCTTCGAGCACGCTCACCGACAGGTCGTTCGGGGCGGCGATCGCGACGACGAGCGCCGTGGGCCGGGCGCCCATCGCGGCGATGTCGGTGAGGTTCGTCGCAGCGGCCTTCCAGCCGAGCTCGAAGGGCCTCGACCACGCGAGCCTGAAGTCGGGGCCGTGCACCATGAGGTCGCACGTGACGACGAACCGCCCGTCGGCCGCGGCGACGACCGCCGCATCGTCGCCGGCGCCGAGGAGCGCCGAGTCGCCGGGGTCGAGCCGCGGAAGGATCCGCGCCAGCACGGCCTGTTCGCCGAGTTCGCCGATCGGGCGGTCGTCGTTGGTCGCGGAGGCGGTCGAGTCGGGCATCCGTCCAGCGTAACGAGCGCCGGACTCGCGAATGGTGTGTAATGGGTCCTTACGAACCCCGCCTCGCTGACGTACGGTGGGTACGGTACGAGACCCGAATGCGGTGAGTCCACCCCGCTCACCGCCCCTGCAATGGAGCACGCGTGAGCCGTCGGAGCGAGAGAGCAGCACGAACAGCGGGCCGCCGCCGTCGCCGCCGGGTGATCATCGGACTGTCCGCCGCCGCGACCGTCGTCGCGCTCGTCGGCGGCGCCGGCGTCGCCTGGGCCGGCGGCCAGTTCGATCGTTGGCTGCACCCCGAGATCCCCTGCACCGAGCCGGTGGAGCTGACCGTCGCGGCGGACCCGGCGATCGCATCGACCGTCAAGGCGATCGCGGCCGACTACGACGCAGCCGAGGACTCGTGCTCGCGCACCGAGGTGGTCGCGCAGGCTTCGGCCGACACGGCCGCCATGCTCGCCTCGGGCAACGCCTCCGACGTCGACGCCTGGATCCCCGACTCCCCCGTCTGGCTCGTGCGGATGTCGAGCACCGCCCGGTCGCTCGGCCGCCCGGTGCCGGATCTCGCCCTCGAGCGATCGATCGCTTCGAGCCCGGTCGTGTTCGCCGCACGCGCGGACCGGCCCGACGCGGTCGACGGGGAGGACCTCAGCTGGAACGGCCTGCTCAACGACGCGTTCTCGGCGCTGCTGCCCGACCCCGAGGCCTCGTCGGCCAGCCTCAGCGCACTGCAGGCGATGGAACGCCGGGTCGACATCGGGACGACCCGCCAGTTCCAGCAGGCGATGATCGAGCTCAACGACACGATGCCGTCCTCGATCGACGACGCGTTCGCCGCCCTCGACGGCGCCGCCGACGGCACCGTCGTGATCGCGAGCGAGCAGCAGATCGCCCGCCACAACCGGGAGGGCGGCTCGACCCCGCTCGTCGCCCTCTACCCCGCCGACGGCACGCTCGCGCTCAGCTACCCGTTCCTCCGGGTGCTCGACGAATCGGAGCTCGCGAAGAACCTGCCCGCCGCCGACGCCGAGACCGACGAGAGCGCCGACGCCAGAGCCCGGGCGTTGCACGCGCGCGAGCTCGACGCGCTGAAGCTCGCCCTCTGGTCGGCGAAGGACGCGTTCGCCGCCGACGGGTTCCGCGACGGTACCGGCTCGGGCGAGCTCGAACAGGAGGGCGTGCTCGTCGACGCCGTGCCGGTCGACTCGGCCGCCGCCGGCGCGCAGGTCGCGATCCTGCGCACCTGGGGCGTGCTGAGCCTTCGCTCCCGCATCCTCGGCGTCATCGACGTCTCCGGTTCGATGGAGGAGCCGACGGTCACGGGCCTCCGCCGCATCGACCTGCTCACCCAGGCCGCCGCCAAGACGCTCTCGCAGTTCTCGGGCGACGTCGACCTCGGGATGTGGATCTTCTCGACCGCGCGCGCGGGCGATCGCGACTGGGAGCCGCTCGTCCCGATCGACAGTCTCGGCACCGACGACCATCGGGCGCGCATCAACAGCGCGATCGCGTCCCTCCCGGGCCGGCTCGGCGGGGCGACCGGGCTCTACGACACGGTGCTCGCGGCCGTCGCGCAGGTGCGCTCGACCTACGACGCCGATCGCGTGAACTCCGTGCTGCTGCTCACCGACGGCCGCAACGAGGACGAGCACGGCATCTCGCTCGAGACGCTGCTCGAGAAGCTGAAGCAGCTCGACGACCCGTCGAAGCCCGTGCCCGTGGTCATGGTCGGCATCGGGCCCGACACCGACGTGAAGGCCATGCGAGCGATCGCGAAGGCGACGGGCGGCGCCGCCTATTCGGCCGCGAAGCCGCAGGACCTGAGCACCGTGCTCACCGACGCCCTCTCGCAGCGGGCCTGCCGTCCGAACTGCTGAGTCACGCACGTCGAACCCATCGAATGTTGCCGTTCCGACCGGGTGTTGCCGTGCGATGGGCGACGCTCGGCTCGAACGGCCACGCTCGCGACCGTCGTCGGGCGCCCGGCGACGGGCGACGGGCGACGGGCGACCGCCGTCGGGCGCGGTGGGCCGCGCGCGGCTAACCTGAAGGGGATGGACCACCCGAACGCGCGTCTGCGTCGCGCCCGCCTGCCCCTCGTCGCCGCCTGCTCCGCCGCGCTCGCGATCTCGCTCACCGCCTGCAGCCAGCCCGTGCCGATCGACCCCGCCGACGAGGCGAGCTCGCCCGACTGCGCGGCCGTCGTCGTACGCCTGCCCGACGTGCTCGCGAAAGGCACCGGCGAGGAGCAGGCCGAGCGCGAGACGAACGCCCAGGGCACGGGCGCTTGGGGCTCCCCCGCCTCGGTGCTGCTGCGCTGCGGCGTCGAGCCTCCCGGGCCGACGACCGACCGTTGCGTCACCGTCAACGGCGTCGACTGGATCATCGACGAGACCGACGCCCCGAACTACCGCTTCACCACCTACGGGCGCACCCCGGCGGTCGAGGTGCTCGTGGACAACGACGTCGTCTCGGGCACCACGGCCATCACCGAACTCTCATCCGCCGTCTCGGTCATCCCCTCGGAGACCGAGTGCACGTCGGTTGACGACGCGACCACCGCGCCCGGCACCGACGGCTGAGCCGGAACCGGGGGCCGCACTTCGCGTGCTACCGGGCACCGGTCGCGTGCCCGACCTCGATGAGCTCGGTGATGAGCTCGGGATAGCTGAGGCCCGAGTTCAGCCAGCACGTCGGGAACATCGAGATCGGCGTGAACCCCGGCATGGTGTTGATCTCGTTGACGACGAACCCCTCGCCGGTGAGGAAGACGTCGACGCGGGCGAGGCCCTGGCCGCCGATCGCCTCGAAGGCGCGACGCGCGACGCGCTGCAGCTCGAACAGCTCGCCGTCGCCGAGGTCGGCCGGGCAGACGAGTTCGACGCCCGGCGCGTCCAGGTACTTCGCCTCGAAGTCGTAGAACTCCCGCCCGGTCACGACGATCTCGCCGGCGACGCTGACCTGCGGCGTTCCGTCGCGCCCCTCGAGGACGGCGCACTCGATCTCACGGCCGACGACGCCCGACTCGACGAGCACGGTGCCGTCCTCGGCGAACGCCACGTCCAGGGCCTCGTGCAGCTTCGCCCAGTCGTCGACCTTCGTGACACCGACCGACGAGCCGGCCCGGGCCGGCTTCACGAACACCGGGAGGCCGAGGCTGTGCACCCGGCGATGCCACAGCTCGGGGTCGCGGTCGATCGCCGCGCGCGTCACGGTCACCCACGGCGCGACGGGGATGCCGGCACCCTCGAGCACCGTCTTCGTGAAGTGCTTGTCCATGCCGAGCGACGAGGCGAGCACGCCGTTGCCGACGTAGGGCAGGCCGACGAGCTCGAGGAGGCCCTGGACGGTGCCGTCCTCGCCGAACCGGCCGTGCAGGATCGGGAAGACCACGTCGACGTCGCCGAGCGAGCGCGTGCCCGAGGCATCCGACACGGTGAGCTCGCGCGACGAGGCCGACTCGGGCCAACGCACCCGGGTGCCGTTGTCGACGACCTCGGGCAGGTGGGCCGGATCGAGCGCGAATCGCGCCGGGTCGTCGGCCTCGAGCACGTAGGCGCCGTCGCGCGTGATCCCGACGGGGATCACCTCGAACCGGCTACGGTCGATCGCCCCCAGCACCCCGCCCGCCGTGGCGCAGCTGATCGAATGCTCGCTTGAGCGCCCGCCGAACAGCAGAACCACCGTGAGCTTGTCCATCTTTCGTCCTTTCGCCCTGCGGCTCGTCGTCGGTCGTGAGGTGCGGCGCGATGTCCTTGGGGTCGAGGGTGCCCGCGAGCACCTGTCGCACCTGCTCGACGATGGGCATCTCCACGCCCTTCGCCCGCGCGAGTTCGAGGATCGGCCCGACCGAGGCGAGGCCCTCGGTCGTCTGCTGCATGCGGTTGACCACGTCGTTGAGGTGGTAGCCCTGGCCGAGCAACCGCCCGGCCGTGTTGTTGCGCGAGAGGGGCGACTGGCTCGTCGCGATGAGGTCGCCGAGTCCGGCGAGGCCCGACAGCGTCTCGGGGTGGGCGCCGAAGGCGACGGCGAAGTCGCTCATCTCGACGAGGCCGCGCGTGATGATCGACGCTTTCGTGTTGTCGCCGTAGCCGGCGCCGTCGACGATGCCGATCGCCACGGCGATGAGGTTCTTCAGCACGCCGCCGAACTCGGTGCCGATGACGTCGGTGTTGACGAACGAGTGGAAGTAGCGGTTGCGCGCGACGCTGGCGACGGCCTGCGCGGTCTCGAGGCTCGTCGACGACACGACGGCGGCCGTCGGCTGCTCCTTCGCGATCTCGAGCGCGAGGTTGGGGCCCGAGATGACGGCGATCTGCGATTCGTCGATGTGCAGCACCTCGGCGATGACCTCGCTCATGCGAAGGCCCGTCGACTTCTCGACGCCCTTCATGAGCGAGACGACCTTCGCCTCGGCGTGCAGGTGCGGCGCGATCGTCTTCAGGTTGTCGCGCAGCGACTGGCTGGGCACCGACACGAACACCTGCTCGGCCCCGGCGAGGGCGAGGTCGAGCCGGCTCGTCGCACGGAGGTTCAGCGGCAGATTGACACCCGGGAGGTAGTCGCTGTTGCGCTTCGCCTCCTGGATCTCGCGGGCCATCTCGGGCCGCCGGGCCCACAGGACGACGTCGGCACCGCCGTCGGCGAGGATCTTCGCGAAGGTCGTGCCCCAGCTGCCGGCGCCCAGCACGGCCACACGAGTGCCGTGCGGCGGCTTCTGTCTACTCTTCAAGGCGCCCCGTCTCCTTCTGGCCGTGGGCGGCCGGGTTCCAGCGCTCGGCGGGTGCGGGCTCGCCGCGCACCTCGGCGAGGAGCTCGGCGATCGCGTCCATGAGCTCGCCGGTCGCCTTCACGAGCATCGCCTGGTCGATGGGCTTGTCGCGGTAGGCGCTGAGGTCGAAGGGCTCGCCGATGATGACGTCGATCGTCTTGCGAGGGAACAGGCTGATCCTCTTGCCGTAGCGGGGCAGCACGGCCTGGGTGCCCCAGTGGGCGGCCGGCACGATCGGGATGCCTCGCTCGAGTGCGATGCGCACCGCGCCGGTCTTGCCGCGCATGGGCCAGAGGTCGGGGTCGCGGGTGAGCGAGCCCTCGGGGTAGACGATGACCATCCGGCCCTTCTCGACGAGCTCCTCGGCGGCACGCAGCGCCTGGTGGCCGTTGCTTCCGGTTCGTTCGACCGGGATCTGGCCCGAGGTGCGCAGGAACCAGCCGAGCACGGGGTTCTTGAAGAGCGACGCCTTCGCGAGGAACCGCGGCGCGCGACCGAGCTTCCAGCTCGCGGCGCCCATCACGACGGGGTCGATCTCGCTGTAGTGGTTCGGCGCGAGCACGAACGCACCCGAAGCGGGCATGCGCTCTCGATGGTGGAACCGGAAGCGCATGCCGAGGTTGATGATCGGCAGGATGAGGACGGCGAGCACCCAGAAGAACGACGGTCGACGGGTCTCGGACCGCGGTTTGGCAGGGGTGATCGCCTCGGAGGTGTCGTGTGGCACGCCCCTATTATCCTTCGAGTTCGAAATCCGCCCCGAGCAGCTCGAGCTTCGTGATGAAGTCCTCGTACCCGCGGGCGATGATGCCGACGTTCGAGACCGTCGAACGCCCTTCGGCCGTGAGTGCCGCGATCAGGTGGCTGAAACCGCCGCGCAGGTCGGGCACCTCGATGTCGGCGCCGGTGAGGGTCGCCGGGCCGGAGATGACCGCGGAGTGCTTGAAGTTGCGCTGGCCGAAGCGGCAGGGCCGACCGCCGAGGCACTCCTTGTGCACCTCGATCGACGCGCCCATCTCGACGAGGGCGTCGACGAAGCCGAAACGCTGCTCGTAGACCGTCTCGTGCACGATCGAGACGCCCTTGGCCTTCGCGAGGGCGACGACGAGCGGCTGCTGCCAGTCGGTCATGAAGCCGGGGTGCACGTCGGTCTCGATGATCACGGGCTTCAGCTCGCCACCGGGGTGGTAGAAGCGGATGCCCTCCTCCTCGATCTCGAAGGCGCCGCCGACCTTGCGGAAGACGTTGAGGAACGTGAGCATCTCGGCCTGTCGGGCACCGCCGACGAAGATGTCGCCGTCGGTCGCGAGTGCCGCGGCCGCCCAGCTCGCGGCCTCGTTGCGGTCGAAGAGCGCGCGGTGCGTGTAGCCGTCGAGCTTGTCGACGCCCTCGATGCGGATGACGCGGTCGGTGTCGACCGTGATGATCGCGCCCATCTTCTGCAGGATGTTGATGAGATCCATGATCTCGGGCTCGATCGCGGCACCCGAGAGTTCGGTGATGCCGTCGGCGAGGACGGCGGTGAGCAGGACCTGCTCGGTCGCGCCGACGCTCGGGTACGGCAGCGACACCTTGGCGCCGTGGAGGCCGCCGGGCGCCGACATGCGGATGCCGCTCGGCAGCTTCTCGACGATGGCACCGAAGTTGCGCAGCACCTCGAGGTGGTAGTCGATCGGCCGGTCGCCGATGCGGCAGCCGCCGAGATCGGGGATGAACGCCTCGCCGAGGCGATGCAGGAGCGGTCCGCAGAACAGGATCGGGATCCGGCTCGAGCCCGCGTGGGCATCGATGTCGGCCATGTGCGCGGTGGCGACGCCCGACGGGTCGAGGATGAGCTCGCCCTCCTCGATGCCGTGCGTGACGCTCACGCCGTGCACCTCGAGCAGCCCCCGCACGATGCGCACGTCGCTGATGTTCGGCACGTTCTTCAACACGCTCGGGGTGTCGCCGAGGATCGCCGCCACCATCGCCTTCGTGACGAGGTTCTTGGCGCCCTTCAGCTCGATCCTGCCGCGGAGCGGCTTGCCTCCGTTGATCGTGATCTTGTCGACGTTCAACCCGACTGCCGTTCCATGGTTCTTGGCATCCTGCCCGAGTGTGTTCACAGACTCCCTGATTCCGCCGGCTCCCTGATGGGGAGCGTCTTGGGCCGCCATGCCGCTCGATGTGTCTCGAACTCGGCGATGGCCGCTTCGTCCCGGAGGGTGAGGCCGATGTCGTCCAGGCCCTCCAGAAGCCTCCACCGAGTGTAGTCGTCGATGTCGAACGGCACGGTGAGCGCGCCCGCGCTCACCGTTCGTGCAACGAGATCGACGGTCACCGCTATTCCCGGGTCGGCTTCGACGACCGCCCACAGGCGCTCGATGTCCTCGTAGGCGACCTGTGCGGCGAGCAGGCCCTGCTTGCCCGAGTTGCCGCGGAAGATGTCACCGAACCGCGAGCTGATCACGACGTCGAAACCGTAGTCGCGCAACGCCCAGACGGCGTGCTCTCGGCTCGATCCGGTGCCGAAGTCGGGGCCGGCGATGAGCACCTTCGCGCCCGCGTACTCGGGCCGGTTGAGGATGAACTCGGGGTCCTGGCGCCAGGCGTGGAACAGCGCGTCGTCGAAGCCGGTCTTCGTGACCCGCTTGAGGAAGACCGCGGGGATGATCTGGTCGGTGTCGACGTTCGAGCGGCGCAGCGGCACGGCGACGCCGGTGACGGTCGTGAGCTTCTGCATCAGCGGGCCTCCCCTTCGGTCTGCAGATCCCAGGGGCTCGAGAGCGTGCCCCTGATGGCGGTCGCGGCCGCGACGAGCGGCGAGACGAGGTGCGTGCGGCCGCCCTTGCCCTGCCGGCCCTCGAAGTTGCGGTTCGAGGTCGAGGCGCAACGTTCGCCCGGGGCGAGCTGGTCGGGGTTCATGCCGAGGCACATCGAGCAGCCGGCGAAGCGCCATTCGGCGCCGAACGCCTCGAACACCTTGTCGAGCCCCTCGGCCTCGGCCTCGAGGCGCACGCGTGCTGAGCCGGGCACGACCATCACCCGCACGCCGTCGGCCTTCTGCTTGCCCTCGATGACCGACGCGAACGCGCGCAGGTCTTCGATGCGGCTGTTCGTGCACGAGCCCATGAACACCGCATCGACCTTGATGTCCTTGAGCGGCGTGCCCGGCTCGAGGTCCATGTACTCGAGCGCGCGCTCGGCGGCCGCCCGCTCGTGCTGGTCCGCGATGGCGGCGGGATCGGGCACCGACTCGGAGAGCGACACGCCCTGGCCCGGGTTCGTGCCCCAGGTGACGAACGGCTCGAGCGCGTCGGCGTCGATGAACACCTCGGCGTCGAACTCGGCGCCCTCGTCGGTCGGCAGCGTCGTCCAGTACTCCACGGCCGCATCCCACTCGGCCCCCTCGGGCGCGTGCGCGCGACCCTTCAGGTACGCGAAGGTGGTCTCGTCGGGGGCGACCATGCCGGCGCGCGCGCCGGCCTCGATCGACATGTTGCAGATCGTCATGCGACCGTCCATCGACAGCTCGCGGATCGCCGAGCCGCGGTACTCGAGCACGTAGCCCTGGCCGCCGCCCGTGCCGATCTTCGCGATGACGGCGAGGATGATGTCCTTCGCGGTCACGCCCGGCCGCAGGGCGCCGTCGACGTTGATCGCCATGGTCTTGAACGGCTTCAGCGGCAGCGTCTGCGTGGCGAGCACGTGCTCGACCTCGCTCGTGCCGATGCCGAACGCCATCGCGCCGAAGGCGCCGTGGGTCGACGTGTGCGAGTCGCCGCAGACGACCGTGATGCCGGGCATCGTGAGGCCGAGCTGGGGCCCCACGACGTGGACGATGCCCTGCTCCTTGTCACCGAGGGAGTGCAGGCGGATGCCGAACTCCTTCGCGTTCCTGCGGAGGGTCTCGATCTGCGTGCGGCTCGTCGGGTCGGCGATGGGCCGGTCGATCTGGAGCGTCGGCGTGTTGTGGTCTTCGGTCGCGATCGTGAGGTCGGGGCGGCGCACCGGGCGCCCGGCCATCCGCAGGCCGTCGAACGCCTGGGGGCTCGTGACCTCGTGCACGAGGTGCAGGTCGATGTAGATGAGGTCGGGGGTGCCGTCTTCGCCCTGCTTGACCAAGTGGTCGGTCCAGACCTTCTCGGCCAGGGTGCGGGGACGTGCGACAGCGTCGTGCGCAGCGTTCATTCGTTCGTCTTCCTTCGAGGATCGGTTTCGGCCGACGACGGACTCCGCGACGGGGACGGCCTCAGATCGAAGCCCCGTCGCGGCGACGAAGGAGAAGTCGTGGCGCGCGCATGCCCATCAGGCTAACACCTCGCCGCCGGCGCTTCGGCCGCGAGCGGACATGTGGCGGTCATCGGGCGTCACGCCGAGGGATCCGCGATCAGCGGTGCGTCCCGGCGCCGTCGACCCGCAGCCCGAACTCGCCGAGGTACAGCGCCGACCCGAGGGGCACCACCGTCGCCTCGCCCGGTGGCAGCTCGCGCACCGGTGCGCCCGGCACCTCGACTCGCACCCCGTTCGTCGACCGGAGATCGGTGACGCGCACGCCCGCCTCGACGGGCTCGACGTACGCATGCGTCTTCGAGACGGTACGGGCGGGATCGTCGACCGCGACGGTGCGAGCGCCGGGCACCGCGGACGGCGCCGGGTCGCGGCCGAGCACGACCGGTTGGTCGATGACGGCTTCGAACCCGGATGCCGCGACGAGACGCCGTGCGGGAGCACCGGGCCGCGGAGGCGGAGCCGCCGGCCCCGCCGCCACCACTGGTGCGGGATGCTGCGGCGGCGCCGGAAGCGGTGTTCCGGGCGCGCCGATGACCGGCCCGCCCGGGGCGAAGGTCGGCAGCGTCCTCGGGACGGCCCGAACCGTGCGATCGGGCGCATGCGGCTGCGGCGCCGAGGGCACGATCCCCGGCGGGGGAACGATGAAGTCCGATTCACCCACCGTCCCAGCCTACCGACGACGACGGATCCGATAGCGACTGATGAATCGCCGGGCTCTGCCGACGGCCGCGGTCACCGCAGCCGTCGCCGCCTCGGCCTCGGTCCAGCGACGGGCGACGACCTCGTCGGACACGGGGCGGCCGTCGAAGACGTCCCGGTCGATCGTGGAGGCGAGCGTCGACAACGGCACGCCTTCGGCCGCGGCATCCGCGCCCTGCATCGCATCGCCGAGCCCCTGCTCGACGACCTGCTGCTCGAGGGCCCTCGCGGACTGCAGGCGCGTCGCTCGCGTCGGCGGCTCGAAGCCGAGCTCTGCGTAGCGGTCGACGAGCTCGTCCCAGGCGGCCGCGGCCTGCCGGTCGTTGGGACCGGAGCGACGCCGCCGACGCCGTGCCGCCTTGATCAGCGCCGCGGCGAGCATCGGCAGGAAGACGAGCGCCGCGGGGATCGCGATCGACCCGAGTGCGATCCACACCCATCCCGGAATCTGGAATGGCCGATCCTTGTCGTCGTCGTCCGTGTCGTCGATCTCGACGGTGGCGAGCAGCTCGTCCTCGGTCTGCTCGGCGCGCGGCGGCTGGCGCACCTGCGGCTGCGGCTCCGACTTCGGCTTCGGGGTCTCCTCCTTCGGCACGTCGACCTGGTCGGGCGTGGGGTGGAAGCTCACCCAGCCGATGCCGTCGAACGCGACCTCGACCCACGCGGTGACGTCGTCGCCGACGACCTCCACCTCGTCCTGTCCTTCCGCGACGTCGGGTGCGAACCCCATCACGACGCGCGCCGGATAGCCCAGATCGCGGGCCATGAGCGCCATCGCGGCGGCGTACTGCTCGGCGTCGCCGACCATCTGCGATCGCGTGAAGAGCTCGGTGATGCGATCGGCGCCGTGCCCCGCGCGCGACGCCACCTCGTCGGAGGCGAGGCCGTGGCTCAGGAATCCGTTCGTCTTGAGCGCCTTCTCGATCGCGCGCAGCTGCTCGATCGGGCTCGCGGCGTCGCCGGCGAGCTCGCTCGCCTTGGCCTCGGCCACGTCGGGCGAGTTCTCGACGATCGGCAGGGTGAGGTCGGCGACGGGCACGTCGAGCATGTCGTCGGTGTCGGGCTCGCGCTGCACGTTCGCCGTGAGCTCGTACCGGGTGCCCTCGCCGATGCCGCTCGTGAGCACGGCGGTGCCCGCGTCGGGGTTGTAGCGCAGGTCGCCCGCGCGGGCGGCGCTGGCGGCATCCTGCAAGTGCAGGCTGCTGCCGTAACCGACGGTCGGGAGCCAGACGTCGGAGTAGGCGCCGACCTCGATCTCGACGTCGCGCTTCGAGCCGAGGTCGGCGAGTCCGGGCTCGGGCAGCGACTCGCCCACGATGCCGTACCCCGCGTCGGACCCGGCGTCCTCGGGACCGGCGACGTTCCAGAGGCGGCCGGTGTAGGAGTCCATCGTGGCCAGCCGCAGGGTGTCGCCCGGTTGGAGGCCGCGCACCGTGAACAGCGTCTCCTCGGCGAGGTCCTTCGTGTACTTGCGGAATCCCGACAGCGGGCTCGGGAACTCGAGCGGGTCGAAGGGCGGCACGACCTCGTCGCGCAGCACGAAGCGCTCGGGACTCACCGGTGCGAACGCGACGCCCGCAATCGCGCCGATGGCGACGGCTCCGGCGACGACCGCGCTCGTGCCGGTGATCTTCTGCCGGCGCAGGCGCTTCGCCCCCTCTCCCGTCGCCTCGACGGTCGTCCCGCGGTGCCACGCGATCCAGACCAGGGCGATGACCGCGAAGGCGACGCCGCGGACACCCGCGAAGTACGGCTCGTCGGTGCCGAGCAGGATGCCGGAGAGGTAGAGGAGGGCTGGGCCGATGACGAGCACGCTCGCACGCAGTGCGGTTCGACGCTTGGGCAGCCATCGGGTCGCGAGCATCGTGCCGACGAGCGAGACGAGCCAGGCGGCGAAGTAGGGCAGCGCCGCGATGTAGTACGGCGCCTCGACCGGTGTGCCGATCGTGACGATGTCGGCCCAGCCGAAGACGGCCCCGTAGGCGAGCCCGGCGAGCGACGTGAGCGAGGGCAGCACGGCGACGAGTCCGGTCTCGGGCATCGTGAACGGCGTGCCGAGGAGGAAGTAGGCGGCGACGGCGACGAGCACGGTCGTGAGCACGCCGAGCCGCCAGACCGCGCCGGCGACGGCCGCGAGGGTGCCGACGACGAGCCCGGCGATCGCCGCGACGAGGAAGTTGAGGTCGCCGAAGCTCGTCTCGTAGCCGACGATGCCGAGCAGCGACAGGAGGCTCAGGACGAGCAGGTCGCTGACGACGTTGCGGGGCAGGCGTCTCATGGGCGCACCCTCCGCATCAGCCGAGGAAGGTCGGCGAGCTCGCCGATGGTCGCGACGGTCATGCCCGCGATCTTCGTGAGCGAGCTCGGCGCGCCGAGGTCGATGCGCACGGCGACCGTCTGGGTGTCGTTGCCGAACACCGTCTCGACGGCGCGGAACTCGGCGAGCGGGAGCTGCGAACCGCCGACCGCGATCACGACGCTCGGGGCCGGCAGGCGCTTCGTCGCCTCGCGCACGAAGTCACGCATCGTCGGGTAGGCGCGGTCGACCGGATCGATGCGGCACGAGTCATCCAGCAAGGTCGTCGGCGTCGCCGTGCGCAGGGAGACCCGTTCGGTCGCGACCGAGAGCCGCGTCTTGTCGCGGATGACCTGCACGCCGATCGAGGCGAGCACCGACACCCCGAGCTCGAACTCGTCCTCGGATGCGTAGTGCGCCCGCTCGGTCGACTGCAGGAGCGCGAGCTGCGAACGACGCGTCTCCTCGTACTGGCGGACCATGAGCTGCCCGGTGCGGGCCGACGTGCGCCAGTGCACGTTGCGCAGCGGGTCGCCCGGCTCGTAGGCGCGCAGGGCGTGGAACGAGATGTCGTTGTTCGTGATGACCTTCGTGATCTCGCCCTCGAGGTCGCGGACGAGACCCGCGGCCGACGGCAGCAGGCGCGCGGTCACCGGGTGCACGAAGAGTTCGACCGGGTCGGTCCAGCGCACCGTCCGGCGCAGCATGCCGAGCTGGTCGCCGCGGACGGAGACCGCAGGGCCGGCGACGATCACGGCGCGGCGGTTCGTCGGCACGGCGAAGAGCTCCTCGTGCTCCTCGCCCGGTGCCAGCTGCGGCACGACGAACTCGGCGAGCCCGGCGCCGACCGGGAGCTCGATGCGCGCGGGCGCCGACGGCGCGCCGCCCGCGTTGCGGACGGCGAGCCGTCCGAGTGCGCGTTCACCGGCGACGACTCGGGCGGGCTGCAGCTCGATGCCGACGTCGAAGTGCATCCGACCGAACACGAACGCGATCGAGACGAGCACCGCCGCGAGCAGGGTGAACCCGAGGAACGCGAACTCGATCCAGCCGAAGGCCCACGCGAGCACGAGCGAGACGACGGCGGCGGCGAGCACGAGCCATCCCGTCGTCGAGATCACGCCCGTGACCGGCTCGCAGAAGGCGGCCACCGCGCGCGCCGCGCGCACGACGGCGCGCCGAGCCGCCGTCAGCGACGTCCCGAGCGAACGCGAGACCGTCCTGAGTGCGATGCGTGTCTGCGAGGGCGCCTGCGCCTGGGCCTCCCGCGTGCCGGCCGGTACGCTCATGCCGCCCGGTACGCCGGCGGAGCGACCTCGACCAGGACCCTGTTCACGATGTCCGTCGCGGTCACGCCCGCGAACTCCGACTCGGGATCCACGATGATGCGATGGGCCAGCACCGGCACGGCCAGGTCGCGCACGTCATCGGGCGTGGCGAACGTGCGGCCACGCGAGATCGCTCGCGTCTTCACCGCCCGTGCGAGGGCCAGTGCGCCGCGCATGCTCACGCCCAAGGCCGAATCCCGGTCGTCCCGGGTCGCCGCGACGAGCTCGTTCAGGTACGACAGCACGGCCGCGTCGACGTACACGTCGCTCGCGAGCGCGGACATCGTGGTGATCGACTCGGGGGCGATGATCGGCGACACCTTCGACGCCCGCGCACGGTTCGCCGAGTCGAGCAGCAACGTCACGGCGGTGTCGTGGTCGGGGTACCCGAGCGAGGTCTTGATCAGGAACCGGTCGAGCTGCGCCTCGGGCAGCGAGTACGTGCCGGCCTGCTCGACCGGGTTCTGCGTCGCGATCACCATGAAGGGCGACCCCACCTCGTACGAGACGCCGTCGACCGTGACCCGGCCCTCCTCCATCACCTCGAGGAGGGACGACTGCGTCTTCGGGCTCGCCCGGTTGATCTCGTCGGCCAGCACGATCGAGGCGAAGATGGGGCCACGATGGAACTCGAACTGCCCCTTGCCCTGGTCGTAGATCGTGACGCCGGTGACGTCCGACGGCAGCAGGTCGGGCGTGAACTGGATGCGCGAGTTCGTGCCGTCGAGAGTGTTCGCGAGGGCCTTCGCGAGCACCGTCTTGCCCGTGCCGGGGAAGTCCTCGAGCAGGACGTGCCCGTCGGAGAGCAGTGCCGTCACGACGAGCTCGATGACCTCGCGCTTGCCGAGGATGGCGCGGTCGACGTTGTCGACGAGCTTCGAGAACGCGTCCTGGAACCACAGGGCCTGTTCTTGGGTCACTGACATGCGGGTTTCGTCTCTCTCTTGCTTCGTTGCCGTCGGGTCACACGCGTCACCACGTGTTGTAAGGGATGCTGTTCCACTGGCTGCCGCTGATCGCGCCGAGGGTCTTCGAGGTGCCGCCGCTGACGTTCTCGAAGCGCACCGCGATCGTCTCGCCCGCGGCACGCCGGCCGAGGTGGTTCTGCAGCTCGAGTCGGCCGTCCGCGCCGACGTCGTAGGTCCCCTTGTAGTTGTCCCACGAGCCGTTGACGGTCACGTACACCTGGTAGCGGCCCGGGTCCATGTTGCTCCAGCTGATGCGCACGTTCGCGCAACCGCTGCCGCCGCTGTCGCAGGCGCGGCTCCCGCCCTTGCCGATCGAGCCCGAAGGCTGGGGCGGCGGACGGTTCTCGACGCTGAACCTGATGGAGTTCGCGGGGCCCTCCTTGCCGCTGCCGTTGTTCCTCGCCTTGACGTCGACCGTGTGGCTGCCGGCGCCGAGGTTGCCGAACGTGCGCGACTGGGCCGTGCCCCAGCCCGACCAACCGCCACCGTCGATCTGTGTGGAGTACTGCACGCCTCCGCCACCCGTGTCGGCGGGCGGATCCCACGCGACCGTGACGTCGGCGGGCGCGTAGCCGATGCCGCCCGTGCGCAGGTTCGTGGGCTGGGTCGGCGTGCCGTACGGCGTCTGGGTCATGCTGTTCGACACTTCGGACGTGCCCTTCGCGTTGACCGCGCGCACGGTGAACGTGTACGCCGCACCGTTGCGGAGGCCGTCGATCGTCTGCGGCGTGCCGGCTGCGGCTTCGCCGAACTCCCTCGAGCCGCCGTCGTAGCTCACGATGTAGCCCGTGATCGGCGAGTTGTTCGTGGCGTTGGCGCGCCATGTCACCTGGATGTTGCCGTCTCCGCTCGTCGCGGCGGTGAGCGTCGGCGGGTCGGGCCGATCCCTGACGATCACGGTGACGCGTCCCTGCACCTCGCGCGCCGGGTCCATCGTGGCGTCGCCGATGCGGTAGATGACGCTGAGCTCGCCCGTGAACGATGCACCGGTGCGCACCGTGATGTCGGATTCGGTGTGGCTCACCGACGCGTTCGAGCCCACGCTCGCCGAGTCGATCTCGGCTGCGACGACGCGCAGCTTCTCGCCCTCCGCGTTGAACGGGTTGAAGTCGTTCTCGAGGACGTCGACGAGCTTCGAGTCGCTGCGCACCATCTCGATCGGACCGTCGTCCTTGGCGATGGGCTTCGCGCGCGTCGAGGAGACGACCTTCACGTCGACATAGCCCGGAACCGTGAACGACTCGAACTTGAGGTCGAACGTCAGGCGGGTCGAGGTGCCCGGCTGCACGCCGAGCTCCGACGAGACCTTCAGCGTTCCGCCGTCGATCGACGCCTGGATCTCGTCCGTCGTCCCGGACAGGTTCGTGTACTCGACGCGCTCGATGTTGTCGGGATTCGGCTGGTAGGTCGACGAGCGCAGGTCGACGTCGAGCGGCGCCTCACCGGCCTCGATCGTCTCGGTGCGCGGCGTGAACGTCGGCGGGGTGTCGTTGAAGCTCGGATCGCCGACCGTGATGGGAATGGTGAGGATCGCGACGCGGCCGATGGGGTCGGTCGCGCTCTTGCCGTCGGTCACCTGGAACGTCACGGCGGCAGAGCCCCGGTAATCCTGCTCGGGCACGTACTGCAGCGTCTGGCCGTCGACCATGGGCGCCTCGCCCGCGTTCGTCGCCGACGCCGTGAGGATGAGCGGCGGCTGGCCGGAGGGCACCACGACGATGTCGTCGACGTCCCAGGTGATGCTGCCGTTCATCGGCACGACGACCGGCTCCATGTCGGCGAGGTGCGGTGCGGGGAACTTCGCCTTCTCTTCGGCGGCGAGCTCTTCGGGGGTCTTCGGCCGCTGGGTCTCCTCGACGACGGGCTCCTCGTCTCCGCCGGGGATCGGCGGCACGATGACGAACGCCATCGCATCGAGTTCGTCGAGCTCGTTGGTCAGTCGATAGGCGACCGCGAACCGATCGCGGCCCGGCTTCACGTCGATGCTGCCGTCGGAGAGCACCTCGGCGCGATCGGCGTTGGGGCCCTCGACGCTCACCTTGAGGTCCTCGACGAGTCCTCCGGGGTTCGTCGCATCGTTGAGCGGGCGAACGTTGACCTTGTCGACGTCGACGACCTCTTCGGGTTCGATGACCTGGTCCTCGGCGGTGGGCGGCGGGATCACGGCGTCCTTCGAGACCGCGATCTGCAGGAAGGCGGCATCGGCGCCGCCGTGACCGTTCGAGATCTCGTACCGCACGGTGTAGGCGCCCTCGGTCTCGGGGGCCGTCACGACGACGCGCCGCCGGTCGCGGACCTCGGCCTCGATGCCCTCGTCGACGTCGGGGAGCCCCGCGACGCGCAGCTGGTAGCCGGACGGGTCGGAGTCGTTGAGCAGCACCTCGACGCCGACGGTGCGGCCGGGCTTCATCTCGATCGTGTCGTCGACCGCCTTCGGCGGCAGCTGCACCGCCGGCCGCGGGATGACGCCGATGCGCACGGTGCCCTTCGATTTCGCGCCCTGCGTGTCTTCGACCTCGTACTGGAAGGTGTCGGTGCCCGCGGATCCGGTCAACGCCTCGTAGGTGATCGACGTGCTCGTGCGCTCGAGGATGCGTCCGAGCGACGGCGCCGAGGCGATGCCCGTCAGCGTCACCGAATCGCCGTCGGGGTCGATGCCGTCGAGCGGGACGTCGATCTTGACCGCCGAACCCTCGAAGGTGCGCGAGGTGAGCGGCGTCGGAAGCGGCGCACGGTTGTTCGCGGGGTCGGGACCGACCACCGTGAAGTGCACCGTCGCGCGCGCGGTCTGCTCGAAGTCGTCTCCGACCGTGTAGACCGCGCTGTAGACGCCCGGCGTCTTCGGAGCCTGGAACCGCACCTCGTCGCCGTTGACGAACGCGAGGCCGCCCTCGGCGTCGACCTTCGACAGCTCGGGCAGCACGTGGATCGCCGCGGCGTCGGGGTGGTAGTCGTTGCGCAGCACGGGGACGGTGACGATGTCGCCCGCGCGCACGTTCACGCTGTCGTCGGCCGCGACGGGCGGTTGGTGCTTGACGAGCGGCGGCACGGGCACGACGGCGACGCTCGCGGTCGCGGTGTTCACGCCGTCGGAGATCGTGTACTCGAACTCGAGCTGGCGGTCGATCGCCTCGGAGGCCGTGACGCGTGCGACCGTGTTCGTCAGGATCTCGACGGAGACGAGGTCGTCGGTCGCCGAGTCGTCGACGGACTGCACGGCGAGCACCCGGCCCGACGGCGAGACGTCGTTCGCCAGGAGCGGCACCGTGGTCGGCTCGCCCGGCCGGAGGTAGGCCGTGTCCTTCACGGCGATGGGCTTCGGCTCGTCGTCGGGCGTCTCGGCGACCTGCACGCGGATGAGGCCGACGCTCACGGCGGTGTCGGCGGCGAGGTCGTAGAGGAAGACGTACTCGCCCGGCTCGTCGGCCGAGAACGTGATGGTGCCGCGTTCGAGGTTCGGGGTCACCGTCGCACCGTCGGGCACCTCCTCGACGCCGGCGAGCGACAGCGGGGCGCCCGAGGGCGTCAGGTCGTTCGCGAGCGGCTCGATCGCGACCGCCTCGCCGACGAAGACCTGCGCGAAGTCGGGCGTGCCGACCGGGTTGAGGGTGCCGGTGGGCTTCACTTCGACCTCGAGGGTGCCGGCGGACTCGGTCTGCCCGTCGGAGACGACGTACTGCACCTCCTTCGTGCCGAGCTCGCCCGAGCGGTGCCCGAAGGTGACCTGGCCGTCGGGGCTGAACCGCACGGAGTCGCCGCTCGTCGGCGACGCGTTCACGAGGTACACGTCGTCGCCGTCGGGGTCGTTCCAGTCGGCCAGCACGTTGTACGAGATCTGCCGGTTCTGCTCGACGCTCGTCGCCGCGGTGCGCATCGACACGGGCGCCTCGTTCTCGCTCTCGGGCGTGATGCGCACGTTCACGGATGCCTCGGCGACGCCCCCGCGTCCGTCGTCGACGGAGTACCGGAACGAGGCGGTGCCAGCCGCACCGTCATCGGGGGTGAACTGGAGCGCTCGCCCGCCGTCGATGAGTTCCAGTCGGCCCTGCGCACCGCTCACGGCCGGCAGTTCGGCCACGGTGAGCACGTCGCCGTCGGGGTCGGTGTCGTTCTCGAGCACCTCGAGGATCGTCGTGCGTTCTGGCCGTACGCCGAACTCGTCGTCGCGCGCGACCGGGGGACGGTTGACGGGCCCCCGTTCCGCGAGCGTGTCCTCGAAGTTCTGGCGGGAGCTCTTCTCCTCGCCCTCCTCGTCGTCCGACTCCTCGGGCGGGGTGACCTCCTCCCAGTTGTCGACGAGTCGGAGGTCGGAGTCGACCAGCCAGGCGTTGCCGTTCGAGAGGTTGTTGAGCACGATGACGTTGCGGTTGACGCGGAACTCGAGCCGCCCGCCCGCCGTCTTCTGCTCGATCTCCTGCGACCGGGGGTCCTCGCCGTCGCAGGCGGCGAGGTAGCTCGCCGAATTCGCCCAGGCGCCGTGCGCGCAGCCGTTGAGCCAGACCGGTGCCGCGACCTGCGACGCCTTCTCGGCTTCGACTTCGCCGCCGCTCGGGATGACGCGGACCTCTCCCCCGGCGAGCGGTGCCTCGAGCAGTGCACCCGCGCTCGCGACGAGGGCGACGTCGTGCTCGGCGCCGGACTGCTGCAGTCGCAGGCCCTGCTCGGGCAGGTCGACGGCGACGTCGCCCGAGATCAGGCGGTTCTGGTCTTCGTCGAGGATGACGGCGCGCTCGCCCACGGCGGCGAGCTGGTGCTCGCCGAGCTTCGGCGTGCTGCGCTTCTGCGGGTCGGCGCCCACGGCGATCGTGTACAGCGCCTTCTTGCCCGGTCGGGTCGCGAAGACGGTGCCTTCGCTCGAGACGGCGACCCTGGCCCCCTCGCCGAGCTTCAGGAGCGGGTCGGTGCCGGCGGCGTCGAAGGAGAGCGCGGACCCGGCCTGCACCGTCCACAGCTCGCCCTTCGGCGAGAGCACCGCGATGACCTCGCCGCCGTAGGCGACCTGCGAGCCCGGGGGCACGTCGATGCGTTCGGTGAGCGTGGTGAACGAGGGATCGATGCGCTCGATCGAGCCGATGCTGCGGTCGTAGAGGAACGCGTCGTCGCCGTTCTGCAGGACGTCGAACTCGTTCGTTGCCGTGTTGACGGCCGCGTCGAGCTCGCCGATCGGCCGGTTGAGGCGGCCGGCGAGCAGATCGTGCTCGTTGAGGACCCAGACGTCTCGCGCGTCGAGGTCGGGGTCGGTCACGGGGAACCCCTGGTGCAGCACTGCGAAGGTCAGCGGTACCCCCGCGATGAGCGTGAGTGCGAGCGTCGTCGCCGTCGCCTTGCGCGTGCGCACCCAGGACGTGAAGGATCCCACCACTTCTCCCCTGATGCACCACGAATCGGATCGGGCCGATCGGCCCCCACAACGGGGTACACGGTAACACGGGGATCCGACGCGGTCACATGGGGAGTCGTCCCCATGCGCAACAGTCGCTGATCGTCGCGGTGCGATCGTGCCGCGTCGTCGGCACAGCGGCGGACGTCACGCCCGCGCAGCGTCGTCGGCGTCGGGGGCCGGCCGATCGAGGAGCGGCAGGTCGTCGGCACTCACGAGCCGGGTCGCCACCGCGTACTCGACGAGCCGGGCCCGTCGATTGGTGGCGAGCTTGCCGCGACCGCCGCGGAGGCCGTCGACGCCGATGCGATCGAGCTTCTCGCAGACGTTGTCGAGCTTGCGGTTGAAGGTCGTCATGCTCCAGCCGAGGCGGGCCGCGGCCTCCGCCGAAGTCGGGACCGCGGCGCGACCGGCCGCCGGCTGCGCGAGCACGTGCTCGGCGAGCGCGACGACCAGCAACCGCTGGCTCGTCGTCAGCGTCACCGGCATCACCGTCGTGCCGCCGTCGACCGGCGTCGCGGTGAGGGACGTGTTGTAGAAGTCCTCTTCGGCATGGACGGTGAAGTCGTAGGTCGTCGCTCCCGCGCTGAACATGACGTGCACCGTCTGGAAGACGAGCGGCAGCTTGGCGCCGGGCGCCACCCAGGCCTGCACGCTGCCGGTGGCGTCGGAGACGGTCGCCGCGAGAAGCTGGCCCACGTTCGACAGCCACCACAGCCCGTACTCGCTCGAGAGCGTGAGGAAGGTTCGGTGCAGGTAGGGGTTCTCGTCGATCGTGAGGTCGGAGTCCCGTCCGATCGTGAACGGATCGCCTCCAGCCTCGACCGTGTACCACTCCCCGCAGTATTCGACGCGCAACGGCCTCATTCCGAGCATCCCCTCACCGGCTCCGATGTCTTGCTGCCGCGCTGCACCTCGACGTCGATGCAGACGACTCCCCCAGCAGTGTTCTCGACCATGATCGTCGACTCGTCGGTGACCTCCGTCTTGCCTGAACCGTCGGCGCGCTCCCACCGATAGCGGTCGCCCTCCTCGGCGCGGGGATGCGAGACCTCGAACACGGCGGAGGACCCCTCCGCCCCGGTGAACTCGACCTCCGGCGCTGGAACGGCGACCTCGAGCAGCGCGTCCTCGCCGTTCGCATCGCTCGTCGGCTCGGGCCCGGCATTCACGAACGTGCCCGACATGGCGATCGCGATGCCCACGACGGCGACGATCACGACACCCGCGCAGGCCGCGACGATCGCACCGACGCGGCTGCGCCGCGGTGCGCGGGTCTCGGTCGGCGCAGCACCGGGCGCCTCCGGCACGTTCCTGCGCGGACGGACGATCGTCTCGTCGACTGCCGCGGCCGAGGCTTCGCGCATCACCGTGGCGTCGTCGACGACCGGTGCGGTGCGGTGCGGTTGCGCGTCGACCTGCTGCGGCGTTCGTGCACGGGTCCGGTCGTCGTCGATCGGCGCTGGGGCCGACGCGGCTGCGGCGACCGGCGGCGCTCCGATCGCCGCGCCGGGGGCTCGGGGCGCCTGCGCCTCGACCGTCTGCACCGTGCGCGCGCGGGTCGCGTCGGCCCCGTCGTCGGGAGCCGGCTCCCGCTCGGCGCCGAGGTTCGGGACCTCGATCGTCGTGGCCGCGTAACCGAGCTCGAGTTCGACGCGCTGCAGGGCGCGCGCGAACTCCACAGCGCTCGGATAGCGGTCGGCGCGATGCGCCGCCATGCCCTTGGCGAGGACGGCGACAAGGCTCGCGGGCACGTCGGCGCGCCCGATCGGCGTGATCGCGCCCCGCTCGATGCGGCCCATGAGGTCGAGCGACCCGTTCGGCCGGCCGGGGATCTCGAACGGCGTGCGGCCCGCAAGCAGCGTGTGGACGGTCGCGGCGAGCGAGAAGACGTCGCTTCGGGTGTCGGGCTTCGGGTCGTCCTCGAACATCTCGGGCGGCGACCACGGCACGCTCAGGCCGACGGCCGACTGGCCCGAGCCGGATCCCGTCGCGCCGAGTTCGGCGACGGTGACCGTGTGCACGGGCAGCTCGCCCTCGAGGTTCGACGAGATGCCGAAGTCGGTGAGCGCGGGCCAGCCGTAGTCGTTCGTGAGCACGTTCGCCGGCTTGATGTCGCGGTGCAGGATGCCTGCGGCGTGGGCGGTCGCGATCGCCCCCGCCAGTCGCACGCCGGTGCGCAGCGCGTCCTCCACGGAGAAGGGCTCCCGCTTGTAGCGCTCGGCGAGACTCGGGCCGGAGCAGTACTCCATGACGAAGTACGGGCGGCCGTCGGCCGACACGTCGGCATGGAAGATCGTGACGATGAACGGGTGCGCCGAGAGCTGCGCCATGAGGTTCGCCTCGGCGACGAACTGCGCGCGGGTGTCTCGGCCGAGCTCCTCGGTGAGCAGCACCTTCACCGCGACCTTGCGCCGCGGCAGCCGCTGCTCGTAGAGGAAGACGTCGGCGAACCCGCCCGAGCCGAGCAGGCCGAGCGACGCGTAGCCGGGCAGTTCCGGCGGGCTGGACGGGGCTCGACGCATCAGTCCCCGACCACCTGGATGGTCCATCCGCCGCCGAGGTCGACGACGGTGCCGATGAGCACGGGCGTGGGCTCGCCGGCGCGAAGCTTCACCGGGGCCTTCCCGGGCGCGACGACGAGGGTGCCGTTGCGAGAGTGCAGGTCGGTGACGACGACGGTGCCGCCCTCGAGCGCGAGCCGGACGTGGCTGCGCGAGATGTCGGCGTCGCCCTGCCCGATCGTGACGATCCGAGGCAACCGGCCGCCGGCCACCTTGCTGACGCTCGGGGCTCGCCCGAGCACGATCTCGTGCACGAGCGGCTCGAAGCTGCCGTCGGGCATGCGCAGGCGCACCTCGGGCACGGGCGCGGGCGCGGCGCCTTCGGCGGGCGTGTCGGACGGGCGGGCGGCGTCGCGCTCGGCGCGGAGGCGCCGGATGTCGGCACTCGCGACGGTCATGCCGTCGTGGTCGCCGTCGCCGGGCGGCGGAGAGGCGATCTCGCCCGCGGGCCGGGCGATCGTCTCGTCGAGATCGAGCTCGGGCGGGCGCACCAGCTCGGAGACGCCCACGATCGTCTCCTCGATCGGCGCCATCGTGTGCTCCGATACCGGCACGGCCGGGGCTGGCGGCGCCGGCGGCGCGACCGGTGCCGGTGCGTCGTCGACCCGACCGGCCTCGACGCGCGGCGGGCCCGCGAGCACGGTCGGCGCCGTACGAGGACCGCGCGGACCGGATGCCGGGGCGTCTTCGCCGCCGGAGACGGCCGCCGTCACGGCGACGGGCTTCGCAGGCGACTCGCCGGCGCCCGACGCGCTCGGCACCGCGATCGCCGCGGTCGGCACGACGCCGTCGAGGATGGGCAGCCACGAGGCATCCGCCCCGGCGCCCGCGGCCGACATCTCGACCCGCTCGACACCGTCGACGACCCGCTCGGCCCAGGTCGACACCGTGGCGCCCGAGACGGTCGTGTCGCCCGCGACGACCTCGAATGCGCCGCGCACGATGATGCGCACGGACCCCAGCGTGTCGCCGTCGCCCGCCCACGTGACCAGGGCGAAGTCGGGGGTGCGGCCGAGGCCGGCGGCGGTGAGCCGCTCGATCACCTCGGTCGAGGATTCGGGTGCCAGCGCCGGCCACAGCTCGGTCGCGATCGCCGGGGCCGTCGGCCCCGACACCATGAGCGCGGCCCCGCTCCGCACCGCGGCGACCGCATCGCCCTGCTCGTCTGCGCGATACTCAGGCATCGCGACCCCCCTCGTCTCGTGGTCTCGTCTCTTCGACCGCCTCGTGCACCCGATCGCGCGTCGCGTCGCCGTCGTCGTCGACCTCGCCCCCGATCGTGGACTCGACGACGACGACGCTCACGTTGTCGCGGCCCCCGTGGGCGAGCGCCGCCTCGACGAGTTCACCGGCCATTCCGGCCGGGTGGGCGGCGTCGCCCGCGAGGATCGCGGCGATGCGATCGTCGGGAAGCTCCTTCGTGAGGCCGTCGGAGCAGATCAGGAACGCCTGGCGGCCGGCAGCGGGGACGAGCCAGACGTCGGGCTCGACGAGGTCGTCGGCCCCGAGCGCCCGGGTGATCACGTTCCGCTCGGGATGCCGCTCGGCCTCTTCAGGGCGGATGAGCCCCGCGTCCACCAGTTCTTGCACGGCCGAGTGGTCGATGCTCATCTGCTCGAGCGAGCGGCCGTCCCACGAGTAGATGCGCGAGTCGCCGATGTTGAATGCCATCCAGTGGAAGCCGCCCGAGTCGCCGGCGTCGACCAGCGCGACCCCCGCGAGCGTCGTGCCCGCCACAGCGGTGCCCTCGTCGCCGTCGCCGCTCAGCGCGCGGACCGCGTCGTTGGAGCTGTGGATCGCATCGAGCACCTGCTCGGGCGACGGCGGAGTGCCCGGCTCGATGTGCCGGCGGAAGGTCTCGACGACCGCCGTGCTCGCCGCGTCACCGCGGGCGTGACCGCCCATGCCGTCGGCGACGAGGTACACGGGCGCCTCGGCGAACACGGCGTCTTCGTTCACGCTGCGCACGAGCCCGATGTCGGTGCGCGCCGAGTGCGCGACGAGCGCGGAGCCGCGAGTCAGGGCGACGACGCCCTCGGCATCACCTGGCACGGAACTCCTCGGTAGGGCGGGATGGTCGGGACGGCAGCCCGAGCGACGCCGCCCGGGCGTCGCCCGTCAACGGTAGCAAGTCCGCGGACCGATCGCCCGCGCCTGTGGAGAACGCGGGCGATCCGTCGACGCGGTTCAGCGGCCGGTGTGCTCGGGGTCCTCGGTGAAGTGCGGCACCTCGTCGAGCAGCCGGTGGCCGCGGCGCTTCGCGTCGACCCGCGCCTTCACGAGGCTCGCGACGGTCGCGACGAGCATCGCGAGCACGATGACGCCGAGCGACATCCACGTCGAGATCTCGGGCGCCCACTCGATCGGCTCGCCGCCGTTGAGGAACGGCAGCTCGTTCACGTGCATCGCATGGAGCACGAGCTTCACGCCGATGAAGGCGAGGATGAACGCGATGCCGTACTTCAGGTACTCGAGGCGCTCGAGCAGGCCGCCCAGCATGAAGTACAGCTGGCGCAGCCCCATGAGCGCGAAGACGTTCGCGGTGAAGACGATGAACGCCGACTGGGTGATGCCGAAGATCGCGGGGATCGAGTCGAGCGCGAAGAGCAGGTCGGTCGTACCGATCGCGATGAACACGATGAGCATGGGCGTGAAGAAGCGCTTGCCGTCGATCGTGGTGCGCAGCTTCACCCCGTCGTAGTCGTCGGTGAGGCGCACGCGCTTGCGAAGCATGCGCACGACGAAGGTCTCGGAATCGTCGTCGTCGTGGTCGCCGCGCACCTGTTGGATGGCCGTCCAGACGAGCCAGGCGCCGAAGATGTAGAAGATCCAGCTGAAGTTCTCGATGAGCGAGGCGCCGAGCAGGATGAAGATGCCGCGCAGCACGAGCGCGATGATGATGCCCACCATCAGCACCTCCTGCTGCAGCTTCCGCGGTACCGCGAACTTCGCCATGATGATGACGAACACGAAGAGGTTGTCGATCGAGAGGCTGTACTCGGTCAACCATCCGGCGAGGAACTGCCCCGCGAACTCGCCGCCGGCGAACAGGTACATGAGCCCGGCGAAGACGAGGGCGAGCACGACGTAGAAGACGACCCACAGGGTCGACTCCCGCATGGAGGGCACGTGCGGGCGCTTGAGCACGAGCAGCAGGTCACCGACGAGGATGAGCGTCAGGACGACGAGCGAACCGACTTCGAACCAGATGGGGAGTTCGAGCACGTTGGGCCTTTCGGGGATCAGGGTACGACGGAACCCGAAAGTCTCTCCCTCGTGGCGCTGCCACTCCCAGGACCGGAGCGGCGACGACGGCGCTCGTACTGACGATCATGGGCCGAGGCCGTTGCCTCGCGGGATACTCCCCTTCGCTCAGGCGAGTCTAGCGGACGGCGGGCCCACGTAGACTCGAACCCCGCGAACCGAGGAGAGAGCTTGAGCGCCCGAACGACGCCCACCCCCGCCCGCCCGTACCGCCGCGCCCCCGGCACCTCGTTGATCGGCTATTCGATCTTCGCGAGCCGCTGGCTCCAGGCTCCCCTCTACCTGGGACTCATCGTCGCCCAGGCGATCTACGTGTGGGTGTTCCTCAAAGAACTGTGGCACCTCGTCGACGGCGTCTTCATCGACCAGGAGCACGCGTTCACCGAGGCCGACATCATGCTGCTCGTGCTCGGCCTGATCGACGTGGTCATGATCGCGAACCTGCTGATCATGGTCATCATCGGCGGCTATGAGACGTTCGTCTCGCGGATCAGGGTCGACGATCACCCCGACCAGCCCGAGTGGCTCTCGCACGTCAATGCGAACGTGCTCAAGGTCAAGCTCGCCATGGCGATCATCGGCATCTCCTCGATCCACCTGCTCAAGACCTTCATCGAGGTCGGCGACCTCGGCAGCCCGAACGCCGAGAACACGACCGGCAACGACTACACCGGCGAGGGCGTCATGTGGCAGGTGATCATCCACTGCGTGTTCATCCTGTCGGCGCTCGCGCTCGCGCTCATCGACCGCATGTCGTACCACAGGGTCACCGCGGGCGAGATCCACGACGGCGTCGTCGTTCCGGTCCCGGCGGCACCGGGGCCCGATGCGGCCTCGGAGGGCGTGCAATCCCCCGATCCGAGGCTCGAGCCCGTGCGGTGAGCGGTCCGGCCTCCGGCCCGACACGGATGCCTCGGAGCGGCCCGCTCCGAGGCATCCGCCGTCGGCGCCGCGCCCGGCCCGGCGCGCCCCGGAAACGACGAACGCCCTCGCTTTCGCGAGGGCGTTCTGCCGTGTTGCCGTTGGTGACCCCAGCGGGATTTGAACCCGCGCTACCGCCGTGAGAGGGCGGCGTCCTAGGCCGCTAAACGATGGGGCCGTGTCGTGGATCGGACTCCCTCTCGGGAACCTCGCTCCGTTCTGGCAACTCGAAGAGTATGACACACGTTTCGGGCGGTTTCCAAATCGAGGCGCCGGCGGGCGCGCGGGGTCACGCGAACGCCGCGACGGCGGCCGGAACGACGCGGATCCCGGCCGGCATCGCATCGGCTCGCTCAGGCTTGCGCACGCCGGCCGCACGGGTGTTGGCTCGAGGCATGCGCCTCACGAAACTCGAGCACGCGGCCCTCCTCATCGAGGACTCGGGCGACAAGCTGTACATCGACCCGGGCAAGTTCACGACGCCCATCACCGAGTCGGCGGGCACCGTCGCCGTCGTGATCACGCACGAGCACGACGACCACTGGGCCCCCGACCAGCTCGACCGCATCATCGAGATGAATCCCGATGTGCGGATCTTCGGGCCGGCGGGGGTCGCCGCCGACGCCGAGCACTACCCGGTCGAGGTCGTCGCCGCGGGCGACGCCGTCGAGGTCGGCCCCTTCCACTTGCGGTTCTTCGGCGGCGAGCACGCGCTCATCCACCGGTCGATCCCGATCATCGACAACGTGGGCGTCCTCGTGAACGACGCGCTCTACTACGCCGGGGACTCGTTCGCCGTGCCCGAGGGGGTCGCGGTCGATGTGCTCGCCGCCCCGGCGGGTGCACCGTGGATGAAGCTGTCGGACTCGATGGACTACGTCGAGGCGGTCGCGCCTCGCCGCGCCTTCGCGACGCACGAGATGCTGCTCTCGCGCGCCGGCAAGGCTCTCGCGAACACCCGCCTGGCATGGGCGACCGAACAGCACGGCGGCGAGTTCCTGCCGCTCGAGCCGGGCGACACACTCGACTTCTGAGGCTCAGTCCCCCGTATTGCCGTTGCCGTTGCCGTTGTTGCCGTTCCCGTTATTGCCGTTGCCGTTGCCGTTGCCCTGATCGCCGCTGCCCTCGTCGCCGGCGCTCTCGTCGTCCCGCTCGCCGACACCGGGTGGCGGCTCGACCACGGGGCCCGGTCCGGCCTCGGTGAAGGGCCCTCCCCCGTACTTCGCGGCGGCGACCGACATCACGACGGGCCACATGCGGTGCCGCGCCTCGGCGGCCCGCCCGCTGTCGAACCAGATGCCGCGCTGGTTGGCGTCGCCGTTCACGCTCACGACCGCCGCGACCGTCGCGACCTCCGTGCTCGCACCGGCCATCCAGGTGTCCTTCGCGCCGTCGGTCGTTCCGGTCTTGCCGATGAACGGCACGTGCGGCACGGTGTTCTGATCCGACTCCCACGCCGTGCCGTTCATCACCCGGGTCATGCCGTAGTGCATACCGGCAGCCACCTCGGGCGGCACCGACTGCGTGCAGGTCGACGCGGGCGGCGGCAACTCCTCGCCGTCCCGACCGACGATTCGGTCGATCGCGATGGGGCTGCAGGTGCGCCCGTTGTTCGCGATGCCGGCGAAGGCCACGGCGACGCTCAACGGCGCGACCTCGTTCGTGCCGATCACGGTCGAGGGGCTCTCCAGCAGCGGGTCGCCGTCGGCCCGGTGCATCCCGAACGCCTCGGCCGTCTTCCGGATGCCGCAGAGGTCGAGTTCCTTCGCCATGCCGAGGAAGCCCGTGTTGATCGACTGGACGGTCGACTCGAGCGCCGTGTAGGCACCGCCGGACTCGCCCGCGTCGTTCTTCGGGTTCCAGTTCTCGCCCGAGACGTCGTAGTCGCCGAGGCAGCTGTCGTGGAAGACGCCCCAGTTCGATCTCGGGCGCGAGTCGACGCGCTCGCTGAGCCCGTGCCCCTCCTTCAGCCACTGCGCGAGCGTGAAGACCTTGTACGTCGATCCGGGCTGGAACCCGCGCGAGCCACCCTGGTCGAAATCGGTGTTGTAGTTGATGCTCGTGTACTCGGGGCCCGAGGCGAGCACGGTCGGATCCTGGCTGTACCGCTTGTTCTGCGCCATCGCGAGCACGCGCCCCGTGCCGACCTCCACGCTCACGACGACCCCGCCGAGGTCCCACCCGGGGTACGTCATCGGCACGTTCTCCGCGATCGCCCGGACGGCCGCGCCCTGCAGGTCGACGTCGAGCGTCGTGTACACGTCGTAGCCTCCGCGGCGGAAGTTGAGCATGCGCGTCTCGGCGTCCTCCCCGAAGCTCGGATCGGTCTGCAGGATGTTCTTCACGTAGTCGCAGAAGTAGGCACTCGCCCCGGCGGTCTGGCAACCGGTGCTCGGTTCCGTGATCTTCGGCTCGACCGGCGTCGCGATCGCCTCGTCGTAGCGGTCGCGCGTGATCTTCCCGAGGGTGAGCATGCGCTTCAGGATGTAGTCGCGGCGCGTGTGGTTCGCGGCATAGCCGTTCGCGGCCCCGTTGGCCTCGCTGTCGGGCTCGTCCAGCCGGAACTTCTCCGGATTGTTCACGATCGCGACGAGCGACGCAGCCTGCGGAAGAGTGAGGTCCGACGCCTTCGTGCCGAAGTAGTAGTTGGCCGCGGCCTCGATGCCGTACACGGTGCCGCCGAACCCCGCGATGTTGAGGTACCCGAGCAGGATCTCGTCCTTGCTGTAGCGCTTCTCGACTCCGATCGCGAGCCGCATCTCCTTCACCTTGCGGTCGATCGTGGTCTCGGTGACCGCGTCGTAGCAGTCGTCTCGCGCGGCCTCGTCCGTCTCGAGCTCGCACTGCTGCACCCGCACGTTCTTGACGTACTGCTGGGCGATCGACGACCCGCCCTGCGTCTCGCGGCCGCTCGCCGTCGTGACCGCCGCGCGCAGCGTGCCCTGCAGGTCGATGCCGCCGTGGTCGTAGAAGCGCGGATCCTCGCTCGCCACGGTGGCGTCCTTCACATCCTGATCGATGGCGCTCCAGCCCACTTCGACGCGGTTCTGGTCGTAGAACGACGCCATCAGGCTCGGTGCGCCGGTCGCGCCGATCACGTAGATGTTGCTCTTCTCGCTGAGCTCGTCGATCTTGAGATACCCGGGCAGGCTGTCGAACATGCCGATCGTGCCGCTCGCGGCCATGCCGACCATGGCGATCGCCGGCGTCGCCGCCGCCACGACGAGTGCGGCGACGGCGGCACTCGCGGCGATGAGCCCGACGAACCCGCCGAGCACCCCCAGCGGCGTGCGCGTCTCGGCGAAGTCTCGATTGCGCTTGTTGCGCGGTTCCGACGACTTCACCCCGACGCACCCCCAGCCACAAGCAGTACGCGGCGGATGCGAGCGGAATCGATCCGCGCTGTCATTCCATGACACCGCAGCCGGCCGGACTTGTAAAGCGTCCGGCCGGCCGGTTGCGGAATCGAAGCGGCGCCCGGCCCTTCAGGAGGCGAGCCGGTCGCGTCGCACCGGCCGCCATCCCGGGCGAGGCACGGCCGCGCGCAGCGAGCGCGTGTACGGGTGCACCGGGTTCGCGAGGAGGCCCGCGGTCTCGCCCGAGTCGACGACGATGCCGTGCTCCATCACGATCATGCGATCGGAGATCTGGTTGACGACGGCCAGGTCGTGCGAAATGAAGAGGTAGCTGATCTCCCGCTCGGCCCGGATGTCGGCGAGCAGGTTGAGGATCTGCGCCTGGATCGACACGTCGAGCGCCGCGACCGCCTCGTCGAGGACGATGACGGCGGGGTCGGCCGCGAGCGCGCGCGCGATCGCGACGCGCTGGCGCTGCCCGCCCGACAGCTGATGCGGGTACTTCGACGCGAACTGCTCGCCGAGGCCGACGCTCTCGAGGATCTCGAGCGCCGCCGTCCTGGCTGAGCCTCGGCGCCCGGAGCGGTTGGCGTGCAGGACCACGCTCGTCTCGACGATGTCGCCGACACGCTGCCGTCCGTTGAGCGACGAGTACGGGTCCTGGAACACGTACTGCACCTCCCGCGCCCAGCGACGGCGGTCGGCGAGCCGCTTCACCCCGCCGGCGCGAGACTCCCCGCGAACGGTGAGTTCGCCGCCGGTCAGGGTCTCGAGGCCGACGAGCATGCGCGCGACCGTCGTCTTGCCGGAGCCCGACTCGCCGACGATCGCGAGGCACTCGTCGGGATGCAGCTCGAACGACACCTCGTCGACGGCGACGATCGGCTCGTCCTTCGCTCGCCCCGGGAACACCTTGCGCAGCCCGCGCGCGACGACGATGGGCTCGGTCCTGTCGGTCATGCTTCCGCCTTCATCAGTTCGTGGGTCTCACGGTTGTAGCGCAGCACCGGCAGCCGGTCGGCTCGTTCGTCGATGCTCGGTCGAGCGCCCAGCAGCTCGACCGTGTAGGGGTGGCTCGGCGCGTCGTAGACGTGCGCGCCCTGCTCGACGATCTCGCCGGCGTACATGACGGCCAGTCGGTCGCAGCACGCTGCGGCGAGTTCGAGGTCGTGAGTGATGAACAGCAGCGCGAGCCCGCGGGCACGCCGCTGCTCGTCGAGGATCGCCATGACGTCGGACTGCGCGGTCACGTCGAGCGCGGTCGTCGGCTCGTCGGCGAGGATGAGCCTCGGCTCGGTGAGCAGCACGCTCGCGATCATCACGCGCTGCAGCAGCCCGCCGGAGAGCTCGTGCGGGTACTGGCGCAGCCGGTGCTCGGGATTGCGCACGCCGACCTCGTCGAGCAGCACGACCGCCCGGCGCTCGGCCTCGCGGCGATCGACGCCCCGATTCTGCACGAGCGCCTCGGTGAGGAAGTCGCCGACGCGGTGCACCGGATTCACGTGGGCGCGCGGGTCCTGGAAGATCATGCCGACGTCCTGCGAACGGTAGCGCCGCAGCTTCGCGGCGTTCATGCCGAGCACGGACGCCCCGCCGAACTCGATCTCGCCGGTGACGGCGAACTCGGGTCCGAGCATGCGGGTGATCGCGCGAGTGGTGAGCGACTTGCCCGACCCCGACTCGCCGACGAGTCCGAGGGCCTCGCCCTCGCCGATCTCGAGCGAGACGCCGTTGAGCAGGGTCTGCTCGCCGCCCTTGAGCCGCAGGGTCGCCCGTACGTCGTCGAGGCGCAGCAGTGGTGCGGTCATCGGAGGCTCCTTGCGCTGGAGGTGAGTCGGTCGCCGATGACGGTGACGCACCAGACGATCACGACGATGAGCGTGCCGGCCGCGATCGCCTCGATCGGGTGGCCGCGCAGCATCGAGTCGAAGCCGCTCTTGACCATGAGGCCGAGGTCGGCCGTCGGCGGCTGCACGCCGAGCCCGAGGAACGACACGGCGGCGAGGTCGATCACGGCGAAGCCGAGCGACGAGACCGCCTGCGCGACCACGATCGGCTGCACGTTCGGCAGGACCTGCGTGAACGTGATGCCCGTGCCCGACTGCCCCTGCAGCCACGCGGCCGAGACGTACGGCATGTTCCGCTCGCGGAGCGCGGCACCGCGGACGACCCGGGCCACGTAGGGGATGTAGGCGATCGAGAGCCCGGCGACGACGGTGCCGAGGCCCGGGCCCCAGATGGCGACGGCGATGAGCCCGAACACGATGCCAGGCACCGCGAACAGCACGTCGAGGAGCCAGGTGATGACCGTGTCGGTGCGGCCGCCGCGCCACGCGGCGAGGAGCGCGAGCAGGACGCCCACGACGGTCGCGATCAGGATCACGAGACCTGGGCCGGCGAGCGTGATGCGCGCGCCCCAGATGAGCCGCGAGAGGATGTCGCGGCCGAGTGCGTCGGTGCCGAGCAGGTGCGCCGGCGAGGGCCCCGACAGCGCCGCCAGCAGGTCGGGGAAGTCGGGATCGTAGGGTGCGACGATCGGCGCGAACAGCGCGGCGACGACGATCACGAGGAGCACGGCCGCCGCGGTGCAGCCGAGGACGCCGAGCCGGTCTCGCGTCGCGGTGACGACGCCCGCTCGGCGTCGCTCCCGCGTCACGCGCGCGACGGCGAGGCTCGTGGTGGATGGGGTGGTCATTGCCGGCTCCCGAGCGCGATGCGCGGATCGATGAACGTGTAGAGGAAGTCGACGACCGCGTTCACGACGACGAACGCGACGACGAGGACGAGGATGACGGCCTGGACGACCGCGAAGTCGCGCTGCAGGATCGCCCGCACGAGCAGCGATCCGAGCCCGTCGAGCGCGAACACGTTCTCGACGACGACGGCGCCCGCGATGAGCGTCGCGATCGTGAGGCCGAGCACCGTGACGATCGGCACGAGCGAGTTGCGCAGCACGTGGTGCCGGACGATGTACCGTGGCGCGAGACCCCGCACCGTCGCGGTCTGCACGTGCTCGCGCCCGCTCTCCTCGAGCACCGCCGCACGCGTGATGCGTGCGAGATAGGCGGCGCTCGCGACCGAGAGGGCGATCGCCGGCAGGGTGAGGTGGTACAGCGTGTCGATCCCGCCGGTTCCCGACCCGAAGGTCGGGAACCAGCCGAGGGTGACGGCGAAGATGCTGATCAGCGCCACGCCGACCACGAACGACGGCGTCGAGAGCCCGACCGCCGCGAGCGTCGACGTGAGCTGGTCGCTCCAGCCGCGCCGGAGCGCGGCGTACGTCCCCGCCAGGATGCCGACCACCGCGATGATCACGGCCGCCATCGACACGAGCACGAGCGTCGTGGGGACGCGACCCGAGATCAGCGTCGAGACGTCCTGCCGGTAGACGATCGAGTAGCCCAGGTCGCCGTGGAGGATGTCGCCGAGCCAGGCCACGTAGCGCACGAGGAAGGGGTCGTTGAGGTGGTACTGCTCGGTGACCGCGGCGATCTGCTCGGGTGTGCCGCCGCGCGGCCCGAGGATGAACGCAAGGGGGCTTCCCGGGGCGAGGTACAGCAGTCCGAAGACGAGGAAGGAGGTCACGAGCAGGACGAGCAGGAGCCCGCCCACGCGTCGCAACAGGTAGGAGCCGGCCGACATGGTTACTCCACGCCGCCGAGCGTCGCCGCCCACGGCGTGTAGAGGTAGGCGAACGAGGCAGTCGCACCCGAGATGCGGTCGTTCTGCACGAGGGTCACCGGCTCGTAGGCGAGCGGGAGCCAGGGCAGTTCGTCGGTGATGGTCTGCTGCGCGTCGATCACGTGGTCGGCACGAGCGGCCTCGTCGGTCTCGGCGCGCGCCGCGAAGATCGCGTCGTCTGCGTGGTCCCAGCCCGCGTAGTTGTGGCTGTCGGTGCTCGCGAACATCTGGTACACGTCGGTCGGGTCGGCGAAGCTGCCGTACTGCGTCGTGAAGAAGCCGTCGATGCCCTCACGCGCCGCCGGGTCGAAGTAGAGGTTGCCGAACTGCTCGACCGGGATCACCTTGGTCTGGATGTCGAGGCCGATCGCCTGGCCGGCGGCCTGGATGACGTTCGCGGTCTGCTCGTGCACGGCCGAGCTGCCCTGCACGGCGAGCACGATCGGGGCGACCGTGCCGGCCTCGGCCACGAGCTGCTTCGCCTCCTCGATGTCGGGGTCGGCCGAGAACCCGTCGAACGCCTTCGCGAACTTCTCCTCCTCGTAGCCCCAGTACGCGGGGCCGGCGAGGGTGGTGGCGGGGATTCCGGCGCCCTGGAAGACGACCTTCGTGAGCGCCTCGCGGTCGATCGCGAGCGAGAGCGCCTGGCGGATGCGGTCGTCGCCGAGGCCGCCGTCGAAGTTCGTCGTCATCATCGTCCAGAACACGAGCGAGTCGCCGAACGTCACGGTCACCTCGTCGCTGTCGGTGAGCTGGCTGAGGCCGGCGGGCGGAAGGTAGAAGTACTGGCCGTCGACCTCGCCCGTGCGGAGGGCGTTGACCGCCGTCGACTCGTCGGCGATGAAGCTGAAGCTGAGTTTCGACGCGAGCGGCGCGCCGTCCCAGTAGGCGGGGTTCGCCGCGAGCTCGATGCTCTTGCCCGAGTTCCACGCCTCGAGCGAGAACGGGCCCGTGCACTGGAGACCGCCGTCGGGCGTGCCGAACGCCTCGCCCTGCGCCTCGGCCGCGGCCTTCTGCACGATCGCGCCGGCCGCGGTGGCCATGGCCTGGGTGAACAGCACGTCGGGCTGGGTGAGCTTCACCGTGACTTCGTTCGGGCCGGTCGCCTCGACCGACTCGACGTTCTGGAAGTAGCTCGAGAAGTAGCTCGTGGCCGTCTCGCCGACCTGGCGGTCGAGCGAGTAGACCACGTCGTCGACCGTCAGCGGTGTGCCGTCCCAGAACGTGACGCCGTCGCGGATGGTGTAGACGACGGTCGTGTCGTCGGGCTGGGTGACCCCCGACGCGAGGCCCGGCTCGACCGAGAAGTCGGGCTTCATGCGCAGCAGGCTCTCGCAGAGGTTCGCGGTGGCCGTGTTCTCCGCGTAGTTGTAGCCGAACTGCGGGTCGAGCGACATCGGCTCGTACGGCAGGTTCCACGTCACCTCGTCGACCGGCGCGGTGCCGGACTCCGTGGTGGTGATGAGGTTGTCGAAGTCGACGGCGAGCGCCGCCTCAGCGTTCTGGTCGGTCGACTGCGCGGTGCAGCCGGCGAGGGCGAGGCTCGCGGCAGCCAGGGCGGCTGCAGTGAGCGTGATACGGCGTCGGAACACGGGGGAACTCCTTTGTCGTCGTGTCTCTGGATGAGGGGTGGTGGGGGTGTTTCGGATGGGTGGGTGGGTGGAGATCGGAAGGGGTGCGGCGGGCCGGCTCAGCGCCGGTCGAACACGAGCCCGTCGCGGATCACGCTGACGGGGCCGGGACGGTCGACCACGATCTGCGCGATCGACTCGCCGGCGAACTCGACCCGGGTCGGGTGCTCCGGGCCCGAGAACTCGGCGAGGTCGGGTACGCCGATCAGGCTCGCCCCCTCGGTCGAGCAGATGCGGTAGCAGCGCTCGAGCTCGTCGTCGGTCATGGCGCCCGTGCGATACGCGAGCAGGTGCGCGCGATCGACCATGCTGCCCGAGCCGAACGGCGTCCAGGAGTCGCGGACGCCGTCGCTGCCGGCCACCAGGCGGACGCCGTGACGCCCGAGCTGGTCGAGATCGGGCACGGGGTCGTCGCCGAGGGCGCAGTTCGCGATCCACACCCCGGCATCGGCCACAGTGTCGAGCGTCGCGCCGAGCGTCGGGAGCGAGGCATCCCCGAGCGCGAACGCGTGGCTCACGGTGACCCGCCCCTGCAGGCCGGCTGCTCGCGTGCGCCGGGCGATCTCGCGGATCTGCGCGAGGCCCGGCTCGCCGCCGTCGTGCAGGTGGATGTCGATCTCGCGTCCTGCGCGCTCGGCGAGCCCGAAGACGGCGTCGAGGTGGCCGTCGACGTCGCCCTCGAGGCCGAGCGGGTCGATGCCGCCGACGAGGTCGGCACCACTGTCGAGCGCGGCGGCCATCGCCTCGACGGTTCCCGGATTCGTGAGCAGGCCGAACTGCGGGAACGCGACGATCTGCACCGTGAGCCACGGTGCGAGGCGCTCTGCGGCAGCTCGCACGCCCTCGACGTTCCTCGTGCCGAGTTCGCTGGAGACGTCGACGTGCGCGCGCATCGCGAGCGTGCCCTGCGCGAGCGCGGTCGAGAGCAGCGCGTGGGCGCGCTCTTCGACGCTGCGGGTGTAGGCGCGCTGCGTCGCGAGGTCGTTCGCGATGAACTCCGGCAGTGAGCCGGCACGACGGCGAGACATCCACGGACCGCCCCAGCTCGACTTGTCGGGGTGGATGTGGGCGTCGACGAGCCCCGGAGCGGCGACGATGCCCGTCGCCGAGCGGTGGTCGCCGGCCAGCTCGGCCGTCGTGGCGGTCGTGTCGGTCATGCGAACGAACTCCTTTGTCCGTGAGGGTCGGCCGGGGTCTGCCGGCGCGAGATTTGTAAGATGTATGATAACCATACATTCCCCCGGGAGCGGAAGATCGAGAGAATGGAAATCGTGAAGCCCATCCAGCGAAGGTCGATCGTCGACTCGGTCGTCGACCGCCTGCAGTCCGAGATCGCGACGGGCGCCTGGCCCGTCGGCACGCGGATCCCCACCGAGGCCGAACTCACCGAGACATTCGGCGTGAGCCGCCCGTCGGTGCGCGAGGCGGTGCGCTCGGTCGCGCAGCTCGGGCTGCTCGAGACACGACAGGGCGACGGCACCTACGTGATCGCGAGCGACGCCACCGAGGTCGCCCTCCGACGCGCGCTCGGCGTCGCCGACGCGCGCGAGGTGCTCGCCGTGCGCCGCGCGCTCGACGTGCTCGCGGCGCGCGAGGCGGCGACGCACCGCGACGACGACGACGTCGCGGCCCTCCGGGAGGAGCTGCAGCATCGCCGCACGGCGATCGACCGCAACGACGTCGACGCCTTCGCCGACCACGACGTCGCGTTCCACGTCGGCGTGGCGGCCGCCTCGCACAACCGGCTGCTCGTGGGCATCTACGCGAGCTTCGATTCGTCGCTGCGGCATTCGGTCGCGCAGAACTCGTGCCTCTCGAACAATGCCGATCCCAGTGCGGTCGACCTGCACGAGCAGCTGCTGCGCGCGATCGAGGCCGCCGACCCCGAGGCCGCGACCGCCGCGGCGCTCGGCGTGCTCGACCAGACCGAGCGCTCGCTCGATGCCTGACCGCCGGCCGCAGCCGATCCTCGCGGTGACGGCGCTCGTCGCCGTCGGGCTGCTCGCCGGATGCACTGCCCGGCCCGGACCGACGGGGGTCCCGACGGCATCGGCCCAGCCCGCCACGACCGCCCCGACCGCAGAGGAGACCGCCGTGCCCACCCCCGAGATGACGCCCGACCGGGCCACCGCCCTCATCGTCTCCGCGACCGCCGCGGGCGACCTCGCCGGCGTCGAGCGCGCGATCGCGAACTCGGCCGATGTCGACGCGCGAGACGGCGAGGGCCGGCCCGTGCTCGTGACGGCGACCCGCGCGAACGACGTCGCCGTCGCCCGAGCCCTCCTCGAGGCGGGCGCCGACCCGAACGCGAAGGACGGCATCGAGGACTCGGCGTTCCTCTACGCCGGGGCGGAGGGCCTGAACGACATCCTGCGCCTCACGATCGCGCACGGCGCCGACCCGAAGAGCACCAACCGCTACGGCGGCACCGCGCTCATCCCCGCGAGCGAGCACGCGCACGTCGAGACCGTCGGCATCCTCATCGAGGCGGGGGTCCCCGTCGACCACGTCAACAACCTCGCCTGGACGGCGCTGCACGAGGCGATCGTGCTGGGCGACGGCGACGACGCGCACGTCGAGACGGTCCGACTGCTGCTCGCGGCCGGCGCCGACCCGTCCATCCCCGACGGCGACGGGGTGCTCCCCCGCCGGCTCGCCGCACAGCGCGGCTACGACGCCATCGTCGCCGAGATCGACGCGGCGAGCTGACTCGAGGCGGATGCCTCGTGGCGCGCGCTCGCCGCGCATGCGTTCGACTCCCCGCAGCGGGCCACGACCGCACCCTCGGCGGGGTCATCCCGCACGAGCAGCGGCGAGCCGCGCCTCAGCTGCGAGCGGCGCTGCGCGCCGGAGCGGCAGGAGCCGGAGGCATCCTTCTCACCTGGCCGAAGCGCTCGGCCACGGGAGCCAGCAGGAGCGGCCGGGCGAGCACCCAGCCGGCGACCATGACGGCGAGCGACACCGCGAACACCGCGAACCCGACCCAGTCGTCGCTCTCGCGGGCCGCGTACATGTGGTTGAGGTTGTGCAGGGCGCCGGTCGCGAGCACGAGCACGACGTGCACGGCGGTGAAGAGCAGGAAGAACAGCATCACCGGATAGTGCAGCGCCCGCGCGAACCGCTCGGGCGGCGCCGAGGCGAGCGCCCCCCGCATCGGCCACACCGGCGACAGCCGCAGTCCCGTGAGGATCGCCAGCGGCGAGGCGATGAACACGATCGCGAAGTACGCGAGCACCTGCGCGTCGTTGTACGAGACCCACGAGTTCTCGACGGGCCACTCGAGCGAGAGGTACTGCAGCACGACCGAGATCGAGTTCGGCACGACGTCCCAGCTGGTCGGCACGATGCGCAGCCACTGCCCCGTCGCGAACAGCAGCACGACGTAGACGACGCCGTTGAGCACCCAGAACGCGTCGACGACGAGATGCAGCCACACCGAGATCCCGAGCCGGCGCGGCGCCCCGTTCGTGCGCGGCCAGCGGGTGTTGTCCCGCGTCCAGAAGGCCGGCGGCCGCGCCTTCGACCTGATGATCAGCCCCGTCCGCACGAGCATCACCAGGAAGAAGGCGTTGAAGAAGTGCTGCCACGCGAGCCATGCCGGGATGCCCACCGGCGCCCCCTCGGGCAGCGGGCTGTGGCCCGGGTACTCCGCGATGAAGTCCTGCACGGCCGGCGCGGTGCGAAGGAACCGGGCGACGACCACGGCGACGACGAGCAGGATGACGGCGCCGCAGGCGAGGAGCAGGGCTCGCTTCACGGAGAGTCCCCGTGACCCGGGGCGCGAGGTTGAGGGCACGTCACTCAGCGTGACAAAGGCCCGCGAACGGCGCAACTCCGCGCCGTCACGTGACGCGGGCGCGCCGGGGATTCGGCGACGGACGGGGCAGATGCTCGCGCGATCGGGCTCGGCGCGCCAGAGTGGGGGCATGTTCGAATCGGACGCTCGCGACGTCGCCCAGCGCAGTTCGACCGGGTCGTTGCCGTTGAAGGACCACGTCGACGAACTCGTCGCGGCCGCCCATGCGCGCTATGCGGACCTCCACGAGGGCACCGTGGCCGACTACATCCCGGTCCTCGCCGAGGCCGATCCCGCCTGGTTCGGTCTCGCCGTGGTGGGCGCGGACGGCGGCGAGCATCTCGCAGGCGACATCGGGCTCGCCTTCTCCGTCCAGTCGATCTCGAAGGCGTTCGTCTTCGCGCTCGTGTGCGACGCGATCGGTCACGAAGCCGTGCACGAGGTCATCGGGGTGAACAACACGGGGCTCGCGTTCAACTCGGTCGTCGCGGTCGAGCTCAACGGCGGCAGCCCGATGAACCCCATGGTGAACGCGGGCGCGATCGCGACGACCGCGCTCGTGCCGGCCGGCCACGCCGACGAGCGCTGGCAGCTGATCCGCGACGGGCTCAGCCGCTTCGCCGGCCGGCCGCTCGCACTCGACGGCGAGGTGTACCGCTCGGAGTCGTTCACGAACCACCGCAACCAGGCGCTCGCCCGGCTCCTGCAGAGCTACGACCGGCTCGCCATCGACCCGGAGGAGGCGGTCGACGTCTACACGCGGCAGTGCTCGCTCGCGGTCACCGCGCGCGATCTCGCGGTCATGGGCGCGACGCTCGCCGACGGCGGGGTGAACCCCGTCACGGGTGAGCGCGTCGTCTCGGCGGAGACCGCACGGGACACCCTCGCACTGCTCGCCTCGTGCGGCATGTACGAACGTTCGGGCGAATGGCTCTTCGAGATCGGACTGCCCGCGAAGTCGGGCGTCTCGGGCGGCATCGTCGCCGTCGCACCGGGCAAGGGGGCGGTCGGCGTCTTCTCACCGCCGCTCGACGAGGCCGGCAACAGCGTGCGCGGCCAGCGCGCCTGCGCCTACCTGTCACGCGCCCTCGGACTCAACCTGTTCGCCTCCGACCCACAGCCGCTCGTGGCGCGAACCGCGCCCACCGACGAAGGAGACCTGCGATGACCACACCCGCACCGACCACGAACGGCGCGAACGGGGCGGATGCCTCGGGGCCGGCACCGCACGCAGTCGAACGCCGCTCGTGGGCGCCGATGGTGGGGCTCTTCCTCGCCCAGGTGCTCATGTCGTTCAACGTCGCCGCGCTGCCGATCTCGCTCGGCGGCATGGTCGAGGACTTCGGCGTGCCGCCGACGGTCGCATCGACGACGATCGTCGTCTACGGCCTCGCGGTCGCGGCCCTCGTGATGACGGGCGCGAAGCTCGGCCAGCGCATCGGGTGGGTGCTCATCTTCCGCGTCGTCGTCGCGGTGTTCGCCGTGTCGTCGGTCATGATGATCCTCTCGACGACGATCGGCTGGGCGATCGCGGGCCAGGTGCTCGCCGGCGCCTCCGCCGCGATCATCGTGCCCGCACTCGTGGCGCTGATCGCCGAGAACTACCGCGGCGACCAGCAGGCCACCGCCGTCGGCTCGCTCGGCTCGGCGCGCGCGTTCTCGGGCATCAGCGCCTTCCTCATCGGCGGTACGCTCGGCACGCTCGTCGGCTGGCGTCCGGTGTTCTTCATCACGCTGGGGCTCGCCGTCGCCGTATTCGCACTGAGCTTCAGGCTGCGGGGCGACCGGGGCGACCGGAGCATCCGCATCGACCTCGTCGCGTCTGCGCTCATCGGCGCCGCGATCGTGCTGCTCACGCTCGGCTTCAACAACCTGAACGCGTGGGGCATCCTGCTCGCCGAGCCCGGGGCGCCGTTCTCCGTGCTCGGCCTCTCCCCCGCGCCCGTGTTCGTCGTCGTCGGGCTGATCCTCGGACAGGCCTTCTTCATGTGGACGAAGCGCCGCATGCGGCTCGGCCGGGTTCCGCTCGTCGATCTCGGCGTGCTGAGCGAGCCGACCGAGCGGGCGGCCGTCTACGCCATGTTCATCATCGTCGCGATGGAGGCAGCCGTGAACTTCACGGTGCCGACGTACATCCAGGTGGTGCAGGGGCGCACCCCCTTCGACACCTCGCTCGCGATGATGCCGTTCAACCTCACGGTGTTCGTCACGGCGACGCTCATCGTGCGCTTCTATCGTCGGCACAGCCCGCGCACGATCGCGCTGTTCGCGTTCGGGCTGACGACGGCCGCGCTGATCTGGCTCGCGTTCGTGGTCACGAACAACTGGGAGACGGTGCCGACGATCGTCGGGCTCATCGTGTTCGGGATCGGCCAGGGCGCGCTCGTGACCCTCGTGTTCAACGTGCTCGTGACCGCGGCTCCCAAGGAACTCGCCGGCGACGTCGGCTCCATCCGCGGCACGACGCAGAACCTCGCGAGCGCGGTGGGCACCGCGCTCATGGGGGCCCTGCTCGTCACGATGCTCACGCTCAACTTCACGCAGGCAGCGGTCGAGCACCCCGAGATCCCCGAGGAGCTGAAGGCCGAGGTCGGCCTCGGCCAGGTGAACTTCGTCAGCAACGACGACCTGCGCGCGAAGTTCGAGGAGACGAGCGCGACACCCGAGCAGATCGACGCCGCCGTCGCCATCAACGAGGAGGAGCGGCTGAACACGCTGCGCCTCGGGTTCCTCGTGCTCGCCGGTCTCAGCGCGCTCGCGGCACTGCCCGCGTCGCGCCTGCCGAAGTACAAGCCCGAGGAGATCCCCGACCCGATGGCCGCGGGCGGCGACGACGTCTGATGCGCTGGTCCGGGGCGCGAGTGCCGGGGTGCCGCGACGGAGGCGTCCCGGCGCCCGCTCCCGCCATCGTCAGTGGGTGGGTGGGGTGAGGGTGTCGGTGTAGTCGATGAGCCAGGAGCGCAGGTCGGCGCCGAGGTCCTCGCGATCGACCGCGA
>NZ_JBHXDI010000005.1:0-579847 GCF_042725165.1 Agromyces sp. NPDC127015 | reverse complement strand
CTCATCACCCACATGCATGTGCGCCCGATGCACCGCATGCCCGAGCCCCAGCGGGTCACCCTGCCGCACGTAATGCATGTCCGCCAGATCGGTCGCCTCGTTCACCTTCTCCAGCTTCGCCGTATCGCCCTTGCGCTCCAGCGTCGCCTCCAACTCCGCGACCCGGTCGAAATGGTTCTCCAACGCGTTCTTGTTCCGACCCGTGATCATCAACACATCCGTCAACCCCGCCGCCACGGCCTCCTCGACCACGTACTGGATCGCCGGCTTGTCCACCACCGGCAGCATCTCCTTCGGCATCGCCTTCGTCGCCGGCAGGAACCGCGTCCCCAACCCCGCCGCAGGAATGACCGCCTTCGTGATCCGCTTCGTCATCGATCGTGCCTCTCCGTCTGTCGTCGTGTCATGTCGTCGTCTGCGCGTGCCGCCCCCGTCGGCGGCGACGGCAGCGCTCAGGCCGGGCGGAACCCGGTCGTCTCGGGCGGCGGCGCGTGCCGGATCATGAGGTGCCGGGTCACCGAGTAGTCGAGCAGCGGCTCGATCGACATGTCCTTGCCGAAGCCCGACCCCTTGACGCCGCCGTGCGGGGCCTCCGACGCGATCGGCAGGTGGTCGTTCACCCACGTGACGCCCACGTCGAGCGACTGGCTCACCCGCAGCGCGCGGCCGACATCGGTCGTCCAGACCGAGGAGGCGAGCCCGTACGCGCTGTCGTTCGCGAGCGCGATGCCGCCTGCCTCGCCGTCGAACGGCAGCACCACGAGCACGGGGCCGAACACCTCGCCCTGCACGATCTCCGACGACTGCGCCGCGCCGACGAGCAGGGTCGGTGCGAAGTACGATCCCGGGCCATCGATCGACCGGCCGCCGACGAGCGCCTCGGCCCCCTCCGCGACGGCGCGCGTCACGAAGCCCTCGACGCGCGAACGGTGCGCCTTCGACACGAGCGGCCCGATGTGGGTCTCGGGGTCCATCGGGTCGCCGGCGACGACGCTCGCGACGGCCTGCCGCAGTGCCGCGACCCCGTCGTCGAAGATCGAGCGCTCGAGGTAGACGCGGGTCGCCGCGGTGCAGTCCTGTCCCGAGTTGTACGTCGCCCCCATCGTGACGGCCTGCGCCATCGCGCCGAGGTCGGCGTCCGCGAAGACGATGACGGGCGCCTTGCCGCCGAGCTCGAGATGCACGCGCTTCACGCCGTCGACGGCGCCGCGCATGACGGCCTTGCCGGTCTGGGTCGACCCGGTGACGCTCACCATGTCGACCTCGCGGTGCGTCACGAGCGCCTGCCCGACCTCGGCGTCGCCCGTGACGACGTTGAAGAGGCCTGCGGGCAGTCCGGCCTCGACCGCGAGTTCGGCGAAGCGGAGCGTCGTGCGCGGGGTCGCGGGCGCGGGCTTCACGATCACGGCGTTCCCCGCGGCGAGCGCGGGACCGGCCTTCCAGATCGCCATGATGAGCGGGAAGTTCCACGGTGTGATGCCCGCGACGACGCCGACGGGGCGCCGGGTGAGGATCGACGTGTATCCGTTCGAGAACGACCCCGCCCCGGTGCCGTCGAGCGAGCGCGCCGCCCCGGCGAAGAACCGCAGGTTGTCGATGCCGAACGGCAGCTCGCCGTCGAATGCGGTCGTCCAGGGCTTGCCCGAGTCCTCGACCTCGAGGCGGGCGAGATTCGCCGCGTCATCCTCGAGGGCGTCGGCGAGCCGCAGGAGCGCGAGCGAGCGCTCCCCCGGCGTCTTCGCGGCCCACGCCGGCTGCGCCGCCCGCGCCGCCGCCGCGGCCTCGTCGACGTCGGCGACGCCCGATGAGGTGAACGCGGCGACCTCCTCCTCAGTGGCGGGATTGGTGATCACGGCGTCGCTGCCGGTGCCGGCGCGGTAGTCGCCGATGAAGGTTCCGGTGCTCATGGAGAGCTCCTCTCGTCTCGTTCACCGAGTCCGTCGGAGCGGACCCAGCGGTCGTGCGGCTCGCGTCGACGGGCTCGGCGAGCGGGTGGTCAGGAGTTGAAGCCGAGGCCGAACCGGTCGAGCGTGCGCAGCCACAGGTTGCGTCGGCCCTCGCGGGCGTCGGCCGCGAGGATCGAGCGCCGCGTGAACTGCACGATCGGGTTGCGGAGCGGCTCGGGCGGGATGGGGAACGGACGGCGGCGCACGATGTCGTAGCGCAGGCGCGACGTCGGCTCGCCCGAGAGCAGGTCGAGCGCGACGTCCGCCGAGAATCGCGATGCCCCCACGCCCAGGCCGGTGTGCCCGACCGCATAGGCGACCCGGCCGCCGCGGGCGGTGCCGTACGCCGCCGTGAATCGGGTCGTCGAGTCGATCGGCCCGGCCCACCGGTGCGTGAACCGCACGCCGTCCAGCTGCGGGAAGGTCTCGAAGAAGTGGCGCGCGAGCAGTTCGTGCGAGGCGTCGCGCTGCTCGAGCCCCGCATCGACCCTGCCGCCGAAGTAGTACACGGCGTCCCAGCCGCCGAACAGGATGCGCCCGTCGGCGGTCGGCCGGTAGTAGTGGAACTGGTTGCCCGCGTCGGTGAGCCCCTGCCCCTCGGACCAGCCGATCGCCGCCTGCTGCGCGGCGTCGAGCGGCTCGGTCATGAGCACGTGGTCGTAGAGCGGCATGATGTAGTTGCCGAGCCGCCGGAGCGGCGCCGGGTAGGCCGCGGTCGCGATGACCGCGTCGCGCGCGTCGACGTGCCCGAGCACAGTGCGCACGCGCACGCCCGCGCCCTGCCGGTCGATGCCGGTGACGGCGGATGCCTCGAAGATGCGCACCCCGCGGCGTTCGAGCTCCGCGGCCATGCCCCAGGCGAGCCGCGCGGGGTCGATGAGCACCGTGCCGGTGCGGTCGCGGAGGCCGCCGAGGTACGTCGGCGAGTGCACGTCCGCCTGCACCTCGTCGCGGTCCTGCAGTTCGAGCTCGACCCCGTGCCTGGCACCGAGCTCGTGCGCCTCGCGCAGCCCGTCGAGCTGCCACGGTTCGATCGCGATCGTCGTCTTGCCGGCGCGTCGCAGCCCGCAGTCGATGCCGGCCGCCTCGATCGTCGCGACGAGCTCGGCGAGGTTTCGCTCGCCCTCGTCGTGCAGGGCGCCCACCTGGTCGGGCCAGATCGCGGTGCCGTGGGTGAGCCCGTGCGTGAGCGAGCTCGAGACGAAGCCGCCGTTGCGCCCGGTCGCCCCGTGCGCCACGCGTTCGGCCTCGAGCACGACGACGGATGCCGCGGGGTCGCGCTCGAGCGCCCGCCAGGCGGTCCAGAGGCCGGTGAACCCCGCCCCGATGACGACGAGGTCGGCCTCGTCCTGGCCGGTCAGCGATGTCCGCGGCGACGGGGCGCCGTCGCGCTGCGCGTGGTCGGTCCAGTAGGCGCGGGGCGCTGCGTCGGCGAGCGCCGCCTCGGCCTGCGCCTGCGCCCGTTGCTGCGCTCGCGCCCCGGTGGCGCTCACACCCGTTCCCGGGCGCCGACGCGCTCGATCACGTCGGCGGCGGCCGAGACGCCGTCGCGCGAGCGGATCTCCGCCCCGGCGGCCGCCACGCGCTCGCGCAGGGCCGCGTCGCCCACGAGGGTGCGCACGGCGTCCGCGAGCTCGTCGGGCGTGAAGCGGTACGGGTCGAGCCGGAGGCCGTAGCCCTTCTCGTGGACGCGTTGCGCATTGTCGTACTGGTCCCAGAAGAGCGGCAGCAGCACCATGGGCTTGCCGAAGTGCAGCGCCTCGGTCGTCGTGTTGTTGCCGCCGTGGGTGATGACGAGGTCGACGAGCGGCAGGATCGTGGTCTGCGGCAGGAACTCGGCGCCCCACATGTTGTCGGCGAGCTCGATCTCGTCGTGCAGCGGCCCCTTCGAGACGATGACGTTGATCGGCTGGTCGGCGAGCGCCGCGATCACCCGGCGCATGAGCTCGACGTCGGCCGAGCCGAGCGAGCCGAGGCTGAAGTAGACGAGCGGGCGGCTGCCGTCGGTGAACGAGGCGGGCAGTTCGGCGGGTGCCTGCTCGGTCTCGCGCACCGACGAGTCGAGCCGGTGCCAGGTCTCGTCCAGGGGGCGGGCGTCGGTGTAGTCGAGCACCTCGGGGTAGACGTAGAGGTTCGCGTCGCCGCGGTGGATGAACTCGAGCTCGGGCAGGGCGGGTGCCCCCTGCTCCTGCACCCACGCGTCGAACTCCTGCCAGAGCGCGCGGTGCGTGCGGTCGTACTCGGCGCGGAACGCGGGCCAGGCCGCCCGGTCGTCTTCGGCCAGCCCCGAGAAGACGGGCGCGATGTCGTCGCCGGGCACCTCGAGCGGGTTGCACGACACGATGCGAACGAACGGAACGCCCGCGGTGACGAGCGCCGGGAAGGCGAGGACGTTGTCTTCGACGACGACATCGGGCCGCACCCGCTCGATGATCGCCTTCAGCTGCGGCTCGCAGTACTTCGCGCCGTCGACGAGCGCCTGCCAGATCGGGAGCGTGACCGTCTCGAGCTGCTCGGCGGTCGTCTTGCGGAACTCGGGCGACACCTCCCGGATGTAGTCCTTCCAGAACTGGCCGGCATCCTGCTCGACCTCCTCCTCGGGTGCAGGTGCGAGGTCGACGAGATCCTCCTCGAAGCCGAGGGCGGCGAGCTTGCCCTCCCACGAGCGCTCGGCGGCGAACACGACGCGGTGGCCGCGCTGCAGGAGCACGTTTCCGATGCCGATGCAGTTGTTCGTCGGGCCGTAGGCGCTCTCGGGCATGAAGAGGAAGGTGCGGCGCTCGTCTGCCATTGGTGACTCCTTCGTCGATTTATTGAATCGTGATGAAAAGAATTCGAGTTGTCAAGGGTTGCGAGAAATCTGGCCGCATCGACGTATCATTGACCAGCAGTACAGAGAACTCGACGGTGAGGGGAGCCCGAATGGCGCGGCCGAAGCGGCAGGAGGAGCGACGCAGCCAACTCGTCGCGGCGGCCCAGCGCGCGATCGCGGCGCACGGCCCCGACGGGGCGCGACTGAATCGCGTCGCGGAAGAGGCGGGCCTCACGTCGAGCGCGGTGCTGTACTACTACCCCGACATCGACGAGCTGATGTTCGAGGCGAACCGTGCCGGCATGGAGCGCTTCTACGAGGCGCGCGTGCGCATGCTCGAACAACTGCCCGACGACCCGGTGGCACGCCTGCTGGCCCTCGCGAAGTCGGGCCTGCCGAGCGGCCCGGGCGACACCGAGGTGCGGCTGCTCTGCGAGCTCGGCGGGTCGGCCGGCCGCAACCCCCTCATGGCGTCGCTGCTCACGACCCTCTACGACCGCCAGGTCGGCATGTATCAGGTCGTGCTCGAGCAGGGCGCCGCACGCGGCATCTTCGCCCTCGCGCAGCCGTCGCTCGTGATCGCGCGCAACCTCGTCGCCCTCGAGGACGCGTACGGCTATCGCATCATCGCCGGCCACCCCACGATCGACCACGACGGGGCCTACGAGCTCATCGTGGCGAGCGCGCGGCTCGCGACGGGTCATGACCTGACCCCCTCCGCCTCCTCCTGAGGCGTGCCCGCGACGCCGGTCGGTTCCGCCGAGTCATCGGTGCCGTCCTGGTCGTCGACGGTCGCCGCGTCGCGGGAGACCGCGGCCGCCCGCCCGAACCGCACGCCCACCGCGTCGCCGCGGGTGAGCGCGCTCGTGCCGTGCACCGAGGCGATGATCGGCGCCGCGAGGCCCGCGACCTCGATCGAGAGCGTCGACGCCCCGCCGAGGAAGTAGGTGTCGACGACGACGCCCGAGAGCGCGGCCGTCGCCGCATCGGCGGTGAGGTCGACGTCTTCGGGTCGTACGACCGCGGTCGCCGGGGTGCCGTCGGGCAGCGCGTGCGCTGCCACCTCGACGGCGCCGACGCCGGGTACGTCGACCCGCCCCGGGCGAACGACACCGTCGAGCAGGTTCGCCGAGCCGATGAACGACGCGACGAAGCGCGTGGCCGGGTTCGCGTAGAGCTCCTGCGGGGTGGCGAGCTGCTCGAGACGACCGTCGCGCAGCACGGCGATGCGGTCCGCCATCGACATGGCCTCCTCCTGGTCGTGGGTGACGACGACGAACGTGAGCCCGACCTCGTGCTGCAGCCGCTTGAGCTCGAGCTGCATCGACGCCCGCACCTGCCGGTCGAGTGCCGAGAGCGGCTCGTCGAGGAGCAGCAGCCTCGGGCGCTTGACGATCGCGCGGGCGAGCGCGACGCGCTGGCGCTGGCCGCCCGACAGCTGGCCCGGTCGGCGCTTGGCGAGGTGGCCGAGGCCGACGACGTCCATCACCTCCGCGACGCGCTTCGCGGTCTCCGCCCGGCCGACCCCCTCGGACTCGAGCCCGTAGGCGACGTTCTTCTCGACCGACATGTGCGGGAACAGTGCGTAGCTCTGGAACATCATGTTCACCGGGCGTCGGTGCGCCGGCATGCGCAGCAGGTCGTCGCCGTCGATCTCGATGCGACCCGCGGCCGGCGTCTCGAAGCCGGCGATCGAGCGCAGCAGCGTCGTCTTGCCGCACCCCGACGGTCCGAGCAGGGCGAAGAACTCGTTGTCGGCGATGTCGAGCGAGATGTCGTGGAGGGCGACGGTGTCGCCGTAGACGGCGCGCACGCCGTCGACGCGGAGGAGGGGTGCGGTGCTCACTTCACGGTTCCTGTCAGTCGGGTCAGTCGTTGCGCCGCGATCACCGTGACGATGCTCACGAGCAGGAGGATGGTGGCGAGGGCGTTGACCTCGGGCGTGACCCCGAAGCGCACCATCGAGTAGATGACGATCGGCAAGGTCGGCTGGGTCGGCGCGGTGGTGAAGAACGCGATCACGAACTCGTCGATCGAGAGCGTGAACGCGAGCAGCGCGCCCGCGACGATGCCCGGGGCGAGCTGCGGCAGGGTCACGCGCATGAAGGTGCGCACGGGACCTGCGCCGAGGTCGCGCGACGCCTCCTCGAGGCTCTGGTCGAGGCTCGCCATGCGGGCGAGCACGATCGCGGTGACGAACGCGGTCGCGAACACGGCGTGCGCGAGGATCGCCGAGTGCAGGCCGAGCGTCAACGACAGCAGCGAGAAGAACGTGAGCAGGCCGATGCCGAGCAGCAGGTCGGGCAGGATGGCGGGCGCGATCGCGAAGGCGCGGATGAGTCCGCCACGCGTGTACTTCTGGATGCCGTACGCGAGCAGCGTGCCGAGCACCGTCGCGATCGCCGTGGCGCCGGCGGCGACGACGAGCGTGTTCGCGAGGCCCTGCATGATCTGCTCGTCGGCGAAGAGCTCGGGGTACCAGCGCAGCGAGAACCCGCGCCAGACGAACAGGTTCTCGGAGTCGTTGAAGCTCATGATCACGACCACGAGGATCGGCAGGTAGAGGAACGCGTAGCCGAGCCACAACGGCACGAGGATGCCTCGGGCCTTGCGCACCGCCCGCGGCGCCGACGCCGGATCGGCCTCGCGCATCGCGGTCGTCGGCGGGTTGCCGGTGTCAGCCACGGCGGCTCCCTTCGGTCAGGCGCCGCGAGACCGCGGACTGCACGAGGATGACGAGCACGAGCATGATCGTGAGCACGAGCGCGAGGGTCGCGCCGAACGGCCAGTCGCGCGCCTCGAAGAACTGGTCGCGTACGAGGTTGCCGACCATGATCGTCTTGCCGCCGCCGATGAGCTCGGGAATCACGAAGTTCGACATGGCCGGCACGAACACGAAGATGCAGCCGGTGAGCGCCCCCGGCAGCGAGAGCGGCAGCGTGACGGTGCGGAAGGTGCGCCACGGGGTGGCGCCGAGGTTCGTCGCCGCCTCGCGGAGCGACGGATCGAGCTGCTGGAGCGACGCGTAGAGCGGCAGCACCATGAGCGGCAGGTACATGTAGAGCAGTCCGACCACGATCGCCTGCGGGGTGTACAGCATCGCGATCGGCTCGTCGACGATGCCGAGCGACTGCAGCCACTGGTTCACCCAGCCCGCATTGTTGAGCAGCAGGATCCACGCGTACGTGCGGATGAGGAAGTTCGTCCAGAACGGCAGCACGATCGCGACGAGCGCGACGGTGCGCCACTTCGGCGAGAGCCCGGCGATGGCGTACGCCATCGGGTAGCCGATGAGGAGCGCCAGGAGGGTCACGACGAGCGCGACGCCGACCGACTGCACGATGACACCGAGGTACAGCGGCTCGAAGAGCTTCACCCAGTTGTCGAGCGTGAACTCGAACACGACGCCGCCGAAGCGGCCGCGCTTGAAGAAGCTGTAGAACGCGAGCAGGCCCACCGGGATCGCCATGAAGGCGATCAGGAAGACGAGGCCCGGGGCGAGGAACGGAACCGGGGCGAACCCCCGCCGCGCGCGGGGTGCGCGTACGGCGGGGGCCTCCCGGTCGAGTGTCGACGTCACGGCGTCAGTTGGTCGCCAGCACTTCGGCGTTGAGGTCGACGTACTTCGTCGTGTCCTCGCCGAGGTCGACGATGACCTCCTGCTCGAACAGTTCGTCGACCGAGATGCCGAGCGTCGGGTACTGCTCGACGAGCGCCGGGTCGAGGGCCTCCATCGCGGCCTGGTTCGGCACCTTGTAGAGGATGTTCTCGGCGACCCAGGTCTGCACCTCGGGGTCGAGGATGTAGTTGACGAAGGCCATCGCGGCCTCCTTGTTCTCCGAGCTCTTGAGCACCGTCATGGTGTCGACCCACAGGTCGGCGCCCTCGTCGGGGATCACGAACTCGATGTCGGGGTTCTCGGCGATGCCGTAGTTGCACCAGCCGTCCCAGGCCTCGACCATGGCGGCCTCGCCAGAGACGAGCTTCGAGTAGAACGTCGTGTCGTCGTAGGCGAGGAGGGTCGGCTTGGTCTCGAGCAGCTGCGCCTTCGCCTCGTCGAGCTCGGCGTCGTCGGTCGTGTTGAGCGAGTGACCGGCGGCCTTGAGCGCGGGCATCGCGAGCCAGCGGTCGGTCGAGAGCATCGTGGTCTTGCCCTCGAGCTCGGGCTTCGGGTCGAGCAGGTCGTTCCACGACGTCGGTGCGAAGCCGGTCAGGTCGGGACGGTAGCAGAGGCCCGTCGTGCCCCAGGCGTACGGCTCGGAGTAGACGTTGCCCTCGTCGTAGTCGAGCTCGAGCGCCTCGGGGTAGAGGTTCTCCTCGTTCGGGATGAGCGACTTGTCGAGCTCCTGGAGCAGCCCCTGCTCGCCGAGCGCCTGGGCGTACTGGCCCGAGACGAACGCGACGTCGATGCCGGGGTCGGCGCTCGCGGTGAGCTTGGCGACGATGTCCTCGTTGGTGGTGTGGTTCACGATCGTCGTCTTGACCCCCGTCGCCTGCTCGAACTGCTCGGCGAGGTCTTCGGGGTAGTAGTCGGCCCAGATCGACACCGTGAGCGTCTGCTGGCTGAGGTCGGCGTCGGGGTCGAGCGTCTCGTCGGCGGCACCGCCACCGGAGGAGGCGCACGAGGAGAGGGCGAGGGCGAACGCGAGTGCGCAGCCCGAGGCGGCGACGATTCGACGGGTCGAACGCATGGGGAACCTCCTGCAACAGTGGACAAGGTTGAGCGATTGTTGCATCGGTCATCAAGAAATGGCAATGGCTCCGAGAAAACACTGGAGCGGGCTTTGCCGAATAGTTATAATCCGAATTCAATGAACTCGACGATGAGCGACGGCTCCACCATCAGCGGCGCAGAGCCGGTCGTCGGCGGGCGCACGCTGTCCGTCGGCGACGACGGAGCGCTGCTCGCCGACGGGCGGCACCCCGCTGCCGGCGACGGCCTCGCCCGTGCGCTCGCCGCCGCGGTTCCCGGCTCATCGATCACGGCGGATGCCGCGGAGCGGGCGATCACGGTCGACCAGACGAACGTCTCGGTCATCGTCGACGAGCGCCTCGTCGTGAAGCTCGTCGGCCGCTGGGGCGCCGCCGACCGCGCCGGCGCCCTGCTCGAGCGACTCGCCGAGGCGGGGTCGCGCGACGTCGACCGGCTGGTCGGCCGAGTCGAATGGCGGCATCCCGAGCTCGGCAGGTCGACGATCGCGATCGTCACCGAGTACCTGCCCGGTGCCGAAGACGGCTGGACCTGGGCGGTCGACGACGTCGTCGAGCTGCTCGGCTCGGGCACGGAGCCCGAGTGGCCCGGCCTCCTGGGTGCACGCGTCGCCCGCATCCACGGCGTCCTCGGCGCCTCCGCCGTGACGTCCGGCGACGACGCGCCCGCCGCCCGACTGGTCCGCGCCGAGGATGCGCTCGCCCGTGCGCTCGAGGCCGCCGATCCGGCCGACGGCGAGAGCGGAGCGCGCCTGCACAACCGCCGCACCTCGCTCGCCCGAGACATCCGGTCGCTCGAGGGCACCTCGCCCGGGCTCGAGTTCCCGATCCACGGCGACCTGCACGTCGGGCAGGTGCTCGCCTCCCCCGACGGCTCCGGCACCCGGCGCTACACCGTCATCGACTTCGACGGCGACCCGCAGCTCTCGGCCGACGACCGCGAGCGCGCCGACGCGGCCGCGCGCGACGTCGCGCACCTGGTCGTGTCGCTCGACCTCGTCGCCGCGGTCGCCCAGCGCCGCATCGGCTGCGCCGACGACCGCGCCTTCGCGTGGGCGGATCGGGCCCGGTCCGCGTTCCTCGAGGCGTACCGGTCCGAGCTCTCACGCCCCGAGCTCTTCGACGAGGCGCTCCTGCCCAGCTTCTGCGCCGAGCAGCTCGTCGCAGAACTCCACTACGCCGACCGATTCCTGCCCGTCTGGCGCTACGCGCCCGACGCCGCCATCACCCACCGCCATCGATCGACCGACGAACATCCGGAGACCCAGTGGACCCCACCGCCTTCCGCGCCGACCTCGACCTGATCCCGCACTCGCTCGGCGCGCTCGCCGATGCGCTCGACGCCGGGCTCGCGGGCCTCGACGAGGTCGCCGCGCTCGCGCGCGGCGCCGTCGAGCGCGTGCTCGTCGTGGGCATGGGCTCGAGCCGGTACGCCGCCGACGTCGTCGCGCGACGGCACCGCGCGGCCGGCGCGCACGTCGTCGTCGAGCTCGCGAGCACCGAGCTGCTGCCCGCGCCCGCACCCGGCCTCGTCGTCGTCGCCGTGTCGGCGACCGGCGGAAGCGTCGAGGTGCTGCGCGCCGTCGAGCGGTACCGCGGGTCGGGCCGGCTCGTGGCCATCACCAACCGCCCCGGCTCCGCCCTCGGCGAGGCGGCCGACGTCGTCGTACCGCTCGTCGCCGGCACCGAGGCATCCGGCGTCGCCTGTCGCACCTTCCGGGCGACGTTCGCCGTCGTCGACGCGGTGCTCCACGCGCTGCGCCCGGTCGCCGAGCCGGGCCGTGCCGCACGATTCGACGCCGCGGTGCTGCGCCGGGCCGCCGACGCCTCGGCCGACCTGCTCGCGACGAGCTCGAGCTGGCTCGACCCGATGACCCGACTGCTCGCCGGGCCGTCGGGCACCTGGACCCTCGCCCCGGTCGAGCGGCTCTCGAGCGCGCAGCAGTCGGCGCTCATGCTGCGGGAGGTGCCGCGGGTGGGCGCGTTCGCCTCGGAGACGGGCGACTGGTCGCACGTCGACGTGTACCTCACGAAGACCCAGGACTATCGGGCGCTCGTGTTCGCCGGCTCGGCCTGGGACGACCAGGCCCTCGAGTGGATGGCGATGCGCGAGTCGCGCTTCGCGTCGGTCGGCCGGGAACTCGCCGGCGCCGAGCTCGTCGTGCGGCATGCGCACGACGACGAGCCCGATGTCGCGACGCTCGCCGAGGTGATCGTCGGCGAGCTCGTCGCGAACCGCCTCTTCGACGGAGAGGGGGTGCGCGAGGGCGCCTGATGCCGCGCGTCGGGTGTCCGGCACTCCTGCCGGCCCGGGCATCGAACTTGCTCCATGTTCAGCACCGCTCCACCGATACACCGATACGGAAACAGCGAGGTTCATCATGCAGGCAACTCCCCGCGGCACGACGCCGCTCAGTTCACGGATCGGCGCGATCCTCCGCGCCCACGGCGAAGCCGAACGGCGCGGCATGCCCGTCGACGAGGTGCTCGGCGAGGCCGCTGCGGCCCGCGCCGAGGCATCCGGCTCGAGTTCTTCCGACACCGGACGACCGAAATCGCCGCCCAGCCGGCGCGACGCCCTGAGGGTCGCGGGCATCGCCGGAGCCGGCGCGGCACTCGCACTGGCCTCCTCGCCGATGCCGGCCGCCGCCGCGGCGGCGAAGCCCGCCCCTGCCCCGAGCGTCGGCATCGTCGGCGCCGGGCTCGCCGGTACGCGGGCCGCCCACTGGCTGTGGCGCACGAAGGGCGTCGCGTCGACGCTCTTCGAGGGCAGTGCCCGCGCCGGCGGCCGCTGCTACAGCCTGCGCGACCACTTCGACGACGGCATCGTCGTCGAGCACGGCGGCGCGCTCATCAACACCGACCACAACGCCATCCGCAACCTCGCGTCGAGCCTCGGGCTCAGCCTCGACGTCGTCGCGGGCGGCAGCTACATGGGTTGGGTCGACAAGTACCGCATCGACGGCGCCGACTATCCCTACGACGACGCGAACGACGACTGGGGCGAGGTGTACCAGGCGATGAAGGCCGACCTCGCCGCCGCACCCTACTGCCAGACCCACGACGTGCACACGGCGGCCGGGGTCGCCCTCGACGGGATGACGGTCGACGACTGGCTCGCGGCGAAGGTGCCGGGCGGCCTGTCGAGCCGCTTCGCGAAGCTCATGCAGTCGAACGTGATGGCGGAGTACGGCCTCGAGTCGCACGAGCAGTCGGCGCTCAACCTCGTCTACCTCCTCGGCTGGAACGCCCAGAACAGCCTCTCGCCGATCAACGGCGCCGACGAGAAGTACGTGGTCCGCGGCGGCAACGACCAGATCGTGTCGCGCATGCTCGCGGAACTGCCCGCCGGCACGGCGCGCTACGGCCACGAGCTCATCGCCGTCAAGCGCAACGCCGACGGCACCGTGCGGCTCAGCTTCAAGGTCGGCAACCAGACCGTCGACAAGACCTTCGACCGCGTCATCCTCGCGCTGCCGTTCACGACGCTGCGCGAGTGCGACCTCAGCCAGTCGGGCTTCTCGTCGCTCACCCGGCGGGCGATCGACGAGCTCGGGCTCGGCGCGAACGCCAAGGTGCACGTGCAGGTCTCGCACCGGCCGTGGGTCGAGCAGGGCTACGGCGGGGCGGCGTACACGAATCCGTCGGGGTTCCAGTGCGGCTGGGACGACACGGCATCGCACCCGCTGCCGGTCGGCGTCTACAACTTCTTCCCCTCGGGCGACCAGGTGAAGGCGTGGTCGGGCCAGCCCTTCGGCGTCGCCCCGGCGGCGCAGGTGCAGGGGCTGCTCGCGCAGCTCGAGCCGATCTTCCCGGGCGTCACGGCGGCGTACACGGGCAAGAGCTACCGCGACTTCTGGTGGGCGAACCGCTGGTCGCACGGCGCCTACACCTGCCAGCGGCCGGGCCAGTACACGCAGCTGTTCGGCGTGGGCTCGACCCCCGAGGGCAACGTGCACTTCGCGGGCGAGCATACGAGCGTCGAGTACTACGGCTTCCTCAACGGGGCGGTCGAGTCGGGCGAACGGGCGGCGAAGGCGGTCGCGCTCTCGTGAGCTGACGTCGCGCCCGCGGGGCGGGGCGTTCGAGCTCTCGGATGCCTCCGCTTCGCGGGCGGGCCCCTCGGTCGCAGCGAGCCGGCCCCGGGGCATCCCCGGGTTCGGACATGGCGGGTCGCTACTGCTGGGCCGCGCGATACCGCTCGACGGCGTTGAGCCCGCCGGCGATCGCCCCGAAGAGCACCGCGGCGATCGGCCAGACGATCCACGAGATGCCCCAGGCGTGACCGATGAAGCTCCAGCCGAGGAACACCGCGACGACCAACGGCCAGTAGAAGGCGCCGATCACCCCGACGATGCTGCGGTCGCCGTCGCTCGCCCGGCGACCGGCCGAGCCGCCGCCCGAGAGGGTCTCGGCGACCGAAGCGGCCCAGTTCGCCGGGAGGAAGATCAGGAGCCCGACCGCGACGATGACGAGCATCGCCGCGACCGCGACGCCGATCCAGGCGTTGGACACCGACGGGGGCGCGAGCAGGCTCACGCCGAGCACCGGGGTGACGGCCAGGATCCAGAGCGCGACGGCGACCTGCAGGGCAGTCGACCGCCTCGGCGCCGCCTCCGCGGCGAGCTGCTCCGCCCACCGGTCGACTCCGGGCGAACGGGTGAACTCGCCCGTGGCGAGTCGGTGGTACGGCGCCAGCTCGCCGGCGCGGCGCACGACCATGAGCACCGCCACGAGCACGACCACGAGCAGGCAGGCGAGGCCGATCATGGCCGCGGCGTCCTGGCCGACCCCGATCACGCCGCCCGCGCCCAGGGTCGCCAGTGCGATGAGCGGCGCGGGCGAGACGACGAACATCGCGATCGCGAGCGCCAGGCGCGGCTCGCTGCGGCGGCGGGCCTCGGCGTACCGCTCGGCCTCTTCTTGGCTGACCGGTGCCGGCGCGGGCACCTTGCGGACGGCCGGCGCACCCGGTGCGGACGATGCGACCGGCGCTCCGCCCGTGCCCTCGAGGCCGCTTCCGGACGGTGCGATCTCCGCGCTGATGCCGAGCACGGGCGCCAGTTCGTCGAGATTGCCGAACTCGGTGATGACGCGCCCGACGGCCTCGTTCTCGGACATGCCCTGGGCGAGATAGCCGTGATAGGCGTCTTCCATCATCGCGTGGAGCTCGGCCTTCGCCTCGAGCAGCCGCGTCGTCTTCGGGTAGGCGCCGAACATCGTCTCGAGATAGGCGGTGATGACGTTCATGCTTCGACCCCTTCGATGAATCGATCGACGACGGACTTCGTGTCGCGCCACTCGGCGACCTTCGACTCGAGGTAGGCGAGCCCGTCGGCGGTGATCTGGTAGTAGGTGCGCGGCTTGCCCGACTCCGAGGCGCCGGCGTACGAGGTGACGAGGCTCGCCCCCTCGAGGCGCTTCACCGCCGAGTACAGGGTGGTCTGCTTGATCGAGTACTCCGCGCCGGTCACCGCGTGGATCTGCTGCGCGAGCTCGTAGGCGTACGAGGGACGCTGTCGCAGCAGCGACAGCAGCATCAGATCGACGTAACCGCGAATCGCGTCGGCGCTGATCATGACGACCTCCACTCCGCACACTCCGTTGATATTTCCCTCAACGTACTATGTGTGACGTAGTACGTCAAGCATTCCGACCGGGACGGGGAAGGTCGCGCCGGCGGAGCCACGGCTGGCACCACGAGGCGGCGTTCGAGAGCAGCGCCACCATGCCCATGGCGAAGATCACCGGCGCGGGTCCCCACTGTTCGGCGAGCACGCCGGCGAGGACGCCCGCGATCGGCATGCCCGCGAAGTTCACGAGCTGGGCACTCGTGCTCTGCCGCGCCAGCATGTGCTCGGGCACGTACGACTGGATCCAGGTGCGTCGCAGCACGTTCGCGGCGACGATGCCCGCCACCGCCAGCGCATCGGCGACGACGACGATCCACAGCACCGGACCGGGCTGGGCGAGGGCGAGCAGCGGCAGCATCAGCCCCGCGCCGGTCAGCATGATGCTGATGCCGCGCGCGTCGCCGAGCACACGGCCGAGCCACGGCGCCGCGAGCGCCCCGACGACGCCGCCGATCGAGGTGATCGCGAACACGGCGCCGATCATCGCGGCGTCGAGTCGCAGGTCGCGGCTCAGCCACAGCACGAGGATCGCCTGCTGGCCGATCAGGCCGAAGTTCGCCACGGCGCCCTGCACGACGAAGAATCGCACCATCCGGTCGCCGAACACGAGCCTGAGCCCCGCACGCACCGATGCCCAGAGCGGCTCGCGCTCGACTCGTCTCGCGACCGGGTGGGGTCGCATCGCCACGAGGCAGACGAGCGAGACCGCAAGTCCGATCGCCTCGCCGAGCAGTCCCTTCACCGGCCCGATGAGCTGCCCGACGAGACCGCCGATCCCCGGACCGACGGTGTTCGCGGCGTTCTCCGTGCCGAACAGGAGGCTGTTGGCGAGCGCCCGATCGGGTTCCGGCACGATCCGCACGAGCAGCTTCGTGTAGGCGGAGCGGAACGCGATCGTCGCGGTGCCGACGACGAGCGCGACGATCACGAGCTGCCAGAGGCTCAGCACGCCGAGCATCGCGGCGACCGGAACGAAGGCGTACGCCGCCATCGAGATCGCGTTCGCGCCGATCATCACGGCGCGCGGCGAACGACCGTCGACCCAGGCGCCGATCGGCAGGCCCACGACGAGCCACGGCAGCCACGTCGCCGCTGCGATCACGCCCATCCACGTCGCCGAGGCGTCGAGCAGGTCGACCGCGATGAGCGGCAGCAGCACGCTCGTCATCCCGGCGCCGGTGACCGACGCCGCCTCGCCCGTCCACATCAGCAGGAAGTCGCGATTGCGCCAGACTCCCCCGCCGCGCCGGCCGTTCGCCGCCGGGACGGCGACGACGTCCTGCGGTGCCTCGGTGCCGCCTGCGACCGGGCGCTCGACGCTCGGCGCCTGCTCGACGCTCATGGGTGGTTCGGGAATGCGCGCGCCCACACGAGCACGGCCTCCCGCCCTTCGCGCTCGCGCCCGGCGAACGAGCGCAGCACGGCCTCGAGCGCCTCGCCGAGCTCGGTCGCCTCGTCGGCCGTGAGCCACAGCCGCGACTGGTGCGCGAACGCGACCTCGGCCCATTCGGGCCGATCATCGCGCTCGGCGAGCCACTGGCGGGCCTGGGCATGCTGCTGCTCGAGCATCTGCTCTTCGATCGCATCGGCGACGACGCGCGCCGCGGGATCGGTGAACGCCGTCGACGACCAGCGGATGCCGCGCTGGGCACGTTGCCACCAGTGCTCGCGAGCGTCGCGCGCGAGCTCGGGCGCCTCGACGATGAGGCCGGCTCGCGCGAGGATGCCGAGGTGATGGCTGGCACTCCCGATCGCGACGCCGGCCTTCTCGGCGAGCATCGAGACCGTCGCCGGACCGTCGACCGAGAGCAGGTCGTACAGACGGTTGCGCAGCGGGTGCGTGAACGCCTTCAGCACATCGACGTCGACGACGTCGCGGATGCCGTCGGGCTCCTGGATGGGTTCCATGCCCTTCACGATAGATGCACAAGTGTATTTGTACAAGTCTTCTTGTGCATCTTTTCGAGCGGGTGAGGGTGCGCCGATGAGTACGATCGCACAATGGGGATCAACGATCATCCGCAGCCTCAACGCTGGTCCGAGGCTGCCGCCGGTCCTGAGCTTCGCATCCCGTTCCGGTTCGAGGAGGCCCTCACCGAACGTTTGCGCCTCCGCATCATGACCGACGCAGACGTCGATGCCGTGCACGCTTATCAGTCGAGGACCGATGTCTGCGAGTATTTGCTCTACGAGCCGCGTGATCATCGCACCGTCTCAGAGAAGATTGCGAAGTGGTCGCAACGCACGACACTCGAGCGCGAAGGTGAATCTCTCGAACTCGCAGTGGAGCGCCGAGCCGACGGTCAAGTCATCGGCGATCTCTACTTCTCACTGAAGACCGTCGAGCACTCTTGCGCCGAGATCGGCTGGGCGTTGCACCCAGACCATCAAGGGCTGGGATACGCCACCGAGGCTGCGGCGGAGTTGCTGCGGATGAGCTTCGCGACCATCGGCCTGCACCGGGTCATCGCCGAGGTCGACCCACGGAACGACGCATCCGTAGCGCTCTGCCGGAGGCTCGGGATGCGCCAGGAAGCACACTTCATCGAGGAACTTTGGTTCAAGGGCGCTTGGGCCGACACCGTCGTCTATGCGATGCGCGAGACCGACTGGCACGACACGACGATCGCCGGCGCGGGGACTCTGCCGGCCCACTTCACAAGCGAAGGGCCTGATCGAACCCGGAAACCACTGAAGCCCGGATGACCGCTACTTCCGCGGTATTCCGGGCTTCTCGTATGGCTGGGGTACCTGGACTCGAACCAAGAACAACTGAACCAGAATCAGCCGTGTTGCCAATTACACCATACCCCAATGGCCCGAAACCGAGGTTCTCGGGCCGAGAGTCAACTGTAGCCTACCCGCCCGCCGCAGCCAAACTGAGCCGGTCTCACCCGATCGTGCCGGGTTCCGAGGGTGCAGCTCCGCAAGATCCGTGCCGCGAAAGCGGTGAAGATCGCGGGAGAGCACCCCCGGAACTCGTGGTCTCGATACGCGCTTCGCGCTGCTCGACCGACGAATACGAGCGTCAGCCGACGAGCGCCGCCAGGCGGTCGATGCGCGCGAGCGAGTCGACCTTGCCGAGGATCTGCATCGACTCGAACAGCGGCGGCGAGACGCGGCGGCCCGAGACGGCGGTGCGCACGGGGCCGAAGGCCACGCGGGGCTTCAGCCCGAGACCGTCGATGAGGGCGGCGCGCAGCGCCTCCTCGATCTCGGCGGTGTTCCAGGCCGAGGCGGGCAGCGCGTCGAGGGCGTCGCGGGCAGCCGAGAGCACGGCGGAAGCGTCGGCCGGCAGGCCGCCGACGGCGGCCTCGTCGTACTCGAGCCCCGAGGCATCCGTGAACAGGAAGCCGAGCATGCCGGGCGCCTCGCCCAGCAGGGCGATGCGCTCCTGCACGAGCGGGGCCGCCTCGGCGAGCACCGACTCCTCGGCCGCCGAGATCGGCGTCGAGGCGACGCCCGCGGCCTGCAGGTACGGCACGGTGCGGGCTGCGAAGTCGTCGGCCGAGAGCTGGCGGATGTGGTCGCCGTTGATCGCCTCGGCCTTCTTGAGGTCGAAGCGCGCGGGGTTCGGGTTGACGTTCTCGACGTCGAACGCGGCGACGAGCTCGTCGCGGCTGAACACGTCTCGGTCGGCCGAGAAGCCCCAGCCGAGCAGCGCCAGGTAGTTCAGCAGCCCCTCGGGGATGAACCCGCGGTCGCGGTGGTGGAACAGGTTCGACTCGGGGTCGCGCTTCGAGAGCTTCTTGTTGCCCTCGCCCATGACGTAGGGCAGGTGGCCGAACCGCGGGATGAACGTCGTCACGCCGATGTCGATGAGCGCGCGGTAGAGCGCGATCTGGCGCGGCGTCGACGAGAGCAGGTCTTCGCCGCGCAGCACGTGCGTGATGCCCATGAGCGCGTCGTCGACGGGGTTCACGAGCGTGTAGAGCGGGGCGCCGTTGGGGCGCACGAGCACGAAGTCGGTGGTCGAACCCGCCGGGAAGTCGATGCGTCCGCGCACGAGGTCGTCGAAGCCGAGCTCGACCTCGGGCACCCGCAGGCGCAGCGCGGGCTGTCGCCCCTCGGCTCGGAACGCGGCCCGCTGCTGCTCCGTCAGGTCGCGGTCGAAGTTGTCGTAGCCGAACTGCTTCGGCCGGCCGGCGGCCTCGTTGCGGGCGTCGATCTCTTCGGCGGTCGAGAACGACTCGTAGAGATGGCCGGCCGCCTTCAGCTTCTCGATGACGCCGGCGTAGATGTCGCCTCGCATCGACTGGCGGTACGGCTCGTGCGGGCCGCCGACACCGACGCCCTCGTCCCACGAGAGGCCGAGCCAGGTCAGCGCGTCGAGGATCTGCTCGTAGCTCTCCTCGCTGTCGCGCGCGGCGTCGGTGTCTTCGATGCGGAACACGAACGTGCCGCCGGTGTGCCGCGCGTACGCCCAGTTGAAGAGGGCGGTGCGCACGAGACCCACGTGCGGGGTTCCGGTCGGTGAAGGGCAGAAGCGCACACGGATGTCGCTGCCGGTGGCCTGGGTGACGGGGTGAGCTGAATCGGACATCGGCTCAATGGTACCGACGCGGGCGGTGGGTTCGCGGTGCCGGGGTGGCGCGCTCAGCCCTCGTGACCCGCCAGCGCGGCCAGCGCCGACAGCGCCGCCGCGACGGCGGGCACCCGGTCGGCGCCCTTGGCGGTCACCAGATGCAGCGACCGCACGTCGGCGCGGGCCGTCGGCCGCGTGACGACCCCCGGATGCCTCGGCGACGCGGCGAGCGCGAGCGCCGGCAGCAGCGCGACGCCGAGCCCCTGCGCGACCATGCCCTCGACGGCGACGAAGTTGTCGGTCTCGAACGCGATGCGCGGCGTGAACCCGGCGGCGCCGGCGAGTTCGAGCAGGTGGCCGCGGCACCGCGGGCAGCCCGCGATCCACGGCTCCTCCCCCAGCTCGGCCAGATCGATCGTCTCGGATGCCGCGGCCGCATGCCCCGTGGGCAGCACGAGCCGCATCGGCTCGTCGCCGTAGCTGCGCACGTCGAGACCGCGCGCGCTCGCCCGGTGCGGGTCGTCGCGGTCGCCCGGGTAGCTGAAGGTGATCGCCACGTCGGCCCGGTCGCCGCGCACGGCGGCGACGGCCTCGGGGGGCTCCGCCTCGACGTAGGTCACCGTGACGCCGGGATGCTCGGCCGCGAGGGCGGCGATGAGTCGGGGCACGAGCGTGGCCGACGCCGACGGGAACGCGACGAGGCGCACCCGTCCTGCGCGGAGTCCCCGGAGTTCGGCGAGCTCGCCCGCGGCCGCTTCGAGCGCGGTCGCGACGGCGTTCGCGTGGCGGGCGAGCACCCGGCCCGATTGGGTGAGGCGGATGCCTCGGCCCACGCGTTCGACGAGGGCGATGCCGGTGCGCTCCTCGAAACGGCGCAGCTGCTGGCTCACGGCGGGCTGGCTGTAGCCGAGCGCCTCAGCTGCGGCCGTGAGCGAGCCGTGCTCGGCGATGCGTCGCACGACCCGCACGGTCTGCAGGTCGAGGGCTGCGGCGAGGGCTTCGATCGAGGCGTCCGACATGCCGTAATCATAATCGGACGTTATGCATATCATCGCTCACTGGGCCTTGTCGAATGATTCTCGGACGTCGAGGCTGGAGGCATGCTCGAACTCGGAGACCGCTTCGCCGCCGGCCGCGGCTATCTGGCCGCCTGCACGCTGGGACTTCCCGCCGATGTGACCCGCGACGCCGTGCGCCGCGACCTGGAGCGGTGGGCGACCGGCACCGCGAGCGCCGCCGACTACTCGGCGACTCTCGAGCGGGCGCGCGGTCACGCTGCCGCGCTGCTCGGTACCGTGGCCGAGCGCGTGGCGACCGGCTCGCAGGTCTCGGTGTTCGCCGGGCTCGCCGCCGCGTCGGCGCCGGCCGGTGCCGAGATCCTCTGCGTCGACGGCGACTTCTCGTCGGTCGTCGCACCGTTCCTCGCCCGGGGCGACCTCCGAGTGCGCCACGTGCCGCTCGACGCCCTCGCGGACGCGATCTCGACGTCGACCTGGCTCGTCTCCTACTCGCTCGTGCAGTCGGCGACCGGGGAGGTCGCCGACGAGGCATCCATCGCCGCTGCCGCCCGGGCGGCCGGCGCGCTGACGCTCGTCGACACGACCCAGGCGACCGGCTGGATGCCGACCGACGAGGTCGCCGGCGACCTCGTCGTCTGCCACGCGTACAAGTGGCTCGGCGCACCGCGCGGTGCGGCCTTCGCGGCGTTCTCCGACCGCGCGGTCGCCGAATTCACCCCGCACACCGCGGGATGGTACTCGGGTGCCGACCCGTGGGCATCGTGCTACGGGCCCGAGCTGCACCTCGCCGAGGGCGCGCGCCGGTTCGAGGTCTCCCCCGCGTGGCATGCCTGGGCCGGCGCCGAGGCGGCGCTCGGGTTCGCCGCGTCGCTCGACCTGCGGGCGGTGCGGCGCCACGATGTCGGGCTCGCGAACGCGTTCCGCGAGCGGCTCGGGCTCGAGGCATCCGACTCGGCCATCGTGACCTGGCCCGACGAGACCGGGTGCGACCTCGCCGCGCTGACCGCGGCCGGGCTCGTCGCGTCGGGGCGCGCAGGTCGGGCGCGGGTCGCGTTCCACCTCTGGAACGACGAAGAGGATGTCGCCCTCGCCGCCGACGCGGTCACCGGCTCACGCAGCCCGCTCGGCGTCGGCTGAGCCGTTCGGCATCGGCGCCCGAGCCGTCGGGTGCATCGATCATGCCCGCCGCCTCGAGGCGTTCGCGCGTGGTGATGGTCTTGTGCATCGAGCCCGATCCGCCCTCGAGGCGTCGCCGGATCGATGCGGCGATCCGCTGCGCCTGCGTCTTCGCCCGTCCGGCGGTGGGGCCGGCGAAACGGGCATCGACCTCGGCGTTCCACAGCTCGAGCCAGCGATCGAACTCGGGTGCGCCGAGCGTCGCCTTCGCGTGCACCGCGACGTGCAGCGCGAGCGCGTTGCGGCGGTAGGCACCGGTGTCGAACAGCACCGTCTCCCAGAAGTCGCACATGATCGGCAGGTGGTGGTCGAGGTCCATGTGCGCGACGTCGGTGAAGATGGGGCCGATGAGCGGGTCCGCGAACGCACGACGGTAGAACGCCCCGATCAGCGCGGCGAGATCGTCGCGGTCGCGGATGTCTCGCCGCTCCCCGCTCGCCGCACCCATGCCCCGACTCGCCTACTGCGCGGCGCGCACCGGGTTCGAGAGGCTGCCGAGCCCTGAGATCGTGACTTCGACCGTGTCGCCGTCGACGATCGGGCCGACGCCCGCGGGCGTGCCCGTGAGGATGACGTCGCCCGGCAGCAGCGTGAACACGCTCGAGGCGTACGCGACGATCGCGGGCACCGAGTGCACGAGGTCGGCCAGTCGCCCGTCCTGGCGGCGTTCGCCGTTGACGCTGGTCTCGATCGTGCCGGCCGCGAAGTCGACGTCGGTGTCGATGACCGGGCCGAGCGGGCAGAACGAGTCGAAGCCCTTCGCGCGGGTCCACTGGCCGTCGCGGCGCTGCAGGTCGCGGGCCGTCACGTCGTTCGCGATGGTGTAGCCGAAGATCACCTGGTCGGCGTCGGCTTCGCTCACGTTCTTCGCGATGCGCCCGATGACGACCGCGAGCTCGCCCTCGTGCTCGACCTGCTCGCTCTGCCTCGGCAGCACGATCGCGTCGCCGGGGCCGATCACCGAGGTGTTCGGCTTCAGGAAGAGCAGCGGCTCGGCGGGCGCCTCGCCACCCATCTCGGCCGCGTGGTCGCGGTAGTTCTTGCCGACCGCGATGACCTTCGACCGCGGGATCACGGGCGCCAGCAGCTTCGCCTCGGTCAGCGGAACCCGCTCGCCCGTCGGCTCGTAGCCGGCGAACATCGGGTCGGCCTTCAACACGACGAGCTCGTGCTCCTCTTCGTCGACGACGCCGAACGAGATGGTCTCACCGTGGCTGAACCGCGCGATCTTCATGACGTCAAGCCTATCGGCGCGGTCTTCGCCCGCCGAGTCGCCGAACAGTGCTGCTCATGACGCGAAGAAGAGCATGCTTCGGCGACTCGATGAGCGTGCCGACCACCGGGCACGCCGGCGGGGCGACGCAGCGGCCCGACCGGCTCAGCCGTCGGGGATCAGCCGCTTGCCGAGGCTCACCGCGTCGTCGATCACGTAGCCGAGCCGCTCGTAGAAGGCGATCACCTCGGTGTTCGACGTGCGCACCTGCAGGTTGAGCTTGGGGCAGCCGCGCTCGATGAGCCGGCGCTCGGCCTCGTCCATGAGCGCTCGCCCGAGTCCCGTGCCGCGGGCCGGGTCGGCGACCGCGAGGTAGTTGACCCACCCGCGGTGCCCCTCGTAGCCGACCATCGCCGTGCCGACCACGCGGCCGGCGGCGGGATCGCCGGCCACCGCGACCAGGAACAGCTCGGGCTGCACCGAGAGCTTGCGCTCGACGTCGAGGTAGGGGTCGTTCCACGGCTTCACGAGACCCGCTGCGCGCCAGAGCGCGACCACCGCCTCGGTGTCGCCGACGGCGAACGGCCGGATCGCGATCGATCCGGCCGTCACCGTCTCATCCGCAGGCGCCGACGAGGAGGAGGACGCCTCGGTCACGCGTCGAGCCGCACCATCCAGCCGTGACGGTCTTCGACGCGGCCGTACTGGATGCCCGTGAGCTCGTCGCGCAGCGACATCGCGAGCTCCGTCGCGGCGTCGCCCTCGTGCACGATCTCGAAGTCGTCCGCGAGCAGCTTGCCGATCGGCACGACGACCGCGGCGGTGCCGCACGCGAACGCGCCGATGATCTCGCCCGACTCGGCCCCCCGGCGCCACTCGTCGATCGAGATCTTGCGCTCTTCGACCTCGATGCCGCGGTCGCGCGCGAGCTGCAGGATCGAGTCGCGCGTGATGCCCTCGAGGATCGAGTCGGACTCGGGGGTCAGCAGCCGGCCGTCGCGCGTGACGAGCACGACGTTCATGCCGCCGAGCTCTTCCAGGTTGCGCTCGTCGTCGAGGAAGAGCACCTGCTGGCAGCCCTTCTCGTACGCCTCGGCCTGCGGCAGCAGGCTCGACGCGTAGTTGCCGCCGGTCTTGGCGGCACCGGTGCCGCCCTTGCCGGCGCGGGCGTAGTTCGTCGAGAGCCAGATGTTCACGGGCTGCACGCCGCCGGGGAAGTACGCCCCGGCCGGGCTCGCGATGAGGTAGTACGCGACTTTCTTCGCGGGACGGACGCCGAGGAACGCCTCTTTCGCGAACATGAACGGACGCAGGTACAGGCTCGTCTCGTCGGCCGAGGGCACCCACGCTCCGTCGACCGAGATGATCTGGGCGAGCGAGTCGAGGAAGATCGACTCGGGCAGCTCGGGCAGCGCGAGGCGGCGGGCGGAGCGCTGCATGCGCGCGGCGTTCGCCTGCGGGCGGAAGGTCTGGATCGAGCCGTCGGCGTGACGGTAGGCCTTGAGGCCCTCGAAGATCTCCTGCGCGTAGTGCAGCACGGCGGCCGCGGGGTCGAGCTGGATGGGACCGTACGGCGAGACGCGCGGCCGATGCCAGCCGCCCTTCTCGCTCCAGCACACGTCGACCATGTGATCGGTGAAGTGCTGGCCGAAGCCCGGAGCGGCGAGGATCGCCTCGCGCTCGGCGTCGGACTTCGCCTCGGGGTTGCGGATGGTCTGCCAGATGAGCCCGGCGGCGGTCGGGGCCTGGAGCGGAAGGTCGATGGTCATGGCGCCCTCTCTCAGAGATGCGGATATGGGATGCGGTTGCTACGAATTCGCGGGCACCGTCGCCGCGATGCGGGCGGCGATGCGGTCGCCGACCTCGCTGGTCGACCGTGCGGCGTCGCCGCGCTCGGCGACGTCGTCGGCGATCGCCCGTTCGACGCGGGTCGCGGCATCCGTCTCGCCCAGGTGGCGGAGCAGGAGCGCGACCGAGCCGATCGCGGCGGTCGGGTCGGCGATGCCCTTCCCGGCGATGTCGGGAGCCGAACCGTGAACCGGCTCGAACATGCTCGGGAACGTGCCGTCGGGGTTGATGTTGCCCGAGGCTGCGAGTCCGATGCCGCCGCTGATTGCGCCGGCCAGATCGGTGAGGATGTCGCCGAAGAGGTTGTCCGTGACGATGACATCGAATCTAGCAGGATCGGTGACGAGGAAGATCGTCGCCGCGTCGACGTGCAGGTAGTCGACCGCGACATCGGGGAACTCGGCGGCGACGGCGTCGACCGTGCGCTTCCACAGCGACCCCGCGAAGACGAGCACGTTCGTCTTGTGCACGAGCGTGAGCTTGTTGCGGCGGCGGGATGCCTCGGCGAACGCGTAGCGGACGACGCGCTCGACCCCGTACGCGGTGTTGACCGAGACCTCGTTCGCGACCTCCGCGGGCGTGCCGACGCGGATCGCCCCGCCGTTGCCGACGTACGGGCCCTCGGTGCCCTCGCGCACGACGACGAAGTCGACGTCGCCGGGATTCGCGAGCGGGCTCACGACCCCCGGGTAGAGCACGCTCGGGCGCAGGTTCACGTAGTGGTCGAGCTCGAAGCGGAGCTTCAGCAGCAGGCCGCGCTCGATGTTGGCGCCGGCCAGCCGCGGGTCGCCCGGCACCCCGCCGACCGCGCCGAGCAGGATCGCGTCGTGCGCCTTGATGGCGTCGAGGTCGGCATCGGTCAGCACGTCGCCCGTCTCGAGGTAGCGTGCGGCACCGAGCGAGAACGGCGTCTGCTCGAACGCGAGGTCGCCCCCGGCCGTCGCAGCGTCGAGCACCTTGAGCGCCTCGGCGACGACCTCGGGGCCGATGCCGTCTCCGGGGATGACCGCGAGCTTGACCGTACGTACCATGGATTCTCCTTCTCGCACCAGCCCCTCCAGCGTAGTGCCGTACCTCGCTACGCTCAGCCCTATGACGAGGACCCGTCGCCTGACGGGATGCTCATCGAGGCGGCGTCCGCCCACGGCCGTCGCGGAACAAGGGAGGACGCAATGAGTCTGGGACTCGGTATCGTGCTCGTCGTCATCGGCGCGATCCTCACGTACGCCCTGAATGTCACGGTCGACTGGATCGACCTGCAACTCGTCGGCTACATCCTGATGGCCGCCGGTGCGGTGATCATCGTGATCGGGATCATCCTGCTCGTCCGGCGCCGCCGGACGATCGCGACGTCGCACACGAGCGTCGACCCCACGACGGGAGACCGGATGACTCGGGCCGAGAACTCCACGCCCGAGGACCCGACGCTCTGATCGTCACGGCGTGACCCGCCGCACCCTCGCCGCCGAGCCGGTGCGGGCGCCCGACGCACGCGCGACCCGTCGCGTGCCCGGGCGTCCGCCCGGGCGGCCGGCGCTCAGTCGTGCTGCGCGGGGTTGCGCAGCGTGACCGCCGCGACGACCGCGGCGGCGACCATGAGGCCGACGCCGATGAGCGAGGTCACGAGCACGCCGCCGTCGAACGCGACGGCCGCGGCGCCCATGAGCTCGTCGGCCTGCGCCGGGGGCAGCTCGCTCGCGACGGCCGCCGCGCCTGCGAGCGTCTCGCGCGAGGCATCCGCCTGGGCCGCCGTCAGGGAGGCGGGCAGTTCGATCGCGCTCGCGTAGTGCGCCGCGATGATGCTGCCGAGGCCCGCGGTGCCGAGCACCGCGCCGAGTTCGTACGCCGTCTCCGAGACGGCCGACGCCGCGCCCGCCTTCGCGGGCGGCGCGCTCGAGAGGATGAGCTCGTTCGAGACGGTCTCGGCCATGCCGATCCCGATGCCGAGCATCGTGAACGCGACGATCACGGCCCCGGTCGACCCGTCGGAAGCGCCGAACGCCACCACGAGGTAGCCGCCCGCCGACAGCGTGAGCGCCGAGGGCACGAGCACCCTCGGGTGCACGCGACGTGCGATCGGCACGACGACGAGGCCCGAGATGATCATCGCGATGAGTCCGGGCAGGAGTGCGAGCCCCGCCTCGACGGGCGAGAGCCCCGCGATGATCTGCAGGTGCTGCGACACGAAGAACAGGAAGCCGACGAGCGACACGACGCTCAGGAGGTTCACGAGCACGGCGCCGCCGAACGGCCCCACCGTGAAGAGGCGCACGTCGAGCATCGGGGCGTCGCTTGCGAGCTGGCGCCGCACGAACAGGTAGCCGGCCAGGAGCCCGCCGACGATGAACAGCGGGCCGACGACGTCGATGCCCTCCGTCGCGAGGTGCTTGATGCCGAACACGATCGGCGCCATCGTCGCGAGCGACAGCAGGATGCTCCAGACGTCGATGCGACCGGGATTCGGGTCGCGGCTCTCGGTGATGAGCAGCGGCACGAGCACGAGCATCGGCACGAGCACGGGCACCGCGAGCAGGAACACCGAACCCCACGCGAAGTGCTCGAGGAGCACGCCGCCCACGAGCGGTCCGAGCGCGCTGCCCGCGGCGAACGCCGAGGCCCAGATCGCGATCGCGAGACGCCGCTGCTCGCGATCGCTGAAGATCGAGCGCAGCAGCGACAGCGTCGAGGGCATGAGCATCGCGCCGAAGAAGCCGAGCGCGGCACGCGCCGCGATGAGGAGTTCGGCGGTCGGCGCGAAGGCCGCCCCGACCGAGACGGCCGCGAAGCCGATCGAGCCGATCATGAGCATGCGGCGACGGCCCCAGCGGTCGCCGGCGCTGCCCATCGCGACGAGCAGGGCGGCGAGCACGAGCGGGTAGGCGTCGATGATCCAGAGCTGCTGCGCGGCGGTCGGCGCGAGGTCGCTCGAGATCTCGGGCAGTGCGAAGCTCAGCACCGTGTTGTCGATCGACACGAGCAGCGCCGGCAGCATGAGCACCGCGAGGGCGAGCCAGGCGCGGCGCGGCGCTCGGCCGGCTCGGGCCGCAGCCCGGGCGCGGGTGGCGGCGGCCGCGGCGGATGCCTCGGGCACGGCGCGCGGCCGGCCGTTCGTCTGGTTCGTGGTCGTGGTCGTGGTGGCCGTCTGGTCGGTCATGGTTTCACTCAGTTTCTATACCGTCTGGCTGGTATAGTAACAGAATCCGCCGACGTCGCGGCAGCCGCCTCGCCCAGCACGCGATCACCGCCGTTTCAGGGAGAATGAAGCCATGGCCCGCCCACCCGCCGCCCGCGAAGCGGTGCTCGACGCCTTCGAACGGCTCATCATCGCCGACGGCGAGCGCACCGCGACGATCGACGCGACCGCCCGCGCCGCCGGCGTCTCGAAGGGCGGGCTGCTCTACCACTTCGGCTCGAAGCAGGCCCTCGTCGCGGGGCTCATCGAGCGCCTGCTGCGCCTCGTCGACGAAGACCTGACGCGCATCGACGAGGCGCCCGACGGCGCGATCGCCTACTTCCTGCGCTCCTCGCTCGACATCGAGACCCCGCTCGACCACACCTTCGTGGCGACGCTGCGGCTCGCCCAGGGCGGCGATCGCGAGGCGGGGCGCGCACTCGACGAGGCCGAGACCCGCTGGATCGAGACCATCACGCGGCACGTCGGCGACCCGACGCTCGCCCTCGCCGTCACCCTCCTGGGCGACGGCCTCTACCATCGGGCGGCCCTCCGCGCAGAAGCCGTCGGCGTCGACCTCCCCGCCGCCGCGACCGGGTCGGTCTCGGCCGAGCAGCTGACGGCGCTCGTCGCCCTGCTCGAGCGCCTCGTCACCCGCTGACAATAGGTCGCTCCCGGCGTCGGCGCGACGCTCCGAGAGGATCGACCGGATCCGCTTCAGCCGGCGACGTCACAGGACATTCCGGCCGGCACCACCGCATACGCACCCGCCGACCGCATGCCCCTGCAACGTCCCAGAACGACGGATGCCTCGGCGCGACGCCCGCGAGGGCGCAGCGCCGAGGCATCCGGGCGGTGAATCGACCTACTCGGTGATGTCGATCTCGACGAACAGCGTCGCGTCGATCGCCTCGCGCACCCGGTCGAGCACGTCGGCCGGAACCGGCGAGTCGACCGTGAGCACGCTGAGCGCCGATCCGCCGGCCTCGCGACGGGCGATCTGCATGCCGGCGATGTTGATGCCGGCCTCGCCGAACTCCCGGCCGTAGACCGCGACGATGCCGGGGCGGTCGGTGTACTCCATGATGATGTGCGTCGTCGCGATCGGCACCTCGAGCTCGTAGCCGTTCACGCCGACGAGCTTCTCGGCCTGCTTCGGGCCGGTCAGCGTGCCCGCGACCGACACCTGGGTGCCGTCGGCGAGTGCGCCGCGCAGCGTGATGACGTTGCGGTACTCGGGGCTGTCGGCCTCGGTGATGAGGCGCACCTGCACGCCGCGCTGCTCGGCGAGGAGCGGCGCATTGACGTACGACACGGTCTCGGAGACGACGTTCGTGAACACGCCCTTGAGCGCCGCGAGCTTCAGCACGCTCACGTCGTAGTCGACGAGCTCGCCGCGCACCTCGACGTCGAGGCTCGTGAGCGCGCCGTGGGCGAGGCCCGAGAACAGCTGCCCGAGCTTCTCGACGAGCGGGATGCCGGGGCGAACGTACGGGTCGATGACGCCGCCTGCGACGTTGACGGCGTCGGGCACCAGTTCGCCGGCGAGGGCGAGGCGCACCGACTTCGCGACCGAGACGCCCGCCTTCTCCTGCGCGTCATCGGTCGACCCGCCGAGGTGCGGCGTCGCGATGAGGTTCGGCAGGCCGATGAGCGGCGACTCCTTCGGCGGCTCCTGCACGAAGACGTCGAGCGCGGCGCCCGCGATCTCGCCCGAGACGAGGGCGTCGTGCAGCGCCTGCTCGTCGATGAGGCCGCCGCGGGCGACGTTCACGATGTACGCCGTGTTCTTCATCTTGGCGAGCTGCTCTGCGCCGATCATGCCGACCGTCTCGGGCGTGCGCGGCATGTGGATCGTGACGAAGTCGCTGCGCTCGAGCAGTTCGTCGAGCGAGACGGTCTGCACGCCGAGCTGCTGGGCGCGCGCCGACGTGATGAACGGGTCGTACGCGATGACCTCGACGCCGAACGCCTGCAGGCGGGCGGTGATGAGCGCGCCGATGCGGCCGAGACCGATGATGCCGACGGTCTTCTCGTACAGCTCGGTGCCGGTGTAGGCCGAGCGCTTCCACTCCCCCGCCGAGAGCGAGGCGTGCCCGGCCGGGATGTGGCGGGCGAGGCTCAGGATGTGGCCGATCGTCAGCTCGGCGGCCGAGATGATGTTCGACGTCGGGGCGTTGACGACCATGACGCCGGCCGTCGTGGCCGCCTTCACGTCGACGTTGTCGAGGCCGACGCCGGCACGGGCGACGACCCGCAGGTTCGGCGCCGCGGCGATGGCCTCGGCGTCGACCTTCGTGGCCGAACGGATGAGGACGGCGGCGGCATCGGCGAGCGCCGACAGGAGCGCCGGACGGTCGGTACCGTCGACCTTGCGGATCTCGAAGTCGGGCCCGAGGGCGTCGACGGTGGCGGGCGAGAGTTCTTCGGCGATCAGCACGACCGGCTTTGACACGAACGGTTCCTTCGGGGCGGTGCGCGACGAAGCGCGCAAAGGGGGGTGCGCCTACGCCAGTGGGGGCGCCGTTACCCCGACAACCCTACTGGAGCATGACGCCGCATCTCGTTCTGTGACGGCCCACGACACCGGTCGATCGGGCCGGAATGGGTGAAAGCGCGAACGAACTGTGCGCGGACTCGGGTGTCAGCCGACGACGACCCCGCGCACGAGTCCCAGCAGCACCGTGCAGCTGAGGAACAGCGCGCCGGAGACGCAGAGTCCGGTGAAGTACAGCGCGACGCGAGGGAGCACGCCGCGCGACCGGCCGAGCGCGAACGCGGCGAAGAAGCACGCGAACGGCGCGAGGAACGCCACGGTCATGATCGCCCAGCCCGCCGGCGAGAACGTCAGCCCGATGCCGAGCAGCTGCACGACGCTCTCGACGACCTCCCACACGTCGTACGCGTAGAAGAGGCCGAACAGCGTCGCGAGCGCGACATCGAGCCACATCGGCACGCGGCGCGAGGGGGCGGACGCCTCAGGGGCGAGCGGTTCGGCGGTCATGCGGTCACCCCCAGTACGAACGGCAGCGGGACGAGCACGACGGCGCCCGCGACGAGCCAGAGGAATCGCGACCGCGTGGTCGTCGTGCCGCGCAGTGCCAGCGCGAACCAGCAGGGCGCAGCGAGCACGGCGAGCCAGAGCCCGAGCGAGTACATGGCGTCGCTCACGACGCTCGTGCCGGGCGCCGACGTCCGCACGGCGGTGATGAGCCAGCCGATCGTGTAGAGCAGGTAGACCCCGCCGAGCACGCCCAGGGCGATGAGCACGGCCGAGCCCGTCTGCGCCGGGGCATCCTCGTCGCTCGACCCGCCGGCCTCCTCGTCGGCCGCTCCGTCGTCGGCCGGTTCCGCGGCTCCCGCATCAGCGAGCGGAACCGCCTTGCCGACGGTCTTCCAGCCTGGGGCGAGGGTCGGGTCGTCGTCACCGTCCCAGCGCAGGGCGTCGTCGTCGGAATCAGGGTCGGGACGCATGGCTCCAGCCTAGCGGCGCGGCTCCCCGGGCCGCTCGCGGGAGTCAGGCGCCCGCGGTCACCCCGCGCCGGGCAGCCTCGACGGCGGCGGCCACGAGCGCCGCATCGGTCTCGTCGAATCCGTCGACCCCGCCGCCCGGTCCGCTCGCGCCGCCTCGCACGGCCCGCCCGCGGGCCGAGAGGTGCACCGCATCGACGCCCGCCGCGGCGAGCTCCGCGATGTCGTCGAGCCTCACTCCGCCGCCGGCCATGATCTCGAGTACGCCGGACGCCTCGGCCATGGCCGCGAGATTCGCGAGGCCCGTGCGGCAGTCGGCCGCGCCGCCCGAGGTGAGCACCCGCCGCACGCCGAGGCGAGCGAGACCGGCGACCGCGGCGCGGGGGTCGTTCGCGGCATCGACGGCGCGGTGCACGGTGACGTCGGCCTGCCCCGCGGCGTCGATGAACCGGCGCACGGCCTCGACGTCGAGGTCGCCCGTCTCGGTGAGCGCGCCGACGACCACGCCGTCGGCGCCGGCGGCGACCACGGCCCGGATGTCGCGCTCGATCGTGTCGAGCTCGTCGGCGTCGTAGACGAATCCGCCGCCGCGCGGGCGCACGAGCACGTGCACGAACGAGGGTGCCGACGCCTCGGCGGCGAGCCCGACCGCCGTCTCGACGAGTCCGATCGACGGCGTGAGGCCGCCGAGGCCGAGGGCCTGGCAGAGCTCGATGCGCGCGGCACCGTGCTCGAGCGCGATGCGCGTGCCCGAGGCATCCTGAACGGCGATCTCGACGGGGAGCGGGAAGGCGACCATTCTCGACAGCGTAGCGGGCGGCACCGCGCTCCGACGTCGCCGCCGTCTCCGCGGACCTCGACACCGCGGCCGCACGGCGGCGGCCCGCCCCGAGGCATCCTCGGAGCGGGCCGCCGTGCGCGCGACACGACCCGTTACGGGAAGACCGGCACCCCGTTGCGAACGAGCTTCCAGTTCACGGTGTGGAAGGTGGCCGGGTCGATCGTGCCCTGCTCCGAGGCGTAGGCGACGATCGCCTCGCGGATGGCGACCTGGGCGTTGTAGACGACCGGTGCCGACGCGATGTGCGGGAATCCTCCACCGCCCGACTGGCGGTAGTTGTTCACGGCGACGAGGAACTGCTGGCCGTCGGTCACCGGCGCACCGTCGTACATGAGCGGCGAGATGCGCTGGCCGACCGGCTTCGAGATGTCGATCGTGTACTCGACGCCCGAGAACTGGTCGTAGTTGTAGTCGGGTGTGAACGCCGACCTCGGGGTCGCCGCGTTCGTCCACTTCTCGGGCTCGATCGGGGCGTCGGGCGCGACGACCTTGAAGTACTCGGCAGAGAACTCGAGGTACTGCTTGATCTGCGCGCCCGTGAGGATCGAGGCCATGAGCGTGTTGTCGTAGATGTAGAGCCCCGCGACGTCCTTGATCGTCACATCGCCCTGCGGGAAGCTCGCGGCCCGGTTGAAGGGCGCGGCGATCGAGACGATGGGCAGGGAGGCCTCGGGCGTGCCGGCGACCGCCGCGGCGACGGTCTCGGTCTGCACCTTGTTGACGTAGTCGAGGATCGCGGTGTCCTTCCAGCAGGACTCGGCAGCGAGCATCTCCTCGGTCGAGACCGCGACCTTCGAGTGCATGTAGTCGACGACGGCATCGTGCTGGTCGCGCACGATCGCGACGAACTCGGGGTCGTCGACGACGGTGTTCGCGTTGAGCAGGTACGCCTTGTGCTCGGCGACGGACCACTTGCCGCGCGCGTAGGCGAGATCGAGGTCGAAGACGCTGAGGCGCTGGCCCCAGTTCTTGGGCTCGCTCATGATGACCTCGGCGCCGGTCACGAGGTTCGTGACGAGGCGCTCGGGAATCTCCGCGTGCGCGTGACCGAAGAGGATCACGTCGACGTCCGGCACCTGCTCGGCGACGAGCTTCGCCGCGTTCTCGATCGGCAGTTCGGGCCCGTAGGTCGACAGGCCGCTCTCACCCGAGTGGGCGCTCACGACGATGATGTGGGCGCCCTCGGCCTTCATCACCGGAACCCAGCGCTTGGCGGTCTCGACGAGGTCGAGCACCTCGACCTTGCCCGACACGTTCGCCTTGTCCCAGATGACCACGCCGGGGTTCGTGAGTCCGAGCACGCCGACCTTGACGGGCGGGTGTCCCTTCGCGACCTTCATCGACGTGATGGTGTACGGCGTGTACCGGGGAACCTTCGTGCCCGCGTGGACGGCGTTCGCGGCGAGCACCGGGGCGTCCATCTGCGAGATCCAGTTGTCGAGGAAGTCGAGGCCGTAGTTGAACTCGTGGTTGCCGAGGGCGACGGCGTCGTACTCGAGGGCGTTCATCTGCGCGGCCACCGGGTGCATCGCACCCGATTCGGTGATCGGATCGACGGTCGCGTAGTAGAACCCGAGCGGGGTGCCCTGGATGGTGTCGCCGGCGTCGAACAGCAGGGTGTTGCCGCGCCCCCGGTCGGCGCGGACCTGCTTCACGAGGCTGGCCACCCGCGAGAGCCCGACCGCGTTGCTCGGAACACCCGGCTTGCCGTCGTAGTACACCGCGTCCTTGTAGTAGTCCCAGTTGACGACGTTCGCGTGCAGGTCGGACGTGCCCATGATCGTGATCTTCGCCGTCGTGCCGTTCGTCGCCGCCGTCGCCGGGGCGGCCGACCAGCCGGCCGCGGCGAGGGCGGTCGCGGCCGAGGCGCCGATCAGGACGTTTCGTCGGGTGAAACCGGATGACGCGTGGCCGACCTCTTCGTCGGGAACTGCGCACGAGCACCAGCGGGGGACGGGTTCGTGATTCGAGTGATCGCTCATGGCATCGAATCCGACCACGTCGGGATGGCTCACTGCAAGGGTTTGCAGCTGAATTCCTCGTGCTCATTCGCGCACGGCGACGAACGGCCCGTCCAGGAGGGAATTCCTGGACGGGCCGTGTGGGTTCCGAGACGCGTCGGGCTTCGCCCGGCGCTCCTCAACCGGCGGGGTGGGTCAGCGAGCGACCTCGCCGTCGACGTAGTCGTCGTCGTCCGACGAGTTCCACGCGAAGAGCTTGCGCAGCTCGCGGCCGGTCGTCTCGATCGGGTGCTGCTCGCCCTTGGCGCGGAGCTCGAGGAACTCCTTCTGCCCGTTGTCCTGGTCGGCGATGAAGCGCTTCGCGAAGGTGCCGTCCTGGATGTCGGCGAGCACCGCCTTCATGTTCTCCTTGACCGACGGGTCGATGACGCGGGGGCCCGACACGTAGTCGCCGTACTCCGCCGTGTCGGAGACCGACCAGCGCTGCTTGGCGATGCCGCCCTCCCACATGAGGTCGACGATGAGCTTGAGCTCGTGCAGCACCTCGAAGTAGGCGATCTCGGGCTGGTAGCCGGCCTCGACGAGGGTCTCGAAGCCGTACTGCACGAGCTGCGAGGTGCCGCCGCAGAGCACGGCCTGCTCGCCGAACAGGTCGGTCTCGGTCTCTTCGGTGAAGGTGGTCTTGATGACGCCGGCGCGGGTGCCGCCGATGCCCTTGGCGTACGACTTCGCGAGCTCCCAGGCGGTGCCGGTCGCGTCCTGCTCGACGGCGATGATGTCGGGGATGCCTCGGCCGGCGACGAACTCGCGGCGCACGGTGTGACCGGGCGCCTTCGGCGCGACGAGGATCACGTCGACGCCCGCGGGCGCCTCGATGTAGCCGAAGCGGATGTTGAAGCCGTGACCGAAGACGAGCGCGTTGCCCTCGACGAGGTTGTCGCGCACCGACTCCGCGTAGATGTGGCGCTGGTACTGGTCGGGGGCGAGGATGACGACGACGTCGGCCCACGCCGCGGCATCCGCGACGCTCTTGACCTCGAAGCCGGCCTCTTCGGCCTTCTGGATCGACTTCGAGCCCTCCTTGAGGCCGATGACGACCTCGACGCCCGAGTCGCGCAGGTTCTGCGCGTGCGCGTGGCCCTGCGAGCCGTAGCCGATGACGGCGACCTTCTTGCCCTGGACGATCGAGAGGTCGGCGTCCTGGTCGTAATACATCTCAGCCATTGCTGTTCTTCTCCTTGGTGTGGGTGTTCATGACGGATGCCTCGGCGCCGTGCCGCGGCATCCGCGCTCAGTTCTTGAAGACGCGTTCGGTGATGCTCTTGCCGCCACGGCCGATCGCGAGGAGACCCGACTGGGCGATCTCCTTGATGCCGTAGGGCTCGAGCACCTTGAGCAGCGCCTGGGTCTTGCCCGAGTCGCCGGTGACCTCGATCACGAGTGCGTCGGTCGAGACGTCGACGACGCGGGCGCGGAAGAGGTTGACCGCCTCGAGCACCTGCGAGCGGGTCGTGTTGTCGACGCGCACCTTGATCAGCAGGTGCTCGCGCTGCACCGACTGGGCGGGGTCGAGCTCGACGATCTTGATGACGTTGACGAGCTTGTTGAGCTGCTTCGTCACCTGCTCGAGCGGCAGGTCCTCGACGTCGACGACGACCGTGATGCGGCTGAGGCCGTCGATCTCGGAGTGGCCGACCGCGAGCGACTCGATGTTGAAGCCGCGGCGTGCGAAGAGGCCCGCGACGCGGGTCAGGAGGCCGGGCTTGTCCTCGACGAGGAGTGAGAGCACGTGGGTCGACATGGTCAGTCCTCCTCGCTGAAGGCCGGCGCGTGATCGCGGGCGTACTGGATGTAGCTGTTCGACACGCCCTGCGGCACCATCGGCCACACCATCGCGTCGGCGGAGACGACGAAGTCGATCACGACCGGGCGGTCGTTCGTCTCGAGGGCGAGCTTGATCGCGTCGTCGACCTCCTCTTTCTTCGTGACGCGGATGCCGAGGGCGCCGTACGCCTCGGCGAGCTTCACGAAGTCGGGGATGCGAACGGTGTCGTGCCCCGTGTTGAGGTCGGTGTTCGAGTACCGGCCGTCGTAGAACAGGGTCTGCCACTGGCGCACCATGCCGAGCGAGGAGTTGTTGATGACCGCGACCTTGATGGGGATGTCGTTCAGGGCGCACGTCGCGAGCTCCTGGTTCGTCATCTGGAAGCAGCCGTCGCCGTCGATCGCCCAGACGTCGCGGTCGGGCTGCGCGACCTTCGCTCCCATCGCCGCGGGCACCGCGTAGCCCATCGTGCCGGCGCCGCCGGAGTTGAGCCACGAGTTGGGGCGCTCGTACTTGATGAACTGGGCCGCCCACATCTGGTGCTGGCCGACGCCCGCGGCGTAGACGCCCTCGGGGCCGGTGAGCTCGCCGATGCGCTCGATCACGTACTGCGGGGCGAGCAGTCCGTCGCTCGGCTCGGAGTAGCCGAGCGGGTACTCGTTGCGGAGCCCGTCGAGCGTCGCCCACCACTCGTCGAGGTCGGGCGTCGTCGCGCGGATCGCGTCGCGGTAGGCGGCGCCGAGGTCGACGAGCACCTCTTTCAGGTCGCCCACGATCGGCACGTCGGCCGTGCGGATCTTGGAGATCTCGGCGGGGTCGATGTCGACGTGCACGACCTTCGCATCGGGGGCGAACAGCGCGGCCTTGCCGGTGACCCGGTCGTCGAAGCGCGCACCGAGGGCGACGATGAGGTCGGACTCCTGCAGCGCGAGCACCGCGGGCACGGTGCCGTGCATGCCGGGCATGCCGAGGTGCTGCGGGTGCGAGTCGGGGAAGGCGCCGCGGGCCATGAGCGTCGTGACGACCGGGGCCTTCGTCGTCTCGGCGAGCGCGAGCAGCTCTTCGGAGGCGCGGGCGCGGATGACGCCGCCGCCGACGTAGAGCACCGGGCGCCTGGCCGCCGCGATCAGCTGGGCTGCGGCGGTGACCTGCTTGCCGTGCGCCTTCGTGATCGGGCGGTAGCCGGGCAGTTCGACCTTCGGCGGCCATCGGAAGGGGAACTTCGCCTGCTGGGCGTCCTTCGTGATGTCGACGAGCACGGGGCCGGGCCGGCCCGTCGTGGCGATGTGCACGGCCGCGGCGATCGTGGCGGGGATGTCCTCCGCCTTCTTCACGAGGAAGGAGTGCTTCGTGATCGGCATCGTGATGCCGACGATGTCGGCCTCCTGGAAGGCGTCGGTGCCCATGAGCGTCGAGAACACCTGGCCGGTGATCGCGAGCAGCGGCACCGAGTCCATGTGCGCGTCGGCGATGGCGGTGACGAGGTTCGTCGCGCCGGGCCCCGACGTGGCGATCGTGACGCCGAGCCGGCCGCTCGACGACGCGTAGCCCTGGGCGGCGTGGCCGCCGCCCTGCTCGTGACGGACGAGGATGTGGCGGAGCTTCTTGCTCTCGAAGAGCGGGTCGTAGACGGGCAGGATGGCCCCGCCCGGGAGTCCGAAGACGTCGGTGACGCCGAGCAGTTCGAGCGAACGGACGACCGCCTCGGCACCCGTGATCTCCACGGGTGCAGCGGACGGCACGGCCGCAGGCGTCGGCACGGGGGACGATTCCGTGGGCATGCGGTTCCTATCTGGTGGACGGTGATTGCGAAGGGTGCGCAGCACTCAGCCCGTCGTCGCGCCTTCGGCAGCGGAGCGCACGAGCTTGGAGTACTTCGCGAGAACGCCTCGGGTGTAGCGCGGAGGAAGCGGAGCCCAGCCCTCACGGCGGGCAGCCAGCTCGGCCTCGTCGACAAGTAGGTCGATGGACCGGGCTGCGATATCGACCCGAATCAGATCACCATCGCGCACGAAAGCAATCGGACCTGCGTCGACTGCTTCGGGTGCCAGATGGCCGATGCACAGGCCGGTTGTGCCGCCTGAGAATCGACCGTCCGTCAAGAGTAGTACATCTTTTCCGAGCCCTGCGCCCTTGATGGCCGCGGTGATCGCGAGCATCTCGCGCATGCCGGGGCCGCCCTTCGGCCCCTCGTAGCGGATCACGACGACGTCGCCGTGCTTGATCTCGCCGTTCGTGAGCGCATCCATCGCGCCGCGCTCGCGCTCGAACACGCGCGCAGGGCCCTCGAACACGGCCGCGTCGAAGCCGGCGGTCTTCACGACCGCGCCCTCGGGCGCGAGCGTACCGTGAAGGATGGTGAGGCCGCCGGTCTCGTGGATCGGGTCGTCGAGGGTGTGCAGCACCTCGCCGTCGAGCGGCGGCAGGTCGAGCTCGGCGAGGTTCTCGGCCATGGTCTTGCCGGTGACGGTGAGCACGTCGCCGTGCAGGAGGCCCGCGTCGAGCAGCGCCTTCATGAGCACGGGCACGCCGCCGCGGCGGTCGACGTCGTTCATGACGTACTTGCCGAACGGCTTGAGGTCGCCGATGTGCGGCACCTTCGAGCCGATGCGGTTGAAGTCGTCGAGGGTGAGATCGACCTCGGCCTCGCGGGCGATCGCGAGCAGGTGCAGCACGATGTTCGTCGAGCCGCCGAGCGCCATGCCGACGGCGATGGCGTTCTCGAAGGCCTTCTTGGTGAGGATCTGGCGGGCGGTGATGCCCTTGTTGAGGAGGTTGACGACGGCCTCGCCGGAGCGGTGCGCGTAGTAGTCGCGGCGGCGGTCGGCCGACGCCGGCGAGGCGGAGCCGGGCAGCGAGAGCCCGAGCGCCTCGGCGACCGACGCCATCGTGTTCGCGGTGTACATGCCGCCGCAGGCGCCCTCGCCGGGCGCGAAGGCGCACTCGATGCGCTTCGCATCGGCCTCGCTCATGGTGCCGGCCTTGACCGCGCCGACCGCCTCGAACGAGTCGATGATCGTGATGTCCTTCTCGGTGCCGTCGGAGAGGCGCACCCAACCGGGCGCGATCGAGCCGGCGTAGAGGAAGACGCTCGCGAGGTCGAGGCGGGCGGCCGCCATGAGCATGCCGGGGATCGACTTGTCGCAGCCGGCGAGCAGCACCGAGCCGTCGAGGCGCTCGGCCTGCATGACGACCTCGACCGAGTCGGCGATGACCTCGCGCGAGACGAGCGAGAAGTGCATGCCCTCGTGCCCCATCGAGATGCCGTCGGAGACCGAGACGGTGCCGAACTGCAGCGGGTAGCCGCCGCCGCCGTGCACGCCCTCCTTCGCGGCCTGCGCGAGGCGGCCGAGCGAGAGGTTGCAGGGGGTGATCTCGTTCCACGAGCTCGCGATGCCGATCTGCGGCTTGTCCCAGTCGGCATCGCCCATGCCGACGGCGCGGAGCATGCCCCGGCTCGTCATGGCCTCGATGCCATCGGTGACGGTACGACTACGCGGTTTGGGATCGAACTCCGACATGCATCGAGTCTATGGCCAGCGCGATGGGGCCCCGCGCGAGATGTCACGCTCGTCGGCGAGGCGCTCGAGCAGGAGCGCGACATCCTCGGGGCTGCGCACCCGGTGCGTCGCGAGCGAGCGCCCCTGGCCGACCTTCACCCCGACGTCATCGCCCTCGAGGGTGGCGAAGGCGTCTTCGTCGGTGACGTCGTCGCCGACGTAGACGACCGCACTCGCGCCCGCATGCTGGCGGAGCCGCATGAGCGCCTCGCCCTTGTCGCTCGGCCGCACCGAGAACTCGATGACCCCCTTGCCGGCCCGCATCGTGAGGTCGGGCAGCTCGGCGGCGACCCGCTCGCGCGCGGCGCGCTGCAGCTCGCTGGCCGTGGCCGCGGGCACCTTGCGCGTGTGCAGCGCGAGTCCCGCCGGCTTCCACTCGACCCACGCCGCCGCATCGCCCGCGGCGATCTCGTCGAGGATGCGGGTGAGCTCCTCGAGATCGGCGAGCTCGCCGTCGCGCAGCTCCATCGTCACCGCTCCCCCGTCGAGCTGCAGTTCGACGCCGTGCGAACCGCTCAGCAGGGCGCCGTGCGGCGGGTCGGCGACCTCGCGCAGGCTCTCGAGCGCACGGCCCGAGACGATCGCGACACGGGTGTCGTCGGCCGCCGCGAGCCGCTCGACGGCGGCGCGGGCGCGTCCGGTCGCCCTCGCGTCTTCAGGACGGTCGACGAGCGGCGCGAGGGTGCCGTCGAAGTCGAGTGCCACGAGCAGCCGCTCGGCGCCGGCGACGCGACGGACGGCCGCCTCGAGCGGCTCGGGTACGCCCGGGGCGATGATGCCGGCCCCCGTGAGGGTCTTCAGGAACGAGGCCGACCAGTTCGCGACGTCGTTGTCGCGGACGCGCCGTCGGAGCGCCCGCATGCGCCGCGTGCGCTCCCGCTTGGGCATCGACACCGCCTCGACCATCGCGTCCTTCACGCCCTCGATGTCGTGCGGGTTGACGAGCACGGCCTGGCGCAGCTCATCGCTCGCGCCGGTGAACTCGCTGAGCAGCAGGACCCCGTCTTCGTCGAATCGGCACGCGACGTACTCCTTCGCGACGAGGTTCATGCCGTCGCGCAGCGCCGTCACGAGCATGACGTCGGCGGCGAGGTAGAGCGCCACCATCTCCTCGCGCGGGTAGCCGTGGTGCAGGTACGCGATCGCCTGGTGGCCGAGCGTCGAGTAGTCGCCGTTCAGGCGGCCCACCATGAGCTCGATCTCGTCGCGGAGCTGCCGGTACGTCTCGACGCGCTCGCGCGACGGACTCGCGACCTGCACGAGCGTGGCCTGCTGCACCGAGAGGCGTCCGTCGCGCAGCAGCTCGCCGAACGCCTTCAGCCGATGCCGGATGCCCTTCGTGTAGTCGAGCCGGTCGACCCCGAGCATGATCGTCTCGGGATCGCCGAGGCTCGCGCGGATCTCGCGGGCCCGGGCCTGCACCTCGGGCCGGCGGGCGATCTCCTCGAAGCCGGCCGAGTCGATCGAGATGGGGAACTGCCTGGCGACGACGTGCCGCACCTCGCCCGAGTCATCGGGCACGTCGATGACGCTGCCGCGCGTCGCGAAGCCGAAGAGCCGCCGCACCGCCCGCGTGAAGTTGCCGGCGTCGGCAGCGCGCTGGAAGCCGATGACGTCGGCCCCGAGCAGTCCGTGGACGACCTGGCGGCGCCACGGCAGCTGCGAGTAGATGCCGTACGCCGGGAACGGGATGTGGTTGAAGAAGCCGATCACGAGGTCGGGCCGGCTCTCGCGCAGCATGCGCGGCACGAGCTGCAGCTGGTAGTCCTGCACCCAGACGACGGCGCCCGGCGACGCGGCCCTGGCGGCCGCCTCGGCGAAGCGCCGGTTGACGCGCACGTACGCGTCCCACCACTCGCGGTGGTACGACGGCGGCGCGATCACGTCGTGGTAGAGCGGCCAGAGCGTGTCGTTCGAGAACCCCTCGTAGTACTCCTCGAGCTCCGACTCGCTGAGCGGCACCGGGATGATGGAGATGCCGTCGTGCTCGAACGGCTCGAACTCGCGGTCGGCCACGCCGGCCCACCCGATCCAGGCGCCGTCGGCGGTGCGCATGACCGGCTCGAGGGCGGTGACGAGCCCGCCGGGCGAGCTCTTCCACTGCGTCTCGCCGTCGGGCCCCGCCTGGTAGTCGACGGGCAACCGGTTCGAGACCACGATCATGTCGTAGGCGGCATCGACGTACAGGTCGTCGCGTGATGGTTCGGGGGCGTTCATAGAGCGGATGTCCCTCCTCGCGCTGTCCTCAGGCTAACAGCGCCCCCGCATGCGCCGGACGGTCGGGTCGACGCGCACCCCGATGTCGGGGGTTCCTGCCAGCATCGGGTCATGGACATCCAACGCCTCCAGCCAGACGGGCTCGTCGTGAGCCCGGCGTTCAGCCACGTCGCGATCGTTCCCGCCGGCGCGACGACCGTCTACCTCGGCGGCCAGAACGGCGTCGACGAGACGGGCTCGGTCGTCTCGGGCGACATCGCCGAGCAGGCCGTGCGCACCATCGACAATGCGGCCGTCGCCCTCGCCGCGGCGGGTGCGTCGCTCGCCGACGTCGTGCAGTGGACCGTGCTCATCGCCGACGGCGCCGATCTGCGCGCCGCCTACGGTGCGATCGCGCCGCGCCTCGCCACGGGCGGCGCGCCGCCCCTCGTCACCGCGGCGACGGTCGCGGGCCTCGGGGTGCCGGGCGCGCTCATCGAGGTGAGCGCGATCGCTGCGCTGCCCGCCTGATTCCACCGCCGGTCGAGTAGCGCCCGAGGAGCGTAGCGAGACCACCACCGCAGGTGCCCCGATACCCTCCCGGCGCGCCGACTCGACCGGCGGCGGGTTCGCTCAGCCGAGCGCTGCGGCCGCGAATCCGATCGAGCGGATGCCTCGGCGTCGGCCGACCACGATCGCGGTGCCGACGACCCCGATCACGCCGAACAGCGCGATCACGCCGGCCGCGCCCGCGACGGCTCCCCCGCCCGCACCCGACACGATCGTCTGCATGCCCTGCACCGCCCACGTGAGCGGCAGGAACGGGCTGATCGCCTGGTACGGCCCGCTCAGCACCTCGATCGGCACGAGCCCGCCCGTCGACGTCAACTGCAGCGCGACGAGCACGAGCGAGACGAGCAGTCCGGCCCGGCCGAGCCACGCCGTGAAGAACGCGTGCAGCGCCGTGAAGGCGAGCGCGAGCAGAGCCGAGAACGCGAGGGTCTGCGGCAGCAGGCTCCATGCGACGCCCAATGCGCCGTGCAGCAGGAGCACGACGGCGACCGCCTGCGCGAGCGCGATGAGCCCGGCGCGCGCGAGGGAGCGCCAGACGAGCCCGCCGGTCGAGGCCGTGCTGCGCAGCGCTTCGCGGCCGAACGGCCGGAACACGAGGAAGAGCGCCATCGCGCCGAGCCAGAGCCCGATCGGCACGAACAGCATGCCGATGACCTCGCTCGTCGAAGCGATCTCGTTCTCGCGCGACGTGTCGACGCTCACCGGTTCTGCGACGACGTCGGCGGTCTTCGCCGCGTCGATGTCGCCGAGCTTCTGCGCCTCCTTCGCGCCCGAGGCGAGGCCGTCGGCGAGGGAGTCGGCGCCGGTCGCGAGCTTCGTGGCGCCGTCGGCGGCGCCGTCGGCGCCCGACTCGAGCTGGCCGAGCCCGCCGGCGAGCTCGCCGATGCCCGAGGCGAGGCCGTTCGCGCCGTCGCTCAGCCCCGCGGATCCGGCCGAGAGCTGCTGCGCGCCCGATGCGAGTCCCGCAGCGCCGTCGCGAAGCCCGGCCGAGCCGGCCGAGAGCTTCGCGGCGCCGGTGGAGAGCCCGCCGATGCCCTCCTGCAGCGCCGGCAGCCCGGCCCCGCCGGCGGCGAGCGGTGCACCTTCCGTCGAGAGGGTTTCGGCGCCGTCGCCGACGCCGACGACGCCCGCACGCATCTCGCAGAGGGAGGTGAGCTCTGTCGGCAGCGGCTTCGTAGTGCAGTCGGCGGCTCCGCCGGTCGCGGTCGAGATGGTCTGGTCGATCAGGGCGAGGAGGCCGGGTTCGAGCGCGGCATAGTTGTCCGAGAGCGCCGTGACGCCGCCGGTGTACGCCACGACGCCGTCGCCGAGCTGGCCCAGCTGGTCGGTGTTCTGCTCGAGCTGTGAGAGCCCGCTCGCGATGCCGTCGACGCCCTGGGTGTACTGGGCGACACCGCTCGAGTAGCTCGAGAGGCCGCTCGCGATGCCGTCGACGCCCTGCGTGTACTGGGCGACCCCACCGGCGTACGCCGATGCTCCGTCCGCGGCATCCGAGGCGCCGGCGGCCGACTGCGCGACGCCGTCGGCGAGCTGGCCGATGCCGTTCGAGAGCGAGCCCGCACCGCTCGAGAGCTGCGCGGCGCCGTCGGCGGCGTCGCCGAGCGAGCCTCCCATGGTGGCGAGGTTGCCGTAGAAGCCCTCGAGGTACTGGGTCGTGAGTTCGCGACCGAAGGCGGTCGACATGGCGTCGCCCACCGACTGGGCGACCGAGCCGGTGAGGTAGCCGTGCGCGTCGTCGGTGCGGATGTCGAGGTTCGCACGGGTCGGCGACTCCCCCGAGATCGACGTGACCGACTCCGAGAAGTCGGAGGGGATGGTGAGCACGGCGTACGCCTCGCCCGAGGCGAGCTTGTCGGCGGCCTCGTCGTCGTTCGAGATCGTCCACTCGAACCCTGCGGTGTCGGGCCCGGTGAGCTCGGTCACGAGCTGGCGGCCGGCGAGCACGGGCTGCTCGGTGCCGTCGGGCAGGGTCATCGTGACCATCTCGTCGTTGTTGACGACGACGGCGGGGATCTGCTCGAGATTGTCGTCGGCGCCGCCGAGCGCGCCCGAGACGAGCCCGGTGACGGCGAGGGGGACGGCGATCACGGCGGCGACGAGCACGCCGTAGCGCACGCGGCGCTGGGCGGGGGTCGAGCCGAACAGGCGGGCGAGTCGGGAGCTCATCGCTGTGCCTCCAGGGAGCGTGAAACGGGTTCGATGAATCGGATGCCTCGGGCTGCGAGCTCGGGCGTCGCGTCGGGCGTGCACGACCCGGCACCGAGCCCGACGATGAGGGTGACCTGCGCGGGCAGGAGCCGGCCGAGCGCGGCCCAGAGCTCGTCGCTCGCGTCGCCCGGATCGTCGTCGATGTCGACGACGACGACTCCGGGACGCTCGGCGAGCGCCGCCGCCACGGCGACGACGGTGCGGGCTTCGGCACCGAGCGCCGACAGCGGGGTGTCGACGCCGAGCCGAGTCCGGTCGACGCCGAGCGCGGTCGCGGCACGGTCGGCCCACTCGCGGACGAGCGAGCTCGACGGGGCGAGCCGGTACCACGGACGGGTCGCGTCGAGGCGGGCGGCGATGAGCTCGCCGACGGTCGAGCCGGTCGGAGCGTCGGAGGCGACCTCGGCCATGGCGACCTGCCGCATGACCCGCCCCGCGCCGGTCGGCAGGGGTGTGCCCTGCACCGCGACCCGGCCCGAGACCGGTGCGAGCCGGCCCGCGAGCGACGCGGCGACGACACGGCGGTCGACGGCCTCGCCGCGCACGACGAGCACGCCGCCGGTCGGGACCTCGACCGCGAGCGGCCCGATCGGCCGCTCGGGCAGCCCGAAGACCGCTTCGTCGAGGTTGACGGCCGCCGGTCGCGCCGCCGCCCACTCGGCCTGCTCGAGGTGGGCGCGCAGGCCCTCGCCCTCGATGTCGACGTCGGGGAGGATGCGGGCGAGCCACTTCGGCAGCCACCACGCCGACGTCCCGGCGAGCGCCATCGCGGCGGGCACGAGGGTCATGCGCACGAGGAAGGCGTCGAAGGCCACGCCGATCGCGAGGGCGAACGCGATGCCCTTGATGACGCCGGACCCCTCGGGCACGAACGCGAAGAAGACGAAGAACATGATGAGCGCGGCAGCCGTGACGACGCGTGCGGCGTGCTGGAACCCGTGCACGATCGACGTGCGCGGCTCCTTCGTCTTCACGAACTCCTCGCGCATGCCCGACACGAGGAACACCTCGTAGTCCATCGCGAGGCCGAACAGCACGGCCATGAGCAGGATGGGGAGGAAGCTCAGGATCGGGCCGGGCTCGACGTGCAGCAGGTCGGCGAACCATCCCCACTGGAAGATCGCGACCGTCGCGCCGATGGCGCCGAACGCCGACAGGAGGAAGCCGAGTGCGGCCTTGATCGGCACGAACACCGAGCGGAACACCATGAGCAGGAGCACCACCGAGAGTCCGACGACGATGAGGGCGAACGGCACGAGGGCGTCGGCGAGCCGGTTCGAGATGTCGATCGCGACCGCGGTGAAGCCGGTCACCGCGATCGGAGTGCCGTAGTCCCGCTCGATCGACGGGGCGAGGTCGCGGATCGAGGCGACGAGCTCTTTCGTCTCGGGCGAGTCGGGCGCCGACTCGGGGATGACCTGGATGATCGCCGTGTCGACCGTCTCGTTCGGCAAGCCGTCGCCGACGTAGGCGACGTCGTCGAGTTCGGCGATGCGGGCGCCGATCGCGTCGAGGTCGTCGAAGATGTCGGTCGTCTGCGTGATGTCGACCGTGACGATGAGGGGGCCGTTGTACCCGGGGCCGAAGCCGTCGTCGATCATCTCGTAGGCCTCGCGCTGGGTCGATCCGGCCTCGCCCGAGCCGTTCGGCAGGTTGAGGTCCAGGCTGAGCGCCGGCACCGCGGCCAGGCCGAGCAGGCCGACCACGGCGACGACGAAGACGACGGGCGCCTTGAGCACGAGGTCGACCCAGCGGCGGCCCATCGTGCGCTCGCCGCCCTCGTCGGCGGCGTTCGCCCGACGGTGCGCACGGCTGCCGGGCTTCGGCGTGAGCTTGCGCCCGAAGACCCCGAGCAGCGCCGGCAGGAGCGTGACCGCACCGGCCACCGCGATGAAGACGGCGAACGCGGCGCCGACGCCCATGACGCTGAGGAACGGGATGCCGACGACGAGGAGTCCGAGGAGCGCGATGATCACCGTGAGTCCGGCGAAGACGACGGCGCCGCCCGCGGTCGCGACGGCCTCGGCCGCGCTCTCCTCCGGGTCCTGTCCGCGGGCGAGCTGGTTGCGGTGCCGCGAGAGGATGAACAGGGCGTAGTCGATGCCGACCGCGAGCCCGATCATGACGGCGAGCATGGGCGCGGTCGACGAGACCGTCGCGAACGCCGCGACGATCGTGATGCCGCCGACGGCGGTGCCGACGCCCACGAGTGCGGTGAGCAGCGGCATCCCCGCGGCCAGCAGCGACCCGAAGGTGATGATCAGCACGACGGCGGCGAACAGCACGCCGAACACCTCGGTGATCGTGAGGCCGAAGCTCGTCTCCTGGAAGACGTCGCCGCCGAAGGCCACCTCGAGCCCCGCGTCGGTGCCGATGTCGCCCGTCGCGGTGACCTCGTCGAGGGTCTCGGGGGTCACGTCGGTGACCTGTCCGTCGAACGTGATCTGGATGTACGCGGTGCGCTCGTCGCCCGAGACCTGGTCGCCCGCGTACTCGTCGAAGGGTCCGAGCACGCTCGCGATGCCGTCGACGTCCTCGAGGGCGGATTCCATGTCCTCGATGGCGCCCTGGTACTGCGCCGATTCGACCGACTCCCCTTCAGGGGCCTCGACGACGGCCTTCGCCGACGCCCCAGCGGTCTGCGGGAAGACGGCGGCGAGCTGGTCGATCGCCTGCTGCGACTCGGTGCCGGGGATGGCGAACGAGTCCTGCAGCTGGCCGCCGAGCGCGACGCCGGTGCCGAGGACGGCGCCGAGCGCGACGACCCACGCGACGATGACGAGCCAGGCGCGGCGGTAGGCGAATCGCCCGATGCGATGGAGGAGCAGAGCCATGGGCGGTGCCTTAACGGGTCGGCCGGCCGTCGGCCGGGATCAGCAGTTCGGTGAGCACGTCGACGAGGGCCGTGCGCACCTCGTCGTCGGAGTGGGTGTTCATGAGCTCGCTCATCTCGTCGTCGTCGAAGAACGTCGCCCCGGCGACGAGGGCGTAGGTGGCCCCGGCGAGCGCGACGCCGAAGCGCATCTGCTCGGCGAGCGAGGCTCCCGAGCAGATCGCGTCGGCGAGGACGCGGATCGCGGCGTTGCCGCGCTTCACGATCGGGATGTCGCCGAGCGAGTGCCCCTGGCTCACGAAGAGGTGCACGGCGAGGCGCTCCCCGAGCAGCAGGTCGACGAACCGGCCGATGAACGCGCCGCGCGCCGCATCGGAGCGGCGCCCCTCGGCGAACTCGGCGACGAGCACCTCGAGCCGCTCGATCGCGGGCGCGATGCCGGCCTCGAGCAGCGCCTCCTTCGAGGCGTAGTGGTAGAGCACGCTCGACTTCGAGTAGCCGGCGTGGTCGGCGATCTGCTGCAGCGACGTGCCGGCGAAGCCGACGGTGGCGAACTGCTCGAGGGCGGCGTGCAGCAACTCGTCGCTCGCGCGGGCGCGCGGAGGTGCGGTCGCATCGGTGGGCATGCTCCGACGGTACTTGACCGATCGGTCAGATCCTGCACGATCGGTCAGATTCACGGATGACTCCCAGCACGGGCGGGTGGCGCGGTAGCGTGGCGCCATGCGCAAGTACCTCTTCAGCGGAGCCGTGATCTCAGCAGCCGTCAGCGGCATCACCGTGATCAAGGCCACCGCGTCGGGTCCGCGCGACTGGCGACTGCTGCTGCTCTGGATCTCGTGGGCCGCGAGCCTCGCGATCGCGATCGGCACGGTGGCCGAAGAGACGAAGCGACCCGAGCTCGGCGAATAGCCGGTCGCAGCCGCCGCTCTGCGGCGTGTCTTGCGGAATCCGCTCCGCCGTGCCCGAAACTGGAGCGAACGACCCGAATATCGCAGTACCCGCTGCAACACGACGAGAGGGGCCACCGATGTTCCGCCGTTGGCGACGCGCTCGGCTTGCCGCCCAGGCCTCCGCACACGCTGCCGCTCCCGCTCCCGCGCCGCGCCCCACCGCGGCCGACCTGCGCGGCGAGCACATCTTCGAACTGCTGAACGCCCGCCTCTCCGAGTTCATCGGCCCGGGCGGCGGCTGGTCGCTCGTGCGCCGCAGCGACGGCGACACCGACCGCATCTTCCACGCGATGCTGACGCACCAGATCGCCGCCGAGCTCACCCGTGCGATCCTCGACGAGCGCGACTCGGTCGCGGTCGTGGTTCCCGCAGGCGAAGAGTCGATGGCGCTCGGCTGGGAGCCCGCGCCGCTCATCGTCTGGGCCGACCCCGTCGAGACCTCCGGTTCGATCGACGCCGACGCCGACGCATCCGCCCTCGAAGCCGACGTGCGGCCGTTCGGTCCGCTCACCGAGCTCGAGGCTCGCGCCGCCGCCTGACCCCGTCGAGCGGGGTGACGAGCGAGCGCCGGCGCGCCTCGAGACCCCCACCGTGCGCTTCCAAAATCGACCTCCGATTCTTGTACGGCTGGGGCGACGCGACCCCTCCCCGCCCTCATAGCGTGATTCACGGGCACTCCGCCCGCACGCCTTGAGAGGGGATCCCGATGAGCACCGCACCGAGCAGCACCCCGCCCACCGCCGGCCCGACGAGCGGTTCGGAGACCGACGTCGTCGACGCGCCGACGCGGCGCCACACCGCACGCGACCTCGCGCAGATCGCGGTCTTCACCGGCCTCATCGCCGCGCTCGGCCTGCCCGGCGCGATCTACCTCGGCGGCACCGCGGTGCCGATCACGTTCCAGACGCTCGGCGTCATGCTCGCGGGCGCCATCCTCGGTGCACGCAAGGGCTTCCTCTCGGTGCTGCTGCTCATCGCCCTCGTCGCCGCGGGACTCCCGCTCCTCTCCGGCGGCCGCGGCGGGCTCGGCGTCTTCGTCGGCCCGTCGGTCGGCTACCTGATCGGGTGGCTCGTCGGGGTCGTGGTGATCGGCTGGGCGACCGCGCGCCTGCTCCCCCGCTACCGCGTCGTGCCCGCACTGCTCTGGACGGCGCTCGGCGGCATCGTCGCGATCTACGCCGTCGGCATCCCCGTCCTCGCGGCGATGACGGGCACCCCGATCGGCGTCGCCGCCGCCGGCTCGCTGCTGTTCCTGCCCGGCGATGCGCTGAAGGTCGTCATCACGGTGCTCGTCGCGAAGGGCGTGCACCGCGCCTGGCCGGGCCTCATCGAGCCTCGTTCGTGGCCGTGGGCGCGCCGCGCCGCGCTCGACGCCGGGGCGGTCGACGCCGCGTGAGCGAGTGGCTGCGGGGTTCGCCCGGTGCGCCCGCCCTCGCGTTCGGCGGCGACGTCGTGCGCGTGGGCGAGCTCGCCGCGGCGGTCGCCGCGGCCCGCCTGCCCGGCGGCACCGGGTTGGTGCCCTGCCCCGTCGGCACGGCACCGGTCGAGCTCATCACGACCGTGCTGGCGGCCCTCGAGCGCGGTCGGCCCGTCCTCGTCGGCGGGTCGTCCGACGAGGCACGGCGCCTCGACGACCTGCTGCCTGCGGCCACCGCGATCGCGCTGCGCACCTCGGGCTCGTCGGGCACCGCGCCCACGGTCGTGGCCCGCACCGAGGCATCTTGGCTCGAGTCGGCTGCGCCGCTGGCGCAGCTCGCCGGCATCGAGGCCGGCGACCGCGTGGCCGTGACCGGGCCGCTGCACGTCTCGATGCACCTCTACGCGGCGCTGCACGCGCTGTGGGCGGGCGCGGTCGTCGGCGACTCCGTTCGCGATGCGACGGTCGTGCACGCGACGCCGACGAGGCTGGCCCGGCTCCTCGACGGCGGTCTCGACGCCCGTGCCGCCGTGGTCGCGGGCGCCGCGCTCCCCGAGCGGGTGCGGCACACCGCCCGTGCGCGCCTCCGGCTCACGGAGTACTACGGTGCGGCCGAGCTCTCGTTCGTCGCGGCCGGGCACGGCGAGGGGCTCGTTGCGTTCCCGGGTGCCGAGATCGAGCTGCGCGAGGCCGCCGGCGGTCGTGAGCTCTGGGTGCGGTCGCCCTATCTCGCGATCGACGCGGTCGGCGGGATGCTGCGCCGCGACGCCGCCGGTTTCGCCACCGTCGGCGACCTCGCCGAACTGGGCGCCGACGGCACCCTCACGATCCTCGGACGCGGCGATGCGGCGATCACGACAGCCGGTGCCACCGTGATCGCAGAACGGATCGAGGGCGTGCTCGCCGGCCTCCCGGGCGTCGCCGCGGCGGCCGTCGTGGGCGAACCGAACGAGCTGCTCGGCGAGCGCGTGGTCGCGATCGTCGAGCTCGACGAGCGCGTCCGCGCGACCGATCGCGACGCATTCGGCGGCGACGACGAGGCCGCGGACCCCCGCGACGCGACCGACCTCCGCGACGAGATCGTCGCGGAGGCGAGGGCGCGCCTCGAGGTCGCCGAACTGCCGCGCCGCTGGTTCTTCGCCCCGCTGCCGCGCACCGACTCGGGCAAGGTCGCCCGCGGCGCGCTCCGGTCGGCGCTCGCCGCCGGCGGGCTCGACGGCGAGCACCGGGCCGCAGCCCGCCGCCACGCCGCGATCCGCGCCGTCGCAGCAGGCGCCGCACCGACGAACGCCGCACCGACGAACGCCGCACCACCGACGGGAGGACCCGTATGACCGCCGCCTCGACCCCCGTCCTCGTCGCCGGCCGCCGTACGCCCATCGGCACGGCCGGCCGCGGCTTCGCCGGCCACTCGGTCGATGCGCTCGCCGCGCCCGTGCTCGCGGCCGTGGCCGCGCGGGTCGCGCCGGCCGAGGTGCCGATCGACGACGTCGTGCTCGGCAACTGCATGGGCCCCGGCGGCGACCTCGCCCGCGTCGCCGCGCTCCGCGCCGGTCTCGGCGTCGGCGTTCCCGGTGTGACCGTCGACCGGCAGTGCGGCTCGGGTCTCGACGCGGTCATGCAGGCGGCGGCCCGCGTGCGGGCGGGCGACGGCCGGCTGCTCGTCGCCGGCGGCGCCGAGTCGGCGTCGACGGCGCCGGTTCGCAGCTGGCGCGACACGGGTGCCCGGTACGACCGTGCACCGTTCGCCCCGCCCGGGCTGCCCGACCCCGACATGGGTCCCGCCGCCGACCGGCTCGCCGCCGTCGCCGGCATCTCCCGCACACGCCAGGACGCCTGGGCCGAGCGCTCGCACCGTCTCGCGCTCGCCACCCACCGCTCGGGCGGCTTCGATGCCGAGCTCGTCGCCGTCGACGGGGTCGTCCGCGACGACCGGCCGCGCCGGCTGAGTCTCGAGACGCTCGCACGATTCGCGCCCGCCTTCGTGTCGGACCCGGCGGACTCGAGCGATGCCGCCGGTGCCGGCACCGTCACGGCCGGCAACTCCTGCGGCTTCTCCGACGGCGCAGCGGCGATGGCCGTGACCACGCCGGAACTCGCGCGCGAACTCGGGCTGCCCGCGCTCCGCGTCCGCGCGGCCGCCGTCGCCGCGGGCGACCCCGCCCTGCCCGGGCTCGGCGCCGCGCCGGCCGCGCAGGCCGCCCTGGGCCGGGCGGGCCTCGCCCCGGCCGACCTCGGCTTCGTCGAGATCACCGAGGCGTTCGCCGCGCAGCTCCTCGCCGTGACCGATGCCCTCGAGCTCGACGAGGAGATCGTCAACGCCGAGGGCGGTGCCATCGCGATCGGACATCCGTGGGGTGCCTCGGGCGCCGTGCTGCTCGTGCGGCTCGCCGCGCGCATGCTCTCCGCCGACGACGACCGCCCGGGCCTCGCCGCGTGCTCGATCGGCGGCGGCCAGGGCATCGCGATGATCGTGGAGCGCGTCGCATGAGCGGGATCGTCTTCGACCGCGTCTCGCACGACTTCGGCGCCGAGCCGATCGTCGACGACGTCTCGCTCGTCATCGACGAACGACGGGTCGGCATCGTCGGCGCGAACGGCTCGGGCAAGTCGACCCTCGCCCGCATGATCAACGGCCTCGTGACGCCGAAGACGGGTCGGGTGATCGTCGACGACCTCGACGTCGCGCGACGCGGTCGCGACGTGCGCCGCCGGGTCGGCTTCGTGTTCACGAACGCCGACAACCAGATCGTCATGCCCACGGTCCGCGAAGACGTCGCATTCACCCTGCGCCGCCATCGGCTGCCGGCCGAGGATGCCGCGGCGCGCGTCGAGGCGACGCTCGAACGCTTCGGGCTCATGGGCCTCGCCGATCGACCGGCGCACCGCCTCTCGGGCGGGCAGAAGCAGCTGCTCGCCCTCGCGTCGGTGCTCGTCGCCGACCCGGCGATCGTCGTCGCCGACGAGCCGACCACACTGCTCGACGCGCGCAACGCCCGGCTCGTCGCCGACCACTTCCGCGCGCTCGACCAGCGGCTCGTCGTCGTGAGCCACCAGCTCGAGCTGCTCGAGGACTTCGACCGGGTGATCGTCATGGAGTCGGGCCGCGTCGTCGCCGACGACGAGCCCGCCGGTGCGCTCGCGGCCTACCGGTCCCTGATCGGCTGAGCGGCGGAATCGTGATCGGCGTCTTCCACCCCGGCGACTCGCTCGTGCACCGGGCGCCCGCGCTCCTGAAGCTCGGGCTGCTCGCCGTGCTCGTGACCGTCGTCGCGGTGCAGAGTTCGCTCGTCGTCCTGGGCGCCGCCGCTGCGGCGACCATCGTGCTGTTCCTCGTCGCGCGCCTTCCGGCGCGCGCCGCCTGGCGGCAGATCGTCCCCATCCTCTGGGTGCTCGCGTTCGCCGTGCCCGTGCAGTGGCTGTTCTCCGGCTGGGAGTCGGCGGCCACGATGGCGTTCCGGCTCGTGATCGCCGTTGCGCTCGCCGCGCTCTACACGCTCACGACGCCAGTCTCCGCGACCCTCGATGCCATGCAGCTGCTCTTGCGCCCGCTGCACCGATGGGTCGACGCCGACCGAGTCGGCCTCGCCCTCGCGCTCGCGATCCGCTGCGTGCCCCTGCTCGCCGACATCGTTCGCGAGGTGCTCGAGGCGAGGAAGGCCCGAGGGGCGGAGGGTTCGGTCATGGCGCTCGCGGTGCCCGTCATCGTGCGCGCGCTGCGCACGGCCGACCATCTCGGCGAGGCGCTCATCGCCCGCGGCTTCGACGACTGAGACGCACGCCTCGGCGCGCTCGCGTCGCGCCCGCCGCCGCGTCGTCCACCATCGGGGGTACATTGAGGGTCACTCGTCGGAAACCCTCGCGGAGGTGCGTGATGGATTGGTCCTTCTGGCTCGCGATCGGGGTGCTGATCGCCGTCTGGGCGGTCGGCCAGTGGATGTACACGCGTCGCCGCAAGGCCGGCCGCTCCAGCCGACCCGCGCCCGGCGGCACGGACGTCGCGAACTCGGTCGACGTCGAGCGCGAGAAGTCGATGCGGCAGATGCGCGGCGGCATGATGCCCTGACGTCCTCGCGAGAGGTGCGCGCCGCACGACCGCACACGGAAGAAGCCCGGAACCACGCGATTCGCGTGCGTTCCGGGCTTCTCTTGGTGCACCCCCAGGGACTTGAACCCTGAACCCACTGATTAAGAGTCAGTTGCTCTGCCGATTGAGCTAGAGGTGCATCGATTCGGGGCTGTTTTTCAACAACCGAACCGAGCGTCAACGTTATCAGGTCGTTCGCCGCTGCGCCAATCGAGCACGGCACGGCGTGTTCACCCGCGCCCGATAGCCTGAATCGCGTGACCGACCACGCCGAAACCACCGCCCTCGACCTCGCCGACGACCTCGAACTCGCCCTCGAGCTCGCCGACCTCGCCGACGCCGTCGCGATCGCGAAGTTCCGCGCCGTCGACCTCGCCGTGTCGACGAAGCCCGACCGCACGTTCGTGACCGAGGCCGACCTCGCCGTCGAACGGGCGATTCGCGATCGGCTCGCCGAGGCGCGCCCCGCCGACGGCATCCTCGGCGAGGAGTTCGGCACGTCGGGCGACACGACGCGTCAGTGGATCATCGACCCGATCGACGGTACGTCGAACTTCATGCGCGGCGTCCCGGTGTGGGGCGCGCTCATCTCGCTCGCGATCGACGGCGTGCCCGTCGTCGGCGTCGCCTCCTCCCCCGCGCTGGGCCGGCGCTGGTGGGCGGCGCGCGGCGCCGGCGCGTTCACGACGGATGCCTCGGGCGCGACCCCGCGCCGCATCGCCGTGTCGCAGGTGGCCGACCTCGCCGATGCCTCGCTGAGCTTCCAGAGCATCGCCCAGTGGCGCGAGGCCGGCTACCTCGACCGCCTGCTCGCCCTCGCCGAACGGGTCTGGCGCGATCGCGCCTACGGCGACCTGTGGTCGTACATGCTGCTCGCCGAGGGGCTCATCGACGTGACCGGCGAGTTCGACGTGAAGCCCTACGACCTCGCCGCGCTCGTGCCGATCGTCGAGGAGGCGGGCGGGCGATTCACCTCGATCACCGGCGAGCCCGGCCCGTGGCACGGCTCGGCGCTCGCGACGAACGGCCGGTTGCACGAGACGGTGCTCGAGGCGCTCGGCGAGCGGGCGTGACCGGCATGGAGTTCGTCGTCTTCACCGAACCGCAGCAGGGCGCGAGCTACGACGAGCAGCTCGCCCAGGCGCAGGCCGCCGAGCGCCTCGGCTTCGACGGCTGGTTCCGTTCCGACCACTTCCTGCGCATGGGCGACGGCGACCCGCTGCCCGGCCCGACCGACGCGTGGGTGACCCTCGCGGGCCTCGCCCGTGAGACCGAGCGCATCAGGCTCGGCACCCTCGTCTCGTCGGCGACGTTCCGCCACCCGTCGCTGCTCGCGATCCAGGTGGCCCAGGTCGACGCGATGTCGGGCGGCCGTGCCGAGTTCGGCCTCGGCACCGGATGGTTCGCCGAGGAGCACACCGCCTACGGCATCCCGTTCCCGCCGAAGCGCTTCGACCTGCTCGAGGAGCAGCTCGACATCGTCACGGGCCTCTGGGCGACGCCGGTGGGCGAGGCCTTCGACTTCGCCGGCGAGCACTATACGCTCGCCGGCGCACCGGCGCTCCCGAAGCCCGTGCAGTCCCGCGTGCCGGTCGTCATCGGCGGCGCCGGGCTGAAGCGCACCCCCGAGCTCGCGGCGCGGTTCGCGACCGAGTTCAACCTCGGCTTCCGCTCGGAGGACGAGATCGCCGCCGCCTTCGAGCGCGTGCGCCGAGCCTGCGAGGCGATCGGCCGCGACCCCGCGACGATGCGCACGTCCGTCGCACTGCCGACGGTCGTCGCGGAGCACGACGCCGACTACCTGCGCCGCCTCGCCGCGATCGACGAGGACCCCGACGACTTCGCCGAGGTCAACATCGCCGGAACGCCGGCGGCCGCGGTCGAGAAGCTCGAGCGGCTGCGCGAGCTCGGCGCCGACCGCGTCTACCTGCAGCTCGTCGACCTGCGCGACCTCGACCATCTCGAGCTCATCGCGGCCGATGTGCTCCCCGCGCTTCGCTGACCCCGCGACGGATGCCTCGCGGCCGGCGCCGGCCACGAGGCATCCGCTCGCTCATCGACGGGCCGGCCGTGACGGCCTGCGGCTCCACGCCACGCCGATGAGGCAGAGCGCGCCGCCCACCATGCCGAGGACGGTCGGCAGCTCGCCGAGCAGCAGCCAGCCGAGCAGCACGACGATCGCGGGGACGGCGAGCGTCGCCGAGGCGGTGACGCCGGCCGGACTGCGCTTGAGCACGTACGCCCAGAGCAGGAACGCGACCGCCGACGGGAACACCCCGAGGTACACCATCGCCCAGACCGCGGGCGCGGGCGCGGCGCCGACCTCGACGACGGTCTGCGGCAGGAAGGGCAGCAGGGCGGCGGCGCCGATCGCGCAGCCCACCCACGTCGCGCTCAGCGCGTCGGTGTCGCGCAGGGCGACCTTCTGCACGAGCACGCCGAGCGCGTAGAGCAGCGCGGCCAGGAGGCCGAGGACGACGCCCAGCGGATCGGCGTGATTGCCGACGCCGCCGGTCGCGATGAGCACGACGCCCGCGAAGGCGACGAGCATGCCGACCACGAGCGAGCGCGGGAAGCCCTCCTTGAGGAACACGCCGGCCGCGACCGCGACGATGAGGGGTGCGACGTTCACGAGCATCGCGGCGGTGCCGGCGTCGAGATGCCGCTCGGCGAGGTTCAACACGAGGGTGTAGCCGGCGAACCAGAGCACGCCGTACAGGGCCACGAGTGCGAGCGAGCGTCCGCGCGGCAACGGCGGCCGGCGAACGAGGGCGACGGCGACCAGTGCCGCGGTGCCGACGAGTTGCCGGCCCAGCGCGAGGGGGCCCGGCGAGAGCGCGTCGCCGACGAAGCGGATGGCGATGAACGCCGAGGCCCAGAGCACCAGGACGACGAGCATCGCCGTCAGCACCTTCCACCCCGGCGAGGGTGTCGACGCGGTCACGGCTGGCGGCTGGAGGCTCGGGGCGGCGGTTCGCATTCCCCCAGCCTGACGATCGGATCATCTCAGCACAAGCGAACGATCCTTGGGTTCGATTAAGCAGAACTGTACGATTGTGATCATGGTCGATCCGCACCGGCTCCAGGTCTTCCGCACCGTCGTGCTCACGGGCTCGATCAACCGCGCGGCGGCCCGACTCGGCTACACCGCGTCGGCCGTGAGCCAGCACGTCAGCGCCCTGCAGCGGGAGACCGGCCTGACCCTCGTCGAGCGCCGCGGTCGCGGCATCGTGCCGACCTCGGCCGGTGTCGCGGTCGCCGATCGCGCCGGTCGCGTGCTCGATCACCTCGCGGACTTCGATGGCGCGGTCGACGACCTACGGGCGGGTCGCAGCGGCACGATGCGCATCAGCTGCTTCATGTCGGCGAATCGCGCATGGATGCCGCCCGTCGTGGCCGAGCTCGCCCGCACCTACCCCGACCTCCGGCTCGAGCTCTCGATGGTCGAACGAGCCGGACAGCTCTCAGGCGAGCCCGACCTCGAGCTCTACATCGCCGAGTCGATCCGCGGCGACCGCGACCCGGCGGTGGCCGACGGCTCGCCCGACGGCTACGACCTGGAAGAGCTGCGCACCGAGGGCTACGTCGTCGTGGTGCCCTCGGGACACCGGCTCGCCGCGCGAGAGTCGATCGGACTCGTCGAACTCGAGCGCGAGCCGTGGATCGACAACGACGACGCGCACGGGCCGTGCCGCGAGATCGTGCTCTCGGCGTGTGCGGCACTCGGGTTCGCACCGCAGTACCGCCTGCACGCGCCCGATTACACGAGTGCCTTCGACTACGTCGAGCAGGGCGTCGGCATCACCGTGCTGCCCCGCCTCGGCGCGATCGGACTGCCCGACGGCGTCGAACTGCGGCCCATCGCCGACACGGCCGCACGGCGCCGCATCATGATGCGGGTGAAACGGTCGATGCGCACCCACCCGGCGGTGCTGCGCGCCGCCGAGCTGCTGAGGGCGACGGCCCGGCGCGACTGACCGCGGCGCCGGCCCCCTCGGATGCCTCGTGGCCGGCCACGAGGCATCCGGATCGTTCGACGCGTGCGATCAGGGTCGCAGCTCGGGCAGCGGCCCGCCGCCCCGGGCGTCGGCCCAGAGGTCGATGCCGGCGTCGCCGGCGAACCGGTCGATCTCGGTGAGCTCGTCGGCGGTGAAGTCGCGGCGGTCGACCGCCGCGACGTTCTCTTCGAGCTGCCGCACGCTCGACGCCCCGACGACGAGGCTCGTCACCCGCTCGTCGCGGAGCGCCCAGGCGAGCGCGAGCTGCGCGAGCGACTGCCCGCGGCGCTCCGCGATCGCGGCGAGCCCGCGGATGCGCTCGAGGGTCTCGTCGGAGAGCATCGAACGGTCGAGCGACCCGTCGGCCGCCGCGCGCGAATCGGCCGGGATGCCGCCGAGGTACTTGCCGGTCAGGAGGCCCTGCGCGAGCGCGGTGAAGCCGATGACGCCGAAGCCGTCGTCGGCCGCCGCGTCGAGGAGGCCCTCGGTCTCGATCCAGCGGTTCAGCATGGAGTACGACGGCTGGTGGATCGTGAGCGGCGTGCCGCGCTCGGCGAGCAGGCGCGCCATCTCACGGCTCTGCTCGGCCGAGTACGACGAGATGCCGACGTACAGCGCCTTGCCCTGCCGCACGATGTGGTCGAGGGCGGCCGCCGTCTCTTCGAGCGGCGTGCCGGGGTCGGGGCGGTGGTGGTAGAAGATGTCGACGTGGTCGAGGCCGAGCGCGGTGAGCGAGCGGTCGAGGCTCGCGACCAGGTACTTGCGGCTGCCCCCCACGCCGTGCGGCCCCGGCCACATGTCCCACCCGGCCTTCGTCGAGACGACGATCTCGTCTCGGTAGGGGGCGAGGTCGCTCGCGAGGATACGACCGAAGTTCTCTTCGGCGGCGCCGTACGGCGGGCCGTAGTTGTTCGCGAGGTCGAAGTGCGTGATGCCGAGGTCGAATGCCCGGCGCACGATCGCCCGCTGCGACTCGAGCGGCCGATCGTCGCCGAAGTTCTGCCAGAGCCCGAGCGAGAGCAGCGGCAGCTGCAACCCGGACCGACCGGTGCGGCGGTGTGGCATACGGTCGTATCTGGCGGCATCGGCGATGTACGGCATGCAGTCATGCTAGCCAGACTCACCGACACGGGCCGTGCGCGGCCCGGCCCCCCTCGAGCCGTATTCCGTTGCCGGTATCCGTCGCACCATGGACACGATGGACAATCGGCTCCGACAACTTCACCGCACCGGCCATATGGCGCCGTGCCGCGCGACTGGCAGGATCTTCAACCATCGCGACGCGACTCCCCCACCGCGCGCAGCCCCGACGAAGGATCCGACGATGGACGAGCACCAGCCCGAGAACTGGTACTGCCCCGAGCCCGACTGCGACTACTGCGGGGGCGCATTCACCGACTGAGCCAGCACGTCGTCCCCGACGACACCCGACCCGTTACGTCCCCGACGCAGAACGCCCGGCGACTCCGAGTGGAGTCGCCGGGCGTTCTGCGGTTTCCGCAGCGTGCGATGACGGCCGGTGGTGGAGATGGGGGGAATTGAACCCCCGTCCATCGCTGAGATTCCACGTCTTCTCCGGGCGCAGCCTGTGAAAGCGCTCTGCTCGGCCCCGACTCTTGCCACAGGCACCTGAGTCGACGGGCCCAGCCTGAAAGAGTCCCGCACGTCGCTCAGGCGACGACGCGCAGCAAGTTCCCTAGATGACGTCAGTGACCGGGGCGGGAACGAACCCGGACTGACGGACTATCGAGCTCGCTTAGGCAGCGAGGGCGAAGTCAGACTGCTTCTTATTGGCAGTTATTTGTTCGCAGGGGGCGTTCACGAGATAACCCTGCATCCTCGGCCCGCTTCTCGTGGGCACACAGGCGATGTCGAAACCGATCATCCCCATGTGACGTCGAACGGATTCGACGGACCTTCATCGCACGCTGTGGAGTTTCCAAGAGTCGCGACCCGTTCGCAGGACGAAGGGGTGCGCGGCCTTACAGTCTAGAACAGGCGACACCGCTCCGCCATTCCCAGACCTCGAGCGGATGCCTCGTGGAGGACCAAATGGCCACCGTCATCGCCGTTCGCGGCACCGCAGAAGAACGCGTCGACCCCGAGCTCGCCGCCGTCACGCTCACGATCGGGGTCTCCGAGCCCGAACGCGACACCGCCCTCGCCCGCACTGCCCGGGCGCGCGAGCGCCTCCTCGCCGAGGTTCGCGATCTCGAGGCCGCCGGGGCGCTCGACACCTGGTCGGCGGGTCAGCTTCGAGTGTGGTCGCACCGCCCGTTCAACAACGAGGGCCGGCAGTTGCCGCTCGTGCACCAGACCAGGTCAGAGGTCGAGATCGTGTTCAGCGACCTCGACCGGCTCGGCGAATGGGTGAGCCGGGTCTCCGACGGCGAGGCCGTCGACCTCGACGGCATCGACTGGCGCCTGACCGAGGCGACCCGCCGGCGCGTGCAGGAACTCGCGCAGCGCGCCGCGGTCGCCGACGCCATCGCGAAGGCGCGCGTCTACGCGGCCGCCCTCGGGCTCGGTGCGCCGACGCCGGTGGAGCTCGCCGACACGGGACTCCTCACGGCCCAGCCGCTGCCGCCCGCACCGCGCGGCGGCATGAAGATGGCGATGGCCGCCTACGACGGCGGAGGCGCGGGGTCGGGCACCGAGTTCGCACCCGCCGTGCTCGTCGTCGAAGCCTCCGTCGAGGCGCGATTCCACGCCGAGGTCCGAGCCGGCTGAGGCGCCGCCCGCGGCTCAGTCGCCGTCGATGAGCAGGCGTTCGAGACCGGCGAGGTCGCCGAGCCCGAGCCCTGACGCGAGCAGGTACTCGCGCACCGACCCGTGCGCGCGCTCGACCGTGTCGAGCACGCCCTCGATCGCCTCCCGCGGGCTCCCTCCCATCAGGGTGCGCAGTTCCGGGGTGTCGGGCACGCCGTACTTCGCGATGACCGCGACCATGCCCTCGAGCCATTCGCCCGCGAGGTTCGCCTCGGTCCTGGCGTAGTCGTCGATCACGGCCTCGCGGTCGACGCCGACGGCCAGGAGCGCGAGCGCGACGACGATCCCGGTGCGGTCCTTGCCCGCGGTGCAGTGCACGATGACCGAACGCTCGCCCGCACTCGCGATCTCGCGCAGCGCCGCGACCACGACGCCCGCATGCTGCGTGACGATGCGGTCGTACAGGGCTTCGAGCGAGATGCCCGCCATGCCCTGCGAGGCGCCGGATCCCTCAAACACCGGCAGCCGCAGCACCTCGACGTCGAGCCCGTCGAGGTCGTCGGGCATCGAGCGGGCCTCGTTGTCGTCGCGCAGGTCGATCACGATGCCGACGCCGAGCTCTCGCAACTCGGCCTTGCCGGCGTCGCCGAGCCGGAACAGCCCGTCGGACCGGTAGAGCACCCCGTCGCGCACCCGGCCCGTGCGGGCGGGCAGTCCGCCGACATCGCGGAAATTGTACGTGCCGGGAACGGGGATGCGCATCGACGTCTTCATCGCGACGAGCCTACCTCCGGCGGCCGAGCGGGTCACCCAGGCTCGACCCGGCTCACTCGCCGAGGTGCCGGCGGCTCGCCATCGCGCGATCCGCCTCGCGCTTGTCCTGCCGCTCGCGCAGCGTCTGCCGCTTGTCGTACTCGCGCTTGCCTCGGGCGACCGCGAGCTCGACCTTCGCGCGGCCGTCGCTGAAGTAGATCGAGAGCGGGATGAGCGTGTAGCCCCCCTCCTTGATGCGGTGGCTGATCTTCACGATCTCCTGCTTGTGCAGCAGCAGCTTGCGCTTGCGCCGGGGCGCGTGGTTGTTCCACGTGCCCTCGGTGTACTCGGGGATGTGCACCGCATCGAGCCACATCTCGCCGCCGTCGATGAACGCGTACCCGTCGACGAGCGACGCCCGCCCCTCGCGCAGCGACTTCACCTCGGTGCCCTGCAGCACGAGCCCGGCCTCGTAGGTGTCCTCGATGAGGTACTCGTGCCGCGCCTTGCGGTTGGTCGCGACGACCTTCTGTCCGCGTTCCCTGGGCACGGTGATCTCCTTGCGAATCGAGCTGACACTGACGGATGCCTCCGGCCGATGCCGGGCGAGCCGTTCAGTCTATCCGACTCAGACGCGCAGGTACCGCCTGATCGCGATGCCCGCCGAGACGGCGGCGAGCAGTACCCCGACCACGACGAGCAGCGGCATCACGAGCAGCGCGTCGCCGTTGTCGACGAACGTGAGCGACAGGTTCTTCGCCAGGTAGCCCTGCACGAAGAAGTGCACGATCGCGACGACGGCGCCACCCGCGAGGAGCGACCCGACGAGCCCGGCGAAGACGCCCTCGAGCACGAACGGTGTCTGGATGAACCGGTTCGAGGCGCCGACGAGCCGCATGATGCCGAGCTCGCGCCGCCTCGAGAACGCCGACAGCCTGATCGTCGTCGCAATGAGCAGTGCGGCGGCGACGAGCATGATCGCGGCGATCGCGATCGCCGTGTAGCTCGCCGCGTTGAGCGCGTCGAAGATCGGATCGAGGTAGCGGCGCTGGTCGACGACCTGTTCGACGCCCGCCATGCCGGCGAGGCTCTCGACGATGACGTCCGACTGCGACGGGTCGATGAGGTTGACCCAGAACGCCTCGGGCAGCACGTCGGGGGTCACGTAGTCGGCCGACGGCGTGCCCTCGAACTGCTTCTGGAAGTTCTCGTAGGCCTGCTCGTGGTCCTCGAAGTAGAACTCGTCGATGAAGGGCTTCAGCGTGTCGGACTTCAGCTGCGCCTCAACGGCCGCCTTCTGCTCCTCGTTGGCCTCGCCGTCGGTGCAGCCCGCGGCCGTCGACATCGAGGTGCACAGGTACACCGCGACCTGGGCGCGGTCGTACCAGAAGCCCTTCATCTGGGCGATCTGCAACTGCATGAGCGCGGCGGTGCCGACGAACGTCAGCGAGATGAACGTGACGAGCACCACGGAGACGACCATGGTGATGTTGCGGCGAAGTCCGTTCGCCGCCTCGCGCAGGACGAGCCCGATCCTCACTTCGTCGGCCCCACTTCCTGGTCGCTGTCGCCTTCTCGCGGGCCTCCCGGCGCCCTGAGCCCCAACCGTTCGGCGAGGGTGAGCGGGGCGGATGCCTCGCCCGGGGCCTTCTCCTTCGGCACGAGCTTCTCGGGGTCGACCTCGATGGCACCGGTCGCGGCCTTCGTGATCTCGGCAGCGGCCTCGGTGACCTCGTCGGTCGCCTCGGGCTCGACGTAGAGGGGCTCGGCGTCGCGCATGACCTCGGCCGTGACCTTGGGTGCGGCCGCAGTGGTCGCAGCCATCGTCGCGGCCGGCTGCGCCGTCTCGGACGCCTGCGCCGACTCCGGAGGGACGGCGGCGGCGACGCGTTCGGCGTCGGTCGCGACATCCTCGACGGCCTCGCCACCCTGTTCGGGGACGTACTCGACGTCGCGGACGGTCTGGCCGTCGTAACCGGCGCTGCGCTCGTCGCGCACGATGTCGCCGGCCGACAGCTCGATGACGCGGCGGCGCATCTGGTCGACGATGCCGGCCTCGTGCGTGGCCATGACGACCGTCGTGCCGCCCGCGTTGATCCGCTCGAGGAGGGTCATGATGCCCGCGCTCGTGACGGGGTCGAGGTTGCCGGTCGGCTCGTCGGCGAGCAGGATCTGCGGCTTGTTGACGATCGCGCGTGCGATCGCCACGCGCTGCTGCTCGCCGCCCGAGAGCTCGTGCGGCATGCGCTTCTCCTTGCCGTCGAGGCCGACGAGCTTCAGCGTCTCGGGCACCGCCGACTGGATGAAGCCGCGCGACTTGCCGATGACCCGCAGGGTGAAGGCGACGTTCTCGAACACCGACTTGTTCGGCAGCAGCCGGAAGTCCTGGAACACGACGCCGAGGTCGCGGCGGAAGTACGGCACCTTGCGGGTGGAGATCTTGCCGAGGTCCTGGCCGAGCACGTGGATCTTGCCCTTCGTCGGCTTCTCCTCCTTGAGGATCAGACGGAGGAAGCTCGACTTGCCGGAGCCCGATGCGCCGACGAGGAACACGAACTCGCCCCGCAGGATCTCGACCCCGATGTCGTTCAGGGCGGGCCTCGATTGGCCGGGGTAGGACTTGGTGACGGAGTCGAAGCGGATCATCGTGTTCGAGCCTAGGCAGGCGGCACCCAAAAGTGGGCAGCGACACCGGAAATCGGTGCCGCCGCCCACTCGATCGGGACGACCGGCCCGGTCAGACGCCGAGGAACCCGACCACGAGGTAGCCGGCGAGGCTCAGCACGGCCGCGATCGCCGCGTACGGCAGGATCGCCGTCATCAGGTTGAGCGGCTTGATGCCGGTCGAACGCGACGCGAGGATGATGCCGTCGCCGTAGAGGCACGTCGTCGAACCGAGGGCGGCGCCCGAGAACACCGCGGCCCCGGCGATGATCGGGTTCACGTCCATCGCGAGCGCGAGCGGGATCACGATCGGGGTGATGACGGCGGCGAGGTCCCAGAACGACCCGGTCGCGTAGGCGTAGACGCCGCAGACGAGGAACACCATCGCCGGCAGCAGCGCTCCGATCATGACGGGCTCGGTCGTGGCGATCACGAAGTCGGCGAGCTTCAGGTCGATGTTCATGTGCTGCACCATGAACGCGAGGGCGGTGAGCACGATGACGAAGAGCATGCTGCCGACGCCGTCGAAGGCCGCGTCGAACACGCCCTTGATCTTCAGGCGGCGCTGCACCGTGTACATGACGATCGCGACGACGAGGGCGGCGACCGTGCCCTTCAGCACGTCGACCTCGGTGAGGATCGTGACGGCGATCATGACGGCGATCGGCACGAGGAAGTTCCACGGCCGGGGCTTCGCGATGTCGGGGGCCCGGGTTGCGACCGCGACCGGCGCGGCGGCGACCGCGCGTCCGCCGTCGTCGCCCGACGCGGCGAACTCGCCGACCTCGGCATCCGCCGGCAGCACGCCCTCGGCGAGGCGCTCCTCTTCGGTCGTGCCGGCCGGGAACACGTCGCCCGTGGTGTCGGCGCGCTTCGCGTCCTTCTTCAGCGCCCCGAGCCGCGGGAAGACGCCGAAGGCGACGAGCGCGGCGATCACGAGCGCGATCCAGCCGAAGAAGATGTAGGGGATCGCCTGGAGGTAGGCGCCGAAGCCGGAGCCGTCCACGGTGACGCCCTGCGCTTCGAGGAGACCCGCGAAGAACAGCGCCCAGGTCGAGAACGGCACGACGACCGCGATCGGCGCGGCGGTGAGCTTCATGATGGTGCCGAGCTCGGTGCGCGGCACCCTGTACCGGTCGGTGACGGCCTTCATCGAGGTGCCGACCGTGAGCACGTTGAGGTAGTCGTCGACGAAGAGCACGATGCTGAGCAGGAAGCTCAGCACCGTCGACTTGCGCCGCGAGTTCACGAAGCGCTCGGCCCAGGCGGCGAACTCGCGCACGGCGCCCGAGCGCTCGAAGAGCGTGATCAGGATGCCGAAGAGCACGACGACGAGCATGAGCCACTGCAGGGTCTCGTCGGCCATCGCGGTGCCGAAGTAGCCGATCCAGGAGTCGAAGAAGCCCCAGCCGCCGAGCAGCACGGCACCGACGAGCGTGCCGCAGAGCATGGCGAAGAGGGTGCGCCGGGTGAGCACCGCGACGAGCAGGATGATGACGACGGGGAGGAGCGCGAGCGCGCCGACGTCTTGCATGGTTGCCTCGGATTCGAAGGGGGTCAGGCGGCGGATGCCGCGGTCAGGGGTCGCCCGTCGACGATCGTCGTCAGCACGGGCAGGTCGAGCAGGTCGTCCGCTCCGACGGCGATCGGGCTGTCGGCCCAGACCACGAGGTCGGCACGGTACCCCGGCGCGATGACGCCGAGGTCGTGGTCGCCCTGGGCGAGCGCCGCCCACACGGTGTAGCCCTGTAGGGCCTCGTACGGCGTGAGCACCTGGTCGGGCTCGAACACCGGGGCGTCGGGATTGCCGGGCTCGCGGCGGAGCCGCGCCCAGGCGAGGCCGATGCGCGCGTCGGTCTGCGCCACCGGCCAGTCGGAGCCGAGTGCGACGGGCGCCCCGGCGTCGATCATGTCGCGCACGCGCCAGCCGAGCGCCGCACGCTCTGGGCCGAGCCGCTCGGCCCAGAAGTCGGAGCCGTCGGCCTTGCGCCACTGCATGTGCAGCGGCTGCACCGAGGCGGTGATGCCGGTCTGGGCGAGGCGCGCGAGGTCGCGGTCGGCGAGCAGTTCGAGATGCTCGATGCGGTGCGGGGCGCCCTGGGCCGACTGCACGCCCGCCTTCAGGTACGCGTCGATCGTCGTGCCGATCGCGCGGTCGCCGATCGCGTGGGTCGCGATCTGGAATCCGGCGGCGGAGTAGCGGGCGACGACGCGCTCGAACTCGTCGGGGTCGGCCCAGAACGAGTGGAGGCCCTCGCCGTGCGTGTCGGGCTCGTAGAGCCAACCGGTGCCGGTGTCGATGACGCCGTCGTTGAAGAGCTTCACGAGGCCGCCCCGCCAGCGCCGGCCGCGGCGGTCGCGCTGCGCGAGGTGGTGCTGCGTGCGCTCCTCGTCGTAGCCGGGGTTGTGCGCCATCGCCGAGACGATGCGCACGGGGAGCAGGCTCCGCGCGTCGCGGTCGTCAGGGGCGGCGGATGCCTCGCCGTCGAGTTCGTCGAGCAGGTCGAGGGTGCCCGGGTTGCCGTCCATGATGCAGCCGCCCGTGATGCCCGAGGCGGTGAGGCCGCCGAGGATCTCGCGGACCCGCTCGAGCGTCTCCTCACGGGTGTACTCGGGCGCGGTGCGCAGCACGATGTCGAACGCCGAGTCCTCGCGGAGCGCGCCCGTCGGACGGCCGGACTCGTCGACGACGATCTCGGAGGTGTCGCCGAACGTGCGGGCGCCCGTGATGCCCGAGCGCCGCAGCGCCTCGCTGTTGGCGAGCGCCGTGTGCCCGTCGAAGAAGAGCAGGAACGCCGGCGCCCCGGCGGTCGCGTCGTCGATCGCCGCGGCGGTCATCGGCAGGGTCGAGAACACGTCGTAGTCGATGTTCCAGCCGCGCACCCAGCCGCCCGCGGTGCCGCCTGCCACGCGCGCGGCCTCGGCGCGGAGCAGTTCGAGGAACCGCTCGGGGTCGCGCACTCCCCCGAAGTCGATGCCGACCGCGAGCTCGACGCCCTGGATGGGGTGCATGTGCGCGTCGATGAGGCCCGGCGTCACCGAGGCGCCGCGCAGGTCGTCGACCGTCGTCGCCGGTCCGCGGAGCTCGGCGAGCGTGGCGGCGTCGCCCACCGCGAGGATGCGTCCGCCCCGGATCGCGATCGCCTCGGCGACCGGCTGGCGCGGGTTCATCGTGATGACCCGGGCCCCCACGAGAATGGTGTCGGCGAAGATGCGCTGCATGCTGCTCGTTTCCGCGCCGTCGCCCTCGTTGGCCGGCTGCGCAATTTAACGTGATTAAATTCGGGCACACGTTACTCCGCCCGCGCAGCACGGCCAAATCGACGACCCGACGACCGACGACACCGAAGGAACCAGGTGAACCCGACCCCGACGAAACGCACCGCCGGTCGCCCGCGCACGCCCGTACTGAGCGCCGACCAGATCGTCGACGCCGCGTTCGACCTCGCGAAGACGGCCGGACCCGACGGGTTCACCATGGCGGCCCTCGCCCGGTCGCTCTCGGTGCACCCGCCTGCGCTCTACCACTACTTCCGCGGCAAGGCCGACGTCGTCCGCGCGATGCGCGGACGACTCGCCGACCTCCTCGACGTGTCGGGCTTCGAGTCCGACGAGGTGCCGCTCGCCGAGGCGGTGGCCCGGTGGGGCAGCTCGTACCGTTCGGCGATGGCCGCCAACCCCGCGGGCATCACCCTGCTCGCGACCACGCCCATCGACGGGCAGGCGCGCTCGGTCGCGAACTACGATGCGATCACCGGGCGACTGCTGCGCGAGGGCTGGCGCGCCGACGGCGTCGTCGACGCACTCGTCGCGCTCGAGTCGTTCATCATCGGGTCGTCGCTCGACGCGCTCGCACCCGCAGACATCATGTCACCGGGCGACGCCGCGGCGGACGCGCCGCAGTACGCCCACGTGGAGTCGCTGCGCTCGGCCGCGGCGTCGGCGCGAGGCATCCGCCCCACCGATCGCTCGTTCGAGCTTGGACTCGCCGCGCTCGTCACCGGCCTGCGGGCCGAGCTCGCAGACGACGAGGCCGGCCGAGCCGACCCGTCGGGCGCGGCGACGTCGGATCGTGGCTAGTCGTCGTCCTTGCGCTTGCGCCACTTGATGCCGGCGGCGATGAGGCCGTCGAGGTCGCCGTCGAAGACGGTGGCGGGGTTGCCGACCTCGTAGCCGGTACGCAGGTCCTTCACGAGCTGCTGGCCGTAGAGGAAGTACGAGCGCATCTGGTCGCCCCAGCTCGCGGTGATCGTGCCGGCGAGCTCCTTCTTCTGCGCCGCCTCCTCCTCCTTCTTCAGCAGCAGGAGGCGGGTCTGCAGCACGCGCATCGCCGCGGCGCGGTTCTGGATCTGCGACTTCTCGTTCTGCATCGAGACGACGATGCCGGTGGGGAGGTGGGTGATGCGCACCGCCGAGTCGGTCGTGTTGACCGACTGGCCGCCGGGGCCCGAGGAGCGGAAGACGTCGACGCGGATGTCGTTCTCGGGGACCTCGACCTCCGTCGCCTCCTCCATGACCGGGATGACCTCGACCGCGGCGAAGCTCGTCTGGCGCTTGTCGGCGCCGCCGAACGGGCTGATGCGGGCGAGCCGGTGGGTGCCCGCCTCGACCGAGAGCGTGCCGTAGGCGTAGGGGGCGTCGATCTCGAACGTCGCCGACTTGATGCCGGCACCCTCGGCGTACGAGGTGTCGAGCACCTTCACCGGGTAGTCGTGCCGCTCGGCCCAGCGCAGGTACATGCGCATGAGCATCTCGGCGAAGTCGGTCGCGTCGTCGCCGCCGGCCCCCGAGCGGATCGTGACGACCGCGCCGCGATCGTCGTACTCGCCGTCGAGGAGCGTCTGCACCTCGAGGTCGCCGATCGTCTTCTGCAGGGCGGCGACCTCGGCGCGCGCCTCGGCGGCCGAGTCCTCGTCCTCCATCTCATTGGCGAGATCGATGAGCACGTCGAGGTCGTCGAGCCGCTGCCCGACCTCGGTGATGCGCTTCAGCTCGGACTGGCGATGGCTGAGCGCGCTCGTCACCTTCTGGGCGTTCGCGGTGTCGTCCCAGAGGTCTGGAGCGCCCGCCTGCTCGGAGAGCTCGGCGATCTGCGCCTCGAGCGCGTCGACGTCGATCACGGTACGGATGTCGCCGAAGGTGGCGCGCAGCGCCGCGATCTCCTGCGAGAGGTCAAGTTCCAACATGGCGCCCTCCAGCCTAGTCGGCTGCGGGGTGGATGCCTCGCGCCGGCGCCTCAGACCCAGGAGCGCCGCACGGCCTCGGCACCGAGCTGCATGCGGCTCGTGACCCCGGCCGTCTCCATGAGCTCGGCCACGCGGCGCTGCAGGGTGCGCAGCGAGATCCCGAGCTGCGAGGCGGCGCCCGCATCGGTCACGCCGAGCAGCAGCAGCCTGAGGAGGTCGCGGTCGATGTCGTCGGAGGACGGTGCCGCGGCGATCGGCAGGAACTCGGTGGCAGAGCGCCAGTACTCCTCGAAGATCGAGATCACGAGGTCGAGCAGGCCGCTCGGGTGGATGAGCAGCGCGCCGAACCCGCGATCCTCCCCCTGCGAACGCATGGGCACGAGCGCCATCTGGTCGTCGGCGATGAACATCCGCGTCGGCAGCGTCGGCAGCACCCGGATCTCCTCGCCGATCTGCGCCATCTCGCGCGCGACGGCGAGCCATCCGGGGCGCTCGAGCACGCCGCTCTCGACGATCACCCGGTAGCGCACCCCGCGTTCGAGCGCGCGGTCCTCCTCGACGTTCTCCTCGCCGCTCAGCAGGGCGACATCGTGCAGCACGAGCGCCCGCACCTGCTCGGTCGACGCCGCCTGCAGCTGGGCGACCCGCTGCCGCACGGAATCGTCGCCGATGACGACGTCGACGACGTCGGCCACGCTCCGCTGATCCGCCGAGCGCCGGTAGAGCTCGCCGAGCTCGACGAGGGCCTCGTGCGCGCGGGTGAGCCCGCGCTCGCGTTCGAGCAGCAGCGGGCGGAGCGAGATCGACGGCGGCGACGCGACGAACCGGTCGCGGTTCGAGCCCTGCCGTGCGAGCAGCCCGAGGCCCTCGAGCTCGGTCGCGATCGAGCGAACGCGCGGCACCGACATGCTGAGCATCGCGCCGATCTCGGCGGTCGACGCAGACGGCTGCTGCAGCACGCACCGGTACACCGCGGTGTGCGCCGCGTCGAGCCCGAGCGCCTCGAGCACGTTGACCTCCTCGCCCGCCCGACCGTGGCGGATCATGGCCATGGCGGGACTCCGCCACCACTTTAGGCGAGCGGGCGGCGAAGGTGGGAGACGGAATCCCCTACACCGAGAGGCTCGCGCATGTCACGACCCCAACCCTTCGGTCGCCGTCTGCTTCCGATCGTCGCCGCCACGAGCGGCCTGGCGATCGGCATCGCAGGCGTCGGCCTCTCATCCCTGCCGGCGGCCGCCGGCCCTGCGTCCGGCGTTCCCCACGCCAGTGCGGCCGCCGGCAGTGCCCACACCGTCACGCTGATCACCGGCGATCGCGTCACGGTCACCGACCTCTCCGACGGTACGCACACCGTCTCCGTCGACACCGCCGTCGACGGAGCCGGCGTGCAGACCTTCGAGACTGGGGGCGACCTGCACGTCGTCCCGCAGGGCGCGATGCCCTACCTCGCGTCGGGAGCGCTCGACGGCGACCTGTTCAACGTGACGAAGCTCATCGAGTTCGGCTACGACGACGCGTCGGTCGATGCGACCCCCGTCATCGTCGAGCAGGACGGCGCGGCCGCCCGCACGTTCGCCGCGCCCGTGCCCGGCCTCGAGGTGCGGGCGCAGCTCGAGAGCATCGGCGGGGCCGCGGCGACGCTCGGGCACGACGACGCGGCATCGGCGTGGCAGGCGCTCACCGCGCCGAGCGGGGCGGCCGCCCGCAGCACCTCGGCGGCGCCGTCGCTCGCCGACGGCATCGAGACCATCCACCTCGACGGCAAGGTGAAGGCGTCGCTCGATTCGAGCGTGCCCTTCATCGATGCCCCCGAGGCCTGGGCCGAGGGGTACACGGGCGACGGCGTCACGGTCGCGGTGCTCGACACCGGCTACGACGACACCCACCCCGACCTCGCGGGTCGCGTGCTTCCCGCGTCGAAGAGCTTCGTGCCCGACTCGGACGTCGCGACCGACGTCAACGGGCACGGCACCCACGTCGCCTCGACCATCGCAGGCAACGGCGCCGCGAGCGGCGGCACCCACCGCGGCGTGGCCGACGGCGCCGACCTGCTCGTCGGCAAGGTGCTCGGCGACGACGGCTACGGCCAGGACTCGTGGATCATCGAGGCGATGGAGTGGGCCGGGCAGAACGCCCCGATCGTCTCGATGAGCCTCGGCTCGATGGAGGCCTCGGACGGCGAGGACCTCATGGCCGAGTCGCTCAACCGCATCGCGGACGAGACCGGCGCGCTGTTCGTCGTCGCCGCAGGCAACGCCGGAGCGGCCGAGACGATCGGTGCCCCCGGCTCCGCCGCCGAGGCGCTCACGGTGGGGTCGGTCGACGACCCGTCGGGCGACCTGTCGTGGTTCTCGAGCCAGGGGCCGCTCACGCGCTCGGGTTCGCTGAAGCCCGACGTGACCGGCCCCGGCAGCGACGTCACCGCCGCCCGATCGGCCGACAGCGCCGGCTCGGGCGACTACGTCGCCATGAGCGGCACCTCGATGGCGACCCCGCACGTCGCCGGCGCTGCGGCGATCATCAAGCAGCGGCATCCCGAGTACACCGCCGACCAGCTGAAGGCGGCGCTCGCGAGCACCGCGGTCGACCACGGCCAGACGCCGTACCAGGGCGGAGCGGGCGTCATCGACGTCGACGCCGCCCTCGACGCCCCGGTGATCGCCGCCGGCTCGGGCGACTTCGGCATGCTCCGCTGGGGCGAGGAGCCGACGCCCGTCGAGCGCACGGTCGAGTACACGAACCGCACCGACGCGGAGATCACGGTCGCGCTCGAGGCGACGCTGAACGACACGACCCCCGGCGGCGGAGTCGACCCGGGCCCGCTCTCGGCGGGCATCGCGTTCGACGCCCTGACCCTCGACGTCGCGTCGCTCACGATCCCGGCGGGTGAGACCCGCTCGGCGACCATGACGGTCGACCCGGCCGTGGTTCCCGCGGGAAGCCAGCTGTCGGGCGCGCTCGTCGGCACGGTCGACGGCCAGCCGGTCACCCGCACGGCGCTCGGCACGATCGCCGAGGCGGAGCGCTACGACCTCACCATCACGGCGACCGACTTCGACGGCGAGCCGACGGCGACCTACGCGTACCTCTGGAACCCCGCCACGCAGTTCGCAGAGCCCGTGTGGGTCGACGGTGAGACGACGCTGCGCATCCTGAAGGGCGACTACACGCTGATGTCGTTCATGGAGCTGCAGCGCACGCCCGACACGCTCGCGAGCGTCATGGTCGGCGAGCCGACGCTGCACCTCGACGAGGACAGCACGGTCGCGCTCGACGCGCGCACGACCGAGCAGGTCACGCTCGACGTCGGCGAAGACGGGCTCGACCCGGTGTTCCGGCGCATGGACATGAAGGTCGACGACTTCCTCGCGAGCGCGATGATGCCGATCTGGACCGACGAGATGTGGGCGCAGCCGATGACGGTCGACGACGCCGACTTCGACTTCACGACCCGGTGGCGCCTGCAGAAGCCGTTCCTCGAGGTCACCGCGGGCAAGCACCAGCTCGACGTGATCGTGCCCGGCGGTTCCGCCCTGCTCGACGGCTCGCTGAAGGCCACGGCGGTCGACGCCGGCACCGGCACGCCGGAGGAGCTCGCCGCAGCGGGTGCGGCCGGCAAGGTCGCCGTCGTCACGCGCACCGCCGAGCGCTCGGCCTCGCAGCAGGCTGCCGACGCGGCCGCCGCCGGAGTGAAGCTGCTCGTTCTCGCGAACGACCAGGACGCCGAGTTCAACGCGTGGGTCGGTTCCGAGACGGACTTCTCGGACGTCGCGATCCCCGTCGCGACCATCAGCGGCATCGAGGGCCGCGAGCTCATCGCCCGGCTCGCGAAGAACAAGAAGCTGACGGTCTCGGCGATCGGGACGCACTACTCGGACGTCGTCTACGACATCGCGGAGTACGGCGACGGCGAGATCCCGTCGGACCTCGCGTACACGCACTCGAAGAAGGACCTCGCCCGTATCGACACCCGCTTCCACGGACAGCAGGAGGAGCTCGCGGAGTTCCGCTACGACTTCGTGCCCGGTGCCCAGTACGGCAGCGGTTTCCCGATGATCGCCCAGCGCGGCATGGATCGCACCGAGTGGGTCAACACCGAAGGACTGCGCTGGAACCAGTGGGTCGCCGTCAGCTCGGTGCTGTGGGAGATCCGCGACATCCAGCACACCTACGAGCCCGGCGAACGCACGTCGGCCGAGTACTTCGGCGGCATCGTACGCCCGTACGTGGCGACCGGGTTCTGGGTGCCGTACCGCGTCTCGGACTACGCGCAGATCAACGTGCCCAGCTGGGCCGACGGCGGCAGCGCCGATCGCACGGGCACCTTCGACACCTGGGTGGAGCCCTCGACCGTGACGCAGACGACCGACGTGTACTTCGACGGCGAACTGGTCAAGCAGGCCGAGCATCAGGGCGTGAACGTCTACGACCTGCCCGACGGCGAGCAGCAGATCCGCGTGGTGAGCACCGCGACCCACGACGGCTCGCACCTCGAGGGCTCGACGAAGACGGTGAGCGACTGGACGTTCACCTCGGAGGGCAAGCTCGGCGACTGGACCAACCGGCTGCTGCCGATGATCCAGGCGTACTACGACCTCGACGTGAACGCCGCGAACGAGGCCGGCGACGGTCGCCGCAAGGGCACCGGCATCGCGCTCGGCCTCGAGCTCGGCCACGTCGCGGGCTCCGCGCCGGCCGGCGCGATCACCGAGGCGACGCTCGAGGCCCGCGCCGCCGGCGGCGACTGGGTAGAGGTCGCGCTGCAGCCCGCGAAGACCGATGCCCCGACGGGTGCGGTCGAGGGCGACGGCGACGTCTTCGTGAAGAGCCGCGCCTGGGTGAGCGGCTACGCCGCGAAGGTGCCGGTCGCCGACAAGGGCGGCTGGGTCGACCTGCGGGTGACGGCGAAGGATGCCGCGGGCAACACCTTCTCGCAGGAGATCGACCGCGCGTTCGAGGCCGCGCCCGCGAAGGGCGTTCGCTGAACTCACTCCCCCGTGAGAGGCGAGGGGCCCGGCCGTCACGGCCGGGCCCCTCGTTCGCGTCGCACGGGCCGCGGCTCGCATGCGTCCGCACCGCGTGCCGGGTGTAGCGTCGAAGGCGATGACCGACTCCGCCGCCCCGTTCTCGTGGCGCGGCATCGTCCTCCCGGCCTACCTGCCGACGCTGCTGTTCTCGCTCGGCGAGGGGGCGATCATCCCCGTCATCCCGGTCGTCGCGACCGAGCGCGGCGCCTCGCTCGCGCTCGCGGGGCTCATCGCCGCGATGCTCATGGTCGGCGAGCTCGTCGGCGACCTGCCCTCGGGGTGGGTCGTCGCCCGCATCGGCGAGCGCAACGCCATGATCGGGGCGGCGCTGCTCGCGGTGACCGGCGTGCTCGTCGCGCTCGCGTCGCCGACGACGGTCGCGCTCGGTGTCGGGGTGTTCCTGCTCGGGCTCGCGACGGCGGTGTTCGGGCTCGCCCGCCACGCATTCCTCACGAGCTACGTGCCCGAGCGGGTGCGCGCCCGCGCGCTGTCGACGCTCGCGGGCGTGTTCCGCGCCGGCTGGGCGGTCGGCCCGTTCGTCGCGGCGGCGATCATCGCGTTCGCGGGCTCCTCGGAGCCGGTGTTCTGGGTGCTCGTCGCGAGCTGCTTCGCGGTCGTCGTGGTGCTCGTGCTGCTGCCCGACCCCGAGCAGGCATTCGGGGCCGCACGGCGCGCGCGTGAGGCATCCGCGGTCGAAGGGCGTCGCGGCACCGCCGGCGAGGCCGACGCGGCGGCCGCATCGCACGGCGTGTTCCGCGCGATCGTGGTGCACCGCGAGGTGCTCGCACGCATCGGCACGGGCATCGGCATCCTCGCGGCGCTGCGCGCGAGTCGCACGATGATCCTGCCGCTGTGGGCGGTGTCGATCGGCATGCCGCCCGAGCAGGCGGCACTCGTGATCGGCATCTCGGCGACGATCGACTTCGCGCTGTTCTACGTGAGCGGGCAGGTCATGGACCGGTTCGGCCGCATGTGGAGCGCCATCCCCGGGCTGCTCGGGCTCGCGGTCGGGCACCTCGTGCTCGCGTTCACCCACGACGTGCCCGCTGCGGCCGCGTGGTTCACGGCGGTCGCGCTGCTCTTCGGCGTCGCGAACGGGCTGTCGAGCGGGGTGATCCTGACCCTCGGCGCCGACCTGGCACCGAAGGCGAACCCGGCCCCGTTCCTCGCCGCGTACCGCACGATCGGCGACACCGGCCAGGCGGTCGCGCCGCTCGTCGTCGCGGGCGTGACGTCGCTCGTGTCGATCATGGCCGCGAGCGCGACGATGGGCATCGTCGGCCTCATCGGGGCGGGCGTGCTCTGGCGCTACATCCCGAGGTACGTGCCGCGCCGCCTGCGCTGACCGGCGCCGTCAGCGGCCGTTGACCTTCTCGAGCTGCATGACGAGGATGACGCGGTCGGCGTGGTCGGCGGGCACCGCGGTGTCGGGGTCGCCGTACCGCTGCCCGAGGTGCACGTAGAACGCCCCCTCGGGGTCGGGGACGACTTCGGCGAGCCGGCCGCGCACCTCGACGTACTTGTGCGCGTTCTCTGGGTCGGTCATCGCGAGCGTCATCGCCGGGTTCTTCTGCAAGTTGCGGAACTTCGCACGCTTCGTCGTGTGGGTGAAACGGATGGTCTGGGTGTCGGCATCGAACTCGAACCACATCGGGTTGACCTGCACCTCGCCGTTCGGGCGCGTGGTGCCGAGGAAGGCGAACACGGGCGCGTTGAGGATGCGGGTGAAGTGGTCTGAGATCTCGATGGTCATGCTTCAAGTCAATCAGGCGCGGGCGGCCGCATATTCCCGATCAGGCAGCGCGCGGGCCATCGTGCGTCAATGGAAGACCGACCGGGCGGTCGCCGTCACCTCGATGGGCACCGCCACCGGGATGAGGTCGGTCGAGATCGGCGCGTGCCACACGGCCCGCAGGGTCACGGTCGCGGTGCGGCCGTCGGTCGACGTCGCCTCGACGAGTTCGACCGCGTCGAGTTCGTGCACGGCGTCGCCGAGGTAGTCGTTCGCGGCGCGCAGGACGCGGGCGTCGTCGAGTTCGACGGAGAGCGCACCGTCGTCGACGCGCACCTCGTCGAGGTTCCACATCTCGGCGCCGGCGAGCGCGGCCCCGTCGGCGAGGGTGAAGAGTCGCTTCCGGTCGAGATAGAGCGACGTCGCCGATGCGACCACGAGCACGAGGGCGAGCCCGAGCGCGCAGAAGAAGATCGTGAGCAGCATCGTGGATCCGCGTTCGTCGCCGCCGGCACCGGCATGGCACTCGCGTCTCGGCTCCGCTCCCCGGCGGAACCGTGCGGCCCAGCGCGTCACGGGCGATCACCCGCGAATCGCGACACCGTCTGCGTCGCGCTCGCATCGAGCGGAACGCTGCCGACCCGGTCGAGGTCGAGCACGTCGGGGACGAGGGGCAGGCGCACCGTGGCCCGGACCGACACCCGCACCCGGCTGCCGGGTGCGGCGCAGTCGCCCGCCTGGCAGTCGAGCTCGACGGACGCCTCGCCGGCCTCGATCCCGTAGTCCGCGAGCGCGACCGCCACCGCGCGCTCGACGGCGATCTCGGCGTCGCCCCGACCGCCCGCCTCGACGGCGACCCGGGCGGCCTGGCGGGCGGCACCCTCGACCGCGAGCGCACCGCCCTGCACGGCGGCGATCGCGAGCACCAGGTAGACGAGCGGCACGAGCAGCAGCATCCCGACCGTCAGGAACTCGAGCGACGCGGAGCCCCGCTCGCCGTCGTCGCCACTCGGGCCCGCCGGCCACCGCAGGTCAGCCGAGGCGTTCGACCGCCGCATGCCCGGTCACCTCCAGCCCGCGATCGAGGCCGAGCAGTCCGACGACGGGCAGCGTCGCACGAACGGTCACTGCGACGACCGGAACGCCGTCGATCGTCGTGCGCGACGCGCTCACCTCGCCCGCATAGTCGCTCGAGATCGCAGCCGAGATCAGCTCCCGCGTGCGCACGACGCCGTCGGCATCGCTCGACCCGGCGAGCGATGCGTACCGGGCTCCCTCGGCCGCAGCATCGAGCACCGTGTTGCGCACATGGAGCGCGAGCCCGAGCTGCACGACCGCGAGCGCGAGCACCGTCAGCAAGACGCCGACGAGGGTGAACTCCGCGACCGCCGAGCCTCGTTCGTCGGCGAGTCGCGCCCGCACCACCGCGAGCGAGCGCCGGATCAGATGCCGAGCACTCGATCGATCGCCTGGTTGAAGACGTCGCTCAGCGCGGGACCGGCGAGGCCCCAGATGACGATCACGAGCCCGGCGGTCATGAGGGTGATCAACACCCAGCCGGGCACGTCGCCGCGCTCGTCGTGGATTCGGCGCATGATCTGCTGTCGCATGGGAGTTCCTTTCGTCGTCGGGCATCAGAAGCCCGCCTGCAGTACGAGGTAGCCGGGGAAGAGCGCGAAGGCGATCGTGACCGGGAGGATGAGGAAGATCAACGGCACGAGCATCGCGATCTCCTTGCGGCCGGCCGCCTCGATGATCGAGCGCTTCGCGGCCTCGCGGGCGTCGCCGGCTTGGGCGCGCAGCACGGCGGCGAGGGGTGCCCCGCGCTCGAGCGCTCCGAGCACCTGATCCAGCGCGCGAGTGAGCCCGGGATGGTCGACACCGTCGCGCAGCTCGGCGAGCGCCGTCGCGAGCGGTACGCCGGTGCCGACCGTCGCGACGACCCGACCGAACTCGGTCGGCAACTCGCCGGTGCCCGCTGCCGACACCCTGCGCAGCGCGTCGAGCATGCCTTCGCCTGCGGTGAGGCTCAGCGTCAGGAACTCGAGGACGGTCGCGAGCTCGGATGAGATGCGGGCGAGGCGCCGTCTCGCGCTCCGCTGCAGGACCCAGTCACGTCCGATCGCGCCGAGCGCCGCCGCGATGAACGGAGCCGTGATCCGCACGATCGCGGGCAGCGTCGCGAAGCCGGGTGCCGCCACGGCGAGAGCTGCCCCGAACACGAACCCGCCGGCCGCCCAGGCGAGCTGCTCGCCGCGGAATCGCTCGACACTCGCCGTCGAGCCCGCCTGGCGCAGGCGCCGTGCGATGAGGTCGTTGCCGCCGAGCCACGACGACAGCACTCCGCGCAGCCGCTGGGCGGTCGGCGCGACGAGCGCTGCGAGCACGGGGCCCGGGTCGGCGGGTCGTCGTGCGAGCATCGCCCGTGCCTCCGCAGAGAGGTCGGCGACGTATGGTGCGACGCGTTCCGCGAGGCGCGGACGGCCGATCCGCGGCAGCGTCGACACGAGCATCCAGAGACCGAGGCCGGCGGTGACGCCGAGGACGAGGCTCAGTGCCCCGACGGTCGTCAGTTGAACCATCGTCGCTCCTCGGGAAGCCGGCCGAGCGCGATCATGGCGCGGTACGCAACGAGGGTCACGCCGAGGCCGACGAGGATGAGGACGGCTCCGGCCGGGCTGTCGTAGGCGATGATCGCCTCGTGCCGCGAGGCGAGCACGAGCAGCAGCAGCCAGGGGGCGGCAACGCCGAGCCGAGCCGCGTTGCGGATCCAGGACTGGCGCGAGATGACCTCGGCGCGGAGTGCCGCGTCTTCACGGAGGTACCCGGCGAGCGCGCGCAGGACTGCGGTCACGTCGCTGCCGCCGACCTCCCGCGCCATGCGCAGTGTTTCGAGGATCCGGTCGGAGACGGGATCGGCGAGCTCGGCCTTGAGCCCGTCGAGGCAGGCGGAGAAGTTCGCCGTGCGCCGGTACTCGCGTTCGAACGCGGCGAACGCGGGTCGCGTCGGAGCCGGGCCGAGCTCCGCGAGGGCTCCGAGGCTGTCGGGCAGCGACATGCCCGCCCGAACCGACGCGACCAGGTGGTCGACGACGTCGGGCCAGACCGCGCGATTCGCCGCGCGCCGGCGGGCCGCGCGGCCTCGCACGACGAACGGGACGAGCGCGCCACCGAGGAGCGCACCGATCGCGGTCAGGAACGGTATGCCGAAGATCGCCTGCGCGAGGGCGGCGCCGACGAGGGCGAGCGCGAGGCCGACGGCCACGATGACGGGCAGCGGCACGCCGCCGAGCCCCGCCAGGGCGAGTTCGCCGCGAAGGCGGTCGAGCGAGTCCGTCGCCCTCGTGGAAGCACCAGCGACGCGCGGCCAGAGCAATGGTGCGGCGATGAGCAGGATGCCGAGGCCGAGCACCGCGCCGAGCACGAGACTCATGCGACCACGCCCAGGACGTGGTCGGGGTCGAAGCCGCGGGCCTCGAACTTCTCGAGGCGGGCCGGGCGCGCCCCGGTCGCCATCAGCACGCCGTCGCTCGTCGCGAAGATCGCCTCCGCGTCGACACTCGCCCCGCTGGCTGCACCGGTGGGCGCGAGGATCTCGGCGACGCGGCGGTGTCCGTCCCGGTCGATCGCGAGGTGGACGACGAGGTCGATGCAGCTCGCCACCGTCGGAACGACGAAGGCGGAGTCGATGTTCCGTCCGGCGAGCAGCGGCAGCGTGCACAGCTTCGCGAGTGCGTCGCGAGCCGAGTTCGCGTGGATGGTGCACATGCCGGGAAGACCCGAGTTCAGCGCGATGAGCAGGTCGAGGCTCTCGGCCTCTCGCACCTCGCCCACGATGAGCCGGTCGGGGCGCATGCGCAACGCCTCCTTGATGAGCCGTCGCAGGGTGATCTCGCCGGTTCCCTCGAGGCTCGGCTGCCGGCACTGGAGGGCGACGAGGTCGCGCACGTCGAGGTCGAGCTCGAAGGTCTCCTCCACGGTGACGACCCGGTCGCCCGTCCGCGCGCCCGACATGAGGGCGTTGAGCATGGTGGTCTTGCCGGTGTGCGTCGCCCCGGAGACGAGGATGTTCGCTCCGGCGAGCACCGACATGCGCAGGTACTCGGAGGCCTGGACCGTCAGCGATCCGAGCTCGACGAGCGCCGCGAGCGACCTGATGCGCCGCTGGAACTTTCGGACGTTGACCGCCCAGTGCTCCCTCGCGACGTCGGGAATCGCCACGTGCAACCGCGATCCGTCGGGCAGCGAGGCATCGACGAACGGCGAGCTGAGGTCGACGCGCCGTCCGGTGTGCGCGAGCATGCGCTCGACGAGTTCGCGCACCTCGCGGTCGCTCAGCACGAGGTTCGTCAGTTCGGAGACGCCTCCGCGCGCCACGAACACGCGGGCCGGACCGTTGATCCAGATCTCTTCGACGGTGTCATCGTCGAAGAAGGGCTGCAGGGCGCCGTACCCGGTGAGCGCGGCGACGACGTCTCGCGCGGTGCCCGCCTCGTCGACGAGCCCCGAATGGGCGCCCGCGAGCGCCCGCTCGCTGTACCGTCTCACCTCGTCGTGCGCATACCGGGCGGCGACGTCGTCGTCGCCCGCGAGATCGACCCCCTCGCGCAGCACCCGCGTGCGCACGCGCTCGGCGATGGTGCGGACGGCGTCGGACATGGCATCCATCATGCGGTGGGGCCCGACGACTGCGTCGAAGTTATCCACAACGCCAGCCGCGAGCCATCCACGTCGTCGGCGCGCCACCCTGCGACATCCATTTCTTGTTCACATTTATTACTTGATCTGTTACAGTACTTCACATGATCCAAGATTCAGCGGCATCCGGCGACGCCTTCGCGGCCGACCTGCTGCGCGGGCACACCGACACGATCGTGCTCGGCGTGCTGCGCGAGCACGACAGCTACGGCTTCGAGATCTACAAGCACATCCGCGATGCCACGGGCGGGGGCTACGAGATCAAGGAGGCGACCCTCTACGCCAGCTACCGCCGGCTCGTACGCGACGGTCTCGCAGAGGCGTACTGGGGCGACGAGTCGCAGGGCGGCCGCCGCAAGTACTACCGCATCACCGACGCGGGCCGCGCCGCCTTCCGCCAGAACGTGGCGAGCTGGGTGGCCACCCGCACCGTCATCGACTCCCTGCTCGGCAGCCAGACGGCGCCGGCGAACACGAAAGGCTCCCTGCGATGAGCGACAACCGCAGCCCCCGCACCTCGACCGAGGTGCACCGCCTCCTCGACGAGGCCTTCGCGGGCATCGACCCCACCCCCGAGGCGCAAGACCTGAAGGAGGAGATCCGCGACAACCTGCTCTCGCGGGTCGCCGAGCTCGAGGTCGCCGGCGCCTCCCCCGCCGAGGCCGCCCGCCGAGCCGTCGACGAGCTCGGCGACGTGCGCGAGCTCGTCGCGGCGGCGACCGGCGACGCGGATGCCTCTGCACCCTCCGCACGCGCCGCTCGCCCCGCGGCATCCGCCGCCCAGACGGCCCTGCGCCACCGGGTGCGCCCGAAGCCCGCGTTCGTCGTGCGCACCGTCGTGCTCTCGATCGTCGCGGCGGCGGCGCTCGTGACCCTCGTGCTCGGCCTCACCCCGCTCATGCCGCTCGCCGCCGGGCCGCTCATCGCGATCGCCGCCGCGCTCGGGCTCGCGATCGGCGTCATCACGGCCGACGCGCTCCGCCAGGAGACCACGACGAACTACCCGCTGCCGACCGGCCGCGCCGTCGCCTTCGGTGCGGCGACCGGCACGCTCGTCGCCTCACTGGGCTTCGCCGCCGTCGTCGTCTGGCGGCTCGAGCTCGTCTGGCTCGTGCTCGCCGCGGTGCTCGCCGTCGCCGCGATCGCCGTGCTGAGCGCGCTCGGTGCCACCCAGACGAACCGGCACAAGCCGTGGGTGGTCGCGATGCACCGCGACGCCGTCGAGGTCGGCAACCGCTTCGAGCAGGACCCGGCCGCGGCCGCCCGCTTCGGCATCTACAGCGCCGTCATCTGGCTCACGGCGTTCGCGCTCGTGCCCGTGCTCGGCTTCACGGTCGGCTGGTGGTGGGCGCCGCTGCCGGTGGTCGCCGCGTTCATCGTCATGATGCTCGTGCTCGCGCGCATGCTGTTCGGCCACGACGCTCGCTCATCGCACTGATCGCCTTCCGGGGGCGCCATCCGCCATCCGCATCGTCACTCGGCGCGGAGCGGCGGAGGGCGACCCCCGAAGCGGTTCCGCTGGGCACCGATGCGGGCGTCCACAGGCTCACTCGCGGAGCCGCTCGGCGTTGCTAGGCTCGGCCCGCCGACCCGAATGACGAGGAGCCAGGCCGACATGACCGCAACGCCGCGATCGAGCCCCGCCGCGCGATCGGGCGCTCCCGCTCCGACCGTCACCGCCACCGCCGAACGCGCCGATGCCGCCCGGGCCGCAGCACTCGCCTCGCGCGACCTCGTGGTCGACCTCGCCCGGGTCGGGTGCATCCTGCTGGTCGTCGTCATCCATCTGCTCATGATCGGCGTCGGGTACGCGCCCGACGGAGCGCTCGTCGTCTCGCGTCCGCTCGAGGCGCAGCCGTGGTTCGCCGCCGCGACCTGGGTCGGCCAGATCATGCCGCTCTTCTTCGCGGTCGGCGGCTTCACCGCCCTCGCGGCCTGGCGCAGCCTCGCCCGTCGAGGCGGCGACGCGACCGCGTTCGTGCGCGGCCGCGTGCTGCGACTCGCCGGGCCGTCGCTGCCGCTCTTCGCGTTCTTCGCCGTCGTGCTCGGCGGGGCGACGCTCGCGGGCGTCGACCCGGCGCTCCTCGACACCGTCGCGACCGGGGCGGGCTCACCGCTCTGGTTCCTCGCGGCGTTCCTCATCGCGCAGAGCGCAGTGCCGTGGATGACGCGGCTGCATGCCCGCGCACCACGGACGACGCTCGGGGTGCTCGCCGCGGGCGCCGTCGCGGTCGACGCGCTGCGCATCGCCTCGGGCGTCACCGAGATCGGGCTCCTCAACCTCCTGTTCGTCTGGCTCTTCGTGCAGCAGCTCGGCTTCTGGTACGCCGACGGCTGGTTCCGGCGCCGGCGCGTCGTCACGCTCGTCGGGCTCGCCGCGGCGGCGTACCTCGTGATCTGGCCGCTCGTCGCGGCGGGCTGGTACTCCCCCGACATGCTCGTGAACCTCAACCCGCCCACGGTGCCGCTCATGCTGCTCGGCGTCGCGCAGCTCAGCCTGCTGAGCGCCCTGCACCGTCCGCTCGACGCGCTCATGCGGCGTCGCCCCGCCCAGGCGGTGGTCTACCTCGTCGGCAGCCGTGCGATGACGGTGTACCTGTGGCACCTTCCGGTCATCGTCGTCGTCGAGGGGCTGTCGCTGCTCGTGCCCGGCGCCGCACCCGAACCCGGCAGCGCCGCCTGGTGGCTCACGCGCCCGATCATGTTCGTCGTCGTGCTCGCCGTCGTGTTCGCGATCGCGCCGCTGCTCGTGCGTTTCGAGCGGATGCCGACGGCGATCCCGGCCGGGCGGACCGCTCCCTCGCCCAAGGTCACGGCTGTCGCGACCCTCTTGGCGATCGTGCCGCCGTTCCTCGTGATGCAGTGGTTCCTCGACCTGCAGATCGCGGTCGTCGGCACGGTGCTCGTCGCGCTCGCGCTCGTGCTGCTGCGACCGCGCGGCATCCGCGGTGCGACGCCGGCGACGGCCCGAGACCGTCGACGGCCCGTCTAACCGGCTCGGTCCACCTCGTCGACGTTCATGTTCACCACGTCGACGCCGTCGATGTGATCGAGTTCGACCGACAACGGCAGCGCATTCTGGTTCGCGAACTCGTCGATGCCGTTCAACCGTGCGTCGTCGATCCGCGAGACGTCGAGTGAGACGTCCGTACCCGCCGAAAGCTGGGCGATCGCCTCCTCCAGTGCCGCGATCCGTCCGGCCTGCTGGGCGATGAGTGTCTGGTTGTGGGCGACGATCGGCAGGACCCCGTAGTTGAATCGCTTGACGACTCCGTCGATCTCGACCGATGCGCCGGAGAATAGTCCGGCCCACACGTTATTGAGCCTGTTCCGGTCGGAATTCTCGAACATGTCATCCTCCTTGAGTCCTGCAATCACACTCTCGATTCCGATGGCCGGACCGATGAGCCTCATCGGGTCCTCCACCGTTCCCTCGAAGATCGAGCTCGCAGCCGGCCCGAGCGTGGTGTGTGAGTGAGCCCCGTCCCAGGACTCTCCCGGGTCGTCCTCGCGTCCCGCGATGTGGGCGATCGTGTCGCCTGGACCGATGTCGTCTCCCACGTCGACGACGACCCTCATCGCGTGCGCCCAACCGGCGAAGCGGCCTTCATCGAGGCGGACGATGACGCAGGTTCCGAGAAACTGCGAGTGCTCGATGGCGTCGACGCGCCCGGCTCGATACGCAGGAATCGGCGTTCCGCGATCGTGGATGAAGTCCCGCCCTCGATGACCCTGCGGACCGTAGTAGCGCGAGTTCGGGAGGATGCCGAATGCGTTGCCCCCCGCTCGATAGAACTCCTGCCACGCCATGGCGCACCTCGATCGGCCGAGTGGGCGCCCGACCCACGCGCCAGGCGCTGGAGCGCAAGTTTCCCGCAGCCGCCTCGGAGCCGAATCAGTGCTGGCACGGACATCGTGTGCACCAGGCAGGCGCGGCTCGGCGAAAGCGCACCCGCATAGACTGAACGGGCACTCGCGGGAGTGGTGAAATCGGCAGACACGCAGGATTTAGGTTCCTGTGCCTTCGGGCGTGTGGGTTCAAGTCCCACCTTCCGCACGCGACGCGACGCGACGCAGCCCGACGGCGCTGCGTTCGACCGTTTCCGTCCTACCCGACTCGCAATGCATCAGGCCACGGGCCCCGTCAACCCCTCGCGGAGGAATCGGTTCCCGTGTTCTGCTGAGAGAGTCGCAGGGACGACGCCCCGGTGGTTCGGTCATCGGGATCAGGGGAAATACGGCCCGGGCTCGTGTGATCGACGCGAGCCCGGGCCGACCCCGTGTCAGCGGTCGATGACGGGCGGACCCGCCGCGAGCCGCGCTCTCGAGTACTGCTCGATGCGCTCGGCGGGCACCGACCAGTCGGTGTCGAGCCACCACGTCGCCCCCGCCTCGGCCCAACTGCGGACGACCGCGGCGTCGGAGGCCGGGTCGAGCCCCGCCGTCGTGCCCTCCTGCACCCAGTCGAACGGCTCGTCGGCGAGGCCGAGGCGCTCGCGCTCGGCGCGCAGCCACGCCATCGCCTCGGCGCCGATCTCGGGCGTGAACAGCTCGCGCTGGGCGTCGGGCCCCGCGGCGCCCTCGCCGGGCGGCGCGTAGTTGGGCAACCACCCGTCGAGGCGGGCGACGCGTCGCATGGACTTCGGGCGCGGCCACAGGCCGACCGCCCAGATCGGGATGCGCGGTTGCTGCACGGGCGGCAGCGGCAGCATGCGGTCGGTGCGCCGCACCGTGTAGTGCGCCCCCTCGTGCTCGAAGGGCTCGCCTCGCCAGAGCTTCGGCAGGAGGTCGAGCGACTCGTCGAAGACGTCGGCCCGCTCGCGCCGGCCCGGGTCGTGCTCGAAGATCCAGAAGCGGTCTTCGGCGTCTTCGGCGACGCCGAGCCCGGCCGACAGGATGACGCGCCCGCCCGAGAGCCGGTCGACCGTCATCGTCTGGCCCGCGAGCTCCCACACCCGGCGGCGGGGCACGGGCGTGAGCATCGTGCCCAGTCGCACGTTCGTCGTGCGCATCGCCGCCGCCGCGAGCACCGACCACGGGTCGGTCGCCCAGATGCCCTCCCACACGAAGAATCCATGCCAGCCGTACTGTTCTGCGAGCCCGGCCAGCTCGACCGCGAGTTCTGGATCACTGCCGGGATAGATGAATCCGTAGCGCATGTCGGCGACCCTACGCGCGACGACCGACACGCAGCGACCTCGCCGACGGCGGCGTCGTGCGGAACGAGCGCGGCCGGTGCCGCGCATCTCACCCCGCGGGGTGAGATGCGGGTCATCCTGCAGTCGGATGCCGCGTCCAGGGGCCGCTCGGTAGACTCACGTCATACCCACGCCGCCCGCCGACCCGGTACCGCCGGGTCCGACGACTGGAGCCCATCCGCATGGTCCACACCGCCCTCATCCCGTGGCTCGACCCCGAGACGATCATCGGCGGCGCCGGGCCGTGGGCGCTGCTCGTCGTGTGCGGCATCATCTTCGCCGAGACGGGCCTGCTCGTCGGGTTCCTGCTGCCCGGCGACACCCTCCTCGTGATCTCGGGGCTGCTCTCGCACCCGCTGCCCGGTTCGCCCGAGGGCGTCTTCGGCATCAGCGTCTGGTGGGTGTCGCTGCTCATCGGACTCGCCGCGTTCATCGGCGGCGAGGTCGGCTACCTCATCGGCCACAAGGCCGGCCCGGCGATCTTCGAACGAAAGGAATCGGGCCTGTTCAGCGTCAAGAACGTCGAACGCACGAACGCCTTCTTCGACCGGTTCGGCGCCCTCGCGGTCATCCTCGCGCGCTTCGTGCCGATCGTGCGCACCTTCACCCCCGTCGCCGCAGGCGTCGGCCACATGCACAAGGGCAAGTACACGCTCTACAACCTCGTCGGCGCCGTGCTCTGGGGCTTCGGACTCACGATGTTCGGGTACGCGATCGGCTTCATCCCCCCGATCGCCGACTTCGTCAAGGAGTACATCGACCTCATCCTGCTCGCGGCGGTCGGCGGCACGGCCATCGTGACGCTCTGGCACTACCTGCGCGAGCGGTCGAAGGCGAAGAAGGCCGCCGCCGCCGGCGAAGACGTCGTCACCGACGAGACCGAGGCCGCCGAGCTCGTGCTCGACGCCGACGTCTTCGAGCGGGGCCCGAAGCACGACGAGCACTGACGGGGATGCCTCGGCCGAGGCATCCGCTCGCCTGAACCGCGCCTCGCGGCTTCAGCCCGCGTACCACCCGCTCGGCGCGACCTCGGTGCCCATCCGCGGCACGTACTGGTCGAAGTAGACGCGCGAGATGAGCTCGCGACGGCTGCGCACCCCAGCCTTCTCGAACACCGACTTCAGGTGGTCCTGCACGGTGTAGGCCGAGACGTGCATGGTCGCCGCGATCTCCTTCGTCTCGACGCCCTGCAGCACGAGCCTCGTGACGTCGCGCTCGCGGGGCGTCAGCCCGAACGCGGCGACCACGAGTGCGACAATCTCGGGCGGGCGCGCCTCCTCGATCGTGATGACGACGTCGCCCGCTGCGCCGTCGGGACCGGCCAGCGGCGAGGCGTGCAGCACGAGCCAGGTGCCCGCGGCGGTACGCACGCGCGCCCGCGGGATCGGCGAGCCGGGCACGGCGAGCATGCGCCGGGCCGCGCCGACGAGCGAGGTCACGAGGCTCAGCGGGTCGCCGCTGTGCTGGGTGGTCGCGAGCTGGGCGAGCCGCTCCTCGGCACCCAGGCTGATCTGCGAGACCTCGTCGTCGGTTCCCACGATGACGACCGCCGGCCCGCAGACGTCCGACTCGGCGACCGGTGGCGCCGAGAGCCGGGTCAGCATTCCGGCGCGGACGCCCCGGGCGAACGACTCCGACAGGGTGCCGAGGAAGTCGACCTCATCGCGCGAGAACTTCGCGTCGTCCGTTCCCCGGAACATCGCGAGGCACCCCCACACGCCCGCACCGTCGCGGAACACGAGGCGGGCCTCGTCGCCGAAGCCGTAGACCGGGCGCATGAGGCGGTTCGTGCGCTCCGACCGGTCGGCGTCGACGTCGTCCGAGGCGTGCATGCCGATCGCGCGCGCCTCCGACCTGGCGAGCGCGCGGAACGAGCTCGGCTCCTCGGCCCCGTACTCGAGGAGGCCGAACAGCATGTCGTGCTCGTTGTTCGCGACGAGCGAGCCGTACTTGCGGGCGCTCGTCAGCATCATGGTCGACGGGTCGTGCGTGCCGACGCACGCGCCCACCCACGGCGTCGCCCGGCCGACGGTCTCGGTCGCCTCGGCGATGAAGTCGTCGAGGTCGAGGCCAGCGCGCGAGAGCACGTCGAGATCGCCGCGAGCGCGTTCGGCGCGCAACCGGTTGTGCATGCGATCAGTATGCGCCCGCCGGCCCCCGCCGCGATATCCCAGAACACTGGGATCCGGAAATCCCCCCACAACTGGGATGGCTCGGGGCCGGCGCCGTTCGCAGGCTTGGATCCGTGACCACCACGATCCACTCCGAGCCCGTCGACGAGCGCGGCGATCTCGTGCACGCCGACGACGCGACCGCGCAGCTGTGCCTCGCGTTCGTGCGCCTCGAGCACGACATCGTCGACCGCGGGCTGCCGCTGACCGCGCTGCGCCGGCTTCGCGTGCACAACGCGTCGGCCGAACCCGCCGACGAGCTCGTGGGCATCCTCGCCGAGCGACTCGGCGACGCGACCCGCGACGTCCGCGTCGAGGTCGTCGCCGACGAACGCGAGCGGCCCGCGGGCATGCTCGTGCGACTCGAGGCGACGGTGGCCGCACCCGCTCCGACCCATTACGAAGGAATCAGCATGAACCCGATCATCACCGGCCTCGCCGCGCTGCGCGAGCTCGAGGTCGTCCTCCTGCCGGGCGACACCGGCTACGACGACGCCTGCCGCCCGTGGAACCTGGCCGTCTCGCAGCGGCCGGCCGCCGTCGCCGTGCCACGCACCGTCGCCGAGGTCGTCGCCGCCGTCACGGCGGCCGGCGCCGACGGACTGCGGATCGCGCCGCAGAGCACTGGCCACGCGGCATCCGCCATCGCCGGCGACCACCTCGAGGAGGCGCTGCTCCTCCGCCTGCACGCCCTCACGGGTGTCGAGGTCGACCCGGCCCTGCGTACCGCGCGCGTCGCCGGCGGCACGCTCTGGCAGGACGTCGTCGCCGCGGCGGCCCCGCACGGCCTGACCGCGCTGCACGGCAGCGCGGGCGACGTCGCGGTCGCGGGCTACCTGCTCGGCGGCGGACTCTCGTTCTACGGGCGCGCGCACGGGCTGGCCGCTTCATCGGTGCGGGCGATCGAGCTCGTCACGGCCGACGGCGAGCTCATCCGTGCGAGCGCTGAACAGCACGCCGCCCTGTTCTGGGCGCTCCGGGGCGGCGGTGGCGGCTTCGGCGTCGTCGTCGCCGTCGAGATCGACCTGCTGCCCATCGCCGACGTGGTCGCGGGAATGCTCCTGTGGGACCTCGCGGCGGCGCCGCAGGTCGCCCGCGCGTGGGCGGAGTGGACGAGCACGGTGCCCGAGTCGGTCACGACCTCGCTGCGCCTCATGCGCTTCCCGCCGCTGCCCGAGCTGCCGCCCTTCCTCAGCGGCCGCGAGCTCGTCGTCATCGACGGCGCGCTGCTCGAGGACGACGAGCGGGCGGCCGAGCTGCTCGCCCCCCTCCGCGACCTCGCACCCGAGCTCGACACCTTCGGGCGGATGCCGTCGTCGGGGCTGCTCGCGGTCCACATGGACCCGCCCGCGCCGACCCCCGGCGTCTCCGACCACGCGATGCTCGCCGGCCTTCCGGAGGCGGCGATCGACGCGCTGCTCGCCGCGGCGGGGCCCGGCGTCGAGACGCCGCTCATGATCGCGGAGCTCCGTCACCTCGGCGGGGCGCTCGCCCGCCCGCACGACGGCGCGCTCGCCCGCCTCGACGGTGCCTACGCGCTCTTCGCCGTCTCGCCCGCGCCGACCCCCGAGCTCGCCGAGCTCGGCGAGCAGGTCACCGCCGCGGTCGCCGGCGCGCTGCAGCCCTGGTCGACGGGCGGCACCTTCCCGAACTTCGCCGAACGCCCGGACGCGAGCTCGGCGTTCTCCGAGGCGGCCGACCGCGAGCGGCTCGTGCGCGTGCGCGACCTCTACGACCCGCGACGCGTCTGGATCGCATCGCACGCGGTCGAGCGCGACTGAGCGTCGCGCGGCGGCATCGGACCCCCGAACTCGGCCACCCGCACCGAGCCGCAACCGCACGCAACCGCACGCCGAACCCGCACCCGAACCCGAACCCGAACCCGAACCCGAACCCGAACCCGAACGAAGGAAACCATCACCATGCGCACCATCCACCGCACCATCGCCGCGACGCTCGTCACCGCCGCGGCCGTCACCCTGTCGGCGCTGCCGGCGCAGGCCCACGACGGCGAACACCCGCTCGACCCCGGCCCCACGACGCCCGAGATGCGGCGCGTCGTCGCCGACGTGCGTGCCGCGACCGCCCGATTCCACGACGTCGACGCCGCGATCGCCGCCGGCTACGTGCCCGCCGGCGAATGCGCCGCGAGCCCCGACGGAGCGATGGGCTTCCACTACGTGAACCCGGCGCTCGTGCGCCCCGGCGCACCGGTCGACCCCGCCGCGCCGCCGATGCTCACCTACGGCCCGTCGCCGTCGGGCGAGCTCCGCCTCTGGAGCGCCGAGTTCTTCGAGCCCGACGTCGGCCAGCCCGTGCCGATGCTCGGCACGCGGCCGTTCGACGGCCCGATGCCCGGGCACGAGCCAGGCATGCCGACGCACTACGACCTGCACGTGTGGGTCGGAGCGCACAACCCGGCGGGCGTCTTCACGCCGTTCAACCCCGCGGTGAGCTGCTGATCGCCCTCGGCAGACGGCGCCGAGGCCCGCTTCGCATCCGCGCGGTGGGCCTCGGCCGCTTCGCGCGCGCCGGTCAGCAGTGCGAGCCCTGCTCCTGCTCCGCCCGGCCGGCGGGCTCGAGCTGGAAGGTCGAGTGCGCGACGTCGAAGTGCTCGCTGAGGCATCCCCCGAGCTCGTCGAGCAGCGCACCCGCGCGCCCCGCCTCGAAGACCTCGGGCTCGACCTCGACGTGCGCCGTGAACACCGGCTGGCCTGAGGTGATCTGCCAGACGTGGATGTCGTGCACCGCCACCACTCCGGCGGTGCCGAGCAGGTGGTCGCGGATCTCGGCGACGTCGGTGTCGGCGGGCGCGCTCTCGCTGAGCACTCGCACGACGTCGCGCAGCAGCGACAGCGCGCGCGGCACGATCAGCACCGCGATGCCGAGCGAGGCGATCGGGTCGGCCGCGTTCCAGCCGGTCAGGAGGATGACGATCGCCGCGACGATGACGAGGGCCGAGCCGATCGTGTCGCCGAGCACCTCGAGGTACGCGCCGCGCAGGTTGATCGAGTCCTTCGCTCCGCCGCGCAGCACGAGCATCGCCGCGATGTTCGCGACGAGCCCGAGCACGGCGATGACGAGCATCATGCCGCCCTGCACCTCGTGCGCCTCGCCCTCCGCGCCCGTGACGAGCCGGCCGATCGCGCCGATCGTGACGGTCACTGCGACGACGACGAGGATCACGCCGTTGATGAGCGCACCGAACACCTCGGCGCGACGGAATCCGTAGGTCTGCCGGTCGGTCGCCGGGCGGGCGGCGACGATCGCGGCGACGAGCGCGACGATCAGGCCGATGAGGTCGCTCGTCATGTGCCCGGCGTCGGCGAGCAGTGCGAGGGAGCCGCTCAGCAGGCCGCCGATGACCTGCACGAGCACGAACGCGCCGATGATCGCGATCGCGATCCAGAGTCGGGTGCGGTTCGCCGTCGCAGCGTGGTCGTGCGCGTGATCGTGTGCCATGTCGCTTCCAGCGTAGGTCGGCCGGGGCGCGCCGGGAGCGAATCGCCCCAATCAGGAATGAGTCGCGTTCTCACCGGCATGGCAGCGCACGGGGGGGTCGCGGTCGCTGCGGCTCCCGCCCTAGGCTGCGGTGCATGCCCTCGCGCCGCACGCTCGCCATCGCCCTGACCGTCGGATGCCTCGTCGCCGCGCTCTCCGCATGCGCGGGCGGTCCCGGAGGCGGCGGCGGAGCGACGAGCGGCGCCGACGCATCGGCGACGGCCGAGCCCGCCGCCGAGCAGCCCACGCCGCCCTCCGAGCAGTGCGGCGACACCGGCGTCGAGTCGAGCGCGATGCTGCTGCCCGTCGGCGAGGCGCTGTTCGACGTCGGCGTCGCAGGCTCCGGCACGACGACCGCGATCTTCGCGCACCAGCGGAATCAAGACGAGTGCGGATTCTGGCCGTACGCGTCGAGCCTGGCCGAGCAGGGCGTGCAGGTGCTGCTCGTCAACAACTGCGGCTACGGCGCGACCGAGTGCCCCTCCGGCGCGAACCACGTCGTCGACGACGGTGCCGACGCCCTGCTCGCGGCCGCCGACTGGGCGCGCGAGCACGGGGCGGAGCGGGTCGTCGTCATCGGTGCCTCGATGGGCGGAACGGCGGCCGTCGTCGCGGGCGGGCGGGACGGCGATGCCGCCGTCCTCGACGGCGTCGCCGACCTGTCGGGACCGATCTCGTTCCGCGGCTACGACTCGATGGACGACGCACCGGCGCTCGCGGCGCCGCTCTTCCTCGCAGTCGCCCCCGACGACTCGACCGTGAGCGTCGACGAGCTGCAGCAGCTCGCCGACGCGAGCGCGAGCGACGACGTGACGATCGTCGGCGACGGGGTCGGCCACGGGTGGGCGATGCTCACCACCGGCACGGCGTTCAACGAGTTCGCCGACCGGTTGACGGCGTTCGTCACCGGGTGACGTCGGGCTTGGGCAGGGGCATCCGCTATTCGGCGGGAGTGAGGCCCGCCGCGATGCGCTCGAGCTCGGGGATGAGCGCCTCGAACGCCCGCGCCCGGTGGCTGATCGCGTTCTTCTGCTCGGGCAGCAGCTCGGCGGCCGTCACCTCGTGCCCCTCGGGCTCGAACACGGGGTCGTAGCCGAATCCGTGCGAGCCGCGCGGCTCGTAGGCGAGCGAACCTCGCCAGAGTCCCTCGGCGACGAACTCCTCGTCGGCATCGGCGTCCCGGAGCACGGCCGACGGCACGACGACCGCGATCGTGCAGTGGAAGGCCGCGCCGCGATTCGGCCGGCGCACGTCGCCGAGCTGCGCGAGCAGCAGCCGCACGTTCTCCTCGTCGCCGGCGCGCTCGCCCGCCCAGCGGGCTGAGAAGATGCCGGGGGCGCCGCCCATGACGTCGACCGTGATACCCGAGTCGTCGGCGAGTGCGATGCGCCCGGTGTGCTCCGCCGCGGCGCGAGCCTTGATGAGCGCGTTCTCGGCGAAGCTCGTGCCGTCCTCCACGGGCGACGGGCCGTCGTAGGCGAGCACCGCGAGTCCCGGCATCCGCTCACCCAGGATGCGCTGGAACTCGGCCACCTTGTGCGCGTTGTGGGTGGCGAGCACGACCTCGAGCGCACCCGATGCGGCCGTGGCGTTCGCCCCGGTCACGCGCGCTCCCCCGCCGCCTCGGCGAGCGCGGCGCGCTGCAGCTCGGTGAGCGATGCGGTGCCGGCGAGGGCGAGGTCGAGCAGCGAGTCGAGCTCGCGCCGGTCGAACGGCGCACCCTCGGCGGTGCCCTGCACCTCGACGAAGAGCCCGCGCCCGGTGGCGACGACGTTCATGTCGGTCTCGGCGCGCACGTCCTCGACATAGGCGAGGTCGAGCATGGGGACGCCGTCGATGATGCCGACCGACACGGCCGAGACGGTGTCGATGAGCGGAGTCGCCTTCTGCCCGATGAACTTCTTGTCGCGGGCCCACTCGATGGCGTCGGCGAGCGCGACGTACGCGCCCGTGATCGCGGCAGTGCGCGTGCCGCCGTCGGCCTGCAGCACGTCGCAGTCGATCACGATCGTGTTCTCGCCGAGCGCCTTGGTGTCGATGACGGCGCGGAGGCTGCGACCGATGAGGCGGCTGATCTCGTGGGTGCGCCCGCCGATGCGGCCCTTCACGCTCTCGCGGTCGTTGCGGGTGTTCGTCGAGCGGGGCAGCATCGCGTACTCCGCCGTGACCCAGCCCTTGCCCTTGCCGGTGAGCCAGCGCGGCACGCCGTTCGTGAAGCTCGCGGTGCACAGCACCTTCGTGCCGCCGAACGAGATGAGGGCGCTGCCCTCGGCATGGGCGCTCCAGCCGCGCTCGATGGTCACCTCGCGCAGCTGGTCGGGCGCACGCCCGTCGGCTCGGACGATCGGGGTGGCGGATGCCTCGGTCATGCGTTGTTCTCCTGTCGAAGCCGTGCGCGGTCGGGAAGGGGGATGACGCCCGTCTGCACGAGCTCGACGCTCGGGATCTCGGGGGCGATCAGTCGGTGTGCGAGGTCGAGGAAGGCGCTCGTCGAACGACCGGTCGCCTCGTAGCGGTAGCTGGGCGGCGTCGGGTCGCGCCGCTCCATGCCCGTCGAGACGAGCACGCGGTAGACGTCGTTCGCGGTCTCGACGTCGCTCGAGACGAGGGTGACGCCCTCGCCCATGACGTACGAGATGGCGCCTTTCAGGAACGGGTAGTGGGTGCAGCCGAGCACGAGCGTGTCGATGTCGGCGCGGCGCAGCGGCGCGAGGTACTCCTCGGCGACGGCGAGCAGTTCGTCGCCCGTCGTGATGCCCGCCTCGACGAACTCGACGAAACGGGGGCACGCCTGCGAGAAGAGCTCGAGGTGGGGTGCCGCGGCGAACGCGTCGTCGTACGCTCGCGACGAGACGGTGCCCTGGGTGCCGATCACGCCCACCCGGCCGGTCTTCGTCGCCGCGACCGCCCGGCGCACGGCGGGCTGGATGACCTCGACCACGGGCACGTCGTAGCGCTCGCGCGCGTCGCGCAGCATCGCCGACGAAGCCGTGTTGCACGCGATCACGAGCATCTTCACGCCCTGCGCGACGAGGTCGTCGAGCACGGCGAGCGCGTAGCCGCGCACGTCGGCGATCTTCTTCGGCCCGTAAGGCGAGTGCTCGAGGTCGCCGATGTACAGGATCGACTCGTTCGGCAGCTGGTCCTTCACCGCGCGGGCGACGGTGAGGCCGCCGACCCCTGAGTCGAAGATCCCGATCGGTGCGTCCGTCACGAGGTTCAAGCTTAGGCGAGCGGGCCGGTCGCGTAGGCCTCGCGGATGGCGCGCGCCAGTCTCGTCGTCGCCGGATGCCGCCACGATCGGTGCCAGGCGAGGTGCACCTCGATCGGCGGAGCATCGGTGAGGTCGGCGAACACGATGCCCGGCCTCGGGTACTGGTGGGTCGTGGCCGCCGCCGTGACGCCGATGACCTCGCCGGCGGCGATGAGGTCGAGCCAGTCCTCGAAGGCGGTCGTGTCGGTGATGCGGGGCGGTTCGAGCCCGGCGTCGGACCACAGCGAGGTCGTGGTCGTGCCCGTGTACCGGTCGACCGCGACGACGAACGGCGTGAGGTCGGCGAGTGCGACCCGCGCCCGGTCGGCGAGCTCGTGGTCGACCGGCATCGCCACGTAGCGGCGTTCGTGGCCCACGACCTCGTCGACGACGTCGGGCACGCGCACGTCGCCGCGGATCACGGCGAGGTCGACCCGGCCGTCGGCGAGGCCGGCGTCGCGCCGGTTGATGCGGCTGAGCCGCAGCGGCTCGTCGGGGTGCGCGCGGTTCCACGCGCGGAGCACGGCGGTCGTGTGCGCCCCGAGAGCCGCCCACGAGTAGCCGAGTCGCACCCGGGACCGTTCGCCTCGCAGCTCCGCGACCGCACGGTCGAGCTCGGCGTTCAGCCGGCGGGCCGTGCCCGCGAAGGCGGCGCCCGCGGCCGTCGGCTCGACCCGGCGGGTGGTGCGGTGCACGAGCGGGGTGCCGAGCTCGTGCTCGAGCGCCGCGATCGCCCGCGAGACGGCCGCCTGCGAGAGCCCGAGGCGCGCCGCGGCCGCGGTGAACGAGCGCTCCTCGTCGAGTGCCACGAGGACCCGGAGGTGGCGGAGCTCGACATCCATGCGTCTAGCGTATCGATCGTCCGTGATTGCATTTCACTTCGAACGCAATGCGACCTAGCGTCGAATCATGGAATCGACACGAGCGGCGAGCCTCGCCATGGTCGGCAGCGCGACCTCGGTCGCCGTCGGCGCCGCGATCGGCGCGACCGTCTTCCCGATCGTCGGGCCGGCCGGTGTCGTCGCCCTGCGCCAGGCGGTCGCCGCGATCGCGACGCTCGCCGTGGCCCGCCCCCGGCTCCGCGCGATCGGCTGGCGCCGCCTGCGCCCCGCCGTGCTGCTCGGCGCGGTGCTCGTCGTCATGAACCTCTCGCTCTACGCCTCGATCAGCCGGGTCGGCCTCGGCCTCGCGGTCACCCTCGAGTTCCTCGGCCCCCTCGCGGTCGCGCTCGTCGGTTCGCGCCGGCGGCTCGACCTCGCCTGCGCGCTCGGAGCGGGGCTCGGCGTCGTGCTGCTCACCGGCACGGTCGCCGGCCTCGACCCGCTCGGCATCGCCTTCGGCTTCGTCGCGGCGGGCGCCTGGGCGGCCTACATCGTCATCGGCCAGCGGGCCGCGCTCGCGCTGCCGGGCCTCACCGCGACCGCGGTCTCGAACACCACCGCCGCAGCGGCCACCTCGCCGCTCCTCGTGCTCGCGCTCATCGGGCTCGACCCGGCGGAGCTTCCGCGCGTGCTCCTCGTCGGGGTCGCGGTCGGCCTGCTCTGCTCGGCGCTCCCCTACGCGATCGACATGTGGGCACTGCGACGCGTCTCGAGAGCCAGGTTCGGCGTGCTGCAGAGCCTGCACCCGGCCGCGGCGACGCTCTTCGGCTTCCTCATCCTCGGGCAGACGCTCACCGGTTGGCAGCTCGCGGGCATCGCGCTCGTGATGCTGAGCAACGTCGTCGCGACCGCACGCCCCGCCGACGCATCCGGCCCGCCCGACGCCGCGTCGCCGCGACCGGGGTCGCGTCGGCTCCGGCTAGGCTCGGGGGCGTGACCGGCTCAGCTGCCCTCTTCACCGACCGCTACGAACTGACGATGGTCGATGCCGCCCTGCTCGACGGCACCGCCCACCGCGAGAGCCTCTTCGAGGCGTTCGCGAGACGCCTGCCCGACGGACGCCGCTACGGCGTCGTCGCCGGCACCGGGCGCCTGCTCGAACTCGTCCAGCGGTTCCATTTCGAAGACGCCGAGCTCGAGTGGCTGCGCGAACAGGAGATCGTGCGGCCCGCGACGCTCGACTGGCTCGCCGACTACCGGTTCACGGGCGACATCTGGGGGTATCGCGAGGGCGAGGCGTACTTCCCGGGCTCGCCGCTGCTCACCATCCAGGCGTCGTTCGCCGAGGCCGTCATGCTCGAGACCGTGGTGCTCTCGACGCTCAACTACGACTCCTCCATCGCGAGCGCCGCAGCACGCATGGTGTCGGTCGCACTCGGCCGACCGATCGCCGAGATGGGTTCACGTCGCACGAGCGAACGCTCGGCGATCGCCGCCGCGCGCGCCGCCTACATCGCCGGGTTCGACGCGACCTCGAACCTGGAGGCCGGCCGCACCTGGGGCATCCCGACGATGGGCACCGCGGCGCACGCCTTCACGCTCCTCCACGACAGCGAGGAAGACGCGTTCCGCGCCCAGGTGGCCGCATTCGGCCCGAAGACGACCCTCCTCGTCGACACGTACGACATCACCCGCGGCGTCGAGCTCGCCGTGCAGGTCGCCGGTCCCGAGCTCGGCGCGGTGCGCATCGACTCGGGCGACCTGCCGACGGTCGTCGCCGCGGTGCGCGAGCAGCTCGACGCGCTCGGGGCGGTCGATACGAAGATCACCGTGACGAGCGATCTCGACGAGTTCACGATCGCGGGGCTCTCGGGCGCACCGGTCGACTCGTACGGCGTCGGCACCGCCGTGGTCACCGGCTCGGGCTTTCCCGCCGCAGGCATGGTCTACAAGCTCGTCGCCCGCAAGGACGACGCGGGCGAATGGGTGCCGGTCGCGAAGGCCTCGACCCAGAAGGCGAGCGTCGGCGGACGCAAGAACGCCGCCCGCAGGCTCGACTCGACCCGTACCGCTCGCGAGGAGCTCGTGTTCGTGGGCGACGGGCCCGGCGGCGAGGCCGAGTTCGAGGCGGGCGACCGGCTCCGCCCGCTCATGGTCCAGCTGGTCGCGAAGGGCGAGCCCGACCCGGCGCACCTCGGTCCGGCCGGCACGGCCGCTGCGCGGGCGCACCGCGCCGAGGTCATGCAGGAGCTGCCGATCGAGGCGTTCCGCCTCGGCCGCGGCGAGCCGGTGATCCCGACGAGCTACCGCTGAAGAAGGTGCGCGCCTACGAGCGACGCATCTTCTCGTAGATCTCCTTGCAGGTCGGGCACACCGGGAACTTCTCGGGGTCGCGACCCGGCGTCCACTTCTTGCCGCAGAGCGCCTTGACCGGCTTGCCGGTGAGCGCCGACTCGAGGATCTTCTCCTTCTGCACGTAGTGCGAGAAGCGCTCGTGGTCGCCCGGCTCGATGGCCTCGTCCTCGAGGAGCTTCTCGAGTTCGCGGTCGAGGACGTCGGTGCCGCCGCCCGGCTGGCCGGGGTCGGCGATGCTGGCGCGCACGCTGTGGATCATGACGAAGAGTCTACGCGCGGCTCAGGCGCGGATGGCCGCGGCGAGCGTCTCGGGGCCGCGGGCGTCGAACACGCGTCCGCCCCACCACACGCCGATCGCGAGTGCACCGAGCCCGAGGCCGACGCCGGCGGCGAACGCCGCCGCATGCCACGACGGGTCGACGAGCACGCCCATCGCGGCGAAGATCAGGGCCGGAGCCGCGATGAGGACGGAGGCGAGCATCGTGAGCGACTGCACGAGTGCCGTGAGCCCGCCCGTGGCCTGGGGCTGCTGGAACGGGCTGTCGCCCGGCTTCACCGCAGGATAGGGGAACCGCGCGGACGCGACCGAGCCGACTCCGAGCCCGGCGAGCAGCAGCGCGGTGCTCACGCCGAGCAGCGACGGCAGGAGGCGCCAGTCGCCGAGCACGAAGACGGTGACCGCGCTGCCGAGGCCGATCACGAGGACGCCTGCGAGGAGCACCGGCACCAGCCGGCCGAACCGGTCGGAGACCCCGCGCACCCCGGACACGACGTGCAGCCAGATCGCGGTCGAGTCGTACGCGGTGTCGTTGTGCAGGCTCCAGCCGAGGAACAGGCACATGAGCGGCACCGGGATGAGCCCGAGGTACTGGGTCGGCACGCCGGCGACGCCGAGCGGCACCATCACGAGCACGGGCACGATCGGGATCATCACGACCGACACCCAGTAGCGGGCGTCGCGGAACCAGTACGTGAAGCTGCGGGCGGCGACGGCGCCCGTCGCGCCGTGCGGCATCCGATCGAACCAGCCGAGCCCGCGATAGCTCTTCGCCGAGGCCTCGCGGCCGGGCGTGACGAGCATCTTCGCGACGAGCGCCTGCCAGGCGAGCCAGACGGCGCCGAGCGTGGCCGCGGCGATGAGGAGTTCGAGCACGGCCGGACCCCACGCGCCGGCCGAGGCGTCGCCGGGCACCGCGAAGGCGGCGCCGAACGGCGTCCAGCCGAGGAATCCGCCGAGGGTCGAGAGGATGCTCTGCCCCGAGTTCGCCCAGTCGAGGGTCGCGATCGCGACGATGATGGGCGAGAGCATGACGATGAGCAGCAGGCCGATGACGCCGAGCAGTTCGCGGGCGCGTCGCGTCGACAGCAGGAACGATGCGAGCGCGGTCGTCACCCGGGCCAGGAGCAGGCAGGTCGCGAACGCGAGCGCGGCGGAGATGAGCGCGAGCAGGGTCTCGGCGACACCGCGCGACCAGGTGACGACGGTGCCGAGCAGCACGATGCCGAGCACGAGCGCCGGGATGCCGACGAGCCCGGCGACCGCGAGGCTCAGCGCGAGCGTGCGGTCGGGCAGGCCGAAGAGCGCGAACTTGCGCGGGTCCATCGTGTCGTCGGTGCCGAACACGAGCGGGAACACGATGAACCCGACCATCGTCGCCGACCCGGCGATGACGAGCGCGTTGCGGATCGTCTCGACGTCGCCGACGACGCGCAGCGCGACGAGCGAGAGGAACAGGACGATCGCGAGCCCGAGCCCGTAGACGAGCCCGACGACGATGCCGACGACCTGCCAGGTGCTCCGTTTGAAGATGTTCGCCAGCAGGCGCAGTTTCAGTCCGAGAAACTGTGCAACCATTCCATGCCTTCCGCAGCCTTGCGCCCGCCCGCGAGCTCGACGAATCGGTCTTCGAGCGTCTGGCCGGCGCGCACCTCGTCGAGGGTGCCGGAGGCGAGCACGCGGCCCGAGACAATGATGGCCGCCGAGTCGCACACCCGCTCGATGAGATCCATGCCGTGGCTCGAGAGCACCACCGTGCCGCCGCCCGCGACGTACCGTTCGAGGATCTCGGTGAGGTTCGCGGCCGACACCGGGTCGACCGACTCGAAGGGCTCGTCGAGCACGAGCAGCCGGGGCGAGTGGATCAGCGCGCACGCGAGCGCGATCTTCTTCGTCATGCCGGCCGAGTAGTCGGCGACGAGCCGGTCGACCGCGTCGTCGAGCCCGAACGCGGAGATGAGGTCGGCGCTGCGATCGCGCACCGTGCGGTTGTCGAGCCCGCGGAGCACGCCCGAGTAGTAGAGCAGCTGGCTGCCGGTCAACCGATCGAACAGGCGCAGGCGGTCTGGCAGCACGCCGGTCACGCGCTTCGCGGCGCGCGGGTCGGCCCAGGCGTCGATGCCGTGGATGGCGACCGTGCCGGCGTCGGGCCGCAGCAGGCCCGTGACCATCGAGAGCGTCGTCGTCTTGCCCGCGCCGTTCGGCCCGACGATGCCGAAGAACGACCCCGCGCGCACCGAGAGGCTGATGCCGTCGACCGCCGTGTTCTCGCCGAAGCGCTTCACGAGGCCGGAGATCTCGAGCACGCGCGGCGCATCGACGGGCGGCGCCGGCCGCGCCACCCGGAGGGTGCGCTTCTTGCGCGGCGCCGTCGACTTCTTCGCGGGGATCACGGTCACGGCCTGGGCAGCGATGGTCGGTGCGGATGCCTCGGCGGCTGCGTCGTCGAGCACGCCGTCGGCGCCGGGCGCCTCGGCGGGCGAGGTCTCGGCGAGTGCCGCCGAGCCGTCGGGGTCGACCGCGTCGGCAGGCGGCGTCGTGACGCCGGCGGCGGGCGCTTCGTCCGATTCGTGGACCAGCACCTCCGTCGCCGCGGTCGCCGCCGTCGCCGCCGTGCGCTTGCGTTCGGTGGTCGCCTCCAGGTCGAACGCCCCGTCCTTCGCCGGGGCCTCCGCGGGCTCGACGGCGGGGGCCGCGGCGTCGCCGCCCTTGCGCGGGCCGCGTTCGGCGGCGGTGGTCTCAGTGGTGAGCGAGGCCGCCACGCGCTGCGACTGGCGATGCGCCGACGCCGACGCGGCGGCGCGATTGCGCGTCTCGGCGGCGCTCGCGACGCTCGAGGACCGGGTGGCCCCCGTCGATCGCGCGGCCGCGCTCCGCGCCGAGCTCGCCGAGGCCGACGCGGCGCGGGAGGCACCGCTGCGCTTCGATCCGGACGCCTCGGCCGTCGTGCTCGAGGGCGACTCGCCCTCGGCCGCCGCAGCTGCCGCGGCGGCAGCGGCGGCCTTGTTGGCCTTGCGCGTCGCTGCGGCCTTCTTCGCTGCCGCCGAACGTGCCGCCGAACGCTCGGCGGGCGTCATCGCCGCGGTCTTCGACGTCGCCGAGGCCGGCTTCGCGCCGCCCTCGTTCGAGCCGGCCGGCTTCGCAGCTGCACCCTTCTCGGAGCCCGCCTTCGAACCGGCCGATGAGCCGGCGCTCGTCGAGCGGGCGCCGGAGCCGCCGGTCGACCCGGTCGGGGCACCACCCTGCTCGGACGCCCCCGCACCGGTGCCTTCGACAGCTTCGTCGTCGTGGTCGGAACGCGAAACGGAAGTCACCAAGCCAACCTACCAATGACCGCCCGTCGAGCGCGCCCCCGCCCTCGGCGGCGCTTTCTGTGCATTGCCTGTGCGTCGTATCACGATCCGACTACGACCGTCCGGCCCGAATGGCCCGTTCGGCAGGCGCCCCGATAGTCTGTAGTCCGGCATAACGGCGTGTCCATATGTGAACTTCCGGATGAACTCCGGGCGAATTCCTCGGTTCGAGGCCGCCCGGTGGGGGCGTCCGACCACCGAAGGAGATGCAGTGACCACCCAGATCGTGATTCTCGCGGCCGGCATGGGGAGCCGACTCGGGCGATCCCTCCCCAAGCCGCTCACCGAACTCAGCGACGGCCGCACCATCATGCGCCAGCAGTTCGACAACATCGAGCACGCGTTCGGCGGCACCGCCGACGTGACGATCGTCGTCGGCTACAAGCTCGAGCACATCATCGAGGCGTTCCCGCAGGCGTCGTTCGTGTACAACGAGGAGTACGACCAGACGAACACCTCGAAGTCGCTCATGCGCGCCCTCGCCGCGTCGCAGCAGGGCGGCGTGCTGTGGATGAACGGCGACGTCGTGTTCGACCCGGCGATCCTCGACCGGGCCCTTCCGCTCATCGCGCGCGACCAGTCCTTCGTCACGGTGAACACCGCGAAGGTCTCCGACGAAGAGGTGAAGTACACGACGAGCGCCGAGGGCTACATCAAGGAGCTCTCGAAGACCGTCAAGGGCGGCCTCGGCGAAGCGGTCGGCATCAACTACATCTCGAGCCGCGACAAGGCCACGTTCCTCGCGCACCTGCAGCGCGTCGGCGACCAGGACTACTTCGAGCGCGGTCTCGAGCTCGCGATCGAGCACAACGGCCTCCTCGTCGAGCCGATGGACGTCTCCGACCTCTACGCGGTCGAGATCGACTTCGCCGAAGACCTGGAGCGTGCGAACCACTTCGTGTGACCTGCAGCACACAGCGCAATGACGAAGAGCGGATGCCTCGAGGCATCCGCTCTTCGTCGTTCAGGGCACGTCAGGCGAGGGTGCGCGCGACGCCCGCCCGCGACAGCGAGCGCGCGATCACACGACCGAGCCAGGTGAAGACCACGGGGCTCAGCGTGAACATCGCGAGGTAGAGCGCCCAGAACCAGGGCGCGTAGTGCTCGGGGCCGAGCGCGACGAACGTTCCGGCCGCGAGCGCGAGCCCCGATCCGCCGGCCGCGGCGTAGAACAGCCACGGCGACCACGAGCGGTAGCGCGTGACGAAGAACGGGAGTTCGAGGAGCGCGCCGACGAGCAGGCCCGTGAGCAGGAACCGCCAGATCCACTGCGGCGCGAACGCGGCGCCAACGAGCCCCGCGATGAACCCCGTGAGGATGCCGACCCCCGGGCGCTTCAGCAGTGCGAGTGCGACGGCGCTCGGCAGGAAGTGCGAGCCGATCGTGATGCCGTAGAGCATGGGCGCGATGCCCGCGATGAGGCCGGCGAAGTAGCCGGCTCCCGCGGCGAACAGGCCGCCGCCGACGCCGATCGCGGCGCAGCTCAGAATGACGCGGGTGCTGGTGCGGTGCACGGGTGCGCGGCTCCTCTCGACCGGGCTCGGCAGGTCGCCACCCGTCCGCATCAAATCTACCCCGCCCGGGCATCTACGATGAGATGCGTGACGAGCACCGCACCGGTCGCCTACGGCGACGCCCATCCGCTCCAGCGGACGCCGTGGGCGCGGTACCGGCACGCGCTCTGGCTGCTCACGACGCGCGACCTCAAGGTGCGCTACTCGACCTCGGCGCTCGGCTACGTGTGGTCGGTGCTCGACCCGCTGCTCATGGCGGGCATCTACTACTTCGTGTTCACGATCGTGTTCCAGCGGCTGAGCGGCACCGAACCGTACATCGTGTTCCTGCTGTCGGCGCTCCTGCCGTGGATGTGGTTCAACGGCGCGGTGTCCGACTCGACGCGCGCGTTCCTGAAGGATGCGAAGCTCGTTCGGTCGACGATGATCCCCCGCACGATCTGGGTCAACCGCATCGTGCTCGCGAAGGGCATCGAGTTCCTGCTCGCGATCCCGGTGCTCGCGCTGTTCGCGATCGTGTTCGGCGCGACCGTCTCGTGGGAGCTCGTGCTCTTCCCGCTCGGGATCGCACTGCAGGCGCTGCTCACGGTCGCCGTGTGCCTCATCGTCGCGCCGCTCGTCGTGTTCTTCCGCGACCTCGAGCGCGCGGTGAAGCTCATCCTGCGGTTCCTGTTCTACGCGTCCCCGATCGTCTACGGCGTCTCGAACCTGCCGGCCGACCTGCGCCCGTGGGCCGCCTTCAACCCGCTGACCGGCATCTTCAGCCTCTACCGCGCCGGGTTCTTCCCGGGCGAGCTCGACTGGTTCGCGGTCGCGGTGTCGACCGGAATGTCGCTCGTGCTGCTCGCGCTCGGGCTGTGGGTGTTCCGTTCGTGCGAGCGTCAGGTGCTGAAGGAGATCTGATGACGGAAGCCACCACCGCCGTCTCCCCCGGCGCCGCCGCCCCGCCACCGCCGACCGCGATCCGCACGGAGGGCCTCGGCATCCGGTTCCGACGCAACCGCCGCGGCCGCCGTTCGTTCAAGGACCTGTTCGCCGGCAAGCGCCGCCGCAACCGGCCGGGCGAGTTCTGGGCGCTCCGCGACGTGTCGATCGAGGTGCGCCCCGGCGAGGCCATCGGCGTCGTCGGACGCAACGGCCAGGGCAAGTCGACGCTCCTGAAGCTCGTGGCGGGGGTCATGCTGCCCGACGAGGGCACGGTCGAGATCACGGGCGGCGTCGCGCCGCTCATCGAGATCACCGGCGGGTTCGTCGGCGAGCTCACGGTGCGCGACAACGTGTACCTGACCGCGGGCCTGCACGGCATGACGCGGGCGCAGATCGATGCGAAGTTCGACGAGGTCATCGGGTTCGCCGAGATCGGCGATTTCCTCGAGACGCCGTACAAGCACCTCTCGAGCGGCATGAAGGTGCGCATCGCCTTCGCGGTGATCTCGCAGCTCGAGGAGCCAATCCTGCTCGTCGACGAGGTGCTCGCCGTGGGCGACGCCGCGTTCCGCGAGAAGTGCTATCGGCGCATCGACGAGCTGCTCGCCGGCGGCCGCACCCTCTTCTTCGTCTCGCACAACGAGCGCGACCTGCGCCGGTTCTGCACGCGCGGTCTCTACCTCGACAAGGGCAGGCTCGCGCTCGACGCGCCCATCGACGAGGTGCTCGAGCAGTACAACAAGGACTACGGCACGAAGAAGTAGCGACGCTCGCGCGGTCGAGGAGCGCGCGACGGTGGGCCTTGTGCCTCGGGAGCCGTCTCGCAGAGCTCAGGCGAGTGCGTCGCGCTCGATGATCGCCCGGATCGCGGCGGCGTCGTTCGCCGTCTCGGTCACGACCTGCGGCGCGTCGAGGAGTTCGCGCAGGTGCTCGGGCACCTCGGGCGTCCGCCCGATCGCCTCCTCCACGATGTCGGGGAACTTGGCGGGCTTCGCGGTCTCGAGCACGAGCATCGGGATGCCTCGTTCGAGATTCCGACGCGCGACGGCGAGCCCGTCGGCCGTGTGGGGGTCGACGACCACGCCGTAGCGCTCGTGGGTCTCGCGGATCGCGGCGACCCGGTCGGCGTGCGTGCTCGAGCCGCTCACGAACCCGAACTCGCCGGCGAAGCGCTCGCGTTCTGCCGACAGGTCGAGCACGCCGTCGCGTTCGAGGCCAACCCAGGCCTCGCGGAGCCGCTCGGGGTCGCGCCCGAGCACCTCGAACACGAACCGCTCGAAGTTCGACGCGCGGGAGATGTCCATCGAGGGGCTCGACGTCGCGAGGGCCTCGACGCCGGCGCGCGGCCGGTACACGCCCGTGCGGAAGAACTCGTCGAGCACGTTGTTCTCGTTCGTCGCGAGCACGAGCCTGCGGATCGGCACGCCCATGCAGCGGGCGAGGTAGCCCGAGAAGATGTTGCCGAAGTTGCCCGACGGCACGGTGACGTCGATGCGTTGCGCAGCGCGCTCGGCCTCGGGCAGCGCATCGGTGACGCGCAGCCACGCCCAGACGTAGTAGACGACCTGCGCGCAGACGCGTGCGAAGTTGATCGAGTTGACCGCGCCGATGCGATAGCGCCGCTTGAACTCGGCATCGCCGGCGATCTGCTTCACGAGGTGCTGGCAGTCGTCGAAGTCGCCCGCGACGGCGATGTTGTGGATGTTCTCGTCGGTGAGCGAGTACATCTGTGCGCGCTGGAACCGGCTCATGCGCCCCTGCGGCGACAGCATGAACACCGCGATGCCGCGCTTGCCGCGCAGCGCGACCTCGGCGGCCGAGCCGGTGTCGCCCGACGTCGCGCCGAGGATGTTGAGGGTGGCGCCGTCGTGGGCGAGGGCGTACTCGAGCGCCTGCCCGAGGAACTGCATCGCCATGTCCTTGAAGGCGAGCGTCGGCCCCTCCGAGAGCCCCACGAGCGCGAGCTCGTCGTCGAGGCGCCGGATCGGCACGATCTCGTCGCGGTCGAACAACGCCGGGTCGTAGGCGGCGCGGCAGAGCCGTTCGAGGTCGTCGCGCGGGACGCCGTCGGCGTAGCGGCCGATCACCTCGATCGCGAGGCCGGCGTAGTCGAGCCCGCGCCACGCCTCGAGCTCGGCAGCCGACACCTGCGGCACCGTCTCGGGCACGACGAGACCCCCGTCGGGTGCGAGGCCCTCCACCAGGATCTCGGAGAACGGCGACGGCTGCATGCCGCCGCGGGTCGAGACGTACTTCACGGCGCTCCTCCGGGATCGGTGCGGAACTTCGATCGTATCGAGGATCGGCCGAGTGCGACGGCGGGTGACGCGGATGCCCCGAGCCGTCGACCGGCCCGAGGCATCCGTTCCCGCTCCGCCGTCCGTCGTCAGTCGGTGTCGCAGATGAAGTTCTCGAAGTGCCCGGGCGTCGACGAGAACGCCTTGCCCGAGTTGTCCTTCAGGTCCTTCGTGTAGACGATCGCCGCCTCGCGATACGCCGACCCGCTCGCGGACTGCACGTCGGCGAGGGTCGGTGCCCCGTCGAAGTCGGCGCGGGCGCCGGTCACGTAGGCGAGCTTCTCGAGCCCGAGCAGGTTGTTCGGGTCGAGCTTGCGCACGTTGTTCCATCCGCCGTAGGCCGCGTTGCAGGCCGTGTAGAGGTTGTACGCGCCGTTCCAGTCGAGCAGCTTGTCGCCGTCGTTCGGGCCGTTCGCCGAGACATCCGCCTGCAGCACGTCGCGGTCCCAGCCGCCGTACAGCCAGTCGGTGCCGTGGTGGTGCTGCCTGGTCTCCGCGCCGGCGTTCTCCGGCGCGGTGTCGGCGTACGCGGCGACCATCGTCTGCCACACGGCCGGGTCGGTGCCCGGTCGCGGCTGGTAGTCGAGGACGTCGGCGCCCGCCTCGGCCGCGGACTGGCCGTGACCGCCGAACAGCACGTCGATCCACTCGCCGTCCTCGCCCGGGTCGTTGCGGCCCGGCAGGTCGGGGCTGCCGACCGTCGGGTCGCCGCGACCGCCCCACATCACGTCGGCGCCGTCGTCGCCGTACGCGTAGTCGCCGCCGGAGTCGCCGTTCATGAGGTCGGCGCCCTCTCCTCCGTGCAGCGAGTCGTGCCCGGGTCCGCCGCGCATGCGGTCGGCACCGCCGACTTCGTGCCCGTTCTTCTCGAGCACCGAACCGTCGCGGTCGTGCGTGAGCGAGGTGCCGCGGTAGAGCGGGTGCGCCTCGAAGGGATGGAGCACCGCGTCCTGCGCGCCCGAGTCGGGACCGCCGAGGTTGATGCCGGGAGGGCCCTGGCTGTTGTGCGTGAGGAGATCGGGATCGTCGCCGTCGCTGCCGTCGACCTCGACGAAGCGGGTCTGCACTCCGCCGCGGTCGCCCACCATCGCGTCTTCGCCGTCGCCGCCCCACATGGTGTCGTCGCCGAGCTCGCCGAACTGGTCGTCGTCGCCGTCCTCGCCGAACAGCCGGTCGTTGCCGTCCTGGCCCCATTGGCTGTCGTCGCCGTCGCCGGCGCCTGCGGAGATGAGCGGGTTCGTGCCGTTTCCGCCGAAGACGAGGTCGGCACCCCAGACCCCGGCCGCCGCCGGCGCTCCGACGTCGTAGCGGGTGACGTCGCGTTCGATCACCGCGGAGCCGTCGTCGGGCGGGTCGTTGTCGGGGTATCGCTCCTCGTAGACCGCGTAGGCGGCGGCGTCGCCCTCGCCCTCGACCGTGCGGTCGAGCTCGCCGTTGTCGCCGAGCTGGAAGTCGGCTTCGCCGTCGCCGAAGAGCCAGTCGCCCGTGTCGCGGTGGCCGGCGAGGTTCGATCCGCCGAACTGGTCGTCCTGCCCGTCGGCCTGCGCCGGGCCGACGAGGTCGGCGCCCGTGCTCGGGGAGCCGGGCAGGCCGGCCGGCACCGCCGGGAGCGCCGGCAGTACTCCGCCGACCTCGGGCGGCAGGGCGATCCCGCCGTACGCCGCGACCGGCCGGTCGCCGACGACGATGTCGGCGTCGCCGTTGCCGTGCTGGAAGTCGGCGCCGCCGTCGCCGAAGAGCGCGTCACCGCCGTCCTGGCCGAACTCGGCGTCGACGCCCGAGCCGCCGTTCAGCGTGTCGCGCCCGAACTCGCTCGGGAACGGCCCGTCGAGGTCGTGGTAGACGAGGCCGCGCCGCGTCTCGACGCCGAGCTGGCTCGTGACGTAGTGGAACTCCTCGGGCGCCGGGTCGTCGAGCTCGGGGCACGAGCTCGGGTCGAAGTCGACGCCGGGCACGTCGCGCACGACGCACGCGTTGTCACCGGCGAGCACGTCGGCGCCGCCGCCGCCCCAGAGCACGTCGCCCGTGTCGGGCTGGTCGGGGAACGACGAGCCGCCGATGACGTCGTCCTCGTCGGCGTTGCCCTCGAGCCAGTCGCCGTCCTGGTTGCCCTCCACCAGGTCGTCGTCGGCGTTGCCCTTGGCGAGGTCGTTGCCGCCCTCGCCGAAGATCCGGTCGTTCTCGTCGTTGCCGGCCATGAAGTCACCGCCCGAGACCTCGGCGAGGTCGGCTCCGGTCTTGCCGGTGTCGAGCAGGGTGACCTCGCGGAAGACCCCGCCCGTGACGGGATCGGTCTGCCAGGCGTTCGCGTCATCGGGGTCGGCGTGACGCGTCAGCACCGCGTTGTCCCCCGTCATGACGTCATCGGCGCCGTTGCCCTGCATCTCGACCTCGCCCTCGTCGAGCGCGTGGTCGAATCCGTCGGGGTCGGCGAGCGGGTTGACCGGCGACGATCCGCCGATCAGGTCGTCGGCGCCGTCGGTCGAGTCGTCGGCCGTGTGGTCGCTCTCCTCGTCGAAGCCGAAGATGCGGTCCTGCCCGCCGTTGCCCTCGAGGTGGTCGTCGTGCGATCCGCCGCGCAGGGTGTCGGTGCCGTGTCCGCCGAATCCGCGGTCGTCGCCGCCCGTCGGCCAGGGGGCGGCCGCCGTGTCGAAGTCGCCCCAGATCGCGTCGCCGCCGCCCACGGTGGGCGCCACGAGGCTCAGCTCCACGTCGGGCGAGCCCTGCGGGGTGCCGGGCTTCCAGCCGCCCGCGGGCGGTTCGATCTCGCGAGCCGGCGGCGCGATCGTCCCCTGGTCGCCGATGATGTCGTCGGGATCGGCACCGCCCACGAGGTGGTCGCCCGCGAGCTCGCCGAAGAGCTGGTCGTAGTCCTCGGCGCCGTAGAGCCGGTCGACGGCGTCCTGGCCGTGCAGCTCATCGAGGCCCGTGCCGCCGTCGCCGATGTCGTCGCCGTAGGTGCCCACGACGAACGACGGCTCGAACGTCACGTCGTCGAGCGCGTCGAGCCCGGGATCGAACGCACCGTTGAACCCGCCGTCGACGTCGATCGAGACGTCGTCGCCGAACGTGCGGTCGTCGTCGGGCCCGCCGTACATGGTGTCGCCCGCATCGGCGCCCGCCGGGTCGTCGTGACCGCCGACGATGAGGTCGACGCCCTCCTGGCCGTGCAGCTGGTCGCTGCCGGCGTTGCCGATCACGACGTCGGCGCCGGGACCGCCGTAGCCGAAGTCGTCGTCGCCGTCGCCCCTGACCTCGTCGTCGCCGAGCTCACCGTAGAGGTGGTCGGCGCCGCCGTTGCCGTGCACCAGGTCACGACCCGCTCCGCCGTAGGCGTTGTCGGCGCCGCCCTCGCCGTAGACGCGGTCCTTGTCGGCACCGCCCGAGAGCGACGGGTCTCCGACGCCGACCGTCTCGCTCGGGTGCGCGACCCGTGCACCGGGCGCGCCGTCGATCGTCCCGTTGTCGCCGAGCACGAGGTCGTTGCCGTCGCCGCCGTCGGCCGTGTCGCCGCCCATGGTCGCGGCATCCGCGCCGTCGCCGTCGCCGATGAGCTCGTCGTTCCCGGCCTCACCGTTGATCGTGTCGGCGCCGGGTCCGCCCCACATCCGGTCGTCGTCGGGCCCGCCGTTCAGCGCGGGGTCGGCATCGGACTGGCCGTGCACCTCGTCGGCGCCGGCCTCGCCGTTGACCGCGTCGGCCCCGCGCCCGCCGTAGAGCAGGTCGGCGCCGTTCGACCCGTACAGCTTGTCTGCACCGTCTCCGCCCTGGAGCTGGTCGGCCGAGTCGTCGACACCGCTCGCGACGAGCCGGAACCCGCCGTACAGTTCGTCGGGGGCGCCGCCGCCGAAGATCACGTCGGCTCCCGCTTCGCCCTCGATGCGGTCGACGCCATCGGTGCCGGGTGCCGCCGCGCCTTCGGCCTCGACGGTGTCGTCGTCGGGCGTCGCGTCGGGCGGGTCGTCGCCGAAGAGCCGGTCGCCGCCGCTGCCGCCGAGGAGCGTGTCGGCGTCTGCGCCGCCGATGATGAGGTCGCCCGCATCGATCTTGTTGGGCTTGTCCTGGGGCGGCGTCTGGCCCGGCGGCACCGACAGCTTGTCCTTGCCGCCGCGCAGGGTGTCGTTGCCGGCGTCGCCGCGGATCACGTCGGCCGCCAGCCCGGCGTCGATGTTGTCGTTGTCACCGCCGCCGCTCAGGGTGTCGACGCCCTCGCCGCCCGTGATCGTGTCGCGCCCGCTGCCCGTACCGTCGGAGTTGTCGCCGGCTGCGGTGTTGGTTCCGTCACCGAGGTTGATCGTGTCGGCCCCGTTGCCGCCGTTGACCGTGTCGTCGCCCGAGCCCGTGATGATGCGATCATCGCCGTCGCCGAGCGTCTGCGCGTCGACCGGTGCGCTGAACGCCCACTCGCCCGCCGCGGGCGGCTCGGCCTCGGGGTTGAGGTCGCCCGGCTTGGCGCCGGCGCCCGATCCGTTGAACAGGAACGAGTCGTTGCCGCCGAGCGCGTCGATGATGCGCACACCGGCGCCCTTCTCCGTCTCGGTGTAGCCGAATGCGCTGATGCTGAACTCGTACTCGCCGCCCTGCGGTTCGGCGCTCAGCTGATGCACCGTGAACGACTCGTTCTCGACGTCCTCGAACGCCCCGCGCACGTCGGCACGACCGCCGACGTTGAGCACGACCCAGCCGCCTTCGACGCTCGCGAGATCGGGTGTCTTCGCCTCGCACGACGACGAGAACTCGAACAGCGTCACCTCGGCGAGACGCCAGCTGTCGGAGTAGCAGAACGGGCAGGGCCCGAACTCGGCGTACACCTCGAGGAAGGCGATGAGCTTGCCCTCGATGTCGAACAGGCAGATCGGCGTCTTGAACTTCGCGACGATCTCATCGATGTGCATGCGCCCGTCGGCCTCGGGGCTGTCGTTGAGATTGAGCCCGAACGTCGCGGTGATGCCGCCCTTCACGCCGGCCTCGGCGATGAAGATGTCGAGCTTCGCGCCCGCGGTGATCGTGCCCGACACCGAGAACTCGGGGATGTCCTTGCCCTCCGCGTCGAGGTCGGTGAGATAGAGGCTCTGCAGGAAGGCCTCGCCGGCCTTCGTCGCCGCGTCGAGTGCGCTGTCGACCTCACCGCCGATGATCGACTCGGCGAGCATTCGCACACCGCGCGTCGAGACGCCGCCGCCGACCTGGGCGTTCACGTCGAGCGCGCCGCCGATCGTGATGTACAGCACGCCGAAGAACGGGCCGAAGCTCTGCGTGTACTCCATGTGCACGGCGAGCGGGTCGGGCCGCCACTCGACGACGGCGCAGTCCTTGCCGAGCAGGAGGCCCACGAGGCAGGTCGGGTCGTCGAACATCGGGAAGGAGAAGTCCGACTCCCCGGCCGGCGCACCCTTCTGCCGCAGCTTGTCGAAGTCGCCGGATGTGCCGCCGAGCGCGGTGCCGACCTGGGCCTCCGGGTCGCCCGTCATCGCGGCCGAGCCTTGCACGGCCTTGAGCTTCTGATCCTGCGTGAGCGGAGCGCCACGGGCGGTCTCGGGCGAGAGCTCGAGCTCGTCGACGAGGATGAACGGCGAACCGTTCGCGAGTCCTTCGATCATCTCGAGGAAGTCGAAGAGCTGGTCGATGTCTTCGAGCAGCGACACGTCGACGACGCCGAACGCCTTCGCGAGGGTGGCCATCGTCACCGGGTCTCCTCCGAAGTACTCGGAGAGGTCGCTGATCACGGGGATCGGCGAGAACAGGAACTCCCGCACGGGCTTCGTGGGAGCGAGGATCGGGTCGAGTGTCTTCAGCACCGAGCCGAAGAGCTTGGTGAACATCTCGCCCGGCGCGACGCCGATGTTGCGCAGTTCGAGCTCGAGGTCGCCCGCGCCGGTGCCGTCGAACTCCCATGTGAGCCCGAACTCGGCGGTGAAGGTCGGCAGCGTCGTGTTGACGTTGCCGCCGTCGGCGATGCCGGTGTCGATGTCGAGGTCGAGTGCGATGCCGCCGTCGATGCGCGGCTCGGTGAGCAGGCCGCCGATGTCGCCCGAGAGGAACGACGAGATCGGGATGACGCTCGTGCAGTGCGCTCCACCGGTGACGCCGTTCCCGTACGTGGCCGGGTCGAGGTCCTCGCAGCCGTCGGCCTCGAGCCCGAGTTGTGCCATCAGACGTGCGCCGCTCGGCTGGTTCGGGTCGGTGCTGCGGTCTTCGGCCTGCATTCCGATGAAGCCGATGCGCCCGGTGATGGGTACCCCGGCGGTGAGGTTCGCCCCGACGTTCACCCGGATCTCCTCGAGGGCGTCCGCTCCCTCTGGAGTGGCCTCGCCCGTGCCGGGCACGGGGTTGTCGAGCAGGTAGAACCCGTCGTGGCGCGAGACGCCGAAGCCGAGCTCGACGGTCCAGCCGGCGCTCGCGGTGACCTTGCCGGTGAGCGAGAGCGGCAGGCCCGGCAGCCCGAGGTCGAGTGGGATCTCGCTCACGCCCGGGCACGCCGCGGCATCGCCGACGGGGCAGCCGCCCGTCAGGTCGCGTGCGCCCTGCCCGAGTTCGAGCTCGAACCTCAGGTCGACGAGGTACATCAGCGACTCGGTGCCGTCGCAGAGCTCGTCGCTGCCGCTGTCGTTGCAGATGGCGACGACGCGGATGTCGGTGGCGCTCGGGTCGTCCCCGGCGTCGCCGGGGAACACGCCGACGGCCTGGTAGTCGCTGTCGCGCAGTACCCCGGCTGCGATGAGCTTCTGCGCGAGCACGTCGCGGATCCCGCCCGCGCCGTACACCGCCGCGTTCACGTCGGAGTCGGGCAGGCCCGGGATCTGCGGGTCGTCGAGGAACGCCTTCACGTCTCCGAGTCCGTCGGCGAGTGCGGTGAGGTCTTCGCCGACGACCGGGAGATCGCCGCCGGCCTTGCTCGCGTCGATCGCGAGGCCGAGGATCTTGCTGATCGACTTCATTCCGTCGCCGAAGCTGTCGAAGCTGAAGCTCGCGGCGTCGAGCACGCTGGCGAGAGCCGCGGGCGCATCGACCTCCAGGTCCGTGAGGCCGCTGGACGGGTCGGCGGGGTCGCCGTACCTGACCGTGAGGTAGTCGTCCGCAGTCGGTGCGGTCGCCGGCGCGCCGCTCGGAAGCTCGGGGCCGGAACCGAGGTCGACGAGCACCGGCAGTGCAGCGCACGCGAACTTGCCCTCGACGGGCGCCTGTCCCGGGGCGGCGCACGTGTACTTGCCGCCCTCGGCGGGCGAGGTCACGCCGGCCGTGAAGTCGCCGTCGAAGAACGCGTCGAGTTCGCGAGGCTCCTCGGCCGGGTCTCCCGGCTGGGGTGCATTCGTGCGCTCGAGCGCGAATCGCACGCCGACCGCGATGCGACCGGTCTTGTTCGTCGCGTCGCCGAGTTGCGCCGAGAACGGCCCGAGGTGCACGCCGAGCTGCACCGACCCGGGCGGCTGCTCGGTGACCTCGGCCTTCACGCTCACCCGGCTCGAGTCGAGCAGGCGCGGAGGTGCTGCGGCGGCATCCTCATCGAGACCGACGACGAGCCCGAGGGCGAGCTTCGCCTCGAGGACGGCGTGCAGCGTGCCTTCGCCCTCGGTGCCCGCGATCGAGGGAAGCTCCGCATTCACGAACGACATCGGCACCTCGGCCTCGACCGACTTCGTGCCGTCGAACGCCGCGATCAGCGCGGGCTCGATCGCGCCGCCGTCGTCGAGGTCGCGCAGACGGAACTCGACCCCGAGGCCGAGCGCGTCTTCGAGGCCCTTCTCGAGCTTGGCGAGGTCGGTCGGCAGCAGCCCGCCGCGGAACTCGTTGTACTTGTCGCGGAGGCCGGTGACCTCCCGCAGGATGCTCTCGACGCCACGGTTCAGGAACGGCACCGTATCGCCGCCGACCACGCTGTCGACGGCGTCGAGCCGGTCGACCACGGCGCCGATGCCGTCGAGCGCGCGGCCGAGCAGCACGTCGGGCTCGGACGTGTCGATGTTCAGCGCCGCGAGCAGGGTCATCTCGTCGTTGCCGAGCACGACCGTCTGCCCCGGCTGGTCGAACGCGGGGCCGTCGACCGTGAACGTGCCGGGTGCCTCGGTCAGGTGCTGGGCGGCATCGAAACCGTGCCCGACGACCGTGTAGTCCGCGTCGATGAGGCCGCGCCGTACGGCCGCGGCGACCGGGTAGACGGCGGGCTCGCCGTCGTGCTCGTAGAGCCCGGCGAGCAGGTCGACGATGCGCGGCGTGGCGGTCTCGCCGGAAGCCGGGTCGACGTCGGCGCCGGTCGTCGGCGAGGTGCCGTCCTGCAGCAGCTTCCAGGTGCCGCCGATCGCCGCCGGCACGATGCCGAGCTGGCCCTCGCCGTGCACCGCGGCCTCGGCCTGCTCGGTGATGGTGAGCTCGGCGCCATCGATAAGCTCGGTGCCGAACCGCTCGTAGACCATCGGCGACTCGAACTCGACGACGGCGGTTGCGGCGTCGTCGGCTGCGGGCTCGGCCTCGTCGAGGTCGATGAGGATCGGCAGGTCGATGTCGTACGCGACGTCCGTCTCGACGGTCTCGGGGTCGCCGCTCGCCGAGACGCCGCGCAGGCCGGTCGTGTCGAGCAGTTGGTCGCCGAAGGCGGCCTGCCCGGGCGGCGGGGTGTCGTCGGTCGGCTGGTCCTCGAGCACCGGCGGCACGTCGGGCTGATCGTCGAGTGCGTGGTGCACGACGAAGTCGAGCCGCACCTCGGCGGCGTCGCGGTCGTAGACGGGCGTGATGGTGGCGGGTGCACCGGGGATGTCGCTCTCGATGCGGTCGGCGAGGTCGCCGACCGTCGAGATGCCGACATCGATCACGGGCTGGGGATCGGCCGGGTCGGGGTCGGGGTCGGGTTGGACGTCGATGAGATCCTCGGCGAGCTTCGCGAACTCGCCGCCGAGGTCGTAGAGCTCGCTCAGCGTGCCGCTCGCGAGCGGCAGAGGGGCGTCGACGTTGGTGTGTCGCTGCAGCGCCCGCAACAGGGTGCCGTACTGGATGATGCCCGAGACGAGGTCGACCGGCCCCAGGCGGGTGAAGGCCTCGAACGCGGCGAGATCCCCGTCGCTCGCGACGAGCTCGGCGAGCGGTTCGGGGACCTGCGCGAGGTCGGCGTCCATGGTCAGCGAGGGCGCCGGGTCGGACGACAGCCCGAGCAGCGACGACCCGAAGCGGATGTCGGCCGTCGCGGTGCCGGCGAGCTCGAACGTCGTGAGCTGGTCGGCCGGCACGGTGAGCTCGCCCGGCGTCTGCTCCCCACCCTCGAACGCCGGCGGCTCGAACATCGCGAGCCGGCCGTCGCCGTTGACATCGTCGATCGTGCCCGACCATTCGGCGGAGACGTCGACGGAGCTGTCGTCGAGGATCTCGACGTCGCCCACGCCGATCGCGGCCGCGCCCCCGGGGAAGGCGAACGCGTCGTCGCCGGCGAGTTCGGCGGTGACCTCGACGGTGGGCTCGCCCGACGCGGTGTCGAGCCAGAAGCGCAGCCCCAGCGGGTCGGTGCGGACCGTTCCCGTGAACTCGAACGCGATCTCGTACGGAGCGGGGTCGGCCTCCGCGGTCACGAGGCGCAGCGGCTCGCCCCCGGGGCCGTCGGGGTCGACGATCGCGATGGGCGAGTCGACGGTACGCGAAGCGCGGATCGTGAGGTCGAAGCCACGCGTGTCCCCCGAGTCGACGAGGTTCGACGTCATCAGCTCGAGCTGCGTCCCCGCCACGTCGGCGTCGAGTCCGTCGACGCCGGCCATGAAGTCGGCGGTCGTGGCCTGCTGCGCGAGGCCGAGGAGCGCCGTCTTCACGCCGACGATGAACGTGTTCGTCAGCTGCAGCGCCGCGCCGGGGCGGACGACCGCGACACCCGGTGCCGTGTCGGCGAGCGGCAGCGGAGCCGCGAGCGGGCCCACGTCCTCGTAGTCGCCGAGCGCGACCTCGGCGAGCGCCGCGATGCCCGCACGGAGCTGGGCGACATCGGCGGAGTCGGTCACGGGGTCGGCGTAGGCGACCTGCGCGCCGGTCAGGGCGAGCGCCCAGGCGCCGACGACGGCGATCGCCCGGAACGGCCATCGCCGACCGTCCTGGCGGCGCCGTCGGATCACGCCTTCGGCCTGCGTGTACGAACGGTTCGGGACGTTCTTGGCGCGCATGAGACTCCCCCAAGTCGATGCCGGCACGGTGCACGCCGTCGGCGTATGCACCCGTCGCCCGTTGTACTCCTCCGGAGAACGCGCTGACAAGAGAAACCCTCACTTTGGGGGGCAAAATCAGTCGGGGCGATCTAGGATCGACGGCATGGCCGAGCCGGTGCACACGATCACGTCGATGGACTCCGGTGCGCCTCGCGAGCACTCCGGGCACGCCGACGAGCACTCCGGGCACGCGAACGCCGATGGGCGGCCGTCAGCTGCACCGACCGTCGATGGGGGACGTGCCCATGGCGTCGAGCATGCGATCGATCGTGCGCTCGCCATCCAGCGACCGGTCGTCGTCGCGCACCTCCGGAGCATCCGCCGGCGAGCCCCCGGCGCGACGCCCGATCAGCTCGTCCGCATCCTCGAGCGCCGCTACCTCACGGCCGTGACGACCGGCGGCGCCGCCGTCGGTGCGACCGCGGTGATCCCGGGCATCAGCACCGGCATCACGCTCGCCCTGTCGGGGGTCGAGACCGCCGGCTTCCTCGAGGCCACGGCCCTGTTCGCCCAGTCGGTCACCGAGGTGCACGGCATCCCGCTGGAGAATCCCGAACGCGCGCGTGCGCTCGTGATGACCCTCATGCTCGGCGACGAGGGCAGTGATCTCGTCCGCCAGTTCGCGGGCCAGGTGACCGGCTCCGGCGTCGCACGCAGCGCGTACTGGGGCGAGCTCATCACGAACAGCCTGCCGAAGGCGGTGATGGGCACGGTCGTCGACCAGTTGCGCCGCACGTTCATGAGGCAGTTCGCCGTGCGCGGCGGCGCGGGGATCATCGGCAAGGCGATCCCGTTCGGCATCGGCGCCGCGATCGGCGGCGTCGGCAACCACATGCTCGGCCGCAAGGTGCTCGCCCAGTCGCGACTCGCGTTCGGGCAGGCGCCCGCACTGCTGCCGTCCGAGCTCGAGCCCGTCGGCGACGACGCGGCCGTCGTGGCGGCGGGCCGGCGAGTCGCTCGTGCTGCCGGCGTCGTCGGCGGCGCGGTCGGGCGGGCGGCGAAGCGGCCGTTCGCGCAGATCGCAGCTCGACGCGCGACCGCGGAGACCGATGCCCGCGACACCGCAGATGCCCGTGACACGCCGACCGCAGATGCTGGCGGCGGCGGCGAAGCGGCCGCGCCTCCGGCCTGACCGGGGCCGGGCCTCCGGCCTGACCGGGGCCGGGCCTCGAGCGCAGCCCCCTATCCCAGTTCCACTCCGAGCAGCCCCGCGAGTTCCCGCGTCTCGACGTCGAGCACGTCTTCGGCCTTGCCGGCGTCGCGGCGCACCCGGTAGCGCCCGGCGAGGGCCGCGATGCGGTCGTCGACGTCGTGCTCGGGGTCGCGCTCGACGCAGCGCAGCGCGATCACGAACCAGCGCTCCGCGAGCTCGAGCTCGTCGGCCAGCTCGAACACCTCGGCGACGTCGAGCAACCGCCACCAGTCGTCGAGCCGGGCGGCGCGCAGCCGGTCGGCCTCGGCGATCGCCGCGTCGCGCTCACCGAGATCGAGCAAGATCGACACGAGCGTTCCGCCCGCCTCGCCCGGTTCGACATCGGATGCCTCGGCGGCACGCCGCGCGACCGCGAGTGCGCGATCGAGCTCACCGGCCGCTTCGAGGTGCTCGGCCGCGATGAACAGCAGCTGCGCGCGCCGCACTCCGTCGCCGAGCACGAACCCGTCGCCCTCGACCGCCCATCGCTCGAGCAGCTCGGCCTGCGCCGTGTGATGGCCCGGGCCGTCGGAGACCCGGAGCTCGAGGTCGTCGAGGTCGGCTTCGGTGATGAGCTGCGCCATGACGTCAGTGTAGGTCGACTTCGGAGGGACGCGACGGGTTTCGAGACGCGTCACCGCTTCGCGTCGACGCTCCTCGACCAGCGGGCGTGGTCGTGGCCTGGAGACGGCGCTGCGCGCCTACTCGACCGGCGAGCAGGGTGTCACCCGAGCTCGGCCTCGTCGCCCGCGCCCGATTCGGCCGCCTCGCCCTCGACGTCGTGATCGTCGACCTCTCCGTCAGCGGCGTGCAGCGCCGCGAAGCGCTCCCACTCGGCCATCAGGTGGTCGATCGCCGCATGGAACCTGGCGGTCGTCACCCCCGGCGTCGTGTCGCCGAAGTAGCGTTCGACCCAGAACTTCAGGCGCTCGAGCGCCTGCTCGTCGTGCGCCACCTCGTCGACGCGTTCGACCATGGCCGAGGCATCCCCGGCGTCGAGCCACTCGCACGCCTGCAGGTAGCCGCCCGTGTCGATCTGCGCGGCCGGGTTCGCCGGGCGCGTGATGAGCAGCGGCTTTCCGGCGGCGAGGCGGTCGTAGACCATCGCCGAGATGTCGACGATCGCGACGTCGGCGGCCGCGAGCTGCCAGCCGAGCTTCGGCCCGTCGTCGAACACGTGCTGCGCGGTGGGGTCGGCGGCGTTCGCCTGCTCGAGCGCGGCGATGATGCGCTTGTTCGCGGCGGCGTACTGCTCGTCGAGCACTCCCGAACGCGGGTGCGGGCGGTAGATGACCCGGTGCCGCCCGGTGGCGAGCAAGCCCTCGACGAGGGTGACGCCGTGCGACGCGATCGAGCCGTATGCGGCGGCCGCGCGGTCGCCCTCCCAGGTCGGCGCGTAGAGCACGACCTCGCGCTCGTCGGGCGTGTACGGCAACGGGCTGCCGTCGAGGTAGTGGTCGGCCTGCGGGCGCCCGATGGGGATCGCCCGCTTGTCGAAGTCGTAGTCCCACAGCACCTTGTCGAGCCGCGCGCGAGCCGCGTCGCCCGCGATCAGGGCGTAGTCGTACGCCTTGAACTGGTTCGTGGTCATGTACATCTTGTCGGACTCGCCGTGGTTGATGAACACGTGCCAGCGGCGCCCGTAGCGCATCATCTGGAAGTTCTTCGCGTTCTGGTTCACGTAGAGGATGACGTGCAGGTCCTGCTCATGGATGACCCGCTCGAGGTCGGCGACGCGACGCACGTACGCGACCGGCAGCGGCGACTCGTCGAGGAGCTTCAGCGCCGCGCCCGAGGCTCGGCTGAGGATCAGCACCGGATGCGTCTCGGCGAGCTCGGCGAGCGGGGCGTACCACTGGCGCAGCTGGTAGAGGTTGACCTTGCCGTCGGCGAAGTACACGCCGACGCGGTAGCGGTGCGGCTCGAGCGGCGGCCGGTCGGCGAGCTTCGCCTTGAGCGACCGCTGCGCCCGCCGCGACCACATGATGTCTTTCGCGAGCTTCACGGCGCGACGCGCGTCTTTCCTCAATCCCACCGTCCAAGGGTAGCGAGCCCCGGCTGGGCGGATGCCTCGTGGCGGATGCGCGGCCGAGACCGAGAGCCGATCGTTACGGCGGCCGGTGGTCAGTCTCAACAGCCCGGACCCGAGGGGTTCGCCTTGCAAGCACCGATCGTGAGCACCGTGTCGACCTCACTCGCGAGCGACCTGGTACCCCGCGACCGCGAGAACGCCCGAGATCGGGCCGCCACCCCGAATCGCCGAACCGATACTCCGCCGACAACACCGCCTCGAGGGTCACCGTGTGCTCAGTACGCTCGGCAGAGACAGAGCCGGTGCGGGTCGGGCTGAACTGGTTGGCGTCGAGGTCGGCCCGCCTCGCACCCGTCGACGCACTCTCCACCACTCCGCCGTCGCTGTGGGTCCGCCGGAAGGCGTGCGATGAGCGGGTCATCCACAGAGTGGCGGCGGCGTCGGGTGCGGCAAGTTGCAGGACTCTGCGGTCGGCACCCCGCGTTGGGCGCCTGCCGACCCGATCGTCCTGCGTTCGTCGAGTCGACGCGGCAGCTGCGGTCGTCCGCGCGGCGGCACCGGTGGCAAGCTGCAGGACTGTTCGGCGGGCACCGTGCATGAAGAGCCGGCTCGACGGATCGTCCTGCATCTGGGTCTCGATACGTCGCCTGCGGCGGCGCCAACGACCAGCGAGACAGCGAGACTGCGAGACTGCGAGACTGCGAGACTGCGAGACTGCGAGACTGCGAGACTGCGAGACTGCGAGACTGCGAGACTGCGAGACTGCGAGACTGCGACGCCACGCTACTCGACCACCGGGGCCGGAGAACGGCCTCAGACGACGGGCGGGCGCCCTGCGCGAGTCATCCGCCAGACGGTGCGCCAGGAGATCGGCCGTCGCTCGCCGGGCGACTCCCGCCACCCGGCTCGCCACCCGCCGAACCAGGCGCCCAGCGCAGCGGGCCGCCGCGCCCAGCGCAGCACCTGGATCGCTGTCCACGAGCCGACGTAGAACGGCACGAGCACCGCGGGCAGGTTGCGTCGCGCGAGCCAGACCCGGTTGCGGGCGTTGAGCCGGTAGTAGTACGAGTGCCGGGCCGGATCGATCACCGGGTGAGCGGCCTCGAGGCCGCCCTCGTACCAGGCGATGTGCCCGGTGTCCCACACGCGCCACGCGAGCTCGATGCCCTCGTGCGCGTAGAAGAATGGGTCGGCCCAGCCGCCCGTCGCGTCGAAGACCGCGCGGGGCATGAGCACCGCGCCCTCCCAGCACGAGAAGACCGGGCTCGAGTGCGCCGGGTCGCCCTTCCGGATCCGGGGTATCCAGCGGCGCGGAGAGGCGAGACCGGTCGGGTCGACGACCCGGGGCTGGATGAGCCCGAGCTCGGGTCGCTCGGCGAGCAGACGGCAGCCGTCGGCGAGGAACGTGTCGCTCGGCAGGGACGCATCGTCGTCGAGGAAGAAGAGCGCCTCGCCCGCGACGAGCGGCACGCCGGCGTTGCGACCCGCGGGGATGCCGAGGTTCTCGGGAAGGTGCCGGGTCTTCACCCCGGCCGGCAGCGACGGGTCGGCGGTCGCCGGGTCCCAGCCGTTGCCGACCACGACGACGTCGACCTCCACGCCGCGCTGGTCGAGCACGCTGCGGATGCCGCGGGCGAGGTCGTCGGGCCGCTTGCCCATCGTGAGCACGACGACGCCGACGGTCGCGGTGCCTGCGCCCGCCGCGGGCGGGAGCGGAACGTCAGGACCGGACACGACGGCTCGCCATGATCGCGACGAAGTGGCCGATCACCGCGAGCACGGCGAGCGGCAGCAACGCCGCGACGACGATGCGGTCGACGAGGGGCTGGCCGGCGAAGAGCCCGACGACTGCCGCCGCGAACGCGATGAGCGTGAGCTCGACCGAGTGGTAGAGGCGGTGGAACGGCACGAACCTCGCCGCTCTGCGCAGCTTCGCGACGAGTCCGCCGCGGGGCGCCGTCTCGCCGTGCGTGTCGGCGAGCTTCGGCAGCCCGGCGTTCGCGCGGGCGACGTGCACCATGTCGTTGAGCGCCTTGTTGAGCACGATCACGAGCGCGAGCATCGCACCGATCGTGGTCCACAGGAAGTCCTCGGGGAACTCGAGCGGGTACGCGGCCGCGCGGATGCCGAGCGCGATCGGGATGAGCGCCTCGGTCGTGTAGTGGCCCACCTTGTCGAGGAACACGCCCGCGGGCGACGACGTGCGCCGCCAGCGCGCGACCTCGCCGTCGCAGCAGTCGACGAGCATCTGCAGCTGCCCGAGCACGACCGCGAGGAGCGCGCCCCAGACGCCCGGGATGAGGAGCGCGGCGGCCGTCGACCAGCCGACGAGGATCATGAGCCCGGTCACGCCGTTCGCCGAGATCCTGGTCTTCAGCAGCGCCCACGTGAGGTAGATCGAGAACCGGCGGAGGTACAGCGAAGCGGTCCAGTGCTCGGCGTTGCGGCGGCCGCGCACCTCAGGCGGCTGCGCGACGGCGCGCAGCTCTGCGATGTTCGCCGGCCTGGTCGTCACCGGTCGGGCGTCAGTCATCCCGTGCTCACCTTCCCGTGTGCCGTGCGATGTTGCTCGTCAGCGACAGGTAGCCGAGCACGAAGCCGATGCCCCACGTGACATGTATGCACGGCAACACTACGAGAAACCAGCCGGCGGTGCCCGCACCCCGGCCGCGGGCCTCGGCGATCGTCGCCGCCACGACGAAGGCCAGGTACACGAGCGGTGCGGCGAAGCCGAGGAGCAGCCACGGCGCGGCCCCCACGGCGAGCTGCACGAGCCCGCCGATGCCGAGCAGGAGGCCGATGGTCACGCCGACGACCATCGCCGGCGGAACGAAGTAGCGGAGGCCGTTCGATGCCGGGAAACGGCGGGCGAGCTCGCCCCGCCAGAGGCCCGTCGAGAACATCTGCCGCGCGAGCCGGTCGAGGCTCGAGCGCGGTCGGTACGTCACCGCGAGCTCGGGGGTGAACCACACGGTGCCGCCGGTCTCGCGCAGGCGACGGTTCAGCTCCCAGTCCTGGCCGCGCTTGATCGACTCGTCGAAGAGCCCGACCCGCTCGAGCGCCGACCGTCGGAAGACGCCGAGGTACACCGTCTCGGCCGGGCCCTCGACCCCGCCGACGTGGAACGCCGAACCGCCCAGCCCGACCTTGGTCGTGTAGGCCAGCGCGACCGCTCGTTCGAAGGGGGTCTCGCCACGCGCGTCCATGATGCCGCCGACGTTGTCGGCCCCCGTGCGCTCGAGCGTCTCGACGGCGATGCGCGCGTAGTCGACGGGCAGCATGGAGTGGGAATCGACCCGGACGACCACGGGGTACTGCGCGGCGCGGATGCCGATGTTGAGCCCCGCGGGGGTCGAGCCCACCGCGTTCTCGAGCACGCGCACCCGGTCGTCGCGCGATGCGAGGTCTCCGACGAGCTCGGCCGTGCCGTCGATCGACGGGCCGAGGGCGATGAGCACCTCGACCGGGCCCGGATAGTCCTGCGCGAGGATCGATTCGACGGCGGCCCGAACGTGGGTGGCGTCGTTCAGCACGGGCATGACGTACGACACGCCGACGAGCGACGACGGTGCCGTCTCGGGGTGGTGCTCGGGCATGTTCCTCATTCGTGCTCGGGTCGATCGAGCCTAACAGGCGACGCCTCGCGGCGGGCGCCGCGCCGGGCGACGCCGAACGGGGCCGGATCGAATCCGATCCGGCCCCGTCGCGTGGCCTCGGGCCGAGGCATCCGTGCCGTTCTGGGTCAGCCCTCGAACGTGTCGAGCTCGACCGTCACGGTCTTGGTGTCGCCGTCACGGGTGACGGTGAGCTCGGCCTTGTCGCCGCCGGCCAGTGCACGCACCTGGGCGGTGAGGTCGGTCTGGTCGGTGATCGGCAGGCCGTTGAAGCCGGTGACGACGTCGCCCTGCTTGAGGCCGGCCTTCTCGGCGGCGCCGCCCGACGAGACGTCGGTGATGAGCGCGCCGACCGTGTCGCTCTGCTCGTCGGCCGCGGCCGAGGTGACCGTCGCGCCGAGCAGGCCGTGGGTGGCCGAGCCGTTCTCGATGATCTCCTTCGCGATGCGCTCGGCGAGGTTCGACGGCACGGCGAAGCCGACGCCGATGTTGCCGCTCTGACCGCCCGACGAGTCGCCGGTGCCGAGGATCGCGACGTTCACGCCGATGAGCTTGCCCTCGCTGTCGACGAGCGCGCCGCCCGAGTTGCCCGGGTTGATGGCCGCATCGGTCTGGATGACCGGCAGCGCCACCTGGCCCGCGCCCGCAGCCTGCTGCTGCGGCGCCTGCTCCTGCGACTGGCCGCCCTCGTCGGGGATGTCGAAGAAGAAGTCGAACGGGCTGTCGCCGTTCTGGCCGCCGTCGCCCTGGCCGCTGTCGCCCTGGCTGTCGTCGCCCTCGGTGCTGTCGTCGGGGGTCGACGGGGCCGCCGAGGAGGCGACGTCGATCGAGCGGTTGAGCGCCGACACGATGCCGTTCGTCACGGTGCCCGAGAGGCCGAGCGGCGCGCCGATCGCGATCGCCGTGTCGCCCACGTTGAGCTTCGACGAGTCGGCGAACTCGAGCGGGGTGAGGCCCGACGCGTCGACCAGCTTGATGACCGCGAGGTCGCTGAGCGGGTCGGTGCCGATGAGCTCGGCCTTGTAGAGGTGGCCGTCGTTCGTCTTGACCTGGATGGTCGGGTCGGCGGTCGCGCCGTCGAGGGTCACGACGTGCGTGTTGGTGAGCACGTAGCCGTCCTTCGAGAGGATGATGCCCGAGCCGGTGCCCGCGCCCTCGCCGCTCGAGACCGAGATGGTCACGACGCTCGGGCTCGCCTTCGCGGCGACCGCCGAGATCTGGTTCACCGAGTCGGGGTCGTTGACGACGATGTTCTGCGCCGAGTTCGACGCGGCCGTCGAGTTCGCCGGCTGGTTCGCAGCGACGAGCGCGGTGATGCCGGCGCCCGAGGCACCGCCGATGAGGGCGGCGGCCACGATCGCGGCGGCGACGCCGAGTCCGACCTTGCGCTGCTTGGGCTCCTTGGCGGAAGCCGCGGGGCCGTGCTGGCCCGGGGCGCCGGCGATCGGCGCCGTGGGCTGCGACGGCTGCGGGCCGCCGAAGGCCGGGGGGACCTGGCCCGCGACCGGAGCCGTCGGGGCGGTCGCCTGCGTCTGCTTGGCGTACTGCGGGGCGTGGTAGGGCTGGGGCGCCTGGCCCGGCTGGTACACGACGCCGGTCGCGGCGGCCGGGGCCGCGGGCGCGGCAGGGGCCGGCTGCGGCGCGGCGGGAGCCGGGGCGGCGGGCGCCTCCGCCTTCGCGACCGTCTCGACGGCGGTCGTCTCGACGGCGGCGTCGGGCGTGGTGGTGACGGCGGTCGTCTCGACGGCCGCCTCGGGCGTGGTGGTCTCGTGGGCCTCGGTGGGGCCGGCCCCGGTCGCGGCCGAAACGGCGGCAGCGTCGGTGGTGCTGGTCACGGGCGTGGTCTGCTCCGCGGGGACGTCGGCCTCGCGGGGCTCCCCCGTGGCGCCGTTGGTCGTGTCGGTCATGTCTGCTCCTTCCAAAGCGATGCCAGCATCCCGCGGCAGCCTGTGCGGGGGATTTGCGGAGTCTATGTCTCGGCTATCAGCGAGCAGTGATTCATCCGGCAGTGGTCCGCCCCGGGCCCGGGCGACCCGAGGGCCCGGCGCCAGCGTACCGGCCCGAGCCTCGCGTACGGTGTGAAGATGAGCGACTTCTCCCCCGTGACCGCCGGTCTCAGCCCGTGGCAGCGCACGGCGGCCGGGGCGGGCCTGCTCGGCGCCGACGGTGCGATCGCCACCACGATCTTCGCCGAGATGAGCGCCCTCGCCGCACGCACCGGGGCCATCAACCTGGGCCAGGGGTTCCCCGACGAGGACGGCCCGGCCGCCGTGCTCGACGCGGCCCGCGATGCGATCGCGGCCGGGCTCAACCAGTACCCGCCCGGCATCGGCATGCCGGTGCTGCGCGAGGCGATCGCGCGCCACTGGTCCCGGTGGTACGGGATCGAGCTCGACGCGGCGTCCGAGGTGCTCGTGACCGCTGGCGCGACCGAGGCGCTCGCCGCGACGATCCTCGCGTTCGTCGACACCGGCGACGAGGTCGTGACCTTCGAGCCGTACTACGACGCGTATGCCGCGCTCATCGCGCGCGCGGGCGGCGTGCACCGCACGGTGCCGCTCACGTTCCCCGGCTGGCGGCCCGATCTCGACTCGCTCGCCCGCGCGATCACCGACCGGACTCGCATGATCATCGTCAACTCGCCGCACAACCCGACGGGGGCCGTGTTCGACGACGACGTGCTCGCCGAGATCGTGCGCCTCGCGGAGCTCCACGACGTGCTCATCGTGACCGACGAGGTGTACGAGCACCTCGTCTTCGACGCGCCGCACCGCCCGATCGCGACGTTCCCCGGTGCCCGCGAGCGCACGATCTCGGTCTCGTCGGGCGGCAAGACGTTCTCGACGACAGGGTGGAAGATCGGCTGGCTCAGCGCACCCGCACCGCTCGTGAGCGCCGTGCTCGCGGTGAAGCAGTTCCTGACCTACGTGAACGGGGCGCCGTTCCAGCCGGCGATCGCGACCGGGCTCGACCTGCCCGACGAGTTCTTCGCCGGCGCCGCGGCGGCGCTCGCCGCGAAGCGCGACCTGCTCGCCGCGGGCCTCGAGTCGGCCGGGTTCGCGGTCTCGCCGCCGCAGGCGGGCTACTTCGTCGTCGCGGATGCCTCGCCGCTCGGCCACTCGGACGCGGCGCGGCTCTGCCGCGAGCTGCCGGGGCGAGCGGGCGTCGTCGGGGTGCCCGTGTCGGCGTTCGTGCACCCCGACCGCCATGACGCGTATCGCAGCCTCGTGCGCTTCGCGTTCTGCAAGCGCATGCCCGTGCTCGAGGAGGCCTCCGCGCGTCTCGCCTCACTCGGTCGCGGCTGAGCGGGGCACGACCGCGTACCGGCGCAGCGCGAGCGCCGGGTTCACCCGCCTGACGGCGGCGACGCGCTCGCGCGACACCCAGGCGACCGCGACGCCGGCCTGCTCGCCGAGGCCCGCGAGCTCGGTGCCCATGGGGTCGATGACGAAGCTGTTGCCGACCGCGACGGGCGGCGTCTGGTCGGCGGCGGCGAGGTATACGGTGTTCTCGATCGCGCGCGCGGTCGCGAGCGTGCGCCAGTGGTGCTCCTTCAGCGGGCCGCGCACCCACTCGGCCGGCACGAGCACGAGTTCGGCCCCGGCGTCGACGATCGTGCGCGTGACCTCGGGGAATCGCAGGTCGTAGCAGGTCTGCATCCCCACCGGCACGCCGTCGACGGTGAAGATCTCGGGTGCGTCGACCGCCCCCGCGACCACCCGGTCGGACTCCCGCTGCCCGAACGCGTCGTAGAGGTGCTGCTTGCGATACGTCGCCACGAGCCGCCCGTCGTCGTCGAACGCGACGAGCGTGTTCGAGAAGCGCTCGGGGTCGGAGGCCTGCTCGAGCATGCCCGCGACGAGGTGCACGCCGAGGTCGCCCGCGAGCGCGCCGAGCGCGCCCGCGAAGGCGCCGTCGATCGGCTCGGAGGTATCGGCCATCTCCTGGCCGAGCTCGGCGGTGAAGAACATCGAGTACTCGGGGAGCACGACGAGCCGCGCGCCGCGCGCCACCGCCGTGCGGGCGAGCCCCTCGATCGTGTCGAGATTCGCCGCGACATCCGCAACAGGTGCGAACTGCGCGACGGCGACCCCCAGGTCACCGCCGGATGCCTCGCCGTCGCTCCGTTCGTCATCCATCACGACCTCGCCGTCCACCATGCCACCAGCGTAGGCCCGGGCCTGGCCGCGAAGCGTCGCCCGCACTCCCGATCGGCGGGTGGCGACGCGGTACTGCGCATCACGGGCGGGTGTGCAAGCCCCTTCCGATGAGAATTCCGAGGTGCTGTACTGGCCGGGTTCATCACGGAGGCCGCGACGACGCGGACTCCGAACAGATCGGTCCCGCGCGACGAAGGGCAGACCGTCCGGCGCCACGGGTCCACGAGAGAAATGGGACACCGCCGTGCTCCGAGCACCATCAAGGGCGGTCGGCGCCGCCACGAGCATCGCCGTCGCCGCCGCGGCCTTCGTCGCGGCATCCGCCATGCCGGCCCAGGCCGACGACCACCTGAACCTTCCGGGCGAACCGACGATCACGCTGCCGATCAACGACAGCGAGGCCGGCGGCACCTACGACCAGGACTTCACCCGGGTCTACGCGGGCACGACGCCCGACGACACCCCCGTGTACATCTACGTGCCCGTGGGCACGCCGCTCGACGGCAGCGCGCCGACCGGCGTCGACAGCCTCGACCCCGCCTTCGACCCCACCCCCGACGACGAGTTCGTGCCGTGCGCCGACGCCGACGTCGCCGACTACACGCTCACGCAGGCGCAGATCGACTACATGGGCGCCGAGCTCTCGAACCAGATCGTCGCCGTCGACGAGGAGCACTTCGGGCCCATGGACGCGGCCGACCCCGACGAGCCCGCGAGCGACTCGCTCGTCATGGTGGTCTACAACGTGCAGGACACCCAGTACTACGACTGCACGGAGACCACGTACACCGCCGGGTACTTCGCCCCCGAGTTCATCGACTCGTCGGGCATGAACGCCATCGTGATCGACGCGTACGACTGGGCGAACCGGGTCGGCCCCGCCGACTCGGAGTGGAACGACGACGACCCCGACAACGACCAGCCGACCCTCTACGAGGGCGTCATCGCGCACGAGTTGGAGCACCTGCTGCACAACTACAGCGATCCCGGGGAACTCTCCTGGGTCGACGAGGGCCTCGCCGACTTCGCGGTGTTCCTCAACGGCTACGACGTCGGAGGCTCGCACCTCACCTACCACCAGGTGTTCTACGCCGAGACGTCGTTGACCAGGTGGGGCGGCGGCCTCGAGAACTACGGCGCCGCGTACACCTTCTTCCAGTACCTGTGGGAGCAGGCCGGCGGCAACGGCGACGGAACCTACGAACCCGATCTCGAATACGACGGCGAGGGCGGCGACCTGCTGATCAAGCTCATCTTCGAGAACCCGGCCGACGGCATGGAGGGCGTGCAGGCCGCCATCGACGCCTTCAACGGCGAGACGGGCGCCGAGCTCCGCTCGGCCGAGGACCTCTACCGCGACTGGGCGGTCGCCGTCTACCTCGACGACGAGGCATCCGACCGCTTCGACATCAAGGCCGTCGACTTCGGCGACCCCGCGTTCACGAACTGGACCTTCGACATCGCCGACGACCAGTTCTGGGAGGGCCGGGGCTCGAACCAGGGCGCCCAGCCCGAGGCCAAGTGGCTGCGCCGGGCGAACCCCTCGAGCGACGTGGCGCTGCCGTACGGCATCCAGGTCGAGCGTTTCCGCAACCCCGGGCCGACCGTCACCGTCGCGCTCGACGGCGACGACACCACGCGGATCGCACCCCACACCGGCGACACGCACTGGTACGCCGGCTACGAGAGCCAGTCGGAGAACGTCCTCGACGTGGACGTCACCGGAGCGGTGACCTCGCTCGACTTCTGGACCTGGCACTTCATCGAGGAGGGCTGGGACTACGGATTCGTCGAGGCGCTCGTCGGCGGCGAGTGGGTCACGGTGCCCCTCGTCGACGACGCCGGCACCGCGGTGACGACTGATGACGACCCGCACGGCAACAACCCGACGGGCAACGGCCTGACCGGCACCTCGGGCGGTGAGTACTTCGTCGACGAGCCGGTGTACGTGCACTACACGGCGCAGCTGCCCGCCGGCACGACCGACGTGCAGTTCCGGTACTCCACCGACGCGGCGTACCTCGACACGGGCTGGTTCGTCGACGACGTGATGGTGAACGGCACCGCGGCGACGCTGTCGTCGGACGAGGGCGAATGGTTCGAGACGACGGGACTCCAGGACAACAACTGGACGCTCCAGATCGTCGCGACCTGCGACCTGACGCCGGGCGTCGACTCGCCCTTCGAGATCACCGACGACGCGGGCAACTTCGTCTACCGGCTCGAGGGCGACGCGATCTCGCAGGCCGGCTTCCAGACGAAGTGCGCGAGCGGCAACAACCGCGACTTCGTGACGCTCGTGTCGAACCTGCCGACGGGCGACCTGACGTACCTCGACGCCGGGTACACGCTCACGGTCACGAACACGGGGAACCGCAAGTCCGGCTGAGGCCGGGCCGTCGGCTCGGCGTGCCGAGCCGCTCGGGGCCGGGAGGATTTCGCACCCTCCCGGCCCCGGCATGCGTCAGTCGAACCGCGCCGCGATCGCCTCGACGGCCCAGCCGTAGTGCCCGCCGAGACACTCGTGCGCGGGCACCGCGAGCGGCTCGCCGAGCCAGTCGAACCGATCCGCATCGAAGAGCACGTCGCCGCCGATGGCCGACACCCGCGCGAGGGCGGCGGCATGGCTCGCCTGGACGCGGGCGAACGCCCGCGCGACGTCGCGCACGCGGTACTTGTCGCGCAGCGACCGGTTGAGTGCGTCCAGGTGCTCCCAGTCGTAGCCCTCGGCCGGATAGGCCGGCGTCGTGCCCGCATCGATCGCATCGAGCCAGCCGAGCAGCAGCTCGTGCCACGCGTGCAGGTGGTTGAGCACGTCCTGCAGGTCGCGGTCGCGCCCGGCGCCCGGAACGCCGGATGCCTCGGCGGACGCAGGGGCGATCGGGAACGGCCGATCGCGAACGGCCGGCGGGATCACGTCGATCACGTCCTCGAGCGTGCGGAATCCGCGCATCGCGGCGGCCTGGAGGGCGACGGCGGTCTCGGGTACGGGCATGTGGCCATCGTAGGGGCCCCACGGCGGCGGTCGGCCGGGTCGGTGCACGTCGATCGCCGTGAGCCGCGTGCGCGCCCGGTTACCTGTGAGTGCGCACATGTTGAGTGCCGATACTGCGAAGCGGAGGACATCACGGACTCCGGGCGCTGAAGAGGAGGTGCCCATGAACAAGAAACGCGCTCCACGCGAAGGCGCTCGAGCGGACGAGCGTTGGGAGACCGAAGGCGGATCGCTCGACGCCTCCGGAAACGAGGCCGACGCCGCCGACGCCCAGGCTGACGCCGACGCGCGGGTCGACGCCGACGTCGAGGCGGACGCCCAGGTCGACTCCGAGACCGACGCCGATGCGGCGGCCGGTCGCGGGGCGGCGCAGCGACGAGAGGGCCGCTGGCGCGCGGCGCAGGGCGAGCACTGGCACAAGGCCGACTACACCGACGAGACGAAGCGACGCGATGGGAATTGACGCCGCCGCAGACGGTGACGTCTCCCGTGCAAGTGCCCGGCGCAGAAAAGCAGAAGGCCCGGAATCTCGACGATTCCGGGCCTTCTTCTCGTTGCGGGGGCAGGATTTGAACCTACGACCTCTGGGTTATGAGCCCAGCGAGCTACCGAACTGCTCCACCCCGCGGCACAAGAGAAAACACTAGCACGGGAAACGGGCACCGTCCAATCGGCCGCCTTCTCGACCCCGCGACCGCTGCGGCGAGCACGCTCATCGGGAGGCGGAAATCACGCCGAGCCCTCGGCCGCGGGTGTGCAGCATGTGCACGCCCGCGCGATTCGATTGGAGGTCTCCACAGCGACCGTGCGGCTTCGCTCGCGACATCCGCGAACCTTTGTGAGGAGTCTTAACTTACGTGGACGGCCTTGGTAGTGTCCCGGCAACCGCCGCACCCGCGGCGGCCGGCAGACCACGATCGATGAGGATTCCATGTCACCACGCCCCCTCCTGCGCGGCGCGGCCATCGCCGCCGCCACCACCGCGCTCATCGCCGCCTCCGCGGCCGCCCCCGCCGTTGCGAAGGGCCACGACGGGCCCGAAGGCCCGAGCGACATCAACGGCTACCGCAGCGTCGGCTACCTGATGGCCGACACCCCGGTGACCCGTGACTTCGAGATCGAGGACCTGCTCACGACGGGTGCCATCGAGGACGTCACCCACATCAACTACGCGTTCGGCAACGTCACCGCGAACCTCACCTGCGAGATCACGGATGTCGCGGGCGAGGGCGATGCGTACAACGACTACCTGCGACTCGTCTCGCCGCAGGACTCGGTCGACGGCAAGCGCGACCTGCCGAACCGGCATCAGCGCCTCGCCGGCAACTTCAACCAGCTCAAGAAGCTCAAGGCCGTGAGCCCCGAGACGAAGGTGCTCATCTCGCTCGGCGGCTGGACCTGGTCGGACAACTTCTCGGCCGCCGCGGCGACCGCCGAGAGCCGCGAGCGGCTCGTTTCGTCGTGCATCGACCTCTACCTGAAGGGCGACCTGCCGAGGGTCGGCCATCTCGGCGGCCCCGGCGCCGCGGCCGGCGTCTTCGACGGCATCGACGTCGACTGGGAGTGGCCGGTCAACGGCGGCGAGACGGCCAACGCCTCCCCCGCCGACCGTGAGAACTTCCTCGCGCTCATGGAGGAGTTCCGCCGCCAGCTCGACGTGTACGGCGCCGAGACGGGCGAGGACTACCTGCTGACCGCGTTCGCCCCCGCGGGCGGCTGGAACACGAACGCGGGCGGCTGGACCGACCCGCGCCTCTTCGACGTCGTCGACTGGCTCAACATCCAGGGCTACGACTACGCGGGCGGCTGGACGGGCAACACGGGCCACCAGGGCAACCTGCACCCGGACGGCTCGAACAACTGGGGCCTCGCCCTCGACAACGCGGTCGGCCTCTACACGGCCGCCGGCGCCCGGCCGGAACAGCTCAACGTCGGCATCCCCGCCTACGGCCAGGGCTGGACGGGCGTGACCGTCGGCGACCGCGCCGTGTGGACGCCCGACCCCGCCGTCAGCTCGATCGGCACGAAGCCGTACTACGAGATCCGCTCGATCGGCGAGGGCTACTACGACCCCGCGATCGGCGCCTCCTGGCGCTACGACGCGGCGACCGGCCAGTGGTGGAGCCTCGACGACCCGAAGTCGGTCGAGCAGAAGGCCGAATGGCTCGCCGAACAGGGCTACGGCGGCGCGATGTGGTGGGACCTCTCGGGCGACTACCGCAACGAGCTCGGCGGCGCGCTCGGTGAGACGCTGCGCGCGGCCGAGGAGGGCCCGCTCGGCTGATTCCCCGGAGGACGGCGGATGCCTCGGAGCGGGCACGCTCCGAGGCATCCGTGCTGCTCGCGGTCGCGGGCCCGACGCGCGTCGCTACGCCGCCGACGGGTTGCGCGCGACGATCTCGTAGGAGAGCGGCAGCCAGTGCTCGGCCGGCCAGCCGTACATGCCCTCGCCGAGCGCGGGCGTCGCCGGGTAGATCTGCCACGGCACCGAGTAGTGCTCGTCGAACGCCTCGATCTCGAGGCCGGCGTCGCGCAGCGCGCCGAGCACCGTGCTGAGCGGATGCAGCCATTCCCAGTTGCGGGAGTTGACGAGCTTCGCCCCGGGGTCGGCGTAGTCGCTCGGATCGTCGAGCACGTCGGGCTGCCCGGCGTTGTCGTACGCGTAGCTGATCGTCGGCAACCCACCGGGTCCGTCGGCCCCGTCGAGCACCATCGCTGACGGATGCCCCTCGGCGAAGTACAGGCGACCGCCCGGCTTCAGGAACCAGGCGACGATGCGCGCCCACTCGGCGATGTCGGGCAGCCAGTTGATCGTGCCCCAGGTCGCGAAGACGAGGTCGAACGACTCGGGCTCCGGCAGCATGTGCCGGGCGTCGTAGACGTTGGACTCGATGAACCGCGCGCGACCTTCGACGCCGAGCTCGGCGGCCATGCGCCGAGCCTCGGCGACGGCCGCGGGGGCGAAGTCGATGCCGACCGCCGTCGCGCCGCGGTTCACGAGCGAGAGCGTGTCCGAGCCGAAGTGGCACTGCAGGTGCAGCACCCGGACGCCCTCGAGGCCGTCGGGATGCAGCCGGTCGATGCCGGCCGCGGCGATCGGGTCGAGCACTCCCCCGCCGGCGCGCAGCGGCGCCTGGTCGTAGAAGTCGCTCGCCAGGTGCACCCCGACGCGCTCGTCCCAGTTGGCCCGGTTGTCGTCGAGCCACTCGCCGTCGCGCAGGTCGAAGCCCATCGTCAGTCGCCTGAACCGCCGTCGGTCGTGCCGCCGTCGGTCGTGCCGCCGCCCGACTCGTCGGTCAGGGCGATCATCTTCGAGATGATGTCGGCCAGCTGCGCGTCGGCCTGGCCGTATGCGGTCCAGTCGCCCTCCGCGAGTGCGGTCTGCTTGTTCTTCAGCGCCTGCTTGGCCTGGTTCAGCAGCGCCTGCATCTCGTCGCTCGGCGTCTCGGGCGTCGTCGGCGTCGAACCGCCGTTCTCGCCCTCGCCGCCCGGCTCGGGCTCGACGTTCTCGTCGCCCGTGGTCGCGCCCGAGTCACCGCCGAACAGCACGTTCAGCGCCTGGTCGAGCGTGTCCTGGAAGGCGATCTGGTCGCCGAACGCGACGAGCACCTTCTGCAGCAGCGGGTAGCTCGTGTTGCCCGTCGACTTCACGTAGACCGGCTGCACGTAGAGCAGTCCCCCGCCGACGGGCACCGTGAGCAGGTTGCCGTTGATGACGTCGGACTGGCCCTGCTTCAGCAGGTTGAGCGACTGCGACACGCTCGGATCGGAGTTGAACTTCGCCTGGACCTGGCCGGGGCCGGGCACGTTGTCGTCCTCGGGGAGCGTGAGCAGCCTGAGCTTGCCGTAGCCGTCCGACCGCTTGCCGTCTTCTGCACCTGCGTCGGAGTCGACCGCGAGATACCCGCGCAGCACGTTGCGGCTCTGGTCGCCCCGCGCCTCGGGGATGAACGTCGAGTAGAGCGAGTAGGCCGGTGCGTCCTGGCCCGGCATCTGCATCGTCAGGTAGTACGGCGGCTGCAGCAAGGCGGTGTTCGCGCCCGCGGTCGGCTCCTTCGGCGTCGTCCACGCGTCTTCGCGCGAGTAGAACGGACTCGCCTCGGTGACGTGGTAGCGGCCGAGCACGGCGCGCTGCACCTTGAACAGGTCGGACGGGTAGCGCACGTGGCTCATGAGCTCGCCCGACATCTTGCTCATCGGCTCGACCGTCGTCGGGAAGACCTTCTGCCACGTCTGCAGCATGGGGTCCTCTTCGTCCCACGCGTAGAGCGTGACCGTGCCGTCGTAGGCGTCGACCGTGGCCTTCACCGAGTTGCGGATGTAGTTGACCTCGTCGAACGCGAGCGACGGGGTGAGGCCTTCGCTGTCGGCGATCGCCTCCGACATGCTCACCTTGTTCGAGTACGGGTACTGGTCGCTCAGCGTGTACCCGTCGACGACCCACACGATGCGCCCGTCGACGACGGTCGGGTAGGTGTCGGAGTCGAGCGTGAGGTACGGCGCGACCTTCTGCACGCGCTGGATCGGGTCGCGATCGTAGAGGATCTGCGAGTCGGTCGTGACCTCGTCGGAGAGGAAGATCTGCTCCGACTGGAACTTGAGCGCGTAGACGAGCTTCGTGAACACGTTGTCGAGCTTCGGCCCGCCGTCGCCCGCGAAGGTCGTCTGCGTCTGCTGCTCGTTGTCGCCGCCCGCCGGGTAGTCGAGCTCGATCGGATCGCTGCCCTTCGGGCCGCCCACGATCGAGTACTGCGGCGATCCCTCGCCGAAGTACACGCGAGGCTCGAAGTCGCCGAGCGTGCCCGACTGCGGGATGCCGGACTGGATGAAGACGGGCTGGCCGTCGACCGAGCGCTGGTTGCCGGCCGCGGCGACGAGGCCGTAGCCGTGCGTGTACACGAGGTGCGAGTTGAACCAGGTCTCGGCATCGCCGAGGCCCGAGAGCTTGACGTCGCGGACGGCGACCACGGTGTCCTGGGTCTCACCGTCGATGTCGTAGCGGTCGACGTCGAGCTGCTTCGGGAACTGGTAGTACTGGCGGAACTGCTCGAGCTGTTCGAAGGCGGGCGAGATCACGAGCGGGTCCATCAGGCGGATGTTCGCGGTCGTCTCGGCGTCGGAGCGGAGCGCGCCCGGCTCGGCGTCGGTCTTCGCCTCGAACGGGATCTCCTCGACCTCCGCGACGCCGTACGCGTCGCGGGTGAGGTCGATGTTGCGCTGGATGTACGGCGCCTCGAGCGACTTCGCGCTCGGGTCGACCTGGAAGCGCTGCACGACCCACGGGTAGAGGGTGCCGATGAGCAGGCTCGTGACGATGAGCAGCGCCGTGCCGATGAGGGGCAGCCGCCACCTTCCGATGATCGCGGTCACGAAGAAGAGCACGGCGACGACGACCGCGACACCGGCGAGGATGCCTCGGCCCGGGATCACCGCGTTGACGTCGGTGTACGCGGCACCCGTGATGAGCGAGCCCGATTCGGTGACGGTGGCGTACTGGTCGAGCCAGATGCTGATGCCCTGCAGCAGGAGGTAGATGCCCGCCGTGACCGCGATCTGGATGCGCGCCGACTTCGAGATGACGACCTCGCGGCCCGAGACGCGGATGGCACCGTAGAGGTAGTTCGTCGCGATGACGAGCAGCACCGAGAGCAGGACGACCGCCGACGCGAAGCCGACGACCCCGCGATAGAAGGGGAGCTCGAAGATGTAGAACCCGATGTCGAGGCCGAACTGCGGGTCGGTCTGCCCGAACGGGGTGCGGTTCAGCCACGCGAGGGTGACCTCCCAGCGGCTCGAGGCGGAGACACCGGCGAAGACGCCGAGGACCACCGGGATGCCGTACATGGCGAGCCGGCGGAGCGGCTCGAACACCTCCTGGTAGCGGTCGAGCTGCGAGTTGAGCTTCGCGTACACCGGGCGCGTGCGGTACGCGATCTGGATCGAGCCCCACACCGGCAGGGCCATCGCGAGGAAGCCGATCACGAACAGCGAGGCACGAGCGATCCACTCGGTGGTGAGCACCGAGAGGAATCCGAGCTGCTGGTACCAGAGCACGTCGGCGTAGAGTCCGGTGAACACGAAGAACGCGATGACGAGCACCACCACGATGCCGATCGTGATGGCGATCGGCGCGCGACGGCGCGGAATCCTCGGTTCTTGCGGCTGTGCTGACACTCTCGGCCTCATGTTCGGTCGGGATGGGATCGGGACTCCATCCTAGAGTCGCGATGCTTGGAATCTGCTGGTCAGGAGGCGTCGCACGACGGGTAGGAACCCGTCACCTCGCCGTCGGCGAGGTCCTCGACGATCGTGCGCGCCTGGTCGAGCGTCGACACCGCGAAGACGTTCAGGCCGTCGGGGACATGCCCGACCACCTCGTCGCAGTTCGACTCGGGCGCGAGGAACCAGTCGGCGCCCGCGCCCTCGGCACCCCACAGCTTCTGGCGGATGCCGCCGATCGGGCCCACCCGGCCCGCCGAGTCGATCGTGCCGGTGCCCGCGACGACCTCGCCGCCGGTCATGGCGCCCGGCGTCAGCTCGTCGACGATGCCGAGCGCGAACATCATGCCGGCGCTCGGGCCGCCCACGTTGTCGAGCTGCAGTTCGACGTCGACCGGGAACTCGTAGTGCATGCGAACGCCGACCCCGAGCACGGGCGTGCCCCCGTTGTCGACCGGTGTCACCTCGACGGTCTGCTGCTCGCCGTCGCGCTCGATCACGATCTCCGCCGGGTCGTCCGTGCCGTGCTCGCCGACCGCCTGCTGCAGTTCGCCGATCGAGTGCACCGGGGTGCCGTCGAGCGAGACGATGACGTCGTCGGGCTCGATGACCCCGGCCGCGGGCGAGTCGTCGAGCAGCGACACGACGGTCACCTCGCGGGGGAAGTCGTAGCCCAGCTCCACGAGCGCCGCCGCGATCGCGTCCTGCTGGGAGTCGACCATCGCGGCCTGGTTCTGCGCATCGCGGTCGGAGTTCGACACCCCGGGCGGGAAGACGGCCTCGATCGGCATGACCGAGCGCGTGCGGTCGAACCATGCCGTCATCACCTCGATCCAGCTGGGGGTGTTGCCGGGCTTGCCGAACACGGAGACCGTGAGCAGGTTGAGCTCGCCGTCGGTCGGATAGGTCGTCTCGCCGGGGATGTGGATCAGCGGCACCTGATCGCCATCGGCGTTCTCGGCCGAGCCGAGGGTGTCGTAGACGGGACCGGGCGCCTCGATCACGTAGGGCGACGGCATCACGGCGAAGACGAGCCCGATCACGACCGCGACCGTGACGGAGCCCCAGCCGATGCGCTCGCGGAGCGACCACTCGTGCCGGTGATGCGCCGACGAGGAGTCGTCGGAGAAGAGGGCCATCGGGCATCCTTTCGCGCCGATCGCAGCGGGTGCGGGGGTTGCGGGGGCGGCCAGGCCGGCGCTGTTCGCGAAGGGCGGACACCCGAAGAGCCAGCCTAGGCCATTTCCCGGTCGCCACCCGGGATCGTCGCGTTACGGTTGAAGCGACGAGACGTGGAGGTGGCGCACGTGGCCGATCAGCAGGGTGAACCCGGCGACCGGAGCCCGGAGGACGAGTTCCGCGAGATGCTGCGGGAGCTGCTCTCGGGTGCCGGTGGCATCGACCCGTCGAAGCTCGCCGGCGCGGCCGGCCTGCCCGACGACCCGGCGAGCGTCGCGGCGCTGTTCGGGCAGTTGCAGCAGGCGATGAACCACAGCGGCGACGGCATCGACTGGAGCATCGCCACCCGACAGGGCGAGGAGCGCGCCGCGGCGGGCCAGCAGCAGATCTCCGACGCCGAGCGGGCCCGGTTCGACCAGGCGTTCCAGGTCGCCTCGCTGTGGCTCGACGAGGCGGTCGACTTCTCGTCGCTGCCGCAGACGCCCGAACTCCTCACCCGCAGGGCGTGGGTCGCCGCGACGATGCCGATCTGGACGCAGCTGGCCGAACCGGTCGCCCTCTCGATCTCCGACGCGCTCACGCGCGTGATGCTCGAGCAGGCGCCCGAAGAGATGCGCGGCATGATCGAGAACGCGAGCCGCATGCTGCGCGGCATCGGCGGCACGCTGTTCGCCATGCAGCTCGGCCAGGTCGTCGGCCAGCTCTCGACCGAGGTCGTCTCCGGCGGCGACGTCGGGCTGCCCCTGCTCGACGACTCGCGGGCGGCCATCCTGCCGCAGAACGCCGCCGAGTTCGGCCAGGGCCTCGACATCCCCACCGACCAGGTCGAGTTGTACCTCGCCGTGCGCGAGCTCGCGCACGCTCGGCTCTTCCGCCACGCGCGGTGGCTGCGGCTGCACTTCATCACGGCGATCACCGCGTTCGCGAAGGGCATCGACATCGACACCGACCGGCTCGAGCAGCTGGCCGAGGGCTTCGACCCGTCGAACACCGAAGAGCTGCGGCAGGCGGTCGTGTCGGGTGCGCTGATCCGCCCGAAGAGCGAGGCGCAGCAGGGCGCCCTCGCCCGCCTCGAGACGATGCTCGCGCTCGTGGAGGGCTGGGTCGACGCCGCCACCGCCGACGCGACCGGCCGACTCCCCCGTACCGACGCGATCGCCGAGACGATCCGACGGCGACGTGCGTCGGGCGGCCCCGCCGAGTCGGCGTTCGCGACGCTCGTCGGCCTCGAGCTGCGTCCGCGCCGCCTCCGCGAGGCGACCGCGATGTGGCGGGCCGTCACCGACGCGGTCGGCGTCGAGGCGCGCGACGCGCTGTGGGCGCATCCCGACCTCCTGCCGACGGCCGACGACCTCGACGACCCGAGCGGGCTCATCGCACGGCTCACCGGTGCCGACAGCGCCGAGAACGAGGCCGACGACGAGTTCGACCAGGCCCTCGAGCAGCTCCTCCGCGGCGAGACGCCGGCCGGCCCCGGAGAAGACGGCGAGTCGCCCGAGGCCTGAGCGCTCATCGCACGAGGGCACCCTGTGGAAGGATTCCGCGGCGGTGTCGGGTCCTGGGGCATGCTCTCGGCATGGCTCCGCGAATCGATCCGGCCCTCCCGCTCGTCTGGCGCTCGCCCGTCGAGCTGCAGCTCGGCGCCGAGACCCCGCGCGTGATCATCGACGACCCCGGCCCGCTCGAGACCGGGCTCATCGGCCTGCTGCGCCACGGCGCGAGCCTCGCGACGGTGCGCACGATCGGCGCCGGCCTCGACGGGTCTCCCGGCGACATCGATCGCGTGCTCGCGCTGCTCGCGCCGGCGTTCGTCGCGGACTCCGACGAGGCCGACGACGCCTCCGACCGTGCACCCGCCGAGACGGGGGCGCGGGCACTCGTCGTCGTCGACGGGCCGGCACCCTTCGCCGCGCGCCTGTCGGCCATGCTCGCCCATCTCGGCCACGCCACGACCACCCCCGCCGAATTCGACGGCGCCACGGCCGCCGCGGTGCCTGCGCTGGCGGTCCTCGCCGCGCACTGGGTCGTGCCGCCCTCGCAGCACCTGCGCTGGCTCCGGGCGGACGTGCCGCACCTCGTCGTCGTCGATGACGACCGGGGCTGGCGCGTCGGGCCGCTCGTCGAGCCCGGCCGCGGGCCGTGCGTGCGCTGCCTCGAGCTCGAGCGACGCGATCGCGACCCGGCATGGCCGGTGATCGCCGCGCAGCTCGCCGGTTCCCCGGCACCGTCCCTGCCCCGAGGCATCCGCGCGCTCTTCGACGCCGCCGTCGCGGCGGCCGGTGCCGTCGACGATCGACTCCGGCGCGGCGACGAATCGCTCATCGCGGCGAGCCTCAGACCGGGCGAGACGTCGCCGTCGACCTCCTATCGGCCGCATCCGGAGTGCGGGTGCCGAGCTCCTGCAGGAATCGCGACGGCTCCCGCTCCCCTCGCTGGCCGTCGCCCTGCCGGGCCCAGCTCAATCGCAGGCGTCGCCGTGCCCGCGTGAGGCCGACGTAGAGCAGTCGCCGCTCCTCGTCGATGGCGTCGAAGCCCTTGGCGTACGCGATCGGCAGCATGCCCTCGTTGAGGCCGACGAGGAACACCTCGTCCCATTCGAGGCCCTTCGCCGAGTGCAGCGTCGCGAGCGTCACCACCGCGAGCGCGGGCTCGTGCTGGGCCTCGGCGCGCGCGCGGAGGTCGTCGGCGAACTGACGGAAGGTCGTCCCGGCGGGGGCGTCGTCGACGAGTCGGGCGATCGCGTTGAGCGACTCCCACCGTGCGCGCACCGCGCCCGGCCCGTCGGGCGCCTGCACGCTCCAGCCGAGCGAACGCAGCACGTCGCTCACCGACTTGAACAGCGGTTCGCCCGTGATCGTGAGCGCGGCGGCCCGGAGCGCGTGCACCGCCTGGCGCACCTCGGGCTGGTCGAAGAACCGCGCCGCGCCGCGAACCCGCGACCCGACGCCGACCTCGTCGAGCGCGTGCTCGAGGATCGCCGACTGGGAGTTGACGCGCATGAGCACCGCGATGCGATCGGGCGTCACGCCCGCATCGACGCGATCGCGGATGAGCGTCGCGACGCCCCTCGCCTCGGCGAGGTCGTTCGCGTACTCGGTGACCTCGGGTTCAGGGGCATCCGCCCGCCCGTCGGTGACCGCCTCGAGGCGCAGCGCGCCCTCGCGGCCCCGCATCAAGCGGTTCGCCGTGTCGACGATCGGCCCGGTCGACCGGTAGTTGCGCTCGAGCCGCACGATCGTCGCGTCGTCGTAGCGGCGCTCGAAGCCGAGCAGGTAGTCGCTCGTCGCGCCGGCGAACGAGTAGATGGTCTGGCTCGCGTCGCCGACGACGCACAGCTCGGTGCGATCGCCGAGCCAGAGTTCCAGCAGGTGCTGCTGCGCCGGCGAGACGTCCTGGTACTCGTCGACGATGAAGTGCCGGTAGCTCTCGCGCACCTGCAGCGCGACGGATGCCTCGGTCTCGATCATCCCCGCGGTGGTGAGCAGCACGTCTTCGAAGTCGATCATGCGCCGCTCGTCCTTGACCTGCTCGTACGCCTCGACGAGCTCGACGAACTGCTCGATCGTGAGCCGCCCGGGGGCGCCGCGGCCTTCGAGCCGGGCGCGATACGCCTCGGGGCCGTGCAGGCCGACCTTGCGCCACTCGATCTCCGCGGCGACGTCGCGCAGGGTCGGCGTGTCGACCTTGAGGTTCACCCGCTCGGCCGCCTGCCCGAGCGCACGCCCCTTGTAGTCGAGCACGCGCGGCGCCGGTCCGCCGACGACGATCGGCCAGAAGTGGTTGAGCTGCGCCAGCGCGGCGGCGTGGAACGTGCGTGCGCGCACGGCACCGGCGCCGAGCGCCGCGAGCCGCCCCCGGAGCTCGGCCGCTGCACGGGCGGTGAAGGTGAGGGCCATCACCCGCGCGGGATCGTACGAGCCCGAGGCGACGCCGTAGGCGATCCGGTGCGTGATGGCCCGGGTCTTGCCGGTGCCGGCGCCGGCGAGCACGCAGACCGGTCCGTGCAGCGCCTCCGCCACGATGCGCTGCTCGTCGTCGAGCCCGTCGAGCAGCGGGTCGCCGGTGGTGCGGGCGTCGACGTCGGTCACGCGCCCGACCGCTCGGCGACCGCGGGTGCGCGGTCGGGTTCCTGCGGGGCGGTCTCGACCGGGCCGCCGTACCACTGTTCGATGAGCCACCGGGCGATCGAGGTCGCCCCGGGCAGGAGCACCCCGCCCCACGCGTCGGCCAACTCGTCGCGCGTGAACCACCTGAGCTCGAGGATCTCCTCGCCGTCGGGGGTCGCGGTCGCCGGGTCCGCGCCGGGGGCGACTCGCGCGGCGAAGCCGAGCATGAGGCTCGCAGGGAACGGCCACGGCTGCGAGGCGCGGTACTCGACCCGGTCGACGGCGATGCCGGCCTCCTCGGCGATCTCGCGCACGACCGCCTCCTCGAGCGACTCGCCCGGCTCGACGAAGCCGGCGAGCAGCGAGAACCGGCGCTGCTCCCACAGTGCGTTGGAGCCGAGCAGCAGGCGGTCGTGGTCGTCGGTGACGAGCATGATCACCGCGGGGTCGGTGCGCGGGAACAGCAGTGCGTCGTCGCGGTCGCAGCGCCGGACCCATCCGGCCTGGCCGGGTGAGGTGGTGGAGCCGCACCGAGGGCAGAATCCGTGCGCTGCATGCCAGTTCGCGAGGGCGAGCGCCTCGACGAAGAGACCGGCGTCGAGCGCGTCGACGGCCGTGGCCACGGCTCGGAGGCCCTGCCAGCGCGCAGCCTCGGGCTCGAGCGCGGCGGCCGTGTCGTCGTCGACGACGCGCGCCTCGTACGCGAAACGCGGATCGCGACCGAGGTAGATGCGCAGGTCGCCCGCCGGGGCCGCCGACGGCCGACGCAGCTCGAGCGCCGGCGCCGACCCGTCGACCTGCTCGGTCAGCAGCACGCGGTCGCCGTGCACGAAGAGCACCCGCGAGGCCGGGTCGGCGTCGAACGAGGACTCGAATCCGGGAGCGGTGCGGCGCCCGGCGTCGCGATCGATCACGGCCCGCGCGAACGGCGGCAGCGGGTCGTGCTCGGTCACTGGGCCCCTCTCACTGCGGTCTGCGGGAGTCGTCACCGCGGCTGCGGAGTCAGCGGGAAGGTGTGGCGGTCGCCCCTCGCCCGAAGATGCCTGCTTAAGCTGAATGCCATGGCCAGACCCCCTCTCACTCTAGCCGCGTTGGCCACGGCGGCGGTGCCCGGACTCGAGGTCAACGCGGCACGCGCGCACACGCGCCGCAGCCACGGGGCGTACGACGCCGTCGAGTTCCGCACCACCGACGGGCGCCACCTGATCATCCGCGTCCCGCGCACGCAGGCCGCCGAGTCCGAGCAGTCGGCCGACCTCGTCGCGCTCCGCGCGCTCACCCCCGGCATCCGCAGCAGGCTGCCGTTCGCCGTTCCGACGTTCGTCGGCCAGGCGCCCGTCGACGGCACGCGCGCCGTCGTCACCGACTTCCTCGAGGGCGGGATCTCGACCCCCGATGAGCTCACCTCGCACGACCGCCTCGCCGAATCGGTCGGCCTCGCGATCGCCGCGATCCACTCGCTGCCCGCCGGGTTCGTCGGCGACGCCGGCCTCACCCGCCAGTCCGCCGACGGCGCACGGGAGTCGGTCGTCGCGCTCGTCGGCCGCGCCGCCGACACCGGGCACCTCCCCGCGGCGCTGCTGCGCCGGTGGGAGGAGGCGACCGACGACGACACGCTGTGGCGGTTCCGCCCCACGGTCGTGCACGGCGGGCTCACCGCCGACGTCATCCTCAACGACGGCGAGACCGTGACCGGTGTGCTCGGCTGGTCGGGCCTCGCCGAGGGCGACCCCGCCCGAGACCTGCACTGGCTGCTCACCTCGCGCGGGGCGGCGGCAGAGCGGGCGCTCGGCGCGTACGTCGCGGCTCGCGAGGGCGGCGCCGACGCGCACCTGCCCCAGCGCGCCCTGCTCTACGGCGAGCTCGAGCTGGCGCGTTGGCTGCTGCACGGCGTCGACGAGCACGACCAGGCCGTCGTCGACGATGCGATCGGCCTGCTCGACGGGCTCGTCGAGAGCGTGCACGACCGCTCGAGCGAGCCGCTCTCGCCCGAGACGGGGCCCATCCTCGCCGTCGGCGATGTCGAGCGGATGCTCGACGAGACCCCTCACGACCGGCTTCCCTCCGACCGTGGCGGCGCCATGCTCACCGACAGCTACGACTTCTCGGCCCTGCAGTCGGGCGAGACGCCGATGGATGCCACGGCCCCGATCCCGCTCGACCTCAGCGACTGGGGCGATGCCGCCCCGCCGCGTTCGCCGGGGACCGCGGACAGCTCGAGCGAGGGGACGGACGGCGCCGGCGCTCAGGCAGGTGACGACTCGCGTGACGACGCCGACGACCAGGCCCGGCGCAACTCCGCCTCGTCGTAGAGGGCGTCGGGGCGGATGACCCGATCGTCTTCGACGAAGTAGAACACCGCGTCGACGGTCGACGGATCGACTCCGGCCCAGTGGGCGTACGCCAGTCGGTACAGCGCGAGCTGGGTCTGCTTGAGCTCGAGGTCGCGAGCATCGCGCGGCGCCTTGCCCGTCTTCCAGTCGACGACCTGCACGGCGACTCCCCGCGCGCCCAGCTCCGACGACGGGTCGACGTCGTAGACGGCGTCGAGCTTGCACACGAAGACGTTCTCGCCGAGCGGAAGGTGGAGTTCGAGCTCGACGGCGGCCGGTCGGCGGTCGCCCCACTCCGATGCCGCGAACCGCTCCTGCAGCGCACGGAGCCGATCGGGCGAGTCGTCGACGAGTGCGCCGCCGGCCGGGTCGTCGTCGAGTTCGACGAGCAGCGCATCGAGCTCGTCGAGCCCGGCCGGGGCGCTGCCCTCGATCGCGCCGATCGAGCGCTGCTCGACCCATTCGTGGAACAGCGTGCCGATGCGGGTCGCCCGGAACGGGCGCTGCGGCATCGGCCGGCGCAGCGCCGCCGCGACCTGGAGCGGGTCGTCGACGTAGTCCTTGAAGCGCGAGGCGGGGACGCGGACGGGGATCTCGGGCGCCGCGTCGGGTTCGTGCCTGCGCCGGCGCTCTTCGAGGAGCAGCCGGAGCTCGTCGGCCAGCCGCGGTCCGATGCCCTGGCCGGTGGGTCGGGTCGCCGCGAGCCGCACCGCCTCGGCCGCCGCCTCGACGGCATCGCGACGCCGCCCGAGCGGATCGAGCGGCCAGCGAACCCGCTCGGTCGAGCCGGTTCGCGGGTTCTCGGCTTCGGCGGGGGTGCTCGGCAGCGCATCGGCCGCGATCACGCCCGCCACCGCGAGTTCGCGCAGGAACGGGCTCGGCTCGCGGGCCGTCTTCTGGGTCGACCACCACGAGCCGGTGAGCAGCAGCTCGGACTTCGCCCTCGTGACCGCCACGTAGGCGAGTCGGCGCTCTTCCTCGGCGTGGCGCTCACGGTTCTCGTCGGCGAAGGCGGTGACGGCCTCGTCGAACTCGGCCTGGCTCTGGACACCTCGCCACTGCAACTCGGGCAGCTCGTCGTGGTCGCCCTTGAACTCGTTCGGCAGCTCGCCGAACGACAGCCAGCCCTTGGTCGAGCGCGGCTTCGACGGCACCTCGGCGTCGACCATGCGGGGAATCGCGACGAGGTCCCACTCGAGCCCCTTCGACCCGTGGATGGAGAGCAGCTGCACCGCCCCAGGCTCGGGTTCGTCGTGACGGGGCGAGAGCCGATCGCGCTGCTCGGCCTCGGTGAGCCACGCGAGGAACGCCCCGAGCGTCGGCTGCTCGGCCATCTCGACGAAACCGACGAGCAGTTCGTCGAACGCCTCGAGGCTCGGCGCTCCGAGCGGCTGCGCCGCGTTCGCGGCGACCTCGACGTCGAGCAGGAGCTCTTGTTGCACGAGGTTCACGAAGTCGACGAGCCCGAGTCCCGCGCGGCGGCGCAGCGACTGCAGCTGCGCTCCGGCGCGGCGCATGCGCGCGAGGCCGACCGGGCTGAACGCGCGGAGCGCCGAGTGCTGGTCGGGCGCCGTGAGCACGAAGTCGAGGGCGTCGACGATCGAGGGCGACTCGTCGACGGCGATCGACGAGCGCAGCCCCCTGCGCACGTCGTCGTCGAGGCGTCGCATCGCGAGGTCGCGGTCGGCGAGCCACTTGGCGAGGCCGCGGAGTGCATCGAGGTCGGCGGCCCCGATGCTCCACCTCGCGCCGCCGAGCACGCGGACGAGCTCGGAGCCCGCCGACGGATCGTGGAGCACCCGCAGCACGCACACGAGGTCGGCGATCACCGGCTGGTCGAGGAGACCGGCCATGCCGAGCACGTGCACGGGCACGCCCCGGGCCCGGAGCGCCTCGGTGAAGACCTCGGCGTTCGCGAAGGTGCGGCAGAGCAGCGCGCCGCTCGGGCGATCGCCCGTTCGGCCGAGGCGCGTCGCGAACCACTCGGCGACACGGGCGGCCTCGGCCTCGATCGTCTCGGCCCAGGCGACCTCGAGCCGGCCGGGCCCCGCGAACGGCGAGGCCGTGAGCGGTGCCTTCGGAATGCCGGCGTCGAGCGGGGCGATGAGCACGTTGGCGGCGTCGAGCACGATGCGGGGATTGCGCCAGCTCGTGGAGAGGTCGTAGACGGCCGCAGCGCCGGTCGTGGCGAAGTCGCGCCCGAACCGGGCGAGGTTCGCCGCGCTCGCGCCGCGCCATCCGTAGATCGACTGGTCGGGGTCGCCGACGGCCATGACCGGATGGTCGGCGAAGAGCGCCGACAGCAGGCGGGTCTGCACGACGCTCGTGTCCTGGTACTCGTCGAGCAGCACCGTGCGGTAGCGCTCGCGGTGCGCCGTCGCGACCTCGGGGTGCTGCTCGCAGATCGCGAGCGCGAGCGACACCTGGTCGGAGAACTCGACGAACCCGCGCTGCTGCTTCGCCGCAGCATAGGCGTCGGCGAGCTCGAGCAGCGGCGGAAGCGCCCCGACCACTCCGAGGGCGTCGACGAACGACGCGAAGTCGGTGCGCTTGCGCGGCGCCTCGATCGGCAGTCCCTCCATCTGCAGGAAGTCGCGCACCATGACGCGCACGTCGCGACTGTCGGCGACGTTCTCGGCGAGCGCCCGGCTGAGGCCCAGCACGGCGCCCGTGACGCGGTCGAGCGAGGCGTCGAGCTCGACGAGGCGGGGATCGGCCGATGCCTGCGCGACCGACCGCGCCAACTGCCAGGCCGATGCCTCGCCGAGCACCGAGGCGTCGGGCTCGCGACCGATCAGCATGGCGTGCTCGCGGTAGATCGCGCTCGCGAACGCGTTGTACGTGCCGACGGCGGCGGACTCGAGCGGGTCGAGCACGACCTCGGCGATGCCCTCGTCGACGAGTTGCCCGACTCGCTCGCGCACCCGCTCGGCGAGCTCGCCGGCCGCCTTGCGGGTGAACGTGAGCCCGAGCACCTCCGGCACTCCGACATGGCCGTTGGCGAGCAGCCACACGACGCGGTTCGCCATCGTCTCGGTCTTGCCGCTGCCGGCGCCCGCGACGACGATGCTCTGGCCGAACGGGTCGGCCTCGATGACGGCCCGCTGCTCGGGCGTCGGCGCGTGCAGGCCGAGTCGCGATGCGATGTCGAGCGCGCTGAGCCCCGCGCCCGTCGACGCCGATGACGCGCTCACGCGGACACCGCCGGGATCAGGTGCACCCGGTACTGCCAGGCGCCGAACCTCGAGCCGAAGCCGAGCTCGGCGGGCCCGTCGAAGCCCGACGCGGCCATCGTGCGCGCGACGTCGGCGAGCCGCTCGCGGAACTCGCCCTCTGCCTCGTCGTCGAACGGCTGCTGCGCCCGCTCGGTGTAGCCACGGCCGTGCGCCGGTCGTGCGACGTAGACGAGCTTCGCGCCGCCGAGCGATCCACCGCCGGGCACCGCCCCTGACCTGGCGGCCAGCTGGTACGCGGCGAGCTGCGGATGCGCCGCCGTCTGGGCCGCCGTCGGCGGGGTCCGGCCGGTCTTCAAGTCGACGATCACGGTCGTGCCGTCGGGCGAGACCTCGACCCGATCGATCGTGCCCGTGACGCGCACCCGATCGATCTCGAGCGTGAACCGCCCCTCGGCCTCGAGCAGCACCTTCTCGTCGTCGGCGAAGTTCGCGAGGTAATCGGCGGCGCCCTCGGTCATCTTGCGCGCGCCCCGGCGCTCGCGCTCGGCGACCCAGCCCGCCTCGAAGCGGAGTTCGTCGAGTCGGGCCGACACGCCCGCCCAGAGCGTCTCGACGCTCGTGTCGCCGTCGGCCCGGGCGCCGGCCTCTTCGACGACGGCGTGCACGATCGTGCCGATCGAGGCGGCGATGCCCGACGGGGGCGACGCGACGTGATCGATGAACCAGCCGAGCGGGGACTCCTCGACGCGGTCGATCTGCGACGGCGAGACCGCGACGACCGCCTCGGGGTCGCCGTCGAGGTCGACGAGCGGCGCCGAGGTCGAAGGCTCGGCCAGCCCGTACCAGTCGTCGGGATGGGCCCCGGCGACGCCGGCCTCGGCGAGCAGCGCGAGCGCCGCCGGCGCCTCGCCCGACGGAGACGCGACCGACTCGCGACGGAGCGCACCGACGAGGCCGCGCAGGTGCAGCGGGCGCGAGCGCGGCGTGCGCAGGCGGTCGGGCGCGTAGCCCATCAGCATCGAGGGCTGCTCGTCGTCGTTCGCGGTGCAGCTCAGCACCAGTTGCCGCTCGGCGCGCGACGCCGCGAGTGCGAAGAGCCGCAACTCGTCGCCCCGCACCGCGGCACGGGCCTCGGCGACCGTCTCGACCGACGGCACGGGCGCCCCGGACCGGAGGGCGCTCGCGGTGCGGGCGAGCAACCCGGCGTGCAGGAGCGTGCCGCGCGGGCGCAGGTTCGGCCATACTCCGTCTTGGAGGCCGGCGACGACCACGACGTCGAAGGCACGGCCGATGAGCGCCGGCGGCGTCGTGACGACCACCGACTCGGCCGCGCGCTGCGGCGCGAGCGAGTCCTCGGGCAGCTCGCTCGCGAGCACCTCGTCGATGAACCGGACGGCCGGCGCGTCGGGCTCTCGCTCGACGAACCGCTGCGCCGCGGCGAACAGGGCGACGGCGGCGTCGAGCGACCGGTTCGCCTCGTCGGCGAGCACGCCGGTGCCCGCCGCCTGCGGACCCCATTCGGCCGCGAGGGCGCTCGCGTTCCACACCGACCAGAGCAGCTCCTCGACCGTCCGGCCGCGCGCGGCCTCGGCTCGGGCGGCGGCCAGGAGCTTCGCGAGCCGTGCGGCCCGGCGCGCCGGTGCGGCGTCGATGGTGTCGAACCCGCCGGGTGCGGCGAGCGCCTCGACGAGCAGCTCGTCACCGGTGCGATCGCCGCCGCCCGCGAGTTCTTCGTGGCGGAGGGCGAGGCGGAGCCGCCTGAGCCCCACTGCGTCGAGCCGCCCGATCGGGCCCGTGAGCAGGCTCACCGCGAGCTCGGGGGTGAGGGGTTCGCGGTCGAGCACGAGCGAAACGGCCGAGAGGAGCGCGGCTGCCGCCGGCGCATCGCGCAGCGCCGTGCGCCCGGCGCCGCCGGCGGTCGGCACGTCGGCGAGCGCCAGCCCGCGCTCGAACGCGGGCACGTCGCCGCCGGAGCGGAGGACGACGGCCATCTTCGACCACGGCACGCCGTCGAGCAGGTGCCGTTCGCGGAGGAGCGCGGAGACCGCGCGGCACTCGGCCGCATGCGACGGCGCTTCGAGGCCGACGACGGACTCCAACGCGGGGCGGCCCTCGGCCGCGTCCTGGGTGCGGTCGTACCGGTCGCCGCCGCGCACCGGCCGCGCCCCGCGACCTTCGTCGCCCGCACCGGCCCGGTCGCCCCGCTCGACGCCGGCGGCCCGGTGCGCCCCGCCGAGCGCGGCGCCGATGTGACCGGTGGCCGACTGCACGACGGCGCGCAGGGCGGCGTCGCCTCGATGCACCGTCGGCAGCACATGGCGTTCGACCGGCGCCCCGTCGAGCACGCTGGAGAGCGCGCCGAGCAGTTCGGGCCGGCCGCCGCGGAATCCGTTGCTCGCGACGTCGGGATCGCCGATCGCGATCACCTGCACGCCGCGCGCGGCGAACGCGGCGAGCAGCGCCGCAGTCGCCTCTGTCGCCTCCTGCGCATCGTCGACCACGATGAGACGCAGCGCGGCCAGGCGCCCGAGGGCCTCGGCGGATTCGGCGTCGACCGTGCTGCGCCGCACGATCGCCGCGGCGAAGGCGGCGAGCTCGGCCGAGTCGTACTGGGTCGGGCGCACCTGCGCCTTGACCTCGTCGTACTCGGCGAGGAAGTCGGCGGCGGCCACCCATTCGGGCCGCCCGCACCGCTCGCCGAGCCGGGCGAGGGCCTCGGCGTCGACGCCGTGCTCGACCGCGCGCATCATGAGGTCGCGCAACTCGGTGCGGAAGCCCCGCAGCGCCCGCACCTCGGGCGAGAGCGGCTCGGGCCAGTCGGGCCCGAAGCCGTCGCGCACGCCGCCCTCGAGCAGTTCGCCGATGATGTGGTCGTGCTCGGCTCCGGTGAGCAGCGTGACGGGTCGGCCGGTGTAGGCACGCACGAGCTCGAAGGCGATCGAGTTCGCCGTCCTCGCGAGCGGCCCGCGCGTCGTGAGGCCGAGCCGCACCGCGAGCGCATCGCGCAGCGAGGTCGCAGCGGTGCGCGTCGCGGACACCACGAGCACCTCGTCGGCCGTGCCGCCCTCGCGCTCGATGCGGTCGGCGACGACCTCGATCGCGAGCGTCGTCTTGCCGCTGCCGGGCGCCCCGAAGACCGCCGCGTGCCCGCCGGAGACCAGACGGCGGACGAGCTCTGGAGCGGTTCGGGTGCCCTGCATGCCGGCAACGTTAACGTGTTCCGCCGACAGTGAACGCGAACGGCTCGCGCCTCGGCGATGTGTAGGGTTTCAGCAAGAGCAGAAAGGCGTACCGTGGACGTTCGCATCGGCATCCAGAACTCCCCCCGTGAACTCGGGTTCGAGACCTCCCAGTCGGCCGCCGAGGTCGAGCAGGCGGTCGCCGCGGCGCTCGCCGGGCAGGCCCCCCTGCTGAAGCTCGCCGATGACAAGGGCACCGTGTACGTCGTGCCCGCTGCTGCGCTCGCGTACGTCGAGATCGGCTCGGAGGAGTCGCGTCGCGTCGGATTCGTCGCCTGACGATGGAACTCCTCTTCGTCACGCTCGGCGGCGCCATCATCGGCATCGCCGCGCACTTCCTCTTCCCGCTCCGCAAGCTGCGGGGCGTCGCACTCGTGCCGGCGATCGGCGCGGGCGTCGCCGCCGTGGTCTGGGTGGCGCTCACCTGGCTCGGCTGGCCGTGGGACGGCGGATGGATCTGGGTCGTGTCGCTCGCCGCATCGGCGATCGCGTCCGCGGCCTCGGCCTGGCTCATCGGGCCTGGTCGCCAGAAGGCCGACGACGCCCGCTTCGAGCACCTCTCCCGGCACGGGCTCGGCAAGGCCTGACGGGCGTACCTGCCCGATCCGAACTCGTCCGTGCCCTCTGGCACGGGGGCGGTGTCAGGCCGTGAGCCCGAGCGCGTCCATGCGGCGGGTGTGCTCCGCGATGAGCTCGGTGAACACCGGCTCGACGCGATCGCCCGTGCGGTCCGCCGGCTCCGAGCCCCGCAGCGCCGAGCGCGCGATGAGCAGCGTGTCGCCGACGATGCTGCGTCCCCAGAGCGCGAGCCGGTCGGCGAGACCCGGTTCTGCCTCGATCGCGGCACGCAGTTCGGCGTCGAGCACCTCGCCGATCCCGCCGACGGCGAGGATCGATCGCACCCGCGCACGCAGTTCGACCGGCAGTCCCTCGGCCAGGCGGGTGAAGTAGTCGTCGAGCATGCCCGACGTCACGTGGATGCCGAGCATGAGCTCGTACTGGTCGGCGCCCGCGGTCGACTGCCCGAGCCGATCCGTCGCGGGCGCGAACGGCGCCATCACCGCGTCGGGTTCGACGTCCAGCCTGCGCAGCTCGGCGATGAGGTCGTGGTGCTTGCGCAGCGCGACGCCGGCTGCCGAGCTCAGCCGCTCCTTCGAGTGCATGGCCGCTGCGCCGATCACCGCCTGCGACAGGCTCTCGAAGAACTCGAGCTGGATGTACGCGGCCTGGCCGAGGAACGGCACCGGGTCGGGGACGAGCTCGGTGAAGTCGACCTTGGTGACCTCCGTCGGCGCGACCCGCGGACGCAGCCGCGGCAGCTCTTGACGCACGCCGCGCCGCTTGGACCAGAACACCACGCGAACAGCCTATCCGAGGCTCACAGGGAGTCTCCGATAGGGTGGTGGGGCATGCGGACGCTGGATCCGCGGCCGTGCGCCCGGGGATGAGTCGAGGCGCACCTTCCGACCTTCACTCTCGAAGCACGACCGACAGGCAGATCTTTGACCACTTTCACCGACCTCGGCATCGCGTCCGACATCGTCGACGCGCTCGCGGGCAAGGGCATCATCGATGCCTTCCCCATTCAGGAGCAGACCATCCCCCTCGCCCTCACCGGGCAGGACATCATCGGCCAGGCCAAGACTGGCACGGGCAAGACCTTCGGGTTCGGCCTGCCGCTCATCCAGCGCCTCGGCGACGACCCCGAGCACGGCGTCAAGGCGCTCGTCGTGGTGCCGACGCGCGAGCTCTGCGTGCAGGTGACCGAGGACCTCGAGCTCGCCACCTCGAACCGGCCCACGAAGATCGTGTCGATCTACGGCGGCAAGGCCTACGAAGGGCAGATCGAGCAGCTCAAGGCCGGCGCGCAGATCGTCGTCGGCACGCCGGGCCGCCTCATCGACCTCGCGAACCAGCGCCTCCTCTCGCTCGCCGACGTGCGCGAGGTCGTGCTCGACGAGGCCGACAAGATGCTCGACCTCGGCTTCCTCGCCGACATCGAGAAGATCTTCTCGAAGGTGCCCGCCGTGCGGCACACCATGCTCTTCTCGGCCACGATGCCGGGGCCGATCGTCGCGCTCGCCCGCCGCTTCATGTCGAAGCCGATCCACATCCGGGCGACCGACCCCGACGAGGGCCTCACGCAGGCGAACATCAAGCACCTCGTCTACCGCGCGCACTCGCTCGACAAGGACGAGGTGATCTCGCGCATCCTCCAGGCCGACGGCCGCGGCAAGACCGTCATCTTCACGCGCACGAAGCGTGCCGCCGCGAAGCTCGTCGAAGAGCTCAACGACCGCGGCTTCAACGCGGCCGCCGTGCACGGCGACCTCAACCAGGACCAGCGCGAACGCGCGATGGCCGCGTTCAAGGCGGGCAAGAAGGACATCCTGATCGCCACGGATGTCGCGGCCCGCGGCATCGACGTCGACGACGTGACCCACGTCATCAACCACACCATCCCCGACGACGACAAGACCTACCTGCACCGCGCGGGCCGCACCGGCCGCGCCGGCAAGACCGGCATCGCCGTCACGTTCGTCGACTGGGACGACCTGCACAAGTGGGCGCTCATCAACCGCGCCCTCGAGTTCGGCCAGCCCGAACCGACCGAGACCTACTCGTCGAGCCCGCACCTCTACACCGACCTCGACATCCCCGCCGGGACGAAGGGCCGCCTGAAGCCCGCCGCCCCCGCGGCGAGCGCGACGCGCTCGAGCACGGCCGGCCGGACCGAGGGCGACGCCGAGCGTGCTCCGCGCAGCCGCAACCGCCGTCGCACCCGCAACGGCGTGCCCGCGGGTGACGGCCAGGCGGTCGAGACCTCGGGCCAGACCTCCAAGGATGCCTCGGAGAAGGCTGCCGGCACCGGCACGCACGATGGCAAGGGCAAGGAGCACCACGACGGCAACGCCGCGCCTCGCCGTCGCCGTCGGCGGCGCGGCGGCAGCTCGGGCGGCGGGCAGACCGCCGCACCGGCGGCGCCGCAGGGCTGACCCCGACACCTCCACCTCGCGAGCACGCAGGCCCCGTCGATGACGGGCGCCCGCGCGCTCGCGGCGTCTCAGCGCCCCACGAGTCGACGCGCTTCCGACGCCGCGGGCCTATTCGGGCGGCAGCACCGGCGCGCTGCCGCGCGCCTCGGCGACGAGCCGAGCGACCACGTCGGCCGCCGTGCGGCACTCCCCCAGGCGGTTCGGCTTGCCCGCGCCGTGGTAGTCGCTCGACCCGGTGATCTCGAGCCCGAATCTCGCCGCCAGTTCGCGCAGCCGGGGCTTGGCGTCGGCGCGGTTCTCGGGGTGGTCGACCTCGAGGCCGAACAGTCCGGCGTCGACGAGCTTGGCGAGGCGAGCGGGCGGCACGACCTGTTCGGCGCCGCGTGTGCCGGGGTGCGCGAGCACGGGCACGCCCCCGGCGGCGCGGATGAGGCGCACGCCCGTGAGCGGGTCGGGCGCGTAGTGCGGCTGGGCGTACCCGGCCCGAGGGTGCAGGATGCCGGCGAAGGCCGCCGAACGGGTCGCCGCATGCCCTCGGGCGACGAGCGCGTCGGCGATGTGGGGCCGTCCGATCGTCGCCCCCTCGACGGTCTGGTCGAGCACGTCGCTCCAGCTGAGGTCGTAGTCGCGCGCGATGCGCCGCACGATCTCCTCGGCGCGGGTGAGACGCGACTCGCGGATGCGAGCGGTCTCGGCGAGCAACGGCTCGTCGAGCGGGTCGACGAGGTAACCGAGCAGGTGCACGCTCGTGAACCCCTCGCGGGTCGACAGCTCCATGCCGGGGATGAGCGCGACGCCCGTCTCGGGCACCGCGGCGGCCGCCTCGGCCCAGCCGCTCGTCGAATCGTGATCGGTGAGCGCGACGGCCCGGAGCCCGGCGGCCGCCGCCTGCCGCATCAGTTCCGCCGGCGACTCGGTGCCGTCGGACACCACCGAGTGGGTGTGCAGATCGGCCTCGCCGATCGCGGCAGGAGCTCGCGACATCCCCCTATCGTATCGAGGGCGCCGTTCTCGGGGCCCTTTCAGAACCCGGCCCCGTAGGGTGGGTGGAATGCTCCCCCGCATCCTCGGCTGGGTCGTGATCGTCGGCACGGCCGCCCTCGCCGCCGTGCTCCTCTGGCCTCAGGCGTTCGGCTTGCAGAACCAGTGGATCGCGGCGCACGTCGTGGCGCTGCGCGGGGTCGCCGCCGTCTGCGGGGCGATCGTCGCGGTGCTGTTCCTCCTCCTCGCGATCCCGCGCCGCGGTCGTCGCTTCGCGATCGCCATGGCGATCGTGTTCGCCGTGTTCACCGCGGGCCAGGTCGCGGTGCTCGCGGTGCGTGGCACGGGCGGCGCGGCCACCGCCGCTGCCGACGACCGCGCGGCGGATGCCTCGGGGCCCGAGGCGTCCGTCACGGTGCTGTCGTGGAACACCCTCGGCGAGGTGCCCGACGCGTCGACGATCGCGGAGCTCGCCCTCACGGAGGGCGCCGACGTCGTCGTGCTGCCCGAGACGACCGACTCGCTCGGCGAGGAGGTCGCGATCGCGATGCGCGAGGGCGGCTCGCCGATGTGGGTGCACACGCAGGCGTACGACGACATCGCGAAGGCCCGGTCGACGACCCTGCTCATCAGCCCGGAGCTCGGCGACTACGAGGTCGTCTCGGCCGACTACCCAGGCCCGCCGGGCAATACGAACACGCTGCCGAGCGTCGTGGCCGACCCGATCTCGGGCGACGGGCCGCGCATCGTGGCCGTGCACGCGGTCGCGCCGATCCGCTGGGAGCTGCGGAACTGGCGCAGCGACCTCGACTGGCTCGCCGAGCAGTGCACCGGCGAGAACGTGATCATGGCGGGCGACTTCAACGCGACGGTCGACCACTTCGCCGGGCGCGGCATCGACGGCGGCGACCTGGGGCGCTGCCGGGATGCCTCGGTGCAGGCGCGCGCCGCGGCGCTCGGCACCTGGCCCACCGACCTGCCGCCGCTGCTCGGCAGCCCGATCGACCATGTGCTGGCGACGCCCGGTTGGGCGGTCGAGGACTTCCGCGTGATCGAGTCGCTCGACGACGCCGGCAGCGACCACCGCCCGGTCGTGGCGACGCTGACCCGGGCGGGTTGACGAGCCCCGGACCATCCGCCGGCACTCGGGGCCGGTGCGAGAATGGGGGCATGGCGAACTCGAGCGACACCTCCACCACCGAGACCGCGGCAGCGGCGAACCCCTCCGGCGACGAGGCCGGACGCAACGCGAACCGGTCGACCACGCCGGGCTCCGAGGGCTTCAAGGCGTTCATCTCGAACGGTTGGGCCGAACGCGCCGAGACGCTGCCCGAGGCGCGCCCCCAGGCCGCGTACGCCGCCGCGCGCCGCGCGAAGGTCTCGGCCGAGTTCCCGGGCCGGCGGCTCGTCATCCCGGCCGGCGACATGAAGCAGCGGGCGAACGACACCGACTACCCCTACCGGGCGCACTCGGCGTTCGCGCACCTCACCGGCTGGGGGTCCGACTCCGAGCCCGGCGCGGTGCTCGTGCTCGAGCCCACCGGCGACGCCGGGCACGAGGCGACCGTCTACTTCCGCGAGCGCGCGGGTCGCGACTCCGAGGAGTTCTACGCGAACGCGGCGATCGGCGAGTTCTGGATCGGCCCGCGCCCGTCGCTCGCCCACGTCGCGGCCGACCTCGCGGTCGCGACCCGCGACATCAGCGCCTTCGACGCCGTGGTCGACCGGATCGACACCGCGACGCTCGTGGTGCGCGAGGCCGATGCCGCGCTCACCGAGCGCGTCGACCACGCCCGCATCCGATTCGCGGCCGAGCGCGTGCTCAGCGAGAACGCGCAGGACGCGGCGTTCTCGCTGGAGGTGGGCGACGAGCACGAGCCCGACGGCGAGCTCGCGCGCGTCGTGAGCGAACTGCGACTCGTGAAGGACGACTTCGAGGTCGCCGAGATGCGGGCGGCGATCGCAGCCACCGAGCGCGGCTTCGGCGAGGTGCTCGCCGAGCTCCCCCGCATCACCTCCGAGGTGCGCGGCGAGCGCGTCATCGAGGGCGTCTTCGCGACCCGGGCTCGGCTCGACGGCAACGACGTGGGCTACGGCTCGATCGCCGCGGCGGGCCCGCACGCGACGATCCTGCACTGGACCCGCAACGACGGGCCCGTCGTGCCGGGCGATCTCGTGCTGCTCGACGCCGGCGTCGAGATGGACACGTACTACACGGCCGACATCACCCGGACGTTCCCGGTCAACGGCACCTTCTCGCCCGTGCAGCGCCAGGTCTACGAGGCGGTGCTCGAGGCAGCCGACGCGGCGTTCGCGATCGTGAGGCCGGGCATCGTGTTCCGCGAGGTGCACGCCGCGGCGATGCAGGTGATCGCGCGCAAGACGGCCGAGTGGGGCTTCCTGCCCGTGTCGGCCGAGGAGTCCCTCGAACCCGAGAATCAGTTCCACCGCCGCTACATGGTGCACGGCACGAGCCACCACCTCGGGCTCGACGTGCACGACTGCGCGCAGGCCCGCCGCGAGCTCTACATGGACGGCGTGGTCGAAGCCGGCATGATCTTCACGATCGAGCCCGGCCTGTACTTCCAGCCCGACGACCTGACCGTGCCCGAGGAGTTCCGCGGCATCGGCGTGCGCATCGAGGACGACATCCTCGTCACGGCGGACGGCGCCGAGAACCTCTCGGTGCGCATTCCGCGCACCGCCGACGAGGTCGAGGCCTGGGTGCGCGGCGCGAGCCGCTGAACGATGCGTTCGCTCCCGCCGTCATCGGGCATGCACTCGCCGTCGCACGGGCGGTGAGTGCACGCCCGACGCTCGCAGATCAGGTGCGCTCGACCGTCGCCCGCCTCGCCCGCCACCAGGCCCAGAACCGGGCGAGCTGACGCTTCGTGAACGCCGCGGCGCGCTTCGCCCAGGCGAACTCGGTGCCCAGGATCGCGAGACCGAGGAAGACGACGAGCCAGCCGGGGCCGGGGAGCGGTACGAGCAGGAGGCCGGCCACCGTCACGATGCCGCCGAGCACCCCGACGAGCACGCGGTAGGCGCGCTGCAGGCCCGGGCGGCGGCCGATCGCCTGCCGCAGCCGCCGCAGCGCCCGACGGATGGGTCGGTCGGGCCGCTCGGCAGCGGCGATCTCATCCGCGATCTCGAGTTCGAGGGCGGGCCGCGGGGCGTCTCGTCCGGTGGTCATGCGCGTCACGATATATCGCGAGTCTGGGAGCTCCCCGGGTCTGGCGGGTCGCGCCGGGGCACGGCTAGGGTCGGGACGAACCCCGATCGCACCCACGTGCTGGAGGATCCATGTCGCACCGCCGCAGCACCCTCGCCGTTCTCGGCGCCGCGGGCCTCGCCCTCGCCGTCGCCACTGCCCCCGCCGTCGCCTCCGCCGCACCGGGCGAGCCCGGCGCACCCCGGTACAGCGCCGGCTCCGACGGTGCGGGCGACCCGTACTTCCCGCTCGCGGGCAACGGCGGCATCGACCTCGTGCACCTCGGACTCGACCTCGACTACACCCCGCCCGCACCCGAGCCGGCCCCGCTCGAAGGGCAGCTCGACGGCGTCGCGACGATCGACCTGCGCGCGACGCAGGACCTCGACCGGTTCGACCTCGACCTCCGTGGGCTCACGGCGACGACGGTCACGGTCGACGGTCACGCCGCGCGATTCGAGCAGACCGACAACGAACTCGTGATCACCCCGCGGCCGAAGCTGAAGCGCGGGCACGACGCCCGCGTCGTCGTCGAGTACGGCGGCACGACGACGAGGCCCACCGACATCGAAGGCGCGCTCTACGGCTGGGTGACGACCCGCGACGGCGCCATGGTCGTGTCGGAGCCCGACGGCGCCGCGACCTGGTTCCCGGTCAGCGACCACCCGACCGACAAGGCTGCCTACGACTTCGAGATCACGGTCCCCGAGGGGCTCGTCGCCGTCGCGAACGGCAGCCTCACCGGGTCGGACACGGCCGACGGTCGCACCACCTGGACGTGGCACGCTCCCGACCCGATGGCGGCGTACCTGGCCACCGCGAGCGTCGGCGACTACGTGCTCGACGACTACACGACCGCCGACGGCCTCCGCATCATCGACGCCGTCGACCCGGCGCTCCCGGCGTCCGCGTCGGCCGCGCTCGCGCTCACGCCGCAGATGATCGACTTCTTCGACGACCGCTTCGGGCCGTACCCGTTCGTCGCGTACGGCGCGATCGTCGACGACGACTCGGTCGGCTACGCGCTCGAGACCCAGACCCGCTCGTTCTTCTCGCGCCGCGCCGGCGAGGGCACCGTCGCGCACGAGCTCGCCCACCAGTGGATGGGCGACCACGTGAGCCCCGGCCGCTGGGCCGACATCTGGCTCAACGAGGGCTGGGCGACGTACGCGTCCTGGATGTGGGCCGAGCACCAGGGTCGCGCCACCGCCGACGAGAGCTTCGACGAGGTGATGTCGATTCCGGCCGACGACGAGTTCTGGAGCCTCGTCGTCGCCGATCCGCAGCCGCTCGGCCTGTTCGCCGACCCCGTCTACGACCGCGGCGCCGCGACGCTGCACGCCCTGCGCGTCGAGATCGGCGACGACGCCTTCTTCGAGCTCGCGACGGAGTGGGTCGACCGCTACGGAGGAGGCAGCGCGACGACGGCCGACTTCACGGCGCTCGCCGAGGAGGTCTCGGGGGCCGACCTCGACACCCTCTTCGCAGCGTGGCTCTTCACACCCCAGAAGCCGACGACCTGGTAGGCCGGTCGGTCAGGCCCCGTCGCCCTCCGAGGCGCGACGGCGCGCCGCATCGGCTTCACGAGCGGCACGGCGCGCGGCATCCTGCGCCTCGCCGTACGTGAGGCCCTGCGGTTCGTCACCCTGGCCTGTTGCCGAGCCGGATGTCTCGTCGCCGGCGCCCGTCGTCGCGTCGCCGTCGCGCGGCGTCGGAGCCGGCGCGGCAGGCGGGGCCGACGCGGGCGTCGGGGTCGGTGCGGGCGGCGCCGCCGCGGCCGGGACCGCAGGGGCGACATCGCTCGCGGTGCCGAGCAGGTTGCGCGCCCGGGCGACGTGCGACGGATCGGTGATGATGATCGCGTAGCGCCTTGCGAGCACCTGGATGTTCGACGTGAAGTCGCGACGGCGCCGGTTCACGGAGTACGTGACGACGCTGAAGATCATGCCGAACCCGGCACCGATGAGCACGGCGGCGCCGAGGATGCCGAGCGAGGCGCCGCTGGGCGCGAAGATGAAGAACAGCAACCCGAGGAAGAGGCCGAACCACGCCCCCGAGATCGCGCCGGCGCCGGCGGCCCGGCTCCACGTGAGCCGTCCGGTGATGCGCTCGACCGTCGTCAGGTCGGTGCCGATGATCGCCAGTTCCTTCACGGGGAACTCGGCCTTCGACAGGCGGTCGACGGCGTCTTGCGCCTCGGCGTAGGTCTCGAAGCCCGCGACCGTCTCGCCCTTCGGCATGGTCGGGAGCTCGCGGCCCGCGCGGCCGCCGAACGGCGTCTGGTTCGTCACCCGGCCATTGTCCCACGATGCGGGCCGGGTCGCCCGGATGGCGCCGCCGCCGAGGCATCCGGGGGCTAAGTTTGTAGCGTGAGCGCCACGAGAGTCTTCGTCGCCCGACTCGCCGGGTGCGCCGTCTTCGACCCCAACGGCGATCGAGTGGGCAAGGTGCGCGACGTCCTCGTCGTGTACCGCAAGAGCGACCCGCCGCGCGTGGTCGGGCTCATCGTCGAGATCCCGGGCAAGCGCCGCGTCTTCGTCTCGATCGGGCGCGTCACCTCGATCGGCGGCGGCCAGATCATCACGACGGGCCTCATCAACCTGCGCCGCTTCGAGCAGCGCGGCGGTGAGGTGCGCGTGATCGCCGAGATGCTCGGTCGCAAGGTCGGCTTCAACGACGGCTCGGGCACGGCCACCATCGAGGACGTCGCGATCGAGGAGCAGGAGCCCGGCGAGTGGGAGGTCGACCAGCTGTTCGTGCGTCGCCCCAAGGGCGCCTCGCCGTTCTCGAAGGGGCAGTCGGCGTACGTCACCTGGCGCGAGGTTCGCGAGCAGGCCGCGAAGGGCGAGGCCCAGTCGGCCGAACAGCTCATCGCGACGTACTCCGAGCTGAAGCCCGCCGACCTCGCTTCGACGCTGCTCGACCTGCCGGCGCAGCGCCGGCAGGAGGTCGCCGAGGAGCTGCCCGACGACCGTCTCGCCGACGTGCTGGAGGAGATGCCCGAGTCCGACCAGGTCGACATCCTCGCCGGTCTCGGCGACGACCGCGCGGCCGACGTGCTCGACCACATGCAGCCCGACGACGCGGCCGACCTCATCGCACAGCTGCCCGAAGAGCGCGGCGAGCACCTGCTCGAGCTGATGGAGCCCGAAGAGGCAGAAGACGTGCGGTTCCTGCTGTCGTACGGCCCCGACACGGCCGGCGGCCTCATGACGACCGAGCCGATCATCGTCTCGGCCGACGCGACCGTCGCCGAGGGGCTCGCGCTCATCCGCCGGCACGACCTGCCGCCCGCGCTCGGCGCGGCGGTCTGCGTCACGCTGCCGCCGTACGAGCCGCCGACGGGCCGGTTCCTCGGCATCGTGCACTTCCAGCGGATGCTGCGCTACCCGCCGCACGAGCGGCTCGGCACCCTCATCGACCAGGGCCTCGAACCCGTGACCGCCGACACCTCGGCCGCCGAGGTCAGCCGCATCCTCGCGAGCTACGACCTCGTCTCGGTGCCGGTGGTCGACGAGAAGCATCGACTCGTCGGGGTGGTGACGATTGACGACGTGCTCGACTACCTGCTGCCCGATGACTGGCGAAGTCACCCCGAGGAGGACGAGCTGGCCAAGCGCAGCACGGCGCGGGCGCAGCTGACGACGGGAAGCATCCCGATCCCATACGGAAGGAGGGGCGCAGATGGCACGCGCTGAGTCGGAAGACCGTCGATTCGACACGCCGAAGGGCATCCGCCGCACCGCCACCTTCCGCGGTTCGGGCGACAGCGACCGCTTCGGCCGCTTCACCGAGTGGGTGGCCCGCGGCATGGGCACGCCCGGCTTCCTCGTCGGGCTGTCGGTGTTCGCGGTCGGCTGGATGGCGTGGAACACCTTCGCTCCCTCCGCCTGGCGCTTCGATGACATCGCGATCGGCTTCACGGCGCTCACCCTCATGCTCTCGCTGCAGGCGTCGTACGCGGCACCGCTGATCCTGCTCGCGCAGAACCGGCAGGACGACCGCGACCGCGTGCAGATCGAGCAGGACCGGCAGCGCGCCGAGCGCAACCTCGCCGACACCGAGTACCTCGCACGCGAGGTGGTCGCCCTGCGACTCGCCGTGAAGGAGCTCGCGTCGAAGGAGTTCATCCGCTCCGAGCTGCGCGCGATGCTCGACGAGCTCGACCGCCGCGACGAGGAGGAGTCCGAACATGCCGGCTGACGCCGCCTCGGGCGACGCGGCGCTGCTCGAGGAGGCGGTGCGGCGCGTGCTCGCCTCCGTCATCGACCCCGAGATCCGCAAGCCCGTCACCGAACTCGACATGGTCGACCGCGTGGTCGCCCGCGAGGGCGGTCGCGTCGAGGTCGGCATCCGGCTGACGATCGTCGGGTGTCCCGCATCGGATCGCATCGAACGCGACGTGCGCCAGGCGGCCGAGTCGATCGTCGGGGCCGGCAACGCCGACGTGGAGCTCTCGGTCATGACGCCCGAGCAGCGGGCCGCCCTCACCGAACGCCTTCGCGGCGGCCGCGCCGCCCGCGGCAATCCGTTCGGCCCCGGCACCCTGACGAGGGTGCTCGCGGTCACGAGCGGCAAGGGCGGCGTCGGCAAGTCGACCGTCACGGCGAACCTCGCCATCGCCCTCGCGGCGCGCGGGCTCGCGGTCGGGCTCATCGACGCCGACGTGCACGGGTTCTCGATCCCGGGCCTCCTCGGCCTCGTCGACGACGACGGCCTCGCCGCCCGGCCGACCCGGGTCGACGAGATGATCCTGCCGCCCGTCGCGCACGGCGTGAAGGTCATCTCGATCGGCATGTTCATCGAGCCGGCCGGGCCCGGGGCGCGCGCCTCGTCGACGGCCGTCGCCTGGCGCGGGCCGATGCTGCACCGCACGCTCTCGCAGTTCCTCACCGACGTGTACTTCGGCGACCTCGACGTGCTGCTCGTCGACCTTCCGCCCGGGACGGGCGACGTCGCCATCTCGCTCGGCCAGCTGCTGCCGAACGCCGAGGTCGTCGTCGTCACGACGCCGCAGGCCGCCGCGGCCGACGTCGCCGAGCGATCGGGCGTCGTCGCGCGCCAGACCGGCCAGCGCATCGTCGGCGTGATCGAGAACATGGCGGGCCTCGTGCAGCCCGACGGGCACGTGCTCGAGCTCTTCGGGTCGGGCGGCGGCGAGCTCGTCGCCGAGCGGCTCTCGGCCGGTCAGCCCGAGCCCGTGCCGCTGCTCGCGAGCGTGCCCCTCAGCATGGCGCTTCGCCAGGGCGGCGACGACGGCGTGCCCGTCGTCGTGTCGGCGCCCGACGACCCGGCCGCGCGCGCGATCGAGGCGGTCGCCGCACGCCTGGCCGGGATGCCTCGCGACCTCGCGGGCCGCCGCCTCGACGTCTCGGTGCGCTGAGCGCGAGCCGCTGGTCGACGAGCGCGCGCTCGGCTGACGGACACGTCACCGCTGAGGACAAACTGCCCGCATCACGGCGAAACCGGAGAAGACGTCCTGAGCGGCGCGCTCGCTCCTGAAACGGGTGGACGGATCAGGTCGGCTCGACGACCCGTGCGAGCAGCTCGATGAGCAGGCGCTCGGTGAGCGACCCGGGCAGGGCCTCGACGAGCGCGAGCACGGGCGCGAGCCGGTCGGGCAGCGCCCCCTCGCCGCCGAGGAGCCCTGCGGCCGAGAGCACCGCGGCCGCGGCATCCGAGTCGAGCGAAGCGGCGAACAGGTCGAAGGCCGCCGCGTCGGTCCCGCCTGCATCGAGCAACGCTCCCCCGACCCCGCCGGGCAGGGCCTCCGCGAGCCCGGCGAGCGCGACCCGGCCGTCGATGCGCGGGATGCCGCGCACCTCGTCGGCCGCCGCCACGAGCGCCGGAACGAGTTCGGGCAGCACCCGCTCCGTGACCGGGGTGACCGTCAGGTGGGTCGTGTGCGGCAGTCGGGTGCCGTCGGCCTGGGCGAGTCCGGGCTGCAACTGCAGCTGCCAGCCGGCCTCGCGCGCGGCATCCGCCCAGTGGTGCGGGTCGACCCGCGACGTGACCGGAGCCGCCTCGTCGGCGGCGACCGCGAGCAGCGGCCCCACGGGCTCGCCGACGACGCGCAGGCCCTCGATGCCGTCGATCGCGGCGCGCAACTCCGCGGTCGCACGCGCCGTCTGCGCGGTCAGGTCGCGGAAGCCGGGCTCGCCCAGCGCCTCGATGATCGCCCACGCCGCCGCGAGCGGCCCGGCCGGCTTCGAGCCCGTCATCGTGGGGTTCACGACCGGGTAGCCGGGCCAGCCGGTGGTCGCGAAGTACTGGCGGCGCTGGCGGTCGCGTCCGCGCGTGAGCAGCACCGAGGCGCCCTTCGGCGCGTAGCCGTACTTGTGCAGGTCCGCCGAGATGCTCGTGACGCCGGGCACCGACAGGTTCCAGGCGGGCAGCGGCTCGGGCCAGAAGGCGAGCGCGAATCCGCCGATGCAGGCGTCGACGTGGAGGGCGATGCCGCGGGCGGCGGTGATCGCGGCGACGTCGGCGACGGGGTCGAGGCTCGCGAACGGATAGGAGGGCGCACTCACCACCACGAGCGCGACGTCGTCACCCAGGCGCTCCTCGATCGCCGACGGCGCGAGGGTGCCGGTCTCCGGGTCGACGGGAACGAGGTCGAGCTCGAGGCCGAAGTAGTGGGCCGCCTTGTGGAACGCGGCGTGCACCGTGACGGGCGCGACGACGCGGGGCACCCGCGGCGAGCCGATCCGTGCGGCGCGCCAGGCGTCGCGGGCCGACTTCACTGCGAGCAGGCAGCTCTCGGTGCCGCCGGACGTCACCGAGCCGACGACGACCTCGCCGTCGGCGCCGCCGTCGCCCCCGCCGAGCACGCGCCGGGCGAAGCCGACGACGGCGCGCTCCATCGCGGCGACGGAGCCGAACGTGGTCGGGTCGAGCCCGTTGACGGGTTGCACCCGCCGGGCGGCGCGGCCGGCGAGCTCGTCGAGTTCGTCGAGGCCCGAGTCGTACACGTACGACAGCACGCGGCCGCCGTGGGTGGGCGCGTCGGCGGCGCGCAGCGCGTCGAGCTCGCGCAGGATCTCGGATGCCTCGCGGCGGAACCCGATCATCGGGTGCTCCCTTCGGTGGTGCCGGCGGCACCGGTCGTTCCGGGGTCGCCGGCGATGCCGGCGAGGGCCGCGACGTCATGATCCACGTCGGCGCGGCGCAGCGGGTAGGCGCGCAGCACGACGACGCTGACCGCGACGAGCAGCGCGGGCACGAGGCTGAACGAGAGCGCGATGCCCGCGACCGCCGCCGCCGACTGCTCGACCGTCTCGGCGCCCCTCGACTCGAGGTAGCCGGTCGCGGCGAGCATGAGGGTGAGCAGCGTGGCGCCGAGCGCCATGCCGGCGGTCTCGCCCGCCGTCCACACGCCGCCGAAGCTGCCGGCGTTGTCGCGTCCGGTCCGCCGGGCGTCGTGCGAGATGACGTCGGGCAGCATCGCCATGGGCAGCGACTGCATGCCGGCGTAGGCGGCGCCCGCGACCGCGACGGGCAGGTACACCCAGGGGCCGGGCGCCCAGACGAGCAGGACCATGCTGAGGGCCGCGAGCGCGAACACGATGCTCGCGACGCGGAAGCCGCGCTCCTTGCCGATGCGGCGGGCGAGCCGCCCCCAGAGCGGGGCGAAGAACAACGCCGGGGCGATGAGCGCGACGAAGAGCAGCGTGACCGCGGTCTCGGACTCGAGCACCCACGTCGCCACGAACTGGGCACCCGCGAGCATGAGCCCGGTCGCGAGCCCCTGCAGCACGAACACCGCGAGCAGCACGCGGAACGGCAGGCTGCGACGCAGCGCGCGCAGTCCCTCGCGGTACCCGCCCTCGGCCGACACCGCCGACGCCCGCTGCTGCGATCGGCCGAGGGCCGCGGCATCCGCCCGCTTCGCCGTGCCCGCGGCGATCAGCATGCCGACGCCGATGACGACGCCCGCGACGATCGCCATCACGAGGTAGCCGGTCGCCTCGTCGTCGAACGCGTTGCGGATCTCGGGCCCGCCGGCTCCGAACAGCAGGATCGCGAGGGTGAGCACGACGACCCGCCACGTCAGCAGTCGCGTGCGCTCGTCGTAGTCGCCGGTGAGTTCGGCGGGCAGCGCGATGTACGGCACCTGGAAGAGGCTGAACGCGGTCGCGGTTGCGAGGAACGCGACGAACACCCACACCCCGGACGCCGCGGGTGCGACGCCCGCCGGCACCGCGAACGTGAGTGCGAAGCCCACGGGCAGGGCGATCGCGCCGACGAGCATCCACGTGCGGCGGGTGCCCGCGCGCACGAGCGCCCGGTCGCTGCGCGCGCCGATCCACGGGTCGATGACGACGTCCCACACCTTCGCGGCGGTGACCACGAGACCGGCGATGAGGGCGCTCACCCCGAGCGTGTCGGTGAGGTAGTAGACGAGGACGAGTCCGGGCAGCGTCGCGAACCCGCCGGTGCCGAGCGAACCGATCGCGTAGCGGGCGACGACGCCACGGGACAACGCGCCTCGGGACTGGGGACGCTCCGCTGCGGTCATGGGGGAAGTGTACTCACACGGCGGCGAAGTGGGTCACTTGACCTAGACTGTGCGCATGCGCGCCCAGACCGCCTCCCCCGACCTGTTCCGCAGCCTGACCGACGACGTCGTCGCGTCGGGCGCGGAGACCACCGCCGTGCCGACGCCCACCACGGGCGAGGTGCTGCACGATCTGCCCCGCTCGAGCGCCGACGACGTGCACGACGCCGTCGACCGGGCACGGCTCGCCCAGCTCGCGTGGGCCCGCGCCGGCTTCGCGGAGCGCCGCCGCGTGCTGCTCGCCGCGCACGACCTGCTGCTGGAGCGACGCGACGAACTGCTCGACCTCATCCAGCTCGAGAGCGGCAAGACCAGGGGGCAGGCGTTCGAGGAGATCTTCGAGGCCGCGTCGGTCACCCGCTACAACGCGATCGCGGCCCGCAGGGTGCTGCGCGGTCGTCCCGTCCGTTCCGGCATCCCGACCGTCGCGACCTCGCGCGTGCGCTTCGCACCCAAGGGCGTCGTCGGTGTCATCACGCCGTGGAACTACGCGCTCAGCCTCGCCGCCATGGACGTGGTGCCCGCCCTCGCCGCCGGTTGCGGCGTCGTGCAGAAGGCCGACGACCAGGGAGCACTGTCGATCCTCGCGCTGCGTCGCGCGTACATCGACGCGGGCGTGCCCGAAGCCCTCTGGGCGGTCGTGACGGGCGATGCGGCCGAGGTCGGTGAGGCGCTCACCGACACCGTCGACTACATCTGCTTCACGGGCTCGACGGCGACGGGACGCAGGATCGCCGAGAAGGCCGGGCGGCGCCTCGTCGGCGCCTCGCTCGAACTCGGCGGCAAGAACGCCCTGCTCGTGCTCGACGACGCCGACCCGGCCCGCGCGGCGGCGAATGCGGCCCACGCCTGCTTCTCGGCGATGGGGCAGCTGTGCGTCTCGATCGAGCGCATCTTCGTCGACCGGAGGATCGCGGGAGACTTCGAGCGCGAGCTCGTCGACCGGCTGCGTACCGCGAAGCTCGGCACGTCGGTCGGCTTCGGCGCCGACTTCGGCTCGCTCGCGAGCGCCGCGCAGCTCGCGCGGGTGCAGGCCCACCTCGACGACGCCGTCGAGAAGGGCGCGACCGTGCTCGTCGGCGGCAAAGCCCGCCCCGACCTCGGCCCGTGGGTGTTCGAGCCCACGATCCTCACGGGCGTGACCCCTGAGATGCGCGTCCACGCCGAGGAGACGTTCGGCGCGATCGCGTCGCTCTACCTCGTGTCGGGCGACGACGAGGCGGTGCTCGCCGCCAACGCGAGCGAGTACGGGCTGAACGCCGCGGTCTTCACCGGATCGACGCGCCGCGGCCACCGCGTCGCCGACGCGCTCGAGGCCGGGAGCGTCAACATCAACGAGGGCTACCGCGGCTCGTTCGCCTCGGTCGCCGCCCCGATGGGCGGCGTGAAGCAGTCGGGCGTGGGCCGACGCAACGGCGAGGCGGGGCTCCTCCGCTTCGTCGAGCCCGTCACGATCTCGCAGGCGACCGGCCTGCTGCAGTTGCCGCGCACCTCGGCCGAGTACGAGGCGCAGGCGCCGCTGCTGCTGCTCCTGGCGCGGGCGCTCAAGGCCGTGCGCCGCGCCTGACCCGCGCGCGAGCCATCCCGGTCGGTCGTGTCACGAGCGCTTCGGGATGCCTCGGGCACGAGGCATCCCGGCCGATCAGGTGGCCTCGGAGTCGAACGGCGCGGGCTCGCCCGCGCCGAGCGCCTCCCGCTTGCGCTTGCGCTGCAGGTACGCGGAGTTCTCGTTGACGCCCGCGCGCGCCACGACCGGCGTCGGCGCCGCCTCTTCGGCGAACGGGTCGACGTCGGTGAGCGCCTCGCGGATGATGCGGCGCGGGTCGTACTGGCGCGGGTCGAGCTTCTTCCAGTCGACGTCGTCGAAGTCGGGGCCCATCTCTTCGCGCATGCGGTCTTTCGCGCCGTTGGCCATGTCCCGCAGCGAGCGCACCAGCCGGCCGAGCTGTGCCGCGTAGTGCGGCAGGCGTTCGGGGCCGAGCAGGAAGACGGCGATCACCCCGATGATGAGGAGCTTCTCGAACGTCAGACCGAACACCCCTACAGGATAGTCGGCGGCGAGGCATGCGAACGCCACGCCGTCGGCCCCCTAGGCTGGGGTGTCGAGAGAGCCACCAGGGAGCCGAACCGTGTCCGATCACGACCTGAACTGGAAGTACGTCGACGAGTCGGTCGTCGAGTCCGAGCCGATCATCAAGGCGCGTCAGCAGTCGCTCGAGCTCGGGGTCGATCCCGTCTCCCCTGCGGTGGGCGCCCAGCTCGCCGTCATCGCCGCCGCCTCGCGTGCGAGCTCCATCATCGAGGTCGGCACCGGGCTCGGCGTCTCGGGACTCTGGATGCTGCAGACCGCCCGGCACGCGATGCTCACGTCGATCGACACCGAGAACGAGTACCAGCAGCACGCCCGCCAGCACTTCGCCGACGCCGGCATCGCCGCGGCGCGCGTGCGACTCATCGCAGGGCGCGCGAGCGAGGTGCTCCCGCGCATGAACGAGAGCTCGTACGACATCGTGTTCGTCGACGCCGACGCCCCGTCGGTGATCGAGTACGCCGAACACGGCCTCCGCCTCGCGAAGCCCGGCGGCAGCGTGCTCGTGGCGCGCGCCCTCTGGAAGGGCCGCGTCGCCGACCCGGCCAAGCGAGACGAAGCGGCGAGCGCGTTCCGCACGCTCATCACCGAACTCGCCTCGTCGACGGCGGTCGCGACCGCGATCTCGCCCGCCGGCGACGGCCTGCTGCAGATCGTCAAGCTCGGCGCCTGAGCGCCCCTTAACGCCACGAGCCCCGAGAACGCTCTCGGGGCTCGAACAGTGCGTATGACTCAGGCAGGGTTCACGACGCCGCCGAGGACGTCGTAGAGCTCCTTGGCCTCAGCGTCGTTCACCGAGACGACGAGGCGCCCTCCACCCTCGAGCGGCACGCGCACGATGATGAGTCGCCCCTCCTTCACAGCCTCCATAGGCCCGTCTCCGGTGCGTGGCTTCATGGCCGCCATTGAGCTCCCCTTTCGCTGCTGAGATTCCATTATCGGACATCCCGAGCGTTGCTGTGAAATCGCCGCGAAGTTGTGGATGAGCGGTCGACCCTGATTCGCCCCCTGTTCACCGGCGTTTCGCCCACCCCGGATGTCAGGATTCCTGCCCCGATCAGGGAGGCGTCCAGTCGTAGTCGTCGACGCGCCAGACCCCGGCGAGCCACCAGTATTGGAGCGCGATGAGCAGCAGCACGATCGACCACCGGTACCATCGCGCCCTCGGCACCGCGAGCGCACCCACGATCGGGAACAGCGGCGCGAGGATGCGGAACGTCGACGACTGCGGGAAGAACACCGCGAAGAGGTACAGGCCGTAGCTCGCGAGCCAGAACCGGATGTCGACGCCGAGCCGGCGCACCGCAGGCAGGAACAGCATCGCCGCGAACCCGACCGCGAGCACGCCGACGGCGGCGATGCCCACCCAGGCCGGCAGCCCGACCCAGGTCGCCCACCACGCCCCGCCCTGGAACCAGGGCGTGAGCGGCACGAGCTCCTGCCTGCCGATGTACGCCGACCGCCAGGCCAGCTCGGTCTCGGTGTACCCGTCGACCTGCCCGGTCACGCCCCACACGATGAGCGGCCATGCGAACCCCGCGAGCACGGTGAAGAGCCCCACTCCGATCACGACGAGCTGCTCGCGCGGCGGGAACGGGTCGCGGTCGCGGTGCCACCAGCGCCACACGAAGTGCAATCCGAGGGTGAGCGCGAACGCGAGCGCCCCGGGTCGGGTGAACGCCCACGCGAGGACGACCGGTACGAGCCATCCGTACCGTCGATCGACCAGCAGGAGCAGCGCGAGCGCGACCCAGAGGAACCCGAGCGATTCGGCGTACCCGAACTGCATGATCGGCGACACCGGGGCGATCGAGAACAGCACCACGGCGAACAGCGCCCGGTCGGGTTCGAGGAAGCGCAACATGAGCCGGTGCAGGACGAGTGCGGCGCCGTAGCCGGCGGTGACCGCGACGATGACGGCCGCGAGCTTCCACGGCAGGCCGAGCAGGGTCGCGGCCTCGGTCGCGCCCGGGTAGAGCGGCAGGAATGCCCACGCGTTCTCAGCCACGTGGCCGTCGTCTGCGAGCGGCAGCTCGCGCGGATAGCCGCCGATGCCGATGATCTCGTACCAGCGGGCGTCCCACAGGCTCGCGAAGTCGAGGTAGCCGGGCTTCGCGCCCGTCCAGGAATTGGGCCCCTGCTGCCGCGCCACCTCGATCACCATGATCGTCGTCAGCACCCGGGCGGCGAGGTAGACGAGCGTGACCTTGACCCACCACGGGAGCAGCCGCCAGCGCACGCGCAGCGACCGGCGGGACACCCGGTACGGATCGGGTTCGCGCACCGCCGACCCCGAGTTCACGGAGTCTGCGCTCATGCCCCGGTGAGCCAGGCCCGCAGCGCCCGCTCGGTGTCGAGGATCTGGGCGACCTGCACGCGCTCGTCATCGGCGTGCGCCTTCAAGGGATCGCCCGGGCCGAAGTTCACGGCCGGGATGCCGAGGGCGCTGAAGCGCGCGACATCCGTCCAGCCGTACTTCGGCCGCGCCTCGGCGCCGACCGCGGCGACGAACTGCTGCGCGAGATGGGCGTCGAGGCCCGGCCGCGCACCCTCGGCGCTGTCGACGATGTCGACGTCGAAGCCCTCGAACACGGCGCGGACGAGGGCGGACGCCTCGGCGACGCTGCGGCTCGGGGCGAAGCGGTAGTTCACGGTGAGCACGGCCGAGTCGGGGATGACGTTGCCCGCGACGCCGCCCTCGACGAGCACGGCGTTGAGGCCCTCGCGGTAGGCGAGCCCATCGACCTCGACCGTCTCGGCCTCGTACTCGGCGAGGCGCGTGAGCGCGGGCGCGAGCTTGTGGATCGCGTTGTCGCCGACCCAGCTGCGCGCGGAGTGCGCCCGCAGGCCCGTCGTGCGCACCTCGGCCCGCAGGGTGCCGTTGCAGCCGCCCTCGACCTGCCCGTTCGACGGCTCGCCGAGGATCGCGAAGTCGCCCTCGAACAGCTCGGGGCGATTGCGCGAGAGCCGACCGAGCCCGTTGAGCGAGGCGGCGACCTCTTCGTGGTCGTACCACATCCAGGTGAGGTCGACGATGGGATCGGTGAGCTCGAGGGCGAGCTTCAACTGCACCGCGACGCCGGCCTTCATGTCGACGGTGCCGCGGCCCCACAGGTACTCGACGCCGTCGATCGTCTCGAACCGCGTCGGCAGGTTCTCGTTGATCGGCACCGTGTCGATGTGCCCGGCGATCACGACGCGGCGCTCGCGCCCGAGGTTCGTGCGCGCGACGACCGTGTCGCCGTCGCGGACGACCTCGAGGTGGGATGCCTCGGCGAGCGCCCGCTCGATGAGGTCGGCCAACGGGGTCTCGTCGCCCGAGACGCTGCGGATGTCGCAGATCGCCTGCGTGATGGCGACGGCGTCGGCGGTGAGATCGAGCGAATCGGGGATCGCGGAGGGCATTCCCCGAGTCTATTCGCGGGTGGTCGGACGGTCTGCGCGCACGACGACGACTCCTCGCGCCGACGGAGGGCGACGGGCGGATCGGGCTCAGCGTCCGCGAGCGCCGAGCATCGCCGCGTCGGCGGAGTGCGCCGCGTACGCGGCGCCGATCATCGGCGCCTCGTCCGAGAGCTCCGCCCGGATGACCGGGAAGCCCGGTCGGCGGAGCCCCGAGGACAGCGCCGGCTCGAGGAGGTCCCACGAGCGGGCGATCGTCCCGCCGATGATGAGCGCGTCGGCATCGAATCGGGCGAGCGGACCGTCGAGCGCTCGCCCGAGGAACGAGAACGCGTCCTCGAGCACGTCGCGCGCGATCGGATCGCCGCCGCGGGCCAGGTCGGCGATCTCCTTCACGTCGGGCACGGCTTCCGATCGGCCCGTCCTCCGCGAGTAGGCGGCCCTGATGGCCCGGCGCGACATCCGCGCCTCGATGCGCTGCCCCTCGAACTCGAGCAGATGCACCTCGCCGCCCGGAGCGGCGCCGTCGGTCCGTTCACCCGCGACGACCCATCCGGAGCCGACGCCGGTGCCGAGCGTGACGCAGCAGAATCTCGACAGGCCACGGGCGGCGCCGGCCGCGTACTCGCCGAGTGCGAACGCGTCCGCGTCGTTGACGAACGTGAACGAGCTCGGCTCCGCGTCGAGGGCGTCGGCGAGCCGTGCGCGCAGGTCGATGCCGTACAGCGAGTCGAACTTCCCCACGCCGGTGTACTGCGCGATGCCGGCGGCGAAGTCGAACGGACCGGGCACTGCGACGGCCCAACGCCCCCCGTGCTCGGATCCGAGCACGCGGGCGGCGGCGGCGATGGCGTCGAGGATGTCGTCGGCGCTCCCGCCGGAGTTCAGGGGCCGGGTCAGGTGGGTGCCCCCGACGATCGCACGGGCGGCGAGGTCGATGACGGCGACGGCGACGTGGGTCCCGCCGAGTTCGATGGTCGCTACCCGGTTGCCGGTCACGGTGCTCCTTCCGTCGGCCCGTCGTCTGTTTCTAAGACAGCGCTGTCATACGGTGGAAGCTATCAGACTCCGACCACGGGTGTCCAACCTGGATCCCGCTCGATCGGCGCTCGACGTACGACGGACGCCCGACGTCACACGCGGCAGCGCCCGCCGCCGCTCGCTACCCTTGGAGCATGCCCGCGAACGACGACGCCATCCGCCCTGCCCGCACGGCCTCCGCCGCCGGGCTCACGACGATCGCCGGCGACGGCACGGTGCTCGACGCGTGGTTCCCGAGGCCTCGGCTCGGCGCGGAGGCATCCCCCCTCGCCCCCGAGCACGCGGCCCTCGCGGGCGACGACGCCCGCCGCAACGTGCGCGTGGAGGTCGTCGAGCTCACGATCGACCTCGACGCAGCGCCCGGGGGCACCGCCGACGCCTACCTGCGGCTGCACGTGCTCTCGCACCTGCTCGCGGCCCCGAACACGGTCAACCTCGACGGCGTCTTCGCCCACCTTCCCGCCGTCGTGTGGACGAACGCCGGCCCCGTGCACCCGGCCGACTTCGATCGCCTGCGGCCGGCGCTCCAGCGCGCGGGCATCCACGCGACGGGGCTCGACAAGTTCCCGCGCCTCCTCGACTACGTGACGCCCGAGCGGGTGCGCATCGCGGACGCCTCGCGCGTGCGCCTGGGCGCGCACCTCGCTCCCGGCACGACCGTCATGCACGAGGGCTTCGTGAACTTCAACGCCGGCACGCTCGGCACCTCGATGGTCGAGGGCCGCATCTCGCAGGGCGTCGTCGTCGGCGACGGCAGCGACATCGGCGGCGGCGCCTCGATCATGGGCACCCTGTCTGGCGGCGGCACCCAGCGCGTCGAGATCGGCGAACGGGCGCTGCTCGGCGCGAACTCGGGCATCGGCATCTCGATCGGCGACGACTCGGTCGTCGAGGCCGGACTCTACGTGACCGCGGGCACGAAGGTCGTCATCCTGGGCGACGACGGCGACGAGCGCACCGTGAAGGCGGTCGAGCTGTCGGGACAGCCGAGCCTGCTGTTCCGGCGCAACTCGCTGAGCGGCCGGGTCGAGGTGCTCGCACGCGACGGGCACGGCATCGTGCTCAACTCGGCACTGCACGCGTAGGGGCGCATCGCCCTCCGCATCCCACTCCCCGGGCGCTCCTCGACGGGCGGGACGTGGGTCATGCGCCCCACTGGCTCGGGGTACAGTGGTGCTCCGAGGCCGCCGAGTGGCGGCCCTCGTCATGCGCATCACGAAGGAGTGACGTGGGTACCGACGCCCCGAGAACCAGCCGCCATCGAGGCCTGAGCTTCCTCATCGGCCTCCTGGTCGCCGTGCTCGTGCTCGCGGTCGTCGGGGCCGGCATCGGCTGGTGGACGGTGCAGCGCTCCTTCCCCACGACGAGCGGACGTATCGACGTGCGGGGGCTCGACACCGACGTCACCGTCTACCGCGACGAGGCAGGCATCCCCCAGATCGTCGGCGACACGAGCCACGACCTCTTCTTCGCACAGGGCTACGTGCACGCGCAGGACCGGTTCTGGGAGATGGACTTCCGCCGCCACGTGACGGCGGGCCGGCTCGCGGAGCTCTTCGGCGAGTCGCAGGTCGGCACCGACACGTTCATCCGCACCCTCGACTGGCGCGGCATCGCCGAGCAGGAGTACGAGCTGCTCGACGAGGAGTCGCGCGCCTACTACGACGCCTACGCCGCGGGCGTCAACGCCTACCTCGACGAGCACTCGGGCGCCGACCTCTCGCTCGAGTACGCCGTGCTCGGGCTGCAGAACCCCGGCTACTCCCCCGAGCCGTGGACGCCGGTGGACTCGATCGCCTGGCTCAAGGCCATGGCGTGGGACCTGCGCTCGAACCTCGGCGACGAGATCGACCGCGCCCTGCTCACGACCGAGCTGACGCCCGAGCAGGTCGCCGAGCTCCACCCCGACTACGCCTGGGGGCAGATGCCGACGATCGTCGGCGGACCGATCGCCGCCGCTCCGGCGGCGACCGGGAGCCGGCTGCTCGATGCCGACGGCGCACCGCTCGCGACACCGGTCACGACCACGACGACGGATGCCTCGGCGCCAGGGTACGCCGCCCCGTTGACCTCGCTCGCCGCAGCCCTCGACGACCTCCCCGAACTGCTCGGTCCCGAGGGCGGCGACATCGGCTCGAACTCGTGGGTCGTCTCCGGCAGTCTCACCGAGAGCGGCAAGCCGCTCCTGGCCAACGACCCCCACCTCGGCCCGGCGATGCCGTCGATCTGGGCGCAGATGGGCCTGCACTGCACCGAGATCAACGACGACTGCGCGTTCGACGTGGCCGGCTACACGTTCTCGGGGCTGCCGGGCGTGATCATCGGGCACAACGAACGCATCGCGTGGGGGTTCACGAACCTCGGCCCCGATGTCGCCGACCTCTACCTCGAGCGGGTCGAGGGCGACTCGTACGAGCTCGACGGCGCGATGGTGCCGCTCACCCTCCGCGAGGAGGTGATCGAGGTCGCGGGCGGCGACCCGGTGACCATCACGGTGCGCTCGACCGGTCGCGGTCCCATCGTCACCGGCATCGGGAGCGACTTCACGGCCGTCGCGGATGCCGCAGCCGCGGCATCCCCCGACGAAGCCTCCGACCTGCAGGTCTCCCTGCAGTGGACCGCGCTCACGCCCGGCACGACCGCCCAGGCGATCTTCGCGCTCGACCGCGCGCGCGACTGGGACGGCTTCCGCCACGCGGCGTCGCTCTTCGACGTGCCGGCGCAGAACCTCATCTACGCCGACGACGAGGGCAACATCGGCTATCAGGCGCCCGGCAAGATCCCGCTCCGCAAGTCGGGCGACGGCACGATGCCGCTGCCCGGGTGGACGAGCGCCAACGGCTGGAGCGGCATGCTGCCGTTCGACGAGCTCCCGAGCGTGCAGAACCCGCCCGCCGGGTACATCGTGACGGCGAACAACGCGGCCGCCGGACCCGACGGCCCGCTGCTGACGAAGGACTGGGACTACGGCTACCGCGCCACCGGGATCGACTCGCGACTCCGCGCGGCGCTCGCGGGCGGAGCGAAGCTCACCGCCGACGACATGTCGTCGATCCAGCTCGACACGTCCGATGCGAACGCCGCCCGGTTCCTGCCGGTGATCGCGGAGCTCGACCTCTCGGGCGACGCCGCTCGCGGCGCCGAGCTGCTCGACGGCTGGAACGGGCACGCCGACGCCGACAGCGCCGAGGCCGCGTACTTCAACGTGTTCTGGCGGACGCTCCTCGACGACATGTTCGGCGGGCTGCCCGCCGAGACCCTGCCGCAGGGCGGCGACCGATGGTTCACGGTCGTGGGCACCCTGCTCGGCCAGCCCGACTCGTCGTGGTGGGGCGAGGCATCCGGCGAGGTACCGGCTCGTGACGCGGCGATCGCGAAGGCGCTCGACGAGGCGTGGGACGAGGCGGCCGACCTCATGGGCGACGATGCCGCCGACTGGCGGTGGGGCGACCTGCACACGCTGACGCTCACCAACCAGAGCTTCGGCGAGTCGGGCGTCGCGCCCGTCGAATGGCTGTTCAACCGCGGGCCGTACGAGCTCGGCGGCGGATCGGCGATCGTGAACGCGATCGGATGGGACGCCTCGCAGGGGTACGGCGTCGACTGGGTGCCGTCGATGCGCATGGTCGTCGACCTCGACGACGTCGACCGATCGACGTGGATCAACCTCACCGGCGCCTCGGGGCACGCGTTCCACCCGAACTACGACGACCAGGCACCGCTCTGGCAACGGGGCGACACGCGGCAGTGGCCGTTCACGCTCGACGCGATCGTCGCGTCGGCGCGCGACACGCTGCTGCTCCGCGCGGTCGAGTAGACGCTCTGCGCGGTATCGGGGGCGTCGCCGTGCCGTGGCTCCCCCGACGCTCCCGCGTCGCTCCCCGACCGCGCGGTCAGGTGCGGATCGCGTTGATCGCGAGCCCGAGCACACGACTGCGCTGCGCCTCGTCGTCGAACGACGACACGGCCGCGACTCCCGAGACGAGCTTCACGACGTCGCCGATGGTGACGTCGTCGCGCACCTCGCCGGCGGCCTGGGCGCGCGCGAGCAGCGGCTCGCCGGCGCCCAGCATGATCGACCGGCATTCGCCGAGCACGGACGACTCGCGGTTGAGCCCCTCGAGCAGGGCGTGCTTGGTGCCCACGTACGAGACGAATCGGTCGAGCCAGGTCTCGAGCGCGGGCCACGGCTCGAGCGCCGAGACCTCGTCGGCCGCCTGGGCGAGCGCCTCGACCTCGCCCAGGTAGAGCGTCTCGATGAGGTCGTCTCGGGTCGGGAAGTTGCGGTAGAGCGTGCCGATGCCGACCCCGGCGCGCCGGGCGATGTCCTCGAGCGAGGCCGACGAGCCGTCTTCGGCGAACGCCTGCCGCCCCGCCGCGACGAGCGCGTCGAAGTTGCGCGCGGCGTCGGCACGGCGGGGCCGCCGCGCCTCGAGGGTGTGCACCCGCAGCACCTCGGTCATTCCGCGCTCAACTCCTCTGCCGGTTGCGGCGGGCAGGTGACGTGCCGCCGACGAATTCCAGTGGACCCCTTGCGAAACGGAGGCAGCCTCCGGTAATGTCGTCTTCGTCGATAACCGGAGGCTTCCTCCACTCGGAGCCGTACTCCACTTTACCTCGCTCCTCGCGTTCGCGCACCTGACCGAAGGGTCCGCAGTGTCAACCACCTCACGCGCCGCTTTCGCGGCCATCGCCGTGAGCGTCGCCTCGCTCGCGCTGCTCCAGAATCTCGTCATCCCCGTCATCCCGACCATCGCCGCCGACTTCGGCGTCGCCGCCGACACGGCCTCGTGGACCAACACGGCCTGGCTCATCGCGGCCGCCGTCGCCACTCCCCTGCTCGGTCGCATCGGCGACCTCCGCGGGCGCCGCGCCACCTTCCTCGCCGTGCTCGCGGTCGTCGCCGTGGGCGACATCGTCGCCGCGGTCGCACCCGACCTCACGACCCTCATCGCGGGCCGCATCCTGCAGGGGGTGGGCGGGGCGCTGTTCCCCCTCGCGTTCGGCCTGCTGCGCGACGTCATGCCGCGCGAACGCCTCACCGGCGCGATCGGCGCGACGAGCGCGATCATCGGCATCGGCGGCGCCGCGGGCAGCGTGCTCGCCGGCCCGATCGCCGGCGTGCTCAGCTGGCGCGCGGTGTTCGCCGTCCCGCTCATCACCGCGATCGCGGGCATCGTGCTCGTCGCGCTCCTCGTGCCGGCGACCGGCACCCGCGCGACCGGTCGGGTGAACGTGCTCGCCGGCGTGCTGCTGTCGGGCTGGCTCGTCGCCCTCCTCGTCCCGCTCAGCTCCGGCGCCCGCTGGGGCTGGGGGTCGCCGCTCACGATCGGCCTGTTCGTGCTCGCCGCCCTGCTGATGGCCGCCTGGGCGGTCACCGAGCTGCGCTCGGCCGAGCCGCTCGTCGACCTGCGCCTGCTCTTCGCCCGTGAGCTCTGGCCGGTCAATGCGGCGTCACTGCTGCTCGGCGCCGCGGCATTCGGGTTCTGGGGCTACCTGCCGCAGTTCCTCGAGACGACGGCAGGCTGGGGGCTCGGCCTCGACGTGCAGGCCGCGGGGCTCGCCCTGCTGCCGCTGCTCATCGGCATGTCGGGCGTCGGCTTCGCCGCCGGGGCGCTCAGCCGCGTCATCCCGCTTCGCCTCATGCTCGCGGGCGGCGCACTGCTCATGGCCGCAGGCGTCGGGTTCGCCGTGTTCGACCACGACGCGGTGTGGAAGCTCGCGGTCGCCGGCGGCGTGTTCGGCGTCGGCATCGGGCTCGCCTACGCCTCGGCGGCGAGCATCGTCGTCGAGAGCGTACCCGCCGACCGCACCGGCGTGGCGACCGGCGTGAACGCGAACCTCCGCACGATCGGCTCGGCGATCGGATCGGCCCTCGTGAGCACCATCGTCTTCGGCGGCGCGGGCGGCACGGCCGCCCCGACGCAGACGGGCTACGACATCGCGTGGCTCACGGTCGCGCTGATGGCGGTGCTCGCCGCCGTCATCGTGCTCGCGGTCGGGCGAGCACCCCGTACGGCGCGCCTCGACGAACTGGATGCCTCGCCGACGGCCGAACTCGTCGACGCGGCCTGATCGGCCGACGCGAAGGGTCCCGATTCCACCGGAATCGGGACCCTCGTCGTTCGTGCGCCCGACGCGCCGGGCTCAGGCGCCCGGGTAGTGCCGCACCGGCTCACCCGTGTAGAGCTGCTGCGGGCGACCGATCTTGGTCTGCGGGTCGAGGTTCATCTCGCGCCAGTGGGCGATCCAGCCGGGCAGGCGGCCGATCGCGAACAGCACGGTGAACATGCGCGTCGGGAAGCCCATCGCCTTGTAGATGACGCCCGTGTAGAAGTCGACGTTCGGGTAGAGCCGGCGCTCCTTGAAGTAGTCGTCCTGCAGGGCGAACTGCTCGAGCTCCTTCGCGATGTCGAGCAGCGGGTCGTCGATGCCGAGGCTCTCGAGCACGGCGTCGGCCGACTCCTTGACGATCTTCGCCCGCGGGTCGTAGTTCTTGTAGACGCGGTGCCCGAAGCCCATGAGCTTCACGCCGTCTTCCTTGTTCTTGACGCGCTCGACGAAGCGGGCGACGCCCTCGCCCGACTCCTGGATCCGGCCGAGCATCTGCAGCACGGCCTCGTTGGCGCCGCCGTGCAGCGGGCCCGAGAGTGCCTGGATGCCCGCCGAGATCGACGAGTAGAGGTTCGCACCGGTCGAGCCGACGAGGCGCACGGTCGAGGTCGACGCGTTCTGCTCGTGGTCCTCGTGCAGGATGAGCAGCCGGTCGAGCGCCTTCGCGAGCGTCGGGTCGATGCGATACGGCTCGGCCATGTTGCCGAAGTTCAGCCGCAGGAAGTTCTCGACGAAGTTCAGCGAGTTGTCGGGATAGAGGAACGCCTGGCCGACGCTCTTCTTGTGGGCGTAGGCGGCGATCACCGGCAGCTTCGCGAGCAGGCGCAGCGTCGTGAGCTCGACGTGGTCGAGATCGTGCGGGTCGGACGAGTCCTCGTAGTAGGTCGAGAGGGCCGCGACCGCGCTCGACAGCACCGACATCGGGTGCGCCGTGTGCGGCAGCGCCGAGAAGAAGCGCTTGAGGTCTTCGTGCAGCAGCGTGTGGCGGCGCACCTTCTCATCGAACTCGCCGAGCTGGTCGGCGGTCGGCAGCTGGCCGTAGATGAGCAGCCAGGCGACCTCGAGGTAGGTCGAGTGCTCGGCGAGCTCTTCGATCGGGTAGCCCCGGTAGCGCAGGATGCCCTGCTCGCCGTCGATGTAGGTGATCGCCGACCGCGTCGATGCGGTGTTGACGAATCCGTAGTCGAGCGCGGTGAGCCCCGTCTGGCGCGTCAGCGTCGACAGGTCGATGCTCGCATTGCCGTCGACCGCGGGGCGCACGGGGAACTCGGCGGTGCCGCCGGGGAAGCTGAGGGTCGCGGTCTCGGGGTTCTGCCCCGCCGCGGGGTTCACGACGTCGCTCACGGCGCCTCCTGTGATCGTCACTTGCGCGGTCACCTGCCTTTCGGGCTCGCGGCGTAGGGTCGGCCACGGTCCGACCTACAGCCTAGACGTGCCGGAGGCACACTGTCGCATCCGCCAAGAGATCGCTGTATACATTGGCGGCACCTGACACTGCGCCGCGCCGGGTTCGTGTCGGGATGCTACGAGCCGGCCGCCGCACGCAGGCGCGACGCCGCCGCGGCGATGCGCTCGTCGGTCGCCGTGAGCGACAGGCGCACGTGCTCGGGGTGGTGCACGCCGTAGAAGTGGCCGGGGCCCCCGATGATGCCGAGGTCGGCGAGCCGGCCGATCGACTCCCACGCGTCGCGCCCCTCGGTCGCCCACAGGTAGAGGCCGGCGTCGCTGCGGTCGATGCGGAAGCCTGCCGCCTCGAGCGCCGGCTTGAGCTGCGCGCGGCGCGCTCGGTAGCGCTCCTTCTGCTCGGCCACGTGCGCATCGTCGCGGAGGGCTGCGATCATCGCCTGCTGCAGCGGCTGGGCGAGCATGAGCCCGGCGTGCTTGCGCACGTTCGTGAGCCGGCCGACGACCGTGCGGCACCCTGCGATGAACGCGGTGCGGTAGCCCGCCATGTTCGACTGCTTGGAGAGGGAGTACGCGACGAGCGTGTTCCGCCGGCTGTCGCCGACCACCCTGGGGTCGAGCAGGCTCGGCACCGCGCCCTCGGCCCACTCGCCCTCCCACCCGAGCTCGGCGTAGCACTCGTCGCCGACGATGACCGCGTCGAGCTCGAGGGCGCGCTCGCGCGCCGTGCGGAGCTCGTCGATCGTGAGCACGCGCCCGTCGGGGTTGCCGGGGCTGTTGAGCCAGACGAGCCTCGTCGCGTCGGGCCATTCGGCGGGGTCGTCGCTCGCCATCGCCGTCGCGCCGGCGAGCACCGCACCCATCTCGTAGCTCGGGTACGCGGCCTTCGGGTGCACGACGACGTCGCCCTCGCCGAGCCCGAGCAGGAACGGCAGCAGCGCCACGAGCTCCTTCGAGCCGACCGTGGGCAGCACGTTCTCGCGGGTGAGCCCGGTCACGCCGCGACGCCGGGCGAACCACGCGACGATCTCGTCGCGCAGCAGGTCGGAGCCGACGGTCTGCGGATACGCGTGAGCGTCGGTCGAGGCGGCGAGCGCCTCGCGCACGATCGCGGGCGTCTCGTCGACGGGCGACCCGATCGAGAGGTCGACCACCCCGTCGGGGTGTGCGGCCGCCCGCTCGCGGTACGGGACCATGAGGTCCCACGGATAGTCGGGCAGTTCGCCCCGCGCCACGGTCGGAACCTCGCCGACTAGTGCGCCTGCGGCGGAAGCGCCGCGATGATCGGGTGGTCCTTCGCGATGACGCCGACCTTCGCGGCACCGCCGGGCGAGCCGATGTCGTCGAAGAACTCGACGTTCGCCTTGTAGTAGTCGGACCACTCGTCGGGCAGGTCGTCCTCGTAGTAGATCGCCTCGACCGGGCACACCGGCTCGCACGCGCCGCAGTCGACGCACTCGTCGGGGTGGATGTAGAGCGAGCGCTCACCCTCGTAGATGCAGTCGACGGGGCACTCGTCGATGCACGCACGGTCTTTCACATCGACGCACGGGAGGGCGATGACATAGGTCACGGTGGTTCGTGCTCCTTCGGAGAGGCTGGATCTTCAGTCTATGCGCGGGCTCGGGCCCGCGACGGCAACTCGGGCCACGCGACGACGAGCACGGCGATGAGCGCGGGCGCGAACGACCAGACGGTGCCGAGGAGGTCGCCGACGACGAGCACCGAGCCGCCCGGCCCGGGCAGGTAGGTGAGCACGGCGACCATCACCACGAGGCCGGCCGCCGCGGCGGCCGTGATCGCGCGGCCCCGGGTCACGAGCCGGATGCCGACGAGGAGGGCGGCGATGCCGATGATCGCGACGACGAGGCCCCACGGGATCACCGCGTCACCGATGCGGAGCACCTGCCGGTGGCCGACCGTGGCGATCGCGCCGTAGACGGCGCCGACGAGTGCGGCGACGACGAGCGCGCCGACACGGGCGGCGATCGACGGCGACTCGTGGCGCACGACGTCGCTCATCGGGCGGCAGGGGTGGGGGTCGGCATGCGACGAGTCTACCGGGGCGGGCCCTCGGTGGGCTTGCGCCGGCGACCGCCGGCGCAGCGCCCGCGGGAGCCGATGCCGTAGCGTGGTCGGCACGCACCGAAGCACCGAGAGGATCGACGATGACCGACGCCACGACCGCCGCCCCGACCGACGTCCCCGAGGTGCGGGTCGAACGCGACGCCGACCTCGCCGTCGTCACGATCGACCGGCCGAAGGCACTCAACGCCCTCTCCCCCGCCGTGCTCGCCGCGCTCGAGACGGCGTTCACCGGGTTCGCCGACGAGATCGCCGGCGACGGTGCGGCGGTGCGCGGCGTGCTGCTGACCGGCGCGGGCGGACGAGCGTTCATCGCCGGCGCCGACATCCGGGCGATGGCCGGCCTCACCCCCGAGGAGGGCGAGGCGGCTGCACGCGCCGGCCACCGGGTCGCCGCCGCGATCGAGGCGCTGCCGGTTCCCGTCATCGCCTGCGTCGACGGGTTCGCGCTGGGGGGCGGGCTCGAGATGGCGCTCGCGTGCGACTTCATCTACGCGACCGACGCCTCGGCGTTCGGCCAGCCCGAGGTGCATCTCGGACTCATCCCGGGCTTCGGCGGTACGGTGCGACTGCCCCGCACGATCGGCCTCGCCCTCGCGAAGGAACTGATCTACACCGGCCGCCGCATCGGCATCGACGAGGCCGTCGCGGCGGGGCTCGTCGCCCGCCGCTTCGCCGACCGCGAGTCGATGTTCGCCGGCGCGCGCGAGACGATCGCGCTCGTGTCGCAGAACGCCGCCCCGGCCGTGGGCCTCGCGAAGCGCGTGCTCGTCGATGCGACGGGGATGCCGACCGCGACGGCGAGCGATCTGGAGATCGCGGGCTTCGGCGATGCGTTCCGAACGGCCGACATGCGCGAGGGGGTCTCGGCGTTCATCGAGAAGCGGGAACCCCGCTTCACCGGGGCATAGGACGCCGAGCGGCCGAGGAGCGCGCGCCGACGGAGCACGCGTATCGAGACCGGCGATCGTCGGCGCTCCTCGACCACCCGAGAGGACGTCAGCCGATGTGGGCGGCGAGCCAGGCGAACCCGTCGAACCGGGCCCCGTCGGCGCCGAACATCTCGAGGTGGAGGTGCGGGCCGGTCGACTGGCCGGTCGTGCCGACGAGGCCGAGCTGCTGGCCCGCGGACACCCGCTGACCGACCGACACCGCGATCGAGCCGAACTGCATGTGCGCGTACGAGCTCGTGACGAGCTCGCCGCCGATATTGTGCTCGACCTCGACGTTGACGCCCAGGCCGCCGCCGTTCTCGGTCGCCTTCACGACGACGCCGTCGGCGATCGACATGACCGGCGTGCCGTCGCCGGGCGTGAAGTCGACCCCGTCGTGGAACGTCGAGCAGCCCGCGCAGGGCGCATCGCGCGGGCCGTAGCCGCCGCTGCGGCGGTCGGGGTTCTGCACCGGCCACACGACCACGTCGGACTCGATGATCGACACCGAGCCGAGCCCCGCGACCTGCGAGACGATGGGCGGCGGCGCCTTGACGACGTCGTACGACTCGGCCGCGAGCGTCGCCTCGACGGCGTCGGCACCGACCTCGACGTGTTGCGGGGTGAAGCTCACGGTGTCTTCGACGGGGGCATAGACCGACGCGCGGGACTCGGCATCGGTCGCGGTCACGGCGAGGGCGGGCACGCTCGTCGCGACGATCATCGCGCCGACGAAGCCCATCGCGGCGATCGAGAGCGCCTGGCGAGCGGTCGCTGGGCGACGTGCGGGGCGGCGGGCAGGAACGGGGGCGGCCGCGCGGCGGCCGTGCTGGGGGGAAGTCATCACGCGTTACGTATCAAAGGGGGTCGGGTTTCGTGGCGAAACTGGCTTGAGATCGAGACAATCTCAGCTACCGTACGCAGCGTTTCTGAGAGGAACCTCCGATACGCATGCATGGAAGCCGTGCGCCCTTGCGCGCTCTCCCCGCCCCGCCCCCGCCGCAGACACGACGACGCGGATGCCTCGGGGCCGGCCCCGGGGCATCCGCGTCGTGTGGTGGCGGAGCTGCGCTCAGCCCTGCTTCTTGAGGCGCGACGCCGCACGGGCGCGCGCCGTCTGGTCGAGCTCGACCTTGCGGATGCGCACCTTCTCGGGCGTGACCTCGACGCACTCGTCCTCGCGGGCGAACTCGAGGCACTCCTCGAGCGTCAGCTGGCGCGAGGGCGTCATCGACTCGAAGGTGTCGGCGGTCGACGAACGCATGTTCGTGAGCTTCTTCTCCTTCGTGATGTTGACGTCCATGTCGTCGGCGCGCGAGTTCTCGCCGATGACCATGCCCTCGTAGACCTCTTCGGTCGGGTTCACGAAGAAGGTCATGCGCTCCTGCAGGGCGATGATCGCGAACGGGGTCACGACGCCGGCGCGGTCGGCGACGATCGAGCCGTTGTTGCGGGTCGTGATCGCACCCGCCCACTCGTCGTACCCGTGCGAGATCGCGTTCGCGATGCCGGTGCCGCGCGTGATCGTCAGGAACTCGGTGCGGAAGCCGATGAGACCGCGGCTCGGCACGATGAACTCCATGCGCACCCAGCCGGTGCCGTGGTTCGACATGTTGTCCATGCGGCCCTTGCGGGCGGCGAGCAGCTGCGTGATCGCGCCGAGGTACTCCTCGGGGGCGTCGATCGTGAGGTGTTCGTACGGCTCGTGCGTCTTGCCGTCGACCTGCTTCGTGACCACCTGCGGCTTGCCGACGGTGAGCTCGTAGCCCTCACGGCGCATCTGCTCGACGAGGATCGCGAGCGCGAGCTCGCCGCGGCCCTGCACCTCCCACGCGTCGGGGCGGCCGATGTCGAGCACGCGCAGCGACACGTTGCCGACGAGCTCGCGGTCGAGCCGGTCCTTCACCATGCGGGCGGTGAGCTTGTGGCCCTTGACCTTGCCGACGATCGGCGAGGTGTTGGTCCCGATGGTCATCGAGATCGCGGGGTCGTCGACGTGGATCGCGGGCAGCGGACGCACGTCCTCGGGGTCGGCGAGCGTCTCGCCGATCGTGATGTCCTCGAAGCCCGCGACGGCGATGATGTCGCCGGGGCCGGCCTCCTCGGCCGGGAAGCGCTCGAGCGCCTTCGTCTTCAGGAGCTCCGTGACGCGCACGTTCGAGTGCGAGCCGTCGTGGCGCACCCAGGCGACCGTCTGCCCCTTCTTGATCGTGCCGTTGAAGACGCGCAGGAGCGCGAGGCGGCCGAGGAACGGCGACGCGTCGAGGTTCGTGACCCACGCCTGCAGCGGCGCCTCGTCGTCGTACGAGGGCGCGGGGACGTGCTCGAGGATGGCGCCGAACAGCGGCTCGAGGTCCTCGTTGTCGGGCAGCGCGCCGTTCGCGGGCCGCGTGAGCGAGGCGCGGCCGGCCTTGCCGGAGGCGTACACCACCGGCACGTCGAGCAGGGCGTCGACGTCGAGGTCGGGCACGTCGTCGACGAGGTCCGACGCGAGGCCGAGCAGCAGGTCGTGGCTCTCCTCCTCGACCTCCTCGATGCGGGCATCGGGACGGTCGGTCTTGTTGACGAGCAGGATCACGGGCAGTCGCGCCTCGAGCGCCTTGCGCAGCACGAAGCGGGTCTGCGGCAGCGGGCCCTCGCTCGCGTCGACGAGCAGCACCACGCCGTCGACCATCGAGAGACCGCGCTCGACCTCGCCGCCGAAGTCGGCGTGGCCCGGGGTGTCGATCACGTTGATCGTGACGGGCCCGTCGGTCGCGTGGACCCCGTTGTACTCGACGGCGGTGTTCTTCGCGAGGATCGTGATGCCCTTCTCGCGCTCGAGCTCGTTCGAGTCCATCGCGCGGTCGTCGACGTGGGCGTGCTCGGCGAACGAGTGGGTCTGCTTGAGCATCGCGTCGACGAGCGTCGTCTTGCCGTGGTCGACGTGCGCGACGATCGCGACGTTGCGCAGGGAATTGCGGGTGGCCTTCGCCATGGATTTTCGTCCTCGCGGTGAGGCATCCGCCGGATCGGCCCGCCGGCCCGGAAACGGGCTCGGCTGGGCCGCGCGGATGCGCTGGATGGGAGTCTGTGGGAGCGCGGACGACCGTGGATCGACGGTTCGCGCCATGACAGCCTACCGCGCGCAACCGTGTGAACGCCGAACGCCCGGCATCCGATGTCGGATGCCGGGCGTTCGGGCGCATCTTGGGCGGCGTGGATGCCTCTCGGCCTCCTGCGCCCCCAGCTCGATGTCTCGCGCGCTTCGGAGCAGGTTGGCTGCCTTGCGGCGGCCTACGCCCCCAGCTCGATGTTCGCCCCGGGGATGGCGGCGAGCAGGTCGCGCGTGTACTGCTCCTTGGGGCTGCCGAAGACCTCGTCGGTCGTCGCCGCCTCGACGATGCGCCCCTTCTGCATCACGCAGACGTTGTCGGCGATGACGCGCACGACCGCGAGGTCGTGGGTGATGAAGAGGTACGTGAGGTTGAGCTCGGCCTGGAGCTCGGCGAGCAGGCGCAGGATCTGCGCCTGGACGAGCACGTCGAGCGCCGACACGGCCTCGTCGAGGATGACGATCTCGGGCTTGAGCGCGAGCGCCCGCGCGATGGCGATGCGCTGTCGCTGGCCGCCCGAGAGCTCGTTCGGATAGCGGCCGAGGAGCGTGCGCGGCAGCGACACCTGGTCGAGCAGCTCGAAGACGCGCTCGCGACGCGATGCCTTCGTACCGACCTTGTGCGTCTGCAGCGGCTCGGCGATCGTGTTGCCGATGTTGCGGAGCGGGTTGAGCGAACCGTACGGGTCCTGGAAGACCGGCTGCATGCGGCTGCGGAGCGCGAACAGCTCCTTGCCGCTCGTCGACGCCAGGTCCTTTCCGCCGACGACGATCTTGCCGCTCGTCGCCTCTTCGAGCTTCAGCAGCATCTTCGCGACGGTCGACTTGCCCGAGCCCGATTCACCCACGAGCGCCGTGGTGGTGCCGCGCCGGATCTGGAACGAGACGTCGTCGACCGCCTTGAAGTCGCCGGAACCGCGGATCTTGAACACCTTGGTGAGGTTCTCGACCACGATCGCCGGCGGCTGCGCGGCGGCGGCCTCGAGTGCCTCGGCGCGGGCCTCGGCCGTCGCGATGAGGTCGATCGCCTCGCCCGCCGCGGTCGCCGCGTCGGCCGCGATGGCCGACTCGGCCGCCGCGATGCTGCCAGTCGCCTGGATGCGGCGCGAGGCGAGGCTCGGTGCCGCGGCGACGAGTCGCTGCGTGTACGGGTGCTGCGGGTTCTGCAGGATCTCGCGCGACGGGCCCGCCTCGACGACCTGGCCCTTGTACATGACGAGCAGCTGTTCGGCGCGCTCGGCCGCGAGGCCGAGGTCGTGCGTGATGAACAGCAGGGTCGTGCCGAGCTCGCGGGTGAGCGACTCGAGGTGGTCGAGGATGACGCGCTGAACGGTGACGTCGAGCGCCGAGGTCGGCTCGTCGGCGATGAGCAGCTGCGGGTTCGCCGCGAGGCCCATGCCGATGAGCACGCGCTGGCGCATGCCGCCCGAGAACTGATGCGGGTACTGCTTGAGGCGACGGTCGGCGTCCTGCAGGCCCGCCTCCTTCAGCACCTGGATCGCACGCGCCTTGACCTCTTTGCGGCCCGTGGCGATGCCGTTGGCACGGATCGCCTCCTCGACCTGGAAGCCGATCGACCACACGGGGTTGAGGTTCGACATCGGGTCCTGGGGCACGAAACCGATCTTGCGACCGCGGATGTGCTCCATCTCGTTCTGCGAAGCCTTGGCCAGGTCTTCGCCGTCGAGCAGGATCTGCCCGCCGGAGATGTGGCCGGTGCCCGGCAGCAGGTTGATGATCGCGTGCGCGGTCGTCGACTTGCCGGAGCCCGATTCGCCCACGATCGCGAGGCTGGAGCCGCGGTCGAGCGTGAAGCTCACGCCGCGGACCGCCTGCACGACACCGTTCTGGGTGCGGAACGCGACCTCGAGGTCTTTGACTTGGAGCAGGGGGGTGCTCATCGCTGGGCCCTCGCCTTCGGGTCGAGTGCGTCTCGCACGACTTCACCGAGCATGATGAACGAGAACACGGTCAGGGAAAGCGCGATCGACGGGTAGATCAGCACCTGCGGAGCGGTGCGGAGCGTCGTCTGCGCCTGGGCGATGTCGTTGCCCCACGACATGATGTTCGTCGGCAGGCCGACGCCGAGGAACGACAGGGTCGCCTCGGCGACGATCGCGCCGGCGAGCGAGATCGTCGCGATGACGATGACCGGGGCGATGGAGTTCGGCACGACGTGCGCCCAGAGGATCTTGAACCGCGATACGCCGATCGCCGTGGCGGCGGTGACGAAGTCGGAGTTCTTGACCCTCAGGATCTCGGACCTCAGCACTCGGGCTGTGGCCGGCCACGCGAAGATGCCGATCGCGAGGGAGATGACCCACACGCTGCGGTAGTTCGCGAGCACCGTCATGATCACGACCGCCGCGAGGATGTAGGGGATCGAGAAGAAGATGTCGCCGACGCGCGAGAGGATGCCGTCGGTCCAGCCGCCGTAGTAGCCCGCGAACGCGCCGAAGATCACACCGAGCGTGAACACGAGGATCGTCACGATGATGCCCACCGAGAGCGAGGTGCCCGCACCGTGCACGATACGCGACCAGACGTCGCAGCCCTGCCGGGTGAAGCCGAGCGGGTGACCCGCGACGGGTGCGCCGTTGCTGTTGGCGAGCAGGCAGTTCGCGTTCGGAGGCTCGTTCGTGAACAGTCCGGGGAACAGCGCGATGAACACGATGATGAGGATCAGCGCGGACGAGATCCAGAACATCGGTCGGCGGCGCAGGTCGGCCCACGCGTCGATCCAGAGGTTCGACGGCTTGCCCTCGGTCTTGACCGAGTCGATGGCCTCGAGCTTGGTCTCCTCCAGCGGGGCGACGTAGTGCTCGATCGGGAGCTTCGATGAAGACTGGTCAGGCATAGCGGATCCTCGGGTCGAGCACGGCGTAGAGAAGGTCGATCAGGAGGTTCACGATGAGGTACAGCAGCACCATGATCGTGACGAAGGACACGACGGTGGGTCCTTCACCTCGGATGACCGCCTGATAGAGGGTTCGACCGACGCCGGGCACGTTGAAGATGCCCTCGGTGACGGTCGCGCCGACGAGGAGCGTGCCGAAGTCGGTGCCGAGGTACGTGACGACCGGGATCAGCGAGTTGCGCAGGATGTGCACCGGCACGATGCGCTTGCCGGAGAGTCCCTTGCTGTACGCGGTGCGCACGAAGTCGAGCCCCTGGGTCTCGATGACCGAGGAGCGCGTCAACCGCGAGATCTGCGCGAAGCTGATGGTCGCCAGCACCAGGGCCGGGAGGATGAGGTCCTGGGTCGGAGCACCGGCACCCACGGTCGGGCTGAACCAGCCCCACTGGATGCCCATGAAGTACTGCGCGACGAAGCCGAGCACGAAGATCGGCAGCGAAATGAGCACGAGGCTCACGCCGAGGCCGGTCGCGTCGAAGATTCCGCCCTTGCGCAGGCCGCTGATGAGGCCGACCGAGATGCCGGCGATCATCTCGAAGAAGATCGCGAGCAGCGCGAGGCGGATCGTCACCGGGAACGTTCGGGCGAGGACTTCATTGACCGGCTGGCCCGAGTAGGTGACGCCGAAGTCGCCTTGGAAGATGCCCGCGAGGTAGTAGAAGTACTGCACGATGAACGGTTCGTTCAGGTGGTACTGCTCGCGGAGCTGCTCGATCACACCGGGCGCCGGTGGCCGGTCGCCGAAGAGCGCCGCGATCGGGTCTCCGGGCATGGAGAAGACCATGAAGTAGATGAGGAAGGTGGCTCCGAGGAGCACGGGGATGATTTGGAGGAGTCGCTTTCCGGTGTACCAGAGCATCAGCGCTCCTCAGTGTCTAGTGCTGAGAGCATTTTGGGCCGCAATCACAGAGTCGTTCGGATATCAGCATGATGTCCGGGGCGTTGCCGCCCCGGACATCATGTTAGACGGGATTATAGACGAGGTGTCGTCTTAGCCCTGCGCCTTGGTGATCTCGGTGTACAGCGGAACCGAGTCCCAGCCGAACACCACGTTGTCGACCGTGTCGGCGGAAGCGCCGGTCACGTTCGAGTACCAGAGCGGGATGGCCGGAAGGTCCTTCAGGAGGACCTCCTGGGCCTTCTGGAAGGTCGCGGTCGCGTCTTCCGGAGTAGCGGCCTGCGAGCCCTCCTTCAGGAGGCCGTCGAACTCGGCGCTCGAGTAGCCCTCGTAGTTCGACCCGGCACCGGTCTGGTAGAGCGGCGCGAGGAAGTTGTACATCGAGGGGTAGTCACCCTGCCAGCCGGCGCGCGTGCCGCCGGTCAGCTTCTTGTTCTCGCGGTCGTCGAGGGCCGCGGCGAACGTCGGGTAGGGCTTGCCCACGGCCTGGATGCCGAGGGTGTTGGAGATCGAGTTCACGACCGCGTCGACCCAGGCCTGGTGGCCGCCGTCGGCGTTGTACGAGATGTCGAACACGGTGTCGCCGTAGGGCGAGATCGCGTCGGCCTCGGCCCACAGCTTCTTGGCCTCTTCGGGGTTGTAGTCGAGCACCTCGGCGCCCTCGAGCTGGTCGGTCCAGCCCGCGATGACCGGCGAGGTGTAGTCGGTCGCCGGGGTACGGGTGCCCTGGAAGATCACGTCGGTGATCTCGTCGCGGTTGATCGCCATCGAGATGGCGGCGCGACGGAGCTTGCCCTCGTCACCGCTCCAGTGCTCGAGGTAGTACGGCATGTTGAAGCCCTGGAAGATGGCCGCCGGCTGGTTGACCGCACGGTCGCCGAACTCGTCCTCGTAGGTCGCGAGCGCCGAGTCGGGCACGGCGTCGAGCACGTCGAGGTTGCCGGCCTGGAGGTCGGCGTACGCCGAGTCCTGCGAGGCGTAGAAGACGATGGTCAGGCCACCGTTCTTGGGCGTGCGAACGCCGTCGTAGTCGGGGTTCGTGACGAGGTCGATCTTCTCCTCGTGCGTCCACGCGTCGTCGCCGGCGAACATGTACGGGCCGTTGCCGATCGGGTGCTCGCCGAAGGCCTCCATGTCGTCGTACGCCGACTCGGGGAGCGGGTAGTACGCCGTGTAGCCGAGACGCAGCGGCCAGTCGGCCTCGGGGGCGACGAGCTTGACCGTGAAGGTCTTGTCGTCGACCACGTTGAGGCCGGTCAGCTCCGAGTCCTCGGTGTAGCTGAAGCCCTCGATGTTGTCGAAGAAGTACGAAGCGCTCTGGGCGTTGCTGAACTTCGCGCCGTAGTTCCACGCGTCGACGAACGACTGCGCGGTGACGTCGGTGCCGTCGGTGAACTTCTGCCCGTCCTTGAGGGTGACGGTCCAGGTCTGCTTGTCGTCCGACTCGATCGACTCGGCGACGTCGTTCACGATCTCGCCGTCGGCCGTGTACGACACGAGGCCCGCGAAGAGCGAGGTGACGATCTTGCCGCCGCCGGTCTCGGTGGTGTTGGTCGGGATCAGCGGGTTCTGCGGCTCGGAGCCATTCGTCGTGATGATCGCGGTGGGGTCGCCAGCGGCCTCGGTGGACTCGCCCCCGCCGCCGCTCGTGCAGCCGGTGAGCACCAGTGCGCCGGCGGCAGCAAGAGCAATGGCTGCAGCGCCGATTCTCTTGTTCTTCAATGTTCCTCCTGTGAGATGGGCGCGGAACAACACGGCTCTTGGCCGGGCTGTGCGCTTCGTGGTGCCAGACTACGAATCGTTCCCTGAGATGCAAAGTCGAGACGGAAACCGTTACCGAGGCGCAACCTAGCGACACCTTGCACGACATATTCCGCCGCGAATGCGCACGATCGTTGCGTGGGCGCCTCCCGTGCGATGATTGCGGCATGCCGGATGCACGACCACTGCACAGGCCGCACACAGGTGAACCCAAGGTGCGTGGTGCGCACGCGCGCTGGGCGTTCCGGCTGCGCGCCGAGATCGTCATCGTGCTCGGGCTCTCGCTCGGTGCGTCCGCGGTCTACTCGATCGTGTCCATCATCGCCCGCGTGACCGACACGACCCCGCTCGCGAAGCAGTCGGCGGCGATCAACCAGTCGCGTTCGAGTCGCGAGTGGCTCGACTTCACCTACCAGTTCCTCGACGTGTTCTTCGGCCTCTTCGTCGTCGCCCTCGCGATCTACCTGCTGTGGCAGCCGACGCGCAGCGGATTCCGCCGCATCGGGTTCGACCTCACGCGGCCCGGCCGCGACGCGGCATCCGGTCTCGCCCTCGTGCTCGTGATCGGCTTGCCCGGCCTCGCCCTCTACGCGCTCGGACGCGCGGCCGGCATCACCGTGACCATCGTGCCGTCACCGCTCGACACGCACTGGTGGACGGTGCCGATCCTCGTGCTCGCGGCGCTCAAGGCCGCCCTCACCGAGGAGATCATCGTCGTCGGCTACCTGTTCACGAGGCTGCGCGAACTGGGGGTGGGCCCGTGGGCGACGATCGTCTCGAGCGCGCTCCTGCGCGGCACCTATCACCTCTACCAGGGCTTCGGTCCGTTCGCGGGCAACGTCGCGATGGGGATCGTGTTCGGCTGGTGCTATTCGCGCTGGGGCCGCACGATGCCGCTCGTCATCGCCCACTGGGTGCTCGACATGGCGTCGTTCATCGGGTACCCGCTCGCGGTCGCGTGGTGGCCCGGGCTCTTCGCTCCGCCGGCCTGAGCGACCGCGTCGTCCCGCGATGGCGGGGACCGACGAGCACGCGGATGCCTCGGGCGAGTCGCCTGCGGGGCGAGGCGTGCCTCGGGGCGAGGTGCCGTGCCGTCCGTTCGGGGCGCACCTCGGCGACGACGGCCGGCGCCTCCGCGACCGCCCGCACCTCGGGTGCGGCCTCGTCGGGCGGGATCGTCGCCGGCTCGAGGTCGCCCGAGAGTCGCATGCGCCGGGTCGGGGTGCAGACGACGCCGAGGTAGCCGCCGCGGGCGTAGTCCATCACGTCCTGCGCGTGCCGGATCGCCTCGGCCGCCTCGCCGACGCTGCCGCGGCGACGCATGCGCTGCTCGAGCGCCCCCGTGTCGGCCGTCGCGACGCTCACGATGACGAACGTCGCGATGATCGCGATACCTGCGATCACATCGATGCCAGGCATGCGGCACCTCCCCGTGCGAGTGGAGCTCGGGCAGCCCGAACGGAAAGCCCGAGAGAATCTCAGTGTACTCCCGGGGTCGGTTCGGGGGTCCACCCGGAATCGGCGATCCGCCGCGCCGACGAGTCTTGAACCGCCCCCGGCCCGGGGGCGCCCACCGGCTCCGCCGGATCACAGAGATGGAATCGATTCCCATGAACCTCGCCGCCGCCTTCGCCGCCGGGCACCTCGCCGGCCGCGCCACCGACCGCCTGCACCGCACGACCGAGGCGGAGATCCGCGAAGCGCACGAGCGTGCCGTCGCCCGGCGAAGCGTCCGCTCCGGCGAGCCCGTGCCCGCGGCCCGGCGCGAGCTCACGGAGCGCGGCCGACACGCCGCGCCCCGCCTCGTGTAGCTGCGAACGCCGTCAGCCGCCGACCTTGTCGCCCGCCGGGGTCAGCACCCACCACACTCCGCCGACCCCCTGGCCGTTCGTGTCGCCCGCGGCGCTGTCGCCCGCATAGGTGTACAACGGCCAGCCGTTGAGCGTCACCTGCTTCGAGCCGTCGACTCCCGTGATCGTGCCGACCTCACCGGTCACGCCCTCGACCTCCGGCGCGTCGGAGTCGGTGGTCACGGCGGGCCAGTTCGTCGCGCACTGGCCCTCGCAGGTGCTCGAGTCGCCGCCCTGCGTGTCGGTGTCGAACATGTAGACGGTCATGCCGTGGCCGTCGACCACGATCTCGCCGAGGTCGGAGTCCGCGGTCGTGAGCGCCGCCGACGAGCCGGCACCGCTGTCGGGCGCCTCCGTCGCGGTCGACGTCTCCCCGCCGTAGCCCGTTCCGTCGGACGTGCCGCCCGACCCGCCGGACGTCCCCGTGCAGCCCGCGAGCGCGATGACGAGCCCGAGCACGGCGGCTCCTGTTGCAATGCGCGATTTCATGCGAATTCCCTCTTCTCCGGCATCGGCCGCGGTCGCGGCCCTGCAGTGAGCACGAGAGGGAGCGACGGATGGTTCAGCCGTTCAGTCGAGTGCGCTCCGCATGAGCACGTCGCCCGAGCCCACCGCCCGGATCTCGAGGGATGCGATCTCGTCGAGGTCGAGAGCGGCTCCCGCCGCGAGCCGGGCCTCGGTGCCCGGACTCGCCCGCCAGCTCGACACGTCCGTGCGCCCGCCGTCGTGCCCGACCACCACGAGCACGTACGGCCAGCTCGCGTCCGCGTCGCCGGATGCCTCGGTGTCGGCGTAGCGGCAGTCGAGTTCGATCCTCGTGCCCCACGCGACCTGTGTGAGCCTCGCGGTCGCGGTCAGCGGCACCTCCGCGACGGATTCGAAGGCCACCGACTCGGAGGCGACGGGCGTGCCGGTGAGGCCGATCGGCACGGCGATCGCGGCGACGAGCAGGACGGCGGCCGCCGCGGACGCGAGCCACCAGGTCCGTGCCCTGCGTCGGCGACGGCGACGGCGACGATCCTCGAGCCGCACGACGTCGAGGAGGTCGTCGCGCGGGCCCGGCTGGGTGCCGGGCTCGCCCTCGCCGAGGAGTCCGTCGGCGCGCTCGGGCGTCAGGCGTGCGAGCAGGCCGGGCATCGGCGCGAGCTCGGCGACCGCGCGCCGGCAGCGGTCGCAGCTCTCGAGATGCCGCTCGTACTCGCCGCGCTCGGCCGGCGAGAGCGCACCGAGCACGTAGGCGGAGTCCCATTCCGCGAAGCGCGCGTGATCGGGGTTCATCGCGTCACTCCCTTCTCCTGCAGTGCGAGCCGCAGCGCCCGGAGGCCGTAGTGCAGCCGGGACTTCACGGTACCCTCCGGGATCCCGAGCCGCCGCGCGACCTCCGCCACGCTGCATCCGCCGTAGTAGGCGTGCACGATCACCGCGCGGTGCTCCAGGCTCAGGGTCACCAGCGCCTCCTCGATCAACAGGCTCTCGAAGAGGGCGTCGGTCTCGTCCCCCGTCGGCGGCCCGGGCGGCTCGGGCGCCTCGGCGACTCCGATCTCGTGCCGTCGGCGTGCGCTGCGCGCCTCGTCGATCACGAGGTTGCGGGCGACGGTGATCATCCACGACCTCGTCGACGCGGGTTCCTGGGCGAGGATTCGAGGGCTCCGCCACGCACGCAGGAGCGTCTCCTGCACGATGTCGTCGGCGCCGGCGGGGTCTCCGGTGAGGTGGACCACGTAGCGCCACACCGTCGGGCCGTGCGCCTCGTACAGCGCGACCAGTCGTCGATCGTCATCGAGCGGCTCGTCGTCGTTCGGCATCCGTCACCTCCGGTCCTTCGACGGGAGAACGAGACCGCGGCGCGAAACGTTCAGCCTGCGGTGGAGATGAACCGGCCGGGCGTGCGCGACGTGTTCTCGGCATGGATTCCACGATCGTCGCACCGCTCGCGTCCGGCGACCTCATCCAGGTCGCCGGACTGCCCCTGCATCCGCTCATCGTGCACGCGGTCGTCGTGCTCACTCCGCTCACGGTACTCGCGCTGCTGCTGGGCACGTTCTGGCCGCGGGCACGCCGCCGCCTCGGCATCGTGACCGCGCTGGGTGCCGCCCTCGTGCTGGTGCTCGTGCCGATCACGGTCGCCGCGGGGCGGTCGCTCGCGGCCGTGCTCGGCCCGATCCCCGCGGTCGCCCGGCATCAGGGGTTCGGCGAGATGCTCCTGCCGTGGGCCATCGCGCTCTTCGTCGTCGCGGCGGGCCAGTGGGCGTGGTTCCGTTTCGCCGACGACCGGGTGCGCCGAGACTCGCCCGGCGCGGCTCGCGCCGTTCGAGTCGGACTCGCCGCAGCATCCCTCGTCGTCGGGGTGGGCACGATGGTGCTGCTGGTGCTCATCGGCGACTCGGGAGCCCGCGCCGTGTGGGGCGGGCTCCCGAGCTGACGGTGGTCGCGACGAGGGCCATCGAATGTCGCCGTCTCCGCCCGACGCATCGGCTCCAGAGGAGACCGACGGTCGGAACGGCAACACTCGTGGGCGGGACACCCGAACGGGCTACGCGAAGGCCTCCACCGGCGGGCAGGCGCACACGAGGTTGCGGTCGCCGTAGGCCTGGTCGATGCGGCGCACCGGGGCCCAGTACTTGTTGCGCACGAGGGAGCGCACCGGGTAGACCGCCTGCTCGCGGGTGTACGGGTGGCTCCACTCCCCCGCGATGGCCGACTCGGCCGTGTGCGGGGCGTTCCGCAACGGGTTGTCGTCGGCCGGCCACTCGCCGCGGCCGACCGCGTCGGCCTCGGCCTTGATCGCGACCATCGCCTCGACGAAGCGCTCGAGCTCGGCCAGGTCCTCGGACTCGGTCGGCTCGACCATGAGGGTGCCCGCGACCGGGAACGACATGGTCGGCGCGTGGAACCCGTAGTCGATGAGGCGCTTGGCGACGTCGTCGACGGTCACGCCGGTCTCCGCCGTGAGCGGTCGCAGGTCGAGGATGCACTCGTGCGCGACGAGCCCGTTCTCGCCCGTGTAGAGCACCGGGAAGTGCTCGCGCAGGCGCGACGCGACGAAGTTCGCCGCGAGCACCGCCGTCGCGGTCGCCTGCTTGAGGCCCTCCGAGCCCATCATGCGCACGTACGCCCACGAGATCGGCAGGATCGACGGGCTTCCGTACGGCGCCGCCGAGACCGGTCCGCCGCCGTGCACGAAGCCGCCGGCGTGGTCGGCGCGCTGCGCCATCGGGTGGCCGGGCAGGTAGGGCGCGAGGTGCGCCTTCGCCGCCACCGGCCCGACGCCCGGGCCGCCGCCGCCGTGCGGGATGCAGAACGTCTTGTGCAGGTTGAGGTGCGAGACGTCGCCGCCGAAGTCGCCGAAGCGCGAGTAGCCGAGCAGCGCGTTGAGGTTCGCACCGTCGACGTACACCTGCCCGCCGGCGTCGTGCACCGCCTGGGTGATCTCCTTCACCTCGTGCTCGTAGACGCCGTGCGTCGACGGGTACGTGATCATGAGGGCCGCGATCGATGCGGCGTGCTCGGCGATCTTCGCGCGCAGGTCGTCGAGGTCGACGTTGCCGAGCTCGTCGGTCGCGACGACCACGACGCGCATGCCGGCGAGCACCGCCGACGCCGCGTTCGTGCCGTGCGCGCTCGAGGGGATGAGGCACACGTCGCGCTCGGCCTCGCCGTTCGCACGGTGGTAGCCGCGGATCGCGAGCAGGCCCGCGAGCTCGCCCTGGCTTCCGGCGTTCGGCTGCAGCGACACCGTGTCGTACCCGGTGACCTCGGCGAGCCACGACTCGAGCTGCTCGACGAGCCCGAGCGAGCCGACGACGTCGGCCTCGGGCGCGAACGGGTGCAGGTTCGCGAAGGCGGGCCAGGTGACCGCCTGCATCTCGGTCGCCGCGTTGAGCTTCATCGTGCACGAGCCCAGCGGGATCATGCCGCGGTCGAGCGCGTAGTCGCGATCGGCGAGCTGCTTGAGGTACCGCATCATCTGCGTCTCGGAGTGGTGCGTGTTGAACACCGGGTGCTCGAGGTACGGCGAGGTGCGGCGGAGCGCCTCGGGGATGGCCGTCTCGGTGATCGCGCCCTCGAGTTCGCGCTCGTCGGGTCCGCCGAACGCCTGCGCGACCCGGTGCAGGTCGTCGAGCGTGGTCGTCTCGTCGACCGACACGTACACGGTCGCCTCGTCGGCCTCCCACAGCAGCACGCCGAGCTCGCGACCGCGGTCGACGACGTTCTTCGCGAGGCCCGGCACGTGCACCGCGAGCGTGTCGAAGTAGGCGTCGTGCGCGACTCGCTGGCCGAGGTCCTCGAGCCAGCCCGCGAGCAGCCTCGCCTTGCCGGCGGTCTGGGTGGCGATCGCGCGGATGCCGCGGGGCCCGTGGTAGACGGCGTACATCGAGGCCATCACGGCGAGCAGCACCTGCGCGGTGCAGATGTTCGACGTCGCCTTCTCACGGCGGATGTGCTGCTCGCGGGCCTGCAGGCTGAGGCGGTAGGCGGGGTGGCCCGCCGCGTCCTGCGAGACGCCGACGAGGCGGCCCGGCATCTGCCGCTCGAGGCCCTTGCGCACCGCCATGTAGCCGGCGTGCGGTCCGCCGAATCCCATCGGCACGCCGAAGCGCTGCGAGGTGCCGACGGCGACGTCGGCGCCGAGCTCCCCGGGGCTCGTGATCAGTGCGAGCGCGAGCAGGTCGGCGGCGACGACGGCGAGCGCGCCCTGCGCCCTCGACGCGGCGATCACCGTCGACGGGTCCCACACCCGGCCCGAGGCGCCGGGGTACTGCACGAAGATGCCGAAGTGCTCGCCGAAGGCGGAGGCGTCCGTGTTCTCGGTGAGATCGACCTCGAGCAGCTCGATGCCGACCGCCTCGGCGCGCGAGGCGAGCAGCGCCTTCGTCTGCGGCAGCGCATCGGCGTCGACGACGAAGCGATTCGCCTTCGACTTCGAGCCGCGGCGGGCGAGCAGCATCGCCTCGACGACGGCGGTGCCCTCGTCGAGCATCGACGCGTTCGCGATGTCGAGGCCCGTGAGGTTCTCGACCATCGTCTGGAAGTTGATGAGCGCCTCGAGCCGGCCCTGGCTGATCTCGGGCTGGTACGGCGTGTACGCCGTGTACCAGCTCGGGTTCTCGAGCACGTTGCGCTGGATCACCGCGGGAGTGATCGTGCCGTAGTAGCCGAGGCCGATGAGCGGCGTGCGCACCGTGTTCTGGGCGGCGAGCGCCGCGAGCTCGGCGAGCGCTTCGCGCTCGGTCGCCGCCGCGGGGATGGCCGAGTTCAGCACCTCGCCCATGCGGATCGACGACGGCACGGCCGCCGACATGAGCGCGTCGAGCGAGTCGTAGCCGAGCTCGGCGAGCATGAGCGAGTGGTCGCTCGGCGAGGTGCCGATGTGGCGGCGCCCGAAGGCGTCGAGGTCGAAGGCCGACGAGGGCGAAGTCATCCGGGTGGTTCCTTACTCTCCGGTGAGGGCGACGTACTCGTCGCGGGTGAGCAGCTTCGGCAGGCTCGTGACCGTGACCTTGAGCAGCCAGCCCTCGCCGAACGGGTCGCTGTTCACGAGCTCGGGCGCGTCGACGACGGCCTGGTTCGCCTCGGCGACCTCGCCGCTCAGCGGGGCGAAGAGCTCGCCGACCGACTTCGTCGACTCGATCTCGCCGACGACGTTGCCCTCGGTGATGGTCGAGCCGGCGGCGGGCAGGTCGACGTAGACGACGTCGCCGAGCTTCTCGGCGGCGTAGTCGGTGATGCCGATCGTCGCGACGTCGCCGTCGACGACGACCCACTCGTGCTCTTCGGTGTACTGCAGGGCGTTGAGGTCGGTCATGGGGTGCTCCTTGTGGTTGGGATGACTCGGGGTTCGCGCCGCCCGCCCGTGCCGGGCCGGCGGCGCCGGGATCAGGAGGCGCGCTTGTAGAACGGCAGCGCGACGACGGTCGCGGGGATGCGCGTGCCACGCACGTCGACGAAGAGCGACGTGCCGTGCTCGGCGAGGCCGGGACTCACGTACGCCATCGCGACCGGGTGGCCGAGGGTCGGCGACAGCGCGCCGCTCGTGACGATGCCGACGCGAGCCGCATCGGCACCCTCGCCGTCGAACACCTCGTAGTCGGCGCGGGCGGCACGGCGCCCCTCGGCCGCGAGGCCGACGAGCACGGGCGCGTCGTCGGCGGGACCGCGTTCGATCGCGGCGCGACCGACGAAGTCGCCCTCCTTCGAGAGGGCGACGACGCGACCGAGGCCGGCCTGCACGGGCAGGATGTCGCGGCTCAGCTCGTGGCCGTAGAGCGGCATGCCCGCCTCGAGTCGGAGGGTGTCGCGGCTCGCGAGGCCGCAGGGCACGACGCGGGGACCGCCGGTCTCGGTCAGGGCCGCCCACAGGCGCGACGCCAGCTCGGGCGCGACGTAGAGCTCGAAGCCGTCTTCGCCGGTGTAGCCCGTCCGCGCGACGAGCACCGGCTGCCCCTCGAAGGTCGCCGGGAACGCCCGGTAGTACTTGAGCGCGGCGATCTGCGCGTCGAAGTCGTCCTGGTCGTTGCCGGGGCCGTCGACGCCGAAGCCGGGCGTCTCGAGCAGCACGGCGCGTGCGTCGGGTCCCTGCAGCGCGACGAGCGCGATGTCGTCGCTCTCGTCGGAGACGAGGGTGTCGAAGCCTGCGGCGCGGGTGCGCAGCTCGTCGGCGACGACGGCGGCATTCGACGCGTTCGCCACGACCATGTACCGGTCGTCGCCGGTGCGGTAGACGACGAGGTCGTCGATGATGCCGCCGTCGTCGGCGAGCAGCAGCGAGTACTTCGCCTGGCCGACCTCGATCGCCGACAGCTTGCCCGCGAGCGCGTGGTCGAGCGCTGCGGCGGCCTCGGGGCCGACGAGCACGATCTCGCCCATGTGCGAGAGGTCGAAGATGCCCGACGTCGTGCGCACGGCATGGTGCTCGGCGAGGTCGGACGAGTAGCGCACCGGCATCTGCCAGCCGGCGAAGTCGGTGAAGCTCGCACCCGCGGCGCGGTGCACGGCATCGAGCGGGCTCCGTCGCTCGTCGGCGGGGATGGTGGTACCGGGGTCGTTCGTCACGAGTTCTCCAGACTGGCCGACGGACGGTGTCGGCGCGGTCGCGATTCGTGCGGCGGATGCCGCATGAGAACTCCCCCTCTGTCATGAGCCTGAGAGTTTCACGCGATGACGCGCTTTCACCGTGGGCGGCCCCGCGCGCATCGCGGGGCACTTTTCAGAGCGGCCTCGTCATCGCGGTGTGTGACCTGAGAGATTGGCAGGGAGGCTTGCTCCTTCGGTGCCGGGCGGCCCTGTTCGATGGAACTGAACGAGGCTCCGGCTCTCCCGCGACGCGTCGATGGCCCGGTATGAGGTTGTACCGTGATCCTAGCAGCGCCCGACCGGGCGGGCCGATGGTGTCCCCCTTCGCCCCCCGTACGCGGTACGGACGGCGATGTCCGCCGGGCGATAGCCTCGTCGCAACAGCAGGTTCGAGCTTGGGCGGGTGGTGCTGGTGACGCAAGCCTCGGGCGCGCGCGCGGCGGTGCAGGACGACGCCGCCGGACGCCGCGACGACGTGCCGCGACCGACGTGGCCGGGCATCGGCGACGCGGTGTGGAGACGGGTCGGCCGCGTGCTCTCCCTCGCCGCGACCGTGCTGCTCATCGCCGTGGCCCTCGCCGAACTCGATCGGCTCATCGCGAGCGTCCCCGACGCCGACGGGCGGAGCCACTCCCTCAACCTCGTGCTCGGTCCGCTCGGGCCGTTCCAGCACGAGAGCTGGGCGGCCTGGGCGCACATGCCATGGCATGCCGACCTCGGCGTGTGGATCGCACTGTCCGCCGTGCTCGACCTCGTCATGGTGGCGGCGTACGCGACACTGCTCCGCGGCCTCGTGCGGCAGGCGCCGCGCCGGGCGCAGACGGTGCCGAGGATCGCCCTCATCGCGATCGTCGGGGCGGAGGTGCTCGAGGACGCGCTCCAGCTCGTCGCCGGACTCACCGTCGCGAACGGCCTCGAGGCGGCATCCGGTGCGGTCGGCGGCGTGCTCGTCTGGGCCACGGTCATCAAGGTGCTCGGGTTCGTCGTGTTCGGGGTGGCGGTGCTGCGGATCACGGCGTACCGGAGCTGGCTCGCCAACCGGATCGCCCGGCTGGGCCGCGCGATCTGGGTGCACCGCCTGGCCGCCCTCGCCATCGTCGTCCTCCTCGTGCTCGCCTGCATCCCGGCCGCCGACCTCCTCGACCAGCTCCCCGATGTGCAGCGCCAGTGGGCCGACGGCCCGATCGGCGCCGTGCACGGGTTCGCCGCGATCGTCGCGATGCTCGTCACGGGCGCACTCGCGCTCGCGCTCGGGCGCCGCCGCACCCGCTACATGATCGAGACCCGGGTGAACGGGTGGGTCGGCCGGCCGACGCCCCGGCCGTTCGATGCGGCGTTCCCGTGGCTCATCGCACCGGTCGCCCAGATCGGCCTCGCGATCGCGACCGTCGCGATCGTCGGACCCGTCGATCCTGACGGGGCGTTCCCCGTGCACCTGCCGACCTTCCTCGCCGTGCTCGTCGTCGAACTGGTCATCGCCGGCCTCGCCGCGATCGGCGCCCGCTGGGTCGCACGTCACCCGGAGCAGCCCAGGCCCCTGTCGGTCGAGCGGGCGAGCGACAGCTGGATCGTCGGCGACTCGCTCTCCGCCGTCGTGCTCGTCGTCGGCGCGGTCGGCGTCGTGCGCTCGTTCCTCGTACCGCTCGTGCTCGGCGGCTCCGCGACGTCCGTGGCGGGTTGGCTGCTGGTGCCCGTGTCGGCCGCCGTCGCCGTGCTCGCGCCGATGGCCGTCATCGGCTTCGCCGACCGCACCTCGTGGGGCGGGCGCCTGCTGCGCGCGGGGCGTCTCGACCCGACCGACCACCGCTCGGCGAAGGACGGCAACGTGTCGCGCGCCATGCTCGTCGAGTGGATCGCGCTCGGGGTCGGCTCGGTCGCCCTCGTCGCGGCGATGCTCTGGCCGGCGCAGCTCGGCGCGGCGCTCGGCGCCGTCGCCGTCGTGCTCCTCGCACTCGGCGCCTGGGTGGCGGTGCTCGGCTCGTTCACGCTGATCCTGCAGGCACGGGCGCTCATCGCGCCCTTCCGCTGGCTCAACATGAAGGCGAGCCCCGTGATCGCGCTCGCCCTCGTGATGCCGCTCGCGATCAACGTCGCCCTCTCGGCCGTGCCGTGGGGGCTCTCCGACACGGCCCTGCACCGGGTGCACGTCTCGAACGAGGACTCCGCCCGCAACCTCGTCGAACCCGACGCGCTGGCCCAGCGTCTCGGCGACCTCCGATCGGAGAGCGCCTGCACCTACGAGGCCGAGGACGGGACACGGATCCGGCCGGTGTTCCTGATCGCGTCCGAGGGCGGCGGCATCCGGGCCGCCTACTGGACCGCCTCGGTGCTCGACGCGCTGCCGGGCTGCGCCGGGAAGTCCGGTCTCGTCGCGAGCGGGATCAGCGGCGGCTCGGTCGGACTCGCGCTCGCCAGTTCTGCGGGCACCAACCCGCAGGACGCCGACGGATCGCTCGTCGACTCGGCCGCGCGGCTCTCGGCGCCGGGCGCCGTGTCGACTGCGGCGCTCGCGCTCGTCGTCGGCGATGCGGTCGCGGGCGGGTGGGGCGTGCACATGCCGTCGTACCTCGATTCGTCCGAGACCGACGACGACGGCTGGCGCTGGCGGGATCGCGCCGCGCTCATCGAATCGTTCTGGGAGCAGGGCACGGCCCTCGGCGAGCCGTTCACGAACGACATCGACCCGCTGACCGGGGCGTTGCTCATGAACTCCGCCGACGTCGTCACGAAATGCCGGCTGCTCGTGCAGCAGGCGCCCGTCACCGCCGAGCGGGCGGCGTCGGACTTCGCACCGGTGGGCGGCGCGATCGGCCCGTGCGACGCCACCGGCGGGCTGCCGTCCATGCTGCAGTTCGGCGAGCTGCCCGGAGTCGACGGCGCGCAGGACGCGGCCGACTGCCTGGCGGGCCTCGACTGGTCGACGGCCGCCATGCTGTCGGCGCGCTTCGCGGTGATCACCCCGACCGGCAGCATGCCGGGCACGGGTCCGTGCCGCGACGTGGGCGGTCGCGCCGGCGCCCAGTTCGTCGACGGCGGGTACGTCGAACCGACGTCGCTCGCGACGATCGCCGACATCGCCCCGGCACTCATGAAGGTCTTCGCCGCCGTGAACGACGATCCGGCGTCCGACACCAAGCTCGTTCCGGTGCTCCTCTACCTGCGCAACTCGCAGGGCTACGACCTCGTCACCGACGTCACGAGGGCCGAGGCCGAACCGCTCGCGCCGATCACCGGCAATGCGGCACGGGTCCGGCTCACCGCGCAGGACGCGTGGATCCAGCGCATCGCGCTCACCCTCCCCGAGGCCTGTCCCGAAGGCGATGCCGCGTGCGCCGCGGCCGTCGACACCCTGATCGGCGACGAGGGCCGGATCGACGGCGGCGTCGTCGTGGTCGCACCCGCCTCCGAGCCGGCCGTCGTGCCCCCGCTCGGCTGGGCGCTGTCGTCGGCGAGCCGCGATCGGTTCACCGAGGCGCTGAGCACCGCCGCGCACTGCGGACAGGACTCGTTCGGCGAGCTCGAGGCCGCGAGCAGCCACTACCCCGGCCTCGACGAGCTGCCCCGGCTCTTCGAGCGCGACGGCGACGTCCGGGCCCTCCGCGACGACATGTGCGACCGGATCGCCGCGCAGCGCACCTCCGAGTGACCGGCGCGCCGGCGAGACGTCCCGCCCCGCCGGCCCGTACCGCGCTCATTCCGGTCGGTTGCCGTGCCCCTCGTGCTCGAACGGGCTCGTGACGCCCTCGTAGGCGAGCGTCATCATCATTCCCTCGGCGGCGTGCTCGAGGTTGTGGCAGTGATCCATCCAGATGCCGGGATTGTCGGCGACCAGGAGCACCTGCCACACCTCCCCCGGCCGAACGTCGACCGAGTCCAGCCGGAGCGGGGCACCGGTCGCGACGACCCCGTCGCGGGAGAGCACGAGCACGTGGTGCCCGTGCACGTGCATCGGATGCGATTCGAACCCGCGGTTGACGATCGTGAGCCGCACCAGGTCGCCCTCGCGCACCGACACGGGATCGATGTGCGGGAACACTCGGCCGTCGACCGTGTAGGCGTACTTCGGCGCACCGCCGACGAAGCGCGGCAGGCGGTCGAGCACGAGGCGCGCGTCGACGTCGGGGGTCGCCGCCGCGAGACGCACGGCGGCCGGGTCGGGCGCGCCGTACGACAGCAGGTCGAGCTCGGGCGCGGCCGAGGGCACCGGCATCGGAACCGCCGACGCGGTGTCACCGGCAACGGCGAGCGCCGGTCCCGAGGCATCCCCCTCGCCCGGCAGGAAGACGAGTCCCGCCTCGCGGGACCGGTCGACGCCGAGCGCGACGCGGGTGTCCGGCATCGTGAACTCGACGTCGATCCGTCCGCCGGCGGGCAGCCTGAGCGAACGATCCGCGACCTCGGCACCGCCGGCCAGGTCGCGGCCGTCGACCGCGACCACGGTGAACGGGACCCCCTCGAGTCGCGCAGCGAGCGGTTCGAGATCGGTGTCGGCGAGCCGCACCCGCACGCGCGTGCCCGGTGCGACCTCGCGGGTCTCGGCGTGCGCGTGCTCGCCGACGACGACGTGGGAGCCGAAGGTGTGCACGGGCGCGGAGACGTCGAGCGTCCCGGCGCCGTCGGCCGACCTCGGGGGGTCGGCCGGTTCCACGACGAGCATGCCGTAGAGCCCCTTGCGCACGCCCTCGGCCGAACCCTGATGGGTGTGGTACCAGTACGTGCCCGGCTCGTCGGCCACGAAGCGGTAGTCGAACGAGTCGCCGGGCAGCACGGCGTCCTGCGTGACGCCGGCGACGCCGTCCTCCCCGTTCGGCACGTCGACGCCGTGCCAGTGCAGCGTGACCCCGGCGGCGATGTCGTCGTTGCGGAGCTCGACCTCGACGAGGTCGCCCTCGCGCACGCGGAGCTCCGGGCCGGGGACCTGCCCGTCGAACGTCCACGCGTCGATCGTCGCCCCGTCGTCGAGCACGACGAGCGAGCGCTTCGCGGTGAGGGTGAACCGGTCGGTGCGGCGGCCGGGGTCGGCCGGCGTGCGCAGGTCGGCGACCGAGACGGATGCCTCGGCGCCGGCGCCGGCCGACGCGCCGGCCGCGACGGCGTGGTGGCCCGGGGCCGCCTCGAGGCTCGGTGGCGCGGTGTCGGCGAGCCATACCCAGCCGATCGATGCGCCGACGGCGAGGCCGGCGAGCGCGGCGAACCCGGTGACGGTGCGGCGGCCCCGCCTGTCGACGACGGCCCACGTCGCACCGATCGCGAGCGCGACCACCGCGAGCAGGACGACGGTCGGCACGACGCGCACCGGCCCGCCGATGATCCAGGTCTCGGCCGCCGCCCCCGCGGCCGCGATGACCGCTGCGATGAGCGCGATGCGCGTCGCAGGGTCGTCGGTGCCGTCGGCTCCGTCGGCGCGGCGGCGGCGACGACCGATGGCGGCCAGACCCGCGACGCAGCCCGCGAGCGCGAGCGGGACGCCGACGAACAGCTTCTCGTCGGCGAACGCGACGTCGCGCACGGCGAGGCCGGCGGCGATCGCGGCGGCGCCCACGACGGCGAGGCATCCGCCCGCCGCGAACCAGAGGGAGTGCCGTGCACCGGTCGTCGCGGCGGCCGCCCAGAGGCCGGCCGCCGCGATGATCACGATGCCGTACAGGGCGAGGAGGGCCGCCGTGCTCATCGTGGGGTCCTCCGCGCCGTGGTGGTTGCGCAGGTCAAGCGACGCTCGTCGGCTGGGCCTGTTCGACCACGGTGTCGGTGGTCGGCTGCGACGACGCCGAGCCCTCGCGAACGAGCTTGCGCGCCCGGAAGAACAGCGCGACGCCGAGCACGATGATGAGTGCGCCGTTGAGGCCGTGCAGGCTCACCATGAGCATCGCCGGCAGCGGCGGGGCGGCGCTCTCCGGCCCGATGCCGAAGATCACGCCGGTCAGGATGAAGATGAGCAGCTGCAGGACGGTCAGCAGGAACACGGTCACCGTCATCCAGATCGTGCGCTTGCCGGCCCTCGCGAGCGCGGCGAACGCGATCATGGCGAGGGCGAGCACGCGAAGCACGATCTGCCCGTTGATGCCGTGCGCGCTGAACGCGTTCTCGTCGCCGGTCTCCATGCCGAACGTGCCGAATGCGGCGAGGTACACCTGCAGCATCGAGTCGACGATGAACAGGACGGTGGTCACGAGGAACGCCTTCTTCATGGCGCGCCTCCTCTCTGGTCGGGTGGGGATGGTGTCGGGACCCATCGAGCGTGCTCGCCCCCGGGCGCCCGGGCATCAGTGCCGACCCCGATCCCGGGTCAGCGGCGTCACCGAGTTCGCGTTCTGGTCAGAGTGACTGTAAGCTGTCGTCGACCACAGTTCGAGTCAGACTGACCTGAACTCTCCGAACCGAAGGACCGCTCGCATGCCGCAGCCCCACGACGCCCAGATGCGCCTCGCCGTGTCGACGGTGATCTTCGCGCTGCGGCCCGACGCCGCCGGGCGCGCGGTGCTGTGGACTCCGCTCGTGCGCCGCACCCGCGAGCCGCAGCTCGGGCTCTGGGCACTGCCCGGAGGCTGGCTTCCCGTCAACGAAGAACTCGAGGTCGCCGCGGCGCGCACCCTGCGCGCGACGACGGGCCTCGCGCCCAAGTACCTCGAGCAGCTCTACACGTTCGGCGAGGTCGACCGCTCCCCCGACGCGCGCGTCGTCTCGGTCGTCTACTGGGCACTCGTGCAGAGCGACGAGGCGGCTCGTGCCGTCGCCGGGCCGAACGTGCGCTGGGTGCCGGCCGACACGCTGCCCGGGCTCGCGTTCGACCACAACCGCATCGTCGAGTACGCGCTCTGGCGGCTGCGCACCAAGGTCGAGTACACCGAGCTCGCCCACTCGTTCCTCGGCGAGACCTTCACGCTCGCCGAGCTGCGCGAGGTCTACGAGGCGGTGCTGCAGCGGCCGCTCGACCCGGCGAACTTCCGACGCACCATGATCGCGTCGGGCCGCCTGCGCGAGACCGGCGAGCTGCTCGCCGGTGCGGCGCACCGCCCGCCCAAGCTGTACCGCTACGACGCCTCCGTCCGCACGGCCGGGGCCCGAGAACCGTTCCAGAGCGAGAGGCCAGCCTCATGACCATCACGACGCCGAGCATCCGCCGCGAGGCATCCGTCGACCGCAGCCTGCAGCTCATCGCTTCGGGCGCCGCGCCGGGGGCGAGCTGCGCACCCGAACTCGCCAAGGGCCCGTGGGAGTTCGACTCCGGCCCCGCCGGCTACGGCCCGGGCGCCTCGATGGGCGACGTCATCCCGACCGGGTCGCCGCGGCAGGGCGCGCTGCCCGAAGAATACCGGCTGGCCTCCGACGACGAGCTGCACGAGCGCATCCGCGCCGCGAAGGCGACGCTCGGCGACCGGGTCGTCGTGCTCGGCCACTTCTACCAGCGCGACGAGGTCGTGCAGCACGCCGACTTCGTCGGCGACTCGTTCCAGCTCGCGAACGCCGCGCTCACCCGGCCCGACGCCGAGGCGATCGTCTTCTGCGGCGTGCACTTCATGGCCGAGACCGCCGACCTGCTCTCCCGGCCCGACCAGGCGGTCATCCTGCCGAACCTCGCCGCCGGCTGCTCGATGGCCGACATGGCCGACCTGTCGAGCGTCGAGGAGTGCTGGGAGCAGCTCGCCGACGTCTACGGCGACCTCGACGCGGTGGACGCCTCGGGGCGGGTGCCCGTCGTGCCGGTCACCTACATGAACTCGTCGGCGGCGCTCAAGGGGTTCGTGGGCCGGCACGGCGGCATCGTCTGCACCTCGTCGAACGCCCGCACGGTGCTCGAGCAGGTCTTCGAGCGCGGGCAGCGCGTGCTGTTCTTCCCCGACCAGCACCTCGGGCGCAACACGGCCAAGGCCATGGGGGTCGCGCTCTCGCAGATGCCGATGTGGAACCCCCGCAAGCCCCTCGGCGGGAGCACCGTCGACGAGCTCGCCGACGCGAGGGTGATCCTCTGGCACGGGTTCTGCTCGGTGCACAAGCGCTTCACCGTCGACCAGATCGCCGAGGCGCGCGCGACGCACCCGGGCGTGCAGGTCATCGTGCACCCCGAGTGCCCCATGCCCGTCGTCGACGCCGCCGACGCCGCGGGGTCGACCGACTTCATCGTGAAGGCGATCGCGGCGGCGCCCGCCGGTTCGACCTTCGCCATCGGCACCGAGATCAACCTCGTGCAGCGCCTGGCCGCCGAGCACCCCGAGCACACCATCTTCTGCCTCGACCCGGTCGTGTGCCCGTGCTCGACCATGTACCGGATCCACCCCGGCTACCTCGCATGGGTGCTCGAGGAGCTCGTCGAAGGGCGCGTCGTCAACCGCATCACCGTGCCCGCCGATGTCGCGGATCCCGCGCGGCTCGCGCTCGAGCGCATGCTCGCGGCGAAGCCGCCGGCACCGACGCCCGCTCCGGGAGCCTGAGATGACGAGCGTGCTCGTCGTCGGCGGCGGCATCGGCGGCCTCTGGGCCGCCGTTCGGGCCGCCGACGCGGGGGCGGGCGTCGAGCTCGTCACGAAGACCGAGCTCGCCGAGACCAACACCCGCTACGCCCAGGGCGGCATCGCCGCGGCGCTGTTCCCCGACGACTCGGCCGAGCGGCACCTCGCCGACACGCTCGCCGCCGGCGCGGGTCTCGCCGACCCCGAAGCGGTGCGCGTGCTGTGCGACGAGGGGCCTGCGCGGGTGCGCGACCTCATCAGGTTCGGCGTCGCGTTCGACCGCGGCGAGTCCGGGCTCTCGCGCGGCCTCGAGGCGGCGCACTCGCGAGCCCGCATCGTGCACGCGGGCGGCGACGCGACCGGTGCGGCGATCGAGGCCGCGCTCGTCGACACGGTGCGCCGGCGTGCCGTGCGCATCGACGAACGCACGATGCTCGTCGACCTGCTCGTCGAGCCGGGCGACGACGGTCGTCCCGCCGTCGTCGGCGCCCGGCTGCTCGACGAGCACGGCGCGCTCGTCGAACGACGCGCCGACGCGGTCGTGCTCGCGACCGGCGGCAGCGGATGCCTCTATCGGCATACGACGAACCCCGACGTCGCGACCGGAGACGGCGTCGCCGCGGCGTGGCGCGCCGGAGCCGCGGTCGCCGACCTCGAGTTCACCCAGTTCCACCCGACGGCCCTCGCCGCGCCGGGCACACCGCTCATCTCCGAGGCCGTCCGGGGCGAAGGCGCGGTGCTGCGCGACGCCGCGGGCGCCCGGTTCATGGCGGACGTGCACGCCGACGCCGAACTCGCCCCGCGCGACGTCGTCGCCCGCGCCGTCTGGCGTCGCATGACCGAGCAGGGCGGCGAACCCGTACGACTCGATGCGACCGCCCTCGGCGCGGCGTTCCTCGCAGAACGCTTCCCCGGGCTCGACCGGGTCGTGCGCGAGGCGGGCTTCGACTGGGCGCGCGAGCCGGTGCCCGTCACCCCGGCCGCGCACTACGCGATGGGCGGCATCGTCACCGACCTCGACGGCCGGTCGAGCCTCCGCGGTCTCTACGCGGTCGGCGAGTGCGCCCGCACGGGCGTGCACGGCGCGAACCGCCTCGCGTCGAACTCGCTGCTCGAGGCGGCCGTCTTCGGCGAGCGCGCCGCCCGCGCGATCACGGGCGGCGGCGCATCGCAGTCCGCCTCCCCGTCACCGTCTGCCGCACCCGCTGCACGGCGCGCCGACGCGGCCTCCAACGGCGCGCCGTCGGAGCGTTCCGACGACTCGATCGGACGGCGCGGCGGCGTCGCCGACGGAGACGGAAGCGGAACCGGCTCGGGCGAGCGCACCCGCCTCGCTGGTGCGCCGGTCGAGCGCACCGCACTGCAGGAGCTCATGTGGCGCCGTGTCGGGCTCGAGCGCGACGTGCGCGGGCTCGCCGAGGCATCCGCGCTGCTCGACGCGTGGGACGCCCCCGCCCCCGTCGATCGCCGCCGCGCGGAGGACCGCAACCTGCTCGACCTCGCCCGACTGACCGTCGCCGCAGCGCTCGCGCGCCGTGCGAGCATCGGCGCCCACTTCCGCACCGACGACCCGCGCGCCGCGACCACCGCCGACCGGACGCGCACCACGACCCCCGACCTCGAGGAGGCCGCCTGATGACCGACACACGTGAGATCGAGCGCATCGTCACCGCAGCCCTCGACGAGGACGCCCCCTGGGGCGACCTCACCGGCGACACGCTCATCCCGGCCGACGCGACCGCGACGGCCGAGCTCGTCGCACGCGAGCCCGGCGTGCTGAGCGGCATCGACGTGTTCGCGGCGGCATTCCGCCTCGTCGACGCGCGCATCGCCGTGGAGCCGCTCGCGCGCGACGGCGAGCCCTTCGCGGCCGGTGCGGTGCTCGCCCGAGTGCAGGGTCCGGCACGGGGCATCCTGCGCGCGGAACGCGTCGGGCTCAACCTGCTGCAGCGCATGTCGGGCATCGCGACGCTCACGGCCCGATACGTCGCGGCGGTCGCCGGCACCGGCGCGCGCATCGTGGACACCCGCAAGACGACGCCGGGCCTGCGCAGCCTCGAGCGCCAGGCCGTGCGCGACGGCGGCGGGCGCAACCACCGCCGCTCGCTCTCCGATGCGATCATGGCGAAGGACAACCACCTCGCGGTGCTCACGGCCGGCGGCGTCGACCTCGCGACCGCGCTCCGCGAGGCGCGCGACCGGATGCCGCACACCGCGCACCTCGAGGTCGAGGTCGACCGCATCGACCAGATCGCGCCCGTGCTCGCGGGCGGGGCCGACACGATCATGCTCGACAACTTCACGACCGACGAGCTGCGCGCGGGCGTCGCGCTCATCGACGGCCGCACGATCGTCGAGGCGTCGGGCGGGGTGAACCTCGACACGGTCGCCGCGATCGCGGCGACGGGAGTCGACGTGATCTCGGTCGGCGCGCTCACCCACTCGGTGCGGTCGCTCGACCTCGGGCTCGACGTGGTGGTGGAGAGCGCCGCCGCCGGCGCCGCCCCCGCTGCCGCTGCCGCCCCCGCTGCCGCTGCCGCCCCCGCTGCCGCGAGGCATCCGTGATCTTCCTCGATCACGCGGCGACGACGCCCGCGCGCCGCGAGGTGCTCGAGGCGATGTGGCCGTACCTGACGGGTGCGTTCGGCAACCCGTCGAGCCGGCACGGGCTCGGCGACGAGGCGGCGCGGGCGCTCGCGGCCGCCCGGACGGCGGTCGCCGAGGCGATCGGCTGCCGGCCCGGCGACGTCGTCTTCACGAGCGGCGGCACCGAAGCCGACAACCTCGCGGTCAAGGGCCTCGCGCTCGCGGATCCGCGGGGCCGGCACGTGGTGGTCTCCCCCATCGAGCACGAAGCCGTGCTCGAATCGGCCGCCTACCTCGCCCGCCACCACGGCTTCGACGTCGACGAGGTCGCGGTGGACGCCGGCGGGCGCACGACACCCGACGCCCTGGCGGCCGTGCTCCGGCCCGACACGACGCTCGTGTCGGTGCAGCTCGCCAACAATGAGATCGGCACCGTGCAGCCCGTCGCGGAACTCGCACGACTCGCCCACGGCGTCGGTGCCCTCGTGCACACCGACGCGGTGCAGGCGGCCGGCCGGCTGCCGCTCTCGCTCGACGCGCTCGGCGTCGATGCGATCTCGCTCGCCGGCCACAAGATCGGAGCCCCGAAGGGTACCGGCGCCCTCATCGTGCGGGGCCGGCTGCCCCTCGAGCCCGTGCTGCACGGCGGCGGACAGGAGCGCGGGCGCCGGTCGGGCACCGAGAACGTCGCCGGTGCGGTCGCGTTCGCCACGGCGTTGCAGCTGGCCGAGGCCGAGCGCGCCGAGGCCGTCGAGCGCATCGGCGCGCTCGGCGCGCGGCTCACCGCGCGCGTGCTCGCCGAGGTGCCGGAGGCCCGGCTCACGGGCGACCCCTCCGATCGGCTGCCCGGCACCGTCTCGTTCGTCTTCCCCGGCACGAGCGGCGAGGCGGTGCTGCTCGAACTCGAACGCGACGGCGTCATCTGCTCGAGCGGCTCGGCCTGCGCCGCCGGACGCGACGACCCGTCGCACGTGCTGACGGCGATCGGCGTGCCCGCCGAGCTCGCGCAGACCGCGGTGCGGTTCACGCTCGGTTCCGCGACCACGCCGGCCGAGATCGAGGATGCCTCGGCCGCCGTCGCGCGGGCCGTGTCGGCGGTGCGCACTATCGTGAGGCCCTGATCGATTCGACACCGGTCGCCGCAGCCGCGGCGACCGGCACGGGCTTCGCAACGCGGCTGTTTCCATGCATTCCGATCCATCTCCGAATCCGGGAATAGCGCGTCGCCCGTACCGGGTTGACCCACCTGTCCGCTTCTTCCGCACCTTTCACGTCTCGACGCACGTTCCGGCGCGCTCCGCGCCGATCTCGATTGGAAACTCTGTGACCGAACGCGCCGTATCCGACCTCGACCCCTCGACCGCCTCCACTCCGGCCGTCGACGCCGACGCCGCGGCCCAGGACGCCGCGGTCGTCGCCCATCAGCCCGCCCACGGCGCGAGCAACACGCGCGTCATCTGGCTGCTGCTCGCCGCGACCTTCGTCGTCTTCCTCAACGAGACGATCATGGGCGTCGCGATCCCGCATCTCGTCGACGACCTGCACATCACGCTCTCGGCGGCACAGTGGCTGACCACGGCCTTCATGCTGACGATGGCCGTCGTGATCCCGATCACGGGCTTCCTGTTGCAGCGGTACCCGACCCGTCCCATCTTCATCACCGCGATGAGCCTGTTCTCGGCCGGCACGCTGATGGCCGCGCTCGCACCGGGCTTCGAGGTGCTCCTCGGCGCCCGTGTCGTGCAGGCCACCGGCACCGCCATCATGATGCCGCTGCTGATGACGACGCTCATGACCCTCGTCGCCCCGTCCGACCGCGGCCGGTTCATGGGGCGCGTCTCGATCGTCATGTCGGTCGCACCCGCGATCGGGCCGACGATCTCGGGGCTCATCCTGAACTACCTGACCTGGCGGTTCATGTTCTGGCTCGTGCTGCCGATCGCATTGGTCATGCTCGTCATCGGCATCCGCCGCGTCACGAACGTGAGCGAGACGCGCAAGCTGCCGATCGACGTGTTCTCGGTGATCCTCTCGGCGTTCGGCTTCGGCGGCCTCGTCTACGGGCTCAGCCTCGTCGGCGGTGTCGTCAGCGGTCGCAGCGCGGCCGACGCGACGGCCATGTGGGTCTCGCTCGCCGTCGGCGTCGCCGGCATCGCCGCGTTCATCGTGCGTCAGCTGATGCTGCAGCGCCACGACCGCGCCCTGCTCGACCTGCGCACGTTCACCTCGCGCAACTTCGCGCTGTCGGTCGCGCTCATGGTCGTCATGATGGCGGCGCTGTTCGGCACGATCATCCTGCTGCCGATCTACCTGCAGGACGTGCTCGGGCTCGAGCCGCTCTACACGGGTCTCCTGCTCCTGCCCGGCGGCCTCATCATGGGCCTGCTCGGGCCGACCGTGGGCCGGCTCTACGACCGGTTCGGTCCGACGCCCCTGCTCGTACCGGGCTCGATCGTCGTGTCGGGCGTGCTGTGGAGTCTGACGCTGGTCACCGACCACACGTCGCCCTGGCTCGTCCTCGTCGCGCACATGGTCATGTCGGCGGCGCTCGCCTTCATGTTCACGCCGCTGTTCACCTCGGCGCTCGGTTCGGTCGAACCGAGGTTCTATTCGCACGGCTCGGCGATCGTCGGCACCGTGCAGCAGGTCGCGGGCGCCGCGGGCACGGCGCTCTTCATCACCGTGATGACGTCGCGCGCAGCGATCGCCGAGGCGAACGGCGCCTCGACCGTCGCGGCGAACGCGGCCGGCATCAGCTCGGCGTTCATGGTCGGCGCGATCCTGTCGCTCGTGGCGATCGTCGGCGCGTTCCTCGTCCGCCGCCCGGCCGACATGGAGCAGGGGGCGCCGGTGGGCCACTGAGCCGCGGAACGTCCGAAGGGCGAGGGAGCACCGCTCCCTCGCCCTTCGTCGTCGGGCGCGCCGCCGTCAGCCGCAGTTCGGGCGGCAGCTGCGCTGCGAGAGCGCGTCGACGAGCACGGTCGAGAGGTCTTCGGGCTCCGTCGCCGAGTACGCGGCGCCCTGCGTGGCCTGGGCGATCTGCTGCATCGCCGCGAGGTCGGTGTCGGGCCCGAAGCCGATCATGATCACGGGCACGGGCTTCGCCGGGTCGTCCAGCTTCTTGAGCTCGGCGAGCAGCGTGTCGAGGTCGATGCCGTTCTCGTCTTCGTTGCGCCCGTCGGTGATGAGCAGCACCGAGTTGACCTTCTCGGGGTCGTACGACTCGCGCACGCGCTTCACGGCCGCGAGCGTCGTGTCGTAGAGGCCGGTCGCCCCACCGAGCCGAGCGGGCAGCGACTGGATGATGCCGGCGATCTGCTGGGTGTGGGCGGCGTCGGCGAGCGGCGCGATCGGCGAGACGTCCTCGTAGTCGAGGTCGCCGTTGCGCGCGGTGGAGAAGAGCCAGACCCCGAGCTCCACCTCGCCCGAGAACTTCTCCATGGCCCCGAGCGCCGCCTGCTGGAAGACGTCGATGCGTCGCAGCCCGTTGGCCGCCGGCTCCTCCATCGACCCCGACACGTCGATCACGGTCAGCATGCGCGAGCGCAGCGTCAGCACGCTCCAGGCGCGCAGGATCTCGAGCTGGGCCTGACCGTCGGTCGCCGGCTCCGCGCCCGGGCCCGAGGCGCCGACCCCGGCGAGGTCGAGCTTCCCGCTGCCGTCGGGCGCACGGAAGCCGTGCTTCGCGAAGGTCTTCGCCCCGTCGGCGAGGGCCGCCTCGAAATCGCCGAGCACCTCTCGCTTCGACTTCTCGAGGGTGAGATACACGAAGGGGTAGTCGAGCGCGACGGTGCCGTCGGCCGGGTACGCGGCGACGAGCGGCTCGGCCGGCTCTTCGCCGTTGTACGCCGCGACCTGCGCCTCGCTCGTGACGACGACCGCCGGAGCCTCACCCACACCGAGCGAGCCGAAGGCGGCGCTCGTCGACGCGGGGATCGACTTGCCGAGCGCGAGCATCGCGCCCGCGAACTGCCGCGGATCGTCGGGCGAGGCGTGGCCGCGCAGCGCGAGGAGGCCCGCGAGGCTCGCCGCGGATGCCTCGGGGTCGGGCAGGATCGTCGGCAGGGTGCCGCGCAGCACCCGCGACCAGCTGACCGGCTCGCTCGCCAGCGCCGTGGCGTCGGTCGCCGCGGCGGCGAACACGATCGGCGTGGAGGCGACCGACCCGCCCGCCTCGACGACGGGGGGCGCCTGGCCGAGCGATGCGGCCGTCGCATTCATGCGATCGAGCCAGACACTCGATTCGGGCACCCAGGCGTCGGCTTCGATGGTGCCCGATGCGAGGACTGCGGACGTGTCGGCCGAGTCCTGCGGGGTGACCTTCGTCGTGACGCAGTTCTCCGACGCGCGGTCGAAGCGATCGGCGATCTCGGCGACCGCCGGCGCGATCGACCGGTCGGCGACGACGACGAGCTTCTGGGGGTCGTCGCAACCGGCCTCGGCGGAGGCGAGCAGCGGGTCGAGGTGCCCTCCGACCCAGAGGAAGACGCCCGTGCCGACGACGGCGACGACGGCGACCGCCCCGACGACGGACATGACGAGATTGCGGGCAGGCTTCTTCACCGGCGCCGCGACAGTATGACGTCCCACGGGTTCTCCAAGTGACGGGGTTGGGGGCCCGCCGAATCCTTGAACGGGTTCGCCCCGAACCGGGGAGCCCGGGGGAAGGATTTGCACCAGTGTAGGCGACGAGCCCCTGAACACGAAGTCCCCTCGGCTTTCACGGCGCCGGGCAAGGGGTTGACGCTCCTGCCGCGTCGGGCTAATCAGGAGAGTGCAGCCACCCACGAGGCATCCTGGCCGTTCTCATGGAGCATTTCGCGAACCGCGTCGAGGCGGGCGGGCGACTCGCCGCCCGGCTCCTCGAACGGTCGCGCTCCCAGGCGTCAGCGGCGCTGCACGACCCGGTCGTGCTCGGGCTGCCGCGCGGAGGCGTGCCGGTCGCCGCACCCGTCGCCGACGCGCTCGGCGCCCCCCTCGACGTGCTCGTCGTGCGCAAGCTCGGCACGCCGGGACAGCCCGAACTCGCGATGGGCGCGATCGGCGAGGAGGGCGCACTCGTGCGCAACGACGACGTCATCGCGTCGGCGCGCGTCGACCGTGCGCGATTCGACGCCGTGCTCCAGCGCGAACGGGCCGAGCTCGACGCGCGGGTGGCGCGCTTCCGCGGCGGTGCGTCGCCGGTGCCGCTCGCGGGGCGCGCCGCGATCGTCGTCGACGACGGCGTCGCCACCGGCGCGACGATGCGCGTCGCCTGTCGCGTGGCCCGTGCCCGCGGCGCCGCCCGGGTCGTCGTCGCCGTGCCGGTCGCCGCGCCCGACAGCCTCGCGGCGCTCGAGGCCTCGCCCGAGGTCGACGAGGTCGTGTGCCTCGCGGCACCGCCGGGATTCATGGCGGTCGGCATGCACTACCTCGACTTCGCCCAGACCGGCGACGACGAGGTCGCGCGCCTGCTCGCCGAACGCCGGCGACCATGACCGCGCGGCGTGGTCAGCCTCGCGGGTCGGTCGCCCGCGGGCGGCGGCCGACGACCACGACCGTGTCGTCCTCGTCCGTGTCGTCGGCCCGCACCGATCGCGGTTCGAGGCCCCCGGCGCGCATGAGCTCGGCCGCCGTGTCGGACTGCCACTCGCTCGTCTCGATGAGCAGGCTCCCGCCCGGCGCGAGCCACTCGCGCGCGGATGCCACGACCCGGCGATGCACGTCGAGCCCGTCCCGCCCGCCGTCGAGCGCGACCACCGCCTCGTGCTCGCGGGCCTCGGGCGGCATGAGCGCGATCTCGTCGGTGGGCACGTACGGGGCGTTGACCGCGAGCACGTCGATGCGGCCCGCGACCCCGGTGGGCAGGGCGTCGTAGAGATCTCCCTCGAACACGCGCCCGCCGCGCGGCTCGAGGTTGCGTCGGGCCGCGCGCACCGCGACCGGGTCGAGGTCGGCGGCGTACAGGTCGACCTGCCCCGCCGTCTCGGCCACGACGGCCCCGATGGCGCCCGCTCCGCAGCAGAGGTCGACGACGATCGCGGGGCGTCCGTGCGACCTCGTCGCCTCGCGCGCGATCCCGGCGGCCTCTGCGGCGAGCAGCTCGGTGCGATGCCGCGGCACGAACACGCCGGGTTCGACGGCGAGCCGGAGCCCGGCGAACTCGGCCCAGCCGAGCACGACCTCGAGCGGCTCTCCGGCGACTCGGCGGACGACGAGCGCCTCGAGCTCGACGTCGTCGTCGGTGGCGGCGGCCGCCAGCAGCTCGGCCTCCGCCTCGGCGAAGACGCAGCCGGCCGCGCGGAGGCGGGCGACGAGCATGGGATCCGGATCGGCGGGCATTCCCGAAGCGTAATACGGGTGGCGCACCCTCGCGTCATGCCGTATGGTGCTCGACATGACCGCGTCGAACCGCAACTGGTGGCCCGCCTCCTAGGCGGCCTGCGCGTTCCGACGACTCACGACCGCCCGAGGGCGGTCGTTCCGTTTCTGCGGAGGGTCCATCCGAGGGCCCGACCCGGAGACACCATGACGAAGCTCCTCACCGCCCTGCTCGCCGCGAGCACGCCGCCCGCGTTCGCCGTCATCCGCCGCGAACGCGAGGCGACGCTCGATGTGCTCGTCGGCGACGTGCTCGACGTCGAGCACCTCGCCGACATCCCGCTCGACGGCGCCGAGGTGCTCGCGCTCGTGCCGTTCCGGCAGGTGCGCGAGCGCGGTTTCGCCGCGCACGACGACGGCGCTCCGCTCCGATGCCTCGTCGTGCGCGAACGCGAGCAGGTCGCGGTCGACGCCGCGACCGGGCTGCTGCCGCGCCATCCGGTCGTCGTCGACGACCTCCGCGTCGACGTCGCCGACGACGAGTACGCCGCGATCGTTCGGCGCGTGATCGAGCGCGAGATCGGGCAGGGCGAAGGCGCGAACTTCGTGATCCGCCGCGAGTTCGCCGGCTCGACCGCCGAACGGCCCGCCATCGCCGTGCTGGGCTGGCTGCGCGCACTCCTCGAGCACGAGGCGGGCGCGTACTGGACGTTCGCGGTGCACACCCCCGGCCTCTCGGCGGTCGGCGCGACCCCCGAGCGCCATGTCTCGAGCGTCGGCGGCGTCGTCACCATGAACCCGATCTCCGGCACGTTCCGCCACCTCGACGGCCCGCCGTCGAACGACGCCCTCGAGGCCTTCCTCGCCGACGTCAAGGAGCGCGAGGAGCTCGTGATGGTCGTCGACGAGGAACTCAAGATGATGAGCGCCGTCTGCCCCGACGGAGGTCGCATCCGCGGGCCGTTCCTCAAGCGCATGTCCCGCCTCACGCACACCGAGTACGTGCTCGAGGGCCGGAGCACCCTCGACCCCCGCGAGGTGCTGCGCCGCACGATGTTCGCGCCGACCGTGACTGGCTCGCCGATGGGCAACGCCTGCACCGTGATCGCCCGCCACGAGACCACGCCGCGCGGCTACTACGCGGGCGTGCTCGCGCGGTTCACGCCGACGGCGTCGGGCTACGACCTCGACGCGCCGATCCTCATCCGCACCGCCTACCTCGACGGCGACGGCAGCGTGCGCGTGCCCGTCGGCGCGACGCTCGTCCGTCACTCCGACCCCGCCGGCGAGGTGGCCGAGACCCACGCGAAGGCGGCCGGGATGCTCACGGCGCTCGGTGCGATCCCGCGGCAGGACGACGCACGAGCCGGATCCGCCGTCGCCGGCACCACGGGCGACGCCTCGGCCTCCGACCCGGTCGCGCTCGCCGAGCGCAACGCGCACCTCGCGCCCTTCTGGATCGCGCCCCAACCCGCCGCTCCCCCGCGCGGCGTGTCGGCGCTCGTGGTCGACGCGGGCGACGACTTCACGACGATGCTCGCGCACCAGCTGCACCACCTCGGCGTCGCGTCCCGGATCGTGCCGTGGCACGAGGCCCCGCTCGACGCCGCCGAGGATCTCGTCGTGTTCGGCCCCGGCCCGGGCGACCCGCGCGACGCCGGCGACGCGCGCCTGTTCCGGCTGCACGAGCTCATCGCCGCACGGTTCGGCCAGCGGCGCCCGATGCTCGCCGTCTGCCTCAGCCACCAGGTGCTCGCCCGTCTCTCGGGTCTCGCCGTCGCACCGCTGGCCGCACCGCAACAGGGCCTGCAGCGCGAGGTCGCGCTCTTCGGCGAGACCGCGACGATCGGGTACTACAACACGTTCACGGCGTACGATGCGGGGCTCGACCGCACCCCGCGACACGGGCTCGAGATCGCCGCAGACCCGCACACCGGCGCCGTGCACGGCCTCAACGGCGCCGGCGTCGCATCGGTGCAGGGGCACCTCGAGTCGGTGCTCTCGATCGACGGTCTCGCCGTGCTCGAGCGCCTCGTCGACGGGGTGCTCGATGCCGGTGCGAGGCCGGGGGCGGTCAGCCGCGCGGATGTCGCGGCTCGAGGTGCAGCCTGACCATCGGGATCTCGGGGTCGGCTTCGCCGGTCGCATCGACGATCGAGCGCTGCAGCATCGCCCACGTCTTCGGGCGTTCACGCGCGTAGCGGTCGAGCAGGGCACGGCTCTCGACGGCGTCGAGCAGCTCGGCGCGCGCGGGGACCCGACGGCGCCAGCCCACACTGACGCCGCACCTGGGTTCGGCCTCGAGGTTCCGGTACCAGTGCGCGGTCGGCCCGAACCCCGAGGCGACGACGATGCGATCGCGCGACTCGTGCCGTGCCGCTTCGACGACGACGTACCGGCGTTCGCCGCTCACCCGTCCGCGATGCTCGAGCATGAGCAGCCGCCCGAAGAACAGGAAGCCGAACCCGGCCGTGAACATCGGGATCGGGAGTCGGACCGCCCACCGGGTCGTCAGGATCTTCGCGCCGAGATCCACCGCGCCCCTCTCGTTCGCCGCGCTCAGTTCGCCGCGGTCCGCTCGGCGACCCGCCGCTCGCGCCACTCGTCGGCGAGGATGGCGTAGGTGTACCCGTCGATCCACCCGAGCTCGGCGTGCCACGAGTCGCGCACGCCGTGCTGCTCGCGCCGCATGCCGAGCCGCTCCATGACCTTCCATGAGGCGATGTTGTCGGCGTAGCAGCCGGCGGTCACGCGGTGCACGCCGAGCTCGTCGACGGCGAGGTCGATGAGCGCGCGGGCGATCTCGGTCGCGAACCCGCGACCTGCGTGGTGCGGGGCCACCCCGTAGCCGATGCCCGCCTCGGCGCGCACGTACTCGGCCGGGTCTCCGTGGGTCTGCCCCATCGCATCGGTGATCCAGAGGGATCCGGTGCCGACGACCTCGCCGTCGAGCACCGCGATCGCCGAGTGGTCGAGCGGGTCGTCGATGCCGTCGAGCCAGGTCTTCGTGAACGCCTCGGGCTCGACCTCGGTGCGCAGCAGCCACCGGGTCACCTCGGGGCGGTTGCGCCACACGAGGACCTGCTCGAGGAGTTCGCGGGTCGGCAGCCGGAGCTCGAGCGGGCCGGCGGGGCGCGGCCAGGCCACGTCGGAAGTCGTCATCCCCCCTGCCTACCATCCGGCACCGACGGTGTGCCACCCGCGGCAGGCGGGGCGCTACTTCACGAGCCGCGACAGCACCCGGTCGGCCAGCGGCTTGCCGCCCGTCTGGCAGGTCGGACAGTACTGGAAGGTCGAGTCGGCGAAGATCACCTGCCGGATCGTGTCGCCGCACACCTCGCACGTCTCGCCGGTGCGGCCGTGCACGCGCATGGCGCGGCGCTTCGCGTCTTTCAGCTCCGCCGGAGGGCGACCGGATGCCACGGCCGCCGCCTCGGCGAGGGTGTCGCGCATCGCCCGGTAGAGCACCTCGGTCTGCTCGGGGGTGAGCTTCGCCGCGAGCAGGTAGGGCGAGAGCTTCGCGGCGTGCAGGATCTCGTCGGAGTAGGCGTTGCCGATGCCTGCGAACACCGACTGGTCGCGCAGCAGCCCCTTGATCTGCGTGCGCCGCCCGGCGAGGATGCCGGCGAAATCGTCGAGCGTGAAGTCGGCGGCGGTCGGGTCGGGGCCGAGCCGCTCGATGCCGGGGACGTCGGCGACGTCGCGCACGACGTAGACCGCGAGCGACTTCTTCGTGCCGGCCTCGGTCAGGTCGAATCCGGCCCCGTCTTCGAGGCGCACGCGCAGCGCGAGCGGCGACCTGCCCGGCTTCACCGGGGTCTTCGGCACCTCGTCGTACCAGCGCAGCCAGCCGGCACGCGCGAGATGGAACACGAGGTGCGCACCACCCGTCTCGACGTCGACGAACTTGCCGTGCCGATGCACGCCGTCGATGCGTTCGCCCTCGAGCGCGGAGAGCGGCGGGTCGAACGTCTTGAGCGCCGAGATCGCCGCGACCCGCAACGAGGCGAAGGCACGCCCGGTCAGCCGCTCGTCGAGGAAGGCGACGAGCGCCTGCACTTCGGGAAGCTCGGGCACAGAGGCATCCTGTCACCGACGGGCGACATCCGCACCCGGTGCATCGCGCGCTGCGTCAGGGCCGCCAGACGTACGGCGTCGTCGTCGAGACCTTCACGAGGCCCGACCGCTCGAGGATCGGGCGCGAGAACTCGGTCGAATCGCTGTGGAGGTATCGCTTGCCCATCGCCAGCGCGGAGCGCGCCCGCGCCGCGGTCAGTGCGCGGTAGATGCCGCGCCCGCGCCATTCCTCGCGCGTCGCGCCGCCCCAGATGCCGGCGAAGTCCGATCCCTCGACCGGCTGGAGCCGTCCGGCGCTGACGATGCGCCCGTCGGCCTCGGCGATCCAGAGTTCGGTGCCGTCGTCGCCGTCGAGCCGCCGCACCAGGTCGTCGGCGCGCTCGGCCGACACCGGGTCGCCGAACACCTCGTCCTGCATCGCGCTCATCGCCCGCACATCCCGTTCGTCGGCGGCGCGGCGCAGCACCACGCCCTCCGGCAGCGGCACGTCGGCCGTCAGCAGAGCGGCCTCGCCGACCATGATCGACTCCGGCTCCTCCGCGACGAACCCGTGCGCGACGAGGGCATCGAGGAGGCCGGGTGCGCGATCGTGCCCGCGGGTCTTCCACTCGACGGCCGTGATCGCCGGGTCGGCCGCGAAGTGCGCGAGGGTCGAGCCCACGAGCTCGCCCATCGAATCCTCGCGAACGCCCTCGAGGTCGCGGTAGCTCACGAAGCCGTACCCGCCGGGGAACATCGCGAGTCGAAGCGGCCCGCGCCGCTCGGCCGTGACGGCGTGCGCCGTCTCGGCGTCGGTGCGGAGCTGGTCGTCGTAGGCGTGCAGCAATGCGGCGGCGTCGGTCACCGCTCCATGATGGCCCATCCGCGCGGCTTCCGGCGCGAGGCATCCGATCGCCCCGGCCGGGGCCGTGCGGGAGGGCGCCGGCCGGGCCGATCGTGGTCAGCGACCGGCGCGCCCGGCGGGCGCGGCGGGCGCGGGCCGGGCGATCACGAGATCGACGGGTTCGCGGCGGATCACGAGGGCGACCGCGACCGCGAAGACGACGGCGATGACGGCCATGAATGCGAAGCTCCACTCCCAGCCGCCGGATGTCTCGTGCAGGACGCCGACGAGCAACGATCCCGCCCCGGCGATGGCGTAGCCGCCGCCCTGTGCGATCGCCGAGATCGCTCCAGCCGATGCGGCGTTCGCCGACATCCCGACGATGAGGCTGATGCCGAGCCCGAACGCCGCACTCTGCACGGCGCCGAGCAGGCCCACGACGAGCACGAACCCGTCGCTCGTGGCGAGGTGGAGCGCCCCGAGGCCGACCGCGACGGCGATGCCCAGGCCGGGGCCGAACCACGCCAGCACACGCGGCCTGCGGGCGAGCACGGGCGTCATGAGGGTCGGCACGAACCCGGCGATGCTGAACCATGCGAGGAGCGCACCGCGCACGGCGGGCGGCTCGCCCCGATCGGCGAGGAACTGCGGGAGCCACGCCGTGACCGCGAAGTAGAGCAGGGCCTGCAGCCCGAACACGGCCGTCACGAGCCCGATCGTGCAGCCGCCGCCGGGCGGCAGCCGGAGCCCGGGATGCTCGACCGCTCCGCCGCGGCCCGCGCCACGTCGCACCGCGAACGCCGTCGCCGCGGTCGCCGTGAGGGCGAGGAGGGCCCACATGCCGAGCGCGACGGGCGCGGAACCGGTCGCCGTGTACGCCGGCACGGCGAGCCCGGCCCCGAGCGCCGCGCCCACGCCGAACGACATACTGCTGAGACCGATCCAGAGACCCGATGCGCGGAGCTCCTTGAGGAACTGCGGCAGCAGCGTGCCCGCGGCCATGATGGCGACGCCAGCGACGAAGGTGCCGGGCAGCACGAGCACCGACGCGACGACCCGAGCCGCGAGCGTCGCGGCGAGCGCCGCCATCGACCAGGCGAGTGCGCGGGCGACGCCGACCCGCCTCGCGAGCCAGGGGCCGACGGGGGCGGTGAGTCCGAAGGCGATGACGGGCAGGGTCGCGAGCACGGTCGCGTCGGCCGAGGTCAGCCCGAGCGCGAGGCGGGTCTCGTCGAGCAGCGCCGCGACGCCGGTGATCGCGGGGCGCAGGTTCACCCCGATCAGGAGGGCGGCGACGAGGCCGGCGGTCGTGCCGGCAACCACCCGCCGCTTGCGCCCGGCCCGCCGCTCAGGCGCCGACGACACGGAGGCCATCGGCGACGACGCGGCCGTCGTGGATGACGGTGCGGTCGCGACCCCGGTCCATGACCGCGCTCGTGGGCGTCTCACCGTCGACGAGCACGAGGTCGGCGCGGTCGCCGACGGCGACGCCGGGGCGGTCGCCGACACCCGTGACGCGGGGCGAATCATGCGACATGATGCTCGCGCCGCCCATGGTCGCCACGGCGAGCGCGAGCTCGATGTGGTCGTCGCGGCGGAACCCGTTGACGAACGCGAGCTGCCAGGTGCGGTCGAGCATGTCGCAGTTGCCGTACGGGCTCCAGTAGTCGCGCTGGCCGTCTTCGCCGAGGCCGACGCGCACGCCCGCCGCCGCGAGGTCGACGAGCCGCAGGTGGCCCGTCGTCGACGGCGCGACGGTGGCCATCGCGATGTCGAGATCGGCGAACTCGTCGATGAGGCGGCGGCTGACCGCCTCGGACACCGAGCCGAGATCGTACGCGTGCGACATCGTGACCCTGCCCTGCATGCCGAGCGCGCGCGTGCGCTCGAGCACGAGCTCGGTGCTGAACACGCCGAGCTCACCCGGCTCGTGCAGGTGGATGTCGATCTCGACCTGGTACTTCTCGGCGAGGCCGAACACGATGTCGAGGTGCTTCGCCGGGTCGCGGTCGAGCTGGCTCGGGTCGATGCCGCCCATGACGTCGGCGCCCTGCTTGAGCGACTCCTCGAGGAGCTCGACGGTGCCCGCCTCGCGCAGGATGCCGGCCTGCGGAAAGGTCATGACCTGCACGTCGGCGTGCGCGGCGAACTTCTCCTTCGCGGCGACGACCGCGTCGAACTTCTCGAGCCTGCAGTCGACGTCGACCTGCGCGTACGACCGCACCCGGGTCGTGCCGTTCGCGATCATCTGCTCGAGAGTGCCGGCGACGATCTCGTCGTGGGGCACGTCGGTGCTGCGCCAGTTCTCCCGGTCGTTCATTATCATGCCCCAGACACCGGGCCGACCCGTGTGCGGGCGGAACGGCAGGCCGATGCGGCTCGAGTCGAGGTGCACGTGCACGTCGCTGAACGCGGGCAGCGCGAGGCGGCCCCGACCGTCGACCGTGTCCGCCTCGGTGGCCGCGGCGGCGTCGTGGGGCCGGATCCCGCTGATGCGCGAGCCGTGGATGACGAGGTCGACGGGGTCGCCGCCCCAGGGGCGGACGTCACGGATGAGCATGCTGGAGTTCCTTTCGTGGCGACACCAAGGCTTTTCGTATACCAAAAGAACTTCACACTTTCCAGCATCGGACGCGATTTCGCAGGAGTGTGACCCCAGGATTGACCATGGTGATATCTTTTGTATACCAAATATTTCGAGAGGATACCCGTGCGCACGCTGATCACCGCCGATCACCTGCTCGCCTTCGACGGCACGAGCCACACCGAGATCAGAGACGGTGCCGTCGTGACCGAGGGCGATCGCATCGTGTACGCCGGTCCCGCCGTCGGCGCGCGCGACCTGGAGGTCGACGAGCGCATCGACCTCGGCGAGAGCCTCGTCATGCCGGGGCTCATCGATCTGGATGCGCTCACCGACATCGACCACCTCATCCTCGACTCGTGGTCGAGCGGCGAGGACGGCCCCCGCCTGCAGTGGTCGACCGAGTACTTCGACCGGCGAGCGCACGTGTTCACCGAGGCCGAGCGCCGTCGCATCCGCGAGATCGCGCTCGTGCAGCTCGCGCTGCACGGCATCACGAGCTACATGCCCATCGCCTCCGAGGTGCACTCCGCATGGGCGGAGTCGGCCGACGACCTCTTCGCGATGGCCGAGTTCTCGAGCCGGATCGGGTTGCGCGGGTTCCTCGGACCGTCGTATCGATCGGGCGTGCCCGTCGTCGACGAGACCGGTGCCCGCGACATCCGATTCATCGAGGAGGAGGGTCGCGCGGGCCTCGCCGACGCGATCCGATTCGTGGATGGCATCCGCGAGCTCGACGACCCGCTGCTGACCGGCGTCTTCCTGCCCTGTCGCATCGAGACCCTCTCCGCCGAGCTCATGGAGGCGACGGCCGCCGCCGCCGAGGCGCGCGACGCACTCGTGCGCATCCACGCCCTGCAGGGCGAGTTCGAGCGCGAGTACGTGATCGCCCGGTACGGGCGCACGCCGCTCGACCACCTGGAGGAGCACGGCCTGCTGCACGATCGCGTGATCGTGCCCCACGCCGTCGTCATCGACGTGCACCCCCTCGTGCACGGCGAAGACCGCGGCGACCTCGGCCGCCTCGCCGAGGCCGGCGTCTCGATCGTGCACTGCGCACTCACGAACGCCCGGTACGGGGCCGAGCTCTGGGACTTCGCGCGCTACCGCGACGCGGGCGTCAACTTCGCGCTCGGCACCGACTCGTTCCCGCCCGACCTCATCCGCGGGATCGACACGGGCGTCTCCGCCGCGAAGGTGCAGCACGGCGACCTCGCGAAGGGCGACATCGCCGCCTACGTCGACGCAGCCACCCTCGGCGGCGCGCGGGCGCTGCACCGGCCCGACCTCGGACGGATCGAGGCGGGTGCGACCGCAGACCTCACCGCGTTCCGCCTCGACGATGTGCGGATGGGGCCGACCGAAGACCCGATCCGCACGCTCGTGCTCAACGGCACCGCGCGCGACGCGTGCCTGACGATGGTCGCCGGCCGCGTCGTCATGCGCGACGGCCGGGTGCCCGGTGTGGACCTCGACGCGGTGCGCGCCGACACGAAACGGCTGTTCGCGAAGCTGCGCGCGGGCTACAGCGAGCGCGACGCCCGGCACGGCACGCCCGACGAGCTCTTCCCGCCCGTCTTCCCGGTTGCGGGCTGAGCGGGCACCATCAACCAGCACTGGGAGGAGGCGCTCGCCCATCGCGTCCATCGCGCTCTCCTGCACGCGATCATCGCCGGCGATCCGCGACGACGAGCAGGCGCACGAGCACGAACGGCTCTGAGAGGCCCTCCTCGCGGGCAATGCCGAGCTCGCCGGCTCGCTCGCCTACGCCCATATCGAGCTCGGGCGCGCACCGATCCTTGCCCAGTCGGCCGACGTGCTCGCCGCTCGACCGAGAACGACGGAACACCCCGTGCCCGGCCCGAGGCCTCCCGTACGCCGAACGCGGAACGGTCCCGGGATGCGATGTCGGTGGGTGCTGAGATCATCTCAACATGGAGGTCACGGAACTGCGGCAGACTCGCGAACTTCGTGTCGGCGACACGCTCGTGAGCTCCACCGGCCGCGCCTACGAGGTGACGAAGCTCACCCGGGTGGGCCGAGGCATCCGCGTGCAGTACCTGACGCCCGAGGGGCAGCCCGGCCGGTTCACCGCCGCGCCCGATGCGACGAGCCGCGTCCGCATCGCCCACGCCCCGTTCGCAGCCTGAGCCGCCCGCCCGACGCTTCGACGCCGCAACGAGAGGGTGCCCGCTCAGCGCAGCGGCAGTACCTCGCCGCCGGTCTGGCACGTCGGGCAGTACTGCGCCGTCGTGCTCGCGAACGTGAAGTCGCGCACCGTGTCGCCGCAGACCGGGCACGCTTCGCCCGCCCGGCCGTGCACGCGCATGGCGGCGACCTTCTCCGCTTTGAGGCGGTCGATCGGCACACCCCGCCGATCATCGATCGCCCGGTTGACGACTCCGACCGTGCTCGCGAACAGCCCGTCGAGCGCCGTCTCGTCGAGCGCCGCCGCGTGCTTGACGGGCGAGAGCTTCGCGGCGTGCAGGATCTCGTCGGAGTATGCGTTGCCGATGCCCGCGATCGACTCCTGCTCTTGCAGCACGGCCTTCACCTGCTTGCGTCGCCCCTCGACGGCGGCGTCGAAGTCGGCCCGGGTGAACTCGGGATCGGCCGGATCGGGCCCGAGCTTCGCCACCGCCGGCACCGCAATGGGGTCGTCGACGACCCAGAGCCCGAGCGAGACCCACTCGCCGGCATCGGTGAACTCGACAGCGGTGCCGTCGTCGAACTCGACGATCGCGAGTGCGGGCGGCCGGCCGTCGCCGGAGGCATCCACCTCGTCGTCGGATCCGTAGCGCGCCCAGCCGTGCCGCCCGAGCGAGACCACGAGGTGGCCCGTTCCGAGCACGAGGTCGAGCAGCTTGCCGTGACGCGACACCCCCTCGACGCGTTCGCCGACGAGCGATGTCGGCGGCGCCGTGCGCGTCTTCACCGTGCGGAACTCGACGACGTCGACCGCCGTGATCTCGTGACCGCGAAGTCGCTCGTCGAGCTTGTCGGCGAGCGCCTGCACCTCTGGTGACTCGGGCATGCGTCCAGCCTCGCACGACGACGGGCGGCCCGGAAGGGGCCGCCCGTCATCGTGCACTCACGACTCGGCCGAGAAGTCGAGCTCGGAGTCGGCGACCGCGATCATCGACCAGGTGCCGCCGTCCGCGTCCGTGAACTCGTACGCCGGCACGACGAGCACGCTGCCGTCGGGCTGCCATTGGCTCGCGAGTCCGAGTCGGGCGTCGACGATCTCGACCTCGTTCACCGGCCACGAGATGTGCGCGCCGTCGGCGGGGGTCGCGGGCGGCTCGGTCGGCGGCGTGTAGACGTCGGGGGTCGCCACGGAGTCGCCCTCCGCGACGGCGTAGGGCATCGCGGTCATCTGCGCGCCGAACCGGGGGTCGGAGAGGCGCTCGAACGCCTCCTGCTCGCTCACGATCTCGTAGTCGCCGAGACGCACGACAGGGGCGAGGAAGCCGCTCGCGCTGTACGTGCCCTGCGGCGTCAGTTCGATCGACCATGCCTGGTCGAGGCGCTGGCCGTCGACCACGGGCCAGGCCTGCGCCGACCGGGTGAACGCGCCCTCGTAGTTGTTGTCCGTCGTGTACTCGAACGCGCCGGGGTCTCCGCCGGCTGCGGCGATGAGCGACCGCAGCGCATCGGCCGCTGCGGCGTCGCTCGGCAGGTCGGGCACGGCGGGCTCGCACGGCTCGACCGGCGCAGCCGGCTCGGTCGCGCCCTCGAGGAGCTTGTTGCACTCGGCCCACGGGTCGAGCGCGGGGTTCATGAACCAGAAGCTCAGGGTGCCGTCGAGCCCGACCGACACCGAGGGACCGGTGCCGTCCTGCGGACCGGCGATCCATGCCCCGTCCTTGAGCTCGGGCGCGCCCTCGACGCCGAGCGCCGCGGCGAGCGCGGAGACCGTCTCTGCGTTCGATGCGGAGCGCGGGTCGTAGCCGTAGCCGGCCGCGGTGCCCGACTCGGTCGAGAGGCCCGATGCGCTGAAGACGTTGCGGCCGTACCCGTACCCGTACGGGTACGCCATGTCGGCCGACATCTTGCCGGAGGCGTCGAATGCGCCGCCGACGGCCGGCGCCTGCTCGGTCACCGGCCGGTCGGCGGCACCGCTCGATTCACTGCCGCTATCACCGGCGCCGGGCAGGGAGATGGGCGGGGCAGCGGAACCTGCGAGCGTCGAGGCGCCGTTGAGTCCCGCACCTGCGGCGTAGCCGGCCCCTCCGACGATCGCGAGCGAGGCCGCGACGGCTGCGATCGCGATCCACCGCGGCCTGCGGCGCGCGCGCTCGGCTCGGAGGTCGGCGACGGGGGTGGTTCCGCCGCGGTCGGGCGTCGCACCTCCGGCTTCCGCGTCCACCGCGGCCGACGGCACCGCGGTGTCCGCCAGCACGCCGGCGACGATGTCGTCGGCGAACCCGTCGCGCGGTTCGACGCCTGCGGCCGGGTCGGCTGCGCGCAGCAGCGCCACCGGGTCGGATGCCTCGTCGGCGGGCAGCTCGCGCTCGAACTCGTCGTCGGACCCGCGCTCGCCGTCGCGCTCGCGCTCGCCGTCGGACGCGAGCTCGCCTTCGCGCTCGAACTCGTCGTCGGACCCGAACTCGTCTTCGGGCTCGCGCTCGCCGGGCCCGTTCGGGTCGCGTTCGCGGTCGTCGTTCATGTCGATCAGCCTCCGTGGTGGGTACACATCGCATATGTCTCGGACCCGTCGGACCTTGCACGGCGCGCCCCCGGCACGCGAGCGCGGCAGGATCAGAAGGTCAGACGCTCGCCCCACGCCTCGCGAAGGCGTTTGCGGGCACGTGAGAGTGCGGCGTCCGCGCCCGATCGCGAGATGCCGAGCACCTCGGCGAGCTGTTCGCCATCGAGCCCCTCCCACGCGTGCAGCAGCAGGATGCGGCGATCGCGCTCGCCGACGCTCGCGAGGGCGCCGCGCAGCTCGGCGTCGAAGAGCGCACTGAGCTCGGGATCGTCGGCGACGCGAGGTCGTCCGGCCTCCGGCACCTCCTCGACGGGGAGGTCGACGTGCTTGCGCCGGTGGTTCGCGAGGGTGAACCCGGCCGTGCGGTAGAGCCAGGGAAGCTCAGCGCCCTGCGGAACGTCGTCGCGCCGCCGCCAGGCCGTGGCGAACACCTCGGCGGCGAGATCCTCCGCGTCCTGACGGGGCCCGCGCCGGGCGAAGTAGCGCACGAGTGCGGTCGAGTGCGCGCGCACGAGACCCGTGAACCAGGCGACGTCGTCGCGCACCGCGGCCTCGACGTCGGGCGTGACAGGCGGGTCGGCGCTCGCTGGCATCGCGACTCCCTCGGTCGTCTCGACGGCGACGGCGGCATCGGCATTCCTCACACCATGCTTGTGTCACCCGTGCCGAGAGTCTTGCACGCGGCCGCGAAGATCGCCGATCCCTCAGGCCTCGGCGACCCGCCCACCCTCGACGCGCCAGCGCCGGTCGAGCTGCACGTGTTCGAGCATCCGCCGATCGTGCGTGACGAGCAGCAGCGTGCCCTCGTAGCCCTCGAGCGCCTGTTCGAGCTGTTCGATCGCGGGAAGGTCGAGGTGGTTCGTGGGCTCGTCGAGCACGAGCACGTTGACGCCGCGCGCCTGCAGCAGTGCCATGCCCGCGCGTGTCCGCTCGCCGGGCGAGAGGTCGTCGACCGGCCGCAGCACGTGGTCGGCCTTCAGCCCGAACTTCGCGAGCAGGGTGCGCACCTCGCCCGAGCTGAGTTCGGGCACGAGCAGCTCGAACGCGTCGGCGAGCGGCGTGCGACCGGCGAGCTGCGACCGGGCCTGGTCGATCTCGCCGATCGCGACCGAGGATCCGAGGCTCGCACGCCCGGCGTCGGGCGCGATGCGACCGAGGAGGAGGCCGAGGAGCGTCGACTTGCCTGCCCCGTTCGGACCGGTGATGCCGATGCGGTCGCCGGCCTGCACCTGCAGCGAGACCGGTCCGAGCGTGAAGTCGCCCCGCGTGACCGATGCCGCATCGAGGGTCGCGACGACGGACGACGACCTCGGCGCCTGCCCGATCGTGAACTCGAGCTTCCACTCCTTCCGCGGCTCCTCGACCTCGTCGAGGCGGGCGATGCGGCTCTCCATCTGGCGCACCTTCTGCGCCTGCTTCTCGCTCGACTCGGTGGCCGCCTTGCGGCGGATCTTGTCGTTGTCGGGCGACTTCTTCATGGCGTTGCGCACGCCCTGGCTCGACCATTCGCGCTGCACCCGTGCCCGGGAGACGAGGTCGGCCTTCTTCGCGGCGAACTCCTCGTAGTCCTCGCGCGCGTGCCGGCGCACGGTCTCGCGCTCCTCGAGGTACGCGTCGTAGCCGCCGCCGTAGAGGCGGTTGGAGTGCTGCGCGAGGTCGAGCTCGAGCACCTTCGTCACGGTGCGCGCGAGGAACTCGCGGTCGTGGCTGACGAGGACGACCCCGCCGCGGAGGCCCGCGACGAACGCCTCGAGCCGGGCCAGGCCGTCGAGGTCGAGGTCGTTGGTGGGCTCGTCGAGCAGCACGAGGTCGAACCGCGAGCAGATGAGCGCGGCGAGGCCGACCCGGGCCGCCTGCCCGCCCGAGAGGCCGGTCATGAGCGAGTCGGCCGTGACGGCGTGGGCATCGACCGCCCCGTCGCCGACCGCGAGCCCGAGCTCCGCGAGCACCGCGGGCAGGCGCTCGTCGAGGTCGGCCGCCCCCGAGGCGAGCCAGCGCTCGAGCGCGACCGAGTACTCCTCCCCCGGGTCGACCCCGACGGGCGGTTCGGCGAGCGCGAGCTGTTCGGCCGCGGCATCCAGGCGGGCGGATGCCTCGGCGCACCCCGTGCGCCGGGCGACGTACTGGGCGATCGTCTCGCCCTCGACCCGCTCGTGCTCCTGCGGCAGCCAGCCGACGAAGGCGTCGGCGGGAGCCAGCGACACCGTGCCGGCGAGCGGCGCGATCGCGCCGCCGAGGATGCCGAGGAGCGTCGACTTGCCCGCGCCGTTGGCGCCGACGACGCCGACCACGTCACCCGGTGCGACCGTGAGGTCGAGGTCGTCGAACAGCGTCCGGTGGGCATATCCGCCCGCGAGGCCCTGGGCCACGAGAGTTGCAGTCACCGGACAACCCTAGTCAGGACTGAGCGCCGTGCCGTGCGCGCTCGGGCGTCGCGGTCGCACTCGCGCGGGCGGGCCATGCCTCATTCGAAGACGGGCGCCAGGAACCGTCGCTCGTAGCGGCGGATGCACTTCGTCTCGACGGCGAAGCGGTACGCCTCGACGCACTCGGGGTCGGTTTCGGCGGCGCGGCGATACTGCTCGTACGCGGCGAGCGACGGGAACGTGAACAATGCGAACGCCTCGTCGCTGTCACCCTCGCTCGGCAGGAAGTAGCCGTGGTGGGTGCCGCCGAGGCGATCGACGAGTCGGATCCATCGCTGCCCGTACTCGCGGAACTCCGCGAGCTTGTCGGCGTCGATCTCGTAGCGCAGGTGCACGGTGACGGGTTTGCTCATCTGCGACATCCTGCCGCAGTTCGGCCGGGTCGAATACCGGGGCGTACGCATACCGACACAGACATATGCGGTCGCATACGTTTGCGGGATGCTGCGTCGTCTCGTCTCCCGCGTCTACTGGGCCCTGAGCCGGTGGACACTCGGGGGCGAGCCCGCGCCCTCCCGACCCACCGTGCTGATCGGCGCTCCGCACACCTCGAACTGGGACTTCGTGCTCATGCTCGGCATCGCGTGGCGGCTCGGCATCGACGTGCGCTGGCTCGGCAAGAAGAGCCTGTTCGCGGGCTGGCGGGGTCCGATCATGCGCGGGCTCGGCGGGATCCCCGTCGATCGCGCCGATCCGAGCCGGGTCGTCGACGAGGTCGTCGCACGCATCCGCGCTGGCGAGGTGTTCGGCCTCGTGGTGACGCCCGACGGCACCCGCGGTGCGCACGAGTACTGGAAGTCGGGCTTCTACCGCATCGCGCGCGAGGCCGGCATGCCCGTGACCCTCGGCTACGTCGACCGCACGACGATGACGACCGGCCTCGGTCCGACGTTCGCGCTGACCGGCGACGTCGCCGCGGACATGGATCGCATCCGGGCGTTCTACGCCGACAAGGCGGGCGTGCACCCCGACCAGCGCGTCGAGCCGCGACTGCGCGAGGAGGCGGGGCGCGGCTAGTCCTGCTGGCGCTGGCGCCACTCGTCGGCGAGCAGTCCGAGCAGCACCTCGTCGAGGTGTTCGCCGACCACCCAGGCCGACGAGCGCAGCACCCCCTCGCGCACGAAGCCGTTGCGCTCGGCGGCACGCAGCATCGCATGATTGTCGGCGAGCGTCTCGATCTGCAGCCGGTGCATGCCGCGGAACGCGAAGCCGTAGCGGCAGAGCGTCGCGACCACGTCGGTGCCGTACCCCTTCCCCCGCGTCGACGGCAGCAGGCCGAGCCCGATGTGCGCCGAGCGGTTGTGGGTGTCGATGCCCCAGAAGGTCGCCGCCCCGATGAGGCTCTCGCCCTCGAGCTCGACGATCGAGAACTGCACGAGCCCCTCGGCGGCGTCGTCCACGACGAGCCTGCGGTCCTTCGTGCCCGGCGTCAGCGGGCGCCACGGCCCGCCGTCTGCGCGAGCGGAGTTGACCGGGTCGTCGAACAGTTCGGCCAGCAGAATCGGGATGTCGTCGTCGTGACGGGCCCTGAGCCCGATCTTGCCGCCTCGTAGCATGGTCTCTTTCCTATCGGGTCGGGGCTGTCGACGGCAAACCGCCGACCCCGCCCTGCGACTCGGACCGGCCGGTGCTCTCCGGCCAACCGCTATCGGGCGGTCGGCCGCGGACCGTTCGCCGAGCGAACGATGCTGTGTTCGACACCGTCGAGGAGCCGAGCCAGGCCGAATTCAGCGCTGTCGAAGGACGTGTCGACGAGAGCACCGCTGGTGAGCGCCGCATGCAACGCCGGGAATCGTCGGGCAGTGACGAGCTGTGCCAGCAGCCGAGCCTCCGCCTCGACCACCTGCAGGGGTTCCTCGCCCGTCGCCCCGGCTCGCTGCTGGTATCCCCGCTCGATTGCGGCGTGGAACCGGGCGTGGCCCGTCACCTCGAGCACGACGGCGATGCGCTCCTGCTCGGTCAACCCGGTTCCGTCGAGCGCCGCCAACCCCGCGTCGAACCAGGCGAGGTTGTTCGGCGTGCTCGTGATGCCCCGGATCGGGATGTCCAGCATCCACGGGTGGCGCCGGTAGACCTCGGCCGATGCCGAAGCGTGCGCCTCGAGCTTGGCGCGCCACCCCTCCGCGCGGGCCACCGCGGCCGGTGGCGCGCCGGTGGCCCGCTCCTGGAGGAGGAGGACGAGCGTGTCCTTCGATCCGACGTATCGATAGAGCGACATCGCGGTGAGGCTGAGCGAGGCGGCGACGGCCGGCATGGTCACCGCATCGATGCCGTCGGCGTCCGCGATGGCGAGCGCCGCGTCGAGTACCTGGTCGAGGCTGTACTCGCGCCTCGGCCCGCGCTGGGCGGTCGGTGCTCTGCCCCAAGCGAGCGCGAGCTCGGCGGGAAGTGCGGGCAGCGCCGAGTCATCCGCCACGGCACCCTCCTCAAAGCTCAGCTCCAGCATAGGCCGAGGCCGATCACGGACCCGCCCCGATGGCGGGAGCAGATCAGGCTGCGGACCAGCCGCCGTCGGATGCGAGGACGACACCGTTGATGTTCGCAGCCGCGTCGCTCGCGAGCCACGCAACAGTGCTCGCGATCTGCTCGGCGCTCGCCGGGGGCGACATCGTCGCCTGCATGATCGGGCCGACGCGACCGGGGCCGTACTCCGACTTCACGGACATATCGAGCCCCGTGACCACCGCGCCCGGCGCGACCGCATTCGTGCGGATTCCCTGCGGCCCGTACATCACTGCGCAGCTCTTCGTCAGACCGACGACCGCATGCTTCGACGCCGTATACGCGGCACCGCCGACAGAGCCGCGAAGCGCGGCTTCGGAGGCGATGTTCACGATCGCACCCGACGACCGGCTCCGCATCAGTGGAATCACCGCGCGGGTCGTGCGAAGCACTGCGGTCACGTTGATGTCGAAGATGCGCTGCCACGTGGCGTCGTCGACCTCGTCGGCGGGTACGACGCCGTCCATGACGCCGGCGATGTTGGCGAGCACGTCGACCCGGCCGTCGGCTGCTCCGAGGAGCTCGCCCACGGTCGCCTCCTGCGTGAGATCGCCGGTGACGACGCGGAGATCGAAGTCGCCGAGATCGGCGATCAGGTCGTGCAATCGGTCCTCGGCGACGTCGTTTGCGACGACTGTCGCGCCCGCACGCGCGAGGATCTGAGCCGTCGCCCATCCGATGCCGGACCCGGCCCCGGTCACGATGGCGGTTCGCCCGGTGAATCGAGCGGTGTTGTGGTCGGTCATTTCGTCCTCGCTGTCGATGAAAAACTAGTACTTACATAAACTGTATATGTCAGCACGGGTTATTGTCGACCGACTGTCGCTCGGGCGAGGCATGTTCAGGACCATCGCATAACCTGAAGTCGGCCGCGGAACGCTCGGCTCGACGGAAGGCTTCGCGTGAACATCACCCAGCTTCGACGGTTCGTCGCCGTGGCCGAGGAGCTGCACTTCCCACGTGCCGCCGACTCGCTCGGCATCCCCCTCGCTTCCCTCCACTCGTCGATCGAGAAGCTCGAGACCGAGCTCGGGCGCCCGCTGTTCACCCGGCAGAAGCCGACCCGCCTGACGGAGTTCGGGGCGGCCTTCCTGCCCGAGGCCCTGGCCGAGATCGCTGCGGCGCCGCAGCCCGCCGCGGGGCCCCCGGTCAAGGCCGGCGGCAAGGCGAAGGCGTCGAAGGGCAGGGGCCGCGCCCCGATCGTGAAGGGTCAGCCCAAGCCCTACAAGAAGCGCCAAGGGCGCTGACCGGTCGACCGCGCATCGGATGACAGACCGGCCGACACGCCGGGCAGGGGCGGCGGCACGCCGTGCTCAGCCCGGACGCTGCTCCGTTCGCCGCCGTCTCACCGACGTCGGGCGAGAATCGCACCGTACGGACGACGGCCGGGGTCGGTTCGCGTGTGCACCGCGACCACCTCGAAACCCGCGACCTCGAGCGCGGACCGCATCTCGGGCACGGGCCAGAAGTACGCGGTGACCACGGCGTGATCGAACGGCTCCAGTCGAGGGCCCTCGAAGAAGCCGATGAGCAGCTCGCCGCGCGGGCGGAGAACGCGCGCGAACTCGCCGAGGATCGCGGGCACCTGCTCGGGTTCGGTGTGGATGACCGAGTACCAGGCGAGCACGCCACCGAGCGCGCCGTCGTCGGCGGGAAGCGATTCGATCCTGCCGAGCCGGAACGTCACGTCGGGGAATCGCTCGGTTGCGCCCTCGATGAACTCGGGCACCATGTCGACGCCCTCGACCGCGACGCCGTGGTCGGCGATGAACCTCGTCCAGTGTCCCGGTCCGCAGCCCGCGTCGATCGCCGGGCCCTCGATCATCGTCGCCCAGTGAGCGATCAGGTCGCGGTCGGGGGCGGCCATGGCGTCGACCGACCCGAGCAGTTCGGTGTACTCGGCGGCACGCGAACGATAGCGCTCGCGCACCTCGGCCGTCGCCGTCGCTGGATCGCCGCGCATCTCAGCCCTCCCAGTCGCGCCTCAGCAGTCCGTAGACCCAGGTGTCGGACACATCGCCGTTGACGATGCAGTCCTCTCGCAGCGTTCCCTCGCGCACGAAGCCGAGCTTCTCGAGCACTCGGGCCGACGCCGCGTTGCGCGTGTCGGTCTCGGACTGCACGCGATTGAGATCGAGCGCGTCGAAGGCCCACTCGAGCATCGCGCGCGCCGACTCCGTCGCGTAGCCGTGGCCCCAGGCGGCCTTGGTGAAGCAGTACCCCAGGGAGGCGCTTCGAAAGTCGGGGTTCCAGCCGTTGAACGTGCACCAACCGACGAACGCCTGGTCGGCGACGCGTTCGATCGCCACGCGCGCACCGCTGCCCTCTTCCGCCATGCGTCGGCATCCGTCCATGAAGCGGGCGATCGAGGCCCGGTCGACCCACGGCGGGGAGTCCCAATAGCGCAGCACCTCCGCGTCGCTCAGCAGCTCGAAGAGCTCGTCGCCGTCGGCCTCCGTGAACGGACGGAGTCGCAGGCGCTCGGTGTGCAACGTCGGAGTCGGCAGTGTCATGGAGCCATCCTCGCAGGCACCGACCGCCTCGCGGTCAGACCGCGGCGAGGAACGCCTTCACCCGCTCCAGGAGCAGGGCGGATGCCTCGGGGTCGTACGCCTCGAGCGAGGAATCGACGAACAGGTGCTCGTCACCGGGGTAGACGAACAGTTCGGCGTCGTTCGTCGAGCCGACCAGTTCGCGCGCGGCGGGCAGGTCCTCGTCGAAGAACTCGTCGCCCTCCTTGCCGTGGATCTGCACCGGCACGCCCTCGGGCCAAGTTCCCCCGAACTCCGAGACGGGGATGCAGGAGAGCATGAGGAGCGCCCCGCGGGCACCCGGCCGCGTCTGCGCGAGTCGCTGCGCGATCGTCACGCCGAAGGAGAGCCCGGCGTAGACGAGGTCGGGGCCGAGCGCCGCGGCTGCGGCGGCGCCGCGCTCGCGGATCGCGTCGAACCCGGCTTCACGCGCGAACGCGAACCCCTCCTCGATGCTGCCGAACGTGCGGCCGTCGAACAGGTCGGGCGCGTGCACGGTGTGGCCGTCGCGTCGCAGGTCGTCGGCGAAGGCCCGGACGCCGTCGGTCAGCCCCTGGATGTGGTGGTAGAGCAGCACTTCGGCCATGTCAGCGGCTTCCCTCTCCGAATGATCGACTGTTTTGGATTATTCCATGATGCTAGTCTGTTCGATCATGGCGGACAACCCTCCGGACTACGCGCTCGCCGATCGGATGGCACTGACCGATCCCGCGCAGGTGAGAGCCATCGGGCACCCGGTCCGCACCACGATCCTGCAGCTCCTCCACGAGCGGGCTGCGACGGTCAGCGAGCTCGCGGAGGCCATCGGGCGCCCCAAGAGCACGATCGCGCATCACGTGGACGTGCTCGCCCGCAACGGCCTGCTCCAAGTGGTGCGGACGCGGAAGGTGCGGGCGATCGAGGAGCGCTTCTACGGGCGAACGGCGCGCATGTTCTACGTGGCGGCCGAGTCGTCATCCGCCGGCGGGGAGGCCTCGGGCGACTTCAACGACTTCGAGGTCGCGGCACGCGAGTCGGCGACGGCCTTCGAGCAGGGAAGGCTCTGGGGCTTCATCCGGCATGCGCGGATCTCGGAGGATCAGGCCTCCGAGTTCTGGGACCGGATGGCCGAACTGGTCGAATCGTTCGACCGGTTGCCGAGGTCGGGCGAGACCGTCTACGGGTTCACGATCGGCATCTACCCCATGTCATATCCGGCCCTGCCCACCGCGGAGTAGACACCGCGCGCCTCGACGTCGGACCGGGATCCGACGAGGCCGACATCGGCGCACCGACGCAGAGAAACGGCCCCGGCACAACCCCTTGTCCGGCGCGCGCGCCGGCTCGTTGAATGATGCTGTCGCCGAAAGGGTGGAATCACTCATGGATACGAGCATCTGGATCTGGATCGTCGTCGCGATCGTCGTGGTCGCGATCATCGTCGCCGTCGTGGTCTGGGCCACGTCGCGGCGCCGGGCCGAGGCGCGGGCGGAGGCCGATCGCCGTCGTGCGGCTGAGCTTCGGGAGAAGTCGGACGAGACGGCCCGGGACGCCCGCGAGCAGGCCGCCGCGGCCTCGCAGGCCGAGGCCGCCCGGCTCGCCGCCGAGTCGAACGCCGCCGAGGCCGAGGCATCCGCCGAGCGCGCCAGGCTGGAAGCGGATCGGCTGGCGCGCGAACGAGCCGAACGCGCGGATCGTGCGGCTCACCTCCAGGAGGAAGCGGATGAGCACGCCCGCCGTGCGGCGGACGTCGACCCCGACGTGTCGACCGAGACGACTCGCGCCCGCCATGCGAGCAGCGACGACCAGGACGGTCACGTCGACGAGGACGAACGCGTCGCCGCGCGGGCGGCGGACGAGCGGACCGCCGTGGACGATGCGCACCCCGCGGCCACGAACGAGGCGGCTGTGGACCCCGGCCGCGATGATCCCCGGCGGGCGGACGGCACTGCCGTGTGACGCCGACCCGAGCGGCGCGTGCGAACCGTTGAGGCCACAGTCCATGCATGGAGCTGACTGACGCCGAGGTCGCCGTCGCCGCCGCCCGGGCCGGTGCGGAGGTGGTCGCGCGCACGTATGGCGACGACCAGACCCGGTTCGCCAAGTCATCCACGGACTTCGCGACCCAGACCGACATCGACGCCGAGACGGCCATTCTGGAAGTCCTCTCCGAGCACCGTCCGGATGACGCACGGATCGGCGAAGAACTCGGCCGCTCCGGAAGCGAGCGCACCGAACGGCGCCGGTGTGGCCTGGGTCGCCGCGGGGCGCCGGTCGGCCCACATCTCGGATGGGCGCCTCCGGGACAACCTGCACTTCGCGGCGGGCATCGCGCCCTGCGAGGCGGCGGGCTGCGTCGTCAGCGACCTCGGCGGCAACGCCCTCCACACGGGTCGCGGGCTGGTCATCTCAGCGGACCCGGAAACGCACGACCGGATGCTCGCCGTCGTCGAACCCCGTCTTCGAGCGCGGCACGGGAGCGCGTGATTCCGCCCGGCTGAGGCATCAGTCGCGGAAGACTCACACGTTGAAGCGGAACTCCACCACGTCGCCGTCCTGCATGACGTAGTCCTTGCCCTCCATGCGGGCCTTGCCCTTGGCACGGGCCTCGGCGACCGAACCGGTCTCGACGAGGTCGGCGAACGAGATGACCTCGGCCTTGATGAAGCCGCGCTCGAAGTCGGTGTGGATGACGCCGGCAGCCTGCGGGGCCTTGTCGCCCTTGTGGATCGTCCACGCGCGCGACTCCTTGGGGCCGGCGGTGAGGTAGGTCTGGAGGCCCAGCGTGTCGAAGCCGACGCGCGCGAGCTGGTCGAGGCCCGACTCGTCCTGTCCGGTCGAGGCGAGCAGCTCGGCCGCATCCGCGGGGTCGAGGTCGATGAGCTCCGACTCGATCTTCGCGTCGAGGAACACCGCCTCGGCGGGAGCGACGAGCGCCGCGAGCTCTGCCTTCTTCGCGGCATCCGTGAGCACCGCCTCGTCGACGTTGAAGACGTAGATGAAGGGCTTGGCGGTCAGCAGCCCGAGCTCCTTGATCGGGGCGATGTCGACCTTCGACGCCGAGAGCGGGGTGCCGGCCTGCAGCACCTCGAGCGCCTCCTTCGCAGCGGCGAGCACCGAGGGGTCGAGCTTCTTGCCCTTGACCTCCTTCTCATAGCGCGTGATGGCGCGCTCGAGGGTCTCGAGGTCGGCGAGGATGAGTTCGGTGTTGATGGTCTCCATGTCGGCCTTGGGGTCGACCGCGCCGTCGACGTGCACGACGTCGGAGTCGCTGAACCCGCGCACGACCTGGGCGATCGCGTCGGCCTCGCGGATGTTCGCGAGGAACTTGTTGCCGAGGCCCTCGCCCTCGGAGGCTCCGCGGACGATGCCGGCGATGTCGACGAACGACACGGCCGCGGGCAGGATGCGCTCCGAGCCGAAGATCGAGGCCAGCTGCTCGAGGCGCGGGTCGGGCAGGTTCACCACGCCGATGTTGGGCTCGATCGTCGCGAACGGGTAGTTCGCCGCGAGCACCTGGTTCTTGGTGAGGGCGTTGAAGAGGGTGGACTTGCCGACGTTGGGCAGGCCGACGATGCCGATAGTGAGAGCCACGGGGGTCTATCGTACCGGTCCGGTGATGGCGGGCCCATGAGCGCGGTGGCGCGGATGCCTCGCGCCGGCACTTGCCTCGGCGCACCAGTAAGTGGTAGCTTACCGTTCGTGGAGGCTTACCAAGTGCTCGACGCGCTCGGAGACCCGACCCGGCGCCGCATCGTCGAACTGCTGGCGACCTCGGGGCCGCTCTCGGTCGGCGAGGTCGCCGCTGGACTGCCCGTGAGCCGGCCCGCCGTCTCGCAGCACCTGCGGGTGCTCGCGAGCAGCGGCCTCGTCACGCACGACGCGGTCGGCACCCGCAACATCTACCGCCTCGACGACCGCGGCGCCGAGGCCCTGCGCGGCTGGCTCGACGAGTTCTGGTCGGCCGCGCTCTCCCGCTTCGCGGAAGCCGCGGAACGCGAATCGAAGGAGTCATCGTGAACGAGGACGTCATCAAGGACGACATCCCGGGCGAGCCCGCCCCTCCGGCCGACGCGATCGTGAAGACCGTGCACGTGCCGCTCGCACCCGACCGGGCGTTCGAGCTCTTCACCGCCCGCATCGCCGAGTGGTGGCCGCTCGCGACCCACTCGGCCGGCCACGAGGACGCGGTCGACCTCGCGATCGACGGCCGGGTCGGCGGGCTCATCGTCGAGACGCTGCGCGACGGCTCGACGAGCGTGTGGGGCACGATCACCGGATGGCAGCCGCCGCACGCGCTCGCCTTCACGTGGCATCCCGCCCTCGGACCCGAGGAGGCGACGGAGGTCGCCGTCGCGTTCGCGGCCGACGCGGCCGGCTGCGCCCTCACGCTCGTGCACACGGGCTGGGCGAAGCGCCGAGACGGCGACGTGCGGGACCGCTACGTCACCGGGTGGGAGTTCGTGCTCGGACGGTTCGTCGCCGCGGCGGCCTGATCGCCTGCGAGCGGCGTCGGCCCCGGGGCATCCGCCGCGCAGGGATGTCGATCAGGCGAGCCGCGCCCGGAAGCAGCGCGTCAGGTACGGCACCTCGAGCTCGTCTCGGCCGACGAGATCGGGATGCCGGGCGAGCAGTTCCTCGAGCTTCGCGATCGTGTCGGCCTGCTCGACGGCGCCGGCGGTGATGAAGGTCGAGCGCGAGCGCACGAGGTCGAGGAAGCCGTCGCGGCTCATCCGCGCCGCCCAGGCCACCGTGTGCTCCTCGATCGGGCCGAACGGTGCGCCGATGCGCACGTACTCCTCGAAGCCGGCGCTCGCGTCGTGGCGCTCCTGCATGATCTCGCCGGCCTCGCGCAGCCAGCCGACACTCGTGTCCCGGCTGTTCCAGACGAGGCCGAGCACGCCGTCCGGGCGCAGCACGCGCGCGATCTCGGGCACCGCGCGCTCGGGGATGAACCAGTGCCACGCCTGCCCGACCACGACCGCGTCGACGGCGTCGTCCTCGATCGGGATGTCCTCCGCCGTGCCGAGGATGCGCGGCACCCCGGGCACGGCGATCTCGAGCTCGTCGAGCATCTCCTCCACGGGGTCGACCGCGATCACCTCCCGATCGAGTTCGACGAGCGCCTGGGTCAGCTTCCCGGTGCCCGCGCCGAGGTCGAGCACGCGCTTCGCATCGCCCACGAGCCACGCGACCGCCTCGGCGGGGTAGCCCGGCCTGGCCGCGTGATACACGGATGCCGCGGAGCCGAACGATCGCGCGGCATGCTCGTTCTCGGGGCCGAGGGGATTCATGGTCCCCATTCCATGCCGGCGGCGAGGCATCCGTCAACCGTCGGCGGGCCGTGCGACGATGCCCGCATGCCAGTGGATTTCACCGCCATCGACTTCGAGACCGCGAACTCCTCCGGCGCCTCGGCCTGTTCGGTCGGGCTGGTCAAGGTACGCGACGGGCGCGTCGTCGACCGGGCGTACTGGCTGCTGCGCCCCCCGTTCCCCCACGACGAGTTCAACGAGTGGAACGTCCGCATCCACGGCATCACGCCCGACATGGTCGCGGACGCCTCGGGCTGGGCCGCGCGCCTCGACGAGTTCCGCGAGTTCACGGGCGACGACTGGCTGGTCGCCCACAACGCGACCTTCGACATGGGCGTGATCGCGAAGACGAGCGAGGCCTTCGGCCTCGAGGCGCCCTCCCACCGCTACCTCTGCAGCCTGCAAGTCGCCCGCAAGACGTACCACCTCGACTCCTACCGCCTGCCCGTCGCGGCGATGGCCGCGGGCTTCGAGGACTTCTCGCACCACAACGCCCTCGACGACGCCGCGGCGTGCGCGGCGATCATGGCGCACGCCGCGCAGCGGCACGACGCCGACGACCTCGATGCGCTCGCGCGCATCACGGGCGTGCGCGTCGGCATGCTCGGCGCGGCGCGGCCGGCGGCCGTGCGGGCTCCGGCGGTCGAGTAGGCGCGCTGCGCCGTATCGAGACCACCGCGACCATCGGCGTCGAGACCCCGCTCCCCCGAGCGCCTCGCCCCCGATGTCGGCGGCCCCTGCGACACTCGTGGCATGGAGATCCTGCTGCTCATCATCGGCCTCGTCGTCGGCATCGCGCTCGGCGCGCTCGGCGCGTGGTTCCTCGCGCAGCGACGCGCCGCCGGGTCACCGGTCGACGCGACGGTCGTCGAAGACCCCGCGCTCGTCGCCGCGCGGCACGAGCGCGAGCTCGTCGAACTCCGGGCCGCGGGCGAAGCCGCGCTCGCTCGCGCCGTCGCGGCCGAGCAGCAGACCCAGGCCGAGCTGCGCGCCGACCTCGCCGCCGCGTCGGCCGCCGTCGACGGGCTGCGCGAGCAGCTCGACCAGCAGCGGGCGCAGCAGCGCGATGCGGCCGAGCAGCAGCGGGCCGACCAGGCCGAGCGGGCCGAGCGCGAGAAGCGCGAGAGCGCGGTGCTGCAGGCGCTGAGCCCCGTGCGCGAGACGCTCGCGAGCATGCAGCAGAAGGTCTCGGAGCTCGAGCAGCAGCGCAGCTCCCAATACGGCTCGCTGGCCGAGCAGCTCAAGCAGGCCCAGGCCGCCGACGAGCGGCTGCGGGCGACGACCGAGTCGCTCGCGAGCGCCCTGCGCTCCAACAGCACGCGCGGAGTCTGGGGCGAGACGCAGCTGCGCCGGGTGGTCGAGGCCGCGGGCCTGCTCGAGCACGTCGATTTCGGTGTGCAGCACTCGATCTCGACCGATGCGGGCCGTGGGCGTCCCGACATGGTCGTCTACCTCCCCGGCGGCAAGTACATCCCGCTCGACTCGAAGGTGCCGCTCGAGCACTACATCGAGGCGTCCTCGATCCCCGAGACGGCCGTGGGCGAAGAGGCGGCGCGGCGCAAGTCGCTCATCGAACGGCACGTCAAGGCGGTTCGCCTGCACATCGACGCGCTCTCGAAGAAGACGTACTGGCAGGGCTTCGACGCCTCGCCCGAGTTCGTGATCGCGTTCATCCCGAACGAGTCGCTGCTCTCCGCCGCGCTCGAGGCCGACGCCACGCTCCTCAACTACGCCTTCGAACGTCGGGTCGCCCTCGCGTCGCCCGTCAACCTGTTCGCGGTGCTCAAGACGATCGACTACGCGTGGCAGCAGCAGGCCGTCTCCGACGAAGCGAAGAAGCTGTTCGACCTCGGCAACACCCTCTACCAGCGCATCGGCGTGCTCGCCGGTCACGCCGACGGTCTGCGCAAGGCGATCGAGCGCACGGTCGACAGCTACAACAAGTTCGCGAGCTCGCTCGAGTCGAGGGTGCTCGTGACCGCACGCCAGTTCCCGGGCATCAACGAGGCGAAGCTCGTGTCCGTCGCCGAGCCGCAGTCGATCCACGAGTCGCCGCGTCGCCTCACCTCGCCCGAACTGACCGAGGGTGAGGCGGCCGTCCCCGCCCCGGTCGCCGACGACCCGATCCAGAGTGACGACCACGCGGCCCAGGTCGCCGCGAGCGAAGCGGTCGACCGCGCCACGCCGACCACCGCCTTCGACGAGGGCGACGACGCGCTGCTTCCGCTCGATGACGCCTTCGAAGGCGCCGACATCGACCCCGAGGTCCGTTCAGCCTCGAACTGACGCGGTCCGACGGCGGCGTGCGTTGCACGAGCGCGCGGTCGCCGGCGGGCGTCGACCCGTCGCGCGAGCGCAGCGGCGCGAGCGCGCGCACGTAGCGCCGACGCGGGCGTCTCAGGGCTGCAGCACGCTGAGCACGTTCCCCGCGGGGTCGCGGAACCAGCAGATGTCGGGTCCCGTCCCTGCCTCGCGGCCGTGCGCGATGCCGCGCTCATCGGTTCCGTAGTCCAGGTCGCCCGCGTAGATCTTCGTCACCACACCGGCGGCGTTGAGCTCGTCGGCTGCGGCGTCGACGTCCGCGACGACGAAGTTCAGCACCGTGAAGCCGGCGGGTTCGTGATCGGGCTTGCCGTACACGAACAAGGTCTGGCCCGACGGCAGCGTCAGGCGAAGACCGCCCATGTCATCGGCGACATCGAGCCCGATCACGTCACGGTAGAAGTTCCGCGCCGCGTCGATGTCGTCGACCGCGAGTCCCGGAAACGCGTCCAGCATCTGCACCATGGCTCCCCCTCGGGTCGAGTGCACGCAGCGTGCGGACACCCTGCGCCGAGCCTCGCAGGTCCCGTGCACCGCGGCAAGGCCGCGCGGAGCGCACGATGCGCTGCGCTCCCGCGCGAACTCGTTCGGGGCGCACTCCCGCAACTCGAGAGCCCTGCCGAACTCCGACCTCCGGGAAAGCCCCCGGAGCGACGGAACGAGCCCTGACGAGCCTCAGTCCTCGTCGAGCCACTTCGAGGCGAGGTGCTCCGCCTGGATCCGCCGCAGCGTTCCCGACTTCGAGCGCAGCACGACCGACTCGGTGACGATGTAGTCGCCCTCGCGCTTCACGCCGGCGACGAGCGCGCCGTCGGTGACGCCGGTCGCGACGAAGAAGGTGTTGTCGCCGCGCACCATGTCGTCGATCTCGAGCACCGCGTCGACGTCGAGGCCGGCGGCGATGCCCCGCTCGCGCTCGGCGTCGTCCTTCGGCGCCAGCCGGCCCTGCATGAAGCCGCCGAGCGCCTTGACGGCGCAGGCCGTCGTGATGCCCTCGGGGCTGCCGCCGATGCCGACGCACATGTCGATGCGGCTGCCGCTGCGGGCCGCGTTGATGCCGCCCGCGACGTCGCCGTCGAGGATGAGGCGGGTGCCGGCGCCCGCCGCGCGGATGTCGGCGATGAGCTGCTCGTGGCGCGGGCGGTCGAGCACCGCGACGAGGATGTCTCCGACGTCCTTGCCGAGCGCCGCGGCCAGCGCACGGATGTTGTCACCGATGGGCTTGCGGATGTCGACGACCCCGTGACCCGCAGGCCCGGTCACGATCTTGTCCATGTAGAACACGCTCGAGGCGTCGAGCATCGTGCCACGGTCCGACACGGCGAGCACCGACAGCGCGTGCGATCGGCCCGCGGCCGTGAGCGAGGTGCCGTCGATCGGGTCGACGGCGATGTCGCAGGCCGGTCCGTTGCCCGAGCCGACGCGCTCGCCGTTGAAGAGCATCGGCGCCTCGTCCTTCTCACCCTCGCCGATCACGATGACGCCGTCGAAGTCGACGGTCGAGAGGAACGCGCGCATCGCGTCGACGGCCGCGCCGTCGGCCGCGTTCTTGTCGCCCTTGCCGATCCACGGCACCGCTCGGATCGCCGCCGCCTCAGTCGCCCGCACGAGCTCGAGCGCGAGGTTGCGATCGGGGTGGTGGAACAGGCTGGCTTCGTTGCTCATGAGCGGGGTCCTCCAGGACGCGTCTGCGCCGTGGTCGTGCCGCGGCGCGCCGATCGGCGGTGATCCCGCCGTTTCGAGCCTAACGAGCCGACCGCGCCATCCGATGAAATTCGGCGGCCCACGGCGCGCAAGTTCGACGATTCTTAACCGTCGAGCAAGTCGACCCACCCGGCCACGCGTTCGGAGGTCGACCAGCGGTGCACCCGTGCCCCACCCGGCATCGCCAGCACGCCGGGCAGCGAGACGCCGATCTCGCAGTCCGTGACCGCGGCGAGGAGCAGGTCGACGGCCTCGACCGGCGCGGCGCAGAGGACGTCGAGAGCCACGACGTCGTCGATCGGGCGGACGCCCGCGAGGTGGGCGAGCACGCCGACCCGCTCGCGCTCCGACTGCGGCGCGAACCGGGCCAGCATCGAACCGCCGAGTGCACGTGCGCCGGTCGCCACGATGACGCCTTCGGGCGCCCCGCCGATGCCGACCACCGCGTCGAGGCCGGCGATTCCACCCTGTTCGCCGTCGGTGCGCGATGCGGACGACCGGCCGTGCAGCACCCGGAGGCTCAGCTCGACGTCGCCGTGCTCGAACAGCTCGACCCGACCGCCCGCTGCTTCGACCGCCTCGGCGTACGGCCGATTGCGAGGTCGATCCTGCACGGCGACCAGCACCTCGTCCGGCGCAACACCGCGCCGCGCCGCGGCGGCGGTCACGACCCGCACGACCGCGCCCGCGATGCCTCCCTCCGAGGCATCCGGCGCCGTGATGCCGGGCACCCACGTGACGAGCTTCTCGAGGTAGTGCGCCGGCCCGAGATCGAACAGTCCGCCGCGCGGTGCCACCGCGATGACCGCCATCGCACCGGGGCGACCGGCGGCGGCGAGCCGGGTGCCGTCGACGGGGTCGACCGCGATGTCGATCGCAGGGTCGCCCGGCCGTGCACGACCGAACCGCTCCCCCCGGTGCAGCATCGGCGCATCGTCCTTTTCCCCCTCGCCGACGACGACCCTCCCGTCGAACGGCACGTCGGCGAGCGCGGCGCGCATCGCGGCGACCGCCACGGCGTCGACCGCGTGGCCGTCGCCGGAGCCGATGAGGGGCAGGCAGGCGGCGGCGGCCCGCGCGACGGCGGGCACGAGCGACGAAGTCATGAGCCCATCCTGCCCGCCGTTCATCGTCCGCCGCGCGCCGCAGGTCATCAACATCTGAGCCTTGCTCGCGAGTCGTTAGACTCGTGCCGAACCCACTGTCGTCATCGAAGGAGCACCATGCCCATCGCCACCCCCGAGCAGTACGCCGAGATGCTGGACACCGCGAAGGCCAAGGGCTTCGCGTTCCCCGCCTTCAACGTCTCGAGCTCGCAGACCCTGAACGCGGTGCTCCAGGGCCTCACCGAGGCGGGTTCGGACGGCATCATCCAGGTCACGACGGGCGGCGCCGACTACTTCGCCGGCCACACCGTGAAGGCCCGCGCGACGGGCGCCCTCGCCTTCGCGCGCTTCGCGCACGAGGTCGCGAAGTCGTACCCCGTCACCGTGGCCCTCCACACCGACCACTGCCCGAAGCCGGCGCTCGCCGACTTCGTCTTCCCGCTCATCGAGGCCTCCGAGGCCGAGGTGAAGGCGGGTCGCAACCCCATCTTCCAGTCGCACATGTGGGACGGCTCGGCCGTGCCGCTCACCGAGAACCTCGACATCGCGAAGGAGATCCTCCCCCGCATGAAGGCGATCAACGCGATCCTCGAAGTCGAGATCGGCGTCGTCGGCGGCGAGGAGGACGGCGTCAAGCACGAGGGCTCCAACGAGGCGCTCTACACGACCCTCGAGGACGCGATCGCGACGGTCGAGGCGCTCGGCCTCGGCGAGCAGGGCCGCTACATGGCCGCCCTCACCTTCGGCAACGTGCACGGCGTCTACGCACCGGGCAACGTGAAGCTGCGTCCTGCGCTCCTCAAGGAGATCCAGGACGGCCTCGCCGCCAAGTACGGCACCGGTGAGAAGCCGCTCGACCTCGTCTTCCACGGCGGTTCGGGCTCGACCGACGCCGAGATCGCCGAAGCCGTTGCGAACGGCGTCGTGAAGATGAACATCGACACCGACACGCAGTACGCGTTCACGCGTTCGATCGCCGGCTACATGTTCCAGAACTACGACGGCGTGCTGAAGGTCGACGGTTCGGTCGGCAACAAGAAGCAGTACGACCCGCGGGCGTGGGGCAAGGTCGCCGAGTCGGCGATGGCCGTGCGCGTGGGTGAGTCGACCCGTCAGCTCGGGTCCGCCGGCCAGTCGATCACCGCGTAGGGCACCGGATGACTCCCGACGAGGCCGCTCGTACGCCCGACGACGCCGTGGCCGGTGCCGCTGCCCCGCAGCCGCCGGTCACGCCGTCCGCCGACGAGCGGCCTCGTCCGAGATACGGCGAGTACGCCCCGGAGGGGTGGACCTGGCAGCCGCCCGCCGACCCCCACTCGGCCGGCACGAACCACGCGCCCGACGCTGCCGGCCCGGCAGCCGGTTCGGCACGCTCCGCCGGCGCCCCCGTCCCGGCGTACGCCCGGCCCGGCGCGGTCGCCCGGCCGACCGACCGCGCCTGGACGGTCGCGCTCCTCGTCTTCGGCGCGATGGGCGCCGTCTACAACGTGCTCTCGCTCGTCTCCCTGCCGTCGAGCATGCTCCAGTCGCTGCAACTGACGGCCTCGATGCTCGGCACCACGCCGCCGACCGAGTTCAACGCCGGGCCCGTGACGCCCATCGCGATCGCCGTCGGCGTGATCGCGCAGCTCGCACTCTGGTTCGGGGCACTCGTCTGGTCGCGCGCACGCATGCGGGCCGGCACCAGCTCGTGGTGGATCCCGCTGCTCGCCGGCGTCGTCGCGTTCATCGTCGTGATGATCGTGACCTACGTGGTGGCGTTCAGCGACCCGGCCTTCGCCGAGTTCTTCCTGACGATTCCGACGGCGGCCCCCTGACGGGCGCCGCGGCGTATCCGCCCCTCCCCTACCCGAGCGCCTCGATCGCGCCCGTCTCCGGTTCGGCGGTCGCCGACTCCACCGCCTCCGCGTCGCGCTCGTCCTCGCGGGCCGTCTCCTCCTCGCCGTCGACCGGCGCCGCGAACTGGGCCTGGTAGAGCCGCGCGTACGCACCGCCCGCGGCGAGCAGACCCGAGTGCGTGCCCTGCTCGACGATGCGGCCCGACTCCATCACGAGGATCAGGTCGGCGTCGCGGATCGTCGACAGCCGGTGCGCGATCACGAACGACGTGCGATCGGCGCGCAGCGCGTTCATCGCGTGCTGCAGCAGCAGCTCGGTACGGGTGTCGACCGAGCTCGTCGCCTCGTCGAGGATCAGCACGGCCGGCTGCGCGAGGAACGCACGCGCGATCGTGACGAGCTGACGCTCGCCCGCCGAGAGGTTGGAGGCCTCGTCGTCGAGCACGGTGTCGTACCCGTCGGGCAGCGTGCGCACGAATCGGTCGACGTAGGTCGCGCGGGCGGCCTCGAGGATCTCCTCCTCCGAGGCATCCGGCCGGCCGTAGGCGATGTTCTCGCGGATGGTGCCCGAGAACAGCCACGTGTCCTGCAGCACCATGCCCATGCGCCCGCGCAGCTCGTCGCGCGTCATGCGCGTGATGTCGACGCCGTCGAGCGTGATTCGCCCGGCGTCGAGCTCGTAGAACCGCATGATGAGGTTCACGAGCGTCGTCTTGCCGGCGCCGGTCGGCCCGACGATCGCGATCGACTGCCCGGGCTCCGCGGTCAGCGAGAGGTGCTCGATGAGCGGCTTCCCGGGGTCGTAGCTGAACGACACGTCCTCGAACACCAGGCGACCGGATGCCTCGCCGGGCGCGGCCTCGGGCACCTCGGGCTCTTCGGGGTCGACCACCTGCTCGTCGGCGTCGAGCAGCTCGAACACGCGCTCGGCGCTCGCGACGCCCGACTGCAGCAGGTTCGCCATGGAGCCGAGCTGGCTGAGCGGCTGCGTGAACTGGCGCGAGTACTGGATGAACGCCTGCACGTCGCCGAGCGAGATCGAGCCGCCGGCGACCATGAGCCCGCCGACGACGGCGATCGCGACGTAGACGAGGTTGCCGACGAACATCATGGCGGGCATGATGATGCCGCTCACGAACTGGGCGCCGAAGCTCGCCGTGTAGAGTTCCTCGTTCTTCTCGTCGAACGACTGCTCGACCTCGTGGCGCCGCCCGAAGACGCGCACGAGGGCGTGGCCCGAGTAGGCCTCCTCGATGCGGGCGTTGAGCGTGCCCGTGTGCGTCCACTGGGCGATGAACTGCTTCTGCGACCGCTTCGCGATGATCGTCGTGATGAGCAGGGTCAACGGGATCGTCACGAGCGCGATCACCGCGAGCAGCGGCGAGATGACGAACATCATGACGAGCACGCCGACGACCGTGAGGAGCGACGTGAGCAGCTGGCTCATCGTCTGCTGCAGGGTCTGCGAGATGTTGTCGATGTCGTTCGTCACCCGCGAGAGCAGTTCGCCGCGCTGCATCTTGTCGAAGTACGACAGCGGAAGCCGGTGGATCTTCTCCTCGACCTCGCGGCGCAGCCGGTAGACCGTGCGCTGCGTCACGCCGTTCAGCACATACGCCTGCGCCCAGCCGAACAGCGAGGCGAGCACGTAGAGCAGCAGCACGAGTCCGAGCACCGCGGCGAGCGCGGCGAAGTCGATGCCCTGCCCCGGCACGATGTTCTGCATCGACGCGATCATGTCGGCCTGCTGGGTGTCGCCCGAGGCGCGCAACTGGTCGACGACCTGCTGCTGGGTGACTCCCGCGGGCATCTGCAGCGAGACGAACCCCTCGAAGATGATGTTCGTCGCCTGGCCGAGGATCTTCGGGCCCAGCACGCTGAACACGACGCTCACGACGCCGAGCAGGATGACGAGCACGACGAGTGCACGCTCCGGCTTCAGCCGCCCGATGAGCCGCTTCGCGCTCGGGCCGAAGTTCATCGACTTCTCGGCGGGCATGCCCATGCCCGCCATCGGGCCGCCGCCCATCGGCCCGCGACGCACCGGCGGGCGCGGCGTCGCCGCCGCCTCGGTCTTCTGCTCGCTCACGCTGCCGCCTCCTCTGCGCTCAGCTGGCTCTCGACGATCTCGGCGTACGCCTGCGAGGTCTCGAGCAGCTCGTCATGGGTGCCGCGAGCGGTGATGCGGCCGTCTTCGACGACGAGGATCTGGTCGGCGCCCGTGATCGTCGCGACGCGCTGCGCGACGACGATCATCGTGGCGTCGGCGACGTCGCGCTGGAGTGCGGCGCGGAGCCGCTGGTCGGTCGCGGTGTCGAGCGCCGAGAACGAGTCGTCGAAGAGGTAGATCGGCGGTCGCTTCACGAGCGCCCTCGCGATCGAGAGGCGCTGCCGCTGACCGCCCGACACGTTCGTGCCGCCCTGCGCGATGGGGGCGTCGAGGCCGCCCGGCATGGCGGCGACGAAGTCGCGCCCCTGGGCGGTCTCGAGCGCCGCCCACAGCTCGTCGTCCGAGGCATCCGGGTCGCCGTACCTGAGGGTCGAGCCGACGGTCCCGGCGAACAGGTAGGGCTTCTGGGGCACGAGGGCGAACTGCGCGTTGAGCAGCTCGGGGTCGAGATCGCGCACGTCGACGCCGCCGACGAGCACGCTGCCGCTCGTCGCGTCGAAGAGCCGAGCGGCGAGGTTCACGATCGTCGTCTTGCCGACGCCCGTCGAGCCGATGATCGCGGTCACCTCGCCGGGGCGGGCCGTGAAGCTGAGGTCGTGCAGCACGGGTGCCTCGGCTCCCGGGTAGGCGAAGCTCACGCCCCGGAACTCGACGGTGCCCGGCGCCGTGAGCGCGATGACCGGCTGCACCGGGTCGTGCACCGTCGACTCGGTCTCGAGGACCTCGCCGATGCGGCCGGCCGAGACGACCGCGCGCGGCAGCAGGAACGCGATCATCGTCGCCATCATGACCGCCATCAGGATCTGGATGAGGTAGCTGAGGAACGCCGTGAGCGACCCGACCTGCATCGACCCGTCCTCGACGCGGAACGCGCCGAACCACAGCACGGCGATGCTCGAGAGGTTGAGCACGAGCATGACGATCGGGAAGACGAGCGCGAACAGCCGGCCGGCCTTCAGCGCCGTGTCGGTGAGCGCGTCGTTGGCGTCGTCGAAGCGCTCCGACTCGACGCCTTCGCGCACGAACGCGCGGATGACGCGGATACCGGTCAGCTGCTCGCGCAGCACGCGGTTGACGCCGTCGATCTTGCGCTGCATCGACTGGAAGAGCGGCACCATGCGGCTGATGATGAGCCCGACCGAGATGAGCAGCACGGGTACGGCGACGACCATGATCCACGACAGCGCGAGGTCCTCCTTGAGCGCCATGATCACGCCGCCGATCGCGAGGATGGGCGCCGAGACGAGGATGGTGCAGCTCATGAGCACGAGCATCTGCACCTGCTGCACGTCGTTCGTCGAGCGGGTGATGAGGCTCGGAGCGCCGAATCGCGACACCTCCTGCTCGCTGAAGTCGGCGACCCGGCGGAACACCGAGCGGCGCACGTCGCGCCCGAGGCCCATGGCGGTCTTCGCACCGAAGTAGACCGCCGTGATCGAGGCGGCGACCTGCACGAGCGTGATGCCGAGCATGACCGCGCCGGTCGAGAGGATGAAGCCCGTGTCGCCGGTGGCGACGCCGTCGTCGATGATGTCGGCGTTGAGGCTCGGCAGGTACAGCGATGCGATCGACTGCACGAGCTGGAAGAAGATCACGGCGGCGACGAGCCAGCGGTACGGGCGCAGGTACGTTCGCAGCAGTTTCAGCAGCATGGTTCGGTTCCCCTCGGGGCGGCGGTTCGGGTGGCGGGGTGGTCTGCGGGCGCGGCGGATGCCTCGGCGGCGGTGTCGCGCCGGCCGATGATGCCGTGCACGATGAGGTCGGCGAGCCGGTCGGAGTCGAGGCCGGTGGTCTGGGCGAACTGCGGCATCGCCGACGAGAACGCGATGATGCGCACGAACGCGAACACGTCGGCGGGCGGCACCCGCAGTCGTTCGAGCTCGGGCGCGAGCAGGTGCTCGAAGATGGCGACGATCGCGCCGGGGTCGATCGACTGCGGCGGGCGCGGCCGGGCGCCGAGCGCGGCGAAGACGCCGAAGATGCCGCTGAAGCGGTCCTGGAAGCGGTCGATGACGAGGCGCATCTTGAGGTCGAGCGGCAGGCCCGGGTCGATGCGGCGCAGCGCCTCGCGGAACGGCTCGGGGTCGAGGAACACCTCGACGGCCGCGTCGATGATCGCCTCCTTGTTGTCGAACACGCGGAAGAGCGTGCCCTCGGCGACACCGGCCGCCTCCGCGATCTGCCGGGTCGTGACGTCGCGACCGTACTGCGAGAGCAGGGGCACGGTGGCCGCGGCGATCGCGGCCCGCCGGTCGTCGACGGACATCGGCTTGGCCCGGCCCTGCCTGGTCGGTGGCGGGGTCGATGCCTGGGCGGGCGGCATGGTCATGAGCGCGAGCGTAGCACTGAGTGAGCGCTCACTCACATCATGTTCGCCGAGGGCGAGCGACCCGGCGGCCGCGCCTGCGCTACCGTGGCGACGTGCCGAGCCGCGACCTCCCCGCCGACCGCATCGCCCGCATCGCCTCACGGGTCTCGACGGTCGAGCTCCTCTTCGACCTCGTCTTCGTCTTCACCATCAGCCGCGTCGCCGAGATCGTCGTGCATCAGCCCGACGTCACCGGCATCGCGCAGGCCGCGCTCGTGCTCGGCCTCGTGTGGTGGATGTACGACGCGTTCGCCTGGCTCACGAATCAGGCCGCGCCCGACACCGCGTTCGTGCGCATCGCGCTCATCGGCGCGATGGCGGCGTTCCTCGTCATGTCGCTGGCGATCCCCGAGGCGTTCGGCGCGACCGGCGTGCTGTTCGGCGCGAGCTACATCGTCGTCGCCGTGATCCACGCCGCCCTGTTCATCCACCGGGGCGGCCGCGCCGCCGCGCGACGCATGCTCGTCGTCGGACCGTCGAACGTGCTCGTCGGCGTGCTGCTCGTGTGCTCGGGCTTCGTCGAGGGCCCGCTCGACTGGGTGCTCTTCACCCTGCCGTTCGCCGCTTTCTTCATCTCCGCCGCGCTGAGCTCGCGCGGCGGGTTCGACCCGGGCGCGACGCACTTCGTCGAGCGGCACGGGCTCGTCATGATCATCGCCTTCGGCGAGTCGATCGTCTCGGTGGGCGTCGGCGCGACCGGCCACGAGATCGAGCCGGCGCTCATCGTCGGCGCGGTGCTCGCGGTCGGGCTCGTCGCCGCACTGTGGTGGTGCTACTTCACCGGTGACGACGAACGCGCGGAGCGGGCGATCGCCGAGGCGCCGGCCGAGGCGCGCACCCGCCTCGCCCTCGTCGCCTTCTACCTCGAGCACCTCGCGATGATCTTCGGCCTCGTGCTGCTCGCGGCGGGCCTGCACGAGCTGCTCGGCCATGCCTTCGCCCCGGCCGAGCCATCCGGCGCCTGGCTCGTCGCGGGCGGCACGGCGGTGTACCTCGTCGCCGACGCCGCCTATCGGCGCACGCTCTCGCTCGGCCCGATCGCGTGGCGGCTCGGTGCCGCGGCCGTCGCCCTCGCGACCGCGCCGCTCGGCGCGTTGGCCTCGGGCGCGGCCCAGCTCGCCGCGGTCATCGCGATCGTCGCCGCCGCACTCACGCTCGAGGCGGCGTCGGCGGGTCGCCGCGAGCCCGTCGCCGCGACGGCGGGCTGATCGGGGCTCGCGTCAGGCGTCGGCGGCGCGGTTGCGGCCTCCGAGCGCACGCGCGTCGCGATTGCCCTGGAGGTCCTTGCGGAGCTCCTTCGGCAGCGAGAACATGAGGTCCTCCTCGGCCGTCTTCACCTCGTCGACCTCGGCGTACCCGGCGTCGGCGAGCTCGAGCAGCACTTCTTTCACGAGGCCCTCGGGCACCGAGGCGCCGCTCGTGACGCCGACCGTGGCGACCCCGTCGAGCCACTCCTGGCGGATCTCGCTCGAGTAGTCGACCCGGTACGCCGCCTTGGCCCCGTTCTCGAGCGCGACCTCGACGAGGCGCACGCTGTTCGACGAGTTCGCCGAACCGACGACGATCACGAGCTCGGCCTCCTGCGCGACCTTCTTGATCGCGACCTGGCGATTCTGGGTGGCGTAGCAGATGTCGTCGCTGGGCGGGTCCTGCAGATTCGGGAACCGTTCGCGCAGGCGCCGCACCGTCTCCATCGTCTCGTCGACCGAGAGCGTCGTCTGCGAGAGCCACACGACCTTGTCGGGGTCGCGCACCTCGATGTTGGGCACGTCGTCGGGGCTGTTCACGAGGGTGACGTGATCTGGCGCCTCGCCGGCGGTGCCCTCGACCTCTTCGTGGCCCTCGTGGCCGATGAGCAGGATCTCGAAGTCGTCGCGCGCGAACCGCACGGCCTCGCGGTGCACCTTCGTGACCAGCGGGCAGGTCGCATCGATCGCGTGCAGGCCGCGGTCGGACGCGGCGTTCACGACGGCGGGCGCGACGCCGTGGGCGCTGAACACGATGTGGGCGCCCTCGGGCACCTCGTCGACCTCGTCGACGAAGATCGCCCCCTGCTTCTCGAGCTCGGTGACGACGTGGATGTTGTGCACGATCTGCTTGCGCACGTACACCGGTGCGCCGTAGTGCTCGAGCGCCTTCTCGACCGCGATCACCGCGCGGTCGACACCGGCGCAGTAGCCTCGGGGCGCCGCGAGCAGCACGCGCTTGGGTCGGTCGACCGGGTTATCCTTGAGCCGGCCGCGCACGCTCGGGATTCTGGGCATGCCAAGGCCGATCCGCGGGGCATCAGTCAAGCTCGTCACGATGCCGAGTCTACGCGGCGCACGCAGGCGGGCGGCTGGGAGGCCACGGTGACGGATGCTCCGGCGACACGCGAGGCGCCGTGGCCGGTCGCTCTCCTCTCGGGCAAGCTCAAGCAGTACATCGATCGTCTCGGAACGGTGTGGGTCGAGGGCGAGCTCACCCAGTGGGGCGTGTCGGGCGGCAACGTCTACGGCAAGCTGAAGGACCTCGACGCCGACGCGACGGTCTCGTTCCAGATCTGGTCGTCGGTCAGGGCTCGACTCGGCGAGGAGTTCAAGCAGGGCGACCGCGTCGTCGCCCTCGTGAAGCCGAACTGGTGGGTCAAGGGCGGCTCGCTGTCGATGCAGGTCTTCGAGATGAAGCACGTCGGCCTCGGCGACCTGCTCGAGCGACTCGAGCGTCTGCGAGCCCAGCTCGCAGCCGAAGGACTCTTCGACCGCGATCGCAAGCGTCGGCTGCCGTTCCTCCCGGGCGTCGTCGGGCTCGTCACCGGCAGAGACAGCGACGCCGAGAAGGACGTGCTGCGCAACGCGCGGCTCCGCTGGCCGGCCGTCGAGTTCCGCGTCGTGCACGCGGCCGTGCAGGGCGACCGCACCGCGAGCGAGGTCGTCTCGGCGATCCGGCGCCTCGACGCCGACCCCGACGTCGAGGTCATCATCGTCGCGCGCGGCGGCGGCGACTTCCAGAACCTGCTCGGCTTCAGCGACGAACGGGTCGTGCGCGCCGCCGCCGAGGCGACGACCCCCATCGTGAGCGCCATCGGGCACGAGGCCGACCGACCCCTGCTCGACGAGGTCGCCGACCTGCGCGCCTCGACCCCGACCGACGCGGCCAAGCGCGTCGTGCCCGACGTCGGCGAAGAACTGCTGCGCGTCGAGCAGGCCCGCGCCCGCATCGCACTCCGCCTGCGCACGCTGGTCGCCCACGAGATCGACCGCGTCGGACACCTGCGTTCTCGCCCGGCGCTCGCCGACACCTCGTGGATCGTCGACCGCCGGGCCGAAGACCTCACGCGCTGGGTCGCACGCGGCGTCGAGCTCGTCGAGCGTTCCATCGAACGGCAGACGCACCGGATCGGCGAGCTCCGCGGTCACCTCCGGGCGTTGTCGCCGCAGGCGACGCTCGACCGCGGGTACGCGATCGTGCAGGGTACCGACGGACACGTCGTGACCTCGCCGGCCGCTGCGCCCGTCGGCGCAGCGCTCACGGTGACGCTCGCCGCCGGCGCCATCTCGGCGAGATCCGAGGGCGAGGCGCCGGCGCCGGCCCGATCGGGCGACGCGGGCGCGACCGAGCCGGTCGGCGGCGGCGAATAGAATGGGCCCCATGCCCTCCACCCCCGATGTCGCCGAGCTGAGCTACGAGCAGGCGCGCGACGAGCTCGTGCGCGTCGTCGGCGAGCTCGAGCAGGGTTCGGCCACGCTCGAGCAGTCGCTCGCGCTGTGGGAGCGCGGCGAGGCCCTCGCGGCCCGCTGCGAGGAGTGGCTCATCGGCGCGAAGGCACGCCTCGACGCGGCGCGGGCCGGCACCGCGGCATCCCTGTCGGGTCGCGACTCGGCCGACCCCGAAGGCGACGAGCGCTGATGGCCGAACGCGCACCACGGGTCGTCGCCGAGCTCGGCCGCCCCGAGACCCCGGCCGAGACGGCCGCCCGCAAGGCCGACGCCTCGCTCAAGCACCGGCAGCGCCAGACCCTCAAGAACCTCGTGCTCGCGCTCGGCGCGAGCCTCGCGATCGTCGTCGTGATCGTGCTCATGGTGCCGCGCAGCGACACCCCGATCGATCGCGACATCGACGTCTCCGCCGTCGCCGAGCAGGTGCAGGCGGTCCGCGACGAGCCGATCGCCGTGCCCGAGCTGCCCGAGGGCTGGCGCGCCAACGCCGCCGAGCTGCGTACCGACAAGACCGACGACGTCACCGCCTGGTACGCGGGTTATCTCACGCCGAGCGACGAGTACCTCGGCCTGTACCAGGGCTTCGACGCGAACCCGACCTGGGTCGCGAACCAGCTCGCGCGCACCCTCGCGACGGGGACCGTGAACATCGACGGCGTCGACTGGACCATCTACGACAACCGCAAGACCGACGCCGACGTCGGCAACGCGCGGTACGCACTGACCACCGAGTCGGGCGGCAGCACCTTCGTGCTGCTCGGCACGGCCACCCCCGAAGAGTTCGCCACCTTCGCCACGGCGATCACGCCGACGATCGAGGCGCAGGACTAGACCACGAGGAGCCACGTGACCGAGCAGCCGAACGATGCGCCCACCGCCCGTCCCGACACTCCGGCCGCCACGTGGCGCGAGTTGCGCCGGGGCAACGAGCGCTTCATCGCCGGCGAGCCCGAGCACCCCCGCCAGGACATCGACCACCGCGGCTCGCTCGCGCGCGCCCAGCGGCCCATCGTGGCGATCTTCGGCTGCAGCGACTCGCGCCTCGCCGCCGAGATCATCTTCGACGTCGGCCTCGGCGACGCGTTCGTCGTGCGCAACGCCGGCCAGGTGGTGACGCCGTCGGCCCTCGGCTCGCTCGAGTACGCCGTGGGCATCCTCGACGTGCCGGTCATCATCGTGCTGGCACACGACGAGTGCGGGGCGGTGCGCGCCGCGATCGACTCGCAGGCGCCCGACGCCGCGCCGCTGCCGCCTCACATCGCGGGTCTCGTCGAGAAGATCGTCCCCGCGGTGCGCAAGGTCGCCGGCGGCGACGGCCCGATCGAGCCGAGCCATGTCGACACCGCGTTCGTCGGTCGTGAGCACCTGCGCAACACCGTCACCGAGCTCGTCGAGAGCTCCGAGATGATCAGCGACGCGGTCGCAGCAGGTACGCTGGCTATCGTCGGCGCGAACTACCGACTGTTCGAAGGTCGCGTCGAGACCGACATCGTCATCGGTCGCATCTGACGCCGCCGCGCGCGGCATTCGCCGGCCGCGCCGGCATCGCAGCCGGGCCCACCGGCATCGCAGAAAAGGGGAAGCACACCGTGGTGGACAACGCCGCCGACTACCGCATCGAACACGACACGATGGGCGAGGTGCGGGTGCCCGCGCGGGCCCTGTACCGGGCGCAGACGCAGCGCGCGGTCGAGAACTTCCCCATCTCGGGGTCGGGTCTCGAGCCCCAGCAGATCCAGGCGCTCGCCCGCATCAAGAAGGCGGCAGCGCAGGCCAACGCGCGCCTCGGCGTTCTCGACCAGGGCATCGCCGACGCGATCGTGGCCGCCGCCGACGAGGTCATCTCGGGCGCACACGGCTTCACCGAGCACTTCCCGGTCGACGTGTACCAGACCGGCTCGGGCACGAGCTCGAACATGAACATGAACGAGGTGCTCGCGACGCTCGCGACCTCGAAGCTCGGCAGCGCCGTGCACCCGAACGACCACGTCAACGCCTCGCAGTCGTCGAACGACGTGTTCCCGACCTCGGTGCACATCGCGGTGACGGCCGCGCTCATCGACGACCTCATCCCGGCGCTCGACCACCTCGCGGTCGCCCTCGAGGCGAAGGCCGAGCTGTGGGCCGGCGTCGTGAAGGCCGGTCGCACCCACCTCATGGACGCGACGCCCGTCACCCTCGGCCAGGAGTTCGGCGGCTACGCCCGCCAGGTGCGCCTCGGCATCGAGCGCGTGCGCTCGGCGCTCCCCCGCGTCGCCGAGGTCCCGCTCGGCGGCACCGCCGTCGGCACGGGCATCAACACCCCGGCCGGCTTCCCGCAGCTCGTCATCGAGCTGCTGCAGTCCGAGACCGAGCTGCCGATCACCGAGGCGGCCGACCACTTCGAAGCGCAGGCGAACCGCGACGGCCTCGTCGACGCGTCGAGCGCGCTCCGCACGATCGCGGTGAGCCTCACGAAGATCGCCAACGACCTGCGCTGGATGGGCTCGGGCCCGAACACCGGCCTCGGCGAATTGCACATCCCCGACCTGCAGCCGGGCTCCTCGATCATGCCCGGCAAGGTCAACCCGGTCGTGCCCGAGGCCGTGCTCATGGTGTGCGCCCGGGTCATCGGCAACGACGCGACCATCGCGTGGGGCGGCGCCTCGGGCGCGTTCGAGCTCAACGTGCAGATCCCGGTCATGGGCACCGCGCTCCTCGAGTCGATCCGCCTGCTCGCCAACTCGGTGCGCGTCCTCGCCGACAAGACCATCGACGGCCTCGAGGCGAACGTCGAGCGCGCGACGGCCCTCGCCGGCATGTCACCCTCCATCGTGACGCCGCTCAACAAGCTCATCGGCTACGAGGCCGCCGCGAAGATCGCGAAGCACTCGGTCGCCAAGGGCATCACGGTGCGCGAGGCCGTCATCGACCTCGGCTACGTCGAGCGCGGCGACCTGACGGTCGAGCAGCTCGACTCGGCCCTCGACCTGCTCTCGATGACGCGCCCCCCGCAGGCGAAGTAACGTCACCGATGAGGATGCCTCGTGCCGGCTGCCGGCACGAGGCATCCGTCGTGTTGGGCAGGTGCGAGAAAGCTCGACGCGCGTCGGGCGGCGCCCCCAGGGGCGGAGCTGGCCGCGGCGCGATCTCTGGGCCGGCGAGCCGGTCACGACTCAGGCGATCGGCTCGACCAGATGACGTCGCCACTCGGGCGCCGCGTCGCCGCCGCGCGTCGTCCAGTACTCGCGACCCTCGACGATCAGCCCCTCGCGCACGCGCCAGAAGGAGGCGGCACGGAACACGCCGACGCCCTCGTGCGGCACCTCGACCTCGGAGACGACCCGGTCGCCGTCGGCGACGATCGAGATGATGCGGATCGACCACCCCTCGGGGTATTCGGCATTGACGGCGACGAAGTTCTCGGGGCCGACGATGCGCTCGAGCGAGGCGAACCACTCGACGACGAGCTCGTCGGCGAGCAGTGCGCGCACACCCGCCCAGTCCCTGGCCTGCATCCTCGTCCAGAGGGCTCGGATCACGTTCGCGGGCGCGGTGTCTGCAGGCATGCCGATATCGTGCCGCCTTCCACCGACATCGCGCACTGCGGCATCGGCTTCCACGCCCGCGGTCCAGCGCCCGGAGAGGCTCGGTGCGCCGCCCCGCCGAGCGAGCCCCGCTACGCCAGCTCGGCCCCGTCGAGCAGTTCCGACACCAGCGCCGCGATCGCCGACCGCTCGCTGCGCGTGAGCGTGATGTGCGCGAACAGCGGGTGGTCCTTCAGCGTCTCGATGACGCTCGCGATGCCGTCGTGCCGGCCGACGCGCAGGTTGTCGCGCTGGGCGACGTCGTGGGTGAGCACGACCCGCGAGTTCTGGCCGATACGGCTGAGCACCGTGAGCAGCACGTTGCGCTCGAGCGACTGCGCCTCGTCGACGATCACGAAGGCGTCGTGCAGCGATCGTCCGCGGATGTGCGTGAGCGGCAGCACCTCGAGGATGCCCCGGTCGACGACCTCGTCGAGCACGTTGTCGGAGACGACCGAGCCGAGGGTGTCGAACACCGCCTGGCCCCAGGGATTCATCTTCTCGCCCTGGTCGCCCGGCAGGTACCCGAGCTCCTGGCCGCCGACGGCGTAGAGCGGGCGGAACACCATGATCTTCTTGTGCTGCTGGCGCTCGAGCACCATCTCGAGCCCGGCGCACAGCGCGAGCGCCGACTTGCCGGTGCCTGCCCGGCCGCCGAGCGAGAGGATGCCGATCTCGGGGTCGAGCAGCAGGTCGATCGCGAGGCGCTGCTCGGCCGACCGGCCGTGCAGGCCGAAGACCTCGCGGTCGCCGCGCACGAGCTTCACCTCGCCGTCGCCCACGACGCGGCCGAGTGCCGAGCCCCGGTCGGAGTGGATGACGAGGCCCGTGTTGACCGGCAGCCCTTCCACCTCGCGCGTGATCATCGACTCGTGCTCGTAGAGCTTCGCCATGTCGTTCGAGCCGAGCGAGAGCTCGGCCATGCCGGTCCAGCCCGAGTCGAGCGCGAGCTCGTGCCGGTACTCCTGCGCGTCGAGGCCGATCGATGCGGCCTTCACGCGCAGCGGCAGGTCCTTCGAGACGACCGTCACCGGCACGCCGTCCTGCTGCAGGTTCGCCGCGCAGGCGAGGATCCGCGAGTCGTTGTCGCCGAGCTGGAGCCCCGACGGCAGCACCTTCGGATTCGAGTGGTTGAGCTCGACCCTGAGCGAACCGCCGTCGCCCACGGGGATCGGGAAGTCGAGCCGCTCGTGTGCGACGCGCAACTCGTCGAGGATGCGCAGCGACTGCCGCGCGAAGTACCCGATCTCGGGGTCGTTGCGCTTCGCCTCGAGCTCGGTGATGACCACGACGGGCAGCACCACCGCGTGTTCGGCGAAGTTGAAGAGTGCGCGCGGATCGCTGAGCAGCACCGACGTGTCGAGCACGTACGTGCGCTCGGCCTGTGCAACGCCCTCGCGGGGCTCCGCTGCGTCGCGCTCCCCCGCGCGAACGTCCGAACGACCGACCGAATCAGGAGTAACCGATGACGCCACAACCGCTCCCGCCCCGAGCATTCCTGCCCGGTTCACGCGCCTGCCGCCGATCCCTCCCGAAGTCGGTTCCGGTGGCCGACCCGAACGGGTGATCTACCCGTTGAGCCGAACCTACGTCCGGCCCGCTGGATCCGCGGAAGCGACACGCGCATCGTCATGTCGTGTTCACCTTCGGACGGCGGATGCCTCGGCGCCGGCGCCGGCGCCGAGGCATCCCGATCGTGCGCGGTGACCGGCCTCAGTAGGAGGCGGCCGTCGAGTACGAGACGAACGCGCCCCGCAGCATCTCGAGCGTCTCCTCGCTCGTCGCGGCGTGGATCGAGAGCCGCACCGTCCCGAGCCTGGTCGTCGCCGTCACACCGTGGTTGTGCAGCGAGGCGGTGAGCACCGTGACCTGGTCTGCCGGCGGTTCGAGCACGACGATGCCCGCGCGCTCCTGCTCGTCGCGCGACGACGCCACGGGAATGGCGTACTCGTCGGCGAGCTCGATCACCCGGCTCACCCGATCGGCGACGGCGGCGTTGATCACCGGCACGGTCACGTCGGCGATCTCCTCGAGCGCGGCCGCGAGGCGCGCCTGCGCGAGCGGGTCGGGGTTCGAGACTCGGTAGGCGCGGGCGTCGGGCGCCGGCGGGGGCACATGGCCCCACGGCTCGGCCTCCTCGGTCGCGCTGAATCCGGAGAAGACGGGCGTGAGTCGCTCGAGAGCCCGGTCGGAGAGCGCCAGGATGCCGGTGCCCCAGCCCGCACGGCACCACTTATGCCCGCCCGTGACGACGACATCGGCCGCCTCCCAGGGGGCGTCGACGATGCCGAAGCCCTGGATCGCGTCGACGATGAGCAGTCGGTCGCCGATCACCTGCCGGACGCCCTCGATGTCGCAGAGGTAGCCGGTGCGCGAGTCGACGAGGCTCACCGCGACGGCGACGACGCCCTGCTCGAGCTGTTCGCGGATCTGCCCCGGCGTCACCTTGCCGTGGTCGGTCTCGAGCCACACCGGCTGGACCGTGTGCAGCGCCTCCTGCGCACGCACGGCGGCGATGGGCAGGCTCGGGAACTCCTCGGCCGACAGCAGCACTCCCCCGGTGAGCCCGAACATGGCGTGCATGAGGCCGGTCGTCGCGTTCGGCTCGAACGCGATCTGGTCGACCGGGAAACCGGTCAGCGCCGAGGCGGCCGCGCGCACGCGCGAGTCCTGCTCGCCGAATGCGTCGAGGCTGCCGTGCCGGGCGCGCTGCAGTACCTGGGTGAATGCGAGGGTCTCCTCCGCGGCGGCCGTCGAGAGCGGCCCCACGCGGCCGTAGTCGAGGTACCCCGGCTCCTCGGTGAAGCCGGCGGTGAAATCGTCGATGGTCACGTTGCGTGCCCCCTTCTCCGTCGATCATCATGACAGAACGGGTGGATGCCTCGCAGCGCGCCGCCGCGAGAACGGGTAGTCAGCCGCCGAATCGGCGATGGCGTTTCGCGTAGTCGCGGAGCGCCCGGAGGAAGTCGACCTTGCGCAGGTCGGGGCCGAGCGCCTCGACGAAGTAGAACTCGGAGTGCGCCGACTGCCAGAGCATGAAGTCGCTGAGCCGCTGCTCGCCCGAGGTGCGGATCACGAGGTCGGGGTCGGGCTGGCCGCCCGTGTAGAGGTGCTCGCCGATGAGGTCGGGCGTGAGCCGCTCGGCCAGGTCTTCGAGGCTGCGACCCTCGGCGTGGTGCGCAGCGACGATCGAGCGCATGGCGTCGGTGATCTCCTTGCGGCCGCCGTAGCCGACCGCGAGGTTGACGTGCAGGCCGTGCTTGTCGGCCGTGCGGTGCTCGGCGGCGTCGAGCGCGGCGACGAGCGGCCCGGGCAGCCCCGTGTCGCTGCCGACGTGCTGCACGCGCCAGTCCCGGTAGTGACTGAGCTCCTCAGCGAGGTCGGCGATGATCTCGAAGAGGTCCGAGAGCTCGTCGCCGGGGCGGTTGCCGAGGTTGTCGCTCGAGAGCAGGTAGAGCGTGACGGTCGAGATGCCGAGGTCGTCGCACCACTCGAGGAACTCCCGCATCTTCGCGGCGCCCGCCCGGTGCCCGTCGGCCGCCGTGCGATAGCCGAGCTGCTTCGCCCAGCGACGGTTGCCGTCGATGATCATCGCGACGTGGCGGGGCAGGCCGGCGGGGTCGAGTCCGCGACGGAGCCGGTTCTGGTAGAGCCGGTAGAGGATCCCGCGACCGAGGGGCTGATCGCTCGTCTGCACGGCACTACGCTACCCCCTCACCCTCCTCGAACTCACAGCGGACCGTGATGGGGCAGGCCCTACGCTGTGACCATGACCCCTGAGCGCCACCACGACCCCGCGGATCTCGCAGACGAGTTCGCGCGGCCCGTGGCTCCCGACGACCCGGGCGACCTCGCGGTGTCACGCGAGGAGCACGGCCCCGACCTGCCGAACATCCCGCTGCTGGACGACTCGTTGAACCACGCGGTCGAGGTGAAGCCGACGTGGCGGGGGTGGATCCACGCCGGCACCTTCCCCGTCGCCATCGCGGCGGGCATCGTGCTCATCTGCCTCGCGCAGGGTGCGCCCGCGAAATGGGCCTCGGCCGTGTTCATGCTGACGTCGATGCTGCTGTTCGGCAACTCGGCGCTGTACCACCGCTTCAACTGGAAGCCGAAGACGAAGGTCGTGCTCAAGCGCATCGACCACGCGAACATCTTCCTGCTGATCGCGGGCACCTACACGCCGCTCGCCATCCTCGCCCTCCCGCCGGCGAAGGGCTGGCTGCTGCTCGCGATCGTGTGGGGCGGGGCCCTGCTCGGCATCGGGTTCCGGGTGTTCTGGATCCATGCGCCGCGCTGGCTGTACGTTCCGCTCTACCTGCTGCTCGGCTGGGCCGCGGTGATGTACCTCGGCGACCTGCTCGCGGCGAACGTCGCGATGATGGTGCTCGTCATCGTCGGCGGCCTGCTCTACACGGTCGGCGCGGTCGTCTACGGCCTGAAGAGGCCGAACCCGTGGCCCGGCGTCTTCGGCTTCCACGAGATCTTCCACGTGTGCACGGTGCTCGCCTTCATGTGCCACTGGACCGCGACGCTGCTCATCGCGATGGCACCGGTCTACCACGTGGGCTGATCGACGCCGGCGTCCGGTGGCCAGTCGCGACGAAGGACCGCGTCGAGACCCGCCCCGAGCTACTCGGTCGGGCGGTCGGGCGCCTCGCCCGAGGCATCCGGCCGGTCGTCGCCCTCGCCGAACTCGGCGAGCTCCGCGTCGCGTGCCGCCGCCTCGTTCTCGGCGTCGATCTGCGCGCGCACCTGCGCGCGGTAGTTGGTGCGGCGGATGCGGCGGACCATGTCGAGGACGAGCAGCAGCACCGCCACCATCACGAGGAACGTGACGACGAAGCCCCATACGCCGGGGGTGACCGTGTCGGGGTCGAACTCCTCCTTGCCGTCGGCGAGGACCAGCGTCGCCGAGGACAGCAGGGAACGGACGGAGTCGACGAGCATCGGCCAGCCTTTCGGGGATGGATCCTGCCCTCAGGGGGCGGGTTTAGGCTTGATGCAGCCTAGTCGATCCACCTCCGAAGGAGCCCCGTGACCACGTCGCTCGACGAACGGTACGGCCGCACGCGCCGCAACCGCTCGCGTGATCGGTTCCTGCTCATCGCCGGAGCCGTCGCGGTCGCCGTCGTGATCGTCGCGTGGGTCGTCTGGGCCGGCCTCGACGGCTCGAAGCCGCAGGTCGAGGTCACCGACACCGGCCACCGGCTCATGAACGAGGAGCGCGCGGTCGAGGTGAGCTGGAACCTCTCGGTCCCGCCCGGCAACGAGACCGCTTGCATCGTGCAGGCCCTCAACGCCGACTTCGCCATCGTCGGCTGGAAGACGATCATCGTGCCGCCGTCGACCGAGCACATCCGCGCGCTCACCGAGACCGTTCGCACGGCGCAGGAGGCGAACACCGGTTTGATTTACCGCTGCTGGCTCACCTAACATGGGTCATTCGCCCCGACCCATGTCGGGGCGACACGTCTATCCGGCGCGGCTTCGCGGGCTCCATGCCCGCGAGGGGGACCGCACCGGGTATCCCGACACAGGAGTGTGCATCATGGCGCAGGACGCCACTGTCACCTGGCTCACCCAGGACGCCTACGACCGACTCGCGGGCGAGCTCGAGCAGCTCTCGACGACCGGTCGCGAGGAGATCGCGAAGCGCATCGAGGCGGCCCGCGAAGAGGGCGACCTCAAGGAGAACGGCGGCTACCACGCTGCGAAGGACGAGCAGGGCAAGATCGAGGCCCGGATCCGCCAGCTCAAGGAGCTGCTGAAGACCGCCGAGGTCGGCGAGGCGCCCGCGTCGAAGGGCATCGTCGAGTCGGGCACCGTCATCACCGCCGTGATCGCCGGCGACGAAGAGACGTTCCTCATCGGCAGCCGTGAGATCGCCGGTGATTCCGAGCTCGACGTGTGGAGCGAGCAGTCGCCGCTCGGCGCCGCCATCCTCGGCCTCAAGGTCGGCGAGAAGACGAGCTACACCGCGCCCAACGGTCGCGAGATCGTCGTGGAGATCACGAGCGTCGACACCTGGGGCGGCCAGTAGTCGCCCGCGACCGGTCCAGCGCGAAGAGCGGATGCCTCGGAGGCATCCGCTCTTCGCGTCTCGGCGGCGAGCAGCACCGGTTCAGGAGAAAGTCCGCTGTTCAGGACGAGACCACGAGGATCGTCCTGATTCCGCGCCGGTCTCCTGAGACGGCGGCTGCTCAGTCGTCGAGCACGACCGGTTCGTAGCCGGCACGGCGCAGGACTTCGACGACCTCGGCGCGATGCTCGGGCCCGCGCGTCTCGACCGAGATGTCGATCTCGACCTCGGAGATCTGCATGCCGCGGCCGTGGCGCGTGTGCAGCACCTCGACGACGTTCGCATGCGAACCCGCGAGCAGCTCGGCGACGCGCACGAGCTGGCCGGGCCGGTCGGGAAGGCCGACGCGGACCGTGAGGTAGCGGCCGGAGGCGGCGAGCCCGTGCGCGATGACGCGCTGCATGAGCAGCGGGTCGATGTTGCCGCCCGAGAGCACCGCGACCACCGGGCCGTCGTTCGGCACGGCCCCCTTCATGATCGCGGCGACGGCGACGGCACCGGCGGGTTCGACGACGAGCTTCGCGCGCTCGAGCAGCACGAGCAGTGCGCGAGCGATGTCGTCCTCGGTGACGGTGACGACCTCGTCGACCGCGTCGCGGATGATCTCGAAGTTGAGTTCGCCGGGCCGGTAGACGGCGATGCCGTCGGCGATGGTCGGCACGACCGGCACCGTCTGCGGAGCCCCCGCCGCGAGCGAGGCGACGTACGGCGCCGCGTTCTCGGACTGGACGCCGATGATCCGGATGCTGCGCCCCTCCGCCGCGGCCCGCTGCTTGGCCGCACTCGCGATACCGGCGGCGAGGCCGCCGCCGCCGATCGGCACGACGATCGTCGTGGCGTCGGGCGCCTGGTCGAGGATCTCGAGCCCGAGGGTGCCCTGACCCGTGACGACGTCGACGTGGTCGAAGGGCGGGATCACGACCGCACCGGTCTCCGCCGCGAAGGCGGCTGCCGCTTCGAGCGTCTCGCCGACCGAGGCTCCCGCGAGCACGACGTCGGCGCCGTAGGCCTTCGTCGCCTCGAGCTTCGGCAGGGCGACGCCGACCGGCATGAAGATCGTGGCGCGGATGCCGAGCTCGCGTGCGGCGAATGCGACGCCTTGGGCGTGGTTGCCGGCCGAGGCGGCGACGACGCCGCGCGCTCGCTCCTCCGGCGTCAGCGAGGACATGCGGTGGTAGGCGCCGCGCAGCTTGTACGAACCCGTGCGCTGCAGGTTCTCGCACTTGAGGCGCACGGGCGCGCCGAGCACCCGCTCCAGGTAGCGGGAGGACTCCATCGGCGTCGTGCGGGCGACGCGGGCGACGATGTCGCGGGCGGCCTCGAAGTCGGCGAGCGCGGGGCCGGCGATCGTGTGGTTCAACTCGTTCATTCTCCTCGCTGGAAGCCGGGACGCTGCGGGACGGTGCGCCACAGCGGCGAACGCACGGCGACGGTCGACGGCGGGGCGTCGTCCTTCCAGTCGCCGCTCGAGATGTACAGGATCATCACGTTGACGACCGCCGCGACCGGCACCGCGAAGAGCGCGCCAGGGATGCCCGCGAGGAACGACCCGGTCGCGACTGCGACGACGACGCCCAGCGGATGCACCTTGACCGCGGTGCCCATGATGAGCGGTTGCAGCACGTGCCCCTCGATCTGCTGCACGAGCAGCACGATGCCGAGCATGATCACGGCCGGCCAGAAGCCGCTGTACACGAGCGCGACGAACACCGCGAGTGCACCCGTGACGACGGCGCCGACGATCGGGATGAACGACCCGAGGAACACGAGGATGGCGATCGGGATGGCGAGCGGCAGCCCGAGGAAGAACGCACCGAGTCCGATGCCGATCGCGTCGATCGTCGCGACGAGGATCTGCACGCGGACGAAGTTCTGCAGCGTCTCCCAGCCGGCCTGGCCGGCACCGTCGACGGCGGTGCGCGCCCGTCGTGGGAAGATGCCGACGATCCAGTTCCAGATGCCACGGCCGTCGATCAGCATGAAGAGCGTGGCGAAGAGGGCGAGCAGCATGCCGGCGAGGAAATGACCGACCGTCGATCCGAGCGAGAGCGCCCCGCTCCAGATGATGCCCATGTCCTGCTGCACCGCGGTGACGGCCTGCTCGACCCAATCGTTGAGCTGCGCCTCGGTGATGTGCAGCGGACCGGCGAGGAGCCAGGCACGGAAATCGTCCCACGCGACGAGCGACTGGGCGGTGAGTTCGTCGGCCCCGCGCACGATCTGCCAGATGCCGAGCGTGAGCAGTCCGCCGACGACGGCGAGTGCGGAGAGCATCGCGACGGCGACCGCGAGCCACTTCGGCCAGCCGTGCCGCCGGAGGAACGCGGAGAAGGGCACGAGCAGGGCGCTGAGGAGCACCGCGACGAGGAGCGGGATCAGGATGAGCCGCAACTGGATGACGAGGAAGACGACGACCGCGAGCACCCCGGCGATCAGCAGCAGACGCCACGACCATGCACCGGCGAGGCGGACGCCGTAGGGCACGCTCGATTCGACATCACCGCTCGCGGGTTCGTGGACCTGCTTCGCCGCCGGCTCGGGCGCAGCACCGAAGCCGAACCATCGTCGTGCGCGTCGTCCGCCTCGTCCCGCCCCGCCCGAGTCCGCCATTCATCCAGTCTAGGCACGGCGTATGCGCACCTCGGCATGCCGTGCCCGGGGCGGGCGCCGCTCGCCGATGTCGGTGGCGGACGCTAGCGTCGGTGTCACCATGGTCGACGTCGTCAGTCCCGCCCTCGCCCGCCGCATCGCACTGGCCGCGCAGGGCTTCTCCCGCCCGCACCCCGAGGCCGCCGGCACCCGCGCCCTGAACGGCGTGGTCGACCGGCTCGGCCTGCTCCAGATCGACTCGGTCAACGTGTTCGAGCGCAGCCACTACCTGCCGGCCTTCAGCCGGGTCGGCGACTACGACCGGTCGCTTCTCGATCGCATCACGTCTGGCCGTCGCGGGCGCATGGTCGAGTACTGGGCGCATCAGGCGGCGTACATCCCGCGCGAGCTGTGGCCGTTGTTCGAGTTCCGGCGCGACGAGTACCGGCAGGCCGGCAACGACTGGGGCGGCTGGGTGGCCGACGAGCACGGGCTCGCCGGCTGGCTGCGCGCCGAGCTGACCGAGAAGGGTCCGCTCCGCGCGAGCGAGATCGAGCACGATGCGAACGTGCGGCGCGGCCCCTGGTGGGGCTGGTCCGACGTGAAGCGCACCCTCGAGATGATGTTCCGCACCGGCGACGTCGTCTGCGTCGACCGGCAGCGGTTCGAGCGCGTCTACGCCCTGCCCGAGCAGGCGCTGCCCGCCGAGCTGCTCGACGCGTCTCCGCCCGTCGACGAGGCCGTCCGCACGCTCGTCGCGCTCGCGGCCAGCGCCTACGGCATCGCCACCGAAGCCGATCTCGCGGACTACTGGCGCATGAAGCGGGCGCCGGTGCGCCAGGCGATCGCCGAACTCGAGGCTGCCGGCGTGCTCCTCCCGGTCGAGGTACCCGGTTGGCGCACCGGCAGCCGGGCGACGCCGGCCTGGGTGCATCGCGATGCCCGGCGACCGCGCCGCATCGAGACCGTCGCGCTGTTGTCGCCGTTCGATCCGGTCGTGTGGTTCCGCCCACGCACCGAGCGTCTGTTCGACTTCCACTACCGCATCGAGATCTACACGCCAGAGCCCGACCGCCGGTTCGGCTACTACTCGCTGCCGTTGCTCATCGACGATCGCGTGGTCGGCCGGGTCGATCTCAAGAGCGACCGCAAGGCGGGCGTCCTGCGCGTGCAGTCCGCGTGGACCGAGCCCGATGCCCCGGCAGACACGGCGGCGCGGCTGGTGCCCGTGCTGCGCCGAGCGGCGGCCTGGCAGGGTCTCGACGACGTGCTGGTCACCGGTCGTGGCGACCTCTCCCCCGCGCTCGCGGCCGAACTCGGGTCCGCTCCGCAGCTCGTCGAGGTCGGCTAGAAGCTGCCGCCCATCTCCTCGAGTCGCTTGACCCGATCGGCGATCGGCGGGTGGGTCGCGAAGAGTCGGCTCATGACGCCCGGCTTCAGCGGGTCGGCGATCCAGAGGTGCGCCATCGACGAGTTCTGCCGCTGCATCGGCCGGCCGTACGCCTCGAGCTTCTCGAGGGCCCGCGCGAGGGCGTCGGGATGCCGCGTGGTCATCGCCCCCGTCGCGTCGGCGAGGTACTCGCGCTGTCGGGAGACGGCGAGCTGCACGAGGCTCGCGACGAGCGGCGCGATGAGCATCGCAACGAGGCCGAACACCATGACGATCGGGTTCGAGTTGTTGTTGTTGCGACCGAAGAACGCCATGCGCACGAACATGTCGGAGATGAAGCCGACCGCGACCACGAGCCCGAACACGATCATCGACAGCCGGATGTCGTAGTTGCGCACGTGCCCGAGCTCATGCGCCATGACGCCCTCGAGCTCGGCGTCGTCCATGATCTCGAGGAGACCCGTCGTCGCCACGACGACGGCGTGCTCGGGATCGCGGCCGGTCGCGAACGCGTTGGGCGCGGGGTCCGAGATCACGTAGACGCGCGGCATCGGCGTGCCCGTCGCGATCGAGAGGTTCTCGACCGTGCGCCAGAGGCGCGGGTGGTCGGCCTTCGACCGGACCTCGATCGCCCCCGACATCGAGAGCGCCTGGCGGTCGGCCGTGAAGTACTGGATGAGCGCGTACCCGGTCGCCACGACGAGCGTCACGACGACGATCGTGAGGTCCTGGTAGACGACCGCGGCCAGCCATCCCAGCCCGCCGATGATGGCGAGGAAGAACAGGATGATGAAGACGGTGTTGCGCTTGTTCCTGGCGATCGCGCGATACAAGGCCGGCCCTTAGAACTGGACGCGCGGAGGCTCGGCGATCGCCGCCGCCTCGGTGACCTCGAAGAAGTCGCGCTCGTGGAAGCCGAGGCCCCGAACGAACAGGGTGTTCGGGAACACCTTGATCTTCGTGTTCAGCTCGCGCACGCCGCCGTTGTAGAACCGGCGCGACGCCTGGATCTTGTCTTCGGTGTCGACGAGCTCGGCCTGCAGCTGCAGGAAGTTCTGGCTCGCCTGCAGCTGCGGGTACGCCTCGGCGACCGCGAAGATCGACTTCAGCGCCTGCTGCATGTGGTTCTCGGCGACGCCGGCCTCTGCGGGGCCCTGCGCCTGCAGGGTCTCGGCGCGTGCCTGCGTGACCGACTCGAACACGCCCTTCTCGTGCGCCGCGTAGCCCTTGACCGCCTCGATGAGGTTCGGGATCAGGTCGGCCCGGCGCTTGAGCTGCACGGTGATGTCGCTCCACGCCTCGTCGACGCGGACGTTGAGGGTGACGAGCGAGTTGTAGGTGGCCCAGAGGTAGATGCCGATGATCACCACGAGTGCGACGACGATGATGACGGGGATGAGCCATTCCATGGCACGGACTCCTAGCGCATTCGGCGGCAGAACTGGGGCGTGAACAATCCTACCGATCGGTCTCGTCGCGGAACGGCCTTCCCATGAGACTCGGAGGAACCCCGCGGCGGGCTCCGGGGCGGGGCACCGGAGAGGCACAGCGTGTGACGGAGCACCCCGAGCCGGCCCCCGGGGTTAGGCTCTGGGTGTGACGGAGCGCATCCCCCGACGGCGCCCGGGTCGCCCCCGCGGCGCGAAATCGGGTGACACCAGGGCGCGCATCCTCGCCGCCGCGACCGAGGAGTTCGGCGAGCGCGGCTACGAAGCGGCGTCGATGCGGGCGATCGCCCGTCGCGCCGGCGTCGATCCCGCGCTCGTGCACCACTACTTCGACGACAAGCAGCACCTCGTCACCGAGGTCGTCGAGGTGCCGCTGCAACCCGACCGCCTCGTCGCCGGCGCGCTCGACGGCCCGCTCGACGGCCTGGGCGACCGGCTCGTGCGCGCAGTGGTCACCGCGTGGGACTCGGCGACGGTGCGCCCGGCCGCGGTGGCCGCCCTGCGATCGGCGATCGGCCAGGGACCGGTGTCGCGGATGCTCCGCGAGTTCCTGCGACGCGAGATCATGCACCGCATCGCGGAGCACCTCGACGAACCCGACGCCGAGCTCCGCGCCGAACTGGCCGCGTCACAGCTCGTGGGAGTCATCATGGTGCGCTACGTGCTCGAGTTCGAGCCGGTCGCGTCGCTGCCGACCGACGAGCTCGTCGCCCGTGTCGGCCCGTCGGTGCAATGGCACCTGACCGGACGTCCTCCGGGGTCTTGACAGGGCACCCGCGCAGGCGAATTATTCAGCACATGGTGAATAGCTCGGATGCCTCGTCACCGCCCCCGCACCGGGGCGCCCACGCGATCGCGGGATCGGGGGCGGCGGTCGTCGCCGAGGACCTCCACGTCGTGCGCGGTGGTGCCGCGGTGCTCGACGGCCTGTCCCTCGCGGTGCCGAGCGGCATGATCGTGGGGCTGCTCGGCCCGAGCGGCAGTGGCAAGACGACGCTGATGCGCTCGATCGTGGGCGCACAGGTCGTGAAGTCGGGACGAATCGAGGTGCTCGGGCGCCCGGCCGGCAGTCGGGAACTGCGACGCCGGGTCGGCTACGTCACGCAGCAGGCGAGCGTCTACGACGACCTCACCGTGCGGCAGAACATCTCGTACTTCCGCCGGGTGCTCGGCGCGCCGGCGGGCGACGCCGACCGGGTCATCGACCGCACGGATCTGCGTCCGGTCGCCGATCGGCTCGTCGGCTCGCTGTCGGGCGGGCAGCGCGGTCGCGTCTCGCTCGCCGCCGCCCTGCTCGGCAGCCCCGAGCTGCTCGTGCTCGACGAGCCGACCGTCGGGCTCGACCCGGTGCTCCGGGTCGACCTCTGGGGAATGTTCCGGAACCTCGCCGACGAGGGCACGACGCTCCTGGTCTCGAGCCATGTCATGGACGAGGCGAAGCGGTGCGACCGGCTGCTGCTGATGCGCGACGGCGCGCTGCTCGCCGACGACACGGTGCAGGGCGTGCTCGAGGTCACGGGCACCGACGACGTCGAGACGGCGTTCCTCCGGCTCATCGATCGAGGCGAGCCCGACCTGAGGTCGCTCGACGACGAGCAGAGCGGTGCGCACGGCCGGCACGAGGAGGAACCGCGATGACGCCCGCACGGACCCTCGCGACCACCGGCCGGGTGCTCGGTCAGATCCGGCACGATCACCGCACGATCGCGCTGCTGCTCGTCGTGCCCAGCCTGCTCATCGGCCTCGTCGCGTGGATCTTCGTCGACACCGACGTGTTCGCCGACATCGGCCCCGCGATGATCGCGCTGTTCCCGTTCATCGTGATGTTCCTCGTGACGAGCATCGCGACGCTGCGCGAGCGTCGCAGCGGCACGCTCGAGCGGCTGCTGGCGATGCCGCTCGGCAAGGGCGACTTCATCCTCGGCTACGCGCTCGCCTTCGGCCTGCTCGCCGTCGCGCAGACCGCGATCGTCGTGTCGTTCGCCGTCTGGGTGTGCGGTCTCGAGATCGAGGGGTCGATCTGGCTGCTGTTCGCGGTCGCGGTCGCCGACGCGCTGCTCGGCACCGCGCTCGGGCTGCTCGCGAGCGCGTTCGCGCGCACCGAGTTCCAGGTCGTGCAGTTCATGCCGCTCATCGTCTTCCCGCAGATCCTGCTCGGCGGCATCTTCATCCCGCGCGACCAGCTTCCCGCAGGGCTCGAAGAGATCAGCGACTGGCTGCCGCTCAGCTACGCGATCGACGCACTCCAGGCGGTCGCCGCCGACAGTGAGTCGACCGAGTGGATCATGGTGAGGATCCTCGCGATCGCAGCATGGATCGTCGGCTCCATCGTGGTCGGCTCGATCACGCTGCGTCGACGAACGCCCTGACGCGGTTCTCACGCGTCTCCCCACTTTCGAGCGCGTCTCTCGACAACGACATCGCCGGGGGAGCATGATCGTCACACCGTTGTCCCTCGACCGGAAGTGAGCGATGCGCAAGAAACTGTTCGCGGCCCTCGCGGCCCTCGCCACCGTCTGCGGCCTCGCCGTCGGTGCCGCCCCCGCCCAAGCGTCGACCGGCGGCTCCGCCGACGGCGAGCTCCACCCCGATGTCGGGCTGATCGCGTTCTACGACAGCACCGGCCGCTACCGCTGCAGCGCGACGCTCGTGTCGCCGACGGTCGTCATCACGGCGGCGCACTGCACGCTCGGCACACTCGGCAAGACGCTCGTGACGTTCGACACCTTCCTCGACGACGCTCCTCCGAGTTTCCTCCCGACCGCCGCCGACCCGGCCGTGGGTTACACGGCCGACGAGCTCGCCGACGCGGGCTACCTCTCGGGCACGGCGTACACGCATCCGCAGTACTCCGACTTCACCGACACGAAGAACTGGAACGACGTGGGCGTGATCGTGCTCGACGAGCCGGTGGCCTCGCACGGCGACGGCTACCCGCAGATCGCGGAGACCGGCACGCTCGACGGCATCGCGCAGCGGGCACTGTCGAAGACGCTGTTCACGGCGGTCGGCTACGGCACCGAGGTGCGGCAGGAGGGCGACAACATGAAGCCCGAGCCCGAGAGCTACCCGATCCTGCGCCGGTACGTCGACATGCCCGGGCAGAAGCTCACGCCGCAGATCCTGCAGACCAACGGCAACGAGAAGGACCCGTGGGGCACGGGCGGCACCTGCTTCGGCGACTCGGGCGGGCCGGTCTTCCTCGACGGCGAGCTCGTCGCGGTGACGAGCTACGGCTACACCTCGAACTGCCGGTACCTCGGCGGGTACCAGCGCGTCGAGATCCCCGTCGTCGACGAGTGGCTCGCGGAGTTCGGTCTCTGACCGACGCTTCGACCGGTGAGGGCGGGTGCCGTTCGGCACCCGCCCTCGCTGCGTCGCGGATCAGGGGTTCGCCGCGTCCCGTCGTGCTGCGCCGGTCGGGCGGGCGCCGCCCGGTGTCGTGCCGAGCACCCGGTCGAGGTAGGGGTTCGCGAACCGCAGCTCGGGGTCGAGCTCGTCGCGAACCGCGAGGAAGTCGTCGAAGCGCGGGTACACCTCGCGCAGCGTCTCGGCGGTCTGCGTGTGCATCTTGCCCCAGTGCGGGCGTCCGCCGTGATCGCGCATGATCGCCTCGACGGCGGCGAAGTACTCGCGCTCGTCCTCGCGGAAGTAGCGGTGCACGGCGATGTAGCCAGACTCGCGCCCGTGGGCCGTCGAGAGCCAGTTCTCGTCGGCCGCGGCCGCGCGGACCTCGATCGGGAAGCTGATGCGCCAGCCCTTCCGCTCGATGAGCGCCCGCACCTCGCGGAGGGCGTCGGGCACGTCGGCGAGCGGGATCGCGTACTCCATCTCGCGGAAGCGCACGGTGCGGTTCGTGACGAACACCGAGGGCGAGAAGTCGGCGAAGTCCCGCCCGCTCTGCAGCCGCTCGACCTGGCGCGCGAAGAACGGGATGACGCCGGGTGCGGCCGTGCCGAGCGCGCAGACTCCGCGGAAGACGCCGTTCGCGAGCAGCTCGTCGTCGAGCCAGCGCGAGACGCGACCGAGCGGCTTCCGCGGGGCGTCGCCCGGGAGCCGCGTGTTCGTCTTGGTCATCGCGACCTCGGTGTGCGGATGCCAGTAGAACTCGAAGTGGTCGACGGCGCGCACGCGCTGCAGCCACCCGTCGAGCACGTCGGTGAGCGGCTCGGGCCGCTCGATCGCGTGCAGCACGAAGCGCGGCACGAGCTGCAGGGTCACCTCGACGAGCACGCCGAGGGCGCCGAGCCCGAGGCGCACCGCAGGCAGCAGCTCGGGATGCTCGGTCTCGCTCACGGTGACGAGCTCGCCCGTGCCGGTGACGAGCTTCGCGGCGACGATCTGCGTCGCGAGGCCGCCGAAGCCGAGCCCGGTGCCGTGGGTACCGGTCGACGTGGCACCGGCGATCGTCTGCTTGTCGATGTCGCCCATGTTGGCGAGTGCGAGGCCGTAGGGTGCGAGCAGCGCCGGCAGCCGGTGCAGCGGGGTTCCTGCGCCGAGCGTCACCCGTCCGGTCGCGACATCGGCGTCGATGATGCCCGAGAGGTCGGCGAGGTCGAGCTGCACACCGGGCGCGACCGCGATGCCGGTGAAGCTGTGCCCCGAGCCGACGGGCTTGATGCGCAGGCCCGCCGCAGCCGCGGCCTGCACGGCGCGCTGCACCGCCTCGGGCGAGTCGGGTCGTTCGACGCGCAGCGGCCGCACCGCCTCCGTCCGGCCCCAGTTGCGCCAGGTTGCTCCGGTCGCGGTCACAGGAACGCCATCCCTTCTCCCCGGTACGTCGGGATCATCGCCACGGTGTCGTCGCCGTCGACGACGGCGAACTCGTTCAGGTGCTCGGCGAGCTCGCCCGACTTGGTGTGCCGGAACCAGACGCGGTCGCCGACGGCGAGCGAGCGAGCGGCGCGGCCCGACACCGGGGTCTGCACCTCGCCCGCCATCTCGCGGGGCTCCATCACGAGCCCCTCCGGCCACACGATGCGCGGCAGCCGGTCGGCCGCGGGCGGCCCCGAGGCGATCCAGCCTCCGCCGAGGATCGTCGCGTGCTTCGCGCTCGGGCGTCGCACCACGTCGAGCGCGAAGGCGGCCGCCGGCGCCGGCGTGAAGTGCTCGTAGCCGTCGAAGAGGTGCCCGCCGAAGAGACCCGAGCCCGCGGCGATCTCGGTCACCGACGGATCGGCCGAGGTCCGCTCGAGCGAGCCCGTGCCGCCGCCGTTGACGAACTCGAGGTCGGCGACCTCGCGCACCGCCGCGACGGCGCGGGCGCGGCGCTCGAGGAGTTCGGGCATCGAGCGCGACTGCATCCAGCGGTTGACCGCTCCGTCGACGGGGCGCCCCTCTGGGCGGTTCACGACGCCTGCGATCTGCGCCTCGTACGACATCATGCCGACGAGCTGGAAGCCCGGCCGCTTCGCGATGTACGCGGCGAGCGCACCCGCGTCGGCGGGCTCGTGCACGGGCGACCGGCGCACGCCGAGGTGGCCGAGCACCGGGGCGTCCCAGGAGGCGTCGAGCTCGAGGCAGACTCGGATGCGCTCGCGCCGGCCGGGCGGCAGCACGGAGTCGACGAGGTCGAGCTGCGCCGGCGAGTCGACCATGAGCGTGACCCGCGCGGCGAAGTCGGGGTCGGTCGCGAGTCGCCTGATGCTGCCCCGCTCGGCGGTCGGGTAGCCGACCACGACGTCGTCCACGGTGTCCGCGAGCCAGAGCGCCTCGGCGAGCGTGTACGCGAGCACGCCCCGGTAACCGGGCATCGCGAGCAGGGCCTCGACGACGCCCCGCACGCGCACCGACTTCGACGCGACGCGGATCGGCGTGCCGTTGGCGCGCCGCAGCATGTCGAGGGCGTTGTGCCGCAGGGCGCCGAGGTGGAGCGCGCCGACGGGGGCGTCGAGATGGCGCGTCGCCTCGGTCAGCCGCGGCCAGTACTCCGCCGGACGGCGCCAGCTCGAGGCATCCGCGGCCGGGGTGCCGGTCTTGCGCAGGTCGAGGCCGGCCATCAGCGCACGCTCCGCACCCGCGCGACCGCGAACGCCCCGGCGGTCGAGAGCGCCGCACCGAGGAGGAAGACGAGCATGAACGAGCCGGAGACGACGACCGCGGCCGCACCGATCATGGGGGCCACCGCCTGCGGCACGGCCGAGGCGATGTTCATGATGCCGAGGTCCTTGCCGCGACTGGCGGCGTCGGGCAGCACCTGCGTCGCAAGGGCCTGGTCGACGGAGAGGAAGCAGCCGTACCCGAGGCCGAGCATGCCGGCGGCGACCATGGCGACCGTGAGATCGGGGAAGAGCGCGAGCAGCAGCGCGGCGACGCCCTGCAACGCCGAGGCGACGAACACGAACTGCTTGCGGCGTCCGAGACGGTCGGAGAGCCGGCCGCCCACGAGCGAGGCGAGGATCACGAACACCATGTAGACGAGCGTCAGCACGATGAGGTCGTCCTCGGCGTGCTGGTCGTTCAGCTGGAACATGAGGAAGTAGAGCAGCAGGCTCGTGCCGAGCGCGTTGCCGGTCGAGACCAGCACGCGACTGAGCAGCGTCCAGCCGAAGTCGGGGTGCTTCCGCGGGCTGATCCAGAACCCCGCGATGACGCTCCGGAGTGTCATCGGGGTGCGCAGGGCGCGCTCGAGCGGCTCGTCGTGCCGAGTCAGGAAGGGCACGGCGAGCACGACGAGCAGCACCGCGAGCAGCAGGTAGCCGAGTGCGGCGTCGGTCACGAGCTCGGTCACGAGGATGAGCCCGACGATGATGCCCACCGCCTGCGGCGCAGACATCCACCCCGAGACGAAGCCGCGTTGGTTGACCGGCACCTGGTCGGAGATCGTCGCGGTGAGCGCGGCGGTCATGATGCAGAACCCGACGGATGCCGCGACCCATGCCGCGCCGATGGCCCACATCTCGGTCTGCCAGCCGAGGAGCACGAGCGAGGCGGCGAAGACGAGCGCGCCGATGAGGATCCACGGCCGGCGACGGCCGAACCGGCTCGTCGTGCGGTCGGAGAGCGCGCCGGTCAGGGGGTAGGCGATGATCGTCGCGACCGCGGCGATCCCCGAGACCGTTCCGAACGCGACGACCGAGTCGACCCAGTGCTCGGGCTGCAGCTCGGCGTCGATCTGCGCGGGCAGCAGCAGCTGGACGGGGGTGAGCTGCGCCATCCAGATACCGAGCCAGACGGTCGCGAACGACGCGATCCAGCCGGCGCCGACGCGACGCGTGGGTTCGGCGAAGGCGGCGGGGGCCTCGGGGCCGGCCCCGCGGGGGGCGGCCGGGTCGATGCGGGTCATCGGGGGTCTGCCATTCTCGAGACGGCGTCGGCGGCGGCCGCCGCGACGCGGGCCGCGGCCGCGTCATCGCGGTCGACGAGCCAGGTGATGGTGAGGCCGTCGCTGAACGCGACGAGCACGCGGGCGACCTGGTCGACGGGCAGGTGCCACGTCGTGCCGGTGAGCTCGGCGGCGGCGGCGAGCGCCTCGACGAGGAGGTCGACGTACCGCGCGTACTGCGCGATCGCGAGCGGGTGCCGCTCGGGCGAGCGGAGGGCGTACTGGGTGAGCTCGAGCATCGCCTGCTCGTGCTCGGGGTCCTCGCGCAGGTGCTCGAAGTATCGCAGCATGCCCGCTTCGAGGAGATCGCCCAGGCTCGCGCCCTGCTCGGCGGCAGCAGCGAGTTCGTCGACCGCGATGGCCTTCCGCTCCCGGGCGACCACGACGCCGATGAGCTCGTCGATGAGCTCGTCGCGTGATTCGAAGGCGTAGTGGAAGCTTGCGAGGCTCATGCCTGCCTCGGCGACGATCGCGCGGGTCGTCGCTTGCGCGAGCCCTTCGCGGGAGACCACGCGCAGCGCGGCCTCGGTGAGCGCTGCGCGGCGCTCGGCCGCCGACATCCGCGTCATCGCGTTCTCCTGCTCCTTCGCGGGGCACGGCGCGCAGCGATGCGCCGACCGTGACTGGGACAATTGACCCAGTTGCAACAGTATGCAGCATCGGGACAGAGATCGCCACGCCGGGCGCTACGCTCGCATCATGCGCCTCGGGGTTCTCGACGTCGGTTCGAATACCGTGCACCTGCTCGTGGTCGACGCCCACCCGGGCGCTCGGCCGATCCCGACCGCGTCGCACAAGTCGGTGCTCCGCCTGATGCGCTACCTCGAGCCAGATGGCGCGATCAGCGCCGAGGGCGTCGCGGCGATCCTCTCATCGGTCGGCGACGCCGCGAAGGCGGCACGCGAGGCCGGCATCGACGAGTTGCTCGCCTTCGCGACCTCGGCGATCCGGGAGGCTGCGAACGGCGAACACGTGCTCGATCTCGTCGAGCGCGAGACGGGCGTGCGGCTCGCCGTGCTGAGCGGTGACGACGAGGCCCGCCTCACCTTCCTCGCGGTGCGGCGGTGGTTCGGCTGGTCGGCCGGCCGCATGCTGCTCTTCGACATCGGCGGCGGCTCGCTCGAGATCGCGCAGGGCGGCGACGAGGTGCCCGACGTGGCGCGATCGCTGCCGCTCGGCGCCGGGCGGTCGACCGTGGCCTTCCTGCCCGACGATCCGCCCTCGAGCGATCAGGTCGATCGACTGCGCGAGCACGCGCGCGCCGTGCTCGCGGGAGCGGTCGCCGACTTCGCGGGTCTCTCCTCCCCCGACCATGTCGTCGGCTCGTCGAAGACGATCCGCTCGCTCGCGCGCCTGGCCGGCTGGACGGAGGACGGCGTCGGTTCCGATGAGCGCAGCATCCTGCGGCGCAAGGGCCTCGACGACTGGATCCCCCGACTCGCCCGCATCCCCGCGGACGCACGTCCAGCACTGCCGGGCATCACGGCCGACCGCACGTTCCAGATCGTGGCGGGTGCGGTGGTGCTGTCCGAGGCGATGCGCGCCTTCGACGTCTCCGAGCTGGACGTCTCGCCCTGGGCCCTGCGCGAGGGCCTGATCCTGCGTCGACTCGACCTGATGGAGTGATCCGCGGCGACTGGCGGCGGCACACCACGCAGAACGGCGGCGGTCGCGCACCTTCGTGCTCGACCGCCGCCGTTTCGATCGTGTTCGTCAGCCGGCGAGCGCCTTGGCCTTCAGCTGGTCGTACTCGGCCTGGGAGATCGCACCCGAGTCGAGCAGGCCCTTGGCCTTCTCGATGTCGGCGGCCGCCGAGCTGCCACCGGCCCCCGCGACGCTACGGATGTACGCGTTGGCCTGCGCCTGCGCGTCCGCCTGCTCCTGCATCCGACGCTCCGACATCGACCGGCCCCGTGCGATCAGGTAGATGAACGCGGCGAGGAACGGCAGGAACACCAGGAAGACGACCCAGAGCGCCTTCGCCCAGCCGTTGAGCGTGTGGTCGCGGAAGATGTCGATGATGATCGTGATGAAGATCCAGATGCACGCGATCATGATGTAGATCCAGAAGAGCCAGACGAGGAAGTCCCAGAAACTGTTCATTGGCGTGCCCTTTCGTCACTCCGCGAGACCGTCGCGCGCGAGGATGCCTCGAAGCTACTCCTGCCCCGACCGAGCGCGCATCATTCGATTCGAGTGACGCCGAGCGTGTCGTAGGTGGCGAGCGGCACGATGCCGGCCGCGGCAGCGGCCACCCGCTCGTCGCCGGCGACCAGGACGTCGGCCTGCAGCGTCGCGACCGCGAGGTACTCGGCGAGCGACGGATCTTCGAGGTCGAGCTGTCGTGCCAGCCGCCAGGCGGTCGCTCGTGAGACGCGATCGCCCAGGAGCCGCATGCGGAGCGAGGCGAGGCCCTCGAGAGCAGTGCGTGCGTCGCGCTCGTCGAGCCGGCCGTCGCGCACCTCGCGGTAGAGCAGCGACATCGCGTGGCTGCGGATGAGGGACGGTGCGACGAACGGGTGCGTCGCCTCGGCATTCCGCCCGTCGCGGATGAGACGCAGTGCCGTCACCGCATCGATCGCGTACCTGGTCGTCTCAGGGTCGCCCATGGCTCCAGTGAACCCCTCGCGACCGACATCGTCGAGCGACGGTGACCGGCGCGCGTGTCGTCGTGCCCGCGCCCGTGCCCGGTGCCCCCACTGGGATTCGAACCCAGACTTGAGCGGGTTTAAGCCGCCTGCCTCTGCCGGTTGGGCTATGGGGGCGTTGTGCGCGCAGACGCAGAACGCGGCGCCGCCCCGAGGGGCGACGCCGCGTCACAGCATAGTCACGACCGTACCGCTACTTGGCGGCGACGGGCTCCTTCTCGGCCGACTTGGCCTTCGCCGCGGCCTTCGCGTCGGCGGCCGGTGCAGGGGCCTCGGCGGCCGGCGGCTTCGGACGCGCGGCGAACGCCTCGAACTGTGCGCGCGGCTGCTGCAGTGCCGAGAGCGACACGATGTCGCGACCGAGCCAGAAGTTGTTCCACCAGCCCCAGAAGACGCGGAACTTGCGCTCCCAGCTGGGCATGGCCAGGCCGTGGTAGCCGCGGTGGGCGAACCATGCGAGCAGGCCCTTGATCGCGAGCTTGCCCGACTGGAACACGCCCGAGCCGATGCCGAGGCCGGCGACGGCACCCAGGTTCTTGTGCACGTAGTTCTTGGGCTCTTCACCGCGCAGCACGGCGACGATGTTCTTCGCGAGCAGCTTGCCCTGGCGCACGGCGTGCTGCGCATTCGGCACGCAATAGCCGCCGACGCCGCCGCCGGTGAGGTCGGGCACGGCCGAGATGTCGCCGGCCGCCCAGGCGTCGGCGACGATCTCGTCGTCGTCTTCGCCCCCGACCCGCAGGTCGGCGCGGGTCTTGATGCGGCCGCGCTCTTCGACGGGCAGGTCGCTCGAGCGGACGATGGCGGGGTTCGCCATCACGCCGGCGGTCCACACGATGAGGTCGCTCTCGAAGCTCTCGCCGGTCGACAGCTCGATCTTGCCGTCGACGGCGCTCGTGAGCTGCGTGTCGAGGTGGATCTCGGCGCCGCGCTGGGCGAGGTGCTTGATGACCCAGTGGCTCGTCGGCAGCGAGACCTCGGGCATGATGCGGCCCATCGCCTCGATGAGGTGGAAGTGCGTCTCGTCGAAGGTGAGCTGCGGGTAGTACTCGAGCAGTGCGCTCGCGAACGAGCGGAGCTCGGCGAACACCTCGATGCCGGCGAAGCCGCCGCCGACGACGACGAACGTGAGCAGGCGCTCGCGCTCGGGCCCGGGCGGGAGGTTCGAGGCCTTGTCGAAGTTCGTGAGCACGCGGTCGCGGATCGCGACGGCCTCTTCGACGGTCTTCAGGCCGATCGCGTTGTCGGCGATGCCGGGGATCGGGAAGGTGCGCGAGACGGCGCCGCCCGTGACGACGACGACGTCGTACTCGAACTCCCAGGGCTCACCGAGCTCGGGGGTGATGGTCGCCGTCTTCGACGCGTGGTCGATCTTGGTGACCTTCGCGGTGACGACGTTGGTCTTCTTGAGGTGGCGGCGGTGCGAGGTGACCGAGTGGCGCGCCTCGATCGACCCGGCTGCGACCTCGGGCAGGAAGGGCTGGTACGTCATGTACGGCAGCGGGTCGACGACCGTCACCTCGGCCTCGCCGGGACGCAGCCACTTCTCGAGCTTCCACGCCGTGTAGAACCCCGCATAGCCACCGCCGACGATGAGAATCTTGGGCACGGTGAATGGACTCCTCAGTATCTGGTGGATGCGACCCGGTGCGCGCGATCAGTGGTCGCGCGTGCGTACCGCTCGCCTGGTGTGCCGAATGGCGCCGATGCCCAACAGCGCTGCTAGCGTACCAAATCCTGCGACCAACGAGAGCGGCACGGTGATGTAGGCGAGCGTCCACGGCGTCGGCAGCATGGTCGCCGTGCCCTCGTCGGCGGGTGGCGGCGGGTCGGCGATCGGTACGATCTGCTGTTCGGTCGCCTCGGGGGTCGGCGTCGTCGACGTGGCTCGGCGGTGGATGGTGATCCACTCCTCGAGGCTGCCGAGCGGGTTCGCGTCGACCGGCTCGACGTCGGCCTCGAGCGCTGCGACGGGATCGATGAGCCCGTGGCCGTACAGCGGGCTGGGCACCTCGTGCCCGTCGGGGTCGGCGGTCTGGATGACGCGGTTGATCACGTTGGCCGCATCGAGGTCGGGGTACTCGGCGCGGACGAGCGCGACGAGCCCCGAGACGAGGGGCGCCGCGCCGCTCGTGCCGCTCCAGATCGCGACGCGACCGTCGGGCCGAACGCCGACGAGGTCTTCGCTCGGTGCGGCGACCCCGAGCGTGATGCCCTGGGAGCTCGCGTCGAGGCTCGCGTTCTTCTCCTTGTCGACACCCGCGACCGCGAGGACGCCGGGGATCGTCGCCGGCGCACCGACCTCGGTCGTGCCGTTCCCGCGGTTGCCGGCCGCGGCGACGACGACGACGTCGTGCTCGAAGGCGTAGGTGAACGCGTCGTCCCAGCTCTCGGGCCAGTCGCGGGTGTTGCGGGTGAGCGACATGTTGATGACGTCGGCCCCGTTGTCGACGGCCCACTTGACGCCCTCGGCGATCTGCTCGTCGTTCGACTTCGCGGCCCCCGTGTCCTGGCCGAACGCGACCGACACCGTCAACAGGTCGGCCTCGGGCGCGACGCCGATGACGCCGTTGCCCTCGCCCGTGCCGCGGCCGGCGAGGAGGGAGGCGACCATCGTGCCGTGGGCGCTCTCGTCGGGGTCGCCGACCGGCGTCTGGCCGTCGGGACTGCCGAGGCCCGAGACATCCGTGCCGCCCTTGACGACGCCCCGGAGCTCGGTGACGTTGCCGTTCACTCCCGTGTCGATGATCGCGACCGTGACGCCCTTGCCCTGCGTCGTCGACCAGGCCGTCGTGAAGCCGTAGTCGCCGAGCCAGTACTCGTAGTCGCGCACGGTGTCGGCATGCGCGGGTGCCGCGCCGCCGAGCGCGACGGCGACGGCCGCGACGACGGCGACCGCCGACTTCGCGGCGGTCGCACGCGCGCGTGCGATGCGGCTCGGGCGGGTCATGCCTCGTCGACTCCGTAGTCGGGGCACTTGCAGACGTCGGGCGACCAGCTCGACCGGGCGAGCGCGAGGTCGCCGATCGGGTTGGCGCCGGGGCCGGCGGCGAGCGCATGGGCCGCGAGCGCGTGCAGGCACTTCACGCGGGTCGGCATGCCGCCGGCGGAGATGCCGGCGATCTCGGGGACGTCGCCGAAACCCTCGCGGTCGGCGAGGTAGTCGCGGTGGGCCTGCTCGTAGCCGGCGCGCACCTCGGCGTCGTTCGCGAGCAGCTCGCTGAACTCGACCATGAGCTGGCCGGCCTCGAGGAACGACATCGCGGCCGTCGCGGCCGGGTGCGACAGGTAGTAGAACGTCGGGAACGGCGTGCCGTCGGCCAGCCGCGGCGCCGTCGCGACCACGGTCGGATTGCCGCAGACGCAGCGGGCGGCGATGCCGACGACATTGCGCGCCGGACGGCCGAGCTGCGCGGAGACGACGGCGAGATCGCGCTCGGTGACGGGTTCGAAGGGCGGGCGGGTCATCGGCCGTCCTCCGTCGCGGGTGCACCGGTCGGCGCCGTCGTCGCGGGGGCGTCGCTCGCCGGCGCGTCGGTCGCGCCGGCTTCGGGCGCGAGCCCCGCGGTCATCACGGAGTCGAGCAGGGTGCGCATCCAGTCGCCCTTCGATTCGGTCACTTCGGCTGAGACGGCCGTCGTCTCGTCGGTCTTCGCGGCCGCGTCGCGGTCGTCGATGACGAGGTAGCTCACCTCGCCCGGCATCACGTAGTAGAGCCGTTCACGCGCCTGCGTGACGATGAACGTCTCGTCGTTCCATCGCTCGCGCTCGTCGCGGAGCCGCTGCACCTCCTCCTCCTGCGCGGAGACGGCGGCCTTGAGCTCTGCGAGCTGCGCACGCTGCTGGGCGAACGCCGCGATCGTCGGCGCGAGCACCACGACCGCGAGCACGAGTATGCCCAACATGATCAGCGAGAAACCTGAGAATCGGATGCCGCTGAGCCATCCCGCTCGCGTCGCCGACGCAGCACCGGCGCCGGCGGAGGCGGTGGAGCGGGGCTTGGCGCCCCTCGGCTTCGCACTCGAGGACGAGGCGTGCGTGCTCGTCTTCGACGGCTTCGCGGTCGACGACGATTTCGCGGACCGGGAGGAATTCGCGCTCGACCGGGCGCGCTTCGCCTCGCCCGCGTCGGACGCCGGGCCCTTCGCCGGCGACGCCGGCTCCGAGGCATCCGCCCTCGGCTTCGACCTCGGCACGCGCGAGCCGGCAGGGTTCGCGGGCCTGCGGGGGGTGCGGGACGACTCGCCGTTCATCGCCCTCCTCATGACGGCCCGGAATGCGACGACGGGGGCGGCCACCCGGCCGCCCCCGTCGCGATGTCGCTACGCGATCACGCCGTGAAGCGCGGGAACGCCGTGCGGCCGGCGTACACCGCGGCCTCACCGAGCTCTTCTTCGATCCTCAGAAGCTGATTGTACTTCGCCACGCGCTCGCTCCTCGCGGGCGCGCCCGTCTTGATCTGACCCGCGTTCGTGGCGACCGCGAGGTCGGCGATCGTCGTGTCCTCGGTCTCGCCCGAACGGTGCGAGAGCACCGCGGTGTAGCCCGAGCGCTGCGCGAGCGACACGGCGTCGAGGGTCTCGGTCAGCGTGCCGATCTGGTTGACCTTGACGAGGATCGAGTTGCCCGCGTGCTTGCCGATGCCGTCGGCGAGGCGCTTCGGGTTCGTGACGAACAGGTCGTCGCCCACGAGCTGCAGCTTGCCGCCGAGCTCGGCGGTGAGGGCGGTCCAGCCCTCCCAGTCGTCCTCGGCGAGCGGGTCTTCGATCGACACGAGCGGGTACGCGGCGGCGAGCTCGGCGTAGTAGGCGCTCATCTCGGCCGACGTGCGGTCCTTGCCCTCGAAACGGTAGGCGCCGTTCTCGAAGAACTCGGTCGACGCGACGTCGAGGCCGAGCGCGATGTCAGTGCCGAGCGTGAAGCCGGCCTTGCCGATCGCCTCCGAGATGAAGTCGAGCGCGTCGCGGTTCGACGCGAAGTCGGGCGCGAAGCCGCCCTCGTCGCCGAGGCCGGTCGAGAGGCCCTTGGCCTTCAGCAGGCCCTTGAGCGCGTGGTAGGTCTCGACGCCCCAGCGCAGGCCCTCGGAGAAGGTCGGCGCACCAACCGGGAGGATCATGAACTCCTGGATGTCGACGCCGGTGTCGGCGTGCGCACCGCCGTTGATGATGTTCATCATCGGCACGGGCAGCACGTGCGCGTTCGGGCCGCCGAGGTAGCGGAACAGCGGCAGGTCGGCCGAGTCGGCGGCGGCCTTCGACACGGCGAGCGAGACGCCGAGGATGGCGTTCGCGCCGAGGCGGCTCTTGTTGTCGGTGCCGTCGGCCTCGATCAGGGCGGCGTCGACGAGGCGCTGGTCGCTCGCGTCGAGGTCTTCGATGGCCGGGCCGAGCTCGTCGAGCACGGCGTCGACGGCCTTCTGCACGCCCTTGCCGAGGTAGCGGTCGGCGTCGCCGTCGCGCAGCTCGTACGCCTCGAAGGCACCGGTCGAGGCGCCCGAGGGCACCGCGGCGCGGGCGAGGGTGCCGTCGTCGAGCAGCACCTCGACCTCGACGGTCGGGTTGCCGCGCGAATCGAGAATCTCGCGCGCACCTACAGCTTCGATGAATGCCACAGTGGACTCCTCTGTGATGGGGGTGACTGGTGGACGACGCCGTCGTGATCCGCGCCCAAGTCTAGAGGTCGAGGATGTCTCGTGCTCGCCGCGTGACTCCCCGCGGCCGCCCTACGCCGTGAGCTCGCGGAACTCGAGCGACGCCGCGCCGTTCGCCTCGGCGTTCACGGTCGCGAACGCGTCGAACCCGTCGGCGGTGACGCGGTCGAGCAGGGCTCGCAGGTTCTTCACGCGACGCTCGAGGCGCACCCGCGACCCGGAGGCCACGAGTTCGGCCTTGATCGCGAGGAGGCGCTCGGCGGGGACGTCCCCGTCGTGCACGAGCACGACCGCACGGGGGCGCGCGTCGTCGCGCACCTCGAGCAGGTCAACGATGCGCTCGAAGCCGATGGAGAAGCCGCACGCCGGCACCTCCTGGCCGAGGAACCGCCCGATCATGTGGTCGTAGCGGCCTCCGCCGCCGAGCGAGTAGCCGAGCTCGGGGTGCGCGATCTCGAAGATCGTGCCGGTGTAGTAGCCCATGCCGCGCACGAGGGTCGGGTCGAACTCGATCGCCGCTTCGGGCATCGCGTCGCGGAGGGCGAGCAGGTCGGCGTACGCGGCGCCGTCGAGCCATGCGGGCGGGGGCACGACGCCGTCGGCCAGGTGCCAGTCGGCGCTCGTGAGCCCCTCGAGGGCCGTCGCGACGTCGGCGTCGGCCGTGACCGCACCGAGCTCGGCGAGCTCGTTCGCCACTCCCCCGACCCCGATCTTGTCGAGCTTGTCGATCGTGATGAGCGCACGCTCGCGCAGGTCGTCGGGCACGCCCCACGACGCGAGGATGCCCTGCAGGATGCGCCGGTCGTTGATGCGGATCGTGCAGCCGGCGAGCCCGAGCGCGTCGAGCGTCGCGACGGTCGCGGTCAGCAGCTCGAGTTCGGCGAGCGGGGTCGCGTCGCCGATGACGTCGATGTCGCACTGCACGAACTGGCGGTAGCGCCCCTTCTGCGGGCGCTCGGCACGCCAGACGGGCGCGATCTGGATCGAGCGGAACACGGGCGGCAGCGCCGCGCGGTGGGTCGCGTAGAACCGCGCGAGCGGCACGGTCAGGTCGTAGCGCAGGCCGAGGTCGGCCAGTGCGAGGGCGTCGCCGGATGCCGCGGCCGAGGCGAGGTCGTCGGGGGTGAGCCCGCGCTTCATGACGGCGAAGGCGAGCTTCTCGTTGTCGCCGCCGAGTCCGGCGTGCAGGCGCGACGAGTCCTCCATGACCGGCGTCTCGATCTCGTCGAAGCCGTGCGCCGCGTAGACGCCGCGGATCACGCCGAGGGCGTGCTCGCGTCGGGCCTTCTCGGCGGGGAGGAAGTCGCGCATGCCGCGCGGGGGCGTCACGTTCTGGGCCATGCGCCCCATTCTTCCAGTCGCGGGCGACCGGCTCGTGCCCGCTCTCGTTCGCAACGGCTTCGCAACGCCTCCGGCGCCGGCCTCGCGCACGGGCCGCACCCCGCCCTACACTCGACCGGACGACGCTCGGCCGACCACCGCGGCGCCGGAGGGGGGATCCGCATGTCGGGCATCACGGTCGAGGGCGTCGCCCGGTCGTTCGGCGACGTGCACGCCGTGCGGCACGCGAGCTTCGAGGTCGCGCAGGGCTCGGTCGCCGGGTTGATCGGGCCGAACGGCGCGGGCAAGACGACGCTGCTGCTCATGCTCGCGACCCTGCTGGTCCCCGACTCGGGCAGCATCCGGGTCGCGGGCTACGATCCCGTCACCGAGCCGCACCAGGTGCGACGGCGCATGGGCTGGATGCCCGACGCGCTGGGCTCGTGGCCGTCGCTCGACGTGAGGACCGCACTCACGACGAGCGGCCGGATGTACGGGATGGAGTTCGACGAGGCATCCCGCCGCGCCGACGAGCTCATCGGGCTCGTCGGGCTGACGCCGCTCGCCGACCAGCCGACCCGGGTGCTCTCCCGCGGCCAGAAGCAGCGCTTGAGCCTCGCGCGCGCCCTCGTGCACGACCCCGAGGTGCTGCTGCTCGACGAGCCGGCCTCGGGACTCGACCCCGCCGCCCGCACCGAGCTGCGCGAGCTCGTTCGACGCCTCGCGCACGAGGGGAAGACCGTGATCGTCTCGAGCCACGTGCTCGCCGAGCTCGAGGAGATGGCCGACACGGCGGTCTACCTCGCAGCCGGCGAGACCGCCGCACCCGACGAGGTCGCGCGGGCCGGCCGCACGGCGCGCGACTGGCGCGTCCGCTCGCTCGACCCCGACCGCCTCGCCGCGGTGCTCGGCGCCGCCGGCTACGGCGAGGTCTCCGTGGTCGACCGGTTCGGCGCCGTCGTGCCGTTCGCGAGCGAGGCCGACGCCGCGCAGATGCTGGCCCACCTCGTCGGCTCGGGGGTGCCGATCTCGTCGTTCGCCCCTGCGGTCGGCGACCTCGAACACGTCTTCCACGACCTCAACCGATCGGACGGCGACGCATGAACGGGTTCCTGCGGGGCATGTGGCTGATCGTCACGCTCGACCTGAGGCAGCGTGTGCGCGGCATCGCCTGGTACGTGCTGCTCGGCGTCTTCGTCGTGCTCGTGACGGCCGTCACCGCCCTCGTCGTGATCGCGACGAACGCGTGGGACTCCGGCGGCGGCGGCGTCTTCTCGACGATCGTCTTCTTCGTGCTGCTGCTCGGCACGCTCGTCTCCCCCGCGCTCAGCGGCAACGCGATCAACGGCGAGCGCGAGGCGGGCACGCTCGCGACGACGCAGGTCACGCTCGTCACGACGGCGCAGCTCGTGATCGGCAAGTGGGTGGCGGCCTGGCTGACGGCGCTCGCGTTCCTCGCCGCATCGCTGCCGTTCCTCGCGTTCGGCATCGTGCTCGGCGAGGTCTCGCCGGCCACCGTGATCACCACGGTGCTCGTGCTCGCGGTCGAGCTCGGCATCATCGCCGCGATCGGCGTCGGCCTCTCGGGCCTCGTCACGCGCCCGCTGTTCTCCGTCGTCGTCACCTACCTCGTCGTCGCGGCCCTGTCGGTCGGCACGCTCATCGCGTTCGGCCTCGGCGGGGCGGCGGTGCGGACGACCGTGAAGCAGACGATCATCGGCGTCGACTACCAGCAGCTCGACGAGAACGGGCTCGCCCCCGGCGGCGGGGAGGTGCCCTGCCTGCCGCCGAACACCTGGGAGCAGCAGACCCCCAGGTTCGACCTCGTCTGGGGGTTCCTCGCGGCCAACCCGTACGTCGTCGTCGCCGACGCCGCGCCCGGCTCGTTCGACGAGGACGGCAACCCGACCGACCTGTTCGGCTGGATCGCGGTCGGCGTGCGGCAGGCTCAGCAGGCGCCCGAGACCGAGGTCGTCATCGACGAGTGCAGCGAGTACTCGTCCAAGGGCTACGCGCCCTACGACTCCCCGACCCCTCGGGAGATCTACGACGGCTCGGTGCCCTCGTGGTTCGTCGGGCTCACGATCCACCTGCTGCTCGGCGCGGGCGCCCTCGCCTGGGCGTGGAGGCGCACGGAGGTGCCCGCGAAGCGCCTCGCCGCGGGAAGCCGCATCGCGTGACCCGCGCCGAGCGGGTGCTCGTCGTCGGCGCGACCGGCGTGCTCGGCGCGCCCGCGGTGCGCGCGCTCGTCGCGGAGGGGCGCACGGTGTTCGGCACGAGTCGAAGCCCCGAGCGCCTCCCCGTGATCGAGGCCGCCGGGGCGACGGGGCTCCTGCTGGACGTGCTCGACCGCGAGTCGGTCGACCGTGCCGTCGCTGCGGCCCGCCCGACCGCCATCGTCTTCCTCGCGACCGATCTCGCCGCGCTCGACTACGCGGCCAACGCGCGCCTGCGGGTGGAGGGCGCGCCCGCGCTCGTCGATTCCGCCCGCGCGGCCGGCGTCGGACGGGTGGTCGCCGAGGGCATCTCCTGGGCCCCGGACGACGCGCCCGTCGCAGCACTCGAACGCGCCGTCGCCTCGCATCCGCACGGCATCGTGCTGCGGCTCGGGCTCCTGTACGGGCCGCGGACCTGGTACGCCGCCGACGGCGCCTTCACCGCGAAGGCGGGCGAGGGGCGCGTCGACGCGATCGCCGAGACCACGAACTGGCTCCACGTCGACGACGCGGTGTCGGCGGTCGTCGCGGCGCTCGACTGGCCCGCCGGCATCGTCGACGTGGTCGACGACGAACCCGCGCCGCTCGACGACTGGGCGGGCGTGCTCGCGGCCCGCGCCGGCTTCTCCGGCCGGCCGGCGACGAGCGCGCGCGGGCCCGCGCGGGTGGCGGATGCCTCGACCGCGAAGTCGCTCGGCTGGTGGCCGGCTCGTCCCTCGTGGCGCGACGGGCTCGGCTTCGGCTGATCGTCCGGCCAGGTGCTGCACGGCAGTCGGCGCGATCGACGATCCCGCCCGTGCGATTCGCCGTGCCGCTCAGCCGCCCACGGCGGCGCCTCCCGGCGCCTCCGACCGGTCCTCTGCCGCGTCCGCCCGCTCAGCGCGTCGCACCTCGTCCTCGAACGCGCGCACGGCCCCGCGCAGCGCCCGCTCGGCGTCGAGGCCCTGCGCACGCGCCGACGCGACGAGACCGAAGAGCAGCCGCCCGAGCTCGCGCTCGGTCGCCGGTGCGACGGGCGCCGGGATCGAGGCATCCGCGACCGCCGCGGCGGTGACGCCCGCCTTCTCGGCCTTCCCGAGCATCTTCTGCGCGAGCGCCAGCGCGGGCATGCCGCGCGGCACGCCGTCGAGCACGCTCGTGCGGTGCGGCTTCTCGTCGGCCTTCAGGTCTTCCCAGAACGCGACGACGTCGTCGGCCGTCTCGGCCTCGCGGTCGCCGAACACGTGGGGGTGCCGCGACACCATCTTGGCCGTCATATGGCGTGCGACGTCGTCGATGTCGAACCGCTCGCCGTCGGTGTGCGCTGCGATGTCGGCGTGGAAGAGCACCTGGTAGAGCACGTCGCCGAGCTCCTCGATCATCTCGGCGCGGTCGCCCGCCTCGATGGCGTCGATGAGCTCCCAGCATTCCTCGACGAGGTACTGCACGAGCGACTCATGGGTCTGGTCGGCGTCCCACGGGCAACCGCCCGGGGCGCGCAGCAGCGCGACGGTGGCGATGAGTTCGTCGAGACCGGCGTGGGCTTGGCTCATACCGGCAGCCTATGCCGGGCGGGCCCGGTCGGCCCCGTTCGCGGGCGTGCCCCGCCCGCCCGTGCCCGCCCGCCCGGGTCAGTGCACGAACGCGAGCAGCAGCGCGACCGCGATGAAGAGGCCGCCGAACACGAGGTTGAGCGTGCGCTGGCCGCGCGCGGTGCGGGTGAACCGGCGGAACCCGTGCGCGGCGGCGGCGAAGAACCCCCACATGACGGCGATGTCGACGGTGATCACCGTCACGGTCACGATGAGGTACTGCACCCAGAGCGGCTCCCCCGGGCGGATGAACTGCGGCAGGAACGCCAGGAAGAACACGATGGCCTTCGGGTTCAGGAGGTTCACCCAGAGCCCTCGGCGGAACATCGACCAGCGGCTCTCGGATGTCGCGGCGAGCGCGCGGCCCGAGGCATCCGTCTCGTCGTCGTCATCGCCCGGGAGCGTCGGCTTCGCGAGCATCTGCCGGATGCCGAGGTAGACGAGGTACGCGGCGCCGGCGTACCGGATCACGTTGAACGCGAACTCCGACGAGGCGACGAGCACGCCGACGCCGAGCGCCACGATCGCGATGTGGATGACGAGGGCCGCCTGCTGGCCGAGGATGCCCCAGATCGACCGGCGGAAGCCGTGGTTGAGCGAGTTGCCCATCGTGTTGATGGCGCCCGCGCCGGGGGTGAAGCTGATCACGAGGCACGCGACGAGCAGCGTGATCCAGAGCGAGAAGGGCATCCCGTCAGCCTAGGCGGCGGCCGCCGCGCCCTCGTCGCCGCCGGGCGACCGCGGTGCGGCGCCGCGGTCGCGGGCGGCCCGCCGATAGGATCGACGCGGAGAGCCGGGAAGTCTGGTCGGCAGCACACGTACGTCGTACCCCGAAGGATCCGCATGAACGTCCTCCGCTCCGAACGCTGGGCCGCCGCCCTGCTGCTCATCGCCGCCGCACTCGGCCTCATCATCGCCAACACGCCCGTCGGCCCCTCGCTGATCGAGCTCAAGACCGAGCACCTCGATCTGCCGTGGCTCGGGCTCGACCTGTCGCTCGGGCATTGGATCAGCGACGGGCTGCTCGCGATCTTCTTCTTCATCGTCGCCGTCGAGCTCAAGCGCGAGCTCGTGATCGGCGAGCTGAACTCGCTGTCGAAGGCGCTGCTGCCGGCGATCGCGGCGGTCGGCGGCGTGATCGTTCCGGCGCTCATCTACGTCGGGTTCACGGCCGGCACCGACACGGTCGACGGCTGGCCGATCCCGACGGCGACCGACATCGCCTTCGCGCTCGGCGTGCTCGCGGTGTTCGGCACGTGGATCCCGACGCGCGTGCGCGTGTTCCTGCTCGCCCTCGCGGTGCTCGACGACCTCATCGCGATCCTCATCATCGCGTTCTTCTTCACGAGCGACGCCGACCTCGCGGCGCTCGGCTTCGCGGGCATCGCGATCGCGCTGTTCGGCGCCGTGAGCCGGCTCATGAAGCCGCGCTCGTCGTACATCCTCGCCCGCCGCCCGCAGTGGCCGATCGTGCTGCTGCTCATCGTGCTCGGCGTCGTCGCCTGGTACTTCGTCTACCAGTCGGGCGTGCACGCGACGATCGCGGGCGTCGCGCTCGGCCTCGTGATGAGCCGTCGCCCCGGCGGTCGCGCCGCGCACGCGCTCGAGCCGTGGTCCAACGGCGTGATCCTGCCGCTGTTCGCCCTGTCCGCGGCGATGGTGGCGATCCCGCAGGTGCGGCCGAGCGAGCTGGATCCCGCGTTCTGGGGCATCCTCGTGGCACTGCCCGTCGGCAAGGTCATCGGCATCACGCTGATCGGCGGACTCGGCGGACTCGTCGCGCGACGCCGGCCCGGCGCGACGCCGCTGACCGTCGTCGACCTGCTCGTCGTCGGCGCCCTGGGCGGCGTGGGCTTCACCGTGTCGCTGCTCATGAACGAACTCGCGTTCGCCGGCATGCCCGCGGTCGCCGACGAGGGCACCCTCGCCGTGCTGCTCGGTTCGGGCGTCGCGATCGTCGGCTCGGCGATCGCCGTCTCGCTGCGGTCGGCCTGGTATCGGCGTCACGGCGCGAAGTCGGGAGTCGGAGGGGCGTTCGCGCACTGACCGGGCCGGCCGCCGTGCTGCGCGCAGCGCTCAGGCCGCGACGGGCGCCGGCTCGAAGATGTTCGCGATGAGCCGCGACACCCACTCGATGAGGTCGGCGTCGCCCGGCGGTTCGCCGCCGGGGGTCGGCCACGGCACGAGGATCACGTCGTTCTGCGCGAAGTGCTTCGCCCCCGGGTACATGCGCTCGAGCCGCACCCGACGCGAGTCGGGGATCTGCGCCGGCCCGATGCGCAGCTTCGAGCCCGTCGCGATGACCTCGCCGAGCCCCGCGAGCTGCGCCTGGCGCCGCAGCCGCGAGACGGCGACGAGATGCTCGACCGACTCGGGCGGCGTGCCGTAGCGGTCGACGAGCTCTTCGACCACCTGGTCGATCTGCCCGTCCTTCGAGGCCGGGCCGCTCGCCGCCGACAGCTTCTGGTACGCCTCGAGGCGCAACCGCTCGCTGTCGACGTACTCGTCGGGGATGTGCGCGTCGACCGGCAGCTCGAGCCGGAGCTCGGTCTGGCCCTCGGCCACGTCGCCCCGGAAGGCCGAGACCGCTTCGCCGATCATGCGCAGGTAGAGGTCGAAGCCGACACCCGCGATGTGCCCGGCCTGCTCGGCGCCGAGCAGGTTGCCCGCACCGCGGATCTCGAGGTCTTTCAGGGCGACCTGCATGCCGCTGCCGAGCTCGTTGTTCGCCGCGATCGTCGAGAGCCGGTCGTGCGCGGTCTCGGAGAGGGGCTTGGCCGGGTCGTAGAGGAAGTACGCGTACGCCCGCTCGCGGCCGCGGCCGACGCGACCGCGCAACTGGTGCAGCTGCGAGAGGCCGTACTTGTCGGCCCGGTCGATGATGATCGTGTTCGCGTTCGCGATGTCGAGGCCGGTCTCGATGATCGTCGTCGAGACGAGCACGTCGAACTTGCGCTCCCAGAAGTCGCTCACGATCTGGTCGAGCGAGTGCTCGTTGAGCTGTCCGTGGGCGACCGCGATGCGCGCCTCGGGCACGAGCTCGGCGAGCTGCGCCGCGACCCGGTTGATCGACGAGACCCGGTTGTGCACGAAGAACACCTGGCCCTCGCGCAGCATCTCGCGGCGGATGGCGGCGGCGACCTGCTGCTCGGAGTACGGCCCGACGAACGTGAGGATCGGGTGGCGGTCTTCGGGCGGGGTCGCGAGGGTGGACATCTCGCGGATGCCGGTGACCGCCATCTCGAGCGAGCGCGGGATCGGGGTCGCGCTCATCGCGAGGATGTCGACGTTCGTCTTGAGCTTCTTCAGCGTGTCCTTGTGCTCGACGCCGAACCGCTGCTCCTCGTCGATGATCAGGAGGCCGAGGTCTTTGAAGGACACCTTCTCGGTGAGGATGCGGTGCGTGCCGATCACCAGGTCGACGGTGCCGTCGGCGAGCCCGGCGACCGTCTCGCGCGCCTCCTTGTCGGTCTGGAACCGGCTGAGCGCGCGCACGTGCACGGGGAAGCCCGCGTAGCGTTCGTTGAACGTCTCGAGGTGCTGCTTCACGAGCAGCGTCGTCGGCACGAGCATCGCGACCTGCTTGCCGTCTTGGATGGCCTTGAACGCCGCGCGCACGGCGACCTCGGTCTTGCCGAAGCCGACGTCGCCGGCCAGCAGCCGGTCCATCGGGATCGGCCGCTCCATGTCGGCCTTCACCTCGTCGATCGTCTGCAGCTGGTCGTGCGTCTCGGCGTACGGGAACGCCTCTTCGAGCTCGTGCTGCCACGGGGTGTCGGGCCCGAACGCGTGCCCCTTCGCGGCCATGCGCGCCGAGTACAGCTTCACCAGCTCGACCGCGATGTCGCGCACCGCCTTGCGGGCGCGGCTCTTCGCCTGCGACCAGTCGCTGCCGCCCATCTTCGAGAGCGACGGCGCCTCGCCGCCGACGTAGCGCGACAGCAGGTCGAGCTGGTCCATCGGCACGAACAGCCGGTCGCCCGGCTGCCCGCGCTTCGACGACGCGTACTCGAGCACGAGGTACTCGCGCACGGTCGTCGGCTGCCCGGCGATGCCCGCGGTGCGGCTCGGGCCCTTCGGCCTCGTGCCGGTCGCGACCTCGCGCTGCACGAGCTCGACGAACCTGCCGATGCCGTGCGTCGAGTGCACGACGTAGTCGCCCGGCTTCAGCTGCAACGGGTCGACGACGTTGCGGCGCCTCGTCGCGAGCTTCTTGCCCGCGCGGGCGTCGTACCCGGCGGAGCGACCGTAGAACTCGGCCTCGGCGATGACGCCGAGCTTCGCCTCGGGCACCTCGAATCCGCGCGACGCCTCGGCCTGGACGAGGTACGCGACGCCGGGTTCGAGCTGCTCGGGCACCGACTCGACGATGCGGCCCGCGAGCCCGGCGTCGGCGAGCACGTCGCGGGCGCGCTCGACGAGGCCATGACCGGCCGCGGCGACGACGAGCGACCAGCCGTCGCGCAGGCGTTCGGCGACGTGGTCGACGGCGCCCGAGACGTTGCCCTGGAAGCTCGGCATCGCGTTCGCCGCGATGCGCACGTACGAGGCATCCAGCTCGAGGTCTTCGGATGCCTCGCCCGCGTCGAACGCCGAGAGGGTCCACCAGACTCGGCCCGGGTCGGCCTCGCCCGGGGCGCTGAACAGCGTCGCCTCGCGCAGTCGAGCGACCGTCAGGAAGTCGCCGGCGTCGAGGTCGATCGGCGCACCCGCGCCGACGGTCGCGGCGTTCCATGCTGCGGCGAGGAACTCGCGGTTGGTCTCTGCGAGGCTCGTGGCGCGACCGGTGACGCGCTCGGGCGCGATCACCGCGACCGCCGCCTCACGGGGCAGGTAGTCGACGAGCGGCACGAGCCGCTCGGTCAGGGCGGGCGCCAGCGATTCCATGCCCTCGACCGGGATGCCCTCGGCGATCTTCTCGAGCATGGCCGAGAGGCTCGGGAACTCGTGCACCATCTCGCGGGCCCGCTGCCGAACCGCCGGCGTGAGCAGCAGCTCGCGGCTCGGCGAGAGGCTCACGCGTTCGACCGGGTCGGGCAGCGATCGCTGGTCGGCGACCGAGAACGCCCGGAGCTCTTCGACCTCGTCGCCGAAGAACTCGACGCGCACGGGGTGGTCGGCCGTCGGCGGGAAGACGTCGAGGATGCCGCCGCGCACCGCGAACTCGCCGCGCCGCGACACCATGTCGACACGGGCGTACGCGAGGTCGACGAGCCGCAGCGCGATCTGGGACAGGTCGTGGCCGCGGCCGCCCCGGGTGAGCTCGATCGGCTCGATCGCCGCGAGGTTGTCGGCGAGCGGCTGCAGCGCCGCGCGCACCGATGCGACGACCACGAGCGGATGCCTCGGGCCGGCCTCGCCGGCCCACTCGTGCATGCGGCGGAGGGCGTGCAGGCGCCGGCCGACCGTCTCGGCGCTCGGCGACAGGCGCTCGTGCGGCAGGGTCTCCCACGCGGGGAACTCGAGGAGCTCGGCGTCGGGAAGGTACGGCTCGAGCGACGCCCGCAGGGCCTCGCCCTCGCGGCTCGTGGCCGTGACGACGAGCATCGCCGGGGCGAGCCCGGCGGCGGCGCGGCGCTCGAGGAGCGCGGCGAGCATCGGCGCATCGAGGCCCGACGGCGCCGAGAAGTCGGCGTTGCGCTGAGCCTCGGCCAGGGCGCGATCGATCGTGGAGGCGCGCGAAAGCACCGTGTTCAGACCCTTGAGGCTCACCGGAGAAGTCTATGCCGCGCCCCCGACACCTCGGCCCGGGCCGATACGATTGCCCCGCCCCGACGGAAGGACCCACCGCATGATCATCGCCGCCGCAGACGGATCGGCCCTCGGCAATCCCGGCCCCGCCGGGTGGGCCTGGTACGTCGCCGACGACTGCTGGGCGGCCGGCGGGTGGAAGCACAGCACGAACAACGTCGGCGAGCTCACCGCGGTGCTCGAGCTCTTCCGCGCGACCGCCCACCTCGACGACGAGCTGCTCGTGCAGTGCGACAGCCAGTACGTCATCAACTCGGTGACGAAGTGGATGCCGGGGTGGAAGCGCAAGGGCTGGCGCAAGGCCGACGGCAAGCCGGTCATGAACGTCGAGATCCTGAAGGAGATCGACGCCGCCATCGCCGGGCGCCGCTATCGCTTCGAGTGGGTGAAGGGCCATGTCGGCCATCCGATGAACGAGGCCGCCGACGAGCGGGCCCGCGCCGCCGCCGAGGCCTTCCGCAGCGGCCTCCCGGTGCCCGCAGGACCCGGTTGGTCGGGCGCGTGCGAGAGCGATGCCGCGGTCGCGACCGCCGTGGTCGAGGGGCTGCCGGCGGCCGGGGCCGACGACGGATCGGTGGTTCCGGCCCGGGCCGATGCGTCCGCCGCCGTCGAGACCGCGCCGCACGACGACCGGTCGCCGGCCGACGCGACGCTCTTCGACTTCGACGACCCGACCGCCGACTGGCTCACGATGACGCTCGACCTCACGGTCGACGAGCACTCGCGACTCGTCGAGCGCGCCCGAGCCGCGGGCACGAGCCCCGAGGAGTTCCTCCGCGGGCTGATCTGAGCGAACCGGCGCCCGCGCCCGTCGCCCTCAGCTCGGCGAGTGGAACCGCTGCTGCGCGGCGAGCAGCCCGTCGCTCGCGACCGCCTCGACGGCGTCCGCGGCGTCCGAGATCAGGTTCGGCAGCGCCTGCCGCTCGGTGCCGGAGAAGTCCTTGAGCACGAAGTCCGCCGGGTCCTGCCGGCCGGGCGGGCGGCCGATCCCGACCCGCACCCTGACGAACTCGGGCCCCTGCGACTTCGCGATGTCGCGCAGTCCGTTGTGGCCGCCGTGCCCGCCGCCCTGCTTGAGCTTCACCGTGTCGAACGGCAGGTCGAGCTCGTCGTGCACGACGATGATGCGCTCGGGCGGCACCCCGTAGAACTTCACGAGCGCCGACACCGGCCCGCCAGAGGTGTTCATGTACGAGTTGGGCTTGGCCACGACGAGCTTCGGGCCTCCGGGGCGCACGAATCCCTCGGCGACGCGCGAGGGGGTCTTGTGGCTCTTGAACGCCGCGCCGAGGCGCGTCGCGAGCTCGTCGGCGACCATCTGGCCGACGTTGTGGCGGTTGCCGGCGTACTGCGCGCCGGGGTTGCCGAGTCCGACGACGAGCCAGGTGTTCTCGGCCATGCCGTCGTCCTCTCGTGCGCGCGCCCGCCTGAACCACGCCATCCGTGCTCCGCCCGGGTCGAATCAGGGCCGCTCCGGCCCGCAACGAGCGTACCCGCTCAGAACGTCGCCTGATGCGAGTCGTCGTACGTGATGCGGTCGGCGAGCATGCCGCGCAGCGGCAGCCTCAGGCGGGTGAGGCCGGCGAGCCGCTCGGGCGTCGGCGCGGTGAGCGTGTCGATGAGCCGCTCGGTTCCGTCGGCGAGGATGCCGCGGATCGACGGGGTGTAGACGACGACGTTCCCCTCGATCGTGAGGGTCGTCGCGGTGTTGCGGAGGCCGCCGTCGCCGGCCGGCACGTCGAGCTGGAACCCGTCGATCACGATGCGGTCGGCGCTGATCCGGATCGCCCGCTCGGTCGACCCGTCGGCGAGCTTCACCGAGACGATCGCGAGCCCCGAGAGCCCCTCGATCGCGAGGCCGTCGGCCGAGAGGGTCGCCGGGTCGCCGGTGAACACGGGCGCATCCTCGTCGAGGGGTGCGAGCACCGGGGTCTTCGGAGTCGGGGATGCCCCGGGCTCGCCGCCGGGCACGACCGGGCCGGGCGTTGCCGGCGGATCGGTGGGCACGGGCGTGGGCGTCGGTTCGGGAGCCGGGGTCGGCTCGGGGGTGGGCGTCGGCTCGGGGGTGGGCGTCGGCTCGGGCGTCGGGTCGCCGCACTCGCCGAGTCCGAAGAACTGCTCGAGCGGCGTCGGCTCCGGGCAGCCGTCGGTCGCCGAGGCACGCAGGCCGGGCGTCGCCGAGGCGCCCTGCGCGGTACCCGTGACGAGCAGCAGCGCGAGCGCGGCGATCGCGCCCGCGCGCAGGCGGCGCGCGCGGCTCATTCGGCGTCCTCCGAGGCGTCGGCGGGCGAATCGGCGGAGCCGCCGGCGTCCGCGTCGGGGGCCGCGTCCGTCGCTGCCGGGTCGTCCACGCCGTCGACGCGTTCACGCCGCGGCGCCCATGAGACGACCATGATGCCGCCGACGCAGCCGAGGAGGAACCCCACGAAGAAGCCGCCGAGGTTCACCGCGACGAGCGAGTACACCGAGGCGGCGAGCACGATCACGCCGTAGAAGATGCGGTGGGCGGGCATCGCGACGGCGAGCACGCCGGCGAGGGCGACGACGATCGGCAGGATCGTCGCCTGCATGCCCTCGATGCCGACGTGGATCGTGAGGTTGCCGAGGTCGAGCTGGCTCGACAGGAACAGCGCGGCTCCCGCGAGCACCGTGATGATGCCGCCGATGAGCGGGCGGGATCGGTACCACGCGCCGAATCCGCCCGGGCGGGCTGCATCGTCGCGGTCCGATCGGTCGTCGTCGTCGTCGCGCGTCGTCGCTCCGAGGGCGGCGAGCACGTCGGTGCCGGCGGTCTCCTCGAGGTCGGTCTGCTGGTCGTGGGTCGCGGGCATCGGTGACTCCTTCGTCGTGTGCTGGCGCGTCGTGGTGCTGGCTGTGAGGGTCGCGGGGCGGGTGTCGTCGGGTCGCACCCGCCCCGCGGGTCATCCGGCGTCGCGGCCGGCGCGGCTCAGAAGCATTCCTTGCCGTTGGTCAGCTGCAGGTGCAGCCCGTTGAGCGTGAACACCCCCGCCTGCGTGCTCCAGGCGGTCTGCTTGAGCCCGGCGATCTTGATCGTGTCGGCGTCCTGGGCGAAGCCGCCGGCCTCGCCCTTCGCCGGGGTCTTGACCGTCGAGGCATCCACGCCGATGCGGATGTTGCCGAACGTGGCGTCTCCCTGCAGGTCGGTGAGCCCGATCTGCAGGTCGCTCGCGGTGGCGGGCTTGCCGCCGCCGCCCGCCGAGATCAGCATGCCGAGCTTGCCGAGCGGCGTGTCGGTGACGACCGACTGGCAGAGGTCGGAGAGCGAGGCCTCGCCGATGTTCGAGATCGCGACGGGGTGCGGCGTGCCGTTCTTCTCGGCGGCCACACCGGCGTACTGCGAGAACGCGCTGCCGTCGAGCGAGGACGCCGCGATCTTGAACTGGCTGCCCGAGACGGCGAACGAGACCGGCACGGCGCCGTTCGCGACACCGGCCATGACGAGACTGGCTGCGACGCCGACCGGCACCGCGGCGATCGCGACCCGGCCGAGGCGCGAGCCAGTGAGTGAGCGGAACTTCATGGATCCTCCTTGATGCACTGAAGCGGGCGGCGGTTTCGCCGCCACGCCGACTGTACGGAGGCTATTGACTTGTCGTCAACAGTTGTTCACTCGAAGTCAATAACGATCGGGTCACCGACGTCCCGCCCGGTGCGCACCGGCGCCGTTAGGCTCGGAGCATGGCCGCCCGAGTCGACGAGATCCCCGCATCGCGGCGGGCACGGCTCTCGCCCGACGAACGTCGCGCCCAACTCATCGCACTCGGCGTCGCCGCCCTCGCCGAGCACCCGCTCGGCGAGCTCAACATCGAGCGCCTCGCCGCCGATGCGGGCGTCTCGCGGGCGCTCCTGTTCCACTACTTCGGCTCCCGCCACGGCTTCCAGCGCGAGCTCGTGAAGACGGCGCGCGACAGCATGCTGCTCGCCACCGAACCCGACCAGTCGCTCGCCCCCCTCCCCCGGCTCACCGACACCCTGCGCCGCACCGTCGGGTTCGTGCGCGCGCACGGCGGCACGTTCTTCTCGCTCGTGCGCGGCCCCGCGAGCGGCGACCCGCAGATCCGCGAGGTCGTCGAGCAGGCGCGCGTGCTGCAGACCGAGCGCGTCGTCGTGCTATTCCGCGAGCTCGGCGTCGAGCCGTCGTCGAAGCTCCGCATCGGACTGCGCGGCTGGCTCGCGTTCACCGAACAGGCGCTCGTCGACGCGGCGCTCGCCGACGAGCTCGGCGACGACGAGATCGTCGAGCTGCTCGAGCATGCGCTGCGCGGCATCGCCTCGGAGATCGCGCCCGAGGCGTCGCGCGTGCTGTTCGAAGCCTGACCGCGCACCACCCGCCCTTCTCGTCTTCCCGGAGGCGGAGGGCGCCGGGACGACGAAGGCCCGCCGGCGACCTTCCGGTCGCGGGCGGGCCCTCGTGAGCGCGGCGTACGCGCGGCGCGATTACTCGGCGGCAGCCTCTTCGGCGGGCGCCTCGGCCTCGGCCTCCGCCTCGGCGGCGGGAGCGGCCTCTTCACCGAGGTCGACCTTCTGCGGCGTGTGCACGTTGACGACGAGCGCCTCGGCGTCGGTCAGGAGCGTCGCGCCCTTGGGCAGCTCGACGTCCTTCGCGTGGATCTGCGTGCCCTCCTCGAGGCCCTCGACCGAGACGACGACGTTCTCGGGGATGTGGGTCGCCTCGACCTCGAGCGAGAGGGTGTGGTGGTCGAGGTCCGCGACGGTGCCCGCGGCCGACTCGCCCTCGAGGTGCACGGGCACCTCGACCTGGACCTTCTCACCCTTCTTCACGACGATGAGGTCGAGGTGCTCGATGATCTGGTGCACCGGGTCCTTCTGCACGTCCTTGACGAGCACGAGCTGGCTCTTGCCGCCGACCTGCAGGTCGAGCACGGCGTTCGCCTTGCGGATGAGCAGGCCCACCTGGTGCGCGGGCACGGTGACGTGCTGCGGGTCGGTGCCGTGGCCGTAGATGACCGCGGGGATCTTGCCGGCGGCACGGATCTTGCGGGCCGCACCCTTGCCGAAGCTCTCGCGAGCCTCGGCGATGACCTTGTTGTCGTCGTCCATGATGTTCTCCTTGCGGGGCCGGGCGCTTCGCCCTGACGGCCCAGATCGTGTGTCTGTTGTTTTCGACTCGAACGCGCGCAGCGTGCTGCGCAGAGCGTGAGGAAAAGCCGTGGAGCCTGCCCCTACCGCGTCGATCACGGATGCCTCGCCCGCCGTTCGCACGGCGACGCGGCGTCCCTCGCCGAAGTCCAATCGGCAAGTCTACCAGCCCGGACGACGGCCACGAGGCATCCACCTCACCGCAACACCGTGCAACCGTGAGGCCGGCTCACAGTACGCTGGAAGCCGACCCCACACCTTCTCGAGGAGAAACTCCGTGCCTGTCACCCCTTCAGCAAACATCGGCGTCGTCGGACTCGCGGTCATGGGGTCGAACCTCGCCCGCAACCTCGCGAGCCGCGAGGGCAACACGGTCGCCGTGTTCAACCGCTCGCCCGAGCGCACCCGCACGCTCGTCGCCGAGCACCCCGAGGCCGAGTTCGTCGCGAGCGAGTCGTACGACGACTTCGTCGCGTCGCTCGTCAAGCCGCGCACCGCGATCATCATGGTCCAGGCGGGCAAGGGCACCGACGCGGTCATCTCCGAGCTGGCCGCGCGCTTCGAGCCGGGCGACATCATCGTCGACGGCGGCAACGCGAACTTCCACGACACGATCCGCCGCGAGGCGGAGATCTCCCCCACCGGGATCCACTTCGTCGGCACCGGCATCTCGGGCGGCGAGGAGGGCGCGCTCAACGGACCCTCGATCATGCCCGGCGGCACGGCCCAGTCGTACGAGACGCTCGGACCGATCCTCGCGTCGATCGCCGCCCGCGCCCCTGAAGACGGCGCACCCTGCGTCACGCACGTCGGCACCGACGGGGCCGGCCACTTCGTGAAGATGGTGCACAACGGCATCGAGTACGCCGACATGCAGCTCATCGCCGAGGCCTACGACCTCATCCGCCAGGCCACCGGCAAGACGCCCGCGGAGATCGCCGACATCTTCGCCGAGTGGAACGCCGGCGAGCTCGAGAGCTACCTCATCGAGATCACGGCCGAGGTGCTGCGTCAGGTCGACGCCGAGACGGGCGAGCCGCTCGTCGACGTCATCCTCGACTCGGCCGGCGCGAAGGGCACCGGCGCATGGACGGTGCAGAACGCGCTCGACCTCGGCGTGCCCGTCTCCGGCATCGCCGAAGCCGTGTTCGCGCGCAGTCTCTCGTCGCAGCGCGGCCAGCGCGCGGCGGCGACCGACCTGCCCGGCCCGTCGGGCGCGTTCACGGTCGCCGACCCCGACGCGTTCATCGAGGACGTGCGCCAGGCGCTCTACGCCTCGAAGATCATCGCCTACTCGCAGGGCTTCGACGAGATCATCGCCGGTGCCGCGCAGTTCGGCTGGGACGTCAAGAAGGGCGACATCGCCCGCATCTGGCGCGCCGGCTGCATCATCCGCGCCCGCTTCCTCAACCGCATCGCCGACGCCTACGCCGAGAACCCCGAGCTCGTCGCGCTCGTCGTCGCCCCGTACTTCCGCGACGCCGTCACGGGCGCGCAGGAGGCCTGGCGGCGCGTCGTCGTCGCGGCCGCCCAGTCGGGCATCCCGGCGCCCGCGTTCAGCTCGTCGCTCGCGTACTACGACGGCCTGCGCGCCGAGCGCCTGCCCGCCGCGCTCGTGCAGGGCCAGCGCGACTTCTTCGGCGCGCACACCTACCAGCGCGTCGACAAGCCCGGCGTCTTCCACACGCTGTGGTCGGGCGATCGCACCGAGATCGAGACCACGCCCTCGTCGCACTGACGACACGAGGCATCCACGGATGCCTCGGACCCGAGATGCCCGCTCCCGCACGGAAGCGGGCATCTCGCGTCTCATGCGTCCGCCGCTCCTCGGCCCGGCGCAGTCGCGGTTAGGCTCGACGCATGGCCGAACCGAAGTGGCGCAGCGAGGGCCACGACCCCGACTACCGCTTCACGCTCGCGAACGAGCGCACGTTCCTCGCCTGGATCCGCACCGCGCTCGCCCTCATCGCCGGCGGCGTGCTGCTGCACGAGTTCGCGGCGAACGTCGGCCCCGGCCCCGTCATCACGCTGCTCGCCGTCCTGCTCGGCCTCGCGGCGGCGGCCCTCGCACTGCTCTCGTACTTCCGGTGGCGCAGCAACGAGATCGCGATGCGCCACGGCGGCCGCCTCGGCTACAGCTGGGCGCTTCCCGTGCTTGCGGGCGTCTGCCTCATCGCGGCGGTCGTCCTCACCGTCTTCCTGGCCCTGCCATGAGCGACCAGGCCGCCCGCGATCCCGGGCTGCAACCGGAGCGGACCTCGCTGTCGTGGAGCCGCACGGCGCTCATCGTCGCCGTGAACGCCCTGCTCGCCCTCCGAACCGGCTTCGTCGAAGGCGAGGACTGGCTCGTGGTCGCGGGTGTCGTGCTCGTCGGCGCAGCGGCCGCCGTCGCCGCGGTCGGCACGGTCCGGCGGCGGCAGCTCGATGCCGGGCGGTTCGCGCCGCCCGCGTCGCTCATCGTCGCGATCGCGGCCGTGACGGTCGTGGCCGCAGCCGCCGGCATCGGTTCGATCCTCGGCAGGAGCCTGCCATGACCGACGACCACCCCGAGCTCGACGACCGGCCGCACGACGACGGGCCGGTCTACGGCGGGCGCCGGCGCCGGGCGCTGCGCATCACCGTGCTCATCGCGCTCGGCGCCCTCGTGCTGCCCCTCGTGCTCTCGCTCGTCGGCCAGGCGCAGTCGGCCGCGGCCCGCGCCTGCGCCGTCTACGTCGAGCGGTTCGACATCGAGGCCGAGGGCTCGCAGGTGTCGTTCGAGCTGTTCGGCGCGGGCGGGCCCGGTTGGCAGTGCTCCGCCATCGCGCCCGGCGGCGTCGCGACGCCGCTCGCGAATCTCGGGCTGCTGCCGTCGGCACCGACGCCGGTGCAGCCCGACGAGCGCGGGACGTGATCGGGCGCCCCGGTCGTCAGAGCGCGTTCGTCGCGGGATCGGGATCCGGCGAGGGATCGCCCGGGTTGCGGAGGAACACGATCACCCAGCTGAACACGAGCACCGCGACCACGAGCTCGACGGCGGTGAGGTTGTAGTAGCCGTTGATGAAGAACACCGCCATGACCACGATCACGGCGACGTCCACGTAGCCGAGGATCACGAACGGGCGAGGCGCCGACGGCAGCCACCGATGCAGCGCGAGCACGAGCACGGTGAACACGATCGCCATGCCGGTCGCGGCGAGATTGTGCGCATGGAGGTACTCGTCGACCGGGAAGACGCCGACGCACGCGAGCAGGATGCCGAGCAGGGCGAGCAGTGCGGTGACCTTGCGACGCCCCTTCACCTCCTTCGGCGTCACGGCCGTGATCGACGCGACGGCGTAGTGCGCGATCGTGGTGACGAGCACGCCCGCGATGATGAGCGTCAGGTTGAACGCGAGCGCCGAGATGTCGTCGGTCATGCCGAGCGAGCTCAGGTTCATCTTCCACCAGTACGGGTCTGAGGCGCTCAGCATGCTCGCGAGCGCCCCGAGCACGAGGAAGACGGCGAGCACGAGCGACAGCAGCAACGGGTTCATGTGCACCGACGAGAGGAATACCGCATAGGCGGTGAGCGCGACGGCGACGCCAGTGAGCGCCGCAGCCGGCACTGCGAACACGACGGCGTCGACGAAGCTCAGGCTGAGCACGGAGGCCAGGCCGGTCCAGCCGAGCAGCACGACGACGGCGTGCGCGATGGCCAGGGCCGCGACGTCGAACCAGCGCAGGCGCCCGCGCAGCTCGGTCGGGTCGTCGCCGCTCGTCGCTGAGCCCGTCGAGCGGGAGGCGCGGGTCGCGACGACGGCTCGCCCGAAGACGAAGACGGCCGCCGCCACGACGGCCGCGGTGATCGCGATCGCCTGACCGAGCGACCCCGGCCCGGAGATCGGCAGCTCACTGTCGCGGTAGAGCAGCCACGAGACGGGTGCGACGACGACGAACACCGCGCCGGCGATCAGGAGTGCCACGGATTCGAGCGACTGGGTGTTCGCGGCCGGGTGGCGCAGCAACCTGGTGATCGACGTGGACATCGCACTCCCTCACCTCGGCGCCCGGGAGCTCGATCGAGCGATCCGTCCCGGTCGTTCGCGGCGGCCCGCCGTGGGCCTCAGCCGCAACCTAGCACCCCCGCGAACACGTGCCCGAGAGCCCCGATCGAGCGTCGCGAAACGGGCTGGCGTGCGGAGCGTCGTCGAAGTATCTTGATATCAAGATACTTCGGAGGTCGGCATGCTGCATCACGTCCAACTCGCCTGTCCGCCCGACAGCGAGAGGGCGCTCCGCGACTTCTACACCGGCGTGCTCGGCTTCGCCGAGCTCGAGAAACCGGCCGCCCTCGCCGCGCGCGGCGGGTGCTGGTTCCGAGGGCACGGCATCGAGCTGCACCTCGGCGTCGAACCCGAATTCAGGCCCGCGACCAAGGCGCACCCGGGCCTGCTCGTGACCCGCCTCGACGAGTGGGCGGTCCGACTGCAGGGCGCCGGCTGCCCCGTGCGGTTCGACGACGACTTCCCGGGGATGCGCCGCTTCTACAGCGAGGACTGCCACGGCAACCGACTCGAGTTCCTCGAGCCGGTCGGCTGAGCGCCGTCGTCGCCCTCCGCCTCACTCCGCGAGGTCGTCGGGGAAGACCCGCTTGTACTTGCGGCCGTCGGACAGCTCGACGGTGCGCGCCTCGAGCTGTCCGCGGTTCACCCGCTGGTAGATCGCCTGTGCCGTGACCCCGAGCTTCGCCGCCGCCTCGGCGACCGAGAGCCCCGGCAGGTCGGTCGGCACGCTCGACGGTCGCTCGCGCTTACGGCGCCGGCTCGCCTCCTGGCGTTCGGCGATCGCAGCGTCGTCGCCGGCCCAGCGGTACTTGGCGGCCGAGGGACTCAGCCCCGCGGCGTCGGCGATCTCCTCCCACCCGGTGCCGGCGGCGACGGCCTCACGCACGGCAGCCAGCACGGCCGGCTCGGCTTCGAGGGCGGACACGAGCGTGCGGATGCCTCGGAGCCGCTCGAGCGGCGAGGCATCCCCCTCGTCGTCGCCGTCGCCCGTGGTGAGCGCATCGAGGGTCGCGAGCTCGGCGAGCGCCCTCGCGGTCTCGGCGGAGAGGAACGACACGGCGCCCTGCTCAGCCGTTGATGAGGCCGTTGCGCACCTCGCGGCGCAGCACCTTGCCGATGAGCGAGCGCGGCAGGTCGTCGGCCTGCACGATGCGCTTGGGCACCTTGTAGGGCGTCAGCCCGTCGCGCGCGAAGTCGCGGAGCGCGCGCTCGTCGAACACGGCGCCGTCGCGCAGGACGACGACCGCGACGACCTGCTCGCCCGAATGCTCGTCGGGCAGGCCGACGACGGCGGCGTCCTCGACGTCGTCGTGCGCGCGCAGGGCCTCCTCGACCTCGCTCGGCGACACGTTGAAGCCGCCAGTGATGATCAGCTCCTTGATGCGGTCGACGATGCGCACGAAGCCCTCGTCGTCGATCGCGACGATGTCGCCCGTGCGGAACCAGGGCGCACCGCCGGCGGGGTCGTCGACGAACACGGCCTCGGTCTCGTCGGGCTTCAGCCAGTAGCCCGAGAACACCTGCGGGCCGCGCACGACGAGCTCGCCCTCCGCGCCGGGCGCGACGTCGGTCATGGGGTCGTCGGGGTCGACGACGCGGCACTCGGTCGACGGCAGCGGCAGGCCGACCGTTCCGGCCCTGCGGTTCTGCGCGACCGGGTTCGCCATGAGCACCGGCGAGCACTCGGAGAGTCCGTAGCCCTCCACCAGGAAGCCGCCGGTCGCCGCCTCCCAGGGCTCGACGACCTCGGCCGAGAGCGGCATGGCGCCGGAGATCGCGATCTGGATGCCGTCGAGCGACACCCCGGCGGCCGCGGCCGCCTTGGTGAGCCGGTCGTAGATGGGCGGCACCGCGGGCAGGAACGTGGCGGGCCGCTTCTTGACGACCTTGAGCACGAGCTCGGGGTCGAACTTGGGGAACAGCACGAGGCGCGCGCCCATGCTCATCGCGAACGTGAGGCACAGCGTCAGTCCGTAGGCGTGGAACATCGGCAGCACCGCGTAGACGACCGCACTGCCGCGCGGCACGTCGGGCACCCAGGCGCGCGCCTGCGCCGCATTGACCTCGAGGTTGGCGTGCGTGAGGGTCGCGCCCTTCGGGCTGCCGGTCGTGCCGCTCGTGTACTGGATGAGGGCGACGTCGTCGACGCCCGGCGCGATGATGTGCGGGTCGATCGGCGCCGAGGAGGCGAGGTCCTCCCAGCGGATCGCGCCGCGCACCTTCGTCGTGAGCGCCGCACGAGACTCGCGGGCCTTCGCGATCGGCAGGCGCAGCATCGCCCGCATCGCGAACGGCATCGCCCGGGTCACGTCGACCGAGATCAGGTGCGGCACCGCGACGTCGTCGGGGAAGGCCTGGATCGTCTCGACGACGTTGCTCCAGGCGATCGCGACGCGGGCGCCGTGGTCCTCGAACTGATGGCGCAGCTCGCGCGGCGTGTAGAGCGGGTTGTGCTCGACGACGATCGCGCCGAGCCGCAGTACCGCGTAGAACGCGACGATGTGCTGCGGGCAGTTCGGCAACACGATGGCGACCGGGTCGCCCTTCTGCACGCCGAGCAGGCGGAGCCCTTCGGCGACGCGCTCGATCTCATCGCCGAGTTCGCGGTACGTCATCGTGCGCTCGAAGAACTCGAGCGCGACGTGGTCGGGGTACTGCTCGACCGACGCGCGGATCAGGTCGTAGAGCGAGCCCTCGGGCGTCTCGACCTCATCGGGCACGCCGTCGGCATAGCTCGCGACCCACGGCCGGCCGGGAAGGGCCGAGCGCACGATCAGGCCTCGCCGTTGAACATGCTCGTGACCGAGCCGTCTTCGAACACCTCGCGGATCGCGCGGCCGAGCAGCGGTGCGATCGGCAGGATCGTGAGGCCGGCCCAGCGTCGCTCGGGCGGGAGCGGAATCGTGTCGGTCACGACGACCTGGTCGATCGCCGGGTCCTGCAGGCGCTCGGTCGCGGGGTCGCTGAAGATCGGGTGCGTCGCCGCGACGATGACCTTCTCGGCGCCGTTCTCCTTCAGGGCCTGCGCGGCCTTCACGATCGTGCCGCCGGTGTCGATCATGTCGTCGACGAGCAGGCACACGCGGCCCTCGACGTTGCCGACGATCTCGTGGACGGTGACCTGGTTGGCGACCTTCGGGTCGCGGCGCTTGTGGATGATCGCGAGCGGAGCGCCGAGCTCGTCGGCCCACGTGTCGGCGACGCGGACGCGACCCATGTCGGGCGAGACCACCGTGAGCTTGGTGCGGTCGTCGGCCGACAGGCTCTCTTGGAAGTGGCGCAGCAGCACCGGCTTCGCGAAGAGGTGGTCGACGGGGCCGTCGAAGAAGCCCTGGATCTGCGCGGCGTGCAGGTCGACGCTCATGATGCGGTCGGCCCCCGCCGTCTTCAGCAGGTCGGCGACGAGGCGCGCCGAGATCGGCTCGCGGCCGCGACCCTTCTTGTCCTGCCGGGAGTACGGGAAGTACGGGGCGACGACGGTGATGCGCTTCGCCGAGGCGCGCTTCAGCGCGTCGAGCATGATGAGCAGCTCCATGAGCCACTCGTTGACGGGCGGGCCGAACGACTGCACCACGAAGACGTCGCACCCGCGGACCGACACCTCGAAGCGGGTGTAGATCTCACCGCTCGCGAACGTGCGGTGCTCGGTCGGGGCGAGTTCGGTGCCGAGCGTCGCGGCGACCTGTGCGGCGAGCGCGGGATCGCTGCGACCCGACACGACGACGAGACGCTTCTTGGTCTTCGCCTGCAGCCCCGGTGCGATGTTGTTCTCTCGGTCGAGGTCAACGACCTTCTTCTTGCGCCCCATGGTTCGCCTTCTGCTCACTCGCCTCGTTCGACGGACCGCGCCTCGGCGGCGACACGAGCCGCCTCCGTACCGGGCCGATGTTCTTCGACCCACCCCTCGATGTTGCGCTGAGGGGCGACGCTGAGGGCCAGTGCCCCCGCGGGAACGTCCTTCCGGACGATCGCGCCTGCGCCGGTCTTCGCTCCGGGACCAAGCCTAACGGGCGCGACGAGCACGGTGTGCGAACTCGTGTGCACCTCGTCGGCGATCTCGGTGCGGTGCTTGTTGACGTCGTCGTAGTTCGCGGTGATCGTGCCGGCGCCGAGGTTCACGCCGCGGCCGATGGTCGCGTCGCCGACGTACGAGAGGTGCGGCACCTTGCTGCCCTCGCCGATCGTCGTGTTCTTCGACTCGACGAACGCCCCGATCTTGCCGTCGGCGCCGAGCACCGTGCCGGGGCGCAGGTACGACCACGGGCCGACGGTCGCGCCGGCGCCGATCACGGCGAGCGTGGCGTCGGTGCGCTTCACGTGGGCGCCGGCACCGACCTCGCAGTCGACGAGGGTCGAGTCGGGACCCACGATCGCGCCGGTCTCGATGAGGGTCGCCCCCTTGAGCTGGGTGCCGGGGCGGATCGTCACGTCGGGTTCGATCTTCACGGCCAGGTCGATCCACGTCGTCGCGGGGTCGTCGATCGTGACGCCGGCGAGCTGCCAGCCGCGAACGATGAGCGCGTTGAGCCGTGCCGCGGTCTCCGACAGCTGTGCGCGGTCGTTGACGCCCGCGACGAGCCACGGCTCGGACACGGGCACTGCCTCGACTTCCGAGCCCGCCGCGCGGAGCAGCCCGATGACGTCGGTCAGGTACTTCTCGCCCTGCGCGTTGTCGGTCGTGAGGTTCGCGAGCTGGTCGCGCAGCGCCGAGGCGCCGAAGGCGTAGATGCCGGCGTTGATCTCGGCGATCGCCCGCTCGGCCTCGCTGGCGTCCTTCTGCTCCACGATGCGGTCGAAGGCACCCGAGTCGCCGCGCACGATGCGACCGTAGCCCGTGGGGTCGTCGTAGACGGCCGAGAGCACGGACGCGGCGGAGGCCGTGCCGCGGTGCTGCTCGAGGAACCCGGCGAGGGTGTCGGCGTCGAGCAGCGGCACGTCGCCGTTCAGGACGAGCACGTCGCCGTCGAAGTCGTCGGGCAGGGCGGCGACGGCGAGCTCCACGGCGCGGCCGGTACCGTCGACCTCGTCCTGGTCGACGATGACGATGCCCGGGAACTCGGCCTCGACGGCGGCGGCGACGCGGTCGCGCTCGTGCCGCACGACGGCGAGCACGTGCGCCGCGTCGAGCGCCTTCGCCGTGGCGAGCACGTGGCCGACGAGCGGCGTGCCCGCGATCGGGTGCAGCATCTTCGGCAGGGACGACTTCATGCGGGTGCCCTGGCCGGCGGCGAGGACGATGATCGCGAGGTTCTGGTCGGTCATTCGGGCTTCCTGTCGGTTGCTGGCGGATGTCTCGGCGTCGGCCGCGGTGTCACGGGTAACCCGATCGCGGCCGGGCGGGCTCCGCCACCAGGATTCGAACCTGGTCCTCACAGCTCCAAAGGCTGTCGTGCTGCCGTTACACCATGGCGGAACGCGCGGGCGGCTCGGCTCGCGCGACATCAAGTCTGCCATGGCGGCCGGGGCCCGAGCGGCGCCGGCCGCGGCCGTCAGAACGCCCGCCCGAGGCATCCGCACCGGCTGACGCCCCGACCGGCGGGATAATGGCGGGGTGAGAGATGCTGACGAGGTCGACCGGATCGTCGACGACTGGGAGCGGGAGCGCCCCGATCTCAACTTCGCCCCGCTGCAGGTGCTCTCCCGGGTCGCGCGGCTCTCGAAGCACCTCGATCGCGCCCGCCGCCAGGCGTTCGCCCGGTCCGAGCTCGAGGCCAGCGAATTCGACGTGCTCTCGGCGCTGCGCCGTGCCGGGGCGCCGTACCGGCTCTCCCCCAAGCAACTGCTGCAGCAGACGCTCGTGTCGAGCGGCACGATGACGAACCGCATCGACCGGCTCGTCGAGCGCGGGCTGGTCACCCGCCAGACCGACCCCAACGACGGCCGCGGCATCCTCGTCGAGATGAGCCCCGCGGGGCTCACCCGTGTCGACGCCGCGATCACCCGGCTCGTCGACGCCGAGGCCGAGCTGCTGGCGCGACTGCCCGCGGCCGAGCAGAAGCGGCTCGCAGGCCTCCTGCGCAAGCTCAGCCTCGGGTTCGACGCGGGCTGAGCGCAGTCCGCCGGCGCCCTCGCCCGGAGGCACCCGGTCAGGCGTCGTCGTCGCGCGCGAACCAGCGGACGCCGCCGTCGTGCACGATGAACTGCGACCACACCTCGACGTGCTCGTTCCGGCAGGCCGCTGCCAGTCCGCACGCCCATTCGCGGTCGACAGGAGTGCTCTGCTCGGGACCGCGGCGCTCCCAGGCGAAGGCGACCCGCGTCGCCCCGATGAAGTCGCAGACGTACGCCACGCGGTTCGCCAGCAGCTGCGCGGCGGTGCCCTCGGGGGTCGGCCCGTCGGGGGCACCGGGGTAGTCGGCCATCGGCATCATGAGCAACTGGTAGCCCTCGTCATCGAAGAAGAGCGTCCACAATTGACGGCGGAACGCCCGCTGGATGAGCTCCTCGACCCGGTCCTGCAGTGCAGCGTCGGTCATCACGGGCACGTCGGGCAGGTGCGGGTCGGTGCTGCACTGCCTCGTCGGTTCGGTGTCGGCGTCTCGGTCGGTCATGCGTCGATCCTGCGGGCGCGCCGGGGTGGTGCCGCCCGCGACGGCCCGATTCGTGACGGATGCCGCGGAGCAGCGCCTGTGGAGGATGGGTCGTGCGCCCGACTCCTCGGCGCATGCTCGAGGTGCCGTCTGCCGTGTGGGCCCTGGGCGGACCGGCGTCTCGCACCGACGTCCGGCCGCGTCCCGGGCCCGAACGTTCGCATTCGCATCGCGTCGCGGCCGCGCATTCACTCGGCGAAACACTCGAACATTCGTTCGAATCTTGATACGATGGGGCATGGCCTTCGACGAGCACACCACCTCCGTTCCCGGAGGACTCGCGGTGCCCGTCGCGCCGTCACCCGCAGCGTTCCCACCCCCCTCCGAGATGTCCCCGTTCGCTCGTGCGCAAGAGAGCCTCGCCGTCCTCGTCGACGCCGCCGTGCGAGCGCAACGCATCGAGGCGATGCATCGCGCCATGCACATCGACGTGATCGCGATGACCGTCGCCTTCGCACTGCGCCATGCCGGCGCATTCGTGTCGGCGTCGCTGTCGCCCGCGCGTCGCGACGAGATGGCGCGCCGCAGCGTCGTGGCCGAACTCGCGGCCGCGCTGCGAACCCCGGAGCGCACGATGCAGCGCGAGATCGACGAAGCGTGGGTGCTGTCGAACCAGCTGCCGGCCACCCTGTCGGCGCTGCGACGCGGCGAACTCACGATGCAGCACGCTCGGGTCATCGTCGGCGCCGGCTGCGATCTCGCCGACCGGCCGCGCGTGCGTGCCGAGCTCGACGAGCGCCTCGCCGCGCTCGGGGCCGACCTCACTGCGGCGAAACTGCGGGTCAAGGCCCGCCGACTTCGTGAAGAGCTCCTCGCCGAGACGACGTCAGAACGGCATCGGGCCGCCCGCGAGACCCGGCGAGTCGAATTCGAGCCCGCCACCGACGGCATGGCCTGGCTGCACGTGCTCCTGCCGGCGGCCGATGCGTTGAGCATCTTCGTGCGGCTCGACGACACCGCACACACCGCCGCCGGCGCCGACGTCAGGGGCGTGAGCGGTCGGGTTGGCGGCGCCGGCCGCGGTGATGAAGACCGCAACCACGAGCAACTTCGCGCCGACTTCGCCGGCGACCTCCTCCGTTTCGGCCTTCTCCCCGCTGGCGACCGCGGGGCGGAGGCGATCGCGTCGGCGCGTGCGACGGTGCATGTCACCGTTCCGGTTTTCACGCTCATGGGGCTCGACGAGACGCCGGGGCACCTCGACGGCTACGGGCCGATCGACGCCGACACCGCACGACGCCTCACCGCGACCGCTCCCTCGTTCACCCGGTTGCTCACGCACCCCGTGACGGGCGCGGTGCTCGATGTCGACCGTGCGAGCTACCGACCGCCGGCCGACCTGCGCCGCTGGCTGCGGGTGCGAGACGGCACCTGCCGGTTCCCCGGCTGCAACAGGCCGGCGGGTCGCAGCGAGATCGATCACACCCGCGACTACGCCGACGGCAATCCGACCGCGCACGACAACCTCGCGCACCTCTGCGCCGGGCATCATCACCTGAAACACGAGACGGCCTGGTCGGTCGTGCACCGTGGCGGCGGCATCCTCGAGTGGCGCTCGTCTTCGGGGCGGGTCTACGCGACCCATCCGGCCGAACCGATACCGACGACACCACGGCCGGCCGATCACCGCGATCACCGTGATTGCCGCGATCACCGCGAGCCAACCGTGCCGGGTCGGGTTGCCGACGCATCGCGCCGGCCGAACGTCGAGCCGGACGGCGATGAGTACCCACCGAACGCGCCGTTCTGACCAGTCCCATCGACGCCACCGGGCCGATCACCGCACCGGGCCGATAACTACACCGGGCTGAGCACCGCAGGGCGCGCCACAGATCACACTGAACCGATCACCACGAGCCGATCATCACACCGGGCTGATGTCCGCAGAGCGCACCAGAGACCACACCGGGTGAAGACCGCAGAGCGCAGATCACCGCCGAGCGCCGACGAACGGCGCCCACGACCGCCCGCGACCGCTGCGAACGAACGACTCGACGCCGTCCGAGCCGCTACCGGCGCATCACCTTGCGGGCGAGCCAGTTGCCGAGGAACTGCAGCGCCTGCACGAAGACCACGATGAGCAGGAGCGCCGCCCACGTGATCGCCGGCTCGAACTGGCGGTAGCCGTAGACGAGCGCGAAGTTGCCGAGCCCGCCGCCGCCGATGAACCCCGCCATCGCGGTCATGTCGACGATCGCGACGACGATGAACGTGTACCCGAGGATGAGCGGTCCGAGCGCCTCGGGGATGACGACCGTGCGCAGGATCCTGACCGGCCCGGCGCCCATCGCCCGTGCCGCCTCGATGACGCCCGGCGACACGGTGACGAGGTTCTGCTCGACGATGCGCGAGATCGCGAACGATGCCGCGATCGAGAGGGAGAAGATCATGGCGTCGTTGCCGATGCCGATGCCGATCACGTAGCGGGCGAGCGGCTGCACGGCGGCGATGAAGATGATGAACGGGATCGGGCGGAAGAAGTTGATGACGACGTTGAGCACGTTGTAGACGATCGGGTTCGGCATGAGGCCGCCCGCACGCGACGCGTAGAGCACGATGCCGAGCACGAGCCCGATCGCGCCGCCGATGAGCAGCGTCAGTGCGACCATGTACAGCGTCTCGAAGGCGGCGGTCCAGAAATCGGGGCCGAGCTCGAACAGGCGATCCATCAGCGGGCCTCCGTCACTTCCGCGCGCGACGCGATCGAGGCGAGCACGCTGTCGATGGAGGCATCCGCCCCCCTGATCGCGAGCGTCAGGTGGCCGAACGCTCGCCCCTGGATGTCGTTGATGCCGCCGTAGACGAGCTCGAAGTCGAGCCCCGCGTTCGCGAGCTCGACGAAGACCTGTGCCTGCGAGGCGTCGCTGTCGCGGAACGAGATCGTGACGATGCGGCCCTCGTGGCGCTCGCGCAGCACCGCGAGCTCGGCGGGCGACGGCACGCCCTTCACGACCGTCGCAACGAACCGCTGCGACGACGCGTTCCGCGGCCTCGAGAACACGTCGAAGACCTCGCCGTTCTCGATCACGCGGCCGCCGTCCATGACGGCGACCTTCGTCGCGATCGACTGGATGACGTCCATCTCGTGGGTGATCACGATGATCGTGACGCCGAACTCGCGATTGACGCGCTTGAGGAGTTCGAGCACCTCCTGCGTCGTGTCGGGATCGAGTGCGCTCGTCGCCTCGTCGGCGAGCAGCAGCCGTGGCGACGTCGCGAGCGCCCGGGCGATGCCGACGCGCTGCTTCTGGCCGCCCGAGAGCTGGTCGGGGAACGCCTTCGCCTTCTCGGCGAGCCCGACGAACTCGAGCAGTTCGGCGACCCGGGGCTCGATCTCGGCCTTCGACCACCCGGCCACCTTGAGCGGGTAGGCGATGTTGCCGGCGACGGTCTTCGCGCCGAACAGGTTGAACTGCTGGAAGATCATGCCGATGCCGAGGCGGATGCCGCGCAGTTCGCGTTCGGGAAGGCCCACGATCTCGCGGCCGTCGATCTCGATCGATCCGGCGGTGGCGGGCTCGAGCGCGTTCACGAGCCGGAGCAGGGTCGACTTGCCCGCTCCCGAATAGCCGATGATGCCGTAGACGTCGCCCGGCTCGATGTCGAGGGTGACGTCGTCGACGGCGACGATCTCAGCCCCGTCACGACCTTGGGGCGGATACGCCTTGGTGACGTTCTTCAGCGCGACGAGCGCCATGGTGGTTCTCCTCCTGGGCTTGTGGCCCGCATGGAACGCCGCAGGCGGTGGGCACTGATTCGGCGCCCACCGCCCGCGGCGATCGTCGTCCCCGTCGGGAGACGAGCAGACGAGCAGACGATCAGCCCGAGTGCGCCTCGGTGTCGGCCTGGACCTTCGCGAGCGAGTCCTCGAGGTCGGCGACCGGAGTGGTCGCCGGCACACCCGTGCCGCCCGAGGCCTCGATGAGGCCGGCCTGCACGTCGGGGTCGGTCTGGAAGATCTCGACGAGCTTCTTGTACGTCGCGTTGTCCTTGTCCTCGGCGCGGGTCGCGAAGATGTTGACGTAGGGCAGCGCGTTCGGGTCGGTCGGGTCGTCCTTCGCGATCGCGTCCTCGAACTTCAGCCCGGCGTCCTCGACGAAGTCGTTGTTGATGACGGCGGCGGCCACGTCGGGCAGCGAGGTCGGGGTGAGGGCCGCGTCGAGCGCGGTGACCTTCACCTTCGACTTCGCCTCGTCGATGTCGGCGAGATCGCTGAAGATCGTGCCGCCGCTCTTCAGCTCGACGAGGCCGGCCGACTGCAGCACGAGCAGCGCGCGGGCCTGGTTCGACTCGTCGTTCGGCACGGCGACGGTCTCGCCCTTCTCGATGTCGTCGACCGACTCGTATTTCGTCGAGTAGAGGCCGAGCGGGTAGATCGCCGTCGCGCCGATCGGTGCCAGGTCCTCACCGGCCGACACGTTGTAGTCGGCGAGGTAGACGATGTGCTGGAACTGGTTGAGGTCGAGCTCGCCCTCGGTCGTCGCGGGGTTCGGCTGCGCGTAGTCGGTGAAGTTCACGATCTCGATCCTGATGCCCTCGTCGGCCGCGGCCTTCTCGAACGCGTCCCACTGGGGGTCGCCCGCGCCGACCACGCCGATCTTCACGACGTCGTCGGAGCCGGCCTCGGCGCCGGCGGCGCCGTTCGAGGCGCAGGCCGCGAGCGTGGCGACGAGGGGCACCGCGGCGAGCGCGGCGATGACTGAGGTGATGCGGGTACGGCGTGACATGGGGTTCCTCTCTCGGTGGGCGCACGCGAACGAGGGCCTGATCGGCTGGGTGCCGGCATGGCTCCGCCACGGAGGATGTCGGTGGGGGCTTCGATGCCGCGAACGCGGGCGCATCTCCACGTTAGGCGAAGCATCTTCGCCCTGTTGACCACATGGTCACACTGCGTCACAGCTTCTGCGACGTCACCCTTCGAGCAGCTCAGATACTTCGAGCCAACGCGTCTCGAGATCGGCCACGGATGCCTCGAGCTCGCGCAGCTCGTCGCCGAGCGCGCCGAGCCCCACGTAGTCGGACTGGTCATGACGGGCGAGTTGCTCGTGATGCCGGGCGATCTCGCCCTGCAGCTTCTCGAGCCGACGGTCGATCGAGGCGAGCTCCTTCTCGGCGGCCCGGCGATCGGCGCCGGCCAGGGAGGGCGCGCTCCCGGATCCCGTCGCGACCGGCTGGGCCGGTTGCGAAGCGTGCGCCTCGTAACCTCGGCGCTCGGATGCGGACGGCGTCGGCCGCGAGGCATCCGCCGTCTTGCGCAGCTCCAGGTACTGCTCAACTCCGCGCGGCAGGTCGCGCAGGTGACCGTCGATCACCGCGAGCTGCCGGTCGGTGACGCGCTCGATGAGGTAGCGGTCGTGGGAGACCACGAGCAGCGTGCCCGGCCAGGAGTCGAGCAGGTCCTCGATGGCAGCGAGCATGTCGGTGTCGAGGTCGTTGGTGGGCTCGTCGAGGATGAGCACGTTGGGTTCCTGCAGCAGGATCAGCAACAGCTGGAGCCGCCGCTTCTGCCCGCCCGAGAGGTTCTTCACCGGGGTCGACAGCTGCTGGCTCGAGAACCCGAGGCGCTCGAGCAGCTGCCCGGGCGTGAGCTCGACGGCCTTCGAGCCCTGTCCGATCGTGTAGCTCGCCCGTTGCTCGGCCACGACCGCCGACACGCGTTCGTCGCCCCACTCGGCGAGTTCGGCGAGTTCCTGGCTGAGCGTCGCGATCTTGACCGTCTTGCCGCGCTTGACGCGGCCCGAGGTCGGCGTCACCGCGCCGGTGACCAGGCCGAGCAGCGTCGACTTGCCGGCGCCGTTGACGCCGAGGATGCCGGTGCGTTCCCCCGGCGCGATCCGCCACTCGACATCGCGGAGCACCGTGCGCGGCGCCCCGTCGAGTCCGGGGTACTCGACCGTCGCGTCGAGCAGGTCGACCACGTCCTTGCCGAGCCGCGAGACCGCGAGCCGGCTGAGCTCGACGGTGTCGCGCACGGGCGGCTCGTTCTCGATGAGCTGGTTCGCCGCCTCGATCCGGAACTTCGGCTTCGAGGTGCGGGCAGGGGCGCCGCGGCGCAGCCACGCGAGCTCCTTGCGCATGAGGTTCTGGCGCTTCGCCTCGCTCGCCGCGGCCATCCGGTCGCGCTCGACCCGCTGCAGGATGTACGCGGCGTACCCGCCCTCGAAGGGCTCGACGATGCCGTCGTGCACCTCCCAGGTCGCGGTGCAGACCTCGTCGAGGAACCAGCGGTCGTGGGTCACGACGACGACCGCTCCGGCGGTCGCCGTCCAGCGCTGCTTCAGGTGGCGTGCGAGCCAGGCGATGCCCTCGACGTCGAGGTGGTTCGTCGGCTCGTCGAGGAACAGCACGTCCCAATCGCCCACGAGGAGTGCCGCGAGCCCGACCCTGCGCCGCTGCCCGCCCGAGAGGCTTGCGATGGGCGCCTGCCACGGGACATCCGCGAGCAGGCCCGAGATGACGTCGCGCACCTTCGCGTCGCCGGCCCACACGTGCTCGTCGATGCCGCCGACGACTGCCTCGGCCACGGTCTTGCCCGGGTCGACGATGTCGGCCTGGTCGAGCATGCCGATGCGCAGGCCGCGCCGCTGGGTGACGCGGCCGCCGTCGGGTTCGAGGCGCCCGGCGAGCAGCTTCAGGAGCGTCGACTTGCCGTCGCCGTTGCGGCCGACGATGCCGATGCGGTCGCCCTCGTCGATGCCGAGGGTCACCTCGTCGAAGACGGTACGCGTCGGGAACTCGAGATGCAGGCGCTCGGCGCCGAGGAGGTGTGCCATGACCGAACGAGCCTAGCCGCCCGTCGCTCGGGCGGCGACGCACGACGTCTCCGCGGTCGGCGCAGTGGCGACGCGGGCGGCGGGTCGAACCGGCGCCCGGGCGCCGTCTCGAGATGAGCGCACCGGGACCACGGTCCCGATCCGGTTCCCTACCCGGCGACCAGGCGCGCGCCGTGCACGGCGCCGTGCACGTGCACGGCGTTGAGCCGCGCGGCCGACAGCGCGACCTGCAGCTCGATCGCCGAATCGGCGTCCTCGACGAGGAACGCCACCGTCGGGCCGGATCCGGAGACGATCCCGGCCAGTGCTCCGTGCGCCTCGCCGAGCTCGAGGATGCCGCCGAGCCCGGGCGCCAGCCCGAGCGCCGCCGCCTGCAGGTCGTTGTGCAGCGCGTCGGCGAGCATGCGCGCGTCGCCCGCTCGCAGAGCGTGCAGCACCTCCGCGTCGACGGCGGGGGTCACGTCGCCCGGGTCGGTCTCGGGGTGCGCCTCGCGCCGGCGGTCGAGTTCGCGGTAGACCCCCGGCGTCGAGAGGCCGAACTCGGCGACCGCGAGGACCCAGTGGAACGAACCGGTCGCGAGCGCCGGGCTCAGCCGGTCGCCGCGGCCGGTGCCGATGGCCGTGCCGCCGGAGAGGGCGAACGGCACGTCGGCGCCGAGCTTGGCCGCGAGCGCGTGCAGTTCCTCCTTGGTGAGGCCTGTGCCCCAGAGGGCGTCGCACGCGACGAGGGTCGCCGCCGCGTCGGCGCTGCCGCCGCCCATGCCGCCGGCGATCGGCACGTGCTTCTCGATCTCGAGCCGCACGCCGCCCGGCACGCCGACGGTGCGCGCCAGCAGCTTCGCCGCCTTGATCGCGAGGTTCGAGCCGTCGGTCGGGAGGCCGGAGACGTCGATCGAGCCGCCGAACGCGACGCTGAACTCGTCGTCGGGCCAGGCGCGCACGTCCTCGTAGAGCGAGACGGCCTGGTACGCGGTCGCGACATCGTGGTAGCCGTCGGACTGCACCGCGCCGACGCGCATGAACAGATTGATCTTGCCGGGCGCCCGAACGTGCACTGCCTCGTCGGCCCAGGCGATCGTCATGCCCCCACGCTACCCGACGGCGTCCGGGCGCCGACCGCGCGCGCCGCGCTCAGCCGACCTCGGCGAGCCACGCCCGCATGCGCGACTTCACGTCCGCGAGGCGCTCGTCGTCGGGCATGCGACCCCAGGTGAGGCCGATCGAGCTGCGTCCGCCGGCGCGCTCGCTCGCCGAGGCGAGCACGAACTCGCCGCTCTCGAGCGGGAAACGGGCGGTGGGATGCTTCGCACCGAGGTTGAGCGCGAGCGGGGCCACCCCGAGCTCGCGTTCGACGAGCGTCGCGAGCGCACGCAGACCGTCGGCCTTCTCGAGGTCGACGGTGCGGGTGACGCTCGCCTCGTAGGTGCCGTCCTGCCGTTGCCCTGGACGGCGGATGCCGCGGGCCTGCTCGTAGGCCACGGTCACGTTCTGCGCCCACCAGGGGTCGACCCCGTGCAGGGTGGCCAACCGGGTCGCGATCTGCTGGTGCGTCAACTGTTCGGCGCCCGCCTCGTCGAGCACCGCGAACCACTCCTCTCGCGGCCGCCCCGTCGCCGCGCCCACCGCGTCGTCGCCGACGCCATCGGCGTTCGCCCCCACCGTCGTCTTCGCCATGCGACGAGAATAACGGCCGTCTGCGTCACCCGTCCGCGTCGCGCTCACCCCAACCCGGCCGACGGCAGGCGTGTCGGAAGAACCGTGCGATATGCCGCTCGGCGCCCGCTTGCGCCCGGAATCTCCGACATCTCGCCGGGGCGCGCGGCCGCGCGTGCGGACGGCGCCGCCACGTCGAGACCCGACGCAGTCGCCGAGACGTCAGGCGGATGCCGCGGTGCGCGCGACGCGCAGGAAGTCGTCGACGTTCAACTGCTCGCCGCGCGCCTGCGGGTCGACACCGGCCGCCGTCAGCACCTCGGCCGCGGCGGACGAGCTGCCGCCGAGCACGCCGGAGAGCGACTGACGCAGCATCTTGCGCCGCTGCTGGAAGGCGGCGTCGACGAGTGCGAACGTCGCGACGCGCTCGACCTCGGTGCCCGGTTGCTCGGCGCGCTCGAAGCCCACGAGCACCGAATCGACGTTCGGCACGGGCCAGAACACCATGCGCGACACCTGGCCGGCCGTTCGCCAGCGCCCGTACCAGGCGGCCTTGACGCTCGGCGCGCCGTAGACCTTCGACCCGGGCTCGGCCGCGAGCCGGTGACCGACCTCGGCCTGCACCATGACGATGCCCGACACGAGCGACGGGAAGTGCTCGAGCAGGTGCAGCAGCACCGGCACCGAGACGTTGTAGGGCAGGTTCGCGACGAGTCGCACCGGGTCGGCCGGCAGTTCGACGACCTTGAGCGCGTCTTGGTGCACGACGGTGAGCGAGGTGCCCGGCTGCATGATCGCGACGGTGTGCGGCAACTGCTCGGCGAGGCGCCCGTCGATCTCGACGGCGACGACCTCGGCGCCGGCCTCGAGGAGGCCCAGCGTGAGCGAGCCGAGCCCGGGCCCGATCTCGAGCACGGTCTCGCCGCGCTGCACGCCGGCGGTCTGCACGATGCGGCGCACCGTGTTCGCGTCGTGGACGAAGTTCTGCCCGAGCTTCTTCGTGGGCGTGACGTCGAGGAGCTCGGCGAGGTCGCGGATCTCGGCCGGGCCGAGCAGGCGCGGCGTCGCGGCCTCGGCGCCGTCGGCGGGCTCAGCCTCGTGGCGGTGCATGCCGCTCATCCTCCCACGAGCCGTACACCGCGACCGTGTTCGCCGCGAGCTGCGCGCAGAACTCGTCGAGCGGGGCCCCGAGGGTCTCGGCCATGAACCGCACCGTGTGCGGCACGAGATAGGGGGCGTTCGGCCGGCCGCGCAGCGGCACCGGGGTGAGGTAGGGCGCGTCGGTCTCGACGAGGATGCGGTCGCGGGGCACCGCACGCAGCGCGTCGCGCAGGTTCTCGGCGTTCTTGAACGTCACGTTGCCCGCGAACGAGCAGTACCAGCCCTCGTCGGCCGCGAGGCCGGCGAGCTCCTCGCCGCCCGAGAAGCAGTGGAAGACGGTGCGCTCGGGAGCGCCGACCCGGCGCAGCGTTGCGACGACCTCGTCATGCGCGTCTCGATCGTGGATCTGCAGCGCGATGCCGTGCCGCTTCGCGATGTCGATGTGCGCCTCGAACGAGCGGAACTGCGCCGGCCGCCCCTCGTCGCCGGTGCGGAAGAAGTCGAGTCCCGTCTCGCCGACGGCCCGCACTCGCGGCTCCGCCGCCAGCTCGTCGATCACGGCGAGGGCGTCGTCGAGCGTTCCGGATGCCTCGAGCTCGGGCGCCTCGTTGGGGTGCAGCGCCACCGCGGCGAGGAGCCGCGCTTCGCGCGCGGCGGCCGCGGCCGACCAGCGGCTCGTCGCCACATCGGTGCCGACCTGCACGGCCCCGGCGACGCCGACCGCTGCGGCCCGCTCGAGGTGCTCATGCACGTCGAGCAGCGTCTCGGGACGCCCGGGCGGTGCGTCGTCGCTCGGTTCGAGGTGCGTGTGGTTGTCATAGACCGCGACGGGCAGCGGCTCGGGCAGCGGCGGGTAGCCCTGACCGGACGTCTTCGAGGGCGGCACCGACCTACTCCGCGACCTCGACCCGCGGGAACAGCGCCTCGAGCGGGGCGACGCGTTCGCCGAGCTCCGCCTCGTACGCAAGGTCGACGCGCGCGTCCTGCACCGTGCCGGGCGCGCCGAGCGCCGTCCACAGCTTCGCCGTCGCCTTCGGCAGCACCGGCGAGAGCAGCACCGCGAGGGTGCCGAGCCCGCGGTAGGCCGTCGCGAGCACGGTCTCGAGCCGGTCGCGCCGCTCGGGGTCCTTCGCAAGCGCCCAGGGCTCCTCGGCCGTGAGGTAGCCGTTGAGCGCGTCGACGAGCTCCCACGCCGCACCGATCGCCTCATGGATCGCGATGCGGTCGATGGCCTGCCACGAGGCATCCGTCGCCCGTCGTTCGACCGCACCGATCTCGATGTCGGCCGCCTCGAGCGCGCCCTGCCGAGGCACGACGCCGTCGCAGTACCGGTTGATCATCGCGACGACGCGCGAGGCGAGGTTGCCGAAGCCGTTCGCGAGTTCGGCCTGGTAGCGGGCGGCGAGGTCCTCCCAGGAGAACGAGCCGTCCTGGCCGAACGCGATCGCGCGCATGAAGTAGTAGCGGAACGCATCGGAGCCGAAGGTCGACGTGATCTGCTCGGGCGCGATGCCCGTGAGCTTCGACTTCGACATCTTCTCGCCGCCGACGAGCAGCCAGCCGTGGCCGAAGACGCCCTTCGGCACCTCGAGGCCGGCGGCCATCAGCATCGCCGGCCAGATGACGGCGTGGAAGCGCAGGATGTCCTTGCCGACGATGTGCTGCGCGGGCCAGCGCCGCGAGAACTCGTCGTCGTCCTGCCCGTAGCCCACGGCGGTGATGTAGTTGAGCAGGGCGTCGAACCAGACGTAGACGACGTGGGTCTCGTCCCACGGCACCTTGACGCCCCAGTCGAACGTCGACCGCGAGATCGAGAGGTCGGCGAGGCCCGAGCGCACCCAGCCGAGCACCTCGTTGCGCGCCGACTCGGGCTGCACGAAGTCGGGGTGCTCCTCGTAGAGCGCGAGCAGCCGCTCGGCGAACGCCGAGGTGCGGAAGAAGTAGTTCTTCTCGTGCAGCAGCTCGACGGGCTTCGAATGGATGGCGCAGACCTGCTGCCCCTCGTACTCGCCGGTGCCCGCGACGAGGTCGGACTCCTGCTTGTACTCCTCGCAGCCGACGCAGTAGTAGCCCTCGTACTCGCCCGTGTAGATGTGACCGTCGTCGTAGAGCTTCTGCAGGAACTTCTGCACGTTCGCCTCGTGGCGCGCGTCGGTCGTGCGGATGAAGTCGTCGTTCGCGATGTCGACCGTCTCGAGCAGCGGGATCCAGGCGTCGGCGACGAGCTTGTCGGCCCACTCCTGCGGGGTGACGCCGTTCGCGGTCGCGGTGCGCAGGATCTTCTGGCCGTGCTCGTCGGTGCCCGTGAGCATCCACGTGTCGTCGCCCGCCTGCCGGTGCCAGCGCGCGAGCACGTCGGCGGCGACCTCGGTGTACGCGTGCCCGATGTGGGGCACGTCGTTCACGTAGAAAATGGGCGTGGTGATGTAGAACGAGGAGGCTTCGGCCATGCGCTCAATCCTATGGGCGCACGAAGCAGCATTACTGCGGAGGCTTCGGACTCGACCCACAGGGCCGCTCAACCCCATGGGCGCACGACGCAGCATTACTGCGGAGGCCTCGGACTCGACCCACAGGGCCGCTCAATCCCATGGGCGCACGAAGCAGCAGTACTGCGGAGGCCTCGGACTCGACCCACAGGGCCGCTCAACCCCACGGGCGCACGACGCAGCAGTACTGCGGAGGCCTCGGACTCGACCCACAGGGCCGCTCAACCCCATGGGCGCACGGGATGCCTCCACGTCTGCGTTACTCGCCTCCGCTGTTGAGCGGCGACCGGCGAAGGAGGAGGCATCGCGAAACCCCCGCACTACTCGGCCGCCGCCGCCTGCTCCCGCTCGTGCTCCTCGCGGTGACGGCGCCGCACGCTGCCGTCGCCGATCGCGGGCGGGATCGCCTCGGTCACCTCCATGTGGGCGTGCGGGGTCGGCACGCCGAGGGTGACGTCCTGCTCCTTGATCGCGGGTTCGCGCACCTTCTGGCCCGGATAGTCGACCACCCTGAGGCCGAGCACGATCTTGCCCGGCGCGTCGCGCCGGTCGAGCGCCCGGTACGCGTCGACGATGCCGTCGAGCCCGAACACGTCGGCGATCGGCAATCGCACCCGGCGGGCCGCGACGAGCGCGGCCACCCGCCCCATCGCGACGACGTCGCCCGTGCCCGCCGCGACCGCATCGTCGGCTTCGACCGCCTCGTGGTCGAGCACGGTCAGCGTGCGGGAACTCGCCACCCCGAGCTCGGCGGCGGCGTCGGTCTCGCCGCCGAGGAAGTCGAGGAAGGCGCTCACGGGTCGCGCATGCTCGGTCTCCTCGACGATCGCCCGCACCCGCTCGGCGAGCCCCGGTCCGTATCGCGTGGGGATCACGCCGAACTGCCGCAGGAAGTCGAAGCGCTCCTGGGTCGTCGTGCCGATGACGGTCGCGCCGCGCATCCGTGCGAACTGCACGGCGAGGCAGCCCACCCCGCCGGCGGCGGCGGTGACGACGACCGTGTCGTCGGGGCCGAGGGCGAGGCCCTCGACGGCGTTCCATGCGGTCGTGCCGGCGACGTAGAGCGAACCGGCGACCTCCCACGAGAGCCCGGCCGGCTTCGGCAGCAGCTGGCGCTCGGGTACCGCGACGTGCGTGGCCTGCGCGCCGCGCTCGACGAAACCCATGACCTCGTCGCCGCGGCCGAACCGCCCGACGTCGGGGCCGGTCGCGATGACCACCCCGGCAAGGTCGCGCCCCTGCATCGCCGGGAGGGCGATCGGGCCCTGGCCGTCGTGCTCGCCGCGCCTCGTCGCGCTCTCTGCGGGGTTGAGCCCCGCCGCGAAGACCTCGACGAGCACCTCGCCGTCGCCGGGCACCGGCATCGGCACCTCGTCGACGTGCAGCACCTCGGGGCCGCCGAACTCGGCGTATCGCACCGCCCGGGCCGTGAAGGCCCGCGACTCGTCTCTGGTTGCCATCTCGCACCTCCTGGATCGTGCGAACGGTTCCATTGTCCCCCAATCGGGGGCCGACCGACAGGGGTTGCGCGCGGGGTGAGCGTTCTGCGACGGCGGCTGCGGCGCGCGGTTCAGCGCCCGTCGCGGCTCGCGAGCGCGGCCTCGTAGAGCTCGCGCTTGCCGAGGCCGGTCTCAGCGGCGACGAGCGAGGCGGCGTCCTTCAGCCGGGTGCCCGATGCCGCGAGGCCGAGCACCCGTTCGAGCGCGGCATCGGCGTCGACCACGACGTCGCCCGCTCCCCCGACGACGATGACGATCTCGCCGCGCACGCCGTCGGCCGCCCAGGCCGCGAGCTCGCCGAGCGGGCCGCGGCGCACCTCCTCATGGAGCTTCGTGAGTTCTCGGCACACGGCCGCCGGCCGGTCGGCTCCGAAGGCCTCCGCGAGCGCTTCGAGGCTCGCGGCGACCCGCGACGGGCCCTCGAAGAAGACGAGCGTGCGCCGGTCGCCCGCGAGCTCCGCGAGCCGGCGGCCGCGCTCGCCGGCCTTGCGGGGCAGGAAGCCCTCGAACGCGAACCGATCGGTGGGCAGCCCCGAGACGGCGAGTGCCGTGACCACGGCCGAAGGCCCGGGGATCACCGTGACGACGACACCGGCGGCGGCGGCCGCGGCCACGAGCGGGAAGCCGGGGTCGGAGACGGTCGGCATACCGGCGTCGCTCAGCACGAGGAGATCGTCGTCGCGGGCGAGCTCCACGAGTTCGGCCGCCTTCTGCCGCTCGTTGTGCTCGTGCAGGGCGATGAGGCGCGGCCGGTTGTCGATGCCGAGCGCCGCGAGCAGGCGCTGGGTCACGCGGGTGTCCTCCGAGGCGATCACGGTCGCCGTCCCGAGCGCCTCGCGCAGTCGCGTCGACGCATCGCCGAGATTGCCGATGGGGGTCGCCGCGAGGATGATCATGGGTTCCAGTCTGTCCTAGGGTTGGGCGCATGAGTGTCGACGAGACGGTGGAACCCCAGGGGTCCCGACTCGACGACGCCGACGAGGCCGTCGTCGAGCCGCGTGGATCACGGCTCGACGAGTGGTGGGCCGCCGCGACCGCGACGCCGCGTCGTCGCGCACTCTGGACGTGGGGCGGCCCCCTCCTCGTCACGCTCGTCGCCGCAGTGCTGCGCTTCTGGGGGCTCGGCCACCCGCACCAGATCGTCTTCGACGAGACCTACTACGTGAAGGACGCCTGGACCCTCTGGCACAACGGCTACGAGTCGAGCTGGCCCGACGGCGCCGACGCCGATTTCGCCCGCGGCGACCCGAACGTCTACCTCGACGACCCCGCGTACGTCGTGCATCCGCCGCTCGGCAAGTGGCTCATCGGGCTCGGCATGGCCGCGTTCGGCGCGGGCGACGCGTTCTGGTGGCGCGCGACGACGGCGCTGGCCGGCACGATCGCGGTCTTCCTCCTGACGATGGTGGCGCGGCGGCTCTTCGCCTCGACCTCGCTCGCGGTGGTCGCAGGCCTCCTCTTCGCGATCGACGGCAACGCGATCGTGATGTCGCGCGTCGCGCTGCTCGACAACTGGGTCATGCTCTTCTGCCTGCTCGGGTTCTGGTTCGTCCTGATCGATCGCGAGCATGCGGAGCGGGCGCTCGACCGCCGGCTGGCGGCCGAGTGGGGCGCCGGTCGGGATCCGCATTTCGGCCCCGCGCTGTGGGCGAGGCCATGGGTCGTCGCCGCGGGCGCCGCGTTCGGGGCCGCGACGGCGGTGAAGTGGTCGGGACTCTGGTTCCTCGCGGCCTTCGGCGTCTACCTGGTGGTCGTCGACGCCCTCGCCCGCCGCCGTGCTGGCGTACCGTTCTGGGCGAGCGCGGCGCTGCTCAAGCAGGCGCCCGTCACGTTCGTGCTGCTCGTGCCGGTCGCAATGGTCGTCTACTTCGCGTCGTGGACCGGCTGGCTCACGACCGACGGCGGCTACTACCGGCACTGGGCCGACGAGGACGGCAACGCGTGGACCGGCGCGCTCGCCTGGGTGCCGAAGGCGCTGCAGAGCCTCTGGCACTACCATTCCTCGGCCTACCAGTACCACGTCGGCGTGCACAGCGAGCACCCCTGGCAGTCGAATCCGTTGACGTGGCTCTTCATGATCCGACCGACCAACATGTACTACGACGACGCGAACGGGCAGGTCTCGTCGATCATCGAGGTCGGCAACCCGCTCATCTGGTGGGCGGCGGCGCTCGCCGCGTTCTACCTCGTCTACCGCTTCGCGCGGTACCGCGAGTGGCAGGCGGCCGCGATCCTCGTCGGTCTCGCCGCCGGCTACCTGCCGTGGCTCATGTACCTGAACCGCACGGTGTTCCAGTTCTACTCGATCGCGTTCGAGCCCTTCCTCGTGCTCGCGCTCGTCTACGTCATCGGCATCGTCGCGGGCAGGCCGACCGACCCGCGCTGGCGCCGGCAGGGAGGGCTCTGGACGGTCGGGGTCTACCTCGTCGTCGTGATCGCCGTGTCGGCGTTCTTCCTGCCGATCTGGACGGGGATACCGCTCACGCCCATCGTGCGGCAGCTGCACTTCTGGCTGCCGAGCTGGGGCTGAGCGAACTCAGGCCTGGTGAGCCGCGAGCCGCAGCTCGAGCTGGTCGAGCACGAGGTCGAGGCCGTAGCCGAACTCGTCGCCGAAGTCGTAGTCGTGCCCGAGGACCATCTGCTCGAGCATCTCGGCGAGGTGCGGGTACTCGTCGGCGGGCAGTTCGAGCCCTTCGGCGAAGGCGTCGGCGCCGACGTCGGGAGTGAACGGCAGGTTGAGCTCGGTGAGCACGAAGCCGTAGATGTAGGCGTCGAGCACCGAGTAGGCGTGTGCGGCGAGCGCGAGGTCGAAGCCGTCGCGCCGCAGCACTCCGAGCACGCGGTCGTGGTGCCGCATGACGGCCGGTCCGGGATCCGACCGCGACTCGAGGAGGCCGAGCGCCCAGGAGTGCTTCTTGAGCACGGCGCGCATGGTGTCGGCGCGGGCGGTCATCGCGGCGCGCCACGGCGTGCCGATCTCGAGCAGCGGAATCTCGTCGAACGCCGCGTCGGCGAGGAGATCGAGGAGTTCCTCCTTGCCGGAGACGTGGTGGTAGAGCGACATCGCCTCGGCGCCGAGTGCCTTGCCGACGCTGCGCATGCTGACGGCCGCGAGGCCGCCGTCGTCGGCGACCTGCATCGCGGCGGCGATGATGCGCTCGCGGCTGAGCGGGGTGCGCTGGGCCATGCCGACTCCGTTCTCGGGCGATGCTTGCATCCTTACGACTGTAAGGCTATCGTGATCGACACAGGGACTTACAGGTGTAAGGGAGCAACATGCGTGCAGGAGTGGTCGATCGGTACGGTCCGCCGTCGGTCGTACGGGTCGACACGGTGCCCGATCCCGTCGCGGGCCGCGGCGAGGCGCTCGTGCGCGTCATGGCGGCGACCGTCAACTCGGGCGACGCCCGCATCCGCGGCGCCCGGTTCCCGCGCGGCTTCGCCCTGCCGGGCAGGCTCGCGCTCGGGGTGAACGGCCCGCGCGCCAGGGTGCTCGGCGTGGTCTTCGCCGGGGTCGTCGAGACGATCGGTGGTGATGCCACGGGCGGTGCCCCGCACGCGGGCGGCATCGCCTCAGCGGCATCCGGGTTCGCCGTCGGCGACCGCGTCTGCGGCATGACGGGCGCGCGCATGGGCGCGCACGCCGAACTCGTCGCGGTCCCCGCCTCGCGGCTCGCGCGCATCCCCGACGGGGTGTCGTTCGACGACGCGGCCGGGGTGCTGTTCGGCGGCGCGACGGCGCTGCACTACCTGCGCGACAAGGCCGCGGTGCGGCCGGGCGAGCACGTGCTCGTCGTCGGAGCCTCGGGCGCGGTCGGCACGAACGCCGTGCAACTCGCGAAGCACTTCGGGGCGAGGGTCACGGCCGTCACGAGCGCACCGAACGCCGAACTGGTCACCGCGCTCGGCGCCGACCGGGTCGTCGACTACCGCGCGACGCCGCTCGAGTCGCTCGAGTCACGCGGCGAGCGCTTCGACGTCGTGTTCGACACGGTGGGCGTGCTGAGCCCGGCGACCGGGCGACCGCTCCTCGCCGAGGGCGGGCGACTGCTGCTCGCCGTCGCGAGCCTCGGCGAGATGATCACCGCCCACGGTCCGGTGAAGACGGGCACCTCACCCGAGCGACCCGAGGACTTCTCGACCCTGCTCGACCTCGTCGAGGCGGACGCACTGCGGGTCGTCATCGACGAGACGATGCCGCTCGACCGCCTCGCCGAGGCGCACGCCCGCGTCGACTCGGGCCGCAAGGTCGGCAACCTCGTGCTGCATCCGCAGGAGGCCGCGGGCGCGGGCGCGGCGGGCGGGTCGGCCGAGGCGGCGGCTTGACCATGGACCCGACCCGTGTCATCCTCGCCGGCGGCTGGATCTCGCTCATGCTGGTCTACCTGCTCGGCGACGTGCTGCGCATCTTCGCCGGTGATGCCGAGCCGGGCAGGATCGGCGACAGGGCGGCCGCGAGCTGGATGTGGGTGCTGGCCGCACTCATCATGCTCGTGCCGATCGCGATGATCACGATCTCGCTCATGGTGCCGGCGACCCCGCTCAAGTGGATCACCGTCATCGTCTCGGCCGCGCTCGTGCTGTTCAACCTCGCAGCGCTGCCCTACAAGGGCCTCTACGACAACGTGCTCATCGTCGTGGGCTTCGGGTTCAACGCGCTCCTCATCTGGGTCGCGCTCGCCTGGCACCCGGCCCAGGAGGCGTGAGCACCCGGCGCATCGCTAGTGGCCGGCGCCTCCGTCGACGAACTTGAGCCCGATGACGCAGCCGACGAGGCCGGCGATGAGGGCGAGCTTCAGCCACGAGACATCCGAATCGCCCGTGATCATCGCCCAGACGACCGTGAGTGCCGCGCCGATGCCGACCCAGACCGCGTAGGCGGTACCGGTCGAGATGTCTCGCATGGCCCACGCGAGCCCGCCCATGGAGAGGGCGAGGGCGCCGAAGAAGATCACGCTCGGCCAGAGCTTCGTGAAGCCCTCGCTCTTGCCGAGTGCGGTGGCCCAGACGGCTTCGAGCACGCCCGAGACGATGAGGATGACCCATGCCATGACTGTTCACTCCCGACCAGATCGACATCGAGAAGGATGTCGCGTGCCAGTCGTCGTGTCCGGGTACTGGGTGCCCTCGTCCGGTGGCCGCCGGGGTGGGCGACCTGATCACAGGATAGCGAACCGGCCTGATCAACCCCTGTGCACCCTGGCCCGACCGACCCCCTCCGCCGACGGGTGCACGGGGCGGGTGCGAGGCATCCGTTGCCGTAGGTTACGCCGCGGGCGCGAGGCCGACGCCGGGTGCGCGTAGCGTTCTCGGCATGGCAGACCGCGAATACGGCTTCAAGACCCGCGCCATCCACGCGGGCAACATCCCCGACCAGGTGACGGGCGCCCGCGCGCTGCCGATCTACCAGACGAGTGCGTTCGTCTTCGACGACACCGCCGACGCCGCGGCACGGTTCGCCCTCCAGAAGTACGGCAACATCTACTCACGCCTCGCGAACCCGACGGTCGCGAGCTTCGAGGAGCGCATCGCGAGCCTCGAGGGCGGCCTGGGCGCCGTCGCGACCGCCTCCGGACTCGCCGCGCAGTACATCACCTTCGCATCGCTCGCGGGAGCCGGCGACCACATCGTCGCCTCCGCGCAGCTCTACGGCGGCTCGATCACCCAACTCGACGTGACGCTCCGCCGCTTCGGCATCGAGACGACCTTCGTCGCCGGTTCCGACGCCGACGACTACGCCGCGGCCATCCGCGAGAACACGAAGGCCCTCTTCGTCGAGACGATCGCGAACCCCTCGGGCGAGATCGCCGACCTCGAGGCGCTCGCCGACGTCGCCCACGCCCACGGCATCCCGTTCATCGTCGACTCGACGATCGCGACCCCGTACCTCAACCGCCCGATCGAATGGGGCGCCGACATCGTCACCCACTCGGCGACCAAGTTCCTCGGCGGGCACGGCACGACCCTCGGCGGCGTCGTGGTCGAGTCGGGCCGGTTCCACTGGCACTCGGAGAAGTTCCCGCTGTTCGGCCAGCCGGTGCCGAGCTACGGCGGCCTCGAGTGGTCGGGCAACTTCGGCGAGTACGCCTTCTTGACGCGCCTCCGCGCCGAGCAGCTGCGCGACATCGGCCCGACGCTCGCGCCGCACTCGGCGTTCCTCCTCGCGCAGGGCGTCGAGACCCTGCCGTACCGCATCCAGGCGCACGTCGACAATGCCCGCGCCGTCGCCCGGTGGCTCGCCGAGGACCCGCGGGTCGAGCGCGTGTTCTGGGCGGGCCTCGAGGGCCACCCGCACCACGACCGCGCGAAGAAGTACCTGCCGCAAGGCCCGGGCTCGGTGTTCAGCTTCGAGGTGAAGGGCGGCCGGCAGGTGGGCCAGGCGCTCATCGAGAACGTGAACCTCGCGTCGCACCTCGCGAACATCGGCGACGCGAAGACGCTCATCATCCACCCGGCGTCGACCACGCACGCCCAGCTCACCGAGCAGCAGCTCGTCGACGCGGGCGTGCTGCCCGGCGTCGTGCGGCTCTCGATCGGCATCGAGGACGTCGACGACATCATCTACGATCTCGACCAGGCGCTCGCCGCCGCGACAGGAGGCACGCGATGACCGACACCATCACCGGGCAGGCGACGCAGACGGATGCCTCGGCGGCGGCCGAGCTCGAGACCGTGCGCCTCGTCAACGGCCTGAGCTGCGACCTGCCCGCCGACTCGCCGCTCGCGAAGCTGCTGCGCTCGCAGCGCACGTGGACGGGTCCCGACGCGAAGGCTCGCCTGCGCATCCTCGACGCGGCGAAGTCGGTCGCGATCGTCGGCGCCTCGCCGAAGCCGCAGCGCTCGAGCTACTTCGTGGGCACGTACCTGCAGCAGTCGAGCGACTACCGCCTCTACTTCGTGAACCCGATGGAGACCGAGATCCTCGGCCAGCCGGCGTACGCGAGCCTCACGGACCTGCCCGAGGTGCCCGACGTCGTCGTCGTGTTCCGCCGGGGCAGCGACATCCCGAAGGTCGTCGACGAGGTCGTCGCGGCCGGTGCGAAGACCATCTGGGTGCAGCTCGGCATCTGGAACGAGGAGGCCGCGTACTACGGCGAGGAGCAGGGGCTCACCGTCGTCATGGACCGCTGCATCAAGGTGGAGCACGCCCGCTTCCACGGAGGCCTCCACCTGCTCGGATTCGACACGGGTCAGATCACGTCGCGCAAGACCGTGCGCTGACGTGCTCCCGTCGAGCGGATGCCTCGGTGGAGGCATCCGCTCGAACCGCGCCCCGATACGCTGGACCGATGCCCCGCGACCTCGATTTCTCGACCGACCCCGCCCGGCTCGACCGCGAACGCGTGCACCGCTGGCTCTCCGAGCACGCCTACTGGGCGCTCGGCCGACCTCGCGAGACGCAGGATGCGGCGATCGACGGGTCGATGAACTTCGGCGTGTACGACCGCGACTCGGGCGGGCAGCTGGCCTACGCCCGCGTCGTCACCGACGGCGTCACCTTCGCCTGGCTCTGCGATGTCATCGTCGACCCCGAGAGCCGCGGCGAGCGCCTCGGCGTCTCGCTGATGGAGTACGTGCTCGCGACGCTCGACCCGCTGCGCCTGAAGCGCGTGGTGCTCATCACGGGCGACGCCCACGGCCTCTACGAGAAGTTCGGGTTCGCGCCGATCGACCGAGCGGCGGACTGGATGTCGCGGGTCGGGCCCGACCCGATCGTCTGAGCGGGGGCGACCCGGCCACGCTCCCGACCGACCGCGGCAGGGGCGCCGCTTCGCTGCCGTCAGGCGGCGTCGCGTCCATAGGCGAGCATCCGGAAGCCCGACCCACCACCGGGGCGGCGGCGCACGAAGCGGTCACGCGGCGTCGCGTCCACAGGCGAGCATCCGGAACCCCGACCCACCACCGGGGCGGCGGCGCACGAAGCGGTCACGCGGCGTCGCGTCCATAGGCGAGCATCTGGAAGCCCGACCCGTCTGGGCGCACGAAGCGGTACTCGCGCTCGTGCAGGCGGGCGAACCCGAGCCGGTCGTAGAGCCGCTGCGCGTCGAGCATGTCGGGGCCGGTGTTGAGCACCACCCGGTCCATCCCGCGGATGCGCGCGAGTCGCAGCACGTGCCGCACGAGCGTCTCGCCGATGCCGCGCCGCCGGGCACCCGGTGCGACGCCGAGGAAGCGGAAGTCGAGCTCGCCGGCCCGCGCGACCGGCGACATCGTCGCGCCTGCTCGCGGCGTCGACGCCGTGCCGAGGAGCTCGCCGGTCGCCGAGTCGACGGCGACCCACACCCGATGGTCGCGCGCACGCTCGGCCACGGCGACGATGTCGGCGCGATACCCCGCGTTCAGCTCGAAGTCGGCGGCGTACGCCGACTCGACGAGCCGGGCGACGTGATCGGCCTCGCCGTCCCGCATCGATCGCACCACGACGTCGTCGCGCTGCTGAAGCGGGTATCGGTACACGACCGAGTCGACGTCGGCCCCGACCGCCGCGTCGCGCTCGGGCGCGCGCTCGAAGCCGAGTCGTTCGTAGAGCGCCTGGGCCCTGGTGTTGCGGCTGCCCGTGTCGAGCACGAGCGCCGACGCACCCCACTCGAGCGCCGCCTCGAGGCTCGCCCGCGTGAGCGCGGCGCCGAGTCCGCCGCCCTGCACGGCTGGGTCGACGGAGATGAGGCGCACCTCGGCCTCGCCGGGCCGGGCGACCCGCGAGTAGCGAGTGCCGGCGCGCAGCACGCTCGCCGTGCCGACGACGCCGCTTTGGGCGTCGAGCGCGACGAGCACGGCGCCGTCGGCGGCACGCCCCGCCGTGTCGGCCTCGAACGCGGCGCGCTCGGCGCCTTTCGGCAGGTGACCGTACGGCCCTGCGGCGAAGGCGCGCCCGATCAGGGCGGCCTCGGCGGCGGACTCCTCGGCGCGGATCGGACGGATGGTCGGGGATGCGGGCGGGGTTCCGGCGGCGTTCGACATCGTCATCCAGCCTAGGCCCGCCCGCCGGCGCGGCGGCCTGGCGACGGTCGCCGCCGGTAGGCTCGACGCGTGCTGACCGACCGCCGCGATCTCCGCGTCGCGCTGCTCGGCCCGGTCCTCGTCGAGGGTCGGTCGGGCGAGCAGATCGAGCCCGCGGGCGCGCTCGCGAAGGCGCTGTTCGCCGCGCTTGCGGGGGTCGACGGGCGTGCCTCGGGTCGCACGCACGGGCTCGAGGCGATCTCCGACGACCTGTGGGGCGACGACCGGCCCGAGAACGAGCGGGCGGCACTGCAGTCGCTCGTGTCACGGGTGCGCGCCACGAGCGCGACCGGGCTCATCGCGTCGCGCCCCGGCGGGTACGCGCTCGACGTGACCCCGGTGCAGACCGATCTCGGACTCGCCGGCGAACTCGGCGGGCGCGCCGCGGAGCTCGCCCGTGGCGGCGACCACCGCGCCGCGATCGGCGTGCTCGACGAGGCGCTCGCCCTCTGGCGCGGCGAGCCGGGGCTCGACCTCGGCCAGGCGCCGATCGGCGCCGAGCTCGCCGACCGTGCGTCGTCGCGTCGCATCGGATTGCTCGAGTTCCGTGCGCGCTGCCTGCTCGACGCCGGTGACGCCGAAGCGGCGATCACCGCCCTCGCTCCGCTCGCGGCGGCCAGCCCGCTCGACGAGCGACTGCACACCTCGCTCATCGCCGCGCTCGCGAGCGCCGGCCGGCGCACCGAGGCGCTCGCGACCTTCGCGCGCGTGCGAGCGACGCTGCGCGACGAGCTCGGGGTCTCGCCCGGCCCCGAACTCGTCGAGCTCAACGCGCGACTGCTCGCCGATCCCGACACGGGCATCGCGCCCGTGGTCGGCGTCGACCCGGTCGCGGACGTCCGGCCCGGGGCATCCGTCACGATCGAGCTGACGCGACCGACGGCCGATGAGGTCCCGTCGCCCGCGGAGACGGTCGATTCCCCCCGACTCCCCGAAGAACCCACCCGGATCGGCCTGCGCGCCGCCCCGAACCGGCTCATCGGCCGCGACGACGACCTGCCGGCGATCCTCGCACTGCTCGACCGGCACCGGCTGGTCACCATCCTCGGCGCAGGCGGGCTCGGAAAGACCCGGCTCGCCCAGGCGGTCGCGGCGCGAGCCGACGCGCCGGCGGTGGTGGTCGCCGAGCTCGCGGGCGTCCGCGACGACGACGACGTCGAGCTCGCGCTCGGCTCGGCGCTCGGCCTCAGGGAGGCCCGTGCCTCGAGGCTCTCCGACGCCGCGAGCCGGCCCGACCTTCGTCAGCGCATCGAGGCGCGCCTCGCCGACACGCCGACCCTGCTCGTGCTCGACAACTGCGAGCAGGTCGTCGACGGCGTCGCCGCCTGCACGGACGAGCTGCTGTCAGCGGTGCCGACCCTGCGCGTGCTCGCGACGAGCCGGAGCCCGATCGCGATCGGCGCCGAGCAGGTGTATCCGCTCGAACCGCTGCCGGCGCGCGTCGGCGACGAAGCCGGGCCCGGCTCGCAGCTCTTCATCGAACGGGCGCTCGCCGTGCGCCCCGATGCCGCCCTCCCCCTCGACGTGGTCGAGCGGCTGTGCGCGCGCCTCGACGGCCTGCCGCTCGCGATCGAGCTCGCCGCGGCGCGCACCCGCGGCATGACCGTCGCCGAGATCGAGGCCCGCCTCGACAATCGTTTCGCACTGCTCGCCGGGCGCGACCGCAGCGCGCCGCCCCGTCAGCGCACCCTCGAGGCCGTCATCGAGTGGAGCTGGGCGCTGCTCACCCCCGGCGAGCAACGCGGGCTCGTCCGGCTCTCGACCTTCGCCGACGGCTTCGGGATCGAGGCGGCACAGGAGGTGCTCGGCGCGGGCGCGATCGACGTGCTCGTGGGTCTCGTCGACCAGTCGCTGCTCACCGTGCGCGACGACCGGCTGACGGGTGCCACCCGGTACCGCATGCTCGAGACGGTGCGCGAGTTCGGCCAGCTCCGACTCGCGCAGGCCGGCGAGCTCGCCGACGTGCACGATGCGATGGCCCGGTGGGCCGAGCGGCTCGCCGACGTGCACTTCGTCGGCGGCGGCTCGACGCAGCTCCACGACCTGCGGGTGCTGCGCCTCGAGGAGGAGAACCTCGTCGAGATCCTGCGCCGAGCCAACGCCGAGCGTCGCGTGCCGACCGCGCTGCGGCTCTACGCCGCGCTCGGCTACCTCTGGAACGTGCGCAGCGCGCACGAGGAGGTGCTCGTGTTCGGTGAGGCGATGCTCGAGGCGACCCGCCACGGCGCGCACGAACGCGACCTCGCGGTGCCGGCGATGATCTCGGCGGTGTTCGCAGCCGGCACGTCGCTCGCCTACGGTGCACCGGCCGCGACGCGCGCGCTCGCACGGCTCCGCTCGCATCTCGCCGATCGCTGGCCGCTGCCCGAATGGCTGGCCGCGGTCGCGCGGGTCATCGGCGCGCGCGACCTCGACGCCGCGCTCGCCGACCTCGTGGTCATGTCCGAATCCGCCGACGAGGCGACGGCGCTCATCGGCGCGCTGCTGCGCTGCCAGTTCGATGAGAACGCCGGCGAACCCGCACTCGCCATCGAGCACGCCCAGCGCGCGCACCGGCTCGCGCGGCGCCTCGGCGACGGATGGGCCGAGTCGATGAGCTCGATGATGATGGCGCAGCTCGCCAGCCAGTCGGGCGACCCCGAGCGCGCGTTGCACTGGTCGGCGGTCGCGGTCGACGGCCTCGCCGCCCTCGACGCGGAGCCAGACCTGCTCCAGCTCGAGTGGATGCGCGCGGGCAACCTGCTCTCGGCGGGCCGGTTCGACGAGGTGCGCCCGCTGCTCGACGAACTCGCGGCGAGCGAGCGTCGCACGGCCGACGGCCTCGCGCTCGCAACGGTCGCCGAGCTCGGCCGCGCCGAGCTCGCACGGGCGGATCGCCGCATGGCCGACGCCCGTCGCCACGGTCGGGCGGCCGCCGACTCGTTCGGCGTCCACGAGCGGTCGACCCCGTGGTACCTGATGGTGCTCGCCGATCTCCTCTCCGCGGCGGTGTTCGACGAGCGCGACGCCGACGACGCCGACCGGTGGGCCGCCCGCATCCGGTACCGCACGATCGCGCTCCACCGCGCGTGGCCGGCGTTCACCGACAAGCCCGTGCTCGGCACGGCGGTGCTCGGCTGGTCGGCGTGGGCGATGCGCCGACCGCACCTGCGGGGTCGCGCGCTCGAGCTGCTCGCCCTCGCCGAGCGGATGCACCCCCGGCAGGACCTTCCCGCGCTCAGACTCGAGCCGCACCTCGCGGCCGCCGAGCGCATCGCCGGCGCCGCCGCCCTCGAGCGGGCGCGCGCCGACGTCGCCGACCTCACCCAGCCCGAGCGCGCGGAACGGGCGCTGCGATTGCTCGCAGCGCCCGTCGCGCCCGGTTCGGTCGGCTCGGCCTGACGGTCACCCCCGGCGGGGCGCCGACCCGACGGCCGTCGCCCGCACCGAGGCATCCGCACCGGTCTACGCCTTGCGCATGTACGCGCGCACCGTGAGCGGGGCGAAGATCGCGACCACGACCGCGGCGCCGACGAGCGTCGCCAGCAGGTCGCCCGTGACCTCGGTGCCCATCGTGATGCCGCGCGCGGCGGTCACGAGGTGCGAGACCGGGTTGATGTTCACGAACCACTGCAGCCAGTCGGGCATCGTGTCGGCCTGCACGAACGCGTTCGAGAGGAACGTCAGCGGGAACAGGATGAGGAACGAGATGCCCTGCACCGAACCGGCCGATCGCGCGATCACGCCGAAGAAGGCGAAGATCCAGCTGAGCGACCATGCTGCGACGATCACGACGAGGCTCGCCGTCACGACGCTGCCGATGCCGGCCTCGGGCCGGTAGCCCATGACGTACCCCGCGACGAAGGTGAGCACGGTCGCGATGCCGTAGCGCACCGTGTCGGCGAGCAGCGCGCCGGCGAGCGGTGCGACGCGCGCGATCGGCAGCGAGCGGAACCGGTCGAACACGCCCTTGTCCATGTCCTCCCGCAGCTGCACGCCCGTGACGACCGACGTCGTGATGACGGTCTGCACGAGGATGCCGGGCAGCAGGAACGGCAGGTACGTCATCGCATCGCCGGCGATCGCGCCGCCGAAGATGTAGGTGAACATGACGGTGAACAGGATCGGCTGCACGGTGACGTCGATGAGCTGCTCGGGCGTGCGCTTGATCTTCAGGAGACCCCGCCAGGCCATGCTGAACGAGTTGCGCACCGTCTGGCCGAAGCCGACGTGGTTCTTGAGCGTGCGGGCGGCGCCCGGCACGATGGTCGCGGTGGTCATGCGCGGCTTCCTTCGAGTTCGAGATCGGATGCCTCGTCGCCGGCCCCTTCGGGCTCGGCGCTGTGGCCGGTGAGCGTGAGGAACACCTCGTCGAGCGTGGGCTTCTGCACGCTGAGCTCGGCGAGGTGGATGCCCGCGTCGCGGAACGTGACGAGGAGCTCGGCGACGCGATCCGCGTCCTGCATGGGGGCGGTGAGGCGGGCGACCTCGGGGCTCGCGGTGGCGTGCACGCCGAGCACGCGCTCGATCGCCGCCTGGGCGTCGCCGAGGTCGCGCGGGTCGATGAGCCGCAGTTGCAGGCTCGACTCGCCGACCGAGGCCTTGAGCTCGTCGCCCGTGCCCTCGGCGACCACGCGGCCGCGGTCGATCACCGCGATGCGATCGGCGAGCTGGTCCGCCTCGTCGAGGTACTGGGTCGTGAGCAGGACCGTCGAACCGGTCGCGACGAGTCGTCGGATCGTCTCCCACATCTGCGCGCGGGTGCGCGGGTCGAGGCCGGTCGTCGGCTCGTCGAGGAAGATGAGCGGCGGCTGTGCGATGAGGCTCGACGCGAGGTCGAGCCGACGGCGCATGCCGCCCGAGAACTGCTTGAGCGGCCGCTTGGCGGCCTCGGTGAGCCCGAACTCCTCGAGGAGCTCACCGGCCTTGCGCTTCGCGTCGCGCCGGCCGAGGCCGAGCAGGCGCGAGAAGAGCACGAGGTTCTCGGTCGCCGAGAGCGTCTCGTCGACCGAGGCGTACTGCCCGGTGACGCCGATGAGCTGGCGCACGACCTGCGCCTCCCGCTGCACGTCGTGGCCGAAGACGCGGGCCGTGCCGGCGTCGGGGCGCAGCAGCGTCGCGAGCATCGAGATCGTGGTGGTCTTGCCGGCCCCGTTCGGGCCGAGCACGCCGTAGACGGTGCCGGTGGCGACCCGCAGGTCGACCCCGTCGACCGCGCGGTGCTCGCCGAAGGTCTTCACGAGGCCGTCGGCCTCGATCGCCCAGTCTCCCCGGGCTCGGGTGTTGGTGATGTCCATGCACGCCATGCTTCCGCCGCGCGCTCGCAGCGCGCTGTCGCGGTGCTGTCGGCGCACTGTCGCGGTGCCGTCGGTGCGCCGTCGCCGCGTGGTCGCGGATACTGCCGCGGATGTGCGCGAGATCGGCGGTCGACGCACGATTCTTCGAACCGCAGCGGCATCCGTGCGCGCCGTGCGACGTACCCTTGAGGGGTGACAGCGTTCGTCTCCGCCCTCGATCTGTTCTCGATCGGGATCGGCCCCTCGAGTTCGCACACCGTCGGCCCCATGCGGGCGGCTCGCATGTTCGTCGAGTCGCTCGATGCCCGCGGTGTGCTCGGCGACGTCACGCGCGTGTCGTGCTCGCTCTACGGCTCGCTCGGCGCGACCGGCCTCGGGCACGGCACGCCCGACGCCGTCGTCGCCGGCCTCGCCGGCCTCGAGCCGCACGACTGCGACCCCGCCGACGTGCGCGACGCGTGGACCCGCCTCGCCGACGCGGGCGACACCGGCGCCGACATCCGCCTCCTCGGCGCGCACCCCGTGCGGCTGCGCCAGAGCGACATCTCCCTCGAGCCGCGCACGCGCCTGCCCGGCCACCCCAACGCCATGACGCTCCAGGCGTTCGGCGAAGGGCCGCTGCCCATCGCCGAGGAGACCTACTACTCCGTCGGCGGCGGTTTCATCCGCCGCGACGGCGACCCCGCCGCCGAGGCCGAGGCCCTGCGCCATCCGCTCCCCTACTCCAACGCCGCCGAACTGCTCGCCCTCTGCGACGAGCACGGTGTCTCGTTCTGCGACGTCGCCAGGCACAACGAGATCGCCGTGCACGGCGAGGCCGGCATCGACGCAGGGCTCGACGCCATCTGGGACGCGATGGCCGAGTGCGTCGAGCACGGCCTCGAGACCGAGGGCACGCTGCCCGGCGGCCTCCGCGTCAAGCGGCGCGCACCCGACGTGCGCCGGCGCCTGGAGGCCTACGACCGCGACGAGATCGAGTCGACGGCGCACCGCGACACGTCGACCGAGTGGCTGCACGCCTTCGCACTCGCCGTCAACGAGGAGAACGCCTCCGGAGGCCGGGTGGTGACCGCGCCGACGAACGGCGCGGCCGGCATCCTGCCCGCCGTCGGCCACTACTACCTGCGCTTCGTGCCGGGCGCCGACCGGGCGGGCATCCGCCGGTTCCTGCTGACCGCGTCGGCGATCGCGAGCCTCGTCAAGAAGAACGCGTCGATCTCGGGCGCCGAGGGCGGCTGCCAGGCCGAGGTCGGCTCAGCGTGCGCGATGGCGGCGGGTGCGCTCTGCGCCGTGCTCGGCGGCACCCCCCAGCAGATCGAGAACGCGGCCGAGATCGCGATGGAGCACCACCTGGGCCTCACGTGCGACCCGGTCGCCGGACTCGTCCAGGTGCCCTGCATCGAGCGCAACGCGATCGCCGCATCGACCGCGGTCTCGGCGGCCCGGCTCGCGCTGCACGGCGACGGCACGCACCTCGTCTCGCTCGACACGGTCATCGAGACGATGCGCCAGACGGGCCTCGACATGATGACGAAGTACAAGGAGACGAGCGAGGGCGGCCTCGCCGTCAACGTCATCGAGTGCTGACCTGCGTGTCCCCCACTCGGGGACCCTCCCGGACCCGACGCGTTTCTGCCATGGTGGCCCCATGGAAAGCGACCCGACGATCGATCCGAACTTCTTCCTCGGCGCCGGCCTCATCGGCCTCATCATCGGCGTGGTGATCTACCTCGCCGTGCTCGCCCTGATGCTGTGGATCGGCTACCTCATCATCAAGGCCGCGGTGCGCAACGGCCTCCGCGAGCACACGCTCTGGCTCGAGAGCCGGCGCGGACCGCTCCGCTGAGCCGCCGCCGGCTCGTGCACCGCGCGGCCGCAGCCGTTCGCGCGGCACGCGCGTCGCCGTGCTACGCCTCGTGACGGCCTGTTGCGGTCCGGCCGCGCCGGCCGGCAGCGGCGCCTAGCGTGGCCGGCATGACTCTCGACGCGACCTCGGATCCGCTCACCGTGCCCGGCCCGCTCGTCTCGACCGGCTGGGTGGCCGAACACCACGACGACGAACGACTCGTCGTCGTCGACGCGACGGTGCTCGGCGTCGACGCGGCGACGGGATTCCACTGGCTGAGCGGGCTCGACGATCACCTCATCGCCGGGCACCTGCCCGGCGCCGTCTTCGCCGACCTGCTCGAGGAGTTCTCTGACCCGGGCAGCCCGTTCGCGTTCACCCGCCCCGACCTCGACCGCCTCACCGAGGCCGCACGCGGCCTCGGCATCGACGACGGCACCGCGGTCGCCGTGTACGACGCGTCGATCGGCCATTGGGCCGCCCGCCTCTGGTGGCTGCTCCGCTCGGCCGGCTTCGCGAACGTCGCCGTGATCGACGGCGGCTTCGAGCGGTGGCGGGCCGAGGGCCGCGAGGTCGAGACGGGGTACCGCGAGCCGCGCGCCGCCGGCCCGCTGCACCTCACGGCGCAGCCCGGCTACTGGGCCGACCGCGAGGAGGTGCGCCGCATCGTCGCGGGCGACGAGCGCTCCGCCCTCGTCTGCGCCCTGCCACGGGGCGACTTCCGCGGCGAGACCGGCAAGCGGGCGCGGCGGGGCCACATCCCGGGCAGCGTCAACGTGCCCGTGGGCTCGCTCGTCGACCGCGAGACGCGCGTCGCGCTCCACGGGGACGCCCTCGCCGAACGTCTCGCCCCGGCGGTCGACGCGGCCGACGCCGCGACGGGCCGGTTCGTCGTCTACTGCGGTGCGGGCATCGCCGCAGCGGGCACCGCGCTCGCGCTCCGGCGATCCGGCCATCCCGACGTCGCCGTCTACGACGGGTCGCTCGACGAGTGGCTCGCCGACCCCGAGGCGCCGCTCGTCGCCCTCACCTGACCCGATGTCCCGGTCGCGACCGGCGAGGGGCGACGAGCGCCGCACCGCCGTGCGCCTCAGCAGGCGCAGGTGATGCCGGCCGCCTCGGCGGCCGTCACCGGTGAACCGGCGAGCCCCGCCGAGGCGACGTTCGTGAGCGGGTCGGGCACCCGCTGCGCGAGCCCCTCGTCGGTCTCGTAGGCGAAGCCCTCGCGCACCCAGTACTCGAACCCGCCGATCATCTCCTTCACCGGATGGCCGAGCCGGGCGAACTCGAGCGCCGCTCGCGTCGCCCCGTTGCACGCCGGCCCCCAGCAGTAGACGACGACCGGAACGCCGGAGGGCACGAGCGCCGCCGCCTCCCCCGCGATGCGGCGACCCGGCAGGTGCACCGCGCCGGGCACCCGCCCCTGCGCCCACGCGGCCTCGTTGCGGGTGTCGACGAGCACGAAGCCCGGCGCGCCAGCGGCGAGCTCGGCGGCGACGTCCGAGACATCCGTCTCGAACGCGAGTCGGCCCTCGAAGTGACGGATCGCGGACTCGGAGTCGGCCGCGGTCCGGAAGATCGAGGAGGTCGTGATCGTGTCGGTCATGCGCCCAGACTGGCAGGCCCAGCGCCGTCGGCGGGACGGAAATCGCGCCAACGCGGCGCGACTTCCCGCCAACCGCTCGCGGGTGCTCAGGCTCCGGCGAAGAAGGCGGTCGCAGCGGCGCCGAGCGCCGCGAGGTCGTCGACGTGCGCGAGCTCCCGGGCCGAGTGCATCGACAGCAGCGGCACGCCCACGTCGACCGTGCGGATGCCGAGACGGGTCGCCGAGAGCGGACCGATCGTCGATCCGCACGGGATCGCGTTGTTCGACACGAACCGCTGCACGGGCACGCCCGCGGCACGGCACACGCCGGCCCAGAGCGCACCGCCGAGCGCATCGCTCGCGTAGCGCTGGTTCGCGTTGAGCTTCAGCAGCGGACCGCCACCGAGCACCGGGCGGTTCGCCGGGTCGTGACGGTCGGCGTAGTTGGGGTGCACGGCGTGTCCCGCGTCCGACGAGACGATCCAGCTCGCCGCGTGGGCGCGTCGGCGTTCGTCGTCGGAGGCGCCGAGGCCCGAGGCGATGCGGGAGAGCACGTCCTCCAGGAACGGCCCGCTCGCGCCCGAGCGCGACTCCGAGCCGAGCTCCTCGTGGTCGAAGGCGGCGAGCACGCTCACGTGCTCCGCGTCGGACGGCGCCCGCAGGAGCGCGACGAGCCCGGCGTGCACCGAGGTCAGGTTGTCCATGCGGCCCGAGGCGAACAGCTCGCCCGAGCGGCCGAAGCGGGTCGGCGCGGCCGTGTCGGCGACGAGCACGTCGTGCCCGACGATCGCCGCGCCGGGCACGCCCGCCAACGCGGCGAGCTCGTCGAGCAGGTCGGCGTCGTCACCGGTGCCGACCCCCCAGACCGGCTGCGTATGGCGCTGCTTGTCGAGCAGGAGGCCCTTGGAGTTCACCTCGCGGTCGAGGTGGATCGCGAGCTGCGGGATGCGCAGCATCGGCCCCGTTCGCACGAGGTGCACGGCGCCGTCGTCGGTCGCGATGCGGCCCGCGAGCTCGAGCTCGCGGTCGAGCCAGGAGTTCAGGAGCGGCCCGCCGTAGACCTCGACCGAGGCCTGCAGCACGCCTTCGCTGACCGTCTGCCCGTTGGGCTTCAGCTTGAACGACGGCGAATCGGTGTGCGCCCCGAGGATGCGGTACGGCGTGGTCGGCACGGCGCCGTCGGGTTGCATCCACGCGATGACCGCACCGTCGCGCACGACGACGCGACGCCCGGGACCGGTGGGCCATTCGGCGGTCTCGTCGAGCCGCTCGAACCCGCCCGCCTCGAGACGGCGGGCGACCTCGGCGGCGGCGTGGTACGACGAGGGCGAGGCCTGCACGAAGTCGGCGAAGTCGGCGATGTGGGCGTCGAGGTCGGGCACGGATGCGGCGGCGGCGTCAGCTGGCATGGTTCCATCCAACACCGCGAACGGGCGGCGGGCGAACCGGGCGGCCACCGGGGGGCTCAGGCGAACCGCACGACCGCTTGCAGGCGCGAGCGCACCTCCATGACCTCGGTGCCGCCGAGGTGCGCCGATCCGGGCAGGCCCTCGCGCACGGCGCTCGCGAGACGCGAACGCCGGACGAGCGCGACGACGGCGCCGCGCACCGACCCGCCGAGTTCGAGCGGCTCGCCGGCGTGGTCGTCGGGCACGACGATCATGAGCGCCGTCGGCTTCGCCTTCGCTGCCCGTCCGATCGCCTTGGCCCGCGCCGCGAGCGCCTTGAACGGCCGCTCGCCCGCGAGCGCCTCGCCGACGAGTTCACCGCGCTTGAGCGCGACGGGCCCGCCCCAGTCCTCCGACTGGATCGCGAAGAGCCCCGTGGGACCGAGCACGAGGTGGTCGAGTTTCGGCGGCAGGCCGTGCCCCGCGGCATCCGTCGCGACGTCGTGCCAGATCGTGTACGCGATGCCGAGCGTCGCGAGCGCCCGGGCGCTCGCCTCCTCGGCGAGCGCGTCGGCGAGGAGGTGCCGGATGCCGCGGGGCGCACCGCGCACGAGCGCCGGGTCGTACGGATCGGGAAGCGAGGCGCCCCGCCCGACCCACTCGCGGATCGACTCGAGGTACCGCTCGCGCGAGAGCCCGCCTGGGTGGCCGTACGACCGCGCGAGCGGCCGCGAGTCGCGCCGCGGCCGGGGCGCGGCGGGCGCCCATGCCTCACGACTCGGCGCGGTGCCGACCGTGCCGCGACCGCGGTCGAACGCGGCCCGCGCCGCCGGCGTGCCGACGAGCGCCCACGCCGACTGCACCGCGTGGAACTTCGCGGGGTCGCCGCCCGTGTCGGGGTGCGCCTCGCGCAGGGCCCGGCGGTAGGCGGCGCGCAGGGTCGCCTCGTCGGCGTCGGCTGCGACGCCGAGCAGTTCATAGGGCGACGCTGACAGGGGGCTCTCGGGCATTGGCTCGCTTTCGTTGCGAGCACGAGAATACCGCGCACGAATCGGCCGGCCCTCTGAATTCGTCGGTGTCGGCGCCGTGCGCAGGTCGGCCCGGAGGAGCATGCCGCTGCTCCGATCCGCGCCGACCGGTGCGTCAGTCCGCCGGCAGCAGCAGGAAGCCGTCGTCGACGAGTTCCCGCACCTCCGGCAGCAGCTCTGCGGCGAGCGCCGCCCCGTCGACCTCGAGCAGCTGCGCGAGTGCGGCGACGATCGCGCCGACCGCGAGTTCGCCGTCGCAGGCGCCGACGAGTGCGGCCAGTGCCGTGCCGGGCGAGATCGTGCGCGCGAACCCGCCGCCCTGCCGCAGCAGCATCGCCGTCGGGTCCGCGTCGCCGGGCCAGTAGTGGCGCTCCTCGGTGACGTCGCCCGCGACGGTCAGGCGCAGCGCGACGAGGGCCCCGTCGTCGAGGGACGCCAGCCGGTCGTGCGCCGCGAGGCACTGCGCGAGGTGCCCGCCGAGGCCCGCGGGGTTCGACCCGATCGCGCCGTGCCGGCGCTCGACCCGGGCGAGCCCGTCGGTCGCGGATGCCGCGGCCGAGGCATCCCCGCCGACCGGCCGTCGCAGCACGACGTACCCGAAGCCGACCTCGGTGACCCCGCGCGCCGCGAAGTCGTCGAGCCACGCGTCGTAGAGGCGGTCGAAGGCCGCGGTACCCGACCTCGTGCCGCCGTCGCGGATCCACGTCTCGGCGTACTCCGTGACGGGCTGCACCTCGCGCTCGACGATCCAATGGTCGAGTCCGTGCGCCCATGCCGCGGCGCGCTCGAGCCCGTCGTCGCCGCCGCGATACTCCCAGTTGGCGAGCAGCTGCGCGGTGCCGCCGGGCTCGAGGTGCTCGGCGCAACCGCGCACGACCGCTTCGACGAGCGCGTCGCCCACCATGCCGCCGTCGCGGTAGTCGTACTCGGGAACCCCCTCGGTGCGCGGCGTGATGACGAACGGCGGGTTCGAGACGATGCGGTCGAACCGCTCGCCGGCGACCGGTTCGAACAGGCTCCCGAGGCGCAGTTCGACGCCCTCGATGCCGTTGAGCTCGAGGTTCATGCGGGCGAGCTCGAGCGCCCGCTCCGAGATGTCGGTCGCGACGACCTCGTCGGCGAATCGCGACGCGTGCATGGCCTGGATGCCGCAGCCGGTGCCGAGGTCGAGCACGCGTCGGGCGGGCGTCGGCAGCATGAGCCCCGAGAGCGTCGTCGAGGCGCCGCCGACCCCGAGCACGTGGTGCTCGCCGAGCGCGTGTCCGAGCGCGAGCTCGCCGAGATCCGAGAGGATCCACCAGTGCGCTTCGCCGTGCGCGTCGCCGAACGCGTAGGGGCGCAGGTCGAGGGCGGCGACGACGAGATCGCCGTCGCGCCTGATCAGCCCGAGCTCGACCGCGTCGTCGAGACCGAGTCGCGGCAGGGCCTCGGCCGCCTCGTCGGCCGGCACCGGCAGCCCGAGCACGAAGAGCTCGGCGAGGGTCGCGAGCACCGCACCGCCGGCGTGCGCGCGACGGCGGCCGTCGAGCACTCGCCGGGCGGGCACGCGTTCGCCCCGGTGCAGCGCCGCAGCCGCAGCCCCGCCCCAGAGGCCGTCGAGCGCGTCGACCGTGAAGTCGACGGCGCGCAGGTCCTCGGCGAGGCGGCTGAGGGGTTTCGGGGTGCGTGCGGTGTCCACCGGACCATTCAAGCAGCGGAGACCGCACGGGTGCGGTGACGGCGCTCATCGCGGTCGCGTGCCGCGCCGGTCATCCGGTGGGCGAGCCGGGGTCGAGCACGAGGTCGAGCACGAGCGGGAACGGACCGTACCCGTCGCCGATCGTGAGGTGGCCGCCGCCCGGCACCGTCACGCGCTCGAGCCCGAAGACCTCGGCGAAGGCGACCGTTCCAGCCGGGTTGACCGGGTCGTCATCGCCCTGCACCACCATCGGTGCCGCGATGCTCGCCGCCGCGAGCGCCGCCGCGACCGCGTCATCCTCACCGGTGTCGGCGGTGAGGAACCCGGAGATCTCGGGCGTCCGCTCGAGGAATCCGTCGGAGGGCGGTGAGACCAGGATGACGCGAGCCGCCGCCGGGTCGTCGAGCCCCGACTCGCGCCGGGCGACCGCGTACGCGAGCCACAACGCGCAGCCGAGGCTGTGCGCGACGACGGTGAGCTGCGACGGCGTCGTGCTGACGAGCTCGGCCTCGAGTGCGGCCAGCCAGCCGGCACGGACCGGGGTGTCGGCATCGGGCAGCTGCGGGTACCGCACGTCGTGGCCGCGGGCGTCGAGCTCTTCGGCGAGCCAGCGCTGCCAATGCCCCTCGGGTCGATGGTTCTGCCAGCCGTGCAGGATGAGCACCTCGCCCACGTCGTCTCCCGTCGTTCGTCCGGCCGTGATCGCCGGCCGCGGCCATCAGTCAAGCGCCTCGCGCGGCGACGTGCACGGGCGAATGTCACAGAGCCGTCATCTGCGGGTCATCTGGCATTGCGCCCCGTAACCCGCCCGTCACACGGTGCGCGTAGCGTGGGCTTACGATCGTGGAAGGCGAGGGGAGGGCGCGTATGGCGGAGTCATCGGTGCTCGAGCGCCTGCGTCGAGACGCACGCGACGAGCTCGCCGCGCTCATCGAACTGCGCTGCCGGCTCGGCGAAGACCCGTGGATGTTCCTGCCCGACCTGCCCTCCGTCGACGAGCAGGTCGTCGCGACGCTGCGCGAGGAGCGCCTGCAGTCGGAGACCTGGGGTCCGGCACGGTCGCGCGCGTACCACCCGGCTGCACGCCCGGGCGAGGCGGCGAGGTTCGAGTTCGAGCTGCTGCGGGGCATCGCCCTCGAGCACCCCGAACTCAGTGGGGCGGTATGGGCGCTGCTCGACCGCGTGCCCGCGCCCTGGTGACGCGCCGCCGGCGGCACCCGCGTTCAGGCGGCCGGTGACCCCGACGCCGCCTCGCGCCGTCGCTGCACCCGCAGCCAGGTGAAGAACCCCAGCAGGGTGAACGCGCCGTAGAACAGGTACAGCAGCGCCGAGGCGTAGTAGCCGGCCGAGACGAGCAACGGCACGCCGACGATGTCGACGGCCACCCAGATGAGCCAGAACTCCGTCCAGCCCTTCGCCATGCCCCACGTCGCGAGCAGCGACCCCATGAAGATCCACGCGTCGGCCCACACCGGCTCGAACGAACCCAGGGCGCTGAAGATGGGCGTGAGCACGAGCGTGCCCCCGATCATCGCCACGACGAGCAGCACGCGCTCGCGCCCGGTCGCCCAGCGCGGGTCGACGGCGTTCGCCGACGTGTGCCGGTGCCTCGACCACTGGATCCACCCGTAGATCGAGACGCCGATGAACATGAGCTGCCGTCCGGCCTGCCCGAGCAGGTTGACCGGGTTCGGCGTGTGGAAGACGGCGCCCATGAAGACCGTGAAGAGCAGCGCGTTGCCGATGATGCCGACGGGCCACGCCCAGACCTTGCGCCGCATGCCGCCGAGCGCCGACGCGAGCCCGAACAGGTTGCCCACGATCTCGCGCCAGAGGATCACCTGTCCGCCGATCACGAGCTGGGCGTCGAAGAGCCACTCGATCGGGCCGGGCGCCGCCGCGGCTTCGAGCATCATGCGACGGTCCTGGCGCTTCCGCGGAGGGCGCGCACGAGCGCGACGATCGCACGCCAGCCGATGAGGAGGAGGGCGAGCGTCAGCGCCGCGACGATCATGAACGCGACCTGCGCGGTGTCGCCGGCGAGGACCCGGAGGGCGAGCCCGCCGACGACGGCCACGGCCCACACGATCACGCCCGTCGGCCACGGCGCGCTCGGCGCGCGCCAGGCGCGTGCGAGGCCCCATCCCGCGAGCACGGCGACGAGGAACGGCCACGCGGTCGCGGCGATGCCGGCGACGTCGAGCGCCTCGGCGTGGCTGCGACGGCCGATGAGCACGAAGACGACGACGAGCGCCAGGTCGACGACGAGGCTCACGAGGATCGTTCGCGCGCTCGCCCGGTTCGGGCTCGCCGATCCGGCGACGGTTCCGCTCATGCCTCCATCGTACGGAGCGCGGCGAGCGCCCGGAGCGCGGCGGCGTCGACGACCGGCAGCGCGCAGACGAACTCGCGGCACCGGTAGGCCGCGGCGGCGCCGTCGCGCAGGTCGCGCCCGGCGAACAGGTCGAAGCCGGCATCCGCGAACCGTCGGGCCGCCTCCTCCGTGACGACGGCCGTGATGGATGCCTCGTGCCGACGGCTCTCGGCGACGAGCTCGGCCTCCTGCGGGGCCGCGGCGGCCGCGCCACCGGTCGCCGCGCCGGGCACGACGGTCACGAGCTGCACGACGGGCGCGGCGAGGTCGGCCATGAGCCCGAGCGAAGCGCCGAACGCGATCGGACGCTGCACGGCGACGGCGGCGACGCGCTCCATCGCCGCGACGGCCGCGACCCGATATCGATCGCCGGCACCGAGCAGCCACAGCCGCCACGCCGCCTGCGCGCATGCGGTCGCGCCCGACGGGGTCGCGCCCTCGGCGGGGTCACCGGGCAGGGCGAGGCCGCGCGCGGCGAGCACGGGATCGGGCCCGCCGGGCACGGCGAAGGGCACGGTCTCGTCGGGCCGGGCCGCGTCGATCGCGGCGTCGACGAGTTCGCGCGCGACCTCGGCGTACCGGGGATCGCCGCTCGCGAGCGCGAGGTCGATGAGTCCCCCGGCGAGCATTCCGGGGTCTTCGAGGGCCGCGGTGGCGGCCGACGCCCGGCCGTCGCGCGAGGCCCGGACGATCGCGCCGTCGGCGAGGTGGTGGCCGATCACGAAGTCGGCGGCCCGGCGCGCAGCGGCCAGGGCTCGATCGCCGTCCTGCCCGCCGATGGCGCCCGACGCACGTGCGAGCGCGCCGATCGCCAGGCCGTTCCAGCCCGTGAGCACCTTCTCGTCGAGCGCGGGCGGCTCGAGCGACCTCCGTCGCTCGGCGTCGGCCTGCGCGTAACCGCCTTCGGTGCGCACGCCGTCGACGATGCTCTCCGAGTCCTGCGCGGCGGCGAACCCGCCCGACGCGAGCTGCATCGTGCCGATGAGGAACGCCGACGTGTCGCGGGCGACCTCGCGGAGCACTGCGTCGTCGCGGGCCAGGTCGGCCGCGACGGCGAGCAGCAGGGCGTTGTCGGTGAGCATCCGTTCGTAGTGCGGCTCGCTCCAGTCGGCGCGAGTGGCGTACCTGAAGAACCCGCCGTCGACCGGGTCGCGGAGCGGCGACGCCGCCATCGCCCGCAGCGTGCGGCGGGCGATGGCTCGGCCGTCGGCGCCGCTCCGCGCGAGGAAGTCGAGCACCGGCGCCACCGGGAACTTCGGGGCCCCGCCGTAGCCTCCGTGCACCCGGTCCTCCTGCGCCGCGAGCGCCTCGACGGCGTCAGCCAGCCGAGCGGTCGTCGGCAGTGCGCCCGCCGTCTCGGCCGACGCCGCGTCGGCGAGCGCACCCGCGACCGCGTCGGCGGTGTCGGTCAGCTGCGTCCGCCGTTCGCGCCAGGCCTCGTCGACCGCGGCGAGCACCTGCCGGAACGACGGCATGCCGCGCTGCGGAGCGGGCGGGAAGTACGTGCCCGCGTAGAACGCCCGCCCGTCGGGGGTTGCGAAGACCGTGAGGGGCCAGCCGAGCTCGCGCGTGAACGCCGAGGCGGCGGCCAGGTAGCTCGAGTCGACGTCGGGGTGCTCCTCGCGGTCGACCTTGATCGCGACGAACCGCTCGTTGAGCACGCGCGCCGTCTCGACGTCGTCGAAGCTCTCGCGGGCCATCACGTGGCACCAGTGGCAGGTCGCGTAGCCGATCGAGATCATGACGGGGATGTCTCGCGCGCGCGCCTCGTCGAAGGCGTCGTCGCCCCAGGGGAACCAGTCGACGGGGTTCCCCGCGTGGGCCCGCAGGTACGGGCTGACGGCGTCGGCGAGGCGTCGGCCCATCGGTCAGTCCACCTCGTCGGGGTGGGCGCTCACCCGGCCCTCGCGCTCGAGCGCCGTGATCGCCTGCATCTCGGCATCGTCGAGCTCGAAGTCGAACACGTCGAAGTTCTCGGCCATGCGCTCGCGACGGGTCGACTTCGGGAAGACGATGTGCCCGCGCTGCAGGTGCCAGCGCACGACGATCTGGGCGGGGGTCTTCTCGTGCGCCGCCGCCGGTCCGGCGATCTCGGGCAGTTCGAAGAGCGGGTACTTGCCCTGCCCGAGCGGCCCCCAGGCCTCGATCGCGATGCCGTGCTCCTCGGCGAACGCCGCGGTCGCCGGCTGCTGGTGGGCCGGGTGCAGCTCGATCTGGTCGACGGCGGGCACGACGTCGGTCTCGTCGAGCAGTCGTTCGAGGTGCGGCACGAGGAAGTTCGAGACGCCGATCGAACGCACGCGACCGCTGTCGCGGAGCTTCTCGAACTCGCGCCACGTGTCGACGTACCGGTCGCGGGCCGGGCTCGGCCAGTGGATCAGGTAGAGGTCGACGTAGTCGAGCCCCAGCCGTTCGAGGCTCGCATCGAAGGCGTCGTGCACGGACTGCGTGCCCTGGTCGTCGTTCCAGAGCTTCGTCGTCACGTACAGCTGTTCTCGGGCGATGCCCGATGCCGCGATCGCCCGGCCCACGCCCGCCTCGTTGCCGTAGATGCGCGCCGTGTCGAGGTGCCGGTAGCCGACCTCGAGCGCGTCGGTCACGATCCGCTCGGTCTCGTTCGGGTCGACCTTGAAGACCCCGAAGCCGAGCTGCGGGATGGAGTGGCCGTCGTTGAGCTGGATGCGGGGAACCGTCATGCCCGCCATCCCATCACGGCCGGGCTCGCGCCGACAGGGCGGTTCGCTGCCCGCGAAGCCGGGCACGGCCGCCTCCGGTCACGCCGCGGGCGACTCCGCCGCGACCGTGCGGCGCACCGGCAGGCGCTCCCCCGCGCGCACCGCGACCGACCACCGGTTGCCGGGCGAGGGCAGCGGGCACACGTACTGGTCGCTGAAGGCGCAGGGCGGCAGGTACGCCCGGTTGAAGTCGAGCTCGAGCGTGCCGTCGGCCGCGGGCTCGTCCACGGCGAGGAAGCGGAACCGGTACGCCTCGTGGCCGCTCGTCGCGTCGGCGAACACCGCGCCGAGGCCGCCGGCGTCCCGCGTCAGGGTGAGTTCGATCGGGGTGCCGTCGACGTCGAACCGGGCGACGCCTGCGACGTGCTCGGTCGACGCGTGCCCGTCGACGCTCGTCACGTCGAGCGTCGCGTCCGCCGCAGGCTCGAAGCTCGCACGCACGACCCAGCGCGGCGACGGTGCGAACGCGTCGATGCCGGCGAGCGACGTGCGCGTCGGGGCGTCGGGGTCGAGCACGCGCAGCGCCAGCGCCCCGTCGCGCTCGAACGCGCGCAGCACCGTCGCACCCACCGCCAGTTCGTCGCCGGCTGCGAGGCGCACCGCGTCCGAGGCATCCGCGAGCCCCGTGCCGACCACCGCGCCGTCATGGGCCGCCCAGCGACCGGGCGCGCCCTCCACCGCCGCCGGCTCGTCGGTGAGCCAGTGCGTGTGCCGCAGGGCGGCGAGCCCGTGCGGGGCCGTCGCGCGCGCTTCGCGCGCGTGGTGCCAGTCGTGCCAGTCCGACTCGAAGCGTTCGCTCGTCATGCCTCCACGCTACCGATCGCGGCGACCCGGTTCAGCGCTCGGCGTCCTCGTACGACCCACCACGTCATACGATGGAGGGCTATGTCGTCGCCTGCGCCGATCCCCGTGATCACCTATCCCGCCGAGCTGCCGGTCTCCGCGCAGCGCGACGAGATCGCGCGCGCCCTCGAGTCGCACCAGGTCGTGATCGTCGCCGGCGCGACGGGCTCGGGCAAGACGACGCAGCTGCCGAAGATCTGCCTCGAGCTCGGCCGGACCTCGATCGCGCACACCCAGCCCCGCCGCATCGCCGCGCGCACGATCGCCGAGCGCATCTCCGAGGAGCTCGGCGTCGAGCTCGGTGGCCTCGTCGGCTACCAGGTGCGCTTCACCGACCGGGTGAGCGAGTCGACCCGCGTCAAGGTGATGACCGACGGCATCCTGCTGAACGAGATCCACCGCGACCGCGACCTGCGCCGGTACGACACGATCATCATCGACGAGGCGCACGAGCGCAGCCTCAACATCGACTTCCTGCTCGGCTACCTGAAGCGGCTGCTGCCGCGCCGCCCCGACCTCAAGGTCATCGTCACGAGCGCGACGATCGACCCCGAGAGCTTCGCGCGGCACTTCGAGGATGGCTCGGGCGAGCCCGCGCCCGTGATCGAGGTGTCGGGCCGGACGTATCCCGTCGAGGTCCGGTACCGGCCGCTCGTCGCCGCGGCCGGCATCGGCGACGACGACGAGGACGAGGGCGCCGCGGCCGAGGACAAGGACGTGCAGCGCGGCATCATCGACGCGCTCGACGAGCTCGACCGCGAGTCGAGCGGCGACGTGCTCGTCTTCCTCTCGGGCGAGGGCGAGATCCGCGACGCCGAGCAGGCGGTACGGGCCCGCTATGCGGGCGGTCGCGGCGGCGAGACCGAGGTGCTGCCGCTCTACGGGCGCCTGTCCTCCGCCGATCAGCACCGCGTGTTCGAACCGTCGAAGGTCGCGGGCCTGCGGCGCCGCGTCGTGCTCGCGACGAACGTCGCCGAGACGAGCCTCACGGTGCCGGGCATCCGCTACGTCGTCGACGCGGGCACCGCGCGCATCAGCAGGTACTCGGTGCGCTCGAAGGTGCAGCGGCTGCCGATCGAGCCGATCTCGCAGGCCTCGGCGAACCAGCGCTCCGGCCGGTCGGGCCGCACGAGCGACGGCATCGCGATCCGGCTCTACTCGGAGGAGGACTTCGAGCGCCGGCCCGAGTTCACCGACCCCGAGATCCTGCGCACGAACCTCGCCGCGGTGATCCTGCAGATGGCGTCCCTCGGGCTCGGCCCGATCGAGGAGTTCCCGTTCCTCACGCCGCCCGACGCCCGCGGAATCCGCGACGGTCTCGAGCTGCTGCGCGAACTCGGTGCGCTCGACGACGGCGCCGCGGGCGACGGGCCGCAGCTCACGCGCATCGGACGCCAGCTCTCGCGCCTGCCGATCGAGCCGCGCTTCGCGCGCATGGTGCTCGAGTCGAAGGCGCAGGGCGTCTCGCGCGAGGTGCTCGCGATCGTCGCGGGCCTCACCGTCCAGGACCCGCGCGAGCGCCCCCTCGAGCGCCGCGAGGAGGCGAACGGGTCCCACGCCCGATTCGTCGACCCGACGAGCGACTTCCTGACGCTCCTGAACCTCTGGAACCACCTCGAGCGGCAGCAGCGCGAGCTCTCGGGCAGCGCGTTCCGCCGCATGTGCAGGTCGGAGTTCCTGAACTACCTGCGCGTGCGGGAGTGGCAGGACCTGTACCGCCAGCTCGTGCGCCTCGCGAAGCCGCTCGGCCTGCACGTCGCCGAGCGGGCCGGCGAACCGAACGGCGACGGCATCCACCGGGCGCTCCTCGCGGGTCTCCTCTCGCAGATCGGGCTGCGCGACGACGCCCTGCGCCAATCAGCACCGACGTCGACGGGGCGCGGCGGCGCGCGCGACGCCGATCGCAGGGGACGGCGCCGCGACGCCGAGTTCCTCGGCGCCCGCAACACCCGCTTCGTGGTCTTCCCCGGCTCCGCACTCGCGAAGAAGCCGCCGCCGGCGCTCATGAGCGCCGAACTGGTCGAGACGAGCCGGCTCTTCGCCCGCACGAATGCCGCGATCGACCCGGCATGGGCCGAGCAGCTCGCCGGCCCGCTCGCCAAGCGCAGCTACTCCGAGCCGCGCTGGGAGCGCCGCCAGGGCTCGGCCGTCGCCGACGAGAAGGTGCTGCTGTTCGGCGTGCCGATCGTCGCGAAGCGGCGGATCCAGCTCGCCCGGGTCGACGCCGAGCTCGCCCGCGAGCTGTTCATCCGGCACGCCCTCGTCGACGAGGACTGGGACACCTCGAAGCTCGATCGCCGGCTCTTCGCGTTCGTCAGGCAGAACCGGGCGCTGCGCGGCGAGCTCGGCGAGGTCGAGGAGCGCACCCGCCGCCGTGACCTGCTCGCGGGCGACGAGGCGGTCGTCGCGTTCTACGAGGCGCGCGTGCCGCACGACGTCGCCGACGTTCGCTCGTTCGAGCGGTGGTGGCGCGGTGCGCAGCGCACGGCGCCCGACCTCCTCACGATGCGCCGCGAGGACCTGCTCGGCGAGGACACCGACCGCGCGCACGACGACGGCTTCCCCGACCGCTGGCGGCAGGGCGACCAGACCCTCTCGCTCGCGTACCGCTTCGAACCCGGGGCCGACGACGACGGCGTCACGGTCGTCGTGCCGCTCGTGCTGCTGCCGCGGCTCGAGGCGACCGGCTTCGACTGGCAGGTCCCCGGACTCCGCGACGAGCTCATCACGGCGCTGCTGCGCTCCCTGCCGAAGGTGCTCCGTCGCCAGGTCGTCCCGGCGGCCGAGTGGGCGGCGAAGATCGCCGCCGAGCTTCCGGACGGCCCCGAGGGCGGCGAGCCTCGCGAACCGCTCGTCGCCGAGGTCGGCCGGGCGATCCGGCGGCTCACGTTCACGCCCGTCGACCCGAGCGACTTCGACCTCGACCGCGTGCCGCCGCACCTTCGGGTCACGTTCCGCGCCGTCGACGAGCGCGGCCGCGCGCTCGGCGCGTCGAAGGACCTGTCCGAGCTGCAGGCCCGGCTCGCCGACCGCACGCGCGACGCCGTCGCGCGCGCCGTGAGCGGGTCGGGTGGTCCCGGCGATCGCCCGGCCGTCGCGGGCGACCGCCGCAATGGACGCGGCGCACGGAACGACGACCGGCGCGGCCCGCGGCCCGCCACCGCCCCTCCCCCCGAGCTCGCCGAGCGCGGCGGCATCACCGCCTGGGAGTGGGACGCGCTGCCCGAGCATCTCGACACGAGCCAGGCCGGCAACGTCGTGCGGGCCTATCCGACACTCGTCGACGAGCGCGAGGCGGTGGCCCTCCGGCTCGTCGCGACGCCCGAGGAGCGCGATCGGGCGCTCCGGCGAGGCATCCGGCGGCTCGTCGTGCTCTCGACCCCGACGCCGGTCGCCTATGTGCAGGAGCACCTCTCGAACGAGGAGAAGCTCGCGCTCGCCGCGAGCGCGTACCCGTCGACCCGCGCGCTGCTCGACGACTGCCTCGCCGCCTGCGTCGACGCCGAACTGCGTGCCCGCCACCCCGACGGGCTCCTGCGGACGCGAGCCGAGTTCGATGCCGTGCGCGACGCGGTCGCGGCCACGATCGTCGACCGGCTGTTCGAGACGGTGTCGCTCGTCGCCCGGATCCTCAGGGCGGCCCGCGAGGCCGACCGGGCGATCTCGGGCGCGTCGAGCATCCAGCTCATGGCGGCGCTCGCCGACCTCCGCGAGCAGCTCGCCGCCCTCGTGCCGAACGGGTTCGTCTCGGCCACGGGGCTCGAGCGGCTGCGCCACCTGCCGCGGTACCTCGAGGCGATCACGGCGCGCGTGCGCAAGCTCGTGGACAACCCCGGACGCGACCGGCAGCTCATGAACGAGTTCGACGTCGCCCGTTCGGCCTATGAGAAGGCCGGAGGCACGCTGCCGATCGACGCCGAGGCCGACCCGGTGCTCGTGCGCGTGCGGTGGATGCTCGAGGAGCTGCGCGTGGGCCTCTTCGCCCAGGAGCTGCGCACGGCCGAGACCGTCTCGGTCCAGCGCGTGCAGAAGGCGCTCGCCGGCTGAGCCGACGAGCGCCTTCGGGGCGGATGCGCCTCAGAGCACCTTGGAGAGGAACGCCTTGGTGCGCTGGTGCTGCGGGTTCGAGAGCACTTCTCGCGGGTCGCCCGACTCGACGACGACGCCCCCGTCCATGAAGACGAGCGTGTCGGCGACCTCGCGGGCGAAGCCCATCTCGTGCGTCACGACGATCATCGTCATGCCGCTCTTCGCGAGCTCCTTCATGACCTCGAGCACCTCGCCGACGAGCTCGGGGTCGAGCGCCGAGGTCGGCTCGTCGAACAGCATGAGCTTCGGCTCCATCGCGAGCGCCCTGGCGATCGCGACACGCTGCTGCTGCCCGCCCGACAACTGCGAGGGGTAGTAGTCGGAGCGCTCGGCGAGGCCGACGCGGGCGAGCAGCTCGAGCGCGCGCGCCTTCGCCTGCGACTTCGGCAGCCCCTTCTTCAGCAGCGTCGGTGCGAGCATCACGTTCTCGACGGCCGTCATGTGCGGGAAGAGGTTGAAGCGCTGGAACACCATGCCGATGTCGCGGCGCTGCTTCGCGGCCTCCTTCGGGTGCAGCTCGTAGATCTTGTCGCCGTGCTGGCGGTAGCCCACGAGCTGGCCGTCGACCGAGAGCCGTCCGGTGCTCACGGTCTCGAGGTGGTTGATGCAGCGGAGGAAGGTCGACTTGCCCGAGCCCGACGGCCCCACGAGGCAGAGCACCTCGCCGCGCTTCACCTCGAGCGAGATCGACCGGAGCACGGTGTTCGAGCCGTAGGACTTCGACACCGCCTCGGCCTTCACCATGGGGGTCTCCGCGGCGTTCATGCGCCTCCTCCGGCGTGGTGGTTCGACGGCGGGACCTCCGTGTCGACCGCGGCGACCGCGCTCGTCTCGACGGTCGGCTGCTGCACGGCCGGTCGCTGGTCGATGCCCTTCGCGTAGTGCTTCTCGAGGTAGTACTGGCCGACCATCAGGATCGACGTGATCGCGAGGTACCAGATCGACGCGACGATCAGCATCGGCACCGGCTGGTACGTCTTCGCCGCGATGTCGCTCGTGCGCGTGAACAGTTCGAGCGTGAACGGCACGGCGATGACGAGCGAGGTCGTCTTCAGCATCGAGATGACCTCGTTGCCGGTCGGCGGGATGATCACGCGCATGGCCTGCGGCAGGATGACCCGGCTCATCGTGTGCCACCAGCCGAGGCCGAGGGCGGTCGCCGCCTCCTCCTGGCCGCGGTCGACCGCGAGCAGGCCCGCGCGCACGATCTCCGCCATGTAGGCGGCCTCGTTGAGCGCGAGGCCGATGACCGCGAGGGCGAAGTAGCTCAGCAGGTCGCTCGTCGTGATCGACAGCCACGGCTCGGAGCCGGGGAGGCCGATGTCGATCGACTTGTAGATGACGCCGATGAGGCCCCAGAACACGAGCTGCACGTACACCGGGGTTCCGCGGAACAGCCACAGGTACACCCACGCCACCGACTTCACGACGGGGTTCGGCGAGAGGCGCATCACGGCGAGCACGATGCCCAGGATGATCGCGATGACCATCGAGTACACGGTCAGCTGCAGGGTGTAGCCGGCGGCTTCGACGACGCGCGTGTCGAAGAGGTACTTGCCGACCTCGGTCCAGTTGTAGACCGGCCGGTTGACGGCCGCGTCGACCACGAAGAGGACGACGAGCACGATGAGCACGACGGCGAGGACCATGCGCCACGGGTGGCGCAGCTTGATGGCCTTGATCGCCTCGGGGGGCGTGTCGGTTCCGGAGCCGGCCGGCGGGGTCTCGGACCCCGCCGGCCGGGAAGGCATGTCGGACATGACTGCGGTGCTTCTCAGGTCAGTTCGTCGCGCCGTTGATGGTCGCCTCGTCGACGGCACCCGACTCGATGCCGGCCGACTTCAGGATCTCGAGGTACGTGCCGTCGTCGATGAGCGACTGCACCGCGGCCTGCACGGCCTTCGTCATGTCGCTGTCCTTCTGGGTGGCGAAGCCGTAGGGCGCCGCGTCGAACATCTCGCCGACCGTCTCGAGCTGGCCGTCGAGGTTGGCGACCGCGTCACCCGTCACGGGCAGGTCGGCGGAGAAGGCGTCGGCCTTGCCGTTGACGACGGCGTTCGTGACCTCGGGCTGCCCCTCGAACGGCAGGATCTCGATGGGCTCCTCGCCCGCGTCGACGCACTCCTGGCTGCGTGCGGGCAGCTCGTCGGTGTGCTGGATGGTGCCCGACTGCACGGCGACGGTCTTGCCGCACGCGGTGTCGGGGGTGATGTCGCTGCCGGCGGGCGCGGCCCACAGGCTGCCCGCGTTCAGGAAGTCGACGAAGTCGACCGAGGCCTGGCGCTCGACCGTGTCGGTGAACGACGACGAGCCCATGTCGAGGGCGCCCTCCTGGATGCGGGGGATGATGCTGTCGAAGCTCAGGATCTCCCACTCGGGCTCGAGCCCGAGCTTGGCCGAGACCGCCTCGGCGAGGGTGACGCCCCAGCCGGTCGGCTCGCCGGCGTCGTTCTTGTACTCGTTGGGCGGGTACTCGGCGTCGGTGCCGATGCGCAGCACGCCCGAGTCCTTGACCTCGGCGGGCAGCAGGGCCACCGCGGCGTCGTCGGCCTCGACCGAGGTCTTGGGGGCGGTGCTCTCGGAACCGCCGCCCTCGCTCTCGGAGTTGTTGACGCAGCCGGTGAAGAGCAGGGCCGCGGCGGAGGCGATGGCGGCCGGCAGGAGCAGGCGTCGGATGTTCATGTTGATACCTCTGTCGTCACATGATGATGGGGACAAACGACTGAGCGCAAAGTGAGGCTCCGTCGCCGTAGACCGAGCCTAAACCACCGCAGGCTCGACGCAAGCATCTCGGCAGATCACGATTCGGTGGCGATTCGAATCGCCCGCTTCACACCCTCGACACGCAAGATTCCGTACTTTCGAGACGCAATGCCGCACTGCGCAGCCGTTCGGCGGGCGCGTCGCACCGATCGATAGGCTTGGCGCACCGTGGGAACCTACTCCGAACTGCTCAAGACGCAGGGCGTCGCACGCATCATCGCCGCCCAGCTGACCGCGCGCTTCCCCTCGGGAATGCTCTCGCTCGCGTTCCTGCTGCACGTCGAGCAGCAGACGGGCTCGTACGGCGCAGCCGGGCTCGTGCTCGCCGCCACGTCGATCGGGCAGGCCGTCGCCGGCCCGCTCACGAGCCGCCTCATGGGTCGGTTCGGCATGCGCCCGGTGCTCGTCGTCACGCTCGTGATCTGCGTGAGCGCCGTGGTCGCGATCGGAGTGCTGCCCCTCACCGTGCCGCTGTACATGGCGGTCGGCCTCGTCGCCGGTCTCGCGACCCCGCCCGTGCAGCCCGCCGTGCGCACGATCTACCCGAAGATGGTGAACTCGCGACAGCTCACCCCGCTGTTCTCCCTCGACGCCTCGGCGCAGGAGATCATCTGGGTCGTCGGGCCGGTCGTCACGACCTTCGTCGCGACGCAGATCGGCACGGTGTGGGCCATCCTGCTCGCCGCCCTGCTCATGGTCGTGGGCGGCGCCTGGTTCATCTCCTCCCCCGAACTCGGCCGGGTGCGCATCCCCCGCTCGAAACGCCGGTTCGGCACCGTGCTCGCCCGCCCCGCCGTCCTGCTCGCGACCGTCGTCGGATTCCTCCTGATCGGCGCGTGCGCGGCCATCGAGGCCGGCGTCGTGGCCGTCTTCGGCCACGACGGCAGCGAGGCCGGCATCGTGCTCGCGATCTTCTCCATCGGATCGCTCGCCGGCGGCCTCTTCCTCGGCCACGTCCCCATCGGACCGTGGTCGACCGCCCGCCGCATGTTCATCGTGTTCGTCGGCACCGCGCTCGCAGCGTTCGTGATGGACTTCTGGTGGCTCTCGATCACCCTCTTCGTCGCCGGCATCGGCATCGCGCCCGCGCTCGCGGTGCTGTTCGCGATCGTCTCGGCGAGCGTGAAGTTCTCCGACACCGCCGAGGCGTACGGCTGGGTCGGCACGGGCCAGCTCATCGGCGCCGCACTCGGCTCGGCCCTCGCCGGCTTCCTCATCGACGGCTACGGCGCGCAGGGCGCGTTCTGGGCGGCGAGCGCGCTCGCCTTCCTCGGGTTCCTCGTGCCCGCGTTCGCACGCCGATGGCACCCCGATCTCCGAGGCCGCGACGCGAGCCCCATTCCCGACACCGAACCGGTGCCGCTCCAACCCAGTTGACGAAGGGCGCCAGGATGCCTCGACAGCTCCCGCTCGCACCGCTCGTGCCGCTGGCCGACGGCCACGCGATCCCGCAGCTCGGCTACGGGCTCTACAAGGTGCCCGCGCACGACGCGGCGCAGCTCGCCGGCGTCGCGATCGCGACCGGCTACCGCCACCTCGACACGGCCGCCTTCTACGAGAACGAGCAGGGTGTCGGCGCGGCCGTGCGCGCGGCCGAGGTGCCGCGCGACGAGCTGTTCGTGACGAGCAAGGTGTGGAAGGACGACAACGGCTACGACGAGGCGCTCCGCGCCTTCGACGCGTCGATGGGCCGGCTCGGGCTCGACCGGCTCGACCTCTTCCTCATCCACTGGCCGGTGCCGTCGACCGACCGCTACGTCGACACCTGGCGGGCCCTCGTGCGGCTCCGCGACGAAGGACGGGTGCGCTCGATCGGGGTCTCGAACTTCCACGCCCACCACCTCGACCGCATCATCGGCGAGACGGGCGTCGCCCCGGTCGTCAACCAGGTCGAGCTGCATCCGCGGCTGCCGCAGGCCGCCCTCCGCGAGTTCCATGCGGCACGCGGCATCCGCACCGAGGCGTGGTCCCCGCTCGCCCGGGGTCGCCTCCTCGACGACCCGGTGCTCGCCCGGCTGTCGACGGCGCACGGGCGCAGCCCGGCGCAGATCGTGCTGCGCTGGCACGTCCAGATCGGCAACGTCGTGATCCCGAAGGCGTCGTCGCCGGAGCGCATCCGCGAGAACCTCGATGTCTTCGACTTCGAGCTCGGCGTCGACGACCTCGCCGCGATCGCCTCCCTCGAGACCGGCGAGCGCACCGGACGAGATCCCGACGACGACTGACGCGCGCCGCTCGCGCTCGTCCGGCCGCGACCGGATCGTGACCCGACTCCCAGCGCCCGTCCAGACACTGGCTCCCGGCGCGGCAATACCCTGACCGCATGAGACGACTCGCACCCGCGGCGGCGTCCGCCGCGATCATCGCCCTCCTGCTCGCCGGCTGCTCGATGGGCGGCGGCTCGAGCACGCCCGGCGTCGCCGAGCCCGACATGCCGGCTCCCGCCCAGGGCGGCGACGCCGGCGCCGACGGGGGCTCGGCCGACGAAGCCCGGGCCGAGCCCGACGCCGTCGACCGCAGCGTGATCACGACGGGGTGGATCGCGGTGACCGTCGACGATCCGATCGACGCCGCCGAGGAGGCCGCCGCGATCGTCGACCGCGCCGGCGGGCGCACCGAGAGCCGGACGGAGCAGCCCGGCACCGATGCGTCACCGCCGAGCGCGCACCTCGTGCTGCGCGTGCCCGCAGCAGAGCTCGACGGCGTCGTCGACGAGATCCGCGATCTCGGCCGGGTGGACTCCGTCTCGATGCAGGCCTCCGACGTCACGCAGCAGCGCACCGACCTCGACGCGCGCATCGAGGCGCTCTCGGCCTCGGTCGACCGGCTCGAGCAGCTGCTCGCCGAAGCCGAGACCATCGCCGATCTCATCGCCATCGAATCCGAGCTCACGACCCGCCAAGCCGAACTCGACAGCCTCACCCAGCAGCGCGACCAGCTCGTCGACCAGGTCGACTACTCGACCCTCACGCTCGATCTCGCCACGGTCGAGGCGGCGCCGGCCCCGGCGCCCGACGACTTCTGGAGCGGGGTCGTCGCCGGGTGGACGGCCCTGGTCGGCTTCCTGTCTTCGCTCGCCGTCGCCCTCGGCGTGCTCCTGCCGTGGTTCGCCGTACTGCTCGTCATCGCCGCCGTCGTGACGCTCGTCGTGGTGCTCGCCGCCCGCGGACGGCGACGGGCGCCGGGGGTCCCGGTCGAGCCGGCGCCGCACCCCGGCTCCGACGCCGATCGCTCCCCCACCGGGCCGGAGCCGCGGGCGTAGTCTGGCGACGTGAGCGCGACGACCGAGACCACGACGCAGACCCCGACGCCCGAATCCCTCCTCGACGACGACCTCCTCGAGCGATTCCGCGCCCGAGCGGCCGAGTACGACCGCGACAACGCCTTCTTCGACGACGACCTCGAAGAACTCCGCGCGGCCGGCTACCTCACCGCGCTCGTGCCCGTCGAGCACGGCGGCCTCGGCTGGGGCCTCGTCGACGCGGTGCACGCGCAGATGCGGCTCGCCGGCGCCGCACCCGCGACGGCGCTCGCCGTCAACATGCACCTCGTGTGGACGGGCGTCGCGAAGGTGCTGCGCGACCGCGGTGACGACTCGCTCGACTTCGTCCTCCGCGAGGCGGGTGCGGGCGAGGTGTTCGGGTTCGGCATCTCCGAAGCCGGCAACGACCTCATGCTGTTCGGCTCGCGCACCACGGCCGAACCGCAGGCCGACGGCGGCTACCGGTACGCGGGCCGCAAGATCTTCACGTCGCTGTCGCCCGCATGGACGCGGCTCGGCACGATGGGCCTCGACTCGGTGTCGTCGGATGCGCCGAAGCTCGTCTACGGCTTCATCGACCGCGAAGACCCCGACGTGCGCATCCTCGACGACTGGAACACGATGGGCATGCGCGCGAGCCAGAGCCGCACGACCGTGCTCGACGGGGCGTACGCCGCGCCCGACCGCATCGTGCGCCGGCTCGACCCCGGGCCCAACGCCGACCCGCTGGTCTTCGGCATCTTCGCGAACTTCGAACTGCTCCTGGCCGCCGTGTACACGGGCATCGGCCGGCGCGCGCTCGACCTCGCGGTGGCCGCGGCCGGCCGCCGCACCTCGATGAAGCACGACGGGCGTCCCCTCGCGCACGACCCCGACATCCGGTGGCGCGTCGCCGACGCGGCGATCGCCTACGACGCGATCCCGCCCCAGCTCGACGCCGTCGCCCGCGACCTCGACGAGCTCGTCGACCACGGCGCGGCCTGGTTCGCGAAGCTCGTCGGCATCAAGGTGCGGGCGACCGAGACCGCCAAGCACGTCGTCGACCAGGCGGTCCGCGTCTCGGGCGGCTCGACCTATTTCGCGGGCTCCGAGCTCGGGCGGCTCTACCGCGACGTGCTCGCCGGCATCTTCCACCCGTCCGACGACGAGTCGGCGCACGCGACCGTCGCCAACGCATGGCTCGGCCCGGTCCCCGACTGACGAGTCGCCCCGTTCCCGACCGGCGCGCGGGGCACGACCGCGGCGCGGCCCGATGGATAGACTGGCCGAGGCGACGAACGTCGCCCCCGCACCCTGGAGGACCTTGTGAACGTCGTCGCCACCGTCATCGCCCTGGGACTGTTCGTCTTCGGCATGTGGGTCATGAGCATCGCCCCCGAACTGGCGAGCCTCCAGGCCGCCGTGTTCTTCGGCGGCATCCTCGCCGTCGCGCTCTCGCTGGCGATCCCGTTCCACCTGCTCGGCCGCGCCGACGACTGACGCCGGTCGCATGACGCTGCCCGCGCACGACACGATCGTCACGTACCCCGCCGGTGAACTCGTACGGCACGCCACCGTGCTGCACACGGCCCCCGCCCGCGACGGGCTCGTGGCCGTCGTCACCGACGCGACGTCGTTCCACCCGGTCGACGCCGCCTGGCCCGACCAGCCCGCCGACACCGGCACGCTGCGCGCGGGCGATCGCGAACTGCCGATCCGAGACGCCGTCGTCGCCGCGACCGACGGGTCCGAGCTGCATGTCGGCGACGACGTCCCCGTGCGCAAGGGCACCGAGGGCTGGGCGTTCGTCGTCGCACACCTGATCGATGGCGGCGGCCCGGTCGCCGAAGGCGACCAGGTCGTCATCACCGCGGATGCCTCGGCGCGCCGCGCCCTCTCGCTCGGGCACAGCGCCTGCCACGCGGCATCCCTCGCCCTGAACCGTGCGGTCGAGTCGCGCTGGTCGAAGCCGGCCCGCACCGATGCGCTCGGGCGTCCCGACTTCGACGGCATCGCGATCGCGTCGAGCCGCATCGAGCCGTTCGGCTCGGTCGACCGCTACCGGCTGAACAAGTCGCTGCGCCGCGCCGGCTTCGACGCGACGGGCCTCGCGGAGGCACTCGACGAACTCGGCCGTGAGGTCTCCGCCGCCGTCGGCGAGTGGGTCGCGGCGGGCTCGACGGTCCGCGTCGAGCGCGACGGCGACCGGCTCACCGACCGGCGCAGCTGGGTCGCCGAGCTGCCCGAGGGCGTCGCCCGCATCGCCTGCGGCGGCACGCACGTCGACTCGCTCGCCGAGCTGGGCGCCGTGCGAGTCGCCTTCGAGCTCGTCGACGACGCCGGCACCCCGGTGCTCGAGATGCGCACCCGGGTGGGCGCCGACGGCTGAACCCCCGCGCGCCCGGCCGTGCACCTCCGCAACGGGGTTACGATTACGGGCGTGGGTATTCGCATCGAGAAGGTCGACCTGCCCGGGATCGGCGTGCGTCACGACCTCGTGACCGAAGCCGGGCGCCGAATCAGCGTGGTCTCGCACCGCGACGGCGAGCGCGATCTCGGCGTGTTCGACATCGACGACCCCGACGCGTGCCGCGACAGCGTCGCACTCAACGACGACGAGGCCTCCGCCCTCGCCGATGTGCTGAGCGCCTCGGTCATGCTGAGCCGCCTGACGAGCCTCTCCGACGAGACCGCCGGCCTGTACACGGAGCAGATCGCACTGCCCACCGACTCGCCGTTCCTCAATCGCACCCTGGGCGACACCAAGGCCCGGACCCGCACGCACGCCTCGATCGTGGCGATCGTGCGCGACCGCCAGGTCATCGCCTCCCCCACGCCGTCCGAGCCCCTGCGCGCGGGCGACGTGATCGTCGCCGTCGGCACCCGCGAGGGTCTCGACGGGGTCTCGAGACTGCTCGCCAACGGACCCGACTGACGCCGGGCCCCGCATGCACGAGACCACGCTCCTCCTCATCGAAGTCGGCGCGCTGCTCCTCGGAATGAGCCTCCTGGGGCGGCTCGCACTGCTCATCGGCCTCTCGCCGATCCCCTTCTACCTCCTGCTCGGCCTCGCGTTCGGCTCGGGCGGCATCTTCCCGTTCGACGCGAGCATCGAGTTCCTGCAGACCGGGTCCGAGATCGGCGTGATCCTTCTGCTCGCCCTGCTCGGGCTCGAGTACACCGCGTCCGAGCTCTTCGACAGCCTGAAGTCGGCGCGCATGCCGGGAGTGGTCGACGGGCTGCTGAACGCGTTGCCGGGCGCGGCCCTCGCACTCATCCTCGGCTGGGGTCCGGTCGCAGCGGTCGCATTGGCGGGCGTCACGTGGGTGTCGTCGTCGGGGGTGATCGCGAAGCTGCTGCGCGACCTCGGCCGTCTCTCCAACCGCGAGACGCCGGCGATCCTCGGCGTGCTCGTCATCGAAGACCTGGCGATGGCGTTCTACCTGCCGATCCTCTCGGCGATCGTCATCGGTGTCAGCCTCGTGCAGGGCGCCGTGGCCGTGGCCGTCGCGGTCGCGGTCGTCGTCGTGATCCTCTACATCGCGCTGCGTCACGGCCACCTCGTCTCGCGTCTCTTCCCCGCCGACCATGCCGAGCCCCTGCTGCTCGGCGTGCTCGGCCTCACGATGCTCGTCGCCGGGCTCGCCCAGGAGGTCTCGGTCTCGGCCGCGGTCGGCGCGTTCCTCGTCGGCATCGCGTTGTCGGGTCGCGTGGCGGTGAACGCGAGCCAGGTGCTGACGCCGCTCCGAGACCTGTTCGCCGCGACGTTCTTCGTGTTCTTCGGGCTCACGACCGATTCGTCGCAGCTCATGTCGATGATCCTGCCGGCGCTCCTGCTCGCGGCGGTCACGATCGCGACGAAGCTCGCGACGGGCGCCTACGCCGCGGCGCGCGCAGGGGTCGGCACGCTCGGCCGGTGGCGCGCGGGCTTCTCGCTCGCGCCGCGCGGCGAGTTCTCGATCGTGATCGCCGGTCTCGCCGTGACCGCCGGAGTGGAGCCCGCGCTCGCCTCGCTCGCCACCGACTACGTCCTCATCACGATCATCGCCGGCACGTTCCTCGCCCGCGTGCCCGACGCCGCGTGGTTCCGCGCCGCGGTGCGGCGCCGTCAGCAGCGCACGCGGCAGGCCGTCTGAGGCGGATGCCGCGGCTCGGCCCGCTCGAACATCGCGCTCCGGACACCCGTCGAGCGGGCGATGCCGGATGGGTGCTCGCCGGTCGACGCGACGAGATCGCCCCTTCGGGGTCTACGCGCGCCCCGCGGCCGCGTCGTCGGCGCGGTCGGCCAGGGCCAGGGCCGCGGCCTCGTCGAGCTCGGCGTCGGCGGCATCGGCGGCGGCGAGCAGTTCGCGAACGCGCGGCACGACCTCGGTCGCGTACCGCTCGATGCTGCCCATCATCGCCTCGTGCGGCAGGGTGCCGTTCGAGTACTTGAGGTCGAAGCGCACTGCGCCGATCGAGCGCATCGCCGCAGCGATCTTCTGCGCGACCGTCTCGGGCGAGCCGGCGTAGAGCGCGCCGTGCGACGAGGCCTCGGCCTCGAAGTGCTCGCGCGTCGCGGGCCCCCAGCCGCGCTCGCGGCCGATGCGGTCGATGATCACCTGGTAGTGGGGCCACAGGGTGTCGAGCGCCTCCTGGTCGGAGTCGGCGATGAAGCCCGGCGAGTGGATGGCGACAGGCTGCGCGGGCTTGCCGAACTGGGCGAGCGCCTTGCGGTAGAGCTCGGCGAGCGGTGCGAAGCGCGCGGGGCTTCCGCCGATGATCGCGAGCACCAGCGGCAGCCCGTAGTGCGCCGCGCGCACGACCGACTCGGGGCTGCCGCCGACGCCGACCCACGTCTTCAGGTGCCCGTGCTCGACGGGCGGGTACACGAGCTGGTCGGTGAGGGCGGGGCGCAGCCGGCCCTCCCAGGTGACGGGCTCCTGCTCGAGGAGCGCCGCGAAGAGCTCGAGCTTCTCCTCGAAGAGCTCCTGGTACTGGCCGAGGTCGAAGCCGAAGAGCGGGAACGACTCGATGAACGAGCCACGTCCGAGGATGACCTCGGCGCGACCTCCCGAGACGCCGTCGAGCGTCGCGAAGCGCTGGAACACGCGCACCGGGTCGTCGGAGCTCAGCACCGTCACCGCTGAGCCGAGGTGGATGCGATCGGTGCGCCCGGCGATCGCGCCGAGCACGACCTCGGGAGCCGAGACGGCGAACTCGTGGCGATGGTGCTCGCCGATGCCGAAGAAGTCGAGGCCGAGGCGGTCGGCGAGCACGGCCTCGTCGACCACGTTGCGCAGCACCTGCGCATGCGGCAGCGTGGTGCCGTCGGCGGCCGCCGTGACGTCGCCGAAGGTGTCGAGTCCGAATTCGTAGCGCTCGGTCATGCCGGCCCCTCTCATCGTCGCCGGGTGCGGAAGCCCGGTGCGGAAGTCGATGCATGCGTACGCATGCACAGGTCGGAACCCGCCCCATGCCGAGACTATTCCCGGGAATGTCACGACGGCACCCCGCGTTGAGATGCATGTCGACGCATGGATCGAGCAGCGCGCCGGGCGGAATGGGAGCATGGAGACTGTGACGGATCGCCCGGTGATCGGAATCTACGGCGCGGGAAAGGTGGGCACGGCCCTCGCCCGCCTGCTCGTGGCCGCCGGGTACCGGGTGCTCATCGCCGGTTCGCCGAGGCAGACCGCCCTCGAGCTCCTCGTGGGCGTCGTCGCCCCCGGCGCCGTCGTCGTCCCCTCCGCCGAGCTCCCCGAGAGCGCCGACGTCATCATCGTCGCCGTGCCGTTCGGAAAGGCCGGCACCGTGCCCTGGGCCGCGTTCGACGGCCGCATCGTGGTCGACGCCATGAACTACTGGCCGCCCGTCGACGGAAACCTCGCCGAGGTCGACGCCGACCCGCGCACCACGAGCGAGCAGAACGCGGCGCGCAACCCGCGCGCCCGCGTGGTCAAGTCCCTCAACCACCTCGGCTACCACGAGATGGAGGACGACAGCCTGCCCGCCGGCGATCCCCTGCGACGTGCGCTCGCAGTGGTCGGCGACGACCCCGGCGCGCGCGCCGAGGTGGCCGCCCTCATCGACGCGATCGGGTTCGATCCGGTCGATGGCGGAGCACTCGAGCACGGCGTCGCGCTCGAGCCGGGGCATCCGGCCTTCGGTCGTGAGCTGAGTGCAGGCGAGCTCGCCGCGCTGCTCACCCCGGCCGCCCATCTCGCCGCCTGACACGGCACCGCCGGGTCGCTAGCCTGAAGCCTGACGACGCGGGAGGGCGAGCGAGAATGACGGATGCCGCGGGGCTGACCTCCGCGCTCGAGGCGATGGCGAGCGAGACCGAGCGGATGAAGTACCGCCGGTACTTCCCCGACGACGCGGCGGCGCCGTTCATCGGCGTGCGCATGGGCGCCGTCTTCGAGCTCGCGAAGACCGCGCTCGACCTGCCCGTCGCCGAACTCGAGCAGCTGCTCGCCCGGCCGATGCACGAGGTGCGCGCGCTCGCCTGCAGCATCATGGGCAAGTCGGCCGCCGCTCGCACCACGGGCGAGGCCCGCCGCACCGAGCTCTACGAGCTCTATCTCGCCCGCCACGACCGCATCGATCAGTGGGACCTCGTCGATCTCGCCGCCCGCGACGTCGTCGGCGGCCACCTCGTCGATCGTGACCGGTCCCCGCTCGCAGCCCTCGCCGCCTCGTCGTTCTGGCCCGAGCGGCGGACCGCGCTCGTCGCGACCTTCGCCTTCATGAAGCGCGGCGAGACCGACGACGCATTCGCGATCGCCGGGCGGCTCGCCCGCGACGAGGCGCCGTTCGTGCAGAAGGCCGTCGGCTGGGTGCTGCGCTCGGCGGGCGATCTCGACGCCGGGCGCCACCTCGCGTTCGTCGAGGAGCACGCGGCGACGATGCCGCGCGTGGCGCTGCGCGCCGCGATCGAGCACCTGCCGAAGGACGAGCGCGCGCGGGTGCTCGCGATCCGCTGATCGCCGTCCGTGGCAGCGGGCGGCCGAACCGCGACGATGACGGGCTGCGCGGTTCAGGCGTCGTCGGCCTCCGTCGGCGGCTGGCCGAGCGGGCGCCGCTCGCGCGGTTCAGGCGTCGTCGGCCTCCGTCGGCGGCTCGCCGAGCGGCCGTCGCTCGCGCCGCCGGGCCCCGAGGTCGGCGACGCCGATCGCGAAGGCGATCGCGACGAACACCGCGACCGCGAGCATGCCGACGCCGTACGCGTCGTGGTACACCGCGAGATCGGGCTGGCCCTCGGATTCGCGGTAGATCGTCGAGTAGAACAACGACAGCGTCACGGCGGTGCCGATGGCCGTGCCGATCCGCTGGCCGAGCTGACCCACCGAGCCGGCGAGGCCGCCCTGCTTCACGGGGATGTCCATGAGGGTCAGCGTCTGGTTCGGCGAGACGACGAGGCCGCCGCCCGCGCCGCCGATCACCATCGCGCCGGCCATCGCCCACGGCGTCATCGCAGGCGGGGTCGCCAGCGCCGCGAGCACGAGCAGCCCGATGCCGACGAGCAGCAGCATGAGCCCCCATACGACGAGCGGTCGGCCGAGGCGGTTCACGAGGTTGCCGCCGATCCACGAGCTGAGCGCGCTCAGCAGCGCGAAGCCGATGCCCACCATTCCGGCGAACACCGCCTCGAGGCCGAGCCCGTGCTGCAGGTACAGCGTCGTCAGCAGGAACATCGAGGGCATCGCCGCGAAGTAGACGCTCGCGAGCGAGATGCCGTTGCGGAACGAGCTCACGCCGAACAGGCCCAGCGGCACGAGCGGGTGGCGACCGGATGCCGCGTAGCGGCGCTCCCACGCGACGAACGCCGTGAGCGCGAGCACGAAGACCACGAGCACCCACCAGCGCGCCGGGTCGTCGTCGGGCGAGCCCGTCGTGAGCAGGAACGGCCACATGAGCGCGACCACGGTCACACCGAACAGCAGGAGCCCGACGGGGTCGAGCGACAGCGGCTTGTCGGAGGGACGGCGGGTGACCGGCAGCAGCCAGATCGCGAGGGCGATCGCGATGAGCGCGAGCGGCACGTTGATCCAGAAGATGCCGCGCCAGCCGTCGGTCGGCCCGCCGATCGCGATCATGAGGCCGCCGAGAGTCGGACCGAACGCCGTCGCGAGCCCGATGGTGGCGCCGAACAGGCCGAAGGCCTTTCCGCGCTCCTTGCCGTGGAAGAGCTCCTGGATGATGCCGAGGACCTGCGGCATCTGGATGCCCGCGGCGACGCCCTGCAGGAGGCGCGCGACGAGCAGCACGGTCGCGTTCGGCGCGAGCGCGGCGACGAGGCTCGTGAGCGTGAACAGGCTGAGGCCGACGACGAAGAGCGTCTTGCGCGAGCGCTGGTCGCCGATGCGGCCGGCGGGCACGAGCGTGAGGCCGAACGTCAGCACATAGCCGGCGACGATGAGCTGCAGCTCGGTCGAGGTCGCGTCGAAGGCGTCCTCGATCGCGGGAAGGCCGACGTTGACCTTCGACAGGTCGAGGATCGTGAGCGCCGCGACGGCGACGCACACCCAGTAGGCACGCCAGCGGTGCTCCTCGGACAACGGGATCGAACGGGTCACCGGCGGCTGCGACATCCGTTCCACCCTATGCCCGCCACGGAGCGATGCGGTGGAATGCCGAAGGCCCCCGCCGAAGCGGGGGCCTTCTCTCGGTGGACCCAGGGGGATTCGAACCCCCGACCTTCTCATTGCGAACGAGACGCGCTACCAACTGCGCCATGGGCCCGAGCCGTGAAAGAGCCTATCACCACTCGAGGGGTGGTCTTGACCACCCGGCTCGATCAGCCGGCCGCCCGACGACGGCGCAGCACGGCGTCGAGGTCGTCGATGCCGGGCCGGGCGTCGTCGACGATGCCCATCCGGGCGTACGGGTTCGGGGCCGCCTGCGCGGTGCGGTCGGCGGCACGCTCGGCCTCGCGCTCCCCTGCGGCGGCGCGTTCGGCTGCGGATGCCGCGGGGCTGATCTTCGGCACCGGCGGGGCGAGCCGTTCGGCCCGCCTGGCGAGGAGCGCCTCGCTCTCGACGCGCTTGAGCTCGGCGGCCGCCTCGATCGACGCCATGGCGGTCGCCGCGATCGTCCCCCGCGACAGGTGCAGGGGCTTGGGCAGCGGCCGGGGCGTCCAGCCCTCCGTCTCGGCCGTCGGCTCGGCGAACTCGATCGGCTCGAAGTCCAGCGCCGCCGGCGTCGCGGGCGCGGCGACCGCGACCTGCGGCAGGCGCCGCTTCGCGAGCCGCACGAGCCCGAAGGCCGCGCCGACGAACGCGACGCCACCGGCGGCGGCGATGACGAGCGATGCTCCGAACGCCGCGGCGACGAGGCCGACGATGACGGTGATGAGCCCGGCGAGCGCGATGAGGGTGCATGCGGCGCGACGGCGGCGCACGGCTCTGCGTGCTCGCCGCGCGGCGTCGTGCGACGGATCGATCTGCGAAGCTGCGACGGCCGGTACCGGCTGGGTGACGGGAGCGCTCGCTGCCGCGCGTGCGCGCGCGGCCTCCGCCGCTTCCTCCGCGGCGCGGCGCTCGGCGATGGCCGTCTGCTCGGCCGCTTCCGCGGCGAGGCGTGCCGTCTCCTCGTGCTCGTGCAGGATGCGCTGCTGCGTCGCGACCTCGCGGGCGGTGGCCTCGACGACGATGGGCTCGGGCGTCTCGGCGGTCTCGGCGAGGATGCGGAGGGTCTGCTGGAGTCGTACGGCGTTGCGCTCGGTCGCGAGGTACTGCCGACGGCGCAGCCAGCTCGGCAGCAGGTACGCGATCCACAGCGCGGCCGCCACCGCGATCAGGATCCCCCCGCCGATCACATCCATGCGATAACGCTAGGTCACGCGCGGCCCCGCGCCCGAATCGGCGCGGGCGTGTTCAGCGATCTGTCAGCCGCAGCGGCTCGGCGGCCGCGGCGAGGTCCTCCGCGGTGATGCGTGCGGCGCCGTCGGGCACGCGCCCGTCGCGCCACCGGCGCAGCACGCCGCGCGGCACCTCCTCGCTCACGAGCGCGAACGCGAAGTGGTCGCACCAGGCGCCGTCGATGTGGATGAACCGGCGCCGGAGGCCCTCGTAGCGGAACCCGAGCTTCTCGACGACGCGCAGCGACGGCCCGTTCTCGGGTCGGATGCAGATCTCCATGCGGTGCAGGCGCAGCACGCCGAAGCAGTAGTCGGTCGCGAGCGCCACCGCGGTCGGGGTGATGCCCCGGCCGGCCACGTGCTCGGAGACCCAGTACCCGATCGTCGCCGACGACAGCGAGCCGTAGCTGATCGACGAGACGTTGAGCTGGCCGACGAGCTCGCCGTCGACCTCGATGACGAACGGCAGTCCGTGGCCGCCCCGTGCGTGCGCGAGCAGGTTGCGGATCGACGCCCTGGCATCGATGAACGACCCGCCGCCCGGGTAGGTCGCCTCCCACTTCTTCAGCCAGCCGCGGTTCGCGAGCAGCACCCGTTCGAGCGCCTTCGCGTCGCGCACGCGGATGGGCCGGAGCACGACCTCGCCGTCGCGGAGGGTGGGCAGGGACGATGCCGCCATCGTCAGTGGGTGGGTGGGGTGAGGGTGTCGGTGTAGTCGATGAGCCAGGAGCGCAGGTCGGCGCCGAGGTCCTCGCGATCGACCGCGAGCTGGATCACGGCCTTGATGTAGTCCAGCTTGTCTCCCGTGTCGTACCGGCGACCACGGAACACGACCCCGTACACCCCGCCCGTGCCCGCCACATCTCCCGCCATCGTCATCAACGCATCGGTCAACTGGATCTCACCACCCTTGCCCGGCGGCGTGTCGGCCAGGATGCCGAACACCTCGGGCTTGAGCACGTACCGGCCGATCACCGCGTAGTTCGACGGCGCGACCTCCTTCGCGGGCTTCTCCACCAACCCCGTGATCCGCACCACATCGGGATCGTCGGTCGGCTCGACCTGCGCAGCCCCGTACAGGTGGATCTGATCCGGGTCCACCTCCAACAAGGCCACGATCGACGCGTCCCGCTTCTGCTGCTCGTCCAGCATCCGCGTCAACAACTCGTCCCGGGCATCGATGATGTCATCCCCCAGCAGCACCGCGAACGGCTCATCACCCACATGCATGTGCGCCCGATGCACCGCATGCCCGAGCCCCAGCGGGTCACCCTGCCGCACGTAATGCATGTCCGCCAGATCGGTCGACTCGTTCACCTTCTCCAGCTTCGCCGTGTCGCCCTTGCGCTCCAGCGTCGCCTCCAACTCCGCGACCCGGTCGAAATGGTTCTCCAACGCGTTCTTGTTCCGACCCGTGATCATCAACACATCCGTCAACCCCGCCGCCACGGCCTCCTCGACCACGTACTGGATCGCCGGCTTGTCCACCACCGGCAGCATCTCCTTCGGCATCGCCTTCGTCGCCGGCAGGAACCGCGTCCCCAACCCCGCCGCAGGAATGACCGCCTTCGTGATCCGTTGAGTCATGCGCTCCAGCGTACCGGCTGGGATCCTTCCATCCGGGCTGCGACCGGTCCGGCCGGCTCCGCCTCCGCCTAGGATGTGAGCCATGCCCGACGATCCCGGTGTCCAGAAGCGCATCCTGCGCGCGGAGCTGCGCGAGCGCCGCCAGAACATGTCGATGCACGAGCGCACGCACGCCACCGAGGGCTTCACGGCCCGCCTCCAGGAGCTCATCGGCTCCACCGGCGCCGACTCGATCTCGTGCTACCTCTCGATGCCCTCCGAGCCCGACACGCGCCCCTTCGTGAACTGGGCCGAGGCCCGAGGCATCCGCGTGCTCTTCCCCATCACCCGCGAAGACGGGCTGCTCGACTGGACCGTGGGCGAGGAGCAGACCGAGCGGCTCGGTCCCACCGGAGTGCCGGAGGCCGAGGGCGAGCTGCTCGGGCCGATGGCGATCAACGACGTCGATCTCATCGTGATTCCGGCCGCCGCGATCGACGCCACCGGCATGCGCCTCGGCTGGGGCCGCGGCTATTTCGACAAGACCCTCGGGTCGATGGGAAAATGTCCTCCGGTGTACGCCGTGGTCTTCGACAGCGAGTTCGTCGAGCACGTGCCGCGCGAGGTGCACGATCAGCCCGTCAACGGCGTCGTGACCCCCACCCGCATCATCGCCTTCTGAGCCGGCGCACCGCCGCCCACCACCGAGAGACTGCAATGCCCACCTATTCCTACCGTTGCACCGAGTGCGACAACGCCTTCGACATCCACCAGGCCTTCACCGACGACGCGCTCACGGTCTGCGAGGTCTGCGGCGGCAAGCTGCGCAAGCTCTTCAACACGATCGGCGTGACCTTCAACGGATCGGGCTTCTACCGCACCGACTCGCGCGCGGGCGGCTCAGCGGGTTCGGGGGGTTCGAAGAGCGGGTCGGATGCCTCGTCGGCGTCATCCTCGTCGGGCTCGGGCTCGTCAGGCTCGGGCTCGTCGAAGCCGGCGTCGACCGGCGGGGGCGCCTCGGCATCGTCCTGAGCCTCGGCTAGCGTGGTGCCCGTCCGAAATCGACACTGGAGGGGGAAGGCCGTGATCAAGGGCTTCAAGGAATTCATCATGCGGGGCAACGTCATCGACCTCGCCGTCGCGGTCGTCATCGGCGCGGCGTTCACGGCGGTCGTGAACTCGATCGTCACCAATCTGATCAACCCGCTAATCAGCCTCCTGTTCAAGGCTGACAGCCTCGACCAGGCACTCGTCTGGACGGTCGGCGACACGAAGTTCAGCTTCGGCGCCGTCATCGGCGCGATCATCTCCTTCCTCGCCGTCGCAGCCGTGGTCTACTTCGTGTTCGTCATGCCGATGAACCACTTCAAGGAGCGCGCCGAGCAGAAGCGCAAGGCGGGGCAGCCCGACCCCGAGGAGCCCGAGACCGAGCTCACGGTGCTCGCCCAGATCCGCGACCTCCTCGCCGAGCAGGGGTCCGTGGTCGGTTCGGGCCGCCACAGCGACCAGTAGCGCGACATCGACCGTCCGACGACGGGTCGAGACTCAGTCGCGCCGCCAGTGCGGCGGCCGGTCGCGCAGCAGGCGTTCGTCGTCGGGAGACGTGCGCCGAGGCATCCCCGTCGTGTCGCCCGACTGATCGCCCTCGGCCGGCGCGACGGGCGCCTCGGGCGACGGGTCGGAACCCGGCGCCGGCGTGAGCTTCGCCCGACGGGCACGTCCGGGAGCACGCTCGACGCGCTGGCGCGGCTCGGGCTCGTCGGTCACGGGCGGGAACCGGCGGCGCGCACCTCGGCGCCGTCGTCGACCGGGTCGGGCTTGCCGAGCACGCTCGCGACCCGAGCGGCGACCGCGTCGGGGTTGCCGAACAGCTCGAAGCTGTGCACGCGCAGGTAGTGCCACCCCAGCCGGCGCAGCACATCGGGCCGCAGCCGCAGCGACTCGCGCAGGCTCTGCCCCGCGAACGCATCGTCGGTCTCGACCACGACCGCCTTGCCAGCGTGGGCGGCGGCGAGCGCGAGGCGTCCGCGGTAGCCGACGCTGACCCGGATGCCACGCCGCTCGAGCCGTGACGCGAGGTCGCGCAGCATCGAGCCGACCTCCATCCGCTCTCCCGAGTCGGCCGCGCGTTCCTCGGTCTGCGTCAGCACGTTCGCGAGGGCGAGCACGCCGTGGCTCTGCCGCGACTCGTCGATGTCGTCGGGGCGGAACGCCGAGACGATGTCCATCGAACGGCGAGCGCGGGTCATGCCGACGGCGAGCAGGCGATCGCCGCCCGGCTGGCCGAGCGACCCGAAGTTCGAGAGCAGGCGGCCGTGCGGGGTGCGACCGTAGCCGATCGAGAAGATGACGCGGTCGCGACTCTGGGCGACGGCCTGCTCGAGCGTCAGCACCGTGAACGGCTCGGCCCGGTCCTTGAGGATGAAGTCCGACAGGTCGGTGCGCTTCGCGAACGCGGCGAGCACCGCCTGGTGCACCCTGGCCGCATGCCGCGTGCTCGCGGTGATCACCATGAGCGACTCGCGCGGACGCTTGACGGCGTGCTCCATGACGAGCTCGACGACCTTCGCGACCTCGGAGTCGATCGACTCGACCGTGCCGGTCACCGAGTCGGGCAGCCCGTTGCCCGAGACGTAGTGGAGGCCGAGGCTGCCGTGCCCGAGGAAGCTGCCCGCCCACGGCAGCGACACGATGCGGCCGCCGTAGAAGCGCCGGTTCACGAGCTCCGCGAGGTCTTCGCCGCCGGCGCGGTAGCTGCGGGTGAGGGTCAGCGTCGGCAGCAGCTCGCCCAGCCGCGCGAGCGCCGAATCGGCGTGCAGGGCGTCGACGCCGCCGTGCTCGTGATCGCGGTCGGGCGGCGTCTCGCCGTCGTCGATGCCGGTCTCGAAGAGCGTCGGCGTCTGCGTGACGGGGTCGCCGAAGGCGACGACCTGCTTCGCCCGGCGGATGGCCCCGAGGTTCTCGGCGATGGTCGTGGCCCCGGCGTCGACGAGGATGACGGTGTCGAAGGCGATGCGGTCGTCGACGGCCGACACCTCGTAGGGCGAGGCGAGCCACACAGGGGCGAGCACGCGGAAGAGGTTCGGCGCCTCGGTCACGAGCGCGTCGGCGCGCAGGCGATCGCCGCGCAGCAACCGCTTGAGCACCGCGGCCTCCTCGGGGTGGTCGACGAGCGCGACCTTCCAGTTCTCGGCGAGGCGCCACGCGAGCAGCGGACCCGCAGCCGACGCGTGCGCCTCGTCGACGAGCCGGAAGTCGCCCTCGAGCCGGTCGAGCACCGTCGTGTTCGCGCCGAGCAGCGCCTTCTCGCCCGCGAGCACCTGCTCGAGCACCGACTGCCACCAGGCCAGCTCGAGCTCGTCGGCGACGCGCGGCTCGGGAACGTGGCGCTTGGCGAGGTCGACGAGCAGCGGGTCGAGCCCGAGCTCGCGCAGCCGGCCGAGGATCGCGGTGCGCTCCTGCAGGTTCGCGAGCACCTCCGAGTCGGCGGCGAGGCCGGCGAGGGTCGCCACCAGGTCGCGGATCGGCCGTGCGCCGAGTTGGCGCGGCGTGCCAACGAGGTCGAGCGGCGCGTCGAGGGTCGCGAGGTCGCTCGAGACGTGCTGGTACGCGACGTGCACGTCGTCGATGCCGACCGGGACGCCGGGGATCGCCCCCGCGTCGGAGTAGCGCTGCCAGAGGGTTCGCTGCTGCTGGATGCCTCGGAGCGCCGAGTTCAGGTCGGTGATGTGCACCCCGGGGCGCACGAACTCGAGCGCGTGACGGCGCAGGCGCCGGCGATTCGCACCCGACATCCCCGACTCGCGCCGCGGGGCGGTCGCGGCGATGAGCTCGCCGAGCGGCCGGTCGAAGACCGACGGCTGGAACCGGTCGAGGGTCTCTCGCACGTCGAGCAGCAGCCGGAGGAACACGCCGAGCTCGGCGATCGACTCGAACTCGCGGAGGCGGGTCTGCGCGATGAGCGAGCGGCCTCGCTCGAGGAGCCGCGGCACCTCGACGGCGCTCAGCCGCTTCGCGAGCTCGTGGGCGTTCGTCGCCTCTGCCGACGACGTGAACGACGCGCCGTACCAGGGCGAGTCACCCGGGCCGTAGCGAAACTCGCCGAGCTCGGCGGCGCGCGCGAGGTCGCGCGCGACGTCTCCGCGGCCGGTCGCGAGCTCGGCGAGTGCCGCTCGGTCGAGCCGTGCCGTCGTCGACGGCGGTGCCGGGAGGAGCGCGAGCCGCGCGAGCTCGCTGAGCGCATCGAGCACCGACACGTGCAGTTCGGGATCGGGACGCGTGAGGGCGGTGCGATAGTCGAGCAGCACCTTGCGCAGGCGGACGAGCGCGTCGTCGACGTCGGCGACCCGCGGCCGCTCGGCCTTCTCGTTGCGGGAGATCGACTGGATGAGCTCGCGCCGCAGACCCGGCGTGGTCACCGCGGCGCCGCCGAGGCCGACCTGCCCGAGTCGATGCGCGATGCCGTCGAGGCTCGCGCGCCGCGCGCCGACGACGAGCACCCGCTTGTCGTTCGCGACGAGCGCGCCGATGGCGTTGACGATGGTCTGGGTGCCGCCCGTGCCGGGGAGCGTCTTCACTACGACGGAGGTGCCCTGCTCGATCTCTGCGACGACCTGCTCCTGCTCGGGGTCGGCGTCGAGCAGGAGGGTGTCGGTCGAGGGCGGGCGGTCGTCCTGCCCGACGGGCTTGGCGCGCTCACCGCGAGCGGCGGTCACGGCGGCGCGCGCGGCCGGGTTGCCGGCGAGCGCGTCGATCACCGGGTGATCGAGCTTCGCGGCGTCGATCGCCATCTCGGGCCCGACCTCGGCGAACGACGAGACCACGAGCCGCGGAGCGACCTGGAACCAGGGCAGGTGGCTCGTGAGCCCGCGCAGCCGGTCGATGACGGGCTGCGGCTTGAAGACGCCGTTCGTGATCGCGAGTGCGACGAAGGCGTCGGCGTCGAGCGTGATCTGGAACTGGTCGCGCAGCTCGCGGGCCAGCGCGGGGTTCAGGAAGGGTTGGCTCTTGAGCTTGAGCTCGAAGTCCCGGCCGTAGCGACGGATGGCGAGCGGACGGAGCAGCACGGGGGCGAGGTACTCCTCGCCGCCGTTGCGCCACGAGGCGAGCCCGATGGCGAGGTGCACCGACTCGACGCCGCGGACGCTCCGCAGTTCGATGCCCTTCTGCGTGATCTCGGCCGCCGCGAGCCGCGCGTTGCGCAGCGCCAGCTCGTCGCGGATGAGGCTCGACAGGAGGGTCGACTTGCCCGTGATGAACTGCGGCAGGCCGCCCGGGTGCGTCGTCGAGAGCTCGATGCGGCTGCGCGGGGTGTCGACGAACCGGACGAGCGGCGAGCGGCCGCCGACCGCGGCGAGCTCGGAGTTCCAGCGTCGCCAGGCGGGTTCGGCGACGTTGCCGGCGACGAGGGCCGGGTCGCCGAGGCTGAGGCCGTCGGGGCGGGTGATGTCCTGCTGCATGGGTTCCGGAGTGAGTTGGTCGGCGGCGGCGTCGGGCTCGTCGCCGAGGATCTCGTCCTCGTCGTCCTGGTTCCGATCGAGCCGCTGCACACCGACACCCTAAGACGAAACGCGCGAAATCCTCGGAGCATCGCCGCGGTCGGCCCCGTTCAGCTGCTTCTCGGATACCCCATGGGTATACATGCTAGGCTCGTCGAGTGCGCCTGATCCCCACCCGCGACCCCAGCTCGGCCATCCGCCCGCCCGTCACCGTCATCATCGGCGGCGTCGCCGGCGGCATGTCGGCCGCGACCCGCCTGCGCCGGCTCGACGAGGAGCGCGAGATCATCGTGCTCGAACGGAGCGGCGCCGTCTCGTTCGCGAACTGCGGCCTGCCGTACCACGTCTCCGGCGTCATCGCCGAACGCGACGACCTCGCCCTGCAGACGCCCGAGCGGCTCGCCGAGCGCTTCCGCATCGATGCGCGGGTGCGCCACGAGGCGGTGGCCGTCGACCCCGCCGCGAAGACGGTCTCGGTGCGCGACCTCGCGAGCGGGAGCGTCGCGTCGATCGCGTACGACGAACTCGTGCTCGCGACGGGGGCCGCACCGCGGCGCCCCGACGGCGTCGACGACGACGCCCCGATCCACGTGCTGCGCACGCTCGACGACCTCGACGGCATCATGGCCGCCCTCGCCTCGGTCGGCGATGCCGGCCCGGCCGTCGTCATCGGCGGCGGGTACATCGGCATCGAGCTCGCCGACAACCTCGTGCGGCGCGGCGTCTCGACGACGCTCGTGCAGCGCGGCGAGCAGGTGCTCGGCGGTCTGGACCCCGAGATGGCGGCGCCCGTCGCCGACCATCTCGCCCGGCGCGGCATCGGCATCGAGCTCGGCCGCGACGTGCGGCGCGTCGCCCACGACCACGTCGAGCTCGACGACGGCACCCGGCTGCACGCCGGCATCGTGTTCGCGGCGATGGGCGTGCGCCCCGAATCGGTCCTCGCCGTCGCCGCGGGCCTCGCGACCGGCCCCTCCGGGGGCATCGTCGTCGACCACGATCACCGCACGAGCGACCCGTCGATCTTCGCCGTCGGCGACGTCGTCGAGCAGCGCGACGCGATCGACGGATCGGCGCGGCTCGCACCCCTCGCGGGCCTCGCGAACCGGCACGGCCGCGCCGTCGCCGACGTCATCGCCGGCGCACCACGACCCGCCCGCCCCGCCCTCGGCACCGCGATCGTCGACGCCGCAGGACTCACCGTCGCCTCGACCGGCTGGAGCGAACGGCGTGCGCGCGAACGCGGCCGGGCGGTGCGGATCGTGCACTCCCATCCCGCCTCGCACGCCGGCTACTACCCCGGCGCCGCACCCATGTCGCTGAAGCTCGTCGTCGACGCCGCCACCGACCTCATCGTCGGCGCCCAGGCCGTCGGCACCGACGGCGTCGACAAGCGCATCGACGTCATCGCCACCGCGATCGCGACCGGACTCACCGCCTCCGAGCTCGCCGACCTCGAGCTCGCCTACGCACCCCAGTACGGGCACGCGAAGGACCCGATCAACCAGCTCGGCTACATCGCGGGCAACCTCGCGAGCGGCGAGGACCGGGTCGTCCAATGGCACGAGCTCGACGACGAGCTCGCACGCGGCGCCGTACTCATCGACGTGCGTGCCGAGACGCAGCTGAACGAGGGGCGCATCCCCGGCGCAACCTGGATCCCCGTCGAAGCGCTGCGCGAACGCCACGCCGAGTTCGCCGGCCGGCGGATCGTCGTGCACTGCCGGGTGGGGCAGGGCGCGCACACCGCCGCCCGGCTGCTCGCCGGTCTCGGCCACGACGTCGTGAACCTCGACGGCGGCTTCCTCACCTGGCGCGACGGCATGCGCGCCCGCGAACTCGCCGCGGCTGCGGCATCCGACCCCGCAGACGGCGAACGCGCCGCCTGACCGACCCATCCGCTGACGAAGGAGCCCGAATGCGATCCCTCTCCCCCGCCGAGGTGCACGCCACCGACGACGCCTACCTCATCGACGTGCGCGACGAGGCCGAAGTCGCCCAGGCGCGCATCGACGGCGCCCACCACATCCCGCTCGGCGAGCTGGTGGCCCGCCTCGACGAGGTGCCGCGCGACCGCACGGTGTACGTGCTGTGCCACGTGGGCGGCCGCAGCGCGCAGGCGGTCGTCTACCTCGAGCAGCACGGGTTCGACGCGGTCAACATCGACGGCGGCATCGTCGGCTGGTACCGCGAGGGCCTGCCCGTCGAGCTCGGCGGCGCATCATGAGCACCGCCCTCGAGGAGCAGCGGCGCATCGCGAACCGGCTGAAGCGCGCACGCGGGCAGCTCACCGCGGTGATCGCGGCCGTCGAGTCCGGTGCCGACTGCCGCACCGTCGTGACCCGGCTCGCGACGGTCTCGAGCGCACTCGACAAGGCGGGCTTCGCGATCATCTCTGCGGCGCTGCGCGAGTGCCTCGCCGACGAGGCCGAGCCCCGTTCAGCCGAGGGATCGGACGAGCCCGCGAGCGGACGGATCGGGATCGACGAGCTCGAACGGCTCTTCCTCAGCCTCGCCTGAGACGACGGATGCCCCGCCCGCGGGTCGCGGGCGGGGCATCCGGTCACGACCCGCGTGGGAGCACGCGGGTCGCAACGGTGCGCACCCCTCGCGGCCGCCTGTGCAGTGGCGGCCGATCGGCTGCGAGGGGTGACGATCGAGCGCGTGGGTGCCTCGGCCGAGGCACCCACGATCGAGCAGCTCAGCGAGCCGAGTACTCGAGACCGTGCGCCAGGGCCACCGGCTCGTTGGTGAGCTTGCCTGCGGTGGCGTTGAGGCCCTTGGCGAGCGCCGGGTCGGCGTCGAGGGCCGCCTCCCAGCCGAGGTCGGCGATCTTCAGCGCGTACGGGAGCGTCGCATTGATGAGCGCGGGCGCCGAGGTCGCCGGCACCGCACCGGGCATGTTCGCGACGCAGTAGTAGATCGCGTCGTGCACCTTGAAGGTCGGCTCGGCGTGCGTGGTCGGGCGCGAGCCCTCGAAGCAGCCGCCCTGGTCGATCGCGATGTCGACGAGCACCGCGCCCGGCTTCATCGTGGCGACCATCTCGTCGGTGACGACCTTCGGCGCGGCCGCACCCGGGATGAGCACGGCGCCGACGACGAGGTCGGCGGTCTTCAGCGCGCGGGCGATCTCGTACGACGACGAGGACATCGTCTTGATGCGGCCGTGGTAGCGGCCGTCGATCTCGCGCAGCTTCGGCAGCGAGATGTCGAACACGGTGACGTCGGCGCCGAGGCCGAGCGCGGTCGCCGCAGCCTGCTCGCCCGCGACGCCGCCGCCGATGACGACGACGTTGGCGGGGGCGGTGCCGGGCACGCCCGCGAGCAGCACGCCGCGGCCGCCCTTGGAGGCATGCAGCTCGGCGGCGCCGACCTGCGGGGCGAGCCGGCCGGCGACCTCGCTCATGGGGGTGAGCAGCGGCAGCGAGCGGTCGGCGAGCTGCACGGTCTCGTAGGCGATCGCGGTGACGCCCGAGTCGAGGATGGCCTTCGTCAGCGGCAGGTCGGCCGCGAGGTGGAGGTAGGTGAAGAGCGTGAGGTCGTCGCGGAGGTAGCCGTACTCGCTCGCGATCGGCTCCTTGACCTTCAGCACGAGCTCGGCCGACCACGCCTCGGCGGCGGTGGCGACGATCGAGGCACCGGCCTCGGTGTACTCGGCGTCGGTGTAGCCCGCGCCGAGGCCGGCGCCGGCCTCGATCGCGACCGAGTGCCCGCGCTGCGTGAGCGCGTGCACGCCGGCGGGGTTCATCGCGACGCGGAATTCGTTGTTCTTGATCTCAGCAGGCACGCCGATGCGCATGTTGGCTCCGAATGGTGTGTGGGGTGTTCCTCATATCATCGCCGGTTGTTCGTCGCCGAGAAAGAACCACCGTGGAAAATTCGATATCATCGACCAATCCTGTTCGTTCGTTCGAAAGGCGGTCGCATGATGACCGATGCACCGCAGATCAGCGCCCCGGGGTCCGACCCCACGGCGGTCGCACTCGACGCGATCGACCGGCAGATCATCGCACTCCTCCACGAGAACGCCCGCATCCCGAACGTCGAGCTCGCCCGCGCCGTCGGCGTCTCGCCGTCGACCTGCCTCGCCCGCGTGCGCTCGCTGCGCGAGCGGGGCGTCATCGTGCGCTACACGGCCGAGATCTCCCCGGCGGCGCTCGGCTACCACCTGCAGGCGCTCGTGAGCGTGCGCATCCGACCCGGAGCGAGGCACCTCATGGAGCAGATCTCGGACGACCTGCGACGCGAGCCCGAGGTCGCCCAGCTCTTCTTCCTCGGCGGCACGGAGGACTTCCTCATCCACGTGCGGGTGCGCGACAGCGACCACGTCCGCCAGTTCGTGCTGAAGAACCTCTCGGCGAACCCGGCCGTCGCCCTCACCGAGACGAACCTCGTGTTCGAGCACCACACGGCGATGTCGGCGGGTCTTCGCGCGGTGCTCTGACCCTGGTTCGAGACCTCGCTCCGCGCCTCTTCAACCCTCGGCGGGACCGAGCGGCAGGATCTCACCGAGGTCGAGCCCGTCGGGCGCCTCGAGCTGTGCGTACGTGCAGCTCTCGGGCGTGCGGTCGGTCCGCCACCGGCGGAACTGCGCCGTGTGCCGGAACCGGTCGCCCTCCATGTGGTCGTACGCGACCTCCACGACGCGTTCGGGCCGCAGCGGCACGAACGAGAGGTCCTTGCCGGCGCTCCACCGGCTCACCGCCCCCGGCATGCGGGTCGTCGCATGCGCCTGGGCCTCGGCCCATTCTCCCCACGGGTGGTCGGACAGGTCGGTGGCGACGAGCGGTGCGAGCTCGGCGACGAGCTCGGCGCGACGGGCCATCGAGAACGCGGCCACCACGCCGACGTGGTGCAGCCGCCCGTCGTCGCCGTACAGCCCGAGCAGGAGCGACCCGACGACGTCGCCCGACTTGTGCCACCGGTACCCCGCGACGACGCAGTCGGCCGTGCGCTCGTGCTTGATCTTGAACATCGCGCGCTTGTCGGGCAGGTACGCGCCCTCGAGCGGCTTGGCAACGACCCCGTCGAGCCCGGCACCCTCGAAGCGCGTGAACCAGTCGCGGGCGACGTCGAGGTCGGCCGTCGCCGGCGTCACGAACACGGGGTCGGATGCCTCGGCGAGCGCCTGTTCGAGCCGCCGACGCCGCTCGCCGAACGGCGTGCCGGTCAGGTCGTCGTCGCCGAGCGCGAGCAGGTCGAACGCGACGAACGAGGCCGGGGTCTCCTCCGCCAGCAGCTTCACCCGGCTCGCCGCGGGGTGGATGCGCTGCTGCAGCGCGTCGAAGTCGAGCCGGCCGCCCCGCACGAGCACGATCTCGCCGTCGACGACGCACCGGTCGGGGAGCTCGCGCCGCAGCGCCTCGATGAGCTCGGGGAAGTAGCGGGTCATCGGCTTCTCGTTGCGGCTGCCGAGCTCGACCTCGTCGCCGTCCTTGAACACGATCGTGCGGAAGCCGTCCCACTTCGGTTCGACGTGCCCGACATCGGGGATCTCCTTCACCGACTTGGCGAGCATGGGAGCGACGGGCGGCATCACCGGGAGATCCATTCGACCATCCTGCACCCGGCCGCCGACGAGCGGTAGCACGCCCCCACGGCGGGGTCAATCCCTCGCCGTGCCGCGTCGCCGACGCGTAGCGTCGTCAGCGACCGACGGGGACGTCGGCATGAGCGAGTCGACCGCGAGGGAGCTGATATGAGTTCGATCATCGACCGCCCCGTTCATCGTCGTGACCGGGACCCCGACTTCGCGCTGCCGCCGATCGGCCTGTGGTGGCCGATGCTCGAGGGCACCCTCCGACGCGAGATCCTCGAGAACCTCGAGGCTCCGCTGCGTGCCGTCGTCGTCCGCCGCATCTTCGAGCTGTGCGAGCTCGACGTGGGCCCGACGCCGCGCATCGGCGTGCACCTCGACGAGAACCAGCGCGCGTACATCGCCGGCTGGATGCACGCCGTCGACTGGACCTGAGCGCCGTCCGGTGTGCGCAGGGCATCGTCGTGATGCGACGATAGACGGATGCCCTCCGATTCCTACCCGCTCGTCGAGGAGCTCGCGATCGCCCGACTCGTCGGGCCGTTGAGTCTCAGTCGCGGGCGCACGGTCGAGCGCGCGGGCGCGGTCCGGCACCTCGCCTGGGATGCCTCGGGCTTCCGTCTCTCGGCAGCCGTCGACGGCACCGCGACGGCGCCGTACCGGGTGGAGGTCCGCCTCGACCTCGGCGTCCCCGGCCGCACCACGATCCTCTCCGGCACCTGCACCTGCCCGGTCTCGCGCAACTGCAAGCACGTCGCGGCCGTGCTCCTCGCCTCCGGCGAGCGCCATCGCCTCGACGAGGCGCCGCCGGCGCCCGCGTCCCCCGTCGATCCGGCAGAGCCCGAGTGGCGCACCGCGCTCAACGCGCTCACGGCGACCGCGACCGCGACCGACGTCGAGGCCGCGCCGCGGCAGCCGCTCGCGCTGCAGTTCGAGCTCCGCGAACGGATCACCCGCCGCGGGGCGCGCCAGTCGGCACGCGACGAACCCGCGACCAACGAGGAGGCGGTCGAGCGGCTCGCCGTTCGACCGGTGACCCGCGGTGCGCGAGGCGGCTGGATCAAGGCGAACCTGACCTGGCAGAACGTCGGCTTCCAGGGGCGGGCGGGCGGATTCGACCCGCGACAGGCACGCTGGTTCGCCGAGTTCTCCATGCTGAAGGGCGCGAGGCACGCCGGGTTCGCCGAGTACGGCTCCGCGTGGATCTCGCTCGACGACTACGAGAGTACGACCCTGTGGGCGCTGCTGGCCGTCGCCCCGGCCCACGGCATCGAGTTCGTGGGCACCGGGGCGCGCACGGTGATCTCGGTGGCGGCCGCCGCCGACATCGGCCTCGAGGTCCGGCGGGCCGACGCCGAGACGGAGGCGGCGCCGACGGACCACGCCGAAGCTTCGTCCTCGGCGGCGAACCGGCTCGAGCCCGTCGCCGAGGCGCCGCGCCCGATCGCGCTCGAGCTCGCCTCGAGCGTGACCGTCGACGGGGAGCGCCACGCGAGCCGACGCGCTCGGCTGATCGGCGACCACGGCGTCTACGTCTTCGACTTCGCCCGCGGGCGGATCGTGCTCGCCCCGCTCGCCGCACCGCTCCGTCCCGCCGCGCGGGCGGCGGTCCGGCGACGCGAACCGATCGTCGTGCCGGCCGACGAGGTCGCGACGTTCACCCGCGAGCAATACCCCGTCCTCGCCCGCTCACTGCGGATCTCGAGCGACGACCCGGCCGTCGACCTTCCCGAGCTGCCGCCCGCGACGCTCGTCGCGGTCCTCGCCCACGAACCGGGCCAGGTGCTCCGCATCGGCTGGGAATGGGAGGCCGACGGCGGCCGCCGGCTGCCGTTCGACGTGCCCGACGCCGAGTTCCACGATCCCGTGCTCGAACGCCGGCCGGCCTTCGAGGCCGCCGGGATCGCCGCCGACGAGCCGGCGGGTGCGCCGCTCCTGCGCGCCCCAGCGCGCGACGGACGCTCCGACCCCGCGCTGCGGCCGACGACCGTGCTGCGCGGCATCGAGGCGGCCGAGTTCTCGACCCGCGTGCTGCCGCGACTGCGCGAGCTCGAACGCCTGCGCATCGACGAGACCGGCGAGGCACCCGAGTACCGCGAGCTGACCGAGGCACCGAGGCTCGCCGTCACCGCGGTCGAGAGCGAACGCACCGACTGGTTCGACCTCGGCGTGATCGTGACCGTCGAGGGCAAGAAGGTGCCGTTCGGCCCGCTGTTCCGTGCCCTGTCCCGCGGGCAGAAGAAGCTGCTCCTCGTCGACCACAGCTACCTCTCGCTCGACCACGAGGTGTTCGCGCCGCTGCGCGAGCTCCTGGAGGAGGCCGGGACCCTCGACGAGTGGGAGACCGGCGAACTCGCCATCCATCGCACCCAGACGGCGCTGTGGTCGGAGTTCGAAGACCTCGCCGACGAGTCCGAAGCCGCGGTGTCCTGGCGCGAGACGGTCGCCGGGCTCCGCTCCCTCGAGCGCATCGACCCGGTGGCACCGCCCGCGGGCCTCGCGCTCGAGCTCCGTCCCTACCAGCTCGAGGGCTACCGCTGGCTCGCCTTCCTGCACCGGCACCGGCTCGGCGGCATCCTCGCCGACGACATGGGACTCGGCAAGACGGCCCAGACCCTCGCGCTCGTCGCCCACGCCCGCGAGCTGGATGCCTCGGAGCCGCCCTTCCTCGTCGTCGCGCCGACCTCGGTCGTGTCGAACTGGGCCCGCGAGGCATCCCGCTTCGTGCCGGGGTTGAAGGTCGCGACCGTCACCGCGACCCAGGCGGCGAGCCGGGTGCGGCTCGCCGACGCGATCGCGGGCGCCGACCTCGTCGTGACGAGCTACGCCATCCTGCGGCTCGACGCCGAGGCCTTCGCCGAGCCCGAGTGGGCCGGGCTCGTGCTCGATGAGGCCCAGTTCGTGAAGAACGGCAACTCGAAGGCGAACCAGGCGGCCCGGGACATCCGTGCGCCGTTCCGGCTGGCCGTGACCGGAACCCCCGTCGAGAACAACCTCATGGAGCTGTGGGCGCTCATGAAGGTCGTCGCGCCCGGGCTCTTCCCCTCCGCACGGGCCTTCGCCGAACGCTATCGCCGCCCGATCGAGAACGACCGCAACACCGAGCGGCTCGCGACGCTCCGCCGACGCATCCGCCCGCTCGTGCTGCGCCGTACCAAGGAGCTCGTCGCGCCGGAGCTGCCGGAGAAGCAGGAGCAGGTGCTGGCGGTCGCGCTCGACCCCGCGCACCGCCGCATCTACGACACATTCCTGCAGCGCGAGCGGCAGAAGCTGCTCGGCCTCATCGACGATCTCGACCGCAACCGGTTCACGATCTTCCGCTCCCTCACGCTGCTGCGCATGCTGAGCCTCTCGCCGGCGCTCATCGACTCCGAGCAGTACGCCGACGTGCCCTCGGCGAAGCTCGACGCCCTCTTCGAGCAGCTCGACGAGGTCGTCGCCGAAGGCCACCGCGCGCTCGTCTTCAGCCAGTTCACGTCGTTCCTGCGGCTGGCGGCCGCCCGTCTCGAATCGGCGGGGGTGCCCTACGCCTACCTCGACGGCGCGACCCGCCGCCGCAGCGAGGTCATCGACCGGTTCCGCACCGGCGGTTCGCCCGTCTTCCTCATCAGCCTGAAGGCCGGCGGCTTCGGGCTCAACCTGACCGAGGCCGACTACGTGTTCCTGCTCGACCCCTGGTGGAATCCCGCGAGCGAGGCCCAGGCGGTCGACCGGGCGCACCGCATCGGGCAGTCGAAGAACGTCATGGTCTACCGACTCGTGGCCGAGGACACGATCGAGGAGAAGGTCATGGCGCTCAAGGAGAAGAAGGCGGCGCTCGTCTCGTCGGTGATGGACGACGAGGAGTTGTTCGCGACGGCGCTCACCGCCGACGACCTCCGCGGGCTGATCCAGCCCTGAGCAGGGCCGACGAGGTGCCGCCGGGCCGGTGAGGGGGAATCACCGGCCCGGCCGTCGACAGCCCACGCGGGTAGGGTCGCGAGCCCATCGACGGCGTACACCTGAAGGCACACGCGTCGCAAAGGCGAGGAAGGAGCACATACCCCCGAGCTTCTCCCCCGTCGCTCTCCGCGCACGCAGTAACGAGGAGGCGATGAACCCGAATCATCGCCGCCGCTACGTCGCGGAGTCCTTCGACTCTATCGGGTGTCGTCCCCCGCTCAGGGGGACGACACGTGCCGAACGTCCCGAATTGGACGATTCGGCTCGAGCACGCGTGGTGCCCCTGGAGGGACTCGAACCCCCAACCTGCTCCTTAGGACGGAGTTGCTCTTCCATTGAGCTACAGAGGCTGACCGGAAGAGTCTAGCCGCTCCGCTACCGTGGAACGCGGCGCACGCGGGTGCGCCATGGAGCGGCTCGTCCGCGAGCGACGGAAGGCGGGCATCATGGCCGACGGCACCACGAGGTTCTGGGTCGGCGCCTCGACGCTCGGAGCACTCGGCTCCGCCGCGACGGGCGTGCGATCGCTCGACGTCGACACCGAGGGCCGCGCCGTGCTCGGCGACCCCGTCGAGGTCGGCGAGAACCCGATGTTCCTCGCGATCTCGCCGGCGAACGGCGTGCTCGCCATCGCGCACGAGCTCACCGACGGGCGTGTCTCGACCTGGACCCTCGAGGGCGACGGGCTCGCCGCGTTCGGCCGTGCCGGCTCCGCGTCGGGCGATCCCTGTCACGTCGCCTTCGACGAGTCGGGCGAACTCGCGTTCGCCGCGAACTACTCGGGCGGTCGGCTCACGGTGCACCACATCGCACCGGATGCCTCGGGCGACGCCGTGCTCGAGGCCGAGTTCGCCGGCACCGGTCCCGACCGAGCGCGCCAGGAGTCGTCGCACCCGCACCAGGCGGTCCTCGACTCGGCGCGCGACCGGTTGCTCGTGCCCGATCTCGGCGCCGACCGCGTGCGGGTCGTCGGCCTCGCCGCCCTCCCCGAATCGCTCGGGCACGACCCGGCCGCCGACATCGTGATCCACGCCGGCGCCGGGCCCCGCCATCTCGTGGTCAGCGGCGACCTCGCCGTCACCGCGAACGAGCTCGACCGCACCGCGAGCGTCGTCGACCTCGCCGAGGGCCGCGAGCTCGGCTGGTTCCCGATCGGGCCCGAGACGCCTCCGCGCGGCCTCGGCTGCTCTGCGATCCGCCTCACGCGCGGCGGCATCGTGCTCGTCGGCGACCGTGACGCGGACGCGCTGCGCGGCCTGCGGCTCGACCGCGATGCCGCGACGCTCGAGCTCGTCGCGACCGTGCCGACCGGCGGCCGCCACCCGCGCGACCTCGAGCTGACGCGCGACGAGCGATTCGCGCTCATCGCCGACCAGGGTTCCGACTCGATCGCGATCGTCGCGCTCGACGGGGAAGGCGTGCCGGTCGAGGTCGTCGGCACCGTGTCGACGCCGGCGCCGGCCTGCCTCGCACGGGTGCCGTAGGGGTCTCGATACGCGTCGACTCCGTCGGCGCTACTCGACCGACGGAACCCACCGGGTCGGCTCCGTCGGCGCTGCTCGACCGCCGGATCAGCCCGTCAGACCGGCGGGTACAGGTACAGCGCGTCGCCGGCGGGGATCGTGCGCCGGTGGTACGAGTGGTCGGAGTTCTGGTTGTACTCCTCGATGTTCACCGAACCGTCGGCGTTGATCGACTGCACGTAGGCGACGTGGTTGTAGGGGAACCACGCGACCGCGCCGACGACCGGCGTCGACGAGGTCGGCCAGCCGTGGGCGACCCATTCGTCGGCCCACGCATAGGCGCTGCCGGAGGCCAGGTTCGACCAGTCCCACTTCCACGGGGCGCTCGTCACCCCGGCATCGCGGTTGAGTCGCCACGCCACGAAGTCGACGCACTCCCGGTAGTAGTAGCGCAGCGGCGACAGCCCCCCGCCGTAGTCGTCGGGCAGCTGGTCCCACCAGGGGTAGTCGTCGCCCTGGGCCTGCACGGCCGGCTTGGCGTACGCGCCGTTGCCCCGTGACGCGAGTTCGGCCGCCCAGGCTCGCCGTTCGGCCTCCTCGGCCGCGAGCCGGGCCTCCTCGATCTCGGCCTTCGTCGTCACCGCGTAGCCGTCGACCGTGATCGGGGCATCGCTCGCCATTGCGCCGACGCTGAGCCCCTGCGCCTCGGCGACCGACTTGCTGAAGGCTCCGGATGCCTCGAACTCGGTGCCGTTCGGCACCATTGCGTAGGCCGGCAGCGCGACCGTGCCGACGATCGCGGGCACGATGACGATCGTCGAGAGCACCCGCAACCGGCGGTCCCGCGAACGGGCCGTCGCGCTCGGTGCGGGCGCCTGGCGCGGGGACGGAACGCGCCGTGCCGTCCGATGCGTCGACCGGGCCTCGGCAGCACGACGACCGTGCTCGGGTTCTCGGGGGCGGCTCCGCACCCGACCTACCCTAGGGCACGTCGCGACGCTTTGTCACGATCGACCCGCGCCGACTCCCCCGCGTGTCCCGAACCGGTGGACGGACGTCAGGCGGCGGCCGCGAGGAACTCGCTCCACTGCGGCAGCGGGCGCTCGACGCCCCGTACGACCCAGGTGCGTCCGTGCGGCATCTTGGGGGTGAAGCGCAACTCCCAGCCCATCTCCGCCGGAGTGCGATCGCTCTTCACGTTGTTGCACCGCAGGCAGCATGCCACGAGGTTCTCCCACGTGTCGCGCCCGCCGCGCGAACGTGGAAGCACGTGGTCGATCGTCGCCGCGCTGCGTCCGCAATAGGCGCAGCGGTGATCGTCGCGTCGGAGCACGCCGCGTCGGGTCACCGGAATGCGGTGCGCTCGTGGCGCCCTGACGTAGCGCGTGAGCAGGATCACGCTGGGTCGCTGCCAGCTTCCGCTCGCCGCGCACACCGGATTGCCCTCCTCGTGCACGAGGACCGTGGCCTTCTGGTTCATGACGAGCAGGAGCGCCCGCTTGAACGAGACGACGGCGAGCGGTTCATATCCGGCGTTGAGCACGAGAGTGCGCATGGGGGGCCTTTCGTTCGGTGCTGGATGGCTTCCAGCCGCGTGGACGGTTCGGCGACCCGGTGTCGGCCGTCCTGGCCGAACCGGCAGGGCGTGCAGCGCCGAGCCCCGGAGAACGCGAAACGGGCACCGCCATGAAGACAGTGCCCGTCGAAGTGCTCGCCCGGATGATGCTCGGCTGACTGCTCGGCCGATGGTCGAAATGCGCGCGCGCATCCGTGGAATGGATGCTGCGCCAGCCCGCCATCGCCCTCCCCCTGCTCGGATTCTGGGATCGTCAGGGCTTCAGGGTAGAACACGAACGGCGCGCCGGATACTCCCGGCGCGCCGTTCGTCGCGTGCGAGTCACGCGGTGTTCATGTTCAGATGCCGATTCGGACGATGTAGTAGTCGCTCGTCCAGATCGGCTGCACGCGCACCGAGGCCCCCTCGTACGGCGCGTGCAGGATCATGCCGTTGCCGGCGTAGAAGCCGTCGTGGCCGTCCATGATGACGAGGTCGCCCGGCTGCGCGTCGGCCTCCGAGATGACCGTGCCCATGGCGCCCTGGCCGGACGACGAGTGCGGCATGCTGACGCCGAACTGCGCGTAGACGTACATGACGAAACCGGAGCAGTCGAAGCCGGCGGGCGTCGCGCCGCCGTAGACGTAGGGAACGCCGACGTACTGCGTGGCGACGTCGTAGACGCTCGCGAGGTCGAAGTCGGGGTACGGCGGGTTCGCGAGGAGCTCCGAAGCGCTCGGCCCGTCGTACGACGCGGCGTACGAGGCCATCGCGTTCTCGGCGGCGATGCGAGCGGCCTCGGCCTCGGCCGCAGCGCGTTCGGCGGCGCGGATCGATTCACCGGTGACCGTCTTGTACCCGTCCTCCGTGACGGGGGCGGCGATCACGTCGTCGGTCACCTCGACGGTCTGGGCCTGCGCCTTCGAGAGCTTCGTCGCATCGGTCTCGCCGAACTGCGGACCGATGCTGCCCGGGGCGATGGCGTAGGCGGGAATCGCGAGCGTGCCGACGATGCCGGCGGCGACGGTCATCACCATGATGTTCGCGAGACCGCCGCGCCGGAACCGGCGGGTCGACGGCAGCGGCTTCGTTGCGACAGCCTTCGCGAGATCGGGAGTGGGGGGATTCTGGGGCGCCTTCGAGGCGATGATCGCCTTCGTCGCGGCCCCGCGGGTGCGGCTCTTCGAGAGCCGACGCCGTGAGAGTCGAGCCAAAACGTGTACCTCCGTCGCCCCGCGACACCTGGATGCCGCTCCACCTGTTGCGCACGCGGCGCTTCACGGGTACCGGATCGAGCAGTGGAACGCGGGAGGCGTCTCGACCCTGGTCCACCGGCGGGCTTCTCGCCAGCAGACTCGTACGAGGGTACGCGAGTGCCGCCCGAATGTCACATTCTGATCACGGCGCGGCGCAGATCACCCGATCAGCGGCCAGAATGCGCCATCACTCGGCGATGAAGATGTGGCTCGCGACCTCGGTCGGGAGCTCGAGGCCGCCGCCCGCTCCGTCGACGCGTACGAGCACGTAGCCCCCGGCACGACTGAAGGTCGCCACGGCGCCGGGGACGATCCCGGCCTGCTTCAGCTGGCCGAGCAGCTCGGGGTCGAACTGCACGGGCTCGCCGAGGCGGCGCACCGTGCCGCGCACCGGTTCGTCGCGATCGGCGACGAGCTCGACCACGTTGACGACGCCGGCGAGGAAGGGATCGGCGGGTGCGAGCCCGAGTTCCTCGAGGCCGGGGATGGGGTTGCCGTAGGGCGACTCCTTCGGACTGCCGAGGATCTCGATGATGCGTCGCTCGACCTGCTCGCTCATCACATGCTCCCAACGGCATGCCTCGTCGTGCACGTACTCCCATTCGAGCCCGATCACATCGGCGAGCAGGCGTTCGGCGAGCCGGTGCTTGCGCATGACGTGCACGGCCTTCGAACGCCCGGTCTCGGTGAGCTCGAGGTGGCGGTCGCCGGTCACGACGACGAGTCCGTCGCGCTCCATGCGCGCGACCGTCTGCGAGACGGTGGGACCGGAGTGACCGAGACGCTCGGAGATGCGCGCGCGCAGGGGGACGATGTTCTCTTCTTCGAGGTCGAGGATCGTGCGCAGGTACATCTCGGTGGTGTCGATCAGATCGGTCACGCGTGTCCTCCCATTGCGTCGCAGCCCGTCATCCAGCCTAGTGGCCGCCGCCCGCTCGCTAGACTCGTCGCATGCCGAGCCTCGTGATCCCCGCTTCCCTGCTGCCCGCCGACGGACGCTTCGGCTGCGGCCCGTCGAAGGTGCGTCCCGAGCAGCTCGCGCACCTGGCCGAGTTCGGCCCGGCGATCCTCGGCACGTCCCACCGCCAGGCGCCGGTCAAGGACCTCGTGGGCCGCGTGCGCACCGGCCTCGCGGAGCTCTTCTCGCTGCCCGACGGCTACGAGGTGGTGCTCGGCAACGGCGGCTCGACCGCGTTCTGGGACGCGGCGTCGGCGTCGCTCATCGACCGTCGCGCGCAGCTCGCCTCGTTCGGCGAGTTCGGCGCGAAGTTCGCGAAGGCCGCCGGTGCCCCGTGGCTCGAGGCACCCGATGTGCGCACCGCAGCTCCGGGCGCGAGTGCGCGGCCCGAGGCTGTTGCCGGCATCGACGTGTACGCGTGGCCGCAGAACGAGACGTCGACGGGCGTGCAGGCCCCCGTCGCCAGGGTCGCGGGCGACGACGGCGCACTGACCGTGATCGACGCGACGAGCGCAGCCGGCGGCGCCGCCGTCGACGCACGCGAGTTCGACGTGTACTACTTCGCGCCCCAGAAGAACTTCGCGGCCGACGGCGGCCTCTGGTTCGCGATCCTCTCCCCCGCGGCGATCGAGCGCATCGAGCGCATCGCCGCGACCGACCGGTACATCCCCGAGTTCCTCTCGCTGAAGAACGCGGTCGACAACTCCCGGCTGAACCAGACGCTCAACACCCCGGCCCTCGCGACGCTCCTCCTCATGGAGAACCAGATCGACTGGATCAACGCCTCCGGCGGCCTCGCCTGGGCCGACGCGCGTACGCGCGAGTCGTCCTCGCTGCTCTACAGCTGGGCCGAGGCGAGCGACGTCGCGACGCCCTTCGTCGCCGACCCCGCCGACCGCTCGCAGGTCGTCGTCACCATCGACTTCGACGAGCGCGTCGACGCCTCGGCGATCTCGAGGACGCTCCGCGAGAACGGCATCGTCGACACCGAGCCCTACCGCAAGCTCGGTCGCAACCAGCTGCGCATCGCGACGTTCACGGCGATCGAACCCGCCGACGTGCGAGCGCTCATCGCCTCGATCGACCACGTGCTCGAGCGGATCGGCTGACCCGATGCGGCTCTGGCTGAGCGAGAGCGAGCGCAGGCCCGATCCGGCGCCGGCCCGGGCCGACGCGCGCAAGGCACTCGTCGCCGGAACGATCGGCTGGATCGCCCTGCTCGGCGCGTGCCTCGCGTTCGGCGACTGGTTCGAGGCGTCGGGCCTCGGCTGGCTCACCGCGGCGTCCGTCGTCGGGGTCGCGCTCGGCCTCATCGGCCTCGGCGTCGTGCAGACGATGCGCCGACGCGCACGTCAGTCGCCGGCGGGCGTCTCCGACTCGGGCGCCTGAGCGGCGTCCACCTCGGGCGATGGGTCGTCCCCATCGACCTGGCCGGCATCGTCGTCGTGGTCGCCCTCGTCGTCGTCTCCGTCGTCGAGCGCGTCGATGTCGATCCCGTCGAAGTCGTCGTCGGCCTCGAGCCCCTCGTCGAGCCCGTCGTCCTCGTCGTCCTCGTCGTGATCGTCGCCTTCGCCGTCGTCGAGACCCTCGTCGTCGTCGATCTCGTCATCGGCGGAGGTCTCGTCGTACTCGTCGTCGTCCGCCCCGGCGGCCTCGGCGGCCGCAGCTGCCTGGACGGCCCGGTACTCGGCGAGCCGCTCCGACCAGGGCACCCACTCGGGCGCGAGCAGCGCGTGCTCCCCCGGCATGAGTTCGGTCTCGAGCACCGTCGGCTCGGCGTCGTCGACCCTCGCGATCGTGACGCTCCAGTGCCAGCCCGGATAGCCGGCGAGGTCGGCGGCGAACTGCAGGGTGAGCACGTGCTCGCCCTCGGCGATGTGCCCGACGACCGAGCCCACGGTCTCGGGCGCCGTCACCTCGAGCAGGGCGCGCTGGGCGAGCGAGGCCGAGGCGAGCAGCACCTCGTCCGCGACGAGGGCCGGCGCCGCGTCGTGTTCGGTCGTCGTCTCGGCGACGACGTCGTCCGTCGCCGTCGCGGGGACGACCTCGTCGTCCGCCGTGTCGGGTTCGCGCGGCTCAGGCATCCAGCTCGTCAGCCACCTTGCGCAGCAGCGCCGCGATCTGACGGCCCCGCGCCTTGTCGGGGTAGCGGCCGCGACGGAGGTCGCTGCCGGCGGCGTCGAGCCACTTCACGAGGTCCTCGACGATGACGGCCATGTCGTCGGCCGACCGCCGGTTCATCTTCGCGAGGCTCGGCGGCGTCTCGATGACGCGCACCGAGAGCGCCTGCGGCCCGCGGCGCCCGTCGGCGATGCCGAACTCGACCTTCGATCCCGCACGCACGGTCGCGCCGGCGGGAAGAGCGGAAGCGTGGAGGAAGACCTCCTGGCCGTCATCTGAGCTGATGAAGCCGAACCCCTTCTCCTCGTCGTAGAACTTGACCTTGCCGGTGGGCATCGCAGAACCTCGCTTATACGTCGCACGGCGCGCCGAGAGCAACGCGCCGTTCAACCTCCAGTCTAGAGTCCCGGCGACCCACGCGCCGCCCCGCTGCCCTATCCTTGACGAGTGAGCGATTCCGGCCCTATCACCGAACATCGCGCCGAACGCGTCCTCGCCGTGATGTTCGCGGCGATCATCGGCTGCTCGATCGTCGCGTTCTTCGCCGTCATCATCGGCAGCGCCGCGGGCGCCGCTGCGAACGACGGCTTCAGCCAGGGCATCTGGCCGTTCGTCATCATGTTCCCGTGGTTCGGCCTGCCGATCGCCTTCGTGCTCCTCATCACGCTGCTGATCGTCAACGCGGTACGCCGTTCGCGCGAGACGCGGGCCGGATCGAGCTGAGCGGAGACGATGCTCGAACTCGCCGGACGACTTCGCGAACTGCCACGGGACGACCTCGCCGCAGCGCTCCGGTCGCGCGAGTTCGACGCCACCGGGGTCAACGATCTGTTCGACCTCGCCGAGTCGCTCCTCGCACCCGACTCGGTCGACCGCGCGATCGCGCGACTCGACCGGCCCCGCCTCGCCGTGCTCGTGGCGGCGGCCGACCCGACCTCGACGGTCGACGGCGTGCGGCGGACCCTCGCCGAACTCGGCGCGCCGGCATCGATGGTGGATGCCTCGGCGACGCTCATCGATCGCCTGGCCGAGTCGCTCCTCCTGGTGCGCGGCGACCAGCACCTGCACGTGCCCGCCGGCGTCGCCTCCCGGCTCCTCCCACGACTGGGCGTCGACCTGCCGACGCTCGCCGAGCTCGCCGCGCCCGCTCCGCCCGTGCTCGTGGGCGACGACCCCGTCGACCGCTCCCTGCTCGAGCGCCACTCGTCGGACGCCGCGTACGCGACGGTCGCGGCGACCGCCGAGCTGCTCGCCGCGCTCGGTGCGCAACCGGCCCGCGAACTCGCGAAGGGCGGGCTCGCCCTGCCCGACTCGAAGCGGCTCGCCGAGGCGAGCGGCACGCCCCTCGAGGCGCTGCCCGGCCTGTTCCACCGGGCCGACGAAGCCGGCCTCGTCGTGCGCGACGGGGCGTACTGGCTCGAGTCCGATCGTGGCGCGGCTTGGTCGATGGAGTCGGCGCGCGGCCGCTGGATCGTGCTCGCGGGGTGCTGGCGCGATCGCATCCCCGAGACGCTGCGGGAGCTCGTCGCGCGGCGAAGCGACACGCTCACCTCGGGGGCGCTCCGCGACGACGTTCGCTGGCTCTACCCCGCCGGCGGCGCCTGGCTCGACGACGGGCTGCAGCGCCTGCTCGGCGAGGCCGAGGCGCTCGGGCTCGCCGTCTCCGGCGAGCCGGTCGAAGCGGGCCGTCTCGTGCTCGCCGGCGAACTCGAGCGGGCCGCCGACCTCGTCGCCGCCCACTTCCCCGCCCAGGTCGATCACGTCTACCTGCAGCACGACCTCTCGATCGTCGCGCCCGGGCCGCTCGAGCCCGAGCTCGACGCGCGACTCCGCGGCATCGCCGACGTCGAGGCCCGCGACCTCGCATCGACGTATCGCGTGAGCGCGGCATCCGTGAACCGCGCGCTCGCCGCGGGCGAGCGTGCCGATTCGATCCTCGAGTTCCTGTCGTCGATCTCGCTGACCGGAATCCCGCAGCCGCTCGCGTACCTCGTCTCCGAGGCCGCCGAACGTTTCGGCGCCGTCAGGGTCACGGCCGCGGCCGAGTCGGAGGCACCCGCACAGGCCTCCATCCGATCCGACGACGCCGAGCTCGTCGGCACGCTGGCCGTCGACCAGGCGCTCGCCTCGCTCGCGCTGCGCCGCGCCGGCCCGCACCGGCTGCTCACCCGGTTCACGCCCGACGTGGTGTTCTGGGCGCTCTCCGACGCCAAGTACCCGGTCGCCGCGGAGAACGCCGACGGCGAGATCGTGCGCCTCCAGCGGCACCGGCTCGCGCCGGCTCCGGTCGTCGCTCCTCGCGCCGACCCCGTCGCCGCGCTCCTCGACCGCCTCGAGGCGACGCAGGGCGGCGACGGCACCGAGCAGGCCTGGCTCGCCCGCCAGCTCGAGGCGGCCGCCCGCTCGAAAGAGAGCCTCACCGTGACCGTCCGCATGCCCGGCGGCGACACGGCCGACTACCTGCTCGCGCCCGCGAGCGTGGCGAACGGGCGGCTGCGCGCGCGCGACCACAAGGCCGACATCGAACGCACGCTGCCGCTGTCGGCCATCGCCGCCGTCGCGCCGGCGCCCGCGGCGACGCCGGAGGGGTAGCCGGCAGCGCGACCGCGACCCACGCGACCGGGACGAGCACGAGGCATCCGCGCCGGCCGGGCGCCCACGAACCGGGCGTAGACTGGACGGTCATGTCGGACGGCCCACTCATCGTTCAGAGCGACCGCACGGTCCTCCTCGAAGTCGCGCACCCCCTCGCGGAGGACGCGCGGCACGATCTCGCCGTGTTCGCCGAGCTCGAACGCGCGCCCGAGCACGTCCACACCTACCGCATCACGCGCCTCGGTCTCTGGAACGCCAGGGCCGCGGGCCACGACGCCGACGACATGCTCGCGACGCTCGAGCGGTACGCGAAGTTCCCGGTGCCCCAGACGGTCGCGGTCGACCTCCGAGAGACCGTCGGCCGATACGGCCGGCTCGTCATCGACCGCACCGACGACGGCGCGCTCCGCCTTCAGAGCACCGACCTCGCCGTGCTCACCGAGGTCGTCGGCGCGAAGAAGATCGCCCCGCTCGTCGGCGACCGCATCGACGAGCGGAGCTTCCTCGTCGCGCCCTGGGCGCGCGGGCAGCTCAAGCAGGAGCTCGTGAAGCTCGGCTGGCCCGCCGAGGACCTCGCCGGCTACACGCCCGGCACCCCGCACGAGATGGGCCTCGTCGAGAACGGCTGGCACCTGCGCGACTACCAGCAGAAGGCGGTCGACAACTTCTTCGACGGCGGCTCGGGCGTGGTCGTGCTGCCGTGCGGCGCCGGCAAGACCCTCGTCGGCGCGGGCGCGATGGCGACCGCGAAGACCACGACGCTCATCCTCGTGACGAACACGGTGAGCGCCCGCCAGTGGCGCGACGAGCTGTTGAAGCGCACGACCCTCACCGTCGACGAGATCGGCGAGTACTCGGGTCAGGTGAAGGAGGTCAAGCCCGTCACGATCGCGACCTACCAGATCCTCACCGCGAAGCGGAAGGGCGAGTACGCGCACCTGTCGCTGCTCGACGCGCTCGACTGGGGCCTCATCGTCTACGACGAGGTGCACCTGCTGCCCGCACCCGTGTTCAAGCTCACCGCCGAGCTGCAGGCTCGCCGCCGGCTCGGGCTCACGGCGACCCTCGTGCGCGAGGACGGCCGCGAGGGCGACGTGTTCAGCCTCATCGGGCCGAAGCGCTTCGACGCCCCGTGGAAGGAGATCGAGGCGCAGGGCTTCATCTCGCCCGCGGCCTGCTACGAGGTGCGCATCGACCTGCCGCAGTCCGAACGGCTCGCATACGCGGCATCCGCCGACGACGAACGCTATCGGCTCGCCGCGACCGCCCCCGCGAAGCTCGGCGTCGTGAAAGAGCTCGTCGCCCGCCACGCGGGCGAGCGCATCCTCGTGATCGGCCAGTACCTCGACCAGATCGACGAGCTCGCCGAAGTGCTCGGCGCCCCGCAGCTGACCGGCTCGACGCCCGTCGACGAGCGCGAGCGCCTGTACCAGGAGTTCCGCGAGGGCACGACACCGGTCCTGGTGGTGTCGAAGGTCGCGAACTTCTCGGTCGACCTGCCCGAGGCGACCGTCGCGATCCAGGTGTCGGGCTCCTACGGCTCGCGCCAGGAGGAGGCGCAGCGGCTCGGCCGCCTGCTGCGCCCGAAGGAGTCGGGCCTCAGCGCCAACTTCTACACGCTCGTCGCCCGCGACACCGTCGACCAGGACTTCGCGCAGAACCGGCAGCGGTTCCTCGCCGAGCAGGGCTACAGCTACACGATCCTCGACGCGCACGCGCTCGAGGCCGCCTGATCGCCCGAGCGGCCCGAGACCCGACAGCGGTCAGCGTGCGCGCTCGTAGCGCAGCAGCAGCAGGTCGCCCGCCGGGATGGCGTGCACGAGACGCATCGGGCGGTCGAGCTCGGGCGCGCCGCGCACGATGCGCCCGGCATCGCCGGCGACGATCGTCGGACTGAGGCTCAGGCACAGCTCGTCGACGCGGTCGGCCTCGAGGAGCGAGCCGAAGAGGTGCGGCCCGCCCTCGCAGAGGACCTGCGGCACTCCCGCGGCGGCGAACGCGTCGACGGCGGCGCCGAGGTCGACCGCGACGTCACCGCACACGAACACGTCGGCGACCGCGGCGAGCGCCTTCCGCCGCTCAGGGTCCGACGCGGCGTGCGTCACGACGATCGGGCGGGTGGTCGCCTCGGCGAAGAAGGGATGCTGCGGCTGAAGCTCGAGCGCCGACGACACGACCGCGAGGCGGGGCTGGTCGGCGAGGCCGTGCTCGCGTCGCCAGGCCACGTTCTCGGGACGCAGCCGCACCCCGCCGTAACCTTCGACCCGCACGGTGCCCGCCCCCACGAGGACGAGATCGGCGAGGGTGCGCATGACGCCCATCGCGAGCCGGTCGGAGGCGTCGCCGAGTCCCCCAGACCGCCCCTCGATCGTGACGGCACCGTCGAGGCTCGACACGAAGTTCATCCGCACGCGCGGGGTCGTCCGGTCGGCGAAGGCGTAGGCCTCGAGCAGCCGCTCGCGGTCGACTCGCGGCGCCTCGGCCTGCTCGGGGGCGTCGCCCGGTGTCTCGGTCATGGCTCCTCGTTCGGCCCGTCGACCATGTTGTGCTTGAGGTACGCGGGCTCGCGCCATCCCATGATCGCCTCGACCATCCGGGCCGCGTCGACCGACTCGGGCACGTTGTGCATGCGCAGGATGCGTGCGCCCTGCGCCGCGCAGAAGACCGCCGCGGCGATCGACCCGGCGAGGCGCTCACCGCGGGGGCGGTCGAGGCTCTCACCGATGAAGTCCTTGTTCGACACCGCAGCGACGAGCGGGAAGCCGAGCCTCGTGAACTCGCCGAACCTGCGAGTGAGCTCGAGCGTCTGCAGCGTGTTCTTGTTGAGGTCGTGCCCCGGGTCGAGCACGATGCGCTCCTCGGGCACGCCGCGCGAGACGGCGAGCGCGACGCGCTCCTCGAGGAACGCGCTGATCTCGCCCACGACGTCGTCGTACTGCGGCTTCGGGAACCACTGACGGGGCTCCGCTCGGCTGTGCGTGATGACGAGCGTCGCGTCGGAGCCGGCCACCACCTCGGCGAGCGCCGCGTCGTGCACCCCGGTCGTGTCGTTGATCACGTCGGCGCCCGCGGCGATCGCCGCCGCCGCGACCTCGGCGTGGAACGTGTCGACCGACAGCGCGGCCCCCGCCCCGGCGAGCGCCGCGACCACCGGCACGACGCGATCGATCTCCTCGGCGATCGGGATCGCGGGTCCAGGCCCGAACCTCGCTCCGCCGACGTCGATCCAGGACGCGCCCGCCTCGATCGCGCGGCGCCCGGCCTCGACCGCGGCATCGAGGCCGAAGGTCGCGCCGCGGTCGTAGAACGAGTCGGGGGTGCGGTTGACGACCGCCATCACGGCGATCTCACGACGGAAGTCGACCTCGCGGCCGGCGATCACGCGCACCGGCCGGGCGAGGTTCGGCTCGACCCAGCCCGCAGGCTCCGCCGTCACGCGGATGCCTCGGCGACGAGCCGCTCGAGCGGCACCGACGCATCGGCGAGCCGGGCCGGGTCGATGCGGGCACCCGATCGGATGAGCTGCTGGACCTGGTCGTTGACGTCCCAGACGTTCACGTTCATGCCCGCGACGACGCGGCCCTCCCGCTGCCAGAACGCGAGGAACTCGCGCGCGGCCCGGTCGCCGCGGAAGACCGGGTCGATGCCGTCGGCGAGCGTGCCGTAGCCCGAGTACTCCATGCCGAGATCGTACTGGTCGGTGTAGAAGTACGGGATCTCGGCGTACTCGACGCCCTCACCGGCGAGCGAGCGACCGGCGGCTCGCCCGGCGTTCTCGGCATTGGCCCAGTGCTCGACGCGCAGGTGGGACTGGAGCACCGGGTGGTAGACGCTCGCGACGTCGCCGACGGCGTACACGTCGTCGGCGCTCGTGCGGAACGAGGCGTCCGTCACGATGCCGCCCCGCACCTCGAGTCCGGCCGCCTCGGCGAGGCCGGTCTCGGGCACGGCGCCGATGCCGACGAGCACGAGATCGGCGGGCACGGTCTCACCGGTGTCGAGCTCGACCCCGGTCACGCGTCCGCCCTCGCCGCGGATGCCGGCGACGCCGGTCGACATGCGCAGGTCGACGCCGTTCGCCCGGTGCAGTTCGGCGAACACCTCGCCGACCGCGCTGCCGACGGCCGCAGCGAGCGGCACCGCCTCGGGCGCGATGACCGTCACCTCGTCGGCGTACCCGCGCGCCGCCGCCGTGGCCTCGAGGCCGATCCAGCCGGCGCCGATCGCCACCATCCGCCGGCCGCCGACCGCGAGCGCGGACCGGAGCGCCTCGGAGTCGGCGAACGTGCGCAGCACGTGCACGCCCGCGAGCTCGCCCTCCGGAGCACGCCATCGCCTGGCGCTCGCCCCCGTCGCGAGAAGCAGGCGCCCGTAGTCGAGCGTGCGGCCGTCGGCCAGCCGGAGCCGGTGCGCGGCGGGGTCGAGCCCGGTCGCGCGCACGCCGCGCAGCACCTCGACGCGCTCGTCGGCGTACCAGTCGGCCGGGAACACGTCGACGACGTCGCGTTCGGCCGCACCGGTCAGGAACTCCTTCGACAGCGGCGGCCGGATGTACGGCATCGCGTCTTCGCCGGCGACGATCGTGATCGGGCCCGTGTGCCCGGCCTGCCTCGCGCCCTCGGCTGCTCGGGCGCCCGCCAGCCCGCCGCCGACGACCAGGAGCCGTTCGTCACCCATCTCAGTTCTCCGTTCTGCCGATGCCGCAGCGCTCGAGGAACTCGCGGCGGACGCGGTCGTCGTCGCGCACGACGCCCGCGAGCGAGCTCGTGACGGTGCGCGTGCCCGGCACCTGCACGCCGCGGAGCGACATGCAGAGGTGCTCGGCCTCGAGCACGACGCCGACCCCGTCGGGCTCGAGCACCTCGACGAGGCGGTCGGCGATCTGCCGTGTCAGCCGCTCCTGCACCTGCAGGTCCCGGGCGTACTGCTCGACCACGCGGGCGAGCTTCGAGAGCCCGATGATGCGGTCGCCGGGGACGTAGCCGAGGTGGGCGACGCCGCGGAAGGGCAGCAGGTGGTGCTCGCAGAGGGAGTCGAACGGGATGTCGCGGACGACCACGAGTTCGCCGTAGCCCTCGCCGGGGAAGGTCGTCGGCGAGAACGGCCGCGGCGTCAGGAGCTCGATGAAGGCGTCGGCGACGCGTCGCGGGGTGTCGGCGAGGTGCTCGCTCTCGACGTCGCGGCCGAGCGCGACGAGCAGCGCCCGCACCGCGCGGGCGGCCCCCTCGCGGTCGACGGCACGCTCCGGCGCCTCGTCGGCGGTGACGGCGTGGAGTCTCGGCACCTCGGCCGCCCCTGCGAGTTCGATCGACGTCATGCGCACCTCCCGGGCCCTCGATGCCGAGGCTAGGCCCGCGTGATTCTTTTGTCAATGATTTCTGCATTTAGAGATATGATCGGGCCATGGCCTCCGCAGCGCAGGGCGACGCCGACGCGATCCGGGCGGTCGGCGCCCTCGCCGACCCGATCCGCAGACGCGTCTACCGCACCGTCTCGGCGAGCCGCGACGCCGTCGGTCGCGATCACGTCGCCGAGGTGCTCGACCTGCCGCGATCGACGGCCGCGTTCCACCTCGACCGCCTCGCGGACGCCGGTCTGCTCGCGACCGAGTCGCGCCGCCTGACCGGCCGATCGGGACCGGGGGCGGGCCGACCCGCGAAGCTCTACCGGCGCGCCGACGACGAGATCGCCTTCAGCATCCCGGCCCGGCTCTACGAGCTCGGCGGCGGCGTCATGGCCGAGGCGATCGGCCGAGCCGTCGACGAGGGGGTCCCGGTGCGCGACGCGCTGCGCGACGCGGCCGAACGAGCTGGGCGGCGTCTCGCCGAGGCATCCGGCGACCTCACCGAGGCGCTCGGCGACGCCGGCCTCGAACCGCGCGACGACGGCGGCGAGGGGGTCGTGCTCGGCACCTGCCCGTTCCATCGGCTCGCCCGCGAGAACCCCGGCGTGGTGTGCGAACTCAACCACGCCCTCGTCTGCGGCATGGCCGACTCGACCGGGTCCGACCCCGAACGCGTCATGCTCGACCCCGGGGCGGGCGCATGCTGCATCCGCATCGTCGACGCGCCGCACTGACCCGCCGCCCACACGACTCACAGCCACGTTTCAGCAAACGTCAAGAGAATCGAGCCATGAGCGACGGACCTCGCATTCTCATCGTCGACGACGAGCCCAACATCCGCGACCTCCTCACCACCAGCCTGCGGTTCGCGGGCTTCGCGGTGCGCGCCGTGGGCAACGGCGCGCAGACCATCTCGGCCGTGCTCGAGGAGGAGCCCGACCTCATCATCCTCGACGTCATGCTGCCCGACATGAACGGCTTCGGCGTCACCAAGCGGCTGCGCTCGGCCGGGTACACCGCGCCGATCCTCTTCCTCACCGCGAAGGACGACACCGAGGACAAGATCACCGGCCTCACCGTCGGCGGCGACGACTACGTGACGAAGCCTTTCTCGCTCGACGAGATCGTCGCGCGCATCAAGGCCATCCTGCGGCGCACGATGCACGCCGAGGAGGACGCGGTCATCCGCACCGGCGAGCTCACGATGGACCAGGACACCCACGAGGTGCTCGTCGGCGACGTGCCGGTGGAGCTCTCCCCCACCGAGTTCAAGCTGCTCCGCTACCTCATGCTGAACCCCAACCGGGTGCTGTCGAAGGCGCAGATCCTCGACCACGTCTGGGAGTACGACTTCAACGGCGACGCCGGCATCGTCGAGAGCTACATCTCGTACCTGCGCCGCAAGCTCGACCAGCACTCGGCCGAGCCGCTCATCCAGACCAAGCGCGGGTTCGGCTACATGCTGAAGAGCTCCAAGCCCTGACCCAGCTTCCGCCGCCTAGACTCGGCCAGCCATGAATCAGACGATGTTCGAGCGGTGGAACCGCATCTCGCTGCGCACCAAGATCACCGGTGTGACGGTGCTCATGCTGACGCTCGGGCTGCTCGTCTCGGGCATCGGCACGGCCGCGATGCTGCGCTCGTACGTCGAGGACCAGATGGAGTCGAAGCTCCAGTCGCTCGCCTCGGGCGACGGGCTCACGAAGTACTTCGAGATCGACAGCGACCGGCCCCGGGCGCAGACGAACCTCAACCAGCTCGACTTCAGGCCGAGCGACGACGTCTTCGTCGCGATCTACACCTCGAGCGGCGAGTACCTCCGCAGCAACTGGGAGGACCGGCCCGAGGCCGACTGGCCGCGGATCCCCAAGACGCTCACGCAGGGGAAGGTCACCTCGCTCAACGACGGGGGCTACCGGACGTTCGCCCTCGACGACGACGCCGACGAGCCGACCTTCCGCGCCGTGACGACGCTCGTCACCGCCGACTCGCACGGCACCCTCGTGCCGATCGTGATCGCGATCTCGTCGAAGGACACCGAGCGCCTGCTCGCGGTCTACCTGACGATCTTCTTCGGCTTCGGGCTCGGCGTCGTGCTCGTCGGGGCGCTGCTCACCCGGATGCTGGTGACGAGCACCTTCGCGCCGCTCCGCGAGGTCGAGCGCACGGCCGCCGCGATCGCCGACGGCGACTTCAGCCAGCGCCTCGGCGGCGCCACCCCGAACACCGAGGTCGGCCGGCTGAACCGGTCGCTCAACACGATGCTCAACCGCATCGACCGCGCCTTCCGCGACCGCGCGCGCACGATCGACCAGATGCGCCGCTTCGTCGGCGACGCATCGCACGAGCTGCGCACGCCGCTCGTCTCGGTCCGCGGCTACGCCGAGCTCTACCGCATGGGCGCACTGCAGTCGCCCGAAGAGGTCGGCCAGGCGATGGAGCGCATCGAGAAGGAGGCCATCCGCATGGGCGGTCTCGTCGAAGACCTCCTCGCCCTCGCCCGCCTCGACGAGGCGAAGCCGCTCGAGCTCGCCGAGGTCGACCTGGTTCCGCTCGCCCGCGACGCAGCGCTCGACACGATGGCGGCGCATCCCGACCGCACCGTGACGGTCATCGCCCCCGAGGCCGGCACCGTCGAGGACGCCTCGGAGCCCGTGGAGCTCGCCGTCGACCTCGAGCAGGCCCCCATGCGCTCGACCGGCGCGATCGCGTTCGCCGGCGCGACCCTCGCGCGACTCCGTGGCCGACGACTCGCACCGGCGCCGCGGCGCACCTCTTCGCGCGCGGCCGGACGCGAGGCGCAGCGACGGCGCCAGCTCGACGCCGCCGGCATCGAGCTCGAGGCATCCGCAGCCGCATCGGCCGGCGAGCCCACCGGGCCCGCGCCCACGATGCCGGTGCCCATCGGGTCCGGTGAACCCGCCCCCGTGCAGCGCGCCGTCGTGCTCGCCGAGGAGAACAAGATCCGCCAGGTCATCACGAACCTGATGGGCAACGCGATGCGCTTCACGAACGACGGCTCGCCGATCGAGATCAGGGTGAGCATCGACCCGGCCGACGAGCGGGCAATGGTCGAGGTGATCGACCACGGCGAGGGCATCCCGCCGCAGATCCGCGAGAAGATCTTCCAGCGGTTCTGGCGCGCCGACACCTCGCGCACGCGCGAGACCGGGGGCTCCGGTCTCGGGCTCGCGATCGTCTCGTCGATCGTCGCGGCCCACAACGGCAGCGTCGACGTCGTCGAGACGCCCGGCGGCGGCGCGACCTTCCGCGTCATGCTGCCGCTCGCCGGTTCCGCCGCCGCTCCGCAGTCGATCGTCGAGGCCTGAGGCACGACCCGTCCTCGACAGCCGGCCGCTCGTTCGATCGAGGCACCCCGGCGACCTCGCCCGCGGCTCGGGACGCCCGGCGCGCCTAGCGTGTCGAGCGAACCGAACGAAAGGGATGTCCCATGACGAGCTATCACGTCGACGCCGACCAGGTCTCCGCCGCGACCCAGACCGTGCAGGGCACGATCGGGCGCATCCAGTCCGACGTCGCGGCGCTCATGTCGCAGCTCACCGGGCTGCAGTCGTCGTGGTCGGGCCAGGCGTCGTCGGCCTTCCAGGGCGCGGTCGCCGACTGGCGGGCCACGCAGTTGCAGGTCGAGCAGAGCCTCGTCGGTCTCAATCGCGCACTCGGGCTCGCCGCGGCGCAGTACGCCGACGCTGAGCAGTCGAACGCCCGGCTCTTCCTGCGCTGAGCCGGGCGCATTCCCGGCGTCGGTGCCACGTGCCCGAGACCGGGTCCATGACGAACGAGACACCGCTCGACCGGTCGCCGGCGGACGCCCGGCGGGCGGACACGACGAAGGGCGCCTCCCGGGGGAGGCGCCCTTCGCGCATTTCGTGCGGACTGCTTAGAAGTCCATGCCACCCGTGGGGTCGCCGACCGGAGCCGGGTTCTTCTCGGGCTTGTCGGCGACGACGGCCTCGGTCGTGAGGAAGAGGCCGGCGATCGACGCGGCGTTGAGCAGCGCCGAGCGGGTCACCTTCACCGGGTCGTTGATGCCCGCGGCGAGCATGTCGACGTACTCGCCGGTCGCGGCGTTGAGGCCCTGGCCGACCGGGAGGTTGCGCACGCGGTCGACCACGACGCCCGGCTCGAGGCCGGCGTTGAGGGCGATCTGCTTGAGCGGTGCGTCGATCGCGACGCGGACGATGTTCGCGCCGGTCGCCTCGTCGCCCGAGACGTCGAGCTTCTCGAAGGCGGTCTTGCCGGCCTGGATGAGCGCGACGCCACCACCGGCGACGATGCCCTCCTCGACGGCGGCCTTCGCGTTGCGGACGGCGTCCTCGATGCGGTGCTTGCGCTCCTTGAGCTCGACCTCGGTGGCCGCGCCCGCCTTGATGACGGCGACGCCGCCGGCGAGCTTGGCGAGGCGCTCCTGGAGCTTCTCGCGGTCGTAGTCGGAGTCGGTGTTGTCGATCTCCTTGCGGATCTGCGCGACGCGGCCGGCGATGGCCTCCTCGTCACCGGCACCCTCGACGATGGTCGTCTCGTCCTTGGTGATGATGACCTTGCGGGCCTGGCCGAGCAGGTCGAGGGTGACGTTCTCGAGCTTGAGGCCGACCTCCTCGGAGATGACCTGGCCGCCGGTGAGGATCGCGATGTCCTGGAGCTGCGCCTTGCGGCGGTCGCCGAAGCCGGGAGCCTTGACGGCGACCGACTTGAAGATGCCGCGGATCTTGTTCACGATCAGGGTCGCGAGCGCCTCGCCGTCGACGTCCTCCGCGATGATGAGCAGCTGCTTGCCGGTCTGGATCACCTTGTCGACGATGGGCAGCAGGTCCTTGATGTTCGAGACCTTGCTGTTGACGATCAGGATGTACGGGTCTTCGAAGACCGCCTCCTGACGCTCGGGGTCGGTGACGAAGTACGCCGACAGGTAGCCCTTGTCGAAGCGCATGCCCTCGGTCAGCTCGAGCTCGGTGCCGAAGGTGTTCGACTCCTCGACGGTGACGACGCCCTCCTTGCCGACCTTGTCGATCGCCTCGGCGATGAGCGCACCGATCTGCTCGTCGGCGGCCGAGATCGAGGCCGTGGCGGCGATCTCTTCCTTCGTCTCGACGTCCTTCGCGTTCGCGAGGAGCTCGGCCTCGACGGCCTGGACGGCCTTCTCGATGCCGCGCTTCAGCGAGATGGGGTCGGCGCCTGCGGCGACGTTGCGGAGGCCCTCGCGGACGAGCGCCTGAGCGAGGACGACCGAGGTCGTGGTGCCGTCACCGGCGACGTCGTCGGTCTTCTTCGCGACCTCCTTGACGAGCTCGGCGCCGATCTTCTCGTACGGGTCGTCGAGTTCGATCTCCTTGGCGATCGAGACGCCGTCGTTCGTGATCGTGGGGGCGCCCCACTTCTTCTCGAGCACGACGTTGCGGCCGCGCGGGCCGAGGGTCACCTTGACCGCGTCGGCGAGCGTGTTGAGGCCGCGCTCGAGGCCGCGGCGGGCCTCTTCGTCGAAAGCAATGATCTTTGCCATGTGTGTCTCTCGTCCCTTCTCGGACGTCTTCAAAGATTCGTGGTTTAGCACTCAAAACGAGTGAGTGCTAAGACGATTCTGGCACTCTCGTGCTGGGAGTGCAAGCGAGCACCGGACCCTTCCGCACGCTCGCGGCGAACACCCGCCGCTGCGTGCGCGGCGGTCCGAGACCTCCCGGATGCCTCGTGGCCGGCGCCGTTCAGGGCGCGAACTTCACCGAACCCGACTTCGGCACGAGTTCGATCCAGGTGTTGCCCGGCGCGAGCCGAAGCGGCGACCCGTCGTCGGCGGTGAGCACGATCGGCGCCGCCTGCGAGTCCTTCTTCCAGGTTCCGTGGGCGGTGCGCCCGGCGCTCGAGACCCACACCTCCCCCGAGCCGACCATCACCGTCTTCGGCACCTCGCCGTATCGCCAGTCGATGCCGACCCGCATCGTGACGACATTCGTCGCACGGACGCGTTCGCCGCCCTCCTGCGTGTCGGCCCGCCCCTCCTGCGAGCGGAGCCAGCTCGAGGTGCCCGCGTCCCAGTCCCACGAGGGGTTTCGGGCATCGGAGAACACGAGCGCGATCTTCGAGGTCGGTGCCGCCTTCAGGGCGGGGTCGGCGAGCGGGTCGGCCGTGCCGTACGCGAACTGCACCGGGGGCGGATCGAGCTTCGCGTTGCGCCCGACCGCCTCCTTCGAGCGCAGGATCACGTCGTGCGGTCCCGGCCGCTCGTCGGCGCGGTGGAAGAGACCGGTGTCGTCGTAGTCGAACACGATGTTCTTGAGCGGGGTCGCCATCATCATCGCGACGAACTGGTCCTGCCCGCCCGAGTACGCGATGATGCCGCCGAGCGGCGTCACGATGTCGGGATCCATCGGCCGGATCGACCGGACCGGTCCCACGCTGTCCGGCACGTCCGAGTGCCAGACCGCGACGTAGCGGGTGATGCCGCCCTCGACGAGCTCCTCGAAGACGAGGTCGGTGCGGTTGAGCGCGATCTGCGGCCGCGCCTCCTCGTGGTCGTCGATCTTGACCGCGAGCGACGGGTGCGCGGGCGCCGCGGGGTCGGTCGTGGTGCCGCGCAGCGGCGAGAACGAGACCGCGACGGGCTGCGACGTCCCGACCGGCCGCGGTTCGGCCGACGGCGTCGGCGCCTCGGTCGGTTCGGGCGGTGACGACTGGCACGCCGCGGTGACGAGCACCGCCGCGGCGAGCACGAGGACGGCGATCGCACGTCTCGCGCCCGGGCGGACCCCCTTGACCATGCCGTCATCGTAGCCATCGCCGGGCTTCGCCGGCCGGGATGCGGCCCGGGACACGCCGCGCCCGCCGCACGTCGCCGGGTCGCGCGACGAACCCCACGAACACCGAACGCGCCGCCGATCGGCGACGCGTTCGGGACGCTCGGATGACGCTCAGGCGGGACGCACCGCCTCGGCCTGCGGCCCCTTCGACCCGGTGCCGACCTCGAAGACGACCTGCTGGCCCTCTTCGAGCACCTTGTACCCGGCCATGTCGATGGCCGAGTAGTGGACGAAGACGTCCTGGCTGCCGTCGTCGACGGTGATGAAACCGTATCCCTTTTCAGCGTTGAACCACTTGACGGTTCCGTTCGCCATGCGTTGCTCCCATAACTGCAGTGTGTCGATCAGCACGTGCCTGTCGCCTGTACCGGGCCGGCTCAGTCGATGCACTGGCACGAGCCCCGAGGGGGCGCCTGCACAGCGCGGGCGCGAGCGACCAATTCCAGATACTCACAGACCCGACATCCCGCGCACAAGGGGTCCGATGCAACGAATGGTCGCAGAATGGCAACGATTCGCGGGCGATCAGCCGGCGGACGCCTCCGCGTAGTCGGAGCCCAGGACGAGGACGAGCGGCGTGCCCGTCTCGGCGAAGCTCTCCGACAACCGGACGTCGGCTTCCGGCAGGAGTCCGGCGACCCCGCGCGCCGCGCCCTCGAGGTCGGGTGTCGCATAATAGACGACCGTCTCCGTGATGTCGTTCTCGCTGGCGTTCGCGGTGGCGCCCACCGTGACCCCGCCGGCCGTCAGCGTCTCGCTCGCCTTCGCCGCGAGGCCCGCCGTCGAGGTGCCGTTGAGCACCGTCACCGGCACCGGTGCGATCGTCGGCGGGGCCGTGGCGGCGGGCGACGCCGACGCCGTCGCAGCGGGCCCGCCGCCCGAGATGTCGAGGCGGTCGTTGAAGATCATGACCCCCGCGATGCCGATGCCGGCGAGCACGACGGTCGCGAGCGCCGCCCAGCCGAACCTGATCCACTTCGCACCGCGGCGGGCGGGAGCGCGATGCGCGCCGACGCGGTCGATGCCGTGCGGGATCGAGTCGAAGCGGTCGCGGGGGAACTTCTGCGCCATGGGGTCCAGATCGGGGTCGGGGCCGGCTCAGTCGAGCGGTCGGCCGAGGGAGAGCGAACGTTGCGATCTCGCCGCGCGGCGTGCGGACCGCAGGCGTTGCAGTCGCTTGACGAGCATCGGGTCGTGGCGCAGCGCCGCCGGCGAATCGATGAGCTCGCCGAGGATCCGATAGTAACGGGCGGCCGAGATGCCGAACTCGTCGCGGATCGCCTCGGCCTTGCGGGCCGGCTGCTGCCACGCGCGCGCCTCGAAGGCGAGCACGCGCAACTGGCGATCGTCGAGCGGGGCGTCGTCGGGGCGGTGCGGCACGCGCTCGGCGCTCATCCGGTCCTCCCGTCGCGCGAGCCGGGCGGCCCGCCTGCAGCACATCCTAGGCAACGCTCGCCGAGAGGCCGCCGCATGGCGGCGTGTGTCACCGCGGAACAGCCGGGCCGCTCGCGGCGTTGCATCCGATGTCGTCGCCGCCCCTGAGAACTGCGACGATGGAACCGACCCCGTGAACGAGAGGAGCGCCCATGTCACACCCGGTGCAGAAGAGCGATGAGGAATGGCGCGCCGAGCTCGACCCCGCACGGTACTCGGTGCTCCGTGAGGCCGCGACCGAGCGGCCGTGGTCGGGCGAACTGCTCGACGAGGAGCGCGCCGGCGTCTACACCTGCGGCGCATGCGGTGCCGAGCTCTTCAAGAGCGGCACCAAGTTCGACTCGGGGTGCGGCTGGCCGAGCTTCTACGAGTCGGTGCGGCCCGAGGCGGTCGAGCTCATCGAGGACCGCACCCTCGGCATGGTGCGCACCGAGGTCCGCTGCGCGGCGTGCGGCTCGCACCTGGGGCACGTCTTCCCCGACGGGTTCGGCACGCCGACCGGCGACCGCTACTGCATGAATTCGCTCGCGCTCGGCTTCACGCCCGAGCAGTGACGACGGATCCGGCACGCCGGGCGGCGCTCCTGCGCCGCTCGGCACCCAAGGTGACGGAGGCCGCGCCCGACGACGCCGAGCTGCTCGTGCTGCTCGAGGCGGTGGAACGGGTCGCCGATCACGCGGGCCTCCGTCCGTGGCGGACGATCGCCCTGCGCGGCGACGCGCGGAGGCGGCTCGGTGCCGCACTCGTCGAGGCATCCGGTCTCGACGGCGCGGCCGCCGACAAGCTCGCGGCCAAGCCGTTGCGCGCCCCGCTCCTCATCGCGCTCGTCGTGCGCCGCACCTGGCACCCGAAGGCTGCCGACTGGGAGCAGGACGCCGCGGCGGCCGGCGTCGCGCACATGCTGAGCCTCCTGCTCGACGAGGCCGGCTGGGGCGTCATGTGGCGCACCGGGCCGTATACGAGGCATCCGGCCGTCGCCGACATGCACGGCCTCGCGCCCAACGAGCAGCTGCTCGGCTGGCTCTACGTCGGCGGCCGCGACGGCGAACGGGCGCCGAGGGGCCCGGCCAGGCCGCCGCAGTTCAGCTCGATCGATTGACCGCGTCGGGGCGCTCGACGACGTCGGAGCGGTGCCGGTGGCGCGACCACCGGATCGATGCGACCGCGACCGCGGCGAGCGCGAGGAGGGTGCCGCCGATCGTCGCCGCGTCCACGGCGCGTCCGGTCGGCAGGAAGAGGTCGAGCGCGAGCGCGCCCGCGAGCTGTCCGGCGACGCCGCACAGCGCGAGCAGGAGCACGCCGACGACGCGCACGACGAGCGCCTGGCCCGCGATGAAGATGCAGCCGATCGCCCCGCCGGCGTAGAGCCACGGTTCGGTCGGCAGGCGTTCGGGCCAGCCTGCGGCGACGCCGTGCACGACCGCCGCCGCGACGAGAGCGACGGTGCCGACCGCGAAGTTCACGAACGCCGCCGTCAGCGCGCTCGACGCCTCGGCCTTGACGCGGCCGTTGACGGCCTGCTGCCACGAGACGGCGAGGCCGGCCGCGAACGGCAGCAGCATGACGACGAACGGCACGTCGTGGGCGAGCTGCGCCGAGACGGCCCAGGCGATCGCCGCGAGGGCGAGGACCGCGCCGAGCACCCGGGTCGGCGAGAGCGGCCTCCTGCCGCCCGGGCCGAGGCCCGCGAGGTCGAACACGATCCCGCCGATCGTCTGGCCCGCGACGATCGCGACGGTGAACATCGCGACGCCGAGGAGCCCCGCCGACAGGCCCTGGGTCGTGACGAACCACGCACCGCTCAAACCGCCGAGCACCATCCACCAGGCGAGCCGGCGCGCGCCGAGCGCGGCGATCACCCGCCGGAGGCCGACCCGACCCGGACGCCACACGCAGAGGGCGACGGCGAGGATCACGAGCCCCGACCCGAACGAGATCGCGGCGGCCGTGAACGCGTCGTCGAGGTCGGCCGCGAGCGCGCCGTTGACCCGCGACTGCAGGGCCGTGAACGCCCCGAACACGATCGCCAGCGCGATGGCGATCCAGCGCGGCATGCGGGTGCGTTCGGCGTGCTGGTGGTGCTCGTGCACGTCGGCGGGATGCTCGGTCAAGAGCCGACTGCGGGACTTGAACCCGCAACCCCCGTATTACAAGTACGGTGCGCTACCAATTGCGCCAAGCCGGCATGGCCCGACCGGTGCGGGCCCCGACAATCCTACTCGGAGCCCGGCCGCCGGTGTGCGGAGACGACGAAGGCCCGGCGACGCGCGCCGGGCCTTCGTGCGATCGCGATGGGTCAGCCCGCGGGCGTGGGCGTCGGGGTGGGCGACGGGGTCGAGTTCGACTCCGAGAACGCCTCGCCGGTGGCCTGCAGCACGAACGACTGGAACTCGGCCGGGTCGGTGAGCGAACCCTGGTACTGCTTGCCGTTCACGAGCACCGTCGGGGTGCCCTTGATCGACTCGAGCTCCGAGTTCGGCACGGGCTGGGTGAGCGCGCGGGTCGTCGCCTCCTGCACCCACGACTTGAACTGGGTCTCGTCGATGCACTTCTCGATCGTCGACGTCGACTTGGCACCCGACTGCGACACGAACTCCTTCAGCTGGTCGTTCGTGAGGCCGTCGCTGCCCTCCTCGGGCTGGTTCTCGAAGAGCAGCGCGTTGAAGTCGAGGAACGCCTCGGGCGAGGTGTCGGCGACGCACGCCGCCGCGTTCGCGGCGCGCAGCGAGTACTGGGTGCCGTTCGATCGGTTCGTGAGGATCGCGAGCGGGTGCACCTCGAGCGTCGCCGCCCCCTGCTCGACCATCGTGCTGATCGCTTCGCCGTTCGTCGTCTCGAACTGGCCGCAGAAGGGGCACAGGTAGTCGACGTAGACGACGATGTTCGCGACCGTGCCGCTGTCGTCCTGCTCGGTCGGCTTGGGCGTCGCACCGGCTGCCAGCGCCGGGGTGTCGACCGGCGTGATCGTGCCGTCGGCCCCCGTGAGCACGATGCCGTCGCTCGCCATGTTGGCGGGGCCGGGGCCGGCCGGCTTCACGCTGTTGAAGATGAGCGTGCCGACGAGCGCCGCGATCGCGATGACCGCCACGATGATTCCGCCCTGGATCAGCACCTTGTTGCGGCGGTCGCGCTTCTTCTGCGCCTCGCGGAGCTCGCGCGCCTTCTCGCGCGCGGCCTCCCGCTGCTGGTTACGGGTGGGGCGTGGCTGGTTGGATCCGCCGTTGCTCATCGATGGTCACTCCGGTCGCTGTGTGGGCACGCCGAAACAGGGGGGCGCACGTGAACACGATAGTAGGAACGGCATCTGGGAATCACCCGAACCCCGGCTGGACATCGCGACGACGGTCTGGCGGTCCGCCCCGAGAGGTCCGTGCGAGGCATCCCCGCGAATTCCTCCGTGGTCGGGAGCCTCTGCCGCGCGTGCGATACTGAGGAGGCGTCACCGTCGACGCGCTTCCATTCACAACGGATCGTCCGGCACGTACCTGCCGGTGAAGGAGAGAAATCAACATGGCGTCAGTCACGTTCGACAAGGCCACCCGCCTCTACCCGGGCGGCACCCGCCCCGCGGTCGACCAGCTCGACCTCGAGATCGCCGACGGCGAGTTCCTCGTGCTCGTCGGCCCGTCCGGCTGCGGCAAGTCCACGTCGCTCCGCATGCTCGCCGGCCTCGAAGAGGTCAACGACGGCAACATCTTCATCGGCGACCGCAACGTCACCGACGTCCCCCCGAAAGACCGCGACATCGCGATGGTCTTCCAGAACTACGCGCTCTACCCGCACATGACGGTCGCCGAGAACATGGGCTTCGCGCTCAAGATCGCGGGCGTCGGCAAGGACGAGCGCGCTGCGCGGGTCCTCGAGGCCGCGAAGCTGCTCGACCTCGAGCCCTACCTCAGCCGCAAGCCGAAGGCCCTCTCCGGCGGCCAGCGCCAGCGCGTCGCGATGGGCCGCGCGATCGTTCGCCAGCCCCAGGTCTTCCTCATGGACGAGCCGCTCTCGAACCTCGACGCCAAGCTCCGCGTGCAGACCCGCACCCAGATCGCGTCGCTCCAGCGCCGGCTCGGCGTCACGACCGTCTACGTCACGCACGACCAGACCGAGGCGCTCACGATGGGCGACCGCATCGCGGTCCTGAAGGACGGCCTGCTCCAGCAGGTCGGCACCCCGCGCGACCTGTACGAGAAGCCGAACAACGTGTTCGTCGCCGGCTTCATCGGCTCGCCCGCCATGAACCTGTTCCACGCCGACCTCGTCGACTCCGGCGTCAAGTTCGGCACGGCTGTCGTTCCCGTCGACCGCGACGTGCTCGCCGAGGCCAACGGGGCTGTCGCCACGATCGGCGTGCGCCCCGAGGACATCGTCGTGTCGGCGACCCCGGGCGAGGGCCTCGAGGTCGACGTCGACCTCGTCGAGGAGCTCGGCGCCGACGGCTACCTCTACGGGCACTCGACCGTCGAGGGCAAGCGCACCGACATCGTCGCGCGCGTCGACGGCCGCCTGCACCCGAACGCCGGCGACAAGGTCTACCTCACCGCGACGCCGAACCACGTGCACCTCTTCGACGCCGAGTCGGGCGACCGCCTCGGCAACAAGGCCGTCGTCAGCTGACGCGCCTCACGACGATCGATGCCGGTCGGGCCCTCGGCCCGGCCGGCATCGTCGTCTCCGGCGGCGCCCCGCGCGAGGCATCCCGTTTCTGCAACCGCCGCAGGGCTGCAAGGATCGACATATGAGCGGTTCCCTCTCGATCACCTCGGCCATGACCGACCCGGCGCTCCTCGATCTGCCGTGGAACCTCCCGCTCGAGTCATGGCCGTCCGACGCGATCGCCGCGCTGCCGAAGGGCATCTCGCGGCACCTCGTGCGCTTCGCCCATCTCGGCGGCCACGTCGTCGCGATCAAGGAGACGACCGCCGAGATGGCGCGGGGCGAGTACGAGATGCTGCGCACCCTGCAGCGGCTCGAGATCCCCTGCGTCGAACCGGTCGCGGTCATCACGAACCGCACCGACGACGAGGCCGAGGAGCTCAAGCCCGTGCTCGTGACGCGGCACCTGCGGTTCTCGCTGCCGTACCGGGCCCTGTTCTCGCAGACGCTGCGACCCGACACCGCGACCCGGCTCGTCGACGCCCTGGCGGTGCTGCTCGTGCGGCTCCACATCGTCGGCTTCTTCTGGGGCGACGTGTCGCTCTCGAACACGCTCTTCCGCCGTGATGCCGGCGCGTTCGCCGCCTACCTCGTCGACGCCGAGACCGGCAAGCTCTTCGAGGGCGGCCTCTCGAACGGCCAGCGCGAGAACGACCTCGAGATCGCGCGCGTGAACATCGCCGGCGAGCTGCTCGACCTCGAGGCCGGCGGCAAGGTCGCCGACGAGCTCGACCCGGTGCGCATCTCGAACGGCATCGTCGACGCCTACCGCAAGCTCTGGGGCGAGCTCACCGGGCCGGAATCGTTCCCCGGCGCCGAGCGCTGGCGCATCACCGAACGCGTCAACCGCCTCAACGAGCTCGGCTTCGACGTCGAAGAGCTGGCGATCAAGACGGATGCCTCGGGCACGACGGTCCGCATCCAGCCGAAGGTCGTCGACGCGGGCCACCACCAGCGGCGCCTGCTGCGCCTCACCGGCCTCGACGCGGGCGAGAACCAGGCCCGGCGGCTGCTCAACGACCTCGACTCGTACCGCGCGGCGTACGGCAAGGCCGACCTCGACGAGGAGATGGTCGCGCACGAGTGGCTCATGCGGGTGTTCGAGCCGGTGGTCCGCGCCATCCCGCTCGAGCTGCGCCGCAAGCTGGAGCCGGCCGAGGTGTTCCACCAGCTGCTCGAGCACCGCTGGTTCATGGCGCAGCGCGCCGGACACGACATTCCCCTCGCCGAGGCCGTGACCTCGTACGTCAACGAGGTGCTGCGGCACCGCCGCGACGAGGCGACCGTGATCGACCCGCCGACCGGATCGATCACGGCGGCGATGGACGTCGTGCCGACCGAGACGGCTGCGATCAGCGCGATCGACCCCGACGACGAGGACGACTGGCGGCTGAAGGTCTGACGCACGGGCGTCGCGCCCGCGGGTCGGCGCCCGCGGGGGTCGGCGCCCGTGGGTCGGTCGCGCGGCGGCGCGCTCGTTACTCGGCGGCGCGCAGCTTCGCGATCTCGTAGAGCGTGACCGATGCGGCGATGCCCGCGTTCAGCGACTCGGTCGAGGCGCTGATCGGGATCGACACGATCGCGTCGCACGTCTCGGCGACGAGGCGCGAGAGCCCCTTGCCCTCGCTGCCGACCACGATGACGATCGGGCGATCGGCCCAGCTGAGGCCCGGCAGCGACACGTCGCCGTCGCCGTCGAGGCCCAGCACGAAGACACCGCGCTCCTTGAGGCTCTTGAGCGTCTGCGTGAGGTTCGCGGCCATCGCGACGGGCACGCGAGCCGCGGCGCCCGCGGAGGTCTTCCACGCCGCCGAGTTCACGCCGACCGAACGGCGCTGCGGCACGATGACGCCCTGGCCGCCGAACGCGCCCGTCGACCGCAGGATCGCGCCGAGGTTGCGCGGGTCGGTGACGCCGTCCAGGGCGACCAGCAGCGGCGTCTCGTCGCGGGCGATGACCTCGTCGAGCAGTTCGATCGGGTGGGCGTACTCGTAGGGCGGCACCTTGAGCGCGAGGCCCTGGTGCACGCCGCCGTCGCCGGCGAGCCGGTCGAGCTCGGGCCGCATGACCTCGAGGATCGGGATGCCACGGTTCGTGGCGAGCTTGACGGCCTCTTTCACCCGGTCGTCCATCTCGACGCGGGCGGCGATGTACAGCGTCGTCGCGGGAATGCGGGTGCGCAGCGCCTCGACGACCGAGTTGCGGCCCGTCACGATCTCCGACTCGTCGCCGGACTTGGCGCGGCGCGATGCGCCCGAGGCGCCGCGGGGCGCGCTCGCGCCCCGGCCCTGACCTGCGACCTTGCCGGCCGGCTTGCCCTTGCCGCCGGCCGCGGCGTAGCGCTCCTGCGCCGCCTTGCGCTTGCCGGCGGGGTGCCAGGCGCGATCCTCCGCCTTCGGGGTCGGGCCCTTGCCCTCGAGCGCCTTGCGCCCGTGCCCGCCGGTGCCGACCTGCTTGCCTGCCGCGCCCTTGCCGCCCTTGCGTACGGCTCCGGCGCGCGACTTGCCGCTGCTGCCCTTCATGATCCCAAGCTCCAATGCGTGCCGGTCTGACTGTCTTCGATGGTGATGCCCGCCTCGGCGAGCTCGGTGCGGATGCGGTCGGCGGTCGCCCAGTCCTTCGCGTCGCGCGCTGCGCGGCGGTCGTCGATGAGGCGTTCGACGAGCGAACCGAGGGCGGATGCCGCGGGGCCGGCGTCGGCCGTGGCCCAGTGCGGGTCGCGGGGATCGATGCCGAGCACCTCGACCATGGCGCCCACCTGCCCGTGGGCGACGGCGGCGTCGTGCAGTTCTTCGTCGTCGAGCGCCTGGTTGCCGGCGCGCACCGTGTCGTGCAGCACGGCGAGCGCCTGCGGAACGCCCAGGTCGTCGTCCATCGCCGCGGCGAACGCCTCGGGGACCTCGGGCGCGCCGACGCCGACGAACCGGGTGCCGGCGAGTCGGCGTTCGACGCGCTGCAGGAACGTGCGGATGCGATCGACGGCGGCCTCGGCCTCGGTGAGCGAGCCCGGCGAGTAGTCGAGCGTCGAACGGTAGTGGGCCTGCCCCAGCAGGTACCGCACGGCGAGCGGAGAGGCGAGGCTCAGGAGCTCGGCCGCGTAGACCGAGTTGCCGAGCGACTTCGACATCTTCTGCCCGCCGATGTTCACGAGGCCGTTGTGCACCCAGTAGCGCGCGAACGCCTGGCCGGCCGCGGTCGACTGGGCGAGCTCGTTCTCGTGGTGCGGGAAGCGCAGGTCGAGGCCGCCCCCGTGCACGTCGAACTCGTCGCCGAGGTAGCGCGCAGCCATCGCCGAGCACTCGATGTGCCAGCCGGGCCTGCCCACGCCCCAGGGCGAGCGCCAGCCCGCGGACTCGGGCTCGCCGGGCTTGCGTCCCTTCCACAGGGCGAAGTCGCGGGGGTCGCGCTTGCCGCGCGGGTCGGCGTCGGCTGCGGCCTCCATCTTGTCGCGCGACTGACGCGTGAGCTCGCCGTAGGCGGGCCAGCTCGAGGTGTCGAAGTACACATCGCCCGAGTCGTCGGCGGCCGGATAGGCGTGCCCCGATTCGATGAGGCGGGCGATGAGCTCCTGCATCTGCTGCACGCTCGCCGTCGCCCGCGGCTCGTACGTCGGCGGCAGGATGCCGAGCTGCGCGTAGCCCGACGTGAACTCGAGCTCGATGCGGTAGGCGAGGGCCCACCACTCCTCGCCCGAGCCCTGCAGCTCGCGGTGCGCGGCGTCGAGGATCTTGTCGTCGATGTCGGTGACGTTGCGCACGAAGACGACCTCGTTGCCGCGATAGGCGAACCAGCGCCGCATGATGTCGTAGACGAGCGCACTGCGGAGGTGCCCGATGTGCGGGCTCGACTGCACCGTCGGACCGCAGACGTACATGCCGACGCGCCCCTCGCGGAGGGGCACGAAGTCGCGCAGCGCCTGGGCCTTCGAGTCGTAGAGTCGCACGGTCACCCGCCAAGCCTACCGGCGGGGGGCCCGAACGTCGTGCGGCTCAGGCGGGCACGATGAGCGCGGTCGCGATCGCCGCGACCCCCTCGCCGCGCCCGGTGAAGCCGAGCGCGTCGCTCGTCGTCGCGGCGACGCTCACGGGGGCGCCGAGCACGCGGGAGAGCAGCGCCTCGGCCTCGGCGCGACGCGGCGCGAGCTTCGGCCGGTTGCCCACGACCTGCACCGTGACGTTGCCGATGACGAACCCGGATGCCTCGACGAGGCGCCGCGTCTCGGCGAGGAAGACCTCGCCGTGGGCGCCGGCGAAGCGCGCGTCGGCCGTGCCGAAGATCTTGCCGACGTCGCCGAGGCCCGCGGCCGCGAGCAGCGCGTCGCAGATCGCGTGGGCCGCGGCGTCACCGTCGGAATGGCCCGAGAGCCCGCGCTCCCCCGGCCACTCGAGCCCGGCGAGCCACAGCGGCGTGTCGTCCTGCCCGAACGCGTGCACGTCGGTGCCGGTGCCGATGCGCGGCACCGCGGCGCTCCTGCCCCGGGCGGCCGCCGCGGCGGCGCCGGCCGGGTGCGGCTCGGCGAGCAACTGTTCGGCGCGGCGCAGGTCTGCGGGCACCGTGATCTTGAAGGCGCGCACGTCGCCCGGCACGGTGTCGACGACGAGCCCGGTCGCTGCGACGAGCGCCGCATCGTCGGTGTGTTCGGCGTCGGCCGTACGGTAGGCGTGGTCGAGCGCCCCGCGCGGGAACCCCTGCGGGGTCTGCACCGCCCGGAGCTCGGACCGGTCGATCGTCTCGACCACCGACCCGTCGGCGACGCGCTTGATGGTGTCGACGACCTCGAGTGCCGGCACGATTCCGTGACCCCGGGCGCGCACCGCGGCGGCGACCTCGTCGAAGACCGGTGCGGGCGTGAGCGGCCGGGCGGCATCGTGCACGAGCACCGTGTCGACGCCAGCGGCGACGACCGCGAGGCCCCGGGCCACGGAGTCCTGCCGGCTCGCACCGCCCGCGACGACCTCGAGCGGAGCGCCGGCGGCCGCGACGACCGGGGCGAGCCCGCCCCGCACCTCGTCGACCCGGTCGGCGGGGGCGACGACGACGATCGCCGGCGTCTCGCGCATGGCGAGCACGCCGGCGATCGCGGTCGAGAGCACCGTGCCGTCGCCGAGCGGCACGAACGCCTTCGGCTCGGGACGGCCCAACCTCGTGCCGCTTCCTGCGGCGACGATGATGACGGCGGTGCGCGGGGTGCTCATGGGATGAGCGTAGCCGCGACCCCGGTGGCCTCGATACGGCGCTGCGCGCCTACTCGACCGACCGTGACGTCAGGAGGCGAGGACCTCGTCGAGGACGGTCGACGCCGCCTCTTCGTCGGTCTTCTCGGCGAGCGCGAGCTCGGAGATCAGGATCTGGCGGGCCTTCGCGAGCATGCGCTTCTCACCGGCCGAGAGGCCGCGGTCCTGATCGCGGCGCCACAGGTCGCGCACGACCTCGGACACCTTGATCACGTCGCCCGAGGCGAGCTTCTCGAGGTTCGCCTTGTAGCGGCGCGACCAGTTGGTCGGCTCCTCGGTGAACGGCGCGCGAAGCACCTCGAAGACCTTGTCGAGGCCCTCTTTGCCGATGACGTCGCGCACGCCGACGAGGTCGACGTTCTCGGCCGGAACCTCGATGACGAGGTCGCCCTGCGTGACGTTCAGCTTGAGGTAGAGCTTCTCTTCACCCTTGATGATCCGTTTCTTCACCTCGGTGATCGTTGCGGCTCCGTGGTGGGGGTAAACGACGGTTTCGCCAACCTCAAAAAGCATGAATAAAAGTCCTTTCGGCAACTTTCAGGATATCACATTCGTGATCGTGCTAAGGTTCGCCTCCCCTTCCACGCCCGCCTCCTGCCGTGCGATATGCTCGGAGTCGATCGCGCGCGCCACCTGGGCGCGCGTGCGCACGCTCGCACTTGGAGGTTCTGTGAAGGCGCGTCTCGCGGCATCAGCTGCTCTGGCCCTCGGCATCGCGATCGGCGCGAGCGGCTGCTCGATGCTGACCTATCAGGCGACGACCGAGCCGTACGACGCGAGCGACGGCGTCGGGGTCAACGTCGGCGACCTCCACCTCCGCAACGTGCTCGTCGTGAGCGACGACGGCGTCGACGGCACCCTCGTGCTGACGATCGTGAACGACGGCGCCGACGACGTCGAACTCGGTGTCCAGGTCGCCGACGGCGAGACGCAGACCATCCCGGTCGACGCGGGCGCCACGGTCGCCTTCGGCGTCGCCGACGAGGACGAGCTCGACGTCGTCCCGCCGCTGGTCCTCGAGGGCATCGACACGAAGCCCGGCGCGCTGCTGCCGATCTACTTCCAGTACGGCTCGGCCGAGGGCATCGAGAAGGAGGTCCCCGTGCTCGACGGCCGCCTGCCCGAGTACGCAGGCCTGCTTCCGGCCGAGGTCGCCGTCGAGGACGTCGCGACCGAGGCGCCGACCGCGGGCTGACCCCACCGACGACGACGAAGGGCGGATGCTTCGGCATCCGCCTTTCGTGCACCCGGGCGAGCCGCCCGGAGCGGGTCAGCCGGGGAAGGTGCTCGCGACGCCGCCGAGGAATCCGACGAGGAACATCACCGTCGCGGTGACCGCCGCGATGACGCAGATGCCGATGCCCACGAACGCGGGCCACTTCGGGCGCGGACGGAAGATCGCGATCACCGACACCGCGAGTGCGGCGATCAGCAGCACTCCCCCGACGAACTCGAACAGGATGCTCGGGCTGGCCACGCCGACCAGGGCGAGCACCCCGAGGCCGATGCCGAGGTACCCGAGCACGTTGTGGCGCCGGGGCCGCTCTCCTGCGCTCGGTTCGGGCGTGGTCGTGCGTTCGGTTCCGTCGGCAGGGGCGTTGGCGGTCATCACCCGATCGTCGCAAACGCCGCTCGCCCGGTGCAAGGGCGCGACGCCCGCGGCACACGGGCCATGCGGGTCGGCCTAGCCCTCGAAGCGGTAGCCGAGCCCCCGCACCGTCACCAGCTGGACGGGCTCGGAGGGCTGCACCTCGATCTTCGAGCGGATCCGCTTGATGTGCACGTCGAGCGTCTTGGTGTCGCCGAAGTAGTCGGACCCCCACACGCGGTCGATGAGCTGGCCCCGCGTGAGCACCCGCCCGGGATTGCGCATCAGCAGCTCGAGCAGCTCGAACTCCTTCAGGGGCATCGGCACCTGGACGCCGTCGACCTCGACCGTGTGCCGGTCGACGTCCATGCGCACGCGCCCGCCCTCGAGCACCGACTCGTCGAAGTCCTCGATCTCGGTGCGTCGGCGGAGCACGGCACGGATGCGGGCGAGCAGCTCGCGCGTCTTGTACGGCTTCGTGACGTAGTCGTCGGCGCCGAGCTCGAGCCCCACGACGATGTCGATCTCGGAGTCCTTCGCGGTCAGCATGATGATCGGCACCGACGAGCGGTTGCGCAGCTCCCGGCACACCTCCGTGCCCGGCAGGCCCGGCAGCATGAGGTCGAGCAGCACCAGGTCGGCGCCTTCGCGGTCGAACGCCGCGATCGCCGAAGGACCGTCGGCGGCGACCTCGACCTCGTAGCCCTCGCGCTCGAGCAGGAAGCTCAGCGGGTCTGAGAGGGCGATCTCGTCTTCGACGAGCAGGATGCGGGTCACTGGTGTTCTCCTCGGTCGGATGCTGCGGCCTTCGCAGCGTGTCGGCGCGCGCCGGCGCCACTCGCCGGAGGCTCCGCGGATCGCGCAGCATCGGCGCCGGCCGGTTCGTCGACCGGCGGCAGCTCGGCGAGCGGAAGCCGGATCATGAAGGTCGACCCGCGCCCCGGCTGCGACCAGACGCGCACGTCGCCGCCGTGGTTCTGAACGGTGTGCTTGACGATGCTGAGGCCGAGGCCCGAACCGCCCGTGTTGCGGGAGCGGGCCTGGTCGACCCGGTAGAACCGCTCGAAGACGCGCTCGAGCTCGTCGCCGTCGATGCCGATGCCCTGGTCGGTGACGGCGATCTCGACGGAGCCGTCGACGATCTTCGTGCCGACCCCCACCCTTCCGCCCTCGTTCGAATACGCGATCGCGTTCGCGACGAGGTTGTGCACGGCGACGACCATGAGGGCCCGATCTCCGTAGACCTTCGCCCCGGTCGCGGCCTTGACCGCCATCTCGACGCGCTTGCCGCCCGCGACGACCCGGTTCTGGTCGACCGCCGACGCCACGACCTCGTCGACGTCGACGAGGGAGTCGGGGCGCAGCGCGTCGCGCGCCTGAAGCCGGGACAGCTCGATGACCTCGCTCGTGATGTGCGCGAGCCGCGTCGCCTCGACCGACAGGCGGCCCGCGAAGCGGCGCACCTGGTCGGGCTCGTCGGCGGCCTGGTCGAGCGCCTCCGCGAGCAGGCTCACCGAGGCGATCGGCGTCTTCAGCTCGTGGCTGATGTTGGCGACGAAGTCGCGCCGCACCTCATCGAGCCGGTGCGCCTCGGTGCGGTCCTCGGCGAGGAGCAGCACGAACCGGGCGCCGAGCCGGGCGACCCGCACCCGGAGGCGCATCGTCGCTTCGCCCTGTGCGGACCTGGCGACCGCGAGCTCCTCGGCGATCGGCTCGCCCGAGCGGCGGACCGCGGCCACGAGCTCGATGAGTTCGGGATGCATGAGCGCCCGCTGGCGCACGAGCCCCATCGCGAGCGCCCCGGGCGAGGCGCGCAGCACGTTGTTCGACGGGTCGAGCACGATCCCGGCGGACTCCAGCACCTCGAGCACCTGGTCGACCCCGTCGGGGATCGTCGGTGCCACGACCTTCGCGGCGCTCGAGCCACGGCGCTCGGCCATGTGCAGCACGACCATGAAGGCGGCCCCGAGGAACAGGCCGAAGGCGAGCGCGGTGAGCACTGCCCAGGTGGAATCCATGGCACCAGACTAACGACGCCGCAACGGCCCGATTCGCCGTCTCGCCCGCCGTGGAGCGGTACGTTGGTGAGTGTTCAGCCAACCGGCACCTGTTGTTCACCTGCGCCGGAGAAGATGGCGCGGAGCCGGAATCGACCCGGCCGGTTCGTGCTGTGCGCGCGGCCGATGAGAGACAGAGGTATCCCGAACATGCGTGAGGTGTTCCAGCAGGAGCTGGCCGAGGTGCAGGAACGACTCGTCGAGATCGCCGACCTCGTCGCCGTTTCGATCGACAAGGCGACCCGGGCGTTCAACGAGTCGGACGTCAGCCTGGCCGAGGAGGTGATCGCCGACGACGACAAGATCGACCAGGCGGCCGTCGAGCTCGACGAGCTCGCGATCACGATCCTGGCCCGCCAGCAGCCCGTGGCGCGCGACCTGCGCATCGTCGTGAGCGCACTGCGCATCAGCGCCTCGCTCGAGCGCATGGGCGACATGTCGACCCACATCTCGCAGCTCGCCCGCTACCGGTTCCCCGACAAGGTCGTGCCGAAGTCGCTGCGCCCGACCTTCGCCGAGATGGGCCGCCTCGATGTCGAGATCGCCCGCCGGCTCGTCGAGCTGCTGCGCACCGAAGACGTGCACCTCGCCGAGGAGATCCGCAACGAGGACGACAAGGTCGACGCCCTGCACCTCTCGGTGTTCGACAAGGTGCTCGGCGAGAAGTGGAAGGGCGAGACCGTCGACACGGTCGACGCGACCCTCGCGAGCCGCTACCACGAGCGCTTCGCCGACCACGCCGTGTCGATCGCGAAGAAGGTGCAGTACCTCGCGACGGGCGACTGGGACCCGGAGAAGTCCGCACTCTGAGTGCGACGCGGACCTGACGAGGGGGATGCCGGACGGCATCCCCCTCGTCATGTCCCAGCGGCTCGCGCCTACTTCTTGCCCTGCGCGGCGACCGCGGCAGCGCCGGCTGCAGCGGCCTCGGGGTCGAGGTACTCGGCCGGCTTCGTCGGGCGGAACTCGTCGTCGAGCTCGTACACGAGCGGGATTCCGGTGGGGATGTTGAGCTCGGCGATGTCGTCGTCGCTGATGCCGTCGAGGTGCTTCACGAGGGCGCGGAGCGAGTTGCCGTGCGCGGTGACGAGCACGGTCCTTCCCGCGGCCAGGTCGGGGACGATGCCCACCTCCCAGTACGGCAGCATGCGCGCGATCACGTCTTTCAGGCACTCGGTGCGGGGCAGCTCGTCGTCGCTCAGCGCCGCGTAACGCGGGTCGCCGACCTGCGACCACTGGGCGTCGTCGGCGAGCGCGGGCGGCGGCACGTCGAACGAGCGGCGCCAGAGCTGGAACTGCTCGGGGCCGTACTTCTCGAGCGTCTCGGCCTTGTCGAGCCCCTGCAGCGCGCCGTAGTGGCGCTCGTTGAGGCGCCACGTGCGGCGGACGTCGATCCACGCGCGGTCGGCGACGTCGAGCGCGATGTTCGCGGTCTGGATCGCGCGCGTGAGCACCGACGTGTGCAGCACGTCGGGCAGCACGCCGTGCTCCGCGAGGAGTTCGCCGGCGCGCGCGGCCTCGGTGCGGCCGAGCTCGGAGAGTCGCACGTCGACCCAACCGGTGAACAGGTTCTTCTGGTTCCATTCGCTGTTGCCGTGGCGGAGCAGCACGAGGGTGTGAGGCATGCGAACAGCCTACCGGCGAGGCATCCGGCGCCCCGTCGCGTGAAGCGCGATGACCGGATGCCTCGCCGAGTGCCTGACAGACTGGAGGCATGCCCGACGCCTCGCCCCACCCCCGGCGCCTGCGGCCCGGGCAGCGCGTCGGCACCGTGACCCGCGGCACCACGAACGCGAACCGGCTGCGCCGCGTCGACCGGTGGATCGCGGCGCACCCCGCCCTCGTGCACGCGACCGACCCGTTCGTCGTCGACCTCGGCTACGGGGCGAGCGGCGTGACGACGCTCGAGCTCGCCTCGCGCCTCGTGCACGTGCGACCCGACGTGCGCGTGCTCGGCCTCGAGATCGAGCCCGAGCGGGTGCGCGTCGCCCGCGAGCAGCTCGAGCGGGTGCGCGCAGGCGACGCCCACTTCGACCCGGGTCTCGACGTCGGCTTCGCGGTCGGCGGGTTCGAGGTGCCGACGCCGGGCGATCGCCGACCCGTTGTGATCCGTGCGTTCAACGTCCTGCGGCAGTACGACGAGTCCGACGTCGCGGGCGCCTGGGCGCACATGACCGCGCGCCTCGCTCCCGGCGGACTCGTGGTGGAGGGCACGTGCGACGAGCTCGGCCGCGTAGCGAGCTGGATCGGGCTCGGCGGCGACGGGCCGCGCACCTTCACGATCAGCCTCCGCCGCTCGGGGCTCGAGAACCCGTCGGTCGTGGCCGAGCGGCTGCCGAAGGCGCTCATCCATCGGAACGTCCCCGGCGAGCCGGTGCACGAGCTCCTCGCGGCACTCGACGCCGCATGGCGGATGCATGCCCCCCTCGCGGTCTACGGGCCCTCCCAACGCTGGATCGCGATGGTCGCCACCCTGCGGCACGAGGGATGGCCCGTGATCGGCGGTCCGCGTCGGAGCCGGCTGGGCGAGCTCACCCTGCCGTGGGCAGCGGTCGCACCCCGCTGAGTTCGGGCCCGAAACGCCCGTTCAGGGGCCCTTTCAAAGTGCCTTTCGAGGCGCAAGTTCTGCGCGTGTTCGATCATTACAGACCGCCGTGTTCGAGTAAGAAGACGATGCGCGACCAACTTTTGCTTGACGCACGACATAAGTCGCCCTAGGTTCAGGACCGGGCTCGCACTCGATCCGCCATATCGCGTGTCCAGCATCTGAAACCAACGGAGGTCTCATGCTGACGAAGTTGCACCACGTCCTCTCCCGGCTCCTCGCCGGAGCCGTCGCCGCGATCCTCGCCGCAGGCGCGATCACGGCGATCGCCGCACCCGCACAGGCCCACGACGGCGCCCACGTGCTGATCTTCACCAAGACGACGCAGTTCCGGCACACGGACGCGATCGACAAGGGCACGCCGCTCATCACGGCTGCGCTCGAGGCCGAGGGGATGGAGGTGACGCACACCGAGGACTCCACGATCTTCAACGACACCGATCTCGCCGGCTTCGACGCGCTCATCATGTTCCAGGCGTCCGGCGACCCGTGGAACGCCGACCAGAAGGCGGCCCTCGAGCGCTACCAGGAGGCGGGCGGCGGCATCGTCGCCATCCACAACGCGACCGACATGCGCGGCAACTACGCCTGGTGGGACCAGCTCGTCGGTTCGCTCATGCCGGGCCACGCGGCCACCGGCACCGACCCCGGCCAGCCGGGCACGGTGCGGATCGAGGACCATGCGCACCCGTCGACGGCCCACTTCGACGACGCGCGATGGGAGCGCTCCGACGAGTGGTACAACTTCTCGAACAACGTGCGCGGCACCGCGCACGTGCTCGCCTCGATGGACGAGTCGACCTACGACGCCGGCGGCAACGCGATGGGCTACGACCACCCGATCTCGTGGTGCAAGCCCTACGACGGCGGACGCGCCTGGGCGACCGCGATGGGGCACTTCGGCTCGCACTACCTCGAGCCCGACTTCATGGCCCACATCGTCGGCGGCGTGAAGTACGCCGCGGGCATCGAGCCAGGTGACTGCGGCGGCACCGTCTGGAACGACTTCGAGAAGGTCGCCCTCGACGAGAACACCTCGGCACCGTTCGCCATGGACATCGCCGACGACGGCCGCGTCTTCTACACGGAGCTCGTACGCGGCCAGGTACGGGTCTGGGACCCGGCGACGAACAACGTCACGACCGCCCTCGAGCTCGACGTGTACTCGGGCGGCGAGGACGGCCTGCTCGGCATCGCCCTCGATCCCGACTTCACCGACAACGGTCGCGTCTACCTCTACCGATCGCCCGACGCCGCCGACAACGCGGACCCGTCGAACTTCTTCAGCCGTGTCTCCCGGTTCACGATGGAGAACGGCGTCATCGACCCGGCCAGCGAGGAGCTCATCATCGAGGTCCCGGCCCGGCGCCTGCCCGACGAGCCCGGCCACACGGGCGGCGGGCTCGACTTCGACGCCGACGGCAACCTCTACCTCAGCGTCGGCGACGACGTGAACCCGCACTCCGAGCCCTCCGGCGGCTACGCGCCGCTGTCGACGCGCGACGGCACGTTCCACGACGCGCGGGCGACGTCGGCGAACACCAACGACCTGCGCGGCAAGCTGCTGCGCATCACGCCGAAGGCCGACGGCCCCGGCTACACGGTGCCCGAGGGCAACCTGTTCCCCGAGGCCGACGACCCGGGCGACAAGACCCGTCCAGAGATCTACGCGATGGGCTTCCGCAACCCGTTCCGCTTCTCGGTCGACCAGGAGACCGGCTGGATCAGCCTCGCCGACTACTCCCCCGACAACGGCACCGATGCGCCCGCCACCCGCGGCCCCGCCGGCATCGCCGAATGGAACCTCATCAAGAGCCCCGGCAACTACGGCTGGCCCCTCTGCATGGGTGACAACGAGCCGTTCCGCGACGTCGACTACACGACGAGCCCGGTGACCGTCGGCGACTTCTTCGACTGCGACGCCCCGGTCAACGACTCACCTCGCAACACCGGCCTGACCGAGCTGCCCGCGGCCCGGGCCGCCGACATGTGGTACGGCTACAAGCGCTCCTCGGTGCCCGAGATGATCCCCCAGGGCGGCGGCCTCGCCCCCATGGGCGGTCCGGTCTACGACTACGACGCCGACCTCGTGTCGGACACGAAGTTCCCCGCGTCGTACGACGGCAAGCCGTTCTTCTACGAGTGGGCGCGCAACAAGATGTACTCGATCCAGCTCAAGGACCCGGCTGCCGAGTCGGGCTCGCAGGTGGAGAAGGTCAACGCCTTCCTGCCGCAGGAGCAGTTCCTCGCACCGATCGACTCGAAGTTCGGTCCCGACGGTTCGCTCTACGTGCTCGACTGGGGCGGCGGCTTCGGCCGCGACAACCCGAACTCGGGCCTGCACCGGATCGACTACATCCAGGGTTCACGGTCGCCGATCGCGAAGATCGCGGTCGACCGTGACTCGGGCCCGGCGCCCCTCGAGGTCGCCTTCGACGGAACGGCCTCGACCGATCCCGAGGACGCCGCGCTCGCGTACGAGTGGGACTTCGACGGCGACGGCACGACCGACGCGACCACCGCGACGGCGAGCCATTCGTACGCCGCGACGGGCGTCTTCGACGCACGGTTGACCGTGACCGACCCCGACGGCAAGACCGGCACCACGACCGTGCCCATCACCGTCGGCAACACGAGGCCCGACGTCGGCATCTCGCTGCCGCCGGACGGCGCGTTCTTCGACTTCGGCGACGAGCTCGCGTGGGCGGCCCAGGTGACCGACCCCGAGGACGGCACCGTCGACGGCTCGGAGGTCATCATCCAGCCGGCACTCGGCCACGACGACCACGCCCACCCGCTGACCCCGTTGAGCGGGCTCACGGGGACCACGGAGACGAGCCTCGGCGGCCACGCGCCCGACGAGGACATCTTCTTCGCGATCGACGCGCGCTACACCGACCACGGCGGCGAGGGCGGCGCGAACCCGCTCACGGGTTCGGCGACGACGCTCGTGTTCCCCAAGCTCAAGCAGGCCGAGTTCTTCGACGGCGCCTCACCCGGGGTGACCGTGGCACCGAGCCGCGACACGGAGGGCGGCGAGGCCGACAAGGTCGTCGTCGGGCACGACGGCGACTGGGCGCACTACGAGCCGGTGAGCTTCCACCGCGTCGACGAGCTCGCGCTGCGGGTCTCGGCGAACGCCGAGGGCGGCTCGATCGAGCTGCGAAAGGGCGCGGCCGACGGCGAGCTGCTCGCGACCGCCGACGTGCCCGCGACCGGATCGACGCGGTTCGCCGACGTCGTCGTCGACGTGAGCGCGTTCCCGAGCGACTCGCTCGACCTCTACCTCGTGTTCCGGGGCGGCGAGACGAAGCTCAACTTCATCGAGGCGATCGGCCGCGGCTCCTCGCCGACCGCCGCGCCGGACGTCGCGATCACCGCACCCGCCCCGGGCGTCGAGCTCGAGCCCGGCCAGGACGTGACGATCGAGGCCGCGGCGACCGACCCGCACAACGTCGATGGCGGCGTCACCGCCGTCGAGTTCTTCGTCGACGGCGAATCGATCGGCACCGACGAGTCCGCGCCGTTCGCCGCCGCGTGGGCGAGCCCCGAGGAGGGGCTCTACGAGCTCACCGCGGTCGCGAGCAACGAGGCGGGCAAGTCGCGCACCTCGCGCGTCGTCGTCGCCCAGGTCGGTGAGCTGTTCGGCGACCTCGTGCCGTTCACGAACGCCGACGGCGTGTTCGAACGCCTCGGCGAGGGTCGCTTCCGCATCACCGGCGCCGGAGCCGACACGTGGCAGGGCATCGACGAGTACTCGACGCTGTACGCCCCCGCCGGCGGCGACGAGGACTGGGAGGCGGTCGTGAAGGTCGACGCCCAGCAGAACACGAACGGCTCGGCGAAGGCCGGTGTCATCGTTCGCAACGACCTGACGCAACCGGGCACCTCGCCCGGCTACGCGATGGTCGGCATCCGCCCCTCGGGCGGCGTCGAGTTCCTGGCCGACCCCGACGGCAACGGGCAGCTCAACACCTCGGTCGCGGGCGGCACCACCAGCTACCCCGTCTGGGTGAAGCTCAAGCGCTCGGATGCCTCGTACAGGGCGTACTTCTCGAAGAACGGCACGAGCTGGACCCAGGTCGGCGGCGCCGTGACCCTCACGGGTGCGGCGAGCACGCAGGACGTCGGCATGTTCACGGTGTCGCATGCGAGCGGCGCCGGCACGGTCGACTTCGCCGACTTCGCGATCGACACCGACCCGCAGGGGCCCGAGCCCGAACTGCCGCTCGAACCGCTCATGTGCGCGGGTGCGCCGCTCTCCGACGAGTTCGACGGACCGGCCGTCGCGCCTTCGTGGGCCTTGCGCACGGGCCCGGTTCCGATCACCCAGTCGGGTGGCACGCTGAAGCTGCCGGTGACGACGGGCGACATCAACGAGACGTCGACCGGCCCCGTGAGCTTCGCGGGCAAGCCGCTGCCGACCGGTGCCTGGGAGGCGACGACGAAGCTCTCGCTCGCCCACACCTCGCACTGGCAGTGGGCCGGGCTCGTGGTGCACCAGAGCGACGACGAGTACAACAAGCTCGCCTTCGTCCGCCACCAGAACGGAAACCGGTTCATCGAGTTCCAGAGCGAGACGGGCGGATCGCGGACCACCGCAGCGGCGCCCACGCTGCCGGCCGACTTCCCGTCGACGATCCACCTCAAGCTGACGAGCGACGGCACGACCCTCACGGGCGCGTACTCCGCCGACGGCACGACGTGGACCCCGCTCGCCGGAAGCCTGCAGCTCAAGGCGAACGCGAGGATCGGACTGATGTCCGCGGGCGACCTCGGCAGCACGCCGGTGGTGGCGACGGCCGACTGGTTCCGCTTCGCACCGGAACCGGAGCCCGGTGATCCGGTGACGCCGAACGACGAGTTCGACGGGACCACGCTCGACGGCTGCCGCTGGTCGCAGAGCGTGCGCTACGACTCGAACCACCTGGAGGTCGCCGACGGTCACCTGAGGATCGAGACGCAGCCGGGCGACGTCAACGGCACGAACCCGATCTCGCCGCGCAACTTCATCCTCACCGAGGCGCCTGAGGGCGACTGGGTGGCGACGACGAAGTTCACGGCGCCGCTGAAGCACCGCTGGCAGCTGGCCGGGCTGATGATGTGGGCCGACGACGACAACTACGTCAAGGCCGACGTCGTGGCGTACAACAACCCGGGTACGGCGCTCGACCTGCGGGCGGAGCTCGCGGGCGAGGCCGACGCGGTGGGCATCGGCAACCGGAACCTCAACATCGCGGACTCCAGCGAGAGCGGGTACTGGTACATCCGGGTGACCAAGACGGGCGATCTGTACACGGCCGAGGTGAGCGACGGCGGCGTCAACTGGACGTCGATCGGCGCCGACATCACCTTCGACCGGCCGCTGCGGGGCCTCGGCCTCATGGCGATCGGTCCGCAGCAGGAGGAGTCGGTCGTGGTCGGGTTCGACTCGTTCACGCTCGAGGCCGAGTCGGAGGACACGACATCGCCGACGACGACGCTCACGTGGGATCCCGCCGAGCCCGACGGCGAGGCGGGCTGGTACACGGCCGCGCCGAGCTTCTCGCTCGAGGCGAGCGACGCCGGCGGATCGGGGGTCGCCACCACCGAGTACGCGATCGGCGACGGAGCGTGGACGGCCTACACCGAGCCGGTCGCCGTCACCGTCGAGGGCGAGGCGACCGTCGCCTACCGGTCGACCGACACGGCCGGAAACGTCGAGGAGGCGGGATCGGCGACGGTCCAGGTCGACACGGTGGCGCCGGTCACCACCGCCACGGTCGACGCCGGCGACGGCGACGCCCGCGTCACGCTGACCGCGACCGACGACACCTCCGGCGCGGCGCGCACGGAGTTCCGGGTCGACGACGGCGAATGGGGCGCGTACGCCGACCCGATCGTCGTGACCGGTGCCGGCGACCACACCGTCGCCTACCGCTCGGTCGACGTCGCCGGCAACGCCGAGGAGGAACAGGCGGCCACGCTCACGATCGACGAGCCCGTCCCCGTCGAGATGGGCGTGACGGCGACCGCCGCCAGCCAGTGCCTCGCCGGAACCGCCCAGGTCGCCGTGTACGCGGCGAACACGGGCAACACGCCGGCCGACCTCGTGATCTCGACGCCGTGGGGCGACCACGAGATCGCCGACGTCGCGGCGGGCTCGGCGGTGTACCACCTGTTCGACACGGGCACGGCGCGACTCAAGAAGGGCACGCTTGAGGTGACCGCCCGCCATCAGGACGGCGAGCACGAGGCCGAGGCGCGCGCGGCGTACGCCAAGGCGAACTGCAGGTAGCCCTGTGACGTCGGCCCCGGCGCTCCGGCGTCGGGGCCGTCGTCGTGCGCGCGAAGGAGCCGGCGCGCGACGGACGTCGGCACCCGGCAGATCAGCCGGTCGGCGGTGTCAGGGCTTGCGCACGCCGAGGCGGGGCAGGCGCGGCACCTCGACGGCGGCGCCCGCATCGGCGGGCACGATCTCGACCTGGGCGGCCGCCACCTCCACGCCGTGGCGCTCGACGATGAGCGGCAGGTCGGCGGGAACCGCGCGCTTGACGAGCGCGAGCGCGATGGGGCCGAGCTCGTGGTGCATCGCGCTCGAGGTGACGTGGCCCACGACCTTGCGCTCGGGCGCCTCGCCCTCGGCGGGCTCGGGCCGCACCTTCTCGCCGACCACTTCGTCGCCCGGCACCGGCAGCACGGTGTCGCTGCCGTCGAGGTGCAGCAGCACGAGTCGCCGGGGCGGCCGGCCGAGGTTGAGCACCTTCGCGACCGTCTCCTGGCCCTTGTAGCAGCCCTTGCCGAGGTCGACCGCGCTGCGCAGCCAGTCGACCTCGTGCGGAATGGTCTTCTCGTCGACCTCCGTCGCGAGGCGCGGACGCCACGCGGCGATCCGCAGCGCCTCGGCGGCGAGCGCTCCGGCGGCGGCCACGCGGCCCGAACGGACCGATGCGGCCGCGTCGGCCAGCGCGGCGCGTTCGACGATGCGCTCGATCCAGCGCCAGTCGGCGCCCGGGTGCCCGGCTGCGGCGGCGTACTGGTGGCCGCCCGGGCGGGGTTCGGCCCAGGGGTCGAACCAGTCGAGCGCGACGCCGGCGGGCGCGTACGCCGCGACCGCCGCATCGAGCGCGTCGGCCGACATCGCCGCGATCACGGCCAGGTCGGCCGTTCGGTCGGCGACCTCGACCCGGAGCATGAACCGCATGCGGTCGAGCCAGGCGGCGAGCGGAGCCGCTTCGTCGCCCTCGACGATGAGCCACACCGACTCACCGTCGTCGACCGCGTGCACCGCGTGCTCGACACGGCCGGAGGCGTCGAGGAGCAGCGCCTCGATACCTTCGCCCGGCCGGAGGCCGGTGAACGACTGGCTCGCCATGGAGTGCATCCAGCTCAGCCGGTCGGGACCGGTGACGACGACGAGACCGCGGTCGGACAGATCGACGATCGCCTCGCCGCGCTCGAGGCGACGCTGCTCGATCATCGGCTCGCCGTAGTGGCCGGCGACGCCGGGCGACGTCTCGAGGGCGACGGCTCCGGGAAGGGCGAGGAACGGCGACGGCGACCCGGTCATCAGTCGACCTTCGCGAGGCGGGCCGACGCATGCGTGCGCAGGTCCTGACCGAGCGCCGCGATGTCCCAGGCCCACAGGAGGTGCCCCTCAACGAGGCCGTACAGCCGCGTCGCGGCCGCGTAGTCCTTCGCACCGGCCGAGCGCATGACGGCGTCGGTCGCGAGGTCGATGCGCGGGCCCTTCACCTGGCCGAGGTAGAGCTCGCTCACCCCGCCGGGGTGCACGATCGACACTTCGAGGTCGAACCCGCCCTCGGCGTTGCGCAGCCGCTCGACGGCCTCGGCGTCGCCGTAGCGCGGCTCGCCGACGGCCGGCAGCATCGCTGGGCCCGGGTCGCCCTCGCCCTGTGCACGTGCGAGCCGCCAGTACCCCGTCTCGGTGGCGAGCGGCGTCGGTTCACCGCCCTCGTCGTCGGGGAAGAGCCACGTGTACGAGGTGTAGTTGAGGTGCGGCAGCCCGTCGTGGCTGAAGCTCACCCGCTGGCCGAACTCGTGCGTGACGGACTCGTCGCCGACCTTGTAGTCGATGACGCCCGACCCCTCCCACACGCCGAGGAGCCACGAGAGCGGGACGAGCTCGGCGGGAAGGTCGACGGGCAGCTCGATCATCGCCACGCCTTCACCAGCGCCTAGCGCTGACCCTTGAAGAGCTTGTAGACGACGACGCCGCTAATCCACGCGATCGCGAGGCTCGCGAGGCCGAGCAGGCCGATGAAGAGGAGTTCGAGGGCGAGCAGCTCAGACATGCCTCGAGTCTAGCCCGCGGCGACGGGGGCGACGATCGCCGCCGCGACCGCGACGACCACGAACGCGCCCGCGATCGACGCCGAGACGCGACCGACGAATCCGGCCGGCCGGCGGCTCGCGAGCTGGACCGCGAGCGTGCCGAGCACCGAGACGGCGAGCACGACGCCGAGCGCGCCGAACACGCCGAGCCACGAGTCATCCTCGAACCAGTCGTCGAGGCCGCCGAACGCCAGCCCGGCGACGATCGCGGAACCGACGACGGCGACCGCCCAGATCAGGACGATTCCCGGCCATCCCGTGCGCGTCTCGGTCTCGTCGGTCATGCCGCTCCGTTCGGTTCGCAGGACGGCGTCGGCCGTCCCGTAGTATTGACCGCACCTTACTACTGGAGGGTGTGGCGTGGCGCAGCTGCTCATTCTGACGCCGGCGGCCGACGACGTTCTCCCGGCGCTCGCACTCCTGACGCATCGGGTGCGGGTCATCCCCGCCTCGCCCGAGCGCCTCGTCAACGCGCCCGACGCCGAGCTCGTGCTGCTCGACGCCCGCACGAACCTCGCCGGCGCCAAGGCGCTCGCGCAGATTCTGCGCACCACCGGGCTCTCGGCGCCGCTCGTGCTCGTCGTCACCGAGGGCGGGCTCACCGCCGTCTCCCCCGACTGGGGCGTCGACGACGTCGTGCTCGAGGGGGCCGGCCCGGCCGAGGTCGACGCGCGCATCCGGCTCGCGATCGGTCGGGCGCTGCAGTCGCAGCCCGCGGAGCGGATCCAGACCTCGGGCGTCGTCATCGACGAGGCCAGCTATTCGGCCAAGGTGCACGGCAAGCCGCTCGACCTCACCTACAAGGAGTTCGAGCTGCTGCGCTTCCTCGCGGCGCACCCGTCGCGGGTCTTCACGCGCGAGCAACTGCTGAGCGAGGTGTGGGGCTACGACTACTTCGGCGGCACCCGCACCGTCGACGTGCACGTGCGGCGACTTCGGGCGAAGCTCGGCGACCTCGACAGCCTCATCGGCACCGTGCGCAACGTGGGCTACCGGTTCAACGTGCACGAAGAGGATGACGAGAGCGCGCCCGTCACCGCCCGTTAACCCTGCCCTCATCGGCCGCAACCGCGTGCGTGCCATGATGAGTGGATGAGCCCGGACAGCATCCTCGAGGACGACCGGACGTCGGATCGCACGGCGAGCGACTTCGACGACGACTTCGAACCGCTCGACATCGAAGGCGCGCCCGAGCTGCCGGCCGAGCGCTACCTCGACCGCGAGCTGAGCTGGCTCGCCTTCAACCAGCGCGTGCTCGAGCTCGCCGAGGACCCGCTCGTCCCGGTGCTCGAGCGGGCGAACTTCCTCGCGATCTTCGCGTCGAACCTCGACGAGTTCTTCATGGTGCGGGTCGCCGGGCTCAAGCGCCGCATCATGACCGGGCTCGCCGTGCCGACGAACGTCGGCCGCGCCCCGGTCGACGTGCTGAGCGACATCTCGCGCATGGCGCACGAACTGCAGGAGCGCCACGCCGCCGCCTACCAGGAGCTCGTGAAGCCCGCCCTCGCCGACGTGGGCATCCGCATCGTGACCTGGGCCGAGCTCGGCGACGACGAGCGCGCGCACCTGCGCGGCTACTTCTCGTCGCAGATCTTCCCCGTGCTCATGCCGCTCGCGGTCGATCCGGCGCACCCGTTCCCCTACATCTCGGGCCTCTCGCTGAACCTCTCGGTGCGCGTGCGCAACAGCCGCACCGGCCGGCAGGAGTTCGCGCGCGTGAAGGTGCCGCAGATGCTGCCCCGGTTCGTCCGCGTCGAGCCCGGCGAGTCGGTCGAGGACGCGCGCTACATCACACTCGAGGACCTCATCGCGAACCACCTCGGCGACCTCTTCCCCGGCATGGAGATCGTGGAGCACCACGTGTTCCGCGTCACCCGCAACGAGGACGTCGAGATCGAGGAGGACGAGACCGAGAACCTCATCAAGGCGCTCGAGAAGGAATTGCTGCGACGCCGGTTCGGCCCGCCGATCCGCCTCGAGGTCACCGACGACATGGACGAGGTGACGCTGGGCCTGCTCGTGCGCGAGCTCGACGTCACCGAGCAGGAGGTGTACCGGCTGCCCGCGCCGCTCGACCTCGGCGGGCTCTTCGACCTCGCGCGGCTCGACCGCCCCGAGCTGCACTACCCCACGCACGTGCCGACCACGGCCGTGCAGCTGCAGCCGACCGAGTCGAACCTGCGCGCCGACGTGTTCAAGGCCGTCTCCCGCCAGGACGTGCTGCTGCACCACCCGTACGAGTCGTTCGCGACGAGCGTGCAGGCCTTCCTCGAGCAGGCCGCCGCCGACCCCGACGTGCTCGCGATCAAGCAGACCCTGTACCGCACGTCGGGCGACAGCCCGATCGTCGAGGCCCTCATCGACGCCGCGGAGTCGGGGAAGCAGGTGCTCGCCCTCGTCGAGATCAAGGCCCGCTTCGACGAGCAGGCGAACATCACGTGGGCCCGCAAGCTCGAGAAGGCCGGCGTGCACGTCGTCTACGGCCTCGTCGGCCTCAAGACCCACTGCAAGCTCGCGCTCGTGATCCGCCAGGAGAAGGGCGTGCTGCGGCACTACAGCCACATCGGCACGGGCAACTACAACCCGAAGACGAGCCGCATCTACGAGGACCTCGGCCTGCTCACCGCCGACGACCAGGTCGGCAAGGACCTGACGCGCCTCTTCAACGAGCTGAGCGGCTACGCGATCGAGAAGAAGTTCAAGCGGCTCCTCGTCGCGCCGCTCCACCTGCGCAAGGGGCTCCTGAAGCTCATCGCGGGCGAGATCAGGGCGGCCGAGGAGGGCCGGCCCTGCGGCATCCGCATCAAGGTCAACTCGATGGTCGACGAGGCCATCATCGACGCGCTCTACCGGGCCTCGAACTCCGGCGTCCCCGTCGAAGTGTGGGTGCGCGGCATCTGCAGCCTGCGACCGGGCATCCCCGGCCTCAGCGAGAACATCCGCGTCCGGTCGATCCTCGGCCGCTACCTCGAGCACTCGCGCATCTTCTCGTTCGCGAACGACGGCGACCCGCAGGTCTACATCGGCTCCGCCGACATGATGCACCGCAACCTCGACCGCAGGGTCGAGGCGCTCGTGCGCCTCACCGACCCGCAGCACCTCGTCGAGATCGAGCGCATCTTCGACCAGGCGATGGACGAGTCGACGAGTTCGTGGCACCTCGACGGCGACGGCGTCTGGACACGCCGGTCGGTCGATGAGGAGGGGCGCCCGCTCACCGACCTGCAGAATGGCCTCATGCTCGAGATCGCCCAGCGCACCCGATCGGGCCAGCGCACCCGATCGGGGTCGCGCCGGTGACGACGGCCGTCTACGCCGCCGGCGCCGTCTGCTGGCGCTACATCGACGGCAAGCTGCACGTGCTCGTCATCCACCGCACCGTGTACGGCGACGTGACCATCCCGAAGGGCAAGGTCGACCCCGGCGAGTCGCTGCCGCAGACGGCCGTGCGCGAGATCCAGGAGGAGACCGGCCTCGCCGTCGACCTCGGCGTGCCGCTCGGCGTCTCGCGCTACCCGCTGCCGTCGGGCCGCGAGAAGATCGTGCACTACTGGGCGGCCGAGGTGGGCGAGAAGGCGGTGCAGCGCTCGACCTTCAAGCCGAACGCCGAGGTCGCCGCGCTCGAATGGGTCACCCCCAAGCGCGCCCGCGGCTACCTCACCTACGAACCCGACGTCGAGATCCTCGACAACTTCACGGCGCTCGTCGAACAGGGCGTCACCGAGACGTTCAGCATCACGGTCCTCCGGCACGGCAAGGCGGTCGGGCGGGGCGGCTTCGACGGACCGGATGCCTCGCGGCCGCTCTCCGCCCGCGGCGTCGACCAGGCCGCGGGCCTCGTCGATACCCTCACCGCCTGGGGCCCGAAGCGGATCGTGTCGAGCCCGGCCGTACGCTGCGTCACCACCGTGACGCCGCTCGCCGCGGCCACCGGCATCGAGATCAAGCGAGACGCCGGCATCAGCCAGGAGGCGTTCGAGGCCGGCGAGGCCGAGGTGCGCCGGGTCGTCGGCAAGCGCGTGCGCGCAGGCAAGTCGGCCGTCATCTGCAGCCACGGGCCGGTGCTGCCCGACATCATGCGCGAGCTCGCACTCGCGACCGGCACGCCCCTCGGCACGTACGCGACCGACGCCGCGGAACTCGAGCCCGGCGCGTTCAGCGTCGTGCACCTGTCGGCGACGAACCAGGGCTCCGGCATCATCTCGATCGAGACGCACGCGCCGCGCGCCTGAGCGCAGCGGAATCAGGCGCCCGATTCCGTTCACCTCCCGTTCACCGGCGTGGCGGAAGCTCGTAAGGCGCACTGATTAGCGTCGCAGGCGGGTCGGCACCGACCCGGACCTGCAATCGAACCCCGGAAGGGACTTCACGTGAACTTCAAGCGTTTCGGCGTGCCCGCCGTCGTCGCCGTCACCGCGGCGCTCGCGCTCAGCTCCTGCGCAGCAAACGAAGGCGGCGGCAGCGCCACCCCCGAAGAGTCGACCTCGACCCTCTCGGGCACGATCGACGCGGCCGGCGCCTCGTCGCAGGGCTCGGCGCAGGAGGCGTGGGTCGCCGCGTTCCAGACCGCGAACCCCGACGTCACCATCAACTACGACCCCTCGGGCTCGGGCGCGGGCCGTGAGGCCTTCATCGCGGGCGGCGTCGACTTCGCCGGCAGCGACTCGTACCTGAAGGACGAGGAGCTCGCGGGCGAGTTCGCCGCGTGCGCCCCCGACACCAAGGCGATCGACCTGCCGGTCTACATCTCGCCCATCGCCGTGATCTTCAACGTCGAGGGCGTCGACGAGCTCAACCTCGACTCGGCGACCCTCGCGAAGATCTTCAAGGGCGACATCACCAAGTGGAACGACCCGGCGATCGCCGCGCTCAACGAGGGCGCCGCCCTCCCCGACGCGACCATCACCGCGGTGCACCGCTCGGACGACTCGGGCACGACGAAGAACTTCGCCGACTACCTCAACCAGACGGCCGCAGACGTGTGGGCCGAGGAGCCGAGCGACACCTTCCCGTACCAGACCGGTGAGGGCGCCCAGGGCACCTCGGGCGTCGTCGACGCCGTCACCAACGGCGTGAACACCATCGGCTATGCCGACGCATCGCGCGCCGGCGACCTCGGTGTCGCGAAGATCAAGGTCGGCGACGAGTTCGTCGGCTACTCGCCGGAGGCCGCCGCGGCCGTCGTCGCGGAGTCGCCGCTCGTCGAGGGCCGCGAGGCCAACGACCTCGCGATCGCGCTCGACCGCACCACGACCGACCCGAGCCACTACCCGCTCGTGCTCGTGAGCTACGCGATCGTCTGCCAGGAGTACGCCGACGCGGCCCAGGGCGAGCTCGTGAAGAGCTACGTCTCGTACCTCGCGAGCGAGGAGGGCCAGTCCCTCTCCGCCGAGCAGGCCGGTTCGGCGCCGCTCTCGAGCGAGCTCGGCGAGCAGGTCCAGGCCGCCCTCGAGACGGTCAAGTAGTCCGGCGCCCGCCCGTCCCGATCGCACCGCAGCGGTGTCCGATCGGGCCGGGCGGGCTCGGTGCGCGAGCCCGGCTCGCGCGCTCCCCATTCGCACGAACCAGGAAGACCCCGCCCCATGACGCCCCCCGAGGCATCCACCATCACCGCCAAGCAGCGCCCCGGCGATCGGATCTTCTCGACCGCCACGCTGGTGGCGGGCGTGCTCATCCTGGTCACCCTCGCGGCCGTCGCGATCTTCCTCGTCGCGCAGTCGCTGCCCGCGTTCACCGCAGTGGCCGACGACTTCAAGGGCGACGCCGAGAACTTCTGGCAGTACGTGTGGCCGCTCGTGTTCGGCACGATCTGGGCGGCGGCGCTCGCGCTCATCATGGCCGTGCCGCTCTCGATCGGCATCGCGCTGTTCATCTCGCACTACGCGCCGCGGCGCCTCGCGCAGGGGCTCGGCTACATCATCGACCTGCTCGCCGCCGTGCCGTCGGTCGTCTTCGGCCTCTGGGGCATCACGGTGCTCGCCCCCGCGGTGCAGCCGTTCTACACCACGCTCACCGAGTGGTTCGGATGGTTCCCGCTGTTCGCCGGGCCGGTCTCGGGCACGGGGCGCACGATCCTCACCGTCGCGGTCGTGCTCGCCGTCATGATCCTGCCGATCGTCACCGCGCTCTGCCGCGAGATCTTCCTGCAGACCCCCGTGCTCCACGAGGAGGCGGCGCTCGCCCTCGGCGCGACCCGCTGGGAGATGATCAAGCTCGCGGTGCTGCCGTTCGGCCGCCCCGGCATCATCTCGGCCTCCATGCTCGGCCTCGGCCGCGCCCTCGGCGAGACGATGGTCGTCGCGATGGTGCTGTCGCCGTCGGCGATCATCAGCTTCGCCGTGCTGCAGTCGCAGAACCCGACCACGATCGCCGCGAACATCGCGCTCAACTTCCCCGAGGCGCACGACATCGGGGTCAACATCCTCATCGCGACGGGCCTCATGCTCTTCACGATCACGCTCGCCGTCAACATGGTCGCCCGCTACATCGTCGAGCGCCGCAAGGAATTCTCGGGAGCCAACTGATGAGCCTCACCGCCACTCCCCCGCAGGCGCCGGTCACGCAGAACGGCATCTCCAACTCGCTGACCGCGGGCAAGCTGCCGCGCTACGCCTCGATCTACGTGCTCGTCGGCGCACTCGCCGCGTCGAGCGCCGTGTTCGGCCTCGTCGCCGTCTCGAGCGGCGAGCTCTTCAACATCGCCGGGGCCGTCTTCTGCGGCGTCGTGCTCTACACCGCCTCGATCTGGCTGATCTCGCGCCTCGTGGAAGGCTCGCGCAAGGCCGCCGACCGGTTCGTCACCGCGCTCGTCGCGACGGCGTTCACGATCGCGCTGCTGCCGCTCATCTCGGTCGCGTTCACGACGATCGTGAACGGCCTGCCGCGCTTCGACGCCGCGTTCTTCACGGAGTCGATGCGCAACGTCGTCGGTGCCGGCGGCGGCGCGCTGCACGCGATCATGGGCACGCTCCTCATCACGGGCATGGCCGCGCTCATCTCGGTGCCCGTCGGCCTGCTCACCGCGATCTACCTCGTCGAGTACGGCCGCGGCAAGCTGAAGCACGGCATCACGTTCTTCGTCGACGTGATGACGGGCATCCCCTCGATCGTCGCCGGCCTGTTCGCGTTCGCGCTCTTCGCGCTCGTGACCGACGACCCCGGCGTGCGCATGGGCTTCGGCGGCGCCGTCGCCCTCTCCGTGCTCATGATCCCGGTCGTCGTGCGCTCGAGCGAGGAGATGCTGAAGCTCGTGCCGAACGACCTCCGTGAGGCGTCCTACGCGCTCGGCGTGCCGAAGTGGCTCACGATCCTGAAGGTCGTGCTGCCCACCTCGATCGCGGGCATCATCACCGGCATCATGATCGCCGTCGCCCGCGTCATCGGCGAGACCGCGCCGCTGCTCATCATCGCCGGCTTCACGACGAGCATGAACTACAACCTGTTCGCCGACCGCATGATGACGCTGCCGGTGTTCGTCTACACCCAGTACATGAACCAGGGCACCGACTCGCAGGCGTACATCGACCGCGCCTGGGCCGGTGCGCTGACGCTCATCCTCATCGTCGCCCTCCTCAACGTCGTCGCCCGCATCATCGCGAAGGCGTTCTCCCCCAAGACCGGCCGCCGCTGAGCGCCCAGACCGCAACGACCCCGTACAGAGAGAAGCAGCACCCGTGTCCAAGCGCATCGAGGTCGAGGACCTCAACGTCTACTACGGCAACTTCCGCGCCGTCGAGGGCATCACGCTCGAGATCGAACCCCGCACCGTGACCGCGTTCATCGGCCCCTCCGGCTGCGGCAAGTCGACCTTCCTCCGCACGCTCAACCGCATGCACGAGGTGATCCCGGGCGCGCGCGTCGAGGGCAAGGTGCTCATCGACGGCAACGACCTCTACGGCCCTGGCGTCGACCCGGTGCTCGTGCGCCGACAGGTCGGCATGGTCTTCCAGCGTCCGAACCCGTTCCCGACGATGTCGATCAAGGAGAACGTGCTCGCCGGCGTGCGCCTCAACAACAAGCGGATCTCGAAGCCCGACGCCGACGAACTCGTCGAGCGTTCGCTGCTCGGCGCGAACCTCTGGAACGAGGTCAAGGACCGCCTCGACAAGCCCGGGTCGGGTCTCTCGGGCGGCCAGCAGCAGCGCCTCTGCATCGCCCGCGCGATCGCCGTCTCGCCCGAGGTCATCCTGATGGACGAGCCCTGCTCGGCACTCGACCCGATCTCGACCCTCGCCATCGAGGACCTCATCGAGGAGCTGAAGCAGCAGTACACGATCGTGATCGTGACGCACAACATGCAGCAGGCCTCGCGCGTGAGCGACAAGACCGCGTTCTTCAACATCGCGGGCACCGGCCAGCCGGGCAAGCTCATCGAGTACTCGGACACGACGACGATCTTCTCGAACCCGCAGGTCAAGGCGACCGAGGACTACGTCTCGGGCCGCTTCGGCTGATCGGTCCTGGCGGCGACGAAACGGATGCCTCGGAGCGGACTTCGCTCCGAGGCATCCGTGTCTCACGACGGGATCAGCAGGCCTTCACGAGCTCCCAGGGGCCCCACTGCTCGGCGCCGGGGACGTTGTTCTGCGTCCACCACTTCGCCCGGTACTCGCTGCCCTGGTAGCTCACGACCTGCCCGCCGGTGTAGGCGGTCGAGGCGCTCCACGCCGCGGCCGCACAGGTGCCGGGGTCGGTCGGGTCGGTCGGGTCGGTCGGATCCGTCGGGTCGGTCGGATCCGTCGGGTCCGTCGTGCACGAGCCGACCTCCGCCCAGACCGCGGACGTACCGGGCTGCTCGCCCTGCGTCCACCACTTGGCCGAGTACTCCTTGCCGCCGAACGAGACCTTCTGGCCGCCCGTGTAGACCGCGGTCGAGCTCCAGGCCGGCGACGCGCAGTCGCCCGGGTCCGTCGGGTCGGTCGGGTCGGTCGGATCCGTCGGGTCGGTGGTGCCGACCGGGTCGGTGGCCGGACCGGACTTCGCCGCGCGCAGCCGGTCGGCGAGCGTGCCGATCAGTTCGCCCCGGCGGTCGCCGTCGAGCTCCCACCACATGCCACCGCCGAGGCCCTGGTCGACGATGTACTGCGACTTGCGCGCGGTCGACTGCGCGTTGTCGTAGCTCCACCACTGGTTGCCGTCGTAGCGCCAGGCCGCGCCGATCGCGGCGTCGTAGTGGTCGGTGCCGAGGGTCTTCAGCTTGTCGTAGTCCTCGTTGCCCTTCTCCCAGGTGCCCGGGGCGGCACCGGTCGCCGGCCCCCATGCGTTCGCCGAGCTCGCGCCCTGCCAGCCGCGGCCGTAGGCGGCGAGGCCGATGCCGAGCTGCTTGGGCGAGATGCCCGTCTTCAGGTACTCCTTCACGGCCTTGTCGACGCTGAACCTCTTCGAGGCCGGCCGGGTGTCGGCCGGATCGTCGAAGAGGTTCGCCTGGTGGCCGGTGAGTGCCGGGTCCCAAGCGCCGTGCAGGTCGTAGCCCTGGATGTTGCCGTAGTCGAGGTAGCGGAAGTTCTCGGGGTTGTTCCAGCCGCCCGCCGCGATGTCGGCCGGGTTCGCCGGCAGGAATGCGGAGAGCTGGTACGGGTGCCCGTTCTCCGCGGTCAGGGCGTCCATCTGGGTGCGGAACTCCTTGAGGAGCAGCGTGAAGTTCGCCTTGTCGTTGACCTCGTCGACGTAGTTGCCGACCTCGCCGTTCTGCGAGCCGGGCCACTCCCAGTCGATGTCGATGCCGTCGAACACCCCCGCGGCCGCGCCGGTGCCGCCGCGCCCGTCGATGACGGGCAGGTTGCCGCGCAGGTAGAGGTCGACGCAGCTCTTCACGAACTTCTTGCGCGAGGCGTCGGTGGCCGCCGCCTTGGAGAAGTTCTTCGACCAGGTCCAGCCGCCGATCGACAGCATGACCTTGAGCTTCGGGTACTTCTGCTTCAGCTGCTTGAGCTGGTTGAAGGAGCCCGCGAGCTTCTGGTCCCAGGTGTCGGCGACGCCGGCGACCGAGTTGGCCGCGGTGTAGCCCATGCCGAAGTCGGCCCACGCGTCGCCCGCGCCGTCGGATCCCGTCGGCCCGGTGCCCTGCGCCTTGTTCGCGATGAAGCAGGTGAGGTCCTGGTAGTGGATGTTGCCGAACGCGTAGTTGATGTGGGTGAGGTCGTCGGCGGCGCCCGACACCTCGAGCTGCTTCGCCTGGAACGCGCGGCCGTACACGCCCCACTGGGCGAAGTAGCCGACGTTGCGGTAGCCGTTCACGGCGCTCGGCGCCTGCTCTGCGGCGACGGCCGGTGCGGCCGCGCCGAACGCGGCGAGGCCGGCGACCATCGCGCCGGTGGCGATGGCGGCGAGCGCAGTGCGCAGGCCCCGTCGCGTGCGTTGCTGATTCTCCATGATGTCCTTCGTCGTGTGGGGAACCGGACGCGCATCGTGCACGCCCCTGGACGCTCTCACGCTAGGGACGGATGCCTCGCCCCGGCGTCCGCACGATCCACATGATCCGCGCCGTGCGGGGCCACGGGTACGTGGAACTACCTACAGCCCCCGCAGCGGGCCGCCGGGCGCGCCGGGACGCCGGAGCGGGGGCTCCGGTCGCCGGAACCCCCGCCCGAGGCATCCTGTTCGATCAGCAGGCGGCGGCGTCGCCCCAGACGGCCGCACTGCCGGGCGTCTCGCCCTGCGTCCACCACTTCGCGGTGTACTCGGCACCCCCGTAGCTGACCTGCTGGCCGCCCGTGTAGACCGCGGACGCGCTCCACGCGGACGCGTCGCACGTACCGCCGGTGCCGCCGCCGGTGCCGCCGCCCGAGCCCGAGCCGCCGCCAGGCTGGACGACCATCGCCCCGCGGGGCAGGTCGTAGAGCGCCGCGTAGGTCTCGGTTCCGATCTTCACCCGCAGGTTCGAGAGCTCGGCAATCGGCAGGCGCCAGCTCAGCTTCGTGGAGACGCTGCCGCCCGCCGCGATGCCGCCCGATGGCACCGTGATCGTGTACGTGTGGAAGTCGCCCTTGAGGCCGCCGACGTTCGATCCGGTGTGATCGCTCGAGACCTTCGTGATGCCCCATCCGTTCTGCTCGCCCATCGCGCCCGTGTCGCTCGTCGCGGTGTCGAACGTGATCTTCGATCCGGCGGGGATCGCGGTCGTCGAGTTGTTCGTGAACGTCACCTTGGGGTTGATCGGGTAGTTGTTGTCGCCGAGCGCGAACTCGGAGAACCTCACCTGCAGGTCGATCGACTTCGCGGGCATCGCGACGTTGGCCTTCGCCGCGTCGTACGGCTGCGAGGCCGCGAGCCGGTCGTGCAGCAGCGACACGAGGGTCGAGCCCATCTCGTACTGGCCCTTCTGGGCGTTGTACGAGTAGTCGCCCGCGAGCTCCCAGATCATCGCGCCGCCGATGCCCTGCTGCGCGATGTAGTCGGCCTTCGCGCCGATCGCCTGGTCGGCGTCGCCAGAGAGGAAGGTCTTCGTCGTGTCGTTCCACCACCACTCGGTCTTCGTGACCGAGTCGAAGTGATGCGTGTACGAACCGCTGATCGACGTCGGTGCACCGTAGCTCGCCGTGTAGTCGCCCACGACGCCCTTCTGCAGGTTGAGCACGTGCCAGATCGGATTGGCGCCGGCACCCACCTCGGCCCCGGTCTTGTCGAGGTCGTGCCACAGGTTGTTGATGCCGACCGCGCCGTTGCCGCACTTCGACGTGCCGCCGAGCGACGGACCGGTGCCCGCGGGGCACTTCGTCTGGTCGGGCAGCGGCGCCTTGCCGTAGAGGCCGTTCGTCCCGCCCTGCACGCCGTCCCACCCGCGGGTGTAGAACGGCACGCCGACGTTGATGCGGCCGGGCGGCATCGCACCGCGGAAGTAGTGGTACGCCCAGTCGGTGTTGAGGTAGCCGATGCCGTTGTACGCCCCGTACACGCCGCCCGCGGCGAGCTCGGGGTCCTTGCCGTCGTCGAAGAGCGGGCCGTTGCCGCCGACGTAGTCGTTCCACGAGCCGTGCAGGTCGTAGCTCATGATGTTGACGTAGTCGAGGTACGGGGTGACCTGGTAGACCTCGGCGCCGCGCAGCAGCCAGCCCGAGGCGGGTGCGGCAACGGTGAGCAGGTAGTGCTTGCCGTCGGCGGCGCCGGCGCGGTCGAGCTTCTCGCGGAGGGTCTTCATGAGCGACTCGTAGCCGGCCCAGAGCTTCGCCCGACGCGGCTCGGAGAACGAGAAGTCGTCGGGGCTGCCGGCCTTGCCGTTGGAGTTGGCGTACTCGTAGTCGATGTCGACGCCGTCGAAGCCGTAGGTGCGGATGAACTGCACCGCCGAGTCGGCGAACGCGTCGATCTTCGCCTGCGAGTCGGTCAGCGTGTAGAAGCCGCCGTCGGCGACCCTGTTGCCGTCGGCGTCGAAGTGGCCGCCGGTCTCGGCCCAGCCGCCGACCGAGACGAGCGCCTTCACGCCCGGATTCTGCTGCTTGTACTTCGTGAGCAGGTTGAAGTGCCCCTGGTACGGCAGCGTCGGGTCCATCTCGGCACCGGCGACGCCGGGCCAGGTCATCTTCGTCGAGGCGTTGCCCGCGACATCCTGGTTGACCGAGACCTTGCCCTGTCCGTCGATGTGGGCGAAGGCGTAGTTGATGTGGCTGAGCTTCTTCCACGGGATGTCGCTCGCGAGGTAGCGCGGCTGGCCGTTCTGGCCCGTGCGCCAGTTCGTGAAGTAGCCGATGACGCGATGCTCGAGGCCGTTCGGCAGCTTCTCGCGGCCGGCCTCGTCGTAGATCGTGCAGTAGGGCACGTTGACGCCGGGCGTCTGGTAGAGGCCGTCGGGGCGGCACTTCTCGTCGGGGTTCGTCGTCCACGGGGTGCCGCCGGGGTCCGGGGTCGGCGTCGGCGTGGGCGTCGGGGTCGGCGTGGGCGTCGGCGTCGGCGTCGGCGTCGGCGTCGGCGTGGGCGTCGGCGTCGGCGTGGGCGTCGGCGTCGGCGTCGGCGTCGGCGTCGGCGTCGGGTTCACCGTGCCGCACGCGCCCAGCGACTCCCACGGGCCCCACTGCTCGGCACCGGGGACGTTGTTCTGCGTCCACCACTTGGCCTTGTAGTTGACGCTCTGGTACGAGACGAGCTGGCCGCCCGTGTACGTCGCCGACGACGACCAGGCGGGTTCGCACTCGGTCGTGGCGGCGGTCGCGGCCGTGGCGCCGGCGAACCCGAGGGTGCCGATGAGCGCCAGGCCCGATACGATCGCGCCCGCACGGAAGCGGGCACGAGAAGAGAGTGTGCGCATTCGAGTCCTCACTGACTGGGGATGCCGCGGCGGAGGCCGCCCGGCGGCTCGACGCTATTCGAGCCGGAGGCGCGAGCGCGTCCGTACGACCCCGCATACGTAGGACTGCGTAGACGTCGCCGGCGGCGAGCGGCGGGTCGCATTCGGCACCGGCTCGCGGCGCGGACGGCCGGAGATCAGCGCAGGGCGTGCGCCGCATGGGCCATGCGGTGGGCGAGCACCGCGAGCTCGACCCGCGAGTGCACGTCGAGCTTCTGGAACACCCGGCCGACGTGCACCTCGACGGTGCGCACCGAGACGTAGAGCCGGGCGGCCGCGTCGCGGTTCGAAGCACCCTCCACGACGAGCATCGCGACTTCGAGTTCGCGCTCGGTGAGCACGTCGGTCCACACGGCCCGGCACGCCGCGAGCGGATCGCCCGGCACGTCCACGACGCCAGAGGTGGCGCCACGGTCGCGGACGCCGGCGGATGCCTCTGGAGGGCGACGCGCGCGCGCGGCGGGTTCGCCCGTCGGGTTCGTCGTGAGCGCGGGCGCGGACTCCGCCGGCACGGGCCCCTCGGCGCGGGAGAGGCTCCCGTCGGGAGCGAGCGCCCGACGTTCGTGGGCGACGGCCGTGAGCCAGGCGTCGGCGCCGGCCTCGCCGAAGAGGTGCTCGGCCGCCAGCAGGTGCCGTTCGGCGCGCTCGGGCACGCCCGCCTCGCCGCAGGCCCGCGCGAGCATGAGCTCGGTGCGCGCCCGCTCGTAGGCCGATGCGATCGCCCGCCCGCCCTCGACCGCGGCGAGGTAGTCGGATTCGAACCGCGTGCGGTCGGTGCTGCGCATCTGCCGGCGCAGCGCGCTCGCGAGCAGTGCGTCGGGCGGCCGACGCACCGCCGGGTCGCCCGCCGCCCGCCCGGCATCGGTCGAACACCAGTCGATGCCCGCGTCGAGCCCGGGCACGTGCAGTCCGCCGCCGCGCTCGAACTCCGTCGCGAGCGCGACGAGCGTGGCCGCCTCCGTGCGCGCACCGCCGAGGTGGGCCGCGACGGCGCGGTCGATCAGTTCCTCGTACCGCACCGCTCCCGCCGACGGTGGTTGGGCGGCCTCGATCGCGCGGGCGAACGCGGAGACCTCGCCCGTCGTGATGATGTCGATGCGCCGTGCGACGGCCGCGCCGATGCCGCCGAGCGGCGACGCGATCGGCAGGTCGGCCGCGCCGCGGGCGCGCACCTGCGCGGCCCGTCGCACGTCGCCCGCCCAGAGTTCGAGCAGGCTCGTCGCGACCGCCCGTGCGGCGCGCATGAGCGGCGACCGGTCACCGCGTGCGATCGCCGGGTCCGCCGCCGTCTCGCGCACGGCGCCGAGCCAGCGCACCGCGGCCGCCGGGTCGCCGGCGAGACCGCGCTCGAGGGCCGCTGCGACCGCCCGCGCGCCCCCGACGAGGGCGATGCCGCCGGTCGAGACCGCGACGGCGTCGTCGGAGTCGGCGGACTCGGTCGAGCCTGCAGCGCCGGTGACGTCGAGGCCGAAGAGGGCGCACCAGGCGCTGCCGGCCTCGAGCGGCGCCCGATCGAGGCCGTACCGTTCGGTGATGACCCGAGCCTGTGCGAGTCGGCGTCGGGCGACCGGCAGCATCCCCCGCTCGGCGAGCAGCCCCGCGGCGGTCGCGACGGCCCGGGCGAGTTGCAGGCGCATCGGACGCGTCGCGGGGTCGAGCGCCGCGGCATCGACCGTCGAGCGTCCCGTCGGCGTCGCCCCCGGTTCGAGCGCACCGCCGGCCTCGTCGAGCGCCGACCCGATCTCGTCGCCGAGCCCCGCGAGCCGGCGGTCGAGCTCGACCTCGGGGACGTCGCCCTCGAGGATCGCGCGGGCCGTCAGGTAGTCGGCGAGCACGGACGTGCGGGCGGGCTCGTCGCCGTGCTCGATGACGCGGTCGAGCCAGCCGCGCGCGTCGTCGACGTGCCCGCCGTGCAGTGCGGCGCGGCCCGCGATGCTCCACGCGGTCACGGATTCGGCACCGCAGGCATGGCTCGCGGCCTCTCGCGCGACCGCATGGGCCCACTCGGATTCGCCCGACGCATCCGCGGACTCCGCGATCTCGATGAGCGGCGCGACGAGGTCGCGCGAGCCCTCGAGCGTCGCGAGCGAGCGATGCCAGGTCGCCTGTCGCGCATCGCCGAGCCGGGCGCACGCCCGGGCGAGCGACGCATGCGCGGTCGTCCGCTCGGCGAGCGTCGCGGAACCGTGCACCCAGACGCGCATGCGCGGGTCGGCGAAGGCGAAGTGCCCGGCCACGAGGAGCAGGTGCCGGCTGACCTCGCCGTCGATGAGGTCGGCCATGGGGCGGTTCGATGCGGCGAGCAGCACGTCGATGCGGTCGTCGACGCACACCGACGCGACGACGAGCAGCTCCCGCTCCCACGCTGCGAGCCGCGCCCCGCTCGGTGCCATCGCGACCTCGATGGCCGGCACCGACGGCAGCGGGTCGGGCAGCACGGCATGGCCGAGGCGCTGCGCGACGCGCAGGAGCCCGGCGACCTCGATGATCGCGTCGGCGTCGCCGCCGAGCGCGAGGCCGAGGCGAGCCGCGACGTGCGGAGCCGCGACGAGCCGGTGCCGGGCGAGCAGTTCGACGACGGCGCGGGTGTCTTCGAAGGCGTCGACGGGCGAGCGGTGCCGCGCGGGCGGCCGGGGGTGCTCGGGTGTGTCAGGCATCGGCCCCTCCGCTCGCTTCACGGTCGCGTGGGGTTATGTTAGCAACATTTACAAAGTGGTCGCGAGGGCCGATGCCGCCAGCGCAACTCCCCGTTCGAGGGGCGGGCCGGCGTCAGTCGCGCGGGCTCAGCAGGTAGTCGTTGAACCGTCGCGTCTCGGCGGCGTCGAACGGCACGGCCGTTCCGTCGAGTGCGGTCACGCCCGCCGCGAGGCGCACGCTCGACACCAGCCAGATCGCGTCGGCGGTCGCGAGCTCGGCGACCGGGATGTCCCGGTACTCCGTCGCGTGACCGTCGCGCTCGAGGAACTCGAAGAGGCTCTGCTGCGTCGTGCCCCGCAGGATCGCGCCGCTCGGCTCTGGGGTCGAGTAGACGTCGCCGTGGCGCAGGATGACGCTCGACGTCGGCCCCTCCATGACGTACCCGTCGCTCGAGACGAAGAGCGCGTCGTCGGCACCCCGCCGCTTCGCCTCGCGGATCGCCGCCATGTTCGTCGCGTAGCTCAGCGTCTTCGCGCCGAGCAGCAGCCACGGCGCCTTCGCCGCGGCGTCGTGCGCGAGGCCGCGGTCGAGCGAGACGATGCGGATCCCGTGCTCGCGCTCGGCGGTGCGATCGGCCGCGCGGGAGGCCGCGAGCCACGCGGTGGGCGCGGGGCCGTGCTCGACGCCCCGGCTGAGCACGAGCTTCAGCGCGAACTCGCCCGACGCGGGCAGCTGCGAGACCGCCGCGGCGATCGCCGCCCGCCATTGCGCGAGGTTGGGCTCCGGGAGCTCGCAGATCTGCGCCGAGTTGCGCAGTCGCTCGAGGTGCGCCTCCGCCTCCTGCGCATGACCGTCGACGACGGCGAGGGTCTCGAAGATGCCGTCGCCGCGCTGCGTGGACAGTTCGCCGACGCGCAATGCGGGCTCCGAGGCATCCACCGCATGGAACGTCGAGTCGAGGTCGACGGCGGGTGCGTCCGCAGTGAGGGGCGCGATGAGGAACGTCACGGTCTCGGGCATGCACCAATCGTAGGCGTGGATGCCTCGCCGCCATGCGCTACCGTACGGTGCATGCGCGCGCTCGGCACCGGGGAGATGAGCCGGGCGTCCGGGCTGTCACTCAAGGCGCTGAGGATCTACGACGCGAGCGGACTGCTCGTGCCGGCCGACGTCGACCCGCGGACGGGCTACCGACGATACGCGCCCGAGCAGGTGGCTCGCGCGCGCACGATCGCGATGCTGCGCCGCATCGACCTGCCGCTCGCCGAGATCGGCGGACTGCTCGATGCGGCACCCGCGGAGGCGCGCGAGCGGCTCCTCGGCTGGTGGGCGGCGCAGCGCGAGGACTTCGCGGAACGCAGCCAGGCGGTCGATCGGCTCGCCGCATCGGACGCGGGCCCCGTGGCGGGGGCCGGCACGGCGGACGACGGGTTGCGCGAACGGGTGCGCTTCGAGACGATGCCCGACACGTCGATCGCGACCATCGTCCGCACGGTCGTGCAGTCGCGACTGGTGCCGAGCTTCGTCGCGGACGTGATCGAGATCGGGCGCCACCTCGAGCGCGAGGGCGCCACGGCGGGACCCGGCCATTGGGTGCTCTTCCACTCCCCCGTCGGCGACGCCCTCCCCGGGCGCATCGAGACCGCCGTGCCCTTCACCGGCCGGGCCGCCCCGACGCGGACCATCGCCCTGCGGATGGAGCCCGGAGCCCGTTACGCGGTCATCGACGTCACCGCCCGCGAGGTCGTCTATCCGCAGCTGCTGCGCTTCTACGACGCGGTGCGCGGTGCGGCGGGCACCGGCGCGTCCGAGGCATCGGCCGGCCGGGACGCCTCGGCGCCCGCGGCGCCGCGCGAGTGGTACCCGGGGCCGTGGCCCGAGGACCCCGACGAGATCGCGATGCGCGTCGCGATGCCGCTGCGGCCCGGTGTCCGGCTTGACCCGGCCCCTGGGACCGACTCGACGATGCCGGTATGACCGGACACCCCAACCCTGCCGAGTACGCCCGCCATTCGCCGTTCTCCGACCCGGGCGCCCATCGCGCGCTCGTCGCGGGGGTCGCCGCCGAGCCCGGCGCGATCCACCGCGCGGTGACCGCCGCGATCACCCACTACCGCGCCGACCCCGCGGTGACCTCCGAACAGTTCGCCGACATCGACCGCCGCTGGATCGCGTCGATCCTCGATGCCGCGACGGAGCGCGCCGACGGCCCGCTCGACGCCGAGCGCGCGCCCGACCGGCGAGTCGGCGGCTGCTGCCGCGACCATTCGCTGCTCGCGGTGTCGATCCTGCGCGAGCACGGGCGCCCGGCACGCACCCGCCTCGGATTCGCGGGCTACTTCACGCCGGGGTTCCGCCACGACCACGTCGTCGTCGAGGCCGGGCACAACGGCCGCTGGGTGCGCTTCGATCCCGAGCTCGACCCGGCGGCGCACGGATTCGACGTGCACGACCTGCCGACCGGACCGGGTTCGCCGTTCGAGACCGCCGCGGAGGCCTGGCTCGGCTACCGCGCCGGCGAGATCGACCTCGCCGGGTACGGGGTGGCGCCGGGGCATCCGATCTCGGGGCCCTGGATCGTGCACGGCTACGTGCTCGGCGACCTCGCCCACCGCATGCGCACCGAGCTGTTGCTCTGGGACGGCTGGGGCGTGATGGACGCCCCCGACGCGCCGATCGCCGCCGACGCCCTCGACCTCGCCGACCGCGTCGCTCGGCTCACCGTCGCAGCCGACGGCGGGGATGCCTCGGCCGAAGCGGAACTCGCCGCGCTCTGGCGCACGGACGAGCGGGTCCGGCCCGGGCGCACGGTGACGACCTTCTCGCCGGCCGGCGGGTTCGGCACCGTCGATCTCGAGGCCCGCACGACCGCTTGGGCGACCGCGGAGACGTGAAAGGCCGGCCGCAGAACGCCTCTCGGCGCGAGGCCGCTCGGAGCGGCGAATTTTGGAGCCCGGGGTTACTGCGGCCGGCCTCAGACAGTCTAAACGACAGCGAGGGGCGGTTCATTCCCGACGCGAGCCACCGGTCGCCCCATGCGATGTGCGGAGCGCGGACGTGGCCGTTCCGACCGGCTGCGCCCCTTCGCGGGGCCACGCTCGGCCGGAACGGTCACATCCGGCGAATCAGTCGAGCGCGTCACGCCGCCAGAGCTTCGCGCAGGCCGTGAGCTCGTCGCCGAGCTCGGTGAGGCGCAGCGCCCGCCTCGTGAGCGCGGCCGAGCGGTCGTGGTGCACCGAGTCGGAGGCGTCCGCGTCGTCGGCGAGGCTCGTGAAGCCGGTCGCCGTGACCCGCGCGAACGCGGCCGCCCGCTCGAGCGCGACCGCGAAGTCGCCCGTGAACACGCCGTGCAGCACCCGGTCGGCCAGCTCGCGGATCTCGGCGGGGCCGGCCGGGGACGCCGCACCGGCGACGACCTGGTCGATGGTGTGCGACATCTCGGTGCCGCGCCGGTAGGCGAGGCTCAGCGTCTCGGCGTCCTGCCCGATGAGCGTGCGCAGGAGGTAGATGCGCCAGAGCGCGCCAGGCAGGCTCTTCGCCGACGCACCCGACCACAGCTCCGCGATCGCGTCGATGCCGTGGCGGTCGGTGTACGCGATGAGACGGGCGACGATCTCGGGGTCGGGGTCGGCGCGAACCCGGGCGAGCAGGGCCTGCGCGGTGTCGTGGGCTGCCCGGTTGAGGTGGGCCGGGTCGGCCCCGCCGATGAAGTCGTCGAACATTCCGGGTGGGAGTTTCGTCGGGCGGTGGAAGTCGGCGGCCATTCGGTACAGGATACTCCGGTCGGGTGCGGCCATCCCCGGCCGGGTGCCCTGCGCTCCCCCGTGCTCCCCTGTGCGGGGGCCGCTCGCACTGGGGGCTTCGATGCCGTCGCGATCGGGACTAGCCTGCGGGTCATGCACACCCGAAGCATTCTCGGGCGGGCGGCGAGCTGACCGTGATGCCGCTCGAGGGCGAGCGTTCGGCCGTTCGGGCGGACGCGACCCCCGTCGCCGAGATGGCGAGCGGCCGGTCGCCGGGAGCGCCGGCGGCCGGTCGCATCGCCGTGCGCGGCGCTACGAGGCCAGGCCGTCGTCTCCGGCACGACGCATGAGCCCTGACCTCCCGTTGTCGCCCATGCGCTCGCAGGTGACCTTCGCATGACAGTTCCGGCAACGGACATCGCATTTGTCGATCTCGGCCATGATGCGCAGCAGGCCGTACCCGTCTTGAACGAGCTTCATCACCTCAGCGGTCTCGTCGCAGTTCTCCCGGTGATCGAAGTCGAGTACCCGGACGTCGGCCTCACCGCAATCGATGCACGGGTGGTCGAGGAGGTGGTCGCCCACCGCTGCGAGCGCGATCTGGCGCTGAACTGCCTTGCGCGCCATGATCACTCGAATGCGGGCCTCACGGTGTCTCGCGTCGTAGTCGCGAGCCTTCTGCGTGTTGCACTCGCGGCAGATGGGCTGGAGTCCATCGCGGGCCGATCGCAACCGATTGAAATCGGCGATTGGCTTAGACTGTCGGCAAGCCGAGCAGCGCTCCTGCGTCATCGGCGTCGCCCCCGTAGCTCAGAGGCAGAGCAGCGGACTTTTAATCCGCGGGTCGGGATGTCGGAATTCCCCGGGGGCACCATCGAGGGCCGATCGCGGTGGGAGATGCTCGCCGGTTGAGCGCTTCATGCTTCGAACATATCTTCGACCACCGAAATGGAGGCCGCTCACCGCGGAACGAGCCCCCGCTCGTACGCCCAGATGACGACGTGCACGCGGTCGGGCAGGTCGAGCTTCGCGAGGATCGCCTTGACGTGCGTCTTCACGGTGTTGCCCGTGAGGAAGAGCCGCTCGGCGATCTCGTCGTTCGAGGCGCCCGTGACGAGGAGCGCGAGCACATCGCGCTCGCGCCCCGTGAACGGCTCCAGCAGCGTCTCGGCGTCGACCGGCTCGGGCGCGCGCGCGACGAAGTCGACGAGGCTCGCCGTCGCGCGCGGCGCGAGGGTCGCGTCGCCCGCATGCACGGCGCGGATCGCCGCCGCCAGCTCGTCGGCCGAGGCGTCCTTGGTGAGGAAGCCGCTCGCGCCCGCCCGGATCGCGGCGAACACGACCTCGTCGAGGTCGAAGGTGGTGAGCACGAGCACCCTCGCGGCGGAATGCTCCGCCCGCACGCGCCGCGTCGCCTCGATGCCGTCCATCCGAGGCATCCGCACGTCCATCACGACGACGTCGGCACGGTGCGCGCGCAGGCGCTCGACGAGTTCGGCACCGTCGGCGGCCTCGACGACGAGCTCGAGGTCGTCGTGCGACTCGAGCATGACGGCGAGCGCCGAGCGGATGAGCTCCTGGTCGTCGGCGAGCGCCACGCGGATGCGCGCGGCCGCCGGATCGTCCGTCACTCCTCGCCCTCCGCTCGAACGGGCGCCGCGACGAGCGGAAGCCGGGCGACGACGCGCCACCCCGGCCCGTCGGGGCGGGGGCGGGCGTCGAGGCTGCCGCCCAACTGGGCGACGCGTTCGCGCATGCCCGGGATGCCTCGACCGCTCGCCGCACGCGCGGCGGCGGAACCTCCGGCGCCCGCATCGGACGCCCCCGTGCGGATGGGCAGCCCGATCGGCTGCCCGTCGTCGTCGACGGTCACGACGAGGTCGCGCCCCCACTCGAGTCCGACGCGGGTCGTCGTCGGCGGCGATGCGTGGCGCAGCACGTTCGTGAGCGCCTCCTGCACCACCCGGTAGGCGGTCAGCGCGAGTCCGGGCGGCACCTCGCGCGCGGTGCCGGTCACGACGAGCTCGACCGCGCGGCCGGGTGATTGCGCGCGCTCGACGAGCTCGGCGATGCCGTCGAGCCCCGGGCTCGGCTCGCGGAGCGCCGACTCGCCGCCCCCGCCGCCCTCGCCACGGATGCCGGCGCGAACGCCGGGCTCGACGAGCGCCCCGAGCAGTCCGCGCATGTCCCGCATCGCCGCGCGGCCGGTCGAGACGACGTGCCCGACGGCGACCCTCGCCCGGTCGTCGTCGCGCCCGACGAGCACCCTCGTCGCCTCGGCCTGGGCGACCATCACCGCGAGCGAGTGGGCGATGACATCGTGCAGCTCGCGGCCGATGCGACGCCGCTCGTCGGCGACGGCCCGGAGCTCCGTCTCGATCCGCAGCTCGGCGGCCCGCGCGACGGCGACGCGCTCGGCCGCCCGCTTGCGCAGGGTCTCGCGCCGGTACCGGCCGAGCGCCCACGCGACGCCGATGCCGCCCGCGAGCGATCCGGCGAGCGCGAACGCGGCGCCCGGGCTCGCGACGATCGCCGCATCGTTCGGTCGCTCGGAGACGATCACGAGCCCGGTCATGATGCCCGCGCCGGCGAGGCCGCAGCCGAGCGCCGCCCAGCCGGCGACGAGGTCGTCGCCGGCGGCCGCGGCGAAGACGAAGACGAGGTAGACGAGCGAACTCGCCTGCAGCACCGCGAGCCCGGGCATGCCCGGCACGCTCAGCGCGGCGAGCACGAGCATGAGTGCGGATGCCGCGGCGATCGCCGTGCGCGGCAGCCGGCGCCGCACGACGACGAGGAGATGCAGCAGCACGTAGCATCCGAGCACGGCCGCCGCCCAGGCCGCGTGGCGACCGCCCGCCTCGCCGAGCACTTCGACGACCGTGAACGGCAGCAGCGCGCCGGCCGCCACGGCCGCCGTCACCCGATCGGCGTATCCCGGTGCGCGCGACTCCCCCGAGGCATCCATCACCGGCCCCACGCTACCGGCCGTGCTGCTGGCGCATCTCACCCGACCGGGTGAGGCGAACCGCCCGCGACCGCCGCGAGGCTGGCGGAGCCGGGGCGGCGGATCCGCCCGGCGGGCGCCCCGGCGGCGCCCCCTCCGACGATGCACAGGAGCACACGATGACCTCCGTCCGCGAATCCACCGGCGCCACCGCGGTGCCCCCACGAACGCGCCCGAGGCGATGGCTCGCCGCGACGGCGTTGCTCGCATCGGCTGCGATCGCCGCGCTCGGCACCGCATGGTGGCTCGTCCCCGATTCCGATCCGTTCGTCACGGCGTCGTCGCGCAGTCTCGCGAGCGCCGTGCTCGACCCGACCCAGTTCGCCGCCGTCGTGATCGCGACCGGGCTCGTCGGCATCGTCGTGGCCGTCGCCCTGCTCGCTCGGGGCGCACGCGAGCCGCGCGCCCCGTTCGTCGCCGCGGTCGCCGCCGCACTGCTCGCCCTCGCCGCGACCCTCGTGCTGGGAGACGCCGGGACGATCACCTTCGCCGGCTACGTCTTCGGCTTCTGCTCGGTCGTTGCCGGCGTCGTGACGACGTGCGTCCTCGTCGTCCGCGCCCCGCGCCTCGGCGTGCCCCTGCTCGTGCTGCTCGTCGCGCTCGTCGTCGTCGCGGTGTCGTGGGCCGGCCTCACCTGGCAGGGCGTCACGACGTTCCTCGGCAAGTTCGGCGCCGCGCTCGTCGCGAACGCTGGCCTCATCACCGTCTCGGCGATCTCGGTCGTCGCGGTGCTGGCGTGGGTCGCGATCGCGGTCTCGGTCGGACGCACGACGCGCGAGGTGCGCCGCTTCGAGGGATGGCTCGTGCGGCACCGCCGAGTGCTCACGGTGCTCGCCGCGCTCGGGCCGCTGCCCTACGCCGTGGTCCGCGCGAGCTGGCTCACGCCGTGGCCGCTCTTCGCGCCCGCCGCCGACGAGCTCTCGCCGGCGATGCTCACGACCGGGCTCATGCTCGGGGCGGGCGCCGTCGCCGCGGTGGTGCTCACCCTCGGCCTGATCCTGCCGTGGGGGCTCGTCTTCCCGGCGTGGATGCCGCGGGTCGGCGGCCGGACGGTTCCGGCGCGCCTCGCCGTCGTGCCGGGGCTCGCCGCGGCGACCGTCGTCACGATCTCGGCCGTGCCGATGCTCATCGTGGCGGCGGGAAGCCCGACGCTCGGCGAGGCCGTCGTGTTCGACCTGCTGCTGCCGTTCTGGTTCTGGGGGCCGATGCTCGCCCTCGCCGTCTGGGCCTACGCGGCGTGGCGCCGCGAGCTCAGCCGACCAGTCGCCTGAACCCGGCCATGAGCGCCACGCGCTCGGCGGAGGTGCGCGCGAGCGGGGTCACGGCGAGGGTCGTGACCCCGCTCGCGGCGAATGCCGCGACGCGCTCGGCGACGACCGAGGCCGGGCCGATGAGCGAGATCGCCCGCACGAGTTCGTCGGGCACCGCCTGGACCGCCTCCTGCTTGCGCCCGTCGAGGTAGAGGTCCTGGATGTGCGCGGCCTCCGCCTCGAACCCGTAGCTCGCGACGAGGTCGTTGTAGAAGTTCTTGCCGCGGGCGCCCATGCCGCCGACGTAGAGGGCGAGCTGCGGCTTCGCCGCGGCGAGCGCCATGGCCTCGAGCTCGGGGTCCTCCGTGATGGCGAGCGCGGGGCTCGCGAACACGTCGAGCTGGCCGAGCGCGGCATCGCGCTTCGCGGTGCCCGCGGCGAGCGCGGCACCCCACACGTCGCCCGCGCGCTCGGGGTGGTAGAACATCGGCAGCCAGCCGTCGGCGATCTCGGCGGTCTGCTCGACCGACTTCTGCCCGAGGGAGGCGACGGTGATCGGGATGCGCTCGCGCACCGGGTGGTTGATGAGCTTCAGCGGCTTGCCGAGCCCGGTCCCCTCGCCCGCGGGCAGCGGGATCGTGTAGTTGCGTCCCTCGTGCACGACGGGCTCGCGCCGCCACGTCATGCGGCAGACGTCGATGATCTCGCGGGTGCGCCCGAGCGGGGCGTCGTACTTGACGCCGTGGAAGCCCTCGATGACCTGCGGTCCCGAGGCGCCGATGCCGAGCTCGAACCGGCCGCCCGACACGTAGTCGAGCCCTGCGGCCGTCATCGCGGTGAGCGTGGGCGTGCGGGTGTACAGCTGCAGGATGCCGCTCATGAGCGTGAGCCGCTCGGTGCGGGCGGCGAGGAAGCCGAGCTGGCTGACCGCGTCGAACGAGTACGCCTCGGGCACCGCGATGAGATCGACGCCGGATGCCTCGAGCTCGGCGACCTCGTCGGCCGCTTCGCGGAAGCCGCCCGCGTAGTTCAGGAACATGCCGACGCGCATCCGTCACTCCTCGTCGTGTGGGGTCGTGGTGTGCCCGGCCGTCGGCACGGGCCCATCAGAGGCTACCGAACGGCTCGGGCACCCGCCGCGCCGGTTGTGGGGTTCCGACGACCCTCAGGTTGCTCCGAGTCGGATGCCGCAGGCTGGACTCCAAACGACCGCCAGCATGCCCCGACGGGAGGAGGATCCGTGAGCTGGAGCCTCGTGCTCGACATCCTGCTCGTGCTCGTCTTCATCGGAGCCGCCGTGAACGGCTGGCGTGCGGGGCTGCTGCGCACCGCCGCGGGCCTCATCGGGCTCATCGCGGGCGGCATCGCCGCCTGGTTCGCGATGCCCTGGCTCGCCGGGCTCGTGCCCCTGCCCGAGCTGCGCGCGCCGGTCGCGATCGCCGTGGCGCTCGTGCTGCTGTCGCTCGGCGCCTGGCTCGGCGCGATCGTGGGCCGTGCGCTCCGCCGCGGCGCGCACCGGGTGAAGCTCGGCGTGCTCGACCGGGCGCTGGGTCTGGTCGGCAACCTCATCGTGACCGCGTTCGTCGTCGCCCTCGTCGCATCGGGCGTCGCGGCGATGGGCGTTCCGGTGCTCTCGCCCGCCGTGGCCGGATCGACCGTCGTCCGGGCGCTCGACCAGGTGACGCCGCCGCCGGCGAGGTCGGCCATGGCCGAGCTCCGTGCCGCGGCGCTCGGCGAGGGGCTGCCGTGGCTCGTCGACGTGCTCGACACGCCGCTGCCGACCGAGCCGCCGCCGCAGGGCGGCGTCGACTCGCCCGCGATCGCCGAGGCGTCGCGGTCGGTCGTGCGCATCACGGGCACGGCGTTCCGGTGCGGCAGCAACGTGTCGGGGTCGGGGTTCGTCGTCGCCGACGACCGCATCGTGACGAACGCGCACGTCGTCGCGGGCGTCGACGAACCGATCGTCGAAGCGCCGGGGCTCCCCGCCGTCGCCGGCCGGGTCGTCGCGTTCGACCCCGAGCACGATCTCGCGGTCATCGCGGTCGACGGGCTCGACGCCCCGGCGCTGCCCATCGACGAACCCGCCCTCGGCGACGAGGTCGCCGTCGCGGGGTACCCGTTCGGCGGGCCGCTGGAACTCCGACCGGCGCGCGTCGCGGCGAGCGGACCGCTCACGATCTCGACCGACGGCGCGACGTCGACGCGCGACGTCATGACGCTGTCGGCCGACGTCGATCCCGGCAACTCGGGCGGGCCGGTGCTCGACGTCGACGGCGAGGTCGCCGGCGTCGTGTTCGCCCGGTCCGAGACCGTCGCGACGGTGGGGTTCGCGGTTCCCGTGTCGACGCTCGCGCCGCTCGCGGCGGAGGCATCCGCCCTCGACGACCCGGTCGATTCGGGGGCGTGCGCCGCGTGAGGTCAGTCGGCTGAGAAGCCCTCGAAGCGGATGCCCCAGCTGAGCTGCCATTCCTCGCCCGGGCCGAGCCACCGCAGGCCGCGGCCGGAGTTGAACGCCTCGGCCGGCGCGGTCATCGGCTCGATCGCGATCGCGACGTCGCCGCCCTCGCCCGGGTACTCCCGCGAGGTGTAGACCTGCACGTAGCCGAACTCGTCGTCGGCCCACACCGACACGCTGCGCCCGTCGGGTGCGGTGAGCGTGTGCAGCACCTGGCCGTCGTCGCTCGCGAGCTCGCCGAACGCGTCGTCGAGCTGCACGTCGCCGACCCGACGTCCTTCGCGGAAGTCCCACTCGGTGCCGTCGACCGGGACCTCGCCGGTCGGCAGCAGGCGCTCGTCGACCTCGATGTGGCTCGCGGCGTCGAGACGCAGGACCAGGTCTTCGGTGCGGACGCCGCCGATCTTGAGGTACGGATGGGTGCCGAGCGCGACGGGGGCCGTGTCGGCGCCGAGGTTCTCGACGAAGTGCGTGACGCGCAGGCCGTCGGCGACGAGCTCGTAGTGCACGGCGGTGCCGAGCAGGAACGGGTAGCCGAGCTGCGGGTAGATGCGCGCGGCGAGCGTCACCGAGTCGCGCTCTCGGTCGACGGCGCTGTACTCGGTGTAGCGCAGCAGCCCGTGGATCGCGTTGCCGCGGGCCGGCTCCGTGATCGCGAGCTGGTGGTCGACGCCGTCGTGGCTCCACCGGCCGTCGCGGATGCGGTTCGGCCACGGCGCGAGCACGATGCCGGCGCCCATCGGCGGCGACTGGTCTTCGCCGTAGGCGGGAACGAGGTCGATGCCGTTGATGCTGAGGGTGCGGAGCCCGGCGGCGACGGCCGTGACGGTGGCCCGGATCTCACCGCTCGACGTCGTCGTCTCGAGCTCGAACTGCTCGCCCGTGGGAAGGGTCATGGACCAACTCTATGGTCTGCATCGGGTGCGTGCGCGGTGACGACCGCGAGTCCGGCCTCCTCCAGTTCGGCGACGACCGGGTGCGGCGCCGAGGCATCCGTGACGAGCTCGTCGAACGCGTCGACGGGGCCGACGCGACCGAGGTGCACCTCGCCGACCTTCGACCCGTCGGCGACGACGACGGCTCGCGCCGCCCGCTGCAGCATGAGCGCCTTCACCTGCGCCTCGGGCAGGTTCGCATTGGTGACGCCGTGCACCGGATCGACCCCGTTGCAGCCGATGACGGCGAGGTCGACGTGCAGGTCGCGCAGCATCGAGCCGGCGAGCGGGTCGACGAGCGAGTGCTGGCGAGGACGCAGCGTGCCTCCCGTGACGACGACCTGGAACCTCGGGATCTCGGACTCGAGCTCGAGGGCGATCGAGAGGCCGTTCGTGAACACGACGACGTCGTCGAGGTCGCTGCGCTGCTTCAGCGCGCGCGCGACCTGCAGGGTCGTGGTGCCGACGTCGAGGATGAGGCTCTGCCCGCTGCGCACGAGTCCGGCCACGTGCGCTCCGATGCGGCGCTTCGGTTCGACGGACGCCTCGAGCGCCTCCTCGAAGCTCGGCTCGCGTTCGGGCCGGTCGACGCCGGGAGCGCCGGCGGGCACGGCGCCGCCGTGCACCCGGCGGATCATGCCCTGGCGTTCGAGCGCGTCGAGGTCGGCACGGGCGGTGACGGTCGTCACGCCGAAGGCGCGGCTCAGCTCGGCGACGCGCACGAACCCGCGCTCGGCGACGAGGGCTCGCGCGAGCTCACGGCGGCGGGGCGCGTCGACCTGGGCGTCGAGCCGTGGTTGGTCGCTCATAGGGGAATCATGCGGCTTCCCACCTGACTTTGCAATACGAAAGTGGTTTGTTTGCGAATCGAAAGTCGCGTAGGGTGTGCGGCGTGACCGAGACCCGTGACTCCGCCGAGGCATCCTCGACGCCCACCGGCGCCCCGCGCATTGTCGACCAGCACGCCGTCGACCCCCGCATCGCCGTACGACGCACGAGACTCGCCGACGGTCGCGAGCTGATCTACTTCGACGACGTCGACACGACGCTGCCCGACGAGCGGTCGATCGACGAGCGCGAGCTCGGCCCTCGCCCGGCGACGGCCGAGATGCGGCAGGACGTGCTCACCGGCGAGTGGATCTCGATCGCCGCGGCCCGCCAGAACCGGGTCGTGCTCCCGCCCGCCGAGCTCGACCCGCTCGCGCCGCAGTCGCCGGGCAACCCGTCCGAGATCCCGAGCCGGTACGACGTCGCGGTGTTCGAGAACCGGTCGCCGTCGTTCGGGCCCGCCATTCGGCCGGCTCAGGGCGCCGAAGGCGGGCTCGCCGGGCTCCGCCGCGTCGGCCTCGAGCGCCGCCTGCCCTCGGTCGGCCGGTGCGAGGTGGTCTGCTTCAGCCCCGAGCACGAGGGCTCGTTCGGCACGCAGCCGGTCTCTCGCGCCCGAACCGTGATCGAGGCGTGGGCGCACCGCACGGCCGAGCTCTCGGGGCTGCCCGGGGTGCAGCAGGTCTTCCCGTTCGAGAATCGCGGCCGCGAGATCGGCGTGACGCTCGGGCATCCGCACGGTCAGATCTACGCCTACCCCTATGTGACGCCGCGCACCGAGCGACTGCTCGCCTCGATCGACGGCTACGGCCCCGGACTCTTCGCCGACCTGCTCGAGCGGGAACGCGGCGGCCCGCGCATCGTGCTCGAGGGCGAGCACTGGAGCGCGTTCGTTCCGTTCGCGGCCCGCTGGCCGATCGAGGTGCACCTGCTCCCCCACCGTCACGTGCCCGACCTCGCGGCGACGAACCTCGACGAGCGGGACGAGCTCGCGGTGCTCTACCGGCGGCTCCTGCGCGGCGTCGACCGGCTCTACGAGACGCCGACGCCCTACATCGCGGCCTGGCACCAGGCGCCGGTGCACGAGCGTCGCGACGAGGTGCGGCTCATGCTGCAGCTCACGAGCCCGCGCCGCGGCGCCGACAAGCTGAAGTACCTCGCCGGCTCCGAGGCCGCGATGGGAGCATGGGTCGGGGATGTCCCGCCCGAAGCACAGGCCGAGGCGCTGCGCGCCGCGATCGAAGGAGTCGCAGAATGACCGTCGCCGACGCCGCCCACGGATTCGCCGAGTGGTTCGGCCGACGGCCGGCCGGGGTGTGGTCGGCGCCCGGCCGCGTGAACCTGATCGGCGAGCACACCGACTACAACGACGGCTTCGTGTTCCCCTTCGCGATCGACCGTCGCACGACGGTCGCGCTCGGCGACCGCGACGACCGGGTGCTGCGCGTGGCGACGAGCCACGAGCCCGAGGCGGTCGAGATCGGCCTCGACGACCTCACCCCCGACGCCGTGTCGGGGTGGGCCGCCTACCCGCTCGGCGTCGCGTGGGCGCTGCGGGAGTTCGGCGCCGATCTCGACCACGCCCGCGGGGTCGACCTCTACATCACCTCGGACGTGCCGATCGGTGCGGGCCTGTCGAGCTCGGCGGCGATCGAGTGCGCGGTCGCGCTCGCGCTCGACGAGCACTGGGGGCTCGGTCTCGACCGCCCCACGCTCGCGAAGGTCGGCCGCCTCGCCGAGAACCGCGTGGTCGGCGCCCCGACGGGCATCATGGACCAGACGGCCTCGCTGCTCGGCGCAGCCGACTCGGCGGTGTTCCTCGACTGCCGCAGCCTCGACGCCGACGTGATCCCGCTCGGCCTGGAGGCCGAGGACCTCTCGCTCCTCGTGGTCGACACCCGCGTGGCGCACGCCCACGCCTCGGGCGGCTACGCCGCGCGTCGGGCGTCGTGCGAGGCGGGTGCCCGGAGCCTCGGCGTGGAGTCGTTGCGCGACCTGCGGGTCGACGGCCTCTCCCGCGCGGCCGAGGTGCTCGACGACGAGACGTTCCGTCGGGTGCGCCACGTCGTGACCGAGAACCAGCGGGTGCTCGACACCGTGCGCACGCTGCGGGAGCACGGGGCGGGGGCGATCGGCTCCCTGCTGGATGCCTCGCACGTGTCGATGCGCGACGACTTCGAGATCTCGGTGCCGGAACTCGACCTCGCCGTGGCGACCGCGCAGTCGTCGGGCGCGATCGGCGCCCGCATGACGGGCGGAGGCTTCGGCGGTTCGGCGATCGCGCTCGTCCCCGAGGCCCTCGTTCCCGACGTGACCCGCGCGGTGACCGCGGCCTTCGCCGACCACGGCTACCGCGCACCCATCGTCTTCACGGTTCGCGCATCGGAGGGCGCCCGCCGGGACGCCTGATCGGCGCCGACCGGAGTCGCGTCGCCTCCGGATCAGGTGCCGCACTCGCAATCGCAGTCGGCCGCACAGTCGCCGGCCTCCCAGCAGTCGACACGACAACGACAATCGTCGAGCAGTATCGGATCGCGTCTCGCGAGGGATGCGGCACGCTCGAGTCGGTCTCGAAGGCGTCGCTGCGCCTCGAACCTGAGGGCGCTCGTGGTCGGCCCATCGTCGTTCACCGCATGGAGACCGCGGGCGCGCCGCTCATCACGGTGCGCTCGATGGTGGTACCAGGCGTTCGGCTCGGCACGGTCGTAGTGGATATCGGTGAGCCTCGAGCGTGGGCGGTCGTCGGGCGGGCGCACGTCGAGATGAACGGGCAGACGCCGTCCGGCGTTGTCGCGCACCCAGTCGGGCGGAATCGGGGCCATCTCGGCGCCCGACTCGTCCAGCACCGCGAGACGCATCCCCGCGAGGCCGACGAGCCGCTCGAGGTCGGCCACGTCGATGCCGTTCCGATTCGCCTCGACACGTGCGATCGCCGCGTGGCTGACGCCCAACCGTCGTGCGAGGTCTCGTTGGCTCAGGTCGAGCTGTCGACGAACCCTGAGGACCACGCCGACCACATCGAATCGAGGGGTCTGCGCAGCGACGGGTTCCCCGTCGCTCCGTCTCCCCTCCATCGGTCCTCCGCTCTTCTCCATCGGTCCTCCGCCCCGGGCGCGACCTGCGCCACTGCAGGTGCTCTCAGGAGGCAGTGTCCTGCTCGCCACCCACATCCATCACGCCGTCGTGATTCCCTCGGCGCGACTACGACACTGAATCGCCCTGCGACTCAGTGTCGTAGTCGCGGGAGCGGGATCGACATCGGCGTGGAAGCCGGCCGCGAGCGGGATGCAGCGCAAACGCAGGCCTGTGGGCCGCAGGGAAGTTCCGCCGTGGCGCGCGGATGCCGCGCGATTCCGGTCAGGCTGACTCGGCGGCCGGTTCTCGGGCGGGCTCGACGGCGCGAGGCGTGCCGCCGGTGATGCGGACGAGGTCGTCGAAGGTGGTGGGGAACACGGTCTTGGCGTGCCCGGCGGCGGCCCACACGACGGGGTAGGCGGCGAGGTCGGTGTCGACGATCGTGCGCACCGGAGCGGGGTGGCCGAGCGGCGCGACGCCGCCGATCACCTGGCCGGTCGCCGCCTTCACGGTCTCCTTCGACGCTCGCCGGATGACGCCGCCGAGCTCCGATCCCAGCCACTCGGTGTCGACGCGATGGGCGCCCGACGTGAGCACGAGGATCGGTTCGTCATCGAGCGTGAACACGAGCGAGTTGGCGATCTGGCCGACCTCGACGCCGAGCGCGTCGGCCGCGAGCTGGGCGGTCGTCACGGCGTCGTCGAACCACACGATCTCGGGCTCGAGTCCCTGCGCGGCGAGGGCCGCGGCGACGCGGTCGACGGCAGCATGCGACGGGGCGGAAGCGGGTGAGCTCATCTCCCGATCCTATGGCGCGTCGCGGCTGGTGCCGCGCTGAGCCGAGAAACGGGCGCGACACCCCGATGGCGTAGAGTGCGCGCGTGCCACAGCCTTCGCTCGCCCGCCGACTCGGGCTCCGCGACGCCGTCGTGATCGGCCTCGCCGCCATGATCGGCGCCGGCGTCTTCGCCGCGTTCGCCCCCGCCGCTGCCGCCGCCGGCGAGGGGCTGCTCATCGGCCTCGCGATCGCCGCGATCGTCGCCTTCGCGAATGCGAGCTCCACCGCGCAGCTCGCTGCGCGCTACCCCGAGTCGGGCGGCGCCTACCGCTACGGGCGCGAGCGGCTCGGAGCATGGCCCGGATTCCTCGCCGGTTGGGGGTTCGTCGTCGGCAAGACCGCGAGCTGCGCCGCGATGGCCATGACGTTCGCCGCGTACCTCGTCCCAACGGCATGGCAGCGACCCGTCGCCGCCGCGGCCGTCATCGTGCTCGCCGCCGTCAACCTCCGCGGCATCACCCGCACGGCCCGGGCCGCGAGCATCATCGTCGCGGCCGTGATCTCGGTGCTGCTGCTCGTCATCGCGGCCGGCGCCGGTCCGCTCCTCCAGCGCGGCATCCCCCTCGACGGGCTGCTCGATGCCGGCTGGCCCGGCATCCTGCAGTCGGCGGGCCTCCTCTTCTTCGCCTTCGCCGGCTACGCGCGCATCGCGACCCTCGGCGAGGAGGTGCGCGACCCCGCCCGGACGATCCCGCGCGCCATCCCGGTCGCCCTCGGCATCGCGGTCGCGCTCTACGCCCTCATCGGCTCCGTCCTGCTCGCCACCCTCGGCGCCGATGCACTCGCGACGTCGACCGCACCGCTCGTCGACCTCGTCGACGACGTCGGCTGGACCTGGGCCGCCCCGATCGTGCGCGTCGGCGCGGCCGCCGCCGCACTCGGCGCCCTCCTCGCGCTCATCGCCGGCATCGGCCGCACCGCGCTCGCCATGGCCCGCGACGACGAGCTTCCGCGACCGCTCGCCTCGGTGCATTCGCGGTACCGGGTGCCGCACGTCGCCGAGATCGTCGTCGCGGTGGCGGTCGTCGCCCTCGTGCTCACCGTCGACCTGCGCCAGGCGATCGGCTTCTCGTCGTTCGGCGTGCTCGGCTACTACCTCGTCGCCAACCTCGCCGCGATCACCCAGCCCGCGAACGAACGCCGCGTCCCCCGCGCGCTGTCTGTGCTCGGCGCGATCGGCTGCATCGTGCTCGTCGTCACGCTGCCGCCTGGCGCGATCGCGGCGGGCGTCGCCGTCTTCGTCGTCGGCGCCGCCTGGCGCCTCGTGACCCAGGCGATCCGAAGGCGCCGCAGCCGCCGCCGATAGGCTGTCGCCATGTCCGTCGATCCCAGCGCACGCCTCATCCCACTGGCCGGCATCGCCGCCCCCGCCGTCGCCGACAGCGCGTTCGTCGCGGCCGGCGCCGTGATCGTCGGCGACGTTCGCCTCGAGGCGGATTCGAGCGTCTGGTACAACGCGGTGCTGCGCGCCGAGGCCGAGCCGATCGTGCTCGGCGAGGCGTCGAACCTGCAGGACACGGTCGTCTGCCACGTCGACGCCGGCTACCCGCTCACCGTCGGCCGTCGGGTCTCGGTCGGCCACGGCGCCGTGCTGCACGGGTGCACCGTCGAAGACGACAGCCTCGTCGGCATGAACGCCACCGTGCTCAACGGCGCGGTCATCGGCGCCGGCTCGCTCGTCGCGGCCGGTGCGGTCGTGCTCGAGGGCACGATCGTGCCGCCCGGCTCGCTCGTCGCCGGGGTGCCCGCGAAGGTGCGCCGCGAACTCAGCGACGCCGAACGCGAGGGCATCCGCCGCAACGCCGCCTCGTACCTGCAGCACGTCGGCGAGCACAGCGCCGGCGCCTGACCCGGCACTGCGATCGGCGGCGCCGCCACCGTCGGACTACGCCGCGTCGGACAGCGCCGCGTCGGACAGCGCCGCGTCGCCGCGCGCTTCGCCCGCCGGCATCGATTCGAGCATTCCCTGCTCACGGTGGATCGACTCGGTGCCCGGCCGCGTCGTGACCGATCGCTCGCTCCGCACGGGGTCCGTGAGCACCCCGTCGGCCGGCATGGAGCCGGCGAGCACGGCGTGCGCGATCGCGGAGGACGACCCCGCCCGCGAACCGCCCGGCAACGCACGCCGCACCGCGCGCACCCGGCGCAACGCCCACCGCGTCGGCACCGCGACGATCGTCGACAGCGCCCCGGCGACCGACCGATCGTACGGCCCGAGCATCCGCTTCCGCTCGAACGCCCGACGCACCGCACCGCCGACGAGGTCGTGCCGTCGAGTCGGCGCCGGCAGCAGTCCGGCCGCACGCCGGTCGAGCAGTTCCTCGAGCCGATCGACCCAGTCGTCGAAGGCCTCGCCGTGGAAGTAGTTGTCGACGAGCCAACCTTCGGCCGGCGGCTTCGCCACCCACTCCGCGACCGCCGCGCGGTCGCCGAACAGCCCGCTGCCAGCGAACACCGTGTTGATCAGCTTCGGGCCGACGCCGAACTCGTCGACGACGATCGCGGGCACCCCGGCGGCCACCGCTTCGAGCACGGCCGTCGAACTCACCGTGACGAGCATCGACGCGCGTCCGAGGTGCTTCGCCATGGGCCCGTCCTCGACGACCAGGTTCGGCGGGACGCCGCCGAGGCGGGCGCGTACCTCGGGATCGGCGAGGAGGTCGGCGTAGTCGTGCGCCTCCGCGTGGGTCTGCGCCTCGCCGCGCCGAGCCCTGACCTTGACGACGACCCGTCGGGTCGGACGCCGCCGCGCGGCATCCGCGAGCAGGCCGAGCATGCGCACCCGGTCGTCGCGCTCGGCCGGCACCTTCGCCTGGGCGGCGAACACGAGGTCGCCGTCGGGCGGCGTCGATGCCGACGTCGACGCGAAGGCCGCCACCGGCGCAGACGCCACGTGCGGCGTCACCGGCGCGGCATCCCCGTCACCCGGCGATGCGCCGCGTCGGCGCGCCGTGAGGAACGGCAGCGTCGCGAGCCCGAACCCGACCCGCACGCCGAGCCCCGCGGCCAGCTGCTCGAACTCGCGCACCTCGCGGCGACTGTGGAGCACGACGAGATCGACCTGTTCGCGGTAGACCACCGCCTTCGGGACCGCCGGGATCGTGAGCCCCGGGAAGCCGCTCAGCAGGACCGGCCTCCCGGGCAGCGCCGCGACGATCGGCGCGACGACCCGCACGAAGGGACCGCGCAGTGCGAGCAGCACGGCATCCGGCCGGCGGGCGGCGAGGCGTCGCTCGAGCGACGCCAGGTCGAGCCGGCGCACGCCCTTCGCATGGAACGACGAGCCGGCGAGCGCGGCGCCGAGCTGCCGGTCGCTCGGCATCACGGGCGTCGTCACCACGATGAGCTCGGCATCCCAGCCGGCCGGCAGGCGTGTCGCGAACGCCGCTCCCCACTTGACGTACGAGTCGGAGTCGGCGACGACCACGAGGCGACGACGTGCCTCGGGCGCGCCAGAGGCCTCCGTGACGGCGCGACGCGCTGGTCCGCCCGCCGAACCCGCGTTCACAGCGCCGGCACCCGTCGCAGCTTCGCGCGCGGCGCCTCCTCGCCCGGGAACACGCGCTTCGCACCGTCGCCCATCGCGTCGCCGATCACCCTGATGTCGCGCACCAGGTGATCGAAGCCGGTCGGCTCGAGCGATGCGGCCTGGTCCGACCCCCACATCGCCCGGTCGAGCGTGATGTGCCGTTCGACGGCGACGGCGCCGAGTGCGACCGCGGCGAGCGAGATCTGGAGGCCGCGCTCATGCCCCGAGTACCCGACCGGGACACCCGGGTAGCGGCGTCGCAGCGCGTCGATCACGAGGAGGTTCGCCTCCTCGGGCGGCATCGGGTAGCTCGAGGTCGCGTGCATGAGCACCAGGCGCTCGGTGCCGAGCACCTCGACCGCCCGATCGATCTCGTCGAGGGTTGACATGCCGGTCGAGCAGATGACGGGCTTGCCGGTCGCGGCGATCGCCTCGAGCAGGGCGAGGTCGGTGATCGAGGCCGAGGCGACCTTGTGCGCGACGACGTCGAGGCGCTCGAGGAACGCGACCGACGGCACGTCCCACGGCGAGGCGAACCAGTCGAGCCCCGAGCGCATCGCGTACGACGCGATCTCGAGGTACTCCGACTCGCCGAACTCGACCCGGTACCGGTAGTCGAGGTAGCTCATCGTGCCCCACGGGGTCTCACGCGAGACATCCCGCATGTGCTCGGGCGTTGCGATCTCGGGCGTGCGCTTCTGGAACTTGACCGCCTGCGCACCCGCCTCGGCGGCGACGTCGATCAGGCGCTTCGCGATCTCGACGTCGCCGTTGTGGTTCAGGCCGATCTCGCCGATGACGTACACGGGCTGACCCGGGCCGACCGACGAACGGCCGATGCGGACGGTGTTCATGCGAGGGCTCCCTGCGGTGCTGTTCGGTGTGCGGAGGGTTCGGCCGCAGTGGCGGCTCGTTCGTGGGGTGCTGCGCCGGTCGCACCGTCGCGGGCCGCGAGCACGAGCTCGGCGAGCTCGCGCACCGCGCCGTCGCCGCCCCCGGCCTCGAGCACGAGGCGGGCGGCGTCGCGCACCGCGGGCACCGCATCGGCGACGGCGAGCGGCCACCCGACGAGCGCCATCGCCGGCAGGTCGCCGACGTCGTTGCCGAGGTAGGCGATGCGTGCGAGCGGGATGCCTCGGGCCTCGGCCCATTCGGCGAGCGCGGGGGCCTTGTCGTGCATGCCCTGGAGCACGTCGACCCGCAGCTTGGCCGCTCGCGCGGTCACCACGCGGTTCGTCTCGGCCGAGAGCACGAGCACCGGAACGCCCGCCGCGCGGAGGCGGGCGACGCCCTGCCCGTCGCTGCGGCTGACGCGGACGAGCTCGCGTCCCTCCGTGTCGATCCAGGCGGTGTCGTCGGTGTGCACCCCGTCGAAGTCGGTGACGACGGCGTCGACGTCGACGACGCGTGCCGGCCGGTCGATGAGCTCGACGAGCGCCCGCGCGACCACGAGGTCGGCGGCGGTGTCGATGTCGACGCCGTGCAGCTGGGGCACGACCTGCGGCGCGATCCGGCCGAAGAAGCGGTGCCGTGCCGCGCGGAAGCCCGCCGTCCGCATCGCGGTGAACGCGCCGGTCTCGCGGAACTCCGGTTCGCGCTCCTGCCTGCGGTGGCGCACCGCGGCGTCGTGGTTGGCGCCGAACACCGAGCCGTCGCCGGCGGCGCGCCACACGAAGGCGTGGCTCTCGACCGCCGCGAACACGCTGTCGGCCTCGTGGCTCACGACCCGTGCGACCGCGGCGTCGAGATCCGACGGGTCGATGAACGGCGATGTCGCCTGCACGAAGAGCGTGACAGCGGGCAGCGGGCCCCGGGCCTCGAGCTCGTCGAGTGCGTGCAGCAGCGCCGATTCGCTCGACGCCGTGTCGCCCGAGAGGTCGGCCGGCCGGTCGACGACGGTCGCCCCGGCGGCGCGCGCCACACGTGCGATCTCGTCGTCGTCGGTCGTGACCACGACCGCGCCGACGCTGCGTGCGGCATGCGCGGCCGCGACGGCGCGACCGACGAGGGAGACCCCGCCGAGGCGCATCAGGTTCTTGCCCGGCAGGCCCTTCGACCCGCCGCGCGCCGGAATGATCGCGACGGCGACGCCGCGCTGATCGGTCTTCGACTCGGCCATGCGGGCAGGCTACGGATCCGAGGTGGCGCCGGGGTGGCGCGCGCGTTGCGCACCGGTGAACGGCGGTCTGCAGCGAGCGCGGAGCGCCGTTTGCGCGCCCCCCGAAAAGGGGGTGTTCGGCACCCGAGTCGCCGCCGAGGTGACGCGGATTCGCTCGATAGAGTCACCCGTACTGCGACTGAGAGGTACCCATGGATTTCCCTGATGCGCTCAACGCGCTCGCTCAGAAGGTTCGGAATCAGCGCGAGGCGATTCAGACCGAGGAAGCGACGAAGAACGCGTTCGTCATGCCGTTCATCTCAACAGTGCTCGGATACGACGTGTTCGACCCTCTCGAGGTTGTCCCCGAGTACACCGCAGACGTCGGTATCAAGCGCGGTGAGAAGATCGACTACGCGATCATGCGCAACGGCGAAGTGCAGATGCTCGTCGAATGCAAGACCGGCACGAGCGGGCTCAAGATCGAACACGCGTCGCAGCTCTACCGCTATTTCGCCGTCACGAACGCGCGCATCGCGGTGCTCACCAACGGAACGGTCTACCATTTCTTCACTGACCTTGATGCTCCCAATCGGATGGACGAGAAGCCATTCCTCGTCCTCGATCTTCTCGACATCGACGAAAGCCTGGTGAGCGAGCTCAAGAAGCTCTCGAAGGACTCATTCGATCTCGACTCGGTGATCAGCGCGGCCGGCGAACTGAAGTACATCGGAGAGCTCAAGCGCGCGATCGCGGAGCAATTCCGTTCACCATCGGAAGACTGGGCTCGCTTCTTCATCTCCAAGGTCTACGACGGTTCGATCACGCAGCGTGTGCGTGATCAGTTCGGCCCTCTCGTCACCAAGGCAGCTGCCCAATTCTTGAACGACCAGGTCAACGATCGACTGAAAGCGGCCCTCCGAGGCGCGTCGTACACGACGGACGAGACCGCCCCCGCAATTACCAGCCAGGACCCCTCCACCGATGATCTTGATCGCGATACGGAGATCGAGACCACTCTCGAAGAGCTTGAGGCGTACCAGATTGTGAAGGCGATCGCGTGCAGTGACGTGAAACCTCACCGGGTTTCACAGCGCGATTCGAAGTCCTATTTCGCAATCTTGCTCGACGACAACAACCGAAAGCCGATCGCGCGACTTCATTTCAATTCGAAGAAGCAGAAGTACCTCGGTCTGCTCGATGAGCAGAAGAATGAAACGAAGTACCCGATCGACGGGCTCGAGGACATTTACGAGCACTCTTCGCTCATCCGCGAGGCAGTCGTCCGCTACAAGTAGACAGACGTTCGCAACGCCATATTCGCGATAGTCCGAGCCCTTCCCACCCTCGACTCGCGATGAGTTCGTGGCGGGCGCGGCGCGTGCCGAGGCATCCAGTCGTGAGGCGACTCGGCCGCACATGCGCCTAGCGCTGCAGGCCCTGCTCCGCCGCCTTCACGACGTTCGCGAGCAGCATCGCGCGGGTCATGGGGCCCACGCCGCCCGGGTTGGGCGAGAGGTGTCCCGCGACCGCTGCGACGGCGGGGTCGACGTCGCCCGTGAGCCGGCCCTTGCCGGTCTCCTCGTCCTGCACGCGGGTGATGCCGACGTCGAGCACCGCAGCGCCGGGCTTGATCCAGTCGGGCTTCACGAGGTGGGGCACGCCGACGGCGGCCACGACGATGTCGGCGCGGCGCACCTCGGCCGCGAGGTCCTGCGTGCGCGAGTGCGTGAGGGTGACGGTGGCGTCGAGGCCCTTGCGCGTGAACAGCAGGCCCAGGGGCCGGCCGACGGTGAGGCCGCGCCCGATGACCGTGACGTGGCGTCCTCTGATCGGCACGTCGTAGCGCTGCAGCATCTCCACGATGCCCGCGGGCGTGCACGGCAACGGCGAGTGCAGCTCGCCCTCGATGCCGAGCACGAGGCGGCCGAGGTTCGTGGGGTGCAGCCCGTCGGCGTCCTTGTCGGGATCGATGAGCTCGAGCATCGCGTTCTCGTCGTGCCCGGCGGGCAGCGGCAGCTGCACGATGTACCCGGTCACCTCGGCTGCGGCGTTGAGGTCGCTGATCGCCGCGCGCACGTCGGCGGCGGTCGCCGTGACCGGCAGGTCGACGCGGATCGACTCGATGCCCACCTCGGCGCAGTCGCGGTGCTTGCCCGCGACGTACGAGCGCGACGCCGGGTCGTCGCCGACGAGCAGCGTGCCGAGGCCGGGCGTGACGCCGCGGGCCTTCAGTTCGGCGATGCGTGCGGCGAGCTCGTGCTTCACGGCGGACGCCGTGGCGACCCCGTCGAGCGTGATGGCGGTCATGGTGCTCCTCGGTGGGCGAGCGGGTGAACGGATGCGACGGGGTCGGTCCGGCCGGGGCGACGTCCGCCGCCCCGACCGGCGCGGCCTACTGCTGCAGGCCGGGGTAGAGCGGGAAGGCGGCGGTGAGCGCCTCGACCCGGGCGCGGAGCGCCGCGACATCCGCCTCGCCCTGCAGCGTCAGCGCGATGATGTCGGCGACCTCGGTGAACTCGGCGTCGCCGAAGCCCCGAGTCGCGAGCGCCGGGGTGCCGATGCGCAGGCCCGACGTGACCATCGGCGGGCGCGGGTCGAACGGCACCGCGTTGCGGTTGACGGTGATGAGCGCCTCGTGCAGCAGGTCTTCGGCCTGCTGGCCGTCGATCTTCGAGTTGCGGAGGTCGGCGAGCACGAGGTGCACGTCGGTGCCGCCCGTGAGCACGTCGACGCCGGCCGCGCGCGAGTCGTCGGCGGTCAGGCGGTCGGCGAGGATCGCGGCGCCGCGCAGCGTGCGCTCCTGGCGGTCCTTGAACTCGGCCGAGGCGGCGATCTTGAACGCGGTGGCCTTTGCGGCGATGACGTGCATGAGCGGGCCGCCCTGCTGGCCGGGGAACACGTTCGAGTTGAGCTTCTTCGCGAGCTCCATGTCGCGCGAGAGGATGAAGCCCGAGCGGGGGCCGCCGATCGTCTTGTGCACGGTCGACGACACGACGTCGGCGAAGGGCACCGGGTTCGGGTGCAGGCCCGCGGCCACGAGGCCCGCGAAGTGCGCCATGTCGACCCAGAGCTTCGCGCCGACCTCGTCGGCGATCTCGCGGAACGCGGCGAAGTCGAGCTGGCGGGGGTACGCCGACCAGCCGGCGATGATGACCTGCGGGCGGTGCTCGAGGGCCTTCTCGCGGACGACGTTCATGTCGACGAGGAAGGTCTCGGGGTCGACGCCGTAGGCGACGGCGTTGTAGAGCTTGCCCGAGAAGTTGAGCTTCATGCCGTGGGTGAGGTGGCCGCCGTGGGCGAGCTCGAGGCCGAGGATGGTGTCGCCCGGCGTCGCGATCGCGCTCAGCACGGCCGCGTTCGCGGTCGCGCCCGAGTGCGGCTGCACGTTGGCGTACTCGGCGCCGAAGAGCGACTTCGCGCGCTCGATGGCGAGCGACTCGGCGACGTCGACGTACTCGCAGCCGCCGTAGTAGCGACGACCGGGGTAGCCCTCGGCGTACTTGTTGGTGAGCACGGAGCCCTGCGACTGCAGCACCGAGACGGGAACGAAGTTCTCGCTCGCGATCATCTCGAGGTAGTCGCGCTGGCGACCGAGTTCGAGTTCGAGAACTTCGGCGATCTCGGGGTCGACCTCGGAGAGGGGCGCGTTGAAGACGGATTCGGCCAAGACTGGCTCCTTCATGACATACGGACCTAGGGGGTGCTGCCGCTGCGACTCGCGCAGCAAGCAGGCGTACCGGCCCAGGCGTGCGGTCGGTCCGTGCCAGTCGCTCCCCGATGGGAATCCATCTCAACGCCAGTCGCGACGACGCAAGCATAGCAATGGATGCCTCCTGCCGCCGCCGCTCGCGACGTGACGAGGCCGTCGGGATGCGGCACCGGGAGCCGGCGGCTCTTCCGCACGCCCGTCGTCCCGTGGCAGGATGTCCGACGAGACGATTTCGTCAAGATTCCTGTCTTTCGATTGGGAGGGGCAAAGATGCCGAACGCCGCCGTCCGCACCGCCGTGGCCGTCGCGACGGCATCGCTCCTCGTGCTGTCGGGCTGCTCGGCGGACTCGGACGCGAAGGCCGAGTTCTCCGGCATCGTGCCGGCGCCCGCGCGGTTCGAGCTCACCGACCGGGGCGCATTCACCCTCGGCGAGCGCACCCGGCTCGTCGTCTCCGGCGACGGCGCCGCCGCCGTCGCCGAGACGTTCGCCGCACCGCTCCGCACCGCGACCGGGTTCGAGCTGCCGGTCGAAGAGGGCGCGGCCGAGGCATCCGACATCGAGCTCGTCATCGACCCCGAGGTCGAAGGCGACGAGGGCTACACGCTCGACAGCGGCGCCGACGGCGTGCGGATCGCCGCGTCGGCGCCCGCCGGACTGTTCTGGGGCACCCAGTCGCTGCGGCAGATGCTGCCGGGCGAGATCGAGGAGGCCGACCCGATCGAGCCCGAGGGCGGCTGGGAGGTGCCCGCGGCCTCCATCGTCGATCGGCCGCGGTTCGCGTACCGGGCCTCGCTCGTCGACGTCGCGCGCCACTTCTTCCCCGTCGACTACGTCGAGCAGCACCTCGACCGCATGGCGCTCATGAAGATGAACGTGCTGCACCTGCACCTGACCGACGACCAGGGCTGGCGCATCCAGATCGACGCGTGGCCGGAGCTCACCGGCATCGGCGCGTCGACCTCGGTCGGCGGCGACGGCGGCGGCTTCTACACGAAGGACGACTACCGCCGAATCGTCGACTACGCCGCCGACCGGTTCATCACCGTGGTGCCCGAGATCGACCTGCCCGGGCACACGAACGCGGCGCTCAGCGCGTACCCCGAGCTCAACTGCGACGGTGTCGCGCCGAAGCCGTACGAGGGCGTCGAGGTCGGCTTCTCGTCGCTGTGCGCCTCCCCGGCGCGCGCGGAGGCGACCGATCGCTTCCTCACCGAGGTGCTCGCGGAGGTGGCGGAGATGACGCCCGGCCCGTGGATCCATGTCGGGGGCGACGAGCCGCTCGCGACCGAGCCCGACGACTACCTCGACCTCGTGCGTCGCATCACGGCGGCCGCCGCGGCGACGGGCAAGACCGTGATCGCCTACCACGAGATGGGGGCCTCGACCGAACTGCCGCCCGGCACGATCGGGCACTACTGGGACCTGTCCGCCGGCCACGAGATGCCGGCGAACCGGCGCGGCGAACCCGCGCGCCCGTATCCGGAGTCGGCCGGCCAGGCGCATGCGTTCCTCGAGCAGGGCGGCAGGCTCGTGCTCGCGCCGGCCGACAAGACCTACCTCGACATGATGTACCCCGACCGTCCGGCGGGCCCGCTCGGCACCGAGCTCGGCACGCGTTGGGCCGCCACCATCACGCTCGAGGAGGCCTACGGCTGGCAGCCCGAGGCGACGATCGACGGGCTCGACGAGTCCGACATCCTCGGCGTCGCCGCCTCGGTCTGGACGGAGACGCTCTCGAACGCGGCCGACTTCGAGTTCATGGTGTTCCCACGCATCGCCGCGATCGCCGAGGTCGGCTGGTCGCCCGCCGACGCGCGCGACGAGGAGGGCTTCCGTTCACGGTTGACGACGCTCGGCGCCCACCTCGACGGGCTGGGCGTCGCCTACCGGGAGGTCGGCGGGGTCGACTGGCCCGGCTAGCGGCGGATGCCTCGGGGCCGACCCCGAGGCATCCGCCGTGCGCGTGCGGGCCGAGGCGGCCCGCACGCGATCTCAGCCGCGACCTGGCGCAGGCGAGCTCGCGACCGGGGAGACGTGCCCGACCAGGTCGGTGGCACGCGCCTCGAGCGTGTGGCGTCCCGGGGCATCGACGACCACATCCTCACCGTCCCACGCCGTCCAGGAGCCGCCGTCGAGGCGGAACTCGACGCTCGCGATGCCGGCGCCGTCGTCGTGCGCCTCGATCGTGAACCGCACCGGACTCCTCGGGCTGCTCACCGCGGGCCGGCGGTCTGCACCGACCTCCACCGACGGTGCGACCGTGTCGACCTTGACGATGCCGTATCCCGCGACCCGCCGATCACCGACGGTCGCCCGGTACTCGACCCGCTGCTCCCCCTGTGCGCCGATCTCGACGGGGCCGTCGGCGGCCGACCACTCGCCGTCGCCGATCCGCACCTCGACGCCCGAGGGCGCGCCCTCGGTGCCGCCGGCGGCGAAGCTCGCGCTCGGGGCGGAGGTGTACCAGCCGTCGGGGCCGTCCGGGGCCTCCGGCGAGAGTTCGGCCGAGATCCATGCCCCGGCCTCCGCGATCGACGGCACCGTGAGCTCGAAGAGGCTGAGGTACGGGCTCAGGTTCTTCGCCGTGACCGTCACGCGGACATGGCGTGCGTCGACCGGCTCGAACGCCACGGTGTCGACGCGCGCCCCCGCGGCCTGCCCGGTCATCGTCGCGACGGTGGTCCAGGTCGCCCCGTCGTCGGAGACCTCGACGACGTAGTCCTTCGCCGAGGCTCCCTCCCAGGCGAGCACGACCTCGCCGAACTGCTGCTCCGACCCGAGGTCCACGGCGATCCACGGCTGTGCGACGTAGTTCGCCGACCAGCGCGTCTTGTCGTCCCCGTCGATCGCGAGGCTCGGCGGGAATGCTGCGGCCTCGACGCCTGAGGCGGTCGCCGTGGCGCCGCTCGTGAGCGGCTCGGGTGCGAAGACCGACATCCGCCAGGCGCCGAGGTCGCCGCCGTCGGCGCGGATGTCCCGCACGGCGACGTACCGCGCCGACAGCGAGCCCAGCTCGACCGATGCGGCGGTGCCGTCCACGTCGTCGGCGACCTGCTGCCAGAACACGCCGTCGTCGGAGACCGCGACGTCGTAGCTCGCCGGCGCGATCCCGGCCCAGTCGACCTCGAACCGGCCGACCGGCGCCGCCTCGGCGAGTTCGATCCGGACGTCCGCCGTGTCCTCGGTCGTCGCCCACCGAGTGAGGGCGAGACCGTCGGTCAACGACTCGGCCGGCGTGCCCTCGCCGCTCGACGACGCGGTGACGGCCGCCCCGAGACTCAGCTCGCCGGACCGCGCGACTCCCGTCTGGTCGATCGTCGTGAGCCCCGGACCCGAGCCGATCCGCCGCTGCACGGCGACGAACTCGCCGTACGACCGTGTCGGGGTCTGCGAGTCCCAGGTCTTCTGCGCGATCACGGGGAAGGAGTCGCGCACGAGGCCGTGCACGTCGAGTTCGGTGTACTCCTCGTGCACGAGGTCGTTCCAGACCGCGAACATCGCACCCTCGGGCGCCCCTTCGGGCACGACGGCCGTCGAGCCGAGCCGGTTGGGAAGCCACGTGGCGTAGAGGCCCGCGTTGTTCAGACCGTTGCCGTGGTAGTAGTTCGCGAACGGCACGACGTAGAGGTCGCCGTCGTTCGTGTTGATGTAGCGGTACCCGTCGGCCTCGGCCTTGGCCATGCCGTACCAGCCGTTGTTCCAGGCGTTGATGATCACGTCGCGGTCGTATCCGTCGGCCGAGCCGTGCATGACGCTCATGCTGCCCCAGGCCCGCGGCTGCTTGCCGAGCGAGCGGATGTGCTCGGCCATGGTGTTGAAGAACTCGCGGTACTGGTCGGCGCCCGAGCGCGGGTACTCGTCGGCGCCGAAGTGCACGTCGGGGCCCTCGAACCAGGGCACGAACTCGTCGAAGACGGCCTTGATCGTCTCGGTCGACTCGGGCTTGGAGAGGTCGAGGTGGTCGGAGTCGCCGCCGTTGAAGCCGAGTTCGGGCTTCCATCGGATGAACGAGCGCGAGTGCGCCGGTGCGTCGATCTCAGGGATGATCACGACCGCGTGCGCGGCCGCGGTGTCTTCGAAGCTCTGCCAGTCGGCGCGGTCGTAGGCGCCGTCCTCCGACGCGAGCCCGGCGAACGCGGGGTCGTCGCTCTTCAGCCGGAAGCCGTCGTACGCGTCCTTCCAGCCGCCCGCCGGGCGGGCGATCTCGTTGTCGTTGAGGTGGATCTGGAACTCGTTGAGCTTGTACCAGCTCATCATGGTGATGTAGTCGCGCACGAACTCGGGCGTGAAGAAGCGGCGCCCGACGTCGAGCGAGAATCCGCGCACGCCGTGGTTCGGCCAGTCGACGGTCTCGCCCGCGGGCAGCGAGTTGCGCTGGGGCGACTGCACGAGCCCCTGCAGCACCGTCCGCGTGCCGTAGAAGGCGCCCTGCGAGGCCGGGGCGACGATCTCCACCCCGTCGCCGTCGATCGTCAGCCGGTAACCCTCGGCGCGGAACAGCTCACCGCCGTCGGCGTGCTCGAGGCCCGGGTCGAGATCCAGCGTGAGGTCACCGGGGCGCGCATCGGCGCCGACCGCGACCTCGGCCGCGAAGCCGGTCGTGGCCTCGAGATCGTCGGCGAACTGGCGCGCGACCGACTCGAGGTCGGCGTCGGCGACGATCCGGCTCTCGGCGCCGAGGACGAAGGCGCCCTCGCCCCCGGTCCACGTCTGCAGCGCGGGAATGACCTCGGGGGCGTCGTTGGTCGCCGCCTGCGCCGGCGCGGGGGTCGTCGCGAGCAGTCCCGCCATCAGCCCGAGCGCCGCGATCGCCGCCGCGCCCCTTCGCCGAACCGCTCGATGCGTACTGGGAGTTCGTGTGCCGCTCACCCCTGGACCTCCTCGTCCTCGTCAACTTCATTGAGTAAACAAACTAAGTTGGCTCGAACCTAGGAGATGCCGGCGGTCCCCGTCAAGGCCGGGATTCCCCGGGGCCGTGCCCGGACGATCGCCGCGAACGACGAGGGCGGACGACTCGGGTCGGCCCCGAGGCATCCGCCCTCTGCACTACGACGAGCGCCTACTTGACGCTGCCCGCCGTGAGGCCGCCGACGAGGCGCTTCTCGATGAGCATGAACAGCACGACGACGGGGATGATCGCCACGATCGACACGCCGAACACGTACTGCCAGCTCGTCGAGTACTGGCCGACGAACTTGGTGAGCGCGACCGACATCGGCTGGTTGCCCGCCGTCGAGAGGATGACGAGCGAGGCCGCGAACTCGTTCCAGCAGGCGACGAAGGTGAACACGATCGCGGTCACGATGCCCGGCCAGACGAGCGGCAGGTTGATCTTGAAGAGCACCGTGAGCCGGCCGGCGCCGTCGATCTGGGCGGCCTCGTCGACCTCCTTCGGGATGCCCGCGAAGAAGGAGTGCATGATCCACACGGCGAACGACAGGTTGAACGCCGCGTTGATGAAGATCATCGCCGCCCAGGTGTCGATCATGCCGAGCGCGGTGAACTGCCGGAACAGGCCCGATGTGAGCACCGCCGGCTGCAGCATCTGCGTGACGATCACGAGGAAGAGGAACACGAAGCGGAACGGGAACTTGAACCGCGCCGTGTAGTACGCCGCGGGCAGCGCGACCGCGAGCACGAGCAGCGTCGCGAAGACCGAGATCACGATCGTCGAGACCATGTTCTGCGGCAGCGGCGTCTCGGGCGTCGACCACATGTCGAGGTAGTTCTCCCAGTGCCACTCCGTGGGGAAGTAGGTGGGGTCGACCGACAGGATCTGCGACTTCGTCTTCACCGAGCCGAAGAACATGATGAGGTACGGCACGATGAAGACCGCGAGCACGATGAGCCCGGCGAACATGCGCAGCAGCACACGGCCGAGGGGCACCTGGTCTTCGGTGTAGCGACGCTTGCGGGGCGGGGTCTGGCGGCCGGATGCCCCGTGGCCGGCGTCGCTCGCGAGCATCGCGCGGGTTTCGGTGACGGTCACGGTCAGACCTCCTTCATGGGCTTGACGACCTTCACGTACACCGCGACGATCACGATGACGATGACGAACGCGACGACCGAGAGCGCGGACGCGACGTCGACCTTGTGCTGGTTCTGGATGTACTTGAAGATCATCGTCATGATCGTGTCGGCGTCGTAGCCCGGGATCGACCCGGTCATCACCCGCAGGATCGGCAGCGAGTTGAAGACGTTGATGATGTTGATGAGCACCGCGACGCTGAGCGCCCCGCGCAGCTGCGGCAGCACGATCGTGAAGTAGGTGCGCACGGAGCCAGCGCCGTCCATCTTCGCGGCCTCGAGCGTGTCGCCGGGCACGGTCGCGAGTCCCGCGAGGATCGTGTAGGTCGTGAACGGCAGCGACACGAAGATCGCGACGATGATCGACCACATGAACGCGGTGGTCGGGTTCTTCGTCCAGCCGTAGCCCTCGGGGGTGTCGACGAGTCCGATGTCGACGAGGAACTTGTTGATGATGCCGAAGTACGGTTCGAGGCCGTAGTAGACGACCATCGTCGTCATCACGACCGAGGCCGCCCACGGGATGATCACGACGAGCCGCACGAGCTGTCGGCCAGGGAAGGCCTTGTTGAGGATCTGGGCGAGGCCGAGCGAGATCACGACGGTGAACGCCACGACCACGACGACCCAGACGATCGTGCGGAAGAAGATCGGCCAGAAGTACGGGAACTGGAAGACCTCGACGTAGTTGTCGAAGCCGACCGAGCCCTTGTCGAGCCCCGAGAGCGAGATGTCGCGGGTCGAGTTGTAGAACATGACGACGGCCGGGAACAGCACGACGCCGAAGATGAGGATCAGCGCGGGGGTGATCCAGGGAAGGGCGGCGGCGAGGTCGCGGCCGCCGGGCTTGCCTCGGCGGGCGGGCTTCGCGCCCTTCCCGCCTGCCGGCGATCCCCCGGAACGGGGGCGGCCTGCGGCCGCCCCCGTCGGGTTCGGTGATGCGTCGGTCGTGGAGCTCATGGTGCGAGGATCACCGAACCCTTTCCGTGTGGGATCGAGGCGAGCGTCAGCTCGCGTCGACCTGCGCCTGGATCTCGGTCAGCACGTCCTGCGCGGGCTTCGACTGGATCTGGCCGAACAGCGACTTGAACGCGCCGTCGGTGGCCTGCCACTTGGGGTTCGAGCTCGGGTAGAACTGCGCGTCGGGCAGCACCTCGAGGAACGGCGCGAGCGCCTCGTCGTCCTTCAGCTGCTCGGCACCCGACTTGGTGACGGGGAGGAAGCCCTCGGCCTGCACCCACGGCACGTACACGTCGGCCGAGTAGTAGTAGTCGAAGAACTTCTTGATCGCGTCCTGCTTGTCGCCGTCGTTCTGGAAGGCCATGAGCTGGTCCATGACGCCGAGCGTGAAGGGCGAGCCGTCCTTCGTCGGGATCGGGACGATCGAGTAGTTCAGGTCGGGGTTGCCGTCCTCGATCTGGCCGACGGTCGGCGGGAGGCCGACCTGCATGCCGATCTTGCCCTGGACGAAGATCTCCATGAGCGGGGTGCGGTCGGTCGAGCCCGGGTCGGCCTGCGTGGCGCCCGCGTCGATCATCTTCTTGATCTGGTCGGCGCCCGGCAGGTTCTCGGGGATGTCGACCGTGATCTCCTCGGCGTCGCCGAAGGTGCCGCCGCCGCCCCAGAGCCACACGGCCGCCTCGGCCTGCGCCTCTTCCGAGCCGAGCGGCATGCCGTAGCCGGCCACGCCGCCGCCGAGCTTCGAGATCTTGGTGGCCGCGTCGAGCAGCTCGTCCCAGTTGGTCGGCGCAGCGCTCACGCCGGCCTGCTCGAGGAGGTCGTTGTTGACGAACAGCGCGCGGGCCGAGGCGATGAGGGGCAGCGCGTACGCGGTGCCGTCGACCTCGGCGTTCGCGAGGAACGAGTCCTGGAAGTCGCTGTAGGTGTCGTCCGAGACGACGTCCTTCGTCTCGTAGAGCAGGCCGTCGGCCGCGAAGCCGGCGAAGGGGCCGCCGTTGTAGATGTCGGGGGCCTCGCCGCCCTGGATCTTCGTCGTGATGACCGACTCGAGGTTGTCCCACGACTGGACCTCGAGCTTGACGTCGATGTCGGGGTTCTCCTTCTCGAAGCCCTCGATGACGGTGTCCCAGTTGTCCTGGGTGGCGTCGGAGTAGCTCGGAACGAGCATGTTGAGCGTGGTCTTGCCGGAGGCGTCGCCGCCGTCGCTGCCGTTGCCGCCGCCGAAACCGCACGACGCGAGCGTCAGCGACGCGGTGGCCGCGAGCGCGATCGCGGCGCCCAGGCGCAGTGACTTCTTCATTGAATGCTTCCTCACTCTGGTGGTCGGCGCACCGGCGGCGAAGGGTCACGCGCCAGTGCGTTCGCTCGAAAGCTGCAGTGATCGTGAAATCAATTGCAGTTTCATGAACGTTTCGTCGAACAAATGATCAGGTGCGTTCATTCGACGCTGGGCAATCTATTCCGGATGCCTCACGGCCGTCAAGCCGCGGAAGCCATTTGTTATCAGATTTTGTTCAGATCCCTCACAAACCCCGTGTTTGCGGGGTAGTGATGGGAAACGATCTTTTCAATGATCGCTGGACACGGATTGCAGTCATCTGCAATCATTGCTGCGTCAGTGCCCTGCGTCGCCGGGCCCGCCCCACCGACTGGAGATCCCGTGACCGTGCCCAGCGCATCCGCCCCCGCCGCCCACATGGCCGCCGAGCTCGCCTCGCAGCCCGAGACGTGGGCGCGCGCGGCCGAGCTGCGCGACGAGCAGTCGCGCCTCCCCCGGCGCGGCGAGCGCATCGCGGTCGTCGGCTGCGGAACCAGCTGGTTCATGGCGCAGTCGTACGCGTGGCTGCGCGAGTCGGGCGGCCACGGCGAGACCGACGCGTTCGCCGCCTCCGAGGCGTTCGCGCTCCGCGGCTACGACGCGGTCGTCGCCCTCACGCGCTCCGGCACCACGACCGAGGTGCTGCAACTCGTCGAGGAGCTGCGCGGCGAGGTCCCCACGGTGGGGGTCATCGGCGACGCCTCGTCGCCGCTCGTCGGCCTCGTCGACGACGCGATCACCCTGCCGTTCGCCGACGAGCAGTCGGTCGTGCAGACCCGGTTCGCGACGACGGCGCTCGCCCTGTTCCGCGCCTCGCTCGGCGAGGACCTCGCCCCCGCGATCGCCGATGCCGAGCGTGCGCTCGCGAGCGACCTCGACCCCGCGCTCGTCGAGGCGGACCAGTACACGTTCCTGGGCCGCGGCTGGGGCGTCGGCCTCGCCCACGAGGCGGCGCTCAAGATGCGCGAGGCGTCGCAGTCGTGGACCGAGTCGTACCCGTCGATGGAATACCGCCACGGGCCGATCGCGATCGCCGCGCCCGGCCGGGTGACCTGGCAGTTCGGCGAGGCGCCCGAGGGCCTCGCCGCCGATGTGGCCGCGACCGGCGCCCGGTTCGAGACGAGCACGCTCGACCCCATGGCCGACCTCGTGCGCGCGCAGCGCGTCTCGCTCGCCCGTGCGCTCGCCCGCGGGCTCGACCCCGACCAGCCCCGCAACCTCACGCGGTCCGTCATCCTCGAGGGCTGACCCGATGACCGCCGAGCCGATGAGGGAGGACCCGGCTCCGCTGGGTCCCGGCGCCGCCGTGCTCGCATTCGACGTCGGCGGCACCGACACCAAGTCGGGTCTCGTGGATGCCTCGGGCCGGGTGCTCGGGCTCCGCCGCACGCCGACCCCGCTCGACGCGGGCGACCCGGCCGGCGCGATCGCGCGATCGTTCGCCGAGCTCGCCGACGCGCTCCGCGCCGACGCGCCCGGCGTCGTCCCGGTCGCCGTCGGCGTCAGTGTTCCGGGGCTCGTCGACGAAGTGGCCGGCATCGGCATCTTCTCGTCGAACCTCGGCTGGCGCGATGCGCCCATCCGCGACCTCGCCGAGGGCGCGCTCGGCCTCCCGGTCGCCTTCGGGCACGACGTCCGTGCCGCGGGCGACGCCGAGCACCGGCTCGGCGCGGCGCGCGGCTACGACGACGCCGTCGTGCTCGCGATCGGCACGGGCATCGCGAGTTCGATCCTGATCGGAGGACGCCCGTACGCCGGCGGCGGCTACGCCGGGGAGTTCGGGCACTCGCTCGCCGACCCGGCGGGTGAACGCTGCGCGTGCGGGGCGATCGGATGCCTCGAGACGATCGCCTCAGCCGGCGCGATCGCGCGCCGGTACGCCACCGCGACCGGTCGGCCGGTCGCGGGCGCACGGGCGGTGCTCGCTGCCGCGAGCGCCGGCGACGCCACCGCGCGCGGCATCTGGGACGACGCGATCGAGGCTCTGGCCCAGGCCCTCGCACGACTCGTCGCGAACCTCGCTCCCGAGGCCGTGGTCATCGGCGGCGGCCTGTCGCAGGCCGGCCCGGCGCTGTTCGACCCCCTGGGCGACCGCCTCGACGCGCTGCTGAGCTTCCACCGGCGGCCCGTGCTCGTGCGCGCGTCGCTCGGCGACGATGCGGGCCTGCTCGGCACGGCGCTCGCCGCGCGCGACCTCGCGGCATCCCATGGTTCGGAGAACGACGCGCGGGTGCCTCGAAACCCCGGCGAGGAGACGGCATCGTGATCCTCACCGTGACGGCGAACCCCGCCGAAGACCTCACCTGGCACGTCGACGCGCTGCGCCCCGGGGAGACCCACCGTGTGCCGGCGGGAGTCTCGCGCGCGGGCGGCAAGGGCCTCAACGTCGCGCGCGTGCTCGCCGCCGAGGGCCACGACGTGCTCGCGCTCACGACCGCCGGGGGCGCAGCCGGCGACCGGCTCGTCGCCGATCTCGAACGCAGCGGCATCGCCCACCGCACCGTGACGGTCGCGGGAGAGACCCGGCGCAGCCTCGCGTTCGTCGACGAGGCGAGCGGCGAGACCACGATCTTCAACGAGCTCGGCGCCCCGCTCGAGGCCGCGGAGTCCGCGCAGTTCCTCGCCGAGGCCACCCGGCTCGGTCGTACGGCCTCGGTCGTCGCCGTCTCGGGCAGCCTGCCGCCGGGGCTCGACCCCGCCGATCTCGCGGCCCTCGTGGCGGAGCTCGTCGCGGCCGGCACCGCCGTCATCGTCGACACGAGCGGCCCGGCGCTCGTCGCGGCCGCCCGTGCCGGTGCGACCGTGCTGAAGCCCAACCGCGACGAACTCGCCGAGGTCACCGGCCTCACCGACCCGATGGCGGGCGCCCGCGTCCTCATCGAGGCCGGTGCCCGCCTCGTCGTCGTCTCGCTCGGTTCCGACGGGCTCATGGTCGTCGCCGCGGCGGCGGTCGGAGGCATCCGCGCCCGCCTCGCCGAGCCGTTGCGCGGCAACGCGACCGGCGCCGGCGACGCCGCCGTCGCCGCGATCGCCGCGGCCCTCGCCGCCGCACCGACACTCGCGACCGACCCGGCCGAGCACGGGGCGCGCGTCGCGCTCGCACGCCGGGCCACGGCGTGGTCGGCGTCGGCCGTGCTCATGCCGCTCGCCGGCGCGCTCTCGCCCGAGCACGCGAGCCTCGAGTCCCGGGTCGTCGTCGAGATCGACGGCGGCCCGGAGACCCCGCTCTCCACCTCCGAACCGAAGGCCACCGCATGACGCTCACGTCCACCCGCACCATCCTCGAGGCCGCGGCCGCCGCCGGCACGGGCGTCGGCGCGTTCAACGTGCTCCACCTCGAGACGGCAGAGGCGCTCGCGGGCGCCGCCGAGGAGACCGGGCTGCCCGTGATCCTGCAGCTCTCGGAGAACTGCGTGCGCTACCACGGCGCGTTCGAACCGATCGCACGGGCCACGCTCGCGGTCGCCGAGGCGTCGACGGCGCGGGTCGCCGTGCACCTCGACCACGCGGAGGACGCCGGGCTCGCGCTGCGTGCGATCGACCTCGGGTTCGGCTCGGTCATGTACGACGGGGCGAAGCTCGACTTCGCCGACAACGTCGCGACCACGCAGCGGGTCGTCGCCGCAGCGGCGACGCGCGCCGTGCTCGTCGAGGCCGAGCTCGGCGAGATCGGCGGAAAGGACGGCGCGCACGCCCCCGGCGTCCGCACCGACCCCGACGAGGCGGCCCGCTTCGTCGCCGAGACGGGCGTCGACGCGCTCGCAGTGGCCGTCGGCTCGTCGCACGCGATGACCGAGCGCGTCGCCGCGCTCGACCTCGAGCTCATCGCCCGGCTGCGCGCCGCCGTGCCGGTGCCGCTCGTGCTGCACGGGTCGTCGGGCGTGCCCGACGAGACGATCGTCGCCGGCATCGCCGCCGGCCTCACCAAGATCAACGTGTCGACGCACCTGAACAAGGCGTTCACGGGGGCGATCCGGGAGTTCCTCGCGGAGCACCCCGCCGCCGTAGACTCTCGCAAGTACGTCGCGGCGGGCCGCGACGCGGTGCGCATCGAAGCGGGCCGGATGCTGCGGCTCTTCGCCTCGGCCGGGGCCGGGAAGGACGGGATCGGATGAATCGCGCGGAACGGCTGAGCGCCGTCCTCGATCTTCTCGCCGACGGCGGGCAGGTCGAGGTCGAGCAGATCGTCGAACGGCTGAACGTGTCGCCCGCGACCGCCCGTCGCGACCTCGACGCGCTCGCGAGCCAGCAACTGCTCACCCGCACCCGTGGCGGCGCGGTCGCGCATTCGGTCGCGTACGACCTTCCCATCCGGTACAAGAACCAGCAGAACCCCGAGTCCAAGGCCGCGATCGCGCGGGCCGCGAGCGCGATGGTGCCGCGCGGCGCCGTGATCGGGCTGTGCGGCGGCACGACGGCGACCGCGATCGTCGAGGCGCTCATGTCGCGTGCCGACATCATGGAGCCGGCGACCGACCCGAGCCTCACCGTCGTGACGAACGCGATCAACATCGCCATGCAGCTCGCGATCCGGCCCCAGATCAAGACGGTCGTCACGGGCGGTGTCGTGCACGCGCGCTCGTACGAGCTCGTCGGCGCCTACACCGACGCGGTGCTCGGCAGCGTCACGCTCGACTACGCCTTCATCGGGGTCAACGGCATCGACCCGGCGCTCGGCCCGACCTCGCACGACGAACGGGAGGCGGCGGTCAACGCGCTGATGGCGTCGCGCGCGACGCACCCCGTGATCGTCGCCGACTCGTCGAAGCTCGACAAGCGCGCGTTCGCGGCGATCGGACCGCGGCGGCTCTTCTCGACGATCATCACCGATTCGGGGGTCACCGAGGAGCAGCTGGCCCGTCTCGCCGACCACGGGTACGACGTTATCGTTGCTTAGGTGAGCACCCCCGACGAATCCTCGCCTGCTTCGACCGTCATCCACTCGGCGCGCCTCGTGTCGGGCTTCGACAGCGTCCCCGACGCGTGGGTGCGGTTCGAGGGCGGCCGCGTCGCCGAGCGCGGGCTCGGCGACGGATGGCGCGCTGCACTCGACCCGGCGACGAGCGTGACGGATGCCTCGGGGCGGTTCCTCGTACCCGGGTTCATCGACCTGCACTGCCACGGCGCCGGCGGCTTCGCCGTCGACGAGGGCGACGAGGCGATCGAGACCATCCTCGCGGTGCACAACGCGCACGGCACGACGCGCTCGGTGCTCTCGCTCGTGACCGCTTCCGTCGATCGGCTCGCCGAGCAGGTCGCCGCGATCGCGCGGTTCGCGGCGCGCGACCCGCGGGTGCTCGGTTCGCATCTCGAAGGGCCGTTCCTCGACGACGGGTACCGCGGTGCGCACGACCCGGCGCTCCTGCGTACGCCCGACACCGGGGCGGTCGACCTGCTGCTCGCCGCCGCGGGCGGAACGCTGCGCCAGATCACCATCGCCCCCGAGCACGACGGCGCCGCCGCGGCGATCGCGCGGTTCGTCGATGCGGGGGTCGTCGTCGCCGTCGGGCACACGGGCGCCGACTTCGCGACGGCGCTCGCGGCGTTCGATGCGGGGGCGTCGATCCTGACGCACGCGTTCAACGGCATGCGAGGCATCCACCACCGTGCCCCCGGGCCGGTCGTGGCGGCGATGCACGCCGACCACGTGACCCTCGAGATCATCAACGACGGCGTGCACGTGCACCCCGACGTCGTGAGGCTCGCGTTCTCGGGCGCCCCCGGCAGGGTCGCCCTCATCACGGACGCGATGGCCGCGGCCGGCGCCGCCGACGGCGAGTACGTCCTGGGGTCGCTCGAGGTCGTCGTCGCCGACGGCATCGCGCGCCTGCGCGAGGGCGGATCGATCGCCGGCTCGACGCTCACGCTCGACGAGGCGCTCCGCCGCACGGTCGTCGAGTGCGGGATCCCGTTCGACCAGGCGATCGCGGCGCTCACGATGGTGCCCGCAGCGGCGATCGGCCGAGCGCACGACCTCGGCCGGCTCGATCGCGGCTACGCGGCGGATGCGGTGCTGCTCGGCGAGCAGCTCGACGTGCAGGCCGTGTGGTCGGGCGGCGTCCGGCTGGTCTGATCTCCGGCGGTGCGCAGTCCTGAGCGCTGCCCTGTTCCCGATCGCGTCTGACGAGAGAGGGTGGGCCAGTCGAGAGCGAGGGCGGGGCCCCGAGGCGTGTTCCCCATCGCCTCCGGACCCCAGCCCGATCGAGCGACGCGCCTCCCCCGGCGCGACCGCTGCTCCGCCGGCGGGTACCCGGCGGCCGTCTCGGTCTTCGGGTCCCCGAGACGGCGGTTCTCGGAGGGCGATTCTCACGCCCTCACCCCATGAGACGGGGTCGATGCGGATCTATGACGCGATTCCCGGAGAAATCTGCTGGAATTGGTGACATCCGCCCGGGCGCGTCATGATCAGCCCGTTCTCGCGTCTCTCGGGTGGGCCACCACTCGCGCCCGCGGGTGACGACCCGATCCGCCGACCGCACCCCACTGATCAGAAGGAGCCGCGTGCCCCCCGTGCGCACCGACCATGCCGCCGACGCGGCGCTCATCGAGCGCACCCGCCGGGGCGACTCCGCGGCGTACGGCGAGCTCTGGCAGCGGCATGCAGCCTCGGGCAGGACCGTCGCCCGCTCGTACAGCTCGCTCGATCCCGACGACCTCGTCGCCGAGTCGTTCACGCGCATCTACGACGCGATCCTCGCGGGCAAGGGCCCGACGGCCGCGTTCCGCCCGTATCTGTTCACGACCATCCGGAACACGGCCGCGAGCTGGGGCCGTGCACGCCACGAGACGAACCTCGAGACCCTCGAGTCGTTCGAGGACCCCGAGACGAGCGAGTCGGCGACCCTCGAGGCGCTCGACCGCTCGACGACGGCGCAGGCCTTCCGATCCTTGCCCACCAGGTGGCAGGAGGTGCTCTGGTACAGCGAGGTCGAGGGGATGACGCCGCAGCAGATCGCTCCGCTCGTCGGCATGAGCGCGAACTCGACGGCTGCGCTCGCGTACCGGGCGCGCGAGGGTCTCCGCCAGGCGTGGATCCAGGCGCACCTCAAGAACGCGACCGAGCCAGAGTGCCGCTGGACGATCGATCGGCTCGGCACGTACACCCGCGGCAAGCTGCGCGCCCGCGACACGGCGAAGCTCGAGGCCCATCTCGACGACTGCGCCCGCTGCACGATCGTGGCGGCCGAGGCCCGGGAGGTCGGTTCGCGCCTCGCGCTCGTGCTGCTGCCGCTCGCGGCCGGCATCGGCGGTGCGACCGCCTATTCGGCCTGGCTGTCCCAGGGCACGGCCGTCACGACCCTCGCCATGGGTGCCGGCGGCGTGGGCGCTGCAGGAGCCGGCGCCGCGTCGACCGGGACGGCGGGCGCGGCAAGCGCGGCCGGTTCCTCTGGTGCTGCGTCGTCGACGGGAGCCGCGGGCTCGGCCGGTGCCGCCGGCTCGGGGGTCGCGGTCGGCACGGGTGCCGCGATCGGCGCGGGGGCACTGGTGCTCGCCGCGGCGGCCGTCGCGATCGCCGTCATCGCACCGAGCCTGGTCGCGACGAACGATCCCGTCGCCGCTCCCGTGAACGACGCCGTCGGCGAGCCGCCGGCAGCCCCCGAGGCGGCCGAGGCGCCGGCCCCCGCCGCACCGCCCCCACCCGTCGACGAGTCGGCGCCGGTTCCGCCCGACGACGATGCCGTCGCGGACCCCGCCCCTGCGCCGGGCGACACCGAGGCGCGATCCACGCCGCCGGCTCCCGCACCGACACCGTCGCCCACGCCGGCCCCCACGCCGACGCCGACCCCCACGCCGACGCCCACGCCCACGCCGACGCCCACGCCGACGCCGATCGACACCGAGGCGCTGGCGCCCGAGGTCTTCGAACCGGACACCGGCGGCGGGCTCGTCGAGCCCGTCGTCTCGGGCACCGCCGAGCCCGGAGCGACGGTCACGGTGAGCGCCGGCGCCGGAGCCGCACGAATCGCGGCGACGTCTTCGACCGCGGGCGGCTGGCAGACCACCGCCGACGCCGATGGCGCCTGGTCGCTGACCCTCGACGGCGTGCCTGCAGGCGATTCCGTCTACCGCGCCGTGCAGGTCGACGTGGCGGGCAACCAGTCCGAACCGACCGAGTTCGCGGTGCACCTCGCGACGCCGCCGAGGCTCAAGCTCTTCGTCTGGAAGGGCATCCTCTGGCGCATCGACGTGAGCGACGGGATCGCGGGCGCCGACGCCGATCTCGTCGTCGACGGCTCGACGTGGCACACGTTCACGCTCGACCGACGCGGTTCGGCGCGCTTCCGGCTCGTCGACGACGCCGAGTCGCTCCGGTCGATGACCGTGCGCTACCGCGTCGGCGACCGAGTGGGTCCCGTCGGCCAGGCCACGTCCTCCCAGGACGAGCCGGTCACGGCCTCCCCGAGCGCCGGCTGAGGCCGCGCGCCCGGTAATCTGGGCGGATGACGACGGATGCCGCGCCAGAACGCCTGTACCACTGGGTCGTGACCCTGAGCTGCGTCGACGGACCGGGCATCGTGCACGCGATCTCAGGTGCCATCGTCGCCTCCGGCGGCAACATCACCGAGAGCCAGCAGTTCGCGAGCCTCGACACCGGCCGCTTCTTCATGCGGTTGCAGGTCGAGTCGCCGGCCACCCTTGCCGACTTCGAGGCCGCGCTCGCGCCGGTGACCGAGCGGTGGAGCATGCAGTGGCACCTCGACGAGGTCGGCCGGCCGCTGCGCACGCTCGTGCTCGCCTCGACGGCCGGGCACTGCGTCAACGACCTGCTGTTCCGCCAGCGTGCGGGGCAGCTGCCGGTCGAGATCCCGCTCGTGCTCTCGAACCACGGCACGCTGCGCGACCTCGTCGACTTCTACGGGGTCCCGTTCGAGTCGGCCGCGGTCACGAGCCCCGCCGAGAAGGCCGAGTTCGAGCGGCGCGTGCTCGCCGCGATCGACGAGCACGACATCGAGCTCGTCGTGCTCGCCCGGTACATGCAGATCCTCTCCCCCGAGCTGTGCGAGGCCCTCGCGGGCCGCTGCATCAACATCCACCATTCGTTCCTGCCGGGATTCAAGGGCGCGAACCCCTATCGGCAGGCCCACGCGCGCGGCGTGAAGCTCATCGGGGCGACGGCGCACTTCGTGACGAGCGACCTCGACGAGGGCCCGATCATCGAGCAGAACGTCGTGCGCGTCGACCACTCGCGATCCGTCGCCGAGCTCGTCGCGATCGGCCAGGACGAGGAGAGCCGCACCCTCAGCCAGGCGGTCAAGTGGTTCGCCGAGCGCCGCGTGCTGCTCGACGGCGCCCGCACCATCATCTTCCGCTGAGTCGCGCGGGTAGACTCGAGGGTTGTGAGCAACGCACCCCAGCCCGCGCAGTCCGCCCAGCCGAAGATCGGGCCGAACGACATCCTGCGGTTCTTCCTCGAGCTGTTCGCGATCGTCTCGCTCGGCATCTTCGGCTTCACCGCGTTCGCGCTGCCGTGGCCGGGCATCCTCGTCGGCATCGGCGCCCCCGCGCTGGCGATCCTGCTCTGGGGCCTGTTCCGCTCACCCAAGGCCGTCTTCCGGGTCGACCCGTTCGTGAAGGCGCTCGTCGAGATCGCCGTGTTCTCGTCGGCCGCGATCGCGTGGTGGATCATGGGCCAGCCCGTCGTCGCCGTCGTCTTCGCCGTGATCGCCGCAGTGAGCGGCATCATCAACGGGCGCAAGGAACTGGCGGGCTGACGACGCGACCCCGCTCCGCCTGCCGGGCGGGCGGGGTGCGTGGTCGCTGCCGAGCCTTCAGGCCTCCACGGCCGCCTCGGCATCGGGCTCCGCGCCGCCCGCCGTGCGGAAGTGCCCCACCACGCTGAGCAGCAGTCCGCCGACGGCCCACGCGGCGAGCACGAGCCACGGGAAGGTCGTGTCGGCCGCCGGGAAGTACGAGAGGTCGCGCACGAGCGTCGCGGCGGCGCCCGGCGGGAACCATTGGCCGATCTCGCCCCATGGCTCGGCGATGAACTCCTTCGGGATCGCCGCCGCCGAGATCGGGTTGGCGAACAGCAGCATGACGACGGGACCCACGGCGATGCCGGCCCGGCCGAAGAGGGCGACGAAGCCCGTGATCGGCGCCGCGATCGCTGCGAGGGCGAGTCCGATCGCGGCGGCGTTGAGCCAGTAGTCGCCCTGCAGCGCACCGAACCAGCCCTGCAGGATGCCGGCGAGCACGAGCCCGCCCGCGGCGGCGTAGACCACGACGGCGAGCACCCGGCGCATCGCGCCGATCACCGAGAGCGAGATGGCGATGCCGCCGAGCATGCCGCCGAGCACGAGCGGGAAGAGCGCGGCCGCGAGCCCCGTGCCGCGCGGGTCGGTGTCGGCGAGCGGTACGACATCGGTGACCGCGACGTCGATGTGCGGCGGCGCGGTCGGAGCACCGGCCGCCTCTGCGGCCGCCGCCGCCTGCGCGTTGACGCCCTCTTCGAGGTTCGTCGCGACCGTGCCGAGCAGTTGGGCGACGACGAGGCTCCCGGCCGACGTGGTGAGCACCTCTGGCGCCTGGCCGAGCACCACGGCGCCGTAGACCTCGCGGGTCTCGATCGCGCTGACGGCGGCATCACGGTCGTCGACCTCGACGAACGCGATCGCGCCCGGCTGCTGCTCGTCGACGGCCGCCTCGGCCGCATCGACGGCCTCGGCCGGGCCGGTGATCGCGATCGGCAGGTCCTTCGCCTCCGCCGTGACCGACGGCCACGAGAAGGCGAGCACGATGACCGCGACGACGGCGGCGAGGGCGAGGCCGAGTCCGACGACGCGTGCGATGGGGGTATGCCGGTTCACGGCATCGGCGTGGGGCATGGTTGGCGCCTCCTCAGGGCGAGCGGCCGTGGCGGCGGGCAGCGGCGTTCGGCCCGGCCGGCCCGCCTCATCGGCATCTATAAAACGAATGTTCGTTCTTTATAAGGATGCGCCCGCAGCCTATGCTTGTCAAGAACGTTCATTCTGTTTGCGACGAGGAGGCGACCATGCCGAAGGTCACCGCCGAGCATCGCGCCGCCCGCCGCGACGAGATCCTCGACGCCGCGCTGCGCGCCTTCTCGGAGAAGGGCTTCCAGCGCACCTCGATGGCCGACATCATCTCGGAGTCGGGCTTGTCGGCGGGCGCGATCTACGGGCACTTCACCGGCAAGCGCGACCTCGTCGCGGCCGTCGCCGCGCGAACGCTCGAGGCCCGTCGATCCGAGCTGCTCGCCCGCCGCGCCGACGACGGGCGCCCGCTCTCGCCCGGCGAGGTCATGGCGACGATCGTCGACGGCATGCGCCACGAGGGGTTCAGCCGCATCCTGCTGCAGCTCTGGGCCGAGGCCGCGATCGACCACGAGATCCGCGAACTCGTGCAGGGCGTGCTCGTGCGCCTGCGCGAGACGCTGCGCACCCAGCTCGTCGAGTGGGGCGAGGCCAATGCCGACCGCATCGACGGCGACCCCGAGGCATGGGCGGCTCGCCTCACGCCGGTGCTCATCGCCCTCGGGCCGGGCTTCGTCGTGCAACGGCAGCTCGTCGACGGCTTCGACGAGGATGCGTACCTCGCAGCCCTCCCCGAGGCCCTCCCCCACTGACCCGCGTCGGGCCCGTCACGGGCCGACGACGACGGATGCCTCGGAGCGACGCGCGCCCGAGGCATCCGTACTCGTGGAGCGGCGGTCAGATGCCCTGCCAGGCCGGCTTGTTCGCCCAGGCGTGCCGGTAGTAGTCGAGGTTGGCGAGCCGCGATGCGGCCGCGGCGTCGACGATCACCGTCGCGTGCGGGTGCAGCTGGATCGCCGATCCGGGCTGGCTCGCGGAGACCCCGCCCTCGACCGCGGCGGCGACCGCCTCGGCCTTGGCCTCGCCGAAGGCGAGGAGCACGAGATGCCGCGCCCGCAGGATCGTGCCGATCCCCTGCGTGATGCAGTGCATCGGCACGTCGTCGGGCGAGTCGAAGAACCGTGCGTTGTCGATGCGGGTCGGCTCGGTGAGCGTCTTCACGCGGGTGAGCGACGCGAGCGACGAACCCGGCTCGTTGAAGCCGATGTGGCCCGTGCGGCCGATGCCGAGGATCTGCAGGTCGACCCCGCCGGCCGCGGTGATCGCGGCCTCGTAGTCCGCGCCGGCGTGCTCGATCGTCGCCGGGTCGCCGTTCGGCACTCGCACGAGCTCGGGCGTGAGGCCGAGCGGTTCGACGACTTCGCGGGTGATGACGGCCCGATAGCTCTCGGGGTGGCCCGCCGGGAGCCCCACGTACTCGTCGAGCGCGAACCCGCGCACGCCCCGCACGTCGATCGACTCGGCCGAGATTCGCGCGGCGAGGGCACGATAGCTCGCGAGCGGGGTCGAACCGGTGGCGAGCCCGAGCACCGCATCGGGCTTCCGCCTGATGAGCGAGACGATCGCGTCGGCGACGAGCTCGCCGGCGGCCTCGTCGCTGTCGACGATTACGACTTCTGCCATTGCGCTACTCCAACCAGGGCAGCGCCCACTGCCGCTGCCGGGAAACCGAGGGGGATGACCTGGACCCGCTCAGCGAGATCCAGTGAGGCGAGGAACGCCGAGTCGGCGGCCCACTCGTTCAGGATACGGCGCGTGCCGACGACGAGCGGGTCGCCGAGCGCGGCGAGCCCCCCGCCGATGACGACGTCGTCGACGTCGGCGGTCAGCACGAGGAGCCGCACCGCGGCGGCGACGCCCCAGAGGAACCGCTCGCGCACCCGCACCGCCTCGGCGTCACCGGCCTCGGCCGCGTCGAAGAGTTCTCGGGCGGGCAGCTCGGCGAGCGTCGGCCAGGTTCTCGCGATCGCCGACCCCGACGCGAACGTCTCGAGGCAGCCGCGCTGCCCGCACCCGCACCGATCACCGGCCGGATCGACCGGGATGTGCCCGATCTCGCCGGCGACGCCGTGCCCGCCGCGCAGCAGGCGCCGGCCCTGCACGATGCCTGCGGCGAGACCGGTGCCGAGGTTCAGGTAGGCCATCGACCGTTCGCCGACGACGCCTGCGTCCGCCCGGTCGTCCGTGCGGCCGAGCAGGTGGTGGGCGCCGAGCGCCGCGGCCTTGACGTCGTTCTCGATGCGCACGTCGATGCCCAGCCGGTCGGCGAGCCGCGCGCCGAGGTCGAGGCCCTCGAGCCCGAGGTTCACGGCATGCGCGACCCGACCCGTCTCGTTGTCGACGGCTCCGGGGATGCCGATGCCGATCGAGGTGAAGGCGCCCGTGCCGAGCCCCGAGACCTCCGCCATGCGTTCGACGGTGCGCAGGGCGGTCTCGACCACCGCGTCGGCGCCGAACCCGGTCGGCATGCGCACCTGGTCGCTCAGTTCGCCGCCGTCGCCGATCGCCACTGCGGCGGTCTTCGTACCGCCGATGTCGATGCCGAGCCGCACGACGCCACCGAGGCTCACCGGGCCGCCAACGGCGCGAGTGCGCCGTCGACGAAGGCGAGCACCGCATCGCCGACCAGACGGGAGGCCCCGAAGGTCGCGACGTCCGCATAGGCGCGATCGTGCGACGGCCAGCCCATGTCGATCGTCACGACGTCGTCGCGCACGGCGCGGAGCGCGTCGATCGCGGCGCGGGCGAACACATGCCGGTGCAGGTCCTTGCCGACGACGAGCACCGAGCCGGAGAGGGCGGCGGGGTCGGCGAGTCCGGACCCCTCGGCGAGGGGGACGATCTCGGCACGGCTCAGCCACGACGGGCGCTCGGCGACCGCCTCGGCCGCGAACGGCCCCCACGGCGCGACGCCGATGGCGATGTTCGCCACCGTGTCGACGCGGATCACCGTGCCGATGCCCGACGTTCGCGAGAGGCGTTCGCTCGCGTCATCCGACACCTCGAACGCCCCGACCACGCGGGCGATCTCCTCGTCGTCGTGGGCGGGCTCGATCACGTCGGGCGCGGCGGGGCCCTCGGGGACCGCCGGGGCCGTGGCCCCGAGGGCACGCACCCGTGCCGCGGCGTCGCGAACCCGATCGACCGGGAGCCGGCCGGACGCGATCGCCTGTGCGACGGCGTCGACGATCTCGCTGATCTGGGCGTCGGTGTTGTCGGCGCCGATGCACAGCAGGTCGCAACCGGCGGCGAGGGCGCGCACAGCGGCTTCGGGTATGCCGTGCACGCCGCTCGCCCCCTTCATGTCGAGGGCGTCACTCACGATGACGCCCTCGAACCCCAGCTCCCCGCGGAGCAGGCCGTGCAGAATACGCGGGGAGAGGGTGGCCGGGTTCTCCGCATCGAGCTGCGGAATGAGGATGTGCGAGGTCATGATCGTGCGGGTGCCCGCCGCGATCGCCGCCTCGAACGGCGCGAGCTCGCGATCGCGCAGCGTCGCGAGCGGCACGTCGACGACCGGAAGCGCGAGGTGCGAGTCGGTCGCGGTGTCGCCGTGCCCGGGGAAGTGCTTGGCGCTCGCGGCGATGCCGGTCTGCTGCAGGCCCTCGACCCATGCGGCGCTGTGCCGCGAGACGAGCGCCGGGTCGGCGCCGAAGCTCCGCACGCCGATCACCGGGTTGTCGGGGTTGGCGTTCACGTCGACGTCGGGCCCGAAGGTCACCGTGCAGCCGGTCGCGGCGAGCGCACGACCCACCTCGGCCGCGACACGACGGGTGAGCTCGGGTTCGTCGATGCGGCCGAGCACGGCGTTGCCGGGGAACGGCGCCCCGCGGTCGTAGAAGAGCCGAGTGACATCGCCGCCCTCCTCGTCGATCGCGATGACGGCCTCGGGGTTCGCCTCGCGCAGGCTCGCGTTGAGCGCGCGCAACTGCTCGGGGTCGACGACGTTCTCGCCGAAGAGGCAGATGCCGCCGAGGCCGGCGCGCAGCCGGGCGAGCACCCACTCGGGGGCCACCGGCCCCACGAATGCGGGAAGCAGGGTCGTCAGGATGTCCCGGTGCAGCGCCACGGCATCACCGGTCTGAGTGGCGGCGCTCATCCCTTGACGGCTCCGGCCACGAGGCCGCCGACCATCCGCCGCTGCACGAACAGGAAGAAGATCACGACGGGCAGGGTGATGAGGGTCGAACCGGCCATGACGGCGCCCCAGTTGGTCGCCTCGGTCGCCGACTGGAACGAGTTCAGCCACGGCGGGAGGGTGAGGTTGTAGCCCTTGAGCAGGAGCAGGGCCATCAGGAACTCGTTCCAGCTCTGGATGAAGGCGAAGATGCCGGTCGAGACGAGCGCGGGCGCCATGAGCGGGAAGGTGACCTTCCAGAATGCCTGGGCCTTGGTGCAGCCGTCGATCATGGCCGCCTCCTCGAGCTCCTCGGGCACGCCCTTGACGAAGCCGCGCAGCGTCCAGATCGTGAACGGCACGACCGCGGCGAGGTGCACGATGAACAGGCCCAGCAGGGTGTTCATGAGGCGCCAGTCGTCGATCATGTTGTAGATCGTGAACATCATCGCCTCGCCCGGCACCATCTGCACGACGAGGACCGCGACGATGAAGAACACCCGGCCGCGGAACGCGAAGCGCGAGAGCGCGATCGACGCGAGGAAGGCGAAGACCGCGCCCACCACGACGACCGCGACGGCGACGATGATGCTGGAGCCGAGCGCGTGCGGGAAGTCGGTCTGGCCGGGCGCCGCCTCGCGGGTCCATGCCGTGACGTAGTTCTTGAACGTGAAGTCGAGCGGCAGCAGGCTCGGGTTGCGGCTGATGATCTGGTTCGAGGGGGTGAACGACATGTTCACCATCCAGTAGACCGGGAAGATCGAGCACACGATGATGACGAGTGCCCAGGCGTTGAGGCCGATGCGGCCGAACAGGCCCTTGCGGCGGCCGGCGCGCCGGCCGAGGCGGCCGCCGTCGCGGATCGTGGTGGCGGCGCGCGTGTCGGCCGCGACCGACCCGGGCTCTTCGGCGAGCTGCATTCCGGGACTGATGCTCACAGCTCTTCCTCGTCTTTCAGGGAGTTGCGGACGTTGAAGTAGGAGATGCTCATCAGCAGGATCATCATGAACACGCCGATCGCGGCGGTCGTGCCGAACTCGCCGATGCCCTGGCGGAACAGGTAGGTCGGCAGCACGTTCGTCTCGCTCGCGAGGCCGCCCTGCTGCTGCAGGGAGTACACCTGCGTGAAGATGCGCAGGTTCCAGATGGTCTCGAGCACGAGCACGGCGGTGATGACGTTGCGCATGTACGGCAGGATGATGAGCCGGAACCGCTGCCAGGCGCTCGCGCCGTCGAGCGACGACGCCTCGATGACCTCGTCGGGGACCTGGCCGAGGCCCGCGTAGAAGGTGATCGCGGCGAAGGGGATGCTCTGCCACGTGACGATGATGACGAGCACCATCATGAACGACCACGGGTTCTCGAGCCAGCCGTGGCCGCGCCAGTCCTGCGTGCCGGTGATCGTGTTGAGGGCCCAGTTGACGACGCCGTAGTCGGTGTCGAACATCCAGCCCCAGACGACGGTCGCGGCCAGCGGCGGCATCGCCCAGGCGAACAGCAGCGCGATCGAGACGGCGAGGCGCCAGGCCTTCGAGAGCTTCGTCAGGGTCAGCCCGATGAGCATGCCGAACACGACGATGAGCACGGTGAGCACGACCATGAGGCCGAGGCTGCGGGCGAGCACCTGGGGGAACTGCGAGTCGGTGAAGATCTCGAGGTAGTTGTCGAACCCGACGAAGTCGGGCGCCGTGCCGAGCATCTTGTTCTTGATCTCGAGGTTCGTGAACGAGGTGATGAACATCACGATCGTCGGGTAGACGACCATCACGATGAGGAGGGCGATGCTGGGGCCGAGCAGCGCCCAGGGCGCCCACGGCAGCGGCTTCTTCTTGCGGGCGCCTGCGGAGGAGCCCTTCGGGGGACGGGGTGGTCTGGTGGTCGGCGTGCGCGGCGCTGCGTCAGGCTCGGTGAGGGTTGCGCTCATGGCTGCTCCTCTGGGTGACCGCGAGGGGGACGCGGGTATGACTGATGGTACGACTCGCGGCACCGGCGCCGCTCGATCCGCTTCCGGCCGTGGCCGGGCAGAGGAGCGGGGGCGGAGCTGTGTGGGACTCCGCCCCCGCGGGGCTCAACAGGCTAGCTGTTGAGGATCTCCTCGATCTGCTTGTCGAGGTCGGCCGCGATGGTCGGCACGTCGCCACCCTGGGCGATCTTCACGAGCGCCTCCTGGATGATCTGCGAGGCCTCGACCTCGGCCCACTTCGGAGTGGTCGGGGTGACCTTCGAGTTCTCGAGCGCGGTGGCCTGGGCCTTCGCGATCGGGGTGTCGGGCAGCGACGACGCAGCCGCCGTCAGACCCGGGGTGAGGCCGCCCTCGGCGAGGAGCTTCTGGTAGCCCTCGCCCGCCATGATGTCGAGCGCGGCGCGAGCCTGCTCGGGGTTCGCGCTCTTCGTCGCGACGGCGATGTTCGAGCCACCGGCGAAGATCGGCGCGGTCTCACCGGCCGTGCCGCCCGGGAGCGGGAAGGCCTGGAGGTCCTTGCCGTAGGTGTCGGGGCAGCCGGGCGCCTCGGCGTCGGCCGGAGCCGTGATCGACCACTGCACCCACGCGGGTGCCGAGAGGAAGAGGACCTCACCGGCGCAGAACGGCACCTGCGGGTCGGTCTCGTCGCCGTCCTTCGGCGCGTTCGACGCCTTGAGGTAGACCTGCTGCAGCTGCGTCAGGCCCTCGATGCCGCCCTCGCTCGAGAAGCCGGCCTTCCACTCGTCGCCCTCCTGCTCGGCGATGAAGCCGCCGTGCTCCCAGACGTAGGGCAGCGCGTTGTACCAGTCGCGGCCCGGAGCCCAGATGCCCGAGACGGTGTCGGTCTTGCGAGCCTCGCCCGTCGCGACGTACTCGTCGAGCGTCGTGGGGAGGGCGGTGTCGCCGAGGACCTCGGGGCTGTAGAACACGATGCGGCCGCCGGCGTAGTACGGTGCGGCGTAGAGCTCGCCGTCGTAGGTCGCCGAGTCGACGAGGCCCGGCAGGTACGCCGAGCTGTCGAAGTCGTCGAGCGGGAGGAAGAGGCCCTGGTCGGCGAAGCTCGCCGTCTGGGTGTTCCCGACCTCGACCACGTCGGGCGAGTCGTTGGACTGGAGCGCGGCGGCGTAGGTGTCGCTCACGTCGGCCCAGGTCTTCTCCTCGACGTTGAGGGTCCAGCCCTTGTTCTCGGACTCGAAGGTGTCCTTGAGGTAGGCGCGGGCCTCCTTCGGGGTGTCGGTGCCGACGACCCAGACGGTGATCTCGCCGCCGTCGGCGGAACCGTTGTCGCCGCCACCGGTGCTGCAACCGGCGAGGGTCAGGGCAGCCGCGGCACCGAGGGCCACAATGCCGAGTTTCCTCATTTGTCGTTTCCTTTCATGGGGGTTGGGCTGGCAGCGGGGGTTCGCTGTCACCCTTGGTGCGTGGAGTCCCTCACGAGACCCCGAGTTGTCCGGAGAGGACCATGACGGCCGCGCCGCGGAGGACGACGTCCTCCGCCTGCTCGGACATCCGGAGCCTCAGATCACGGTTGAGCACCGCCATCGTCCGCTGCCGGAGGGTGTCGACGGTCGCGTCGTGGAACGGGCCGTCGAGCAGTTCGGCGGGGCCGCTGAGCACGACCTCCGTCAGATTCAGTGCGCCCACCACGGGCGCGAGCACGATGCCGAGCCGACGCCCGGCCTCGCGCAGGATCTCGTCGCGCGCGGCCTGCACGGCGGCGGGCTCGCCCGCGAGCGAGTCGAGCTGCTCGGTCAGTCGCGGAACGGCGAGCCAGGCTTCGAGGCATCCGTCCTTGCCGCACGCGCAGCGGGGGCCGCCGTCGGTACCGACCACGACATGGCCGATCTCGCCGGCCGCGAAGCCGCCGCCGATGACCGGGCGGCCGCCGACGATGAGGCCGGCGCCGACACCGTGGCCGATCTTGATGAGCAGGAGGTCGTCGAGCGGGGTCGCGCCGTGCTCGGCGAGCACGGCGACGTTCGCGTCGTTCGCGACGTGCACGGGCAGTTCGGTGCGGGCCGCCAGCCGGGCCTGCAGCGGCAGGTCGAACCACCCGAGGTTCGGCGCCGACCGCACGACGCCGAGCGGGTCGACGACACCGGGCGATCCGACGCCGATGCCGAGCACCGGCGCGGTCGCGAGGCCGAGCAGGCGCTCGACGATCGACTCGACGAGTTCGACGGCCTGCTCGCCGGTGGCGCCGGCGCGCTCGAGCGACACCCGCTCGAGGATGGTGCCGTCGAGGGCGGTCACGACGCCGTGGAACACCTCGTGCCCCGAGAGGTCGAGGCCGAGGATCTGGAACGCGGCGCGGTCGACGTCGATGATCGTCGCCGGCTTGCCGGGCCGGACGCCCTCGCGCGGGCCGAGCTCGACGACGAGGCCCTCGGCGATGAGCTCGGCGACGAGGTCGGAGACGGTGACCCGCGTCAGCCCGGTCTCACGTGCGACGTCGGCGCGGCTCTGGCCGCCCGCCGTGTAGAGGGTCTGCAGCACGAGTGCGCGGTTGTGGCTCCGGGCGTGCTCGGGCAGCACCTTGCTCGTGGGCCGCAGGGCGCGCGAGCGGGTGAAGATCGGCGCACCCGCGAACGGAACGGTGAGCAGGTCGGAAGCCGCCACCGAGGTGGTGTGCGTCGGCTCCGCGGTGACCGGGCCTCGCTGCGTTTCCGTTGCAGTCACGTTTGTTAGTAAACATTACGAACAAACCTCGCGCAAGTGTTCGCCCGGATTTTCTCGGCCCGTTACCGAGTTGTGACGGTCACCGGACGGGCGTCGCTCAGGCCGCCTGACGAGCGGGGGCGGATGCCTCGGCGCGGGCCTCGCTCGCGGCATCCAGACGGCCGCCGATGGCGCGCAGCGCCGCGAGGATCGTGACGAGGTCGACCACCTCCTGCAGCAGCGCGCCCACGGTCGCCGGAATCACGCCGAAGGCCGCGACGAGCATGAGCGCGACGCTCACGACGATGCCGATCCAGATGCTCTGCAGTGCGATCCGCACGGTGTCGCGGCCGATCTCGACGGCCTTCGCCGTGCGCGAGATGTCGTCGACGAGGATCACCGCCGACGCCGACTCGCTCGCCGCCGTCGCCCCCTTCGCGCCCATCGCGATGCCGACGTCGGCGGCGGCGAGCACCGGCGCGTCGTTGACGCCGTCGCCCACCATGATGACCGGCCGGGCGGCGATCGCGGCGACCTCGCGCACCTTGTCGGCCGGCAGGCACTCGGCGTGCACGCGCGAGATGCCGAGCTCGGCGGCGATGTGGTCGGCCGTCGCCTTCGCGTCGCCCGTGAGCATCATCGTGTCGTGCACGCCGAGCTCGTCGAGGCGCTCGAGGGTCGATCGCGCATTCTCGCGCAGCCGGTCGCTCGCGAGCAGCGCACCGCCGTACCGGCCGTCGACCGCGACGTAGACGGCGAGCTCGCCGGGGGCGATCGGCGTGCGCTCGGCCTCCGGCGCGTGCGCGCGGACGAACGCGAACTTGCCGACGACGACCTCGCGTCCGCCGATCGTCGCGACGACGCCGTTCGTCGCCTCCTCGCGCGCGGCATCGGCCTCGGCGAGCGCGAGCCCGCGTTCCCGAGCCGCGTCGATCATCGACGCGGCGAGCACGTGCGACGAGTACTGCTCGGCCGACGCGACGAGCGCCAGCAGCTCGTCGTCGCCGAGTCCGCCCGCCGGGCGGACGGCGACGAGCGTCGGCTCGCCGTGCGTGAGCGTGCCCGTCTTGTCGAACACGGCCGTCTTCGCTGCAGCGAGCGACTCGAGCACGCCGCCCGCCTTCACGATAACGCCGTTGCGTGCGGCGCGGCTCATGCCGCCGATGAATGCGACCGGCGCCGCGATGAGCAGCGGGCACGGGGTCGCGAGCACGAGCACCTCGGCGAACCGCACCGGATCGCCCGACAGCCACCAGGCGACGCCCGCGAGCGCGAGCGAGAACAGCGTGAACGGCACCGCGTACCGATCGGCGAGGCGCACGACGGGGGCCCTCGACTCGGCTGCGCCGGCGACGAGCGCGACGATCTGCTGGTACTGGCTGTCGGCGGCCGTCGCCGTCGCCCTGATCTCGACCGCCGACTGGCCGTTCACCGATCCGCTCAGCACTGCGTCGCCCGCGCGCTTCTCGACCGGCACGCTCTCGCCCGTGATCGACGACTCGTCGAACGCCGCCTCGTGCGAGCGCAGCTCGCCGTCGACCGGCACGATCTCGCTCGGGCGCACGAGCAGCACGTCGCCCGCGACGACCCGGTCGACCGGCACCTCGACGAGTTCGTCGCCCTCGAGCCGGTGCGCGAGCTGCGGCGACCGGGTCAGCAGGGCGTCGAGCTCGCGCTTCGCGCGGCGGTTGGCGTAGTCCTCGAGCGCCGCTCCCCCGGTGAGCATGAGCACGACGAGCAGTGCCGCCACGTACTCGCCGACGAGCACCGTCGCGACGATGGCGGTCACGGCGAGGATGTCGAGTCCCCAGTGCCCGCGCAGGATGTCGCGGACCATCAGCACCGCCTGCCACGCGGCGACGGCGAGCGCGTACGCGCTGAACAGCCATTGCACGGCGACGCCCGCTCCGGACAGCGCGAGCACGATGCCCACGAGTCCGATCGCGAGCGTGAGCGTGACGACCCAGTACTGGCGGGCGAGCTTCACGAGGCGAGCCATGCGTCCCATCCTCCCCCGTGCGGGCCGCGAACGCGACGAAGGGGCGGATGCCCGAGAGCATCCACCCTTTCGTCCCTTCGTCGAGCGCCGCGCGGGCGGCCGGCGGGACCTACGCGCCCAGGCGCGCCTTGAGGTTCGCGTCGATCGTGTCGAGGAACTCCTCGGTCGTCTGGTAGCCCTGCTCGGGGCCGACGAGGAGCGCCAGGTCCTTCGTCATCGCACCGGACTCGACGGTCTTGATGACGACGTCCTCGAGGGTCGCGGCGAACTCGATGAGCTCCTGGTTGCCGTCGAGCTTGCCGCGGTGCGCGAGGCCGCGCGTCCAGGCGTAGATCGAGGCGATCGGGTTGGTCGAGGTGGGCTTGCCCTGCTGGTGCTGGCGGTAGTGACGGGTGACGGTGCCGTGCGCCGCCTCGGCCTCGACGACCTTGCCGTCGGGCGTCGCCAGCACGCTCGTCATGAGGCCGAGCGAGCCGAAGCCCTGCGCGACCGTGTCGGACTGCACGTCGCCGTCGTAGTTCTTGCACGCCCAGACGTAGCCGCCCTCCCACTTCAGCGAGGAGGCGACCATGTCGTCGATGAGGCGGTGCTCGTAGGTGAGGCCGGCGGCGTCGAACTGCTCCTTGAACTCGGTGTCGAACACCTCCTGGAAGAGGTCCTTGAAGCGGCCGTCGTACGCCTTCAGGATCGTGTTCTTCGTCGAGAGGTACACCGGGTAGTTGCGGGCGAGGCCGTAGTTGAGCGACGCGCGCGCGAAGTCCTTGATCGACTCGTCGAGGTTGTACATGCCCATCGCGACGCCCGACCCCGGCGACTGGAAGACCTCGAACTGCTGGGGCTCCGAGCCGTCCTTCGGGGTGAAGGTCATCGTGAGGGTGCCCTCGCCCTCGAAGCGGAAGTCGGTGGCGCGGTACTGGTCGCCGAACGCGTGACGGCCGACGACGATCGGCTTGTTCCAGCCGGGCACGAGGCGCGGGATGTTCGAGATGATGATCGGCTCGCGGAAGATCACGCCGCCGAGGATGTTGCGGATCGTGCCGTTGGGCGAACGCCACATCTTCTTGAGGCCGAACTCCTCGACGCGGGCCTCGTCGGGGGTGATGGTCGCGCACTTGACGCCGACGCCGTGCTTCTTGATCGCGTTGGCCGCGTCGACCGTGATCTGGTCGTCGGTCTCGTCGCGCTTCTGGATCGAGAGGTCGTAGTACTCGAGGTTCACGTCGAGGTACGGGTGGATGAGCTGGTCCTTGATGGCCTGCCAGATGATGCGGGTCATCTCGTCGCCGTCGAGCTCGACGACCGTGCCTTCAACCTTGATCTTGGACAACGTGGATCTCTCCTTGGATCTCTCGGGGAATCGAGGAAGTCTCGTAGGGCGGATACGCCGCCTGCCAGCTTACCGCGTCACGCAGATATCTCGACATCGAGACAAACCCGGATGCCTCGTGCATGCGTGATGCGACCGCTCGGGGTCCGCTCGGGGTCGGCTCGGGGTCATCCCTGCTACCCCGGTGCGCGATCGACGGGTTAGCCTTGGCGCATGGCTGAGCTGAGACTGGAAGAACTGTCCGCCTCGAACATCGTGGCGGCGAACACGTTGTCGCTGAAGCCCGGCCAGGAACAGTTCATCGCACCCGTCACCTACTCCGCAGAGGCCTCGGTCGTGAATCCGCAGACCGCGTGGCAGCGCGTCGCCCTCGACGCCGACGAGAAGGTCGTGGGCTTCATCCACGGCAACTTCGACCCCGAGAACCCGCACGAGGAGTTCCGTGCGTGCATCTGGCGCATCAACGTCGACGCCGAGGTGCAGGGCAAGGGCGTCGGCCGGTTCCTCGCGACCGCGCTCGCCGAAGAGGCGAAGCGCCGCGGCTTCGACCGCATCACGGTGCTGTGGGAGCCGGGCGAGCTCGGCCCCGAGAAGTTCTTCCACCGGGTCGGCTTCGTCGACGTCGGCGAGACCCAGTACGGCGACATCATCGGGGCGCTCGAACTCTGAACGAGTTCCCGGGGCACGTCGAGGGGCCGGCCGCGGGCTTCGTGGAGGCGGTGCTCGCCGTCGTCGCCGACATCCCGCCGGGGTGCGTCGCCACCTACGGCGACGTCGCCGCGCTGCTCGGTTCGCGCGGCGCCCGCGCGGTCGGGCAGGTGATGGCCAGGTACGGGGCGGATGTCGCGTGGTGGCGCGTGATCCGCGCCGGCGGTCGCCCGCCGTCGGGCCACGCCGAGCGCGCCCGCGAGCACTACGACCGCGAGGGCACGCCGCTCATCGCGACCCGCGACGACGACGGCTACCGCGTCGACCTCGCCGCCGCGCGCTGGCGCCCCTGACGACCCACGCCGTCATCGCCGCTCCGATGCGCGTCGCCCCTGTGCGTCGGCGCCGCTCAACCGGCGGCGGGTGACGGCACCGGGATGCGGATCGTGATCGTCGTGCCGGCGCCGCGCGGGCTGTCGATCGCGAGGTCGCCGCCGACGGCGTCGACCCGGTCGGCGATGCCGAGCATGCCGCCGCCGTCGGGCGCGGCCCCGCCGACGCCGTTGTCGCGCACGACGATCTCGAGCACCCCGTCGACGAGGTGGGCGCGCACCCACGCGCGCGTCGCCTGCGCGTGCTTGGCGATGTTCGCGAGCGACTCCGCCACGGCGAAGTACGCGGTCGACTCGACGACCTCGGGCAGCCGCCCCTCGGCCTGGACGTCGATCTCGACCGGCACGGGGCAGCGCCCGGCGAGCTCGGGCACGGCGAGCGCGAGACCGCCCGACGAGAGCAGCGACGGGTGGATGCCGTGCGCGAGTTCGCGCAGCTCCTTGAGCGCATCGTTCAGCATCGCGATGTTGCCGTCGAGTTCGACGCCGAGCGGCTCCATGCCGCGGTCACGGGCCTGGTTCGCGGCGAGCCTGAGTCGCATGCCGAGCGAGACGAGGCGCTGCTGGGCGCCGTCGTGCAGGTCGCGCTCGATGCGGCGGCGCGCCTCGTCGCCGGCCTCGACGATGCGGGCTCGCGACTGCCGCACCTGATCGAGCGTGCGCTCGATCTCCGACCGGAGCCGCCCGTTGTCGACCGAGAGGCGGAGCGCGCTCGACACGCCGTCGAGCAGGCGCATGTTGTCGGTGAGCACCCGGTCGTGGCGGATGAGTGCGATCGGCATGCCGGTCGGCGAGGCGACGGGCAGCAGGCCGTGGTCTCCGTGACGGTCGGCGGGATCGTGCACGATGGGCTCGCCGGAGGCATCCGCGTACCGCCCGCGCTCCTCGTCCCACCAGTACACCCGCACGGAGGCGTCGCGCAGGGTGCGGGCGAGCGACTCGGCCCAGAGTCCGCGGTCGGCGCCCTCGCGCGTGATGCGCATGAGGTCGGCGACGCGGGCACGCATGTTGCGGGTGTGCGCGATCCCCGCGACGAAGCTCACGGGGATCGACGCGATGGCGACGAGCGAGACCGTCGCGAGCACCTGGTCGGCGGTGCCCGACGCCGCGTACGTGACGGCCTGCGCGGCGAGCGTCGTCGCCCACGCGAACAGCGCGAGGGGCATGAGGAAGGCGACGGTGCGGGCGGGCACGCTGCCGCGCACCCAGCGAACGAGCAGGCGCGCCGCGATGACGAGGGCGAGGAGCACCCCGACGAGCCGGTACCCGATGTCGATCGCGGCGTACAGGACCGGCGCTTCGCCCACCGCGTACGGGTTCGGTGCGCACGAGCAGATCTCCTCCGGCGGCTGCGCGAGCAGCACCGTGCCGAGCAGGAACACGAGCGAGGCGCCGAACGCGATGCCGGCGACCCAGCGCGCGAGGCGCCCGTCGAGGTCGCCGCGCGGGTAGAGCAGCACGAGGACGCCCGTGAGCACCCCCCACCAGAGATGCACGCCGTAGAGCAGCGGCCACAGCCAGCCGAGGCCCTCCACGACGCGGAGGAACGGCACCGGGATCCAGAACACGGGGAACAGCACCATGAGCCGGGCCGGCACCCGCGACGGCCCGATGGCCCAGGCCACGCCCGCGCACGCCGCGAACACGAGCGGCACGATCGCGTGCAGGGTCGTGTAGCCGACCTCGGGGCGTTCGGCCGCGGGGGTCGCGACGAAGCCGGCGACCTCCATGCCGAGGCTCAGCGCGACCACGATGCCGATCGTGATGCTGCGCCTGATGATCCGGCCCTTGCGGCCGGGCGCCATCACCTCGCGCCGAGGAGCGTCAGCACCGCGAGCACGCGCCGGTGGTGCTCGGGTGACTCCTCGAGGTCGAGCTTCTGCAGGATCGACCGGACGTGGGTCTCGACCGTCTTCAGTCCGAGGAAGAGCGTCTGCGCGATGCCGCCGTTCGAGTACCCCTGCGCCATGAGCTCGAGCACCGAGCGCTCGCGCTCGGTCAGGCGCGACAGCGGATCATCGGCCCGGGTGCGGTGCACCAGCTGCTCGACCACCTCGGGGTCGACGACCGATCCGCCCGAGGCGACCGTCTCGACCGCCCGCACGAGCGTCTGCGGCTCGGAGACCCGCTCCTTCAGCAGGTAGCCCGTGCCGCTGCCCGCGCCCATGACGCGGAGCGCGTACTCGGGGGTCGCGTACATCGAGAGCAGCAGGACGCCGATGGTCGATCCGCCCGCGCGCAGCTCCTCCAGCGCGAGGATGCCCTCGTCGCGGAAGCTCGGGGGCATGCGGATGTCGAGCACCGCGGCGTCGATGCCGCCCGCCCGTACCGTCTCGACGAGCTCGTCGCCCGTGCCCACCGAGGCCACGACGTCGAGGCCGCCGCCCTCGAGCACCTTGGCGATGCCCTCGCGCAGCAGCAGCGCGTCGTCGGCGATGGCCACCCGCAGCGGCCGGGATGCCTCGACCATCGCACCTCTTCTCGTTTCGCCGATCCGGACCGCAGGGGAACGAACCGGTCTGAAGGCGCGGATGACCGGACCGGTCGCCCCCGCCTGACTCGACCGTAGCGCGTTCGCGCGCCGCGCCGCGCCCCCGATTCAGGGGGTACCCGGATCCGGTCGGGGCGAGGGTGTGGCAGGCTGCCCGGGCGACGTGCGCGCCGCCGGAGGATCAGGGTCAGCACCTGATCGTTTTCGTGGGCGGCCATGACGCGGCGACCGCGACCGTGCGCGACACTTCCGGCATGTCCACGATCGAGCGCCTCCGAATCTCCCCCGCCGCGGGCCGTCGCGTGGCCGGCGCCCGTCGGCGCACCTCCTCCGCGACGACCGCCACCGCCCCGATCTCCGACCGCCTGCTCGCCCTGCGGGGTGAGCTGCCGGAGGCCGGCCTCGTCGTGTCGACCCGGTCGCTGCAGGACCCGGCGGGCATCCGGGCGGCCGACGCGTTCGGCGCAGCGTTCGCCGTCGACTCGCACCGCGAGATCGACCGCCTCGAGCGCGAGCGCGTGACGATCGGCCGGTGCCTGCACGCACGGCCCGCCGCCCCCGTCGCCGAGATCACGGGCGCGTACCTGCGCGGAGTCCGCCTGTTCGTCATCGGCGGCCCCGACGAGCTCGCGAACTTCCGGGAGCTTCCCGAGGTCGCGGTGCTCGTGCGGCTCTCGTTCGGCGGCGTCCGGCGTCACGACCGCGGCGTCGCCCCGCGCGCCGCCGCACGCACCGTCCGCGCCTGCCGGGCGGCGGGGATCCGGGTGGCCGGGTTCACCCTCCAGCTCGACGGAGTCGCGCATCGGCGCGGACGCAGGATCCGCAGGACCGTCGCCATCATGCGGCGGCTCGAACGCGGCGGGCTGTCCGCCTTCGACACGCTCGACCTCGACCTCGGCGGGCTCGACGCCCGCCACGAGGCATCCCGCGAGCGACTCGGCCGCGACCTGCACGCGGCGGTGCGCGGAGCCGCTCGGCGCTACCGGGTCGTCGCCCGGCGCGCGGCCTGAGCGCGTCGACGCGAACGGGAACGCCCCGCACCCGTCACCGGGTGCGGGGCGTTCCGCGAGCAGGGCTGCGGCCGCTCAGACGAGCGAGTCGCGCCACGCGGCATGCAGCGCGGCGAACCGCCCCTCGCCGCCGATGAGGTCGACGGGCGCGCCGTCCTCGACGATGCGGCCGTGCTCCATGACCAGCACCCGGTCGGCGATCGCGACCGTGGAGAGGCGGTGCGCGATGATGATCGCGGTGCGGTCGGCCAGCAGCTTCGTCAGGCCCTCCTGCACGAGTCGCTCGCTCGGGATGTCGAGCGAGCTCGTCGCCTCGTCGAGGATGAGCACCGCCGGGTCGGCGAGGAACGCGCGCGCGAACGAGATGAGCTGGCGCTGCCCCGCGCTCACGCGCCCGCCGCGCTTGTTCACGTCGGTGTCGTACCCGTTCGGCAGCCCCTCGATGAACTCGTGGGCGCCGACCGCCATGGCCGCCCGCACGATCTCGTCGAACGTCGCGTCGGGCTTGCCGAGCGCGATGTTGTCGGCGACCGAGCCGGAGAACAGGTACGCCTCCTGCGTGACCATGACGATCGCCCGGCGCAGGTCCTTCGGGTGGAGCTCGGCGAGCGAGACCCCGTCGAGCGAGACGACGCCCTCGCTCGGGTCGTAGAACCGGGCGATGAGCTTCGCGAGGGTGGACTTGCCGGCGCCCGTCGAGCCGACGAGCGCGATCGTCTGGCCGGCCGGGATGTCGAGGTCGAACCGGGGCAGGATGCTGCGGCCCTCGACGTACGAGAACTCGACGCCGTCGAACCGGACCCGGCCCTCGGCGTTCCAGAGGTCGACCGGGTGGGACGGGTCGGGAACGCTCGGCTCCTCCTCGAGGACGCCCGAGATCTTCTCGAGCGCCGATGAGGCGGACTGGTACCCGTTGTAGAACATCGCGAGGTCCTCCATCGGGTCGAAGAACCGCTTCGTGTAGAGCACCGCGGCGAGCAGCACGCCGACCTCGAGGCCGCCGTCGATGACCCGGAATCCGCCGAGCACGATCGTCACCGCGACCGCGGTGTTGCCGATGAGCGCGAGGCCCGGATTGAAGACGACGAAGAGGCCGAGCACCTTCGCGTTGACGTCGCGGTAGTCCTCGACGAGGCCGCCGAACTCGTGCTCGTTGCGGCGCTCCTTGCGGAAGGCCTGCACCGCGCGGATGCCCGTCATCGTCTCGACGAACTGCACGATGAGCTTCGCCGACGCCACCCGGGAGCGGCGGAACAGCGACTGCGACCGCACCTGGAACCACCGGGTGAGGATGCCGAGGGGGATGAGGGCGACGAGCAGCACGAACCCCGAGGGCGCGTCGAGGATGAACAGCATGATCGCGGTGAAGACCATGTACATGAGGCCGCGCACGAGCAGCGTGAGCCCCTCGTCCATGAGCTCGCGGATGGCATCGAGGTCGCTCGTCTGCCGCGAGATGATGCGCCCGGAGGTGTAGGTCTCGTGGAACTCGAGCGACAGCTTCTGCGTGTGCAGGAACACCCGCGTGCGCAGGTCGATGAGCACGGCCTGGGCGACGCGCGCCGACAGCCTGATGTACGCCGAGATGAGGAACGCCCCGACGAGGCCGGTCACGAGGTAGGCGACCCCGGCGAACGCCGCGGGCATCCAGTCCTGCGCCATGAGCGCTGGGATGCCCTGGTCGATGCCGTACGCGATGATCGCCGGGCCCGCGACCTGCGCCGCCGACGAGACCACGACCGCCGCCGCGGTCAGCCACAGCTTGCCCGTGAGCGGTCGCAGCAGCGACCCGAGCAGACGCCGCGATCGGACGCGGATGTGTCGCGACTCGGCCTTCGAGTACTGGTCGCGCTCTTCGCCCTGCACGCCGGTGACGCTCATGATGCGGCCTCCTCTCGTTCGAATTCGGATGCCTCGTCGGCATCGCCCCCGTCAGCCGGCCGAGACGCCGGCGAGGGGTGCGGACGCGACTCGAGGTCGCGGCGTTCCTCGTCCTCCAGGCTCGAGATGACGAAGCGGTAGTGCTCGCTCTCGCGGAGGAGCTCGGAATGGGTGCCGACGGCCGTGATGCGACCCGCCTCGAGGAGGGCCACCCGGTCGGCGAGCATGACCGTCGACGGCCGGTGCGCGACGACGAGCGCGGTCGTTTCGGCGAGCACCGCGCGGAGCTCGGCCTCGACCTTCGCCTCGGTCGCGACGTCGAGCGCCGACAGCGGGTCGTCGAGCACGAGCACCGCGGGCTTCGCCGCGACCGCACGGGCGAGCGCGAGCCGCTGGCGCTGGCCGCCCGAGAGGCTCATGCCCTCTTCGCCGACCTTCGTGTCGACGCCGTCGGGGAGGTCGTACGCGAAGCCGGCCTGGGCGATGCGCAGGGCCTCGTCGAGCACCCGCTCCGCCTCGGCGCGCACGTCGGGGTCGTCGCCGGCGAGCTCGGGCCGGCCGAGCAGCACGTTCTCGCGCACCGACGCGCTGAACAGCGTCGCGTCCTCGAACGCCATCGCGATGTGCCTGCGCAGCTCTTCTCTCGTGAAGGCGCGCACATCCACGCCGTCGAGGGTCACCGAGCCGCCCGTGACGTCGTAGAGACGCGTCGTGAGCGCCGTCATCGTCGTCTTGCCACAGCCGGTGAGGCCGACGAGCGCCATCGTCTCCCCCGGTTCGACGACGAGGTCGACGCCGTCGAGCAGGTCGCCGAACCGCTCGGGTGAGTCCTGGTAGCGGAAGTGCACGCCCGTGAACGCGAGCTCGCCGCGCGGGCGGTCGACGTGCTGCGGGTCGGCCGGATCGACGATCGTGTTCTCGCTGTCGATGATGTCGAAGAACCGGTCGGTCGCCGTGCGCGCGTCGAGCGCGAACGCGAGCATGAAGCCGATCGACTCGATCGGCCACGCGAGCACCGTCGCGGTCGCGAAGAATGCGACGAGCTCGCCGACCGAGAGCTGCCCGTTCGCGGAGAGCCAGATGCCGACGACGAGGCAGAGCGCGAGCGCCACGGTCGGCACGACCATGATCCACACCCAGATGTTCGCGTCGAGGCGCGCCTTCTCGATCTCGGTCGACCGCAGCGACTCTGCCTGGGCGCGGAAGCTCGACAGCGCGTACTTGCCGCGGCCGAACGCCTTGAGCACGCGGATGCCGTGCACCGACTCCTCGACCGCGGTCGCGAGGTCGCCCTGCTGGTCCTGGCTGAGGCGCGACTTCTCCGAATAGCGACCCTCGAACCGCCAGCCGGCCCACCAGAGCGGCAGCGAGCAGACGAGGAAGATGAGTCCCAGCATCCAGTTCATCGACATGAGGATGCCGACGCCGACCACGATGATGACGAGGTTCGCTCCCGTGAGCACGAGGCCGAAGCTCAGCCAACGGCGGATGAGGCCGAGATCGCTCACCGCGCGCGAGAGCAGCTGGCCGCTCGGCCAGCGGTCGTGGAAGCTCACCGGCAGATCCTGCAGCTTCGCGTAGAGCGCGTTGCGCATGCGCGCCTCGACCTTCGTGCCCGGGCCGACGACGAGCCAGCGGCGCAGTGCGTAGAGCAGTGACTCGGCCGCACCGAGCGCGAACACGAGCAGCGCGAGCGGCACGATCGCCGAGGCGTCGCCGTCGGCGAGCGGGCCGTCGACGATCTGCTCGAAGACCTGCGGGATGGTGAGGGCGATGAGCTGCGCGACGAGCGCCGCCGCCATGCTGGCCATGAACGCGGGCATCGCGGGCCCGGCGAACTCGCGCAGGCGCCAGAGCGCGCGCACCGCGCCGAGTCGCTCGGGTGTGGGCTGTTCGGACAAGGACGGGTCCTCTCGAGAGGGGTGGCCGCGGGCTCGGTCGACGAGCCTCTGCGGCGGAAGGATGGAAGGTCGCGACGCACTCGGCGTCGATGCGCGGACGGAGCCGCGGAGCGCGGCAGGCGGAGCCTGCGGGGCGTGCGGGCGGCGCTACCCGGCGAACTCGGCGGGTGCGGGCACGGCCCCGACGAGCGAGGATCGGGTGCGGGCAGCACCACCGGCCGCGGGGCGGGCGTGGATGTCTGTCTGCATGATGTCCTCCTGCGTCGTCGTCTTCGAAACCTTCGTGGCCGCGCAGTAGGGCGGCGTCGGCCAGCCTTACAGACTAGGACCATTTCGCTGTGGCGTGCAAGACCGTCCTCGGGAGTAGGCTGTGCGGATTCGTCGTCACGCGGGCTCGCGTGCAACCGCTCTCCCCTTCGGTGGCGCGCCCGGCCCTGCACCGCCCGCGTGCCCGGACCCGATTCGATGAGGAGCGCGCGTGGGAGCAGCACGTACGGCATTCGCTCGCGCGAACGCCCGGATCGGCGTGCTGGCCGGCATCGCAGCCGTGGTGCTCCTGCTCTCGGGGCTCGGCAGCGCCGTCATCGAGTCGCTCGCAGGATCGGCCGCGAGCGGCCTGCGCGACGGCGTCGCCGCCGCCGCGGGCTCGAGCGGCGCGACGCGCTGGCAGATCCGCCTCGCGAGCGACGCCGAGGCGCAGTCCGACGAGGCGGCCGCGGTGCTCGACCGCATGATCGTGCCGCACGGCGCCGCCTGGGAACGCAGCGTGCAGACGATGCCCGTCGCGGCGACCGCGGGCGACGCGACGTTCGGCGCCGTGCTGACCGCGGACCCGGCCGTGCCCGGGCGCGCCGAGCTCGTCGAGGGCGACTGGCCGGCCGACGCTGCGACGTCGGGCGACGCGGTGCCGACGGCCGTGAACGCCGCCGCCGCCGAGGCGCTCGGGCTCGAGACCGGCTCGACGGTCGCGCTCGACGGCGGGATCGAGCTCGAGGTCGTCGGCCTCTGGCAGCCCGAGGACGTCCTCGATCCGAGGTGGTTCGGCGAACCCATCGTCTCGACCGGCTCGGCCGCCGGCGGCTCCGGACCGTTCCTCGTCGACGAGCCGGCGACGGTCGGCGTGCCCGCCGCGGCGATCGTGCGGTGGACGGCAACGGCCGACCCGGCGATCGCGGTCGACGAGGCCGCCGCGCTGCGGGCGGTGCTGCCCGACGTCGAGCCCGCTCTCCGCGACCAGCCCGACATGGGCGCGAGCGGGCTCAGCGCCTCCGGCGGGCTCGGCGGCACGCTCACGCGACTGCTCGCGGGCATCGGTGCGGTCCGCGCACTGGCGCCGGTGCCGGTGCTGCTCCTCGCCATCACGGGGTTCGCCACGCTGTGGCGCCTCGCGGCGCTGCTCGGGGCCGCACGCCGGTCGGAGACGGTGCTGTTGCGGGCGCGAGGCGCTTCGGCGACCCGGCTCGCCCGCGACACCGCGCTCGAGGTGCTCGCGGTCGGCGTGCCCGCGGCGGCGATCGGCGGTGCGGCCGCCGCACTGGTCGTCGGGCTCGTGCGCCCCGGCGACGCCCGAGAACCCGCGATCACCTGGCTCGTCGCCGCGATCGCGGTCGCGGCGGCCGTCGTGCTCGTCGCCGGCCGGGCGTTCGTCGACGCGGCCCGCCCGGTCCACCGCGGCGCCGGCGACGAAGTCGGGCGCGCACCGCGCACGGCGATCGCGGGCGGCGTGCTGCTCGTCGTCGTGGTCGCGGCGCTCTCGCTGTGGCAGTTCAGCCTCTACGGTTCGCCGCTCGTCACGAGCGCGTCGGGCTCCGTCGACGTCGACCCGATCGCCGTGCTCGCACCCGTGCTCGTGCTGTTCGCACTCGCGCTCGTCGCACTCGGTCTCTCCCGCCCGATCGGCACCGTCCTCGAGCGCGTCGCCGCGGCAGGGCCCGCGCTCGTGCCCGCCCTGCCGATGCGACAGCTCGCGCGGCGCAGCTCGCTGTTCGCGTCGGCGTCGCTCGTCGCGATGCTCGCGATCGGGGGGCTCACGCTCGCGGCCGCCTTCGCCGGGGCCTGGCAGTCGGTCGACGCGAAGGCCGCGGCGCTCGCGAACGGCGCCGAGGTGCGGGTCGCGCTTCCCGGCCGCGACACGGTGCAGGCGCCCGACCCGCTCGCCTTCGCCGATCCCTTCGGCGAGCTGCCCGGCGTCACCGTCGACGCACCCGTGTTCCGCGGCGAGGTGCGCCTCGGGTCCGATCCGGCGACGCTCGTGGCAGCACCGGCCACCGGCCTCGACGGCGCCGCCCCGGGGACCGGGCTCGCCGCCGCATCGGCAGCGCTCGCCGAATCGGCGGCCGGTGCAGGCGTCCCCCTTCCCGAGGGTGCGGCGACGCTCGAGGTCGAGGTCGGCGTCCGCGCCCCGGCCGGAACGCCCGGCGAGGTCGCGGTGAACGTCTGGCTTCTCTCCGAGGGAGGAGCCGCCTCGCCCGTCCAAGCCGGCGAGGTCGCCATCGCCGACGGCGGCGGCACGGTCGAGATCGAACTGCCGGATGCCGCGGGCATCCGCCTGCTCGGCCTGCAGGCCGCGCTCGTCGACGCCCCCGGCGCGCGCGAGGTGCGGGTCTCGTTCGATGGCCTCGGCGTCGACGGCGAGGCGCCCTCGACCGCGCTCGCGGGCGCCTTCGACGCCGTCGAGCTGTCGGCGACGACGCCCACCGCTCGGGCCGCACTGCCGGGCGATCGCGGGCGGCTGCCCGTCGTCATCGGCGCGGCGCTCGCCGCTCGCGTGAACGCCGAGGTCGGCGACCCGCTCGACTTCCGCACGATCGTGGGCGGGGTCGAGGTCGAGGCGGTCGTCGCGGGCGTCGTGCCCGACGTGCCGACCGCGGGATCGACCTCGTTGCTCGCCGACCTCGGCGCCCTCGAACGCGTCGCCTTCGACGCAGGCAGCGGAGTTCCGCAGTTCGGTGAGCGCTGGCTCGCGGCATCCGACCCCGGCCGGACGGCCGAGCAGATCGGCCGCGACCAGAGCGTCGCGAGCGTCGCCACGACCCGCGGCGACGTCTCGTCGGCGGCCCTCATCGGCCCCGCGGTCGCCGCGCTCTGGACGGGGGCCGCCGGCGCCCTGCTCTTCGCCCTCATCGCGCTCGTCGCCCTCACGAGCGCCCTGTCGACCAGTCGGTTCGGTGAGGTCGTCGTGCTGCGCGTGCTCGGCGTCGCGCCGCGCGTGCAGGCGCGAGCCAGGTTCTCGGAGCTCGCCGCGACCGTCGGCGGCGCGATCGTCCTCGGCGCGGTCGTCGGTGCCGTGACCGCCTGGTTCACGGCACGCGAACTCGCGAGGGCGACGATCGCCGATGCACCGTCGTCGTTGCATGCGCCGTTCGCCCTCGACTGGTGGCCCTGGCTCGCCGGCACGGTCGGATTCATGCTGCTCGCGGCGCTCGCCGCCGGCCTCGCCGCGCGCGGAGTCCGGCGGACGGCGTCGCAGCCCGGGCTTCGCGAGGAGGAGCGATGAGCGCGCGCCATCATTCGCGACTGACGCCGGCCGGGCTGCTGCGCCGGCAGTTCTTCGCGGCACCGGTCGCCTCGATCATGCTCGTGCTGCTCGTCGCCGGCGGCGCGTTCCTCGCGACGGCCGTGCCCCGTGCCGTCGCGGCGCAGCACACGGCGGCGCTCGACGAGCACCTGGCCGAGTTCCCGGCGCGCGAGCTCGACGTGTCGTCGCCGAACCGGGCGACGCTGCCCGACCTCGGCCCGTCGTCGGGCGGCACCACGCTGCCCGACGACATCGACGCGGTGTGGGGCGGGCAGGAGGAGGCGCTGCTCGGCATCCGCGAGCAGATGCCCGCGGAGCTGCACCGCGTGACCGACGACCCGCTCGCGACCGTCGTCGCCGGGCCGAACCGCGCCCTGCCCGACGGCGCCGGGCCGGGGTCGACCGACTACGAGCTGTACCTCGGCTTCGACCCGCGGATCGCCGAGCACGTCGAGCTCACGAGCGGCGAGTGGCCGACGGTGCTCGGGCCTTCCGCCACCGCGGAACCGCTCGAGTTCGTGGCCACCGAGTCGTTCGCACATGAGATGGACTGGGCGATCGGCGAGGTGCGCTCGATCCCGGTCGGCACCGACGAGCAGCCGGTCGAGCTCGTCGGCACGTTCGACGCGATCGACCCCGACGACGGATTCTGGACCCACCTGCCCGTGCCGCTCGAGCCCTCGGTCGCCTTCACCCCCGACGGCACCCTCCGCATCACGGGCCTCGGCCTCACGCACCCGAACTCGTGGCAGGCGCTCGAGCAGGCCCAGTTGCCGTCGACGCTCGAGCTCTGGTATCCGGTCACGACCGACCGCATCCGCGCCGACCGATCGGCGGAACTCCGCACCGACCTCGACGAGTTCATGAGCGTCGCCTACCCGGTCGGGCCGGGCGACTTCCAGTACTACTTCTCGACCGTCGGCGTCGTCGGATTCTCGAGCGGCCTCGGCGACGCCCTCACCGACGCGGCGATCGCCGCCGGCGCGAGCGACGCGGTGCTCGCGACCGTCGCCTCGGGGCCGATCGGCGTCATGGTCGCGGTGCTCGTGCTCGGCGCGCGGGTCGTGTTCGAGCGTCGACGCACCGGCCTCGAGCTCGCCGCCGCGCGCGGCGCGTCGAACGGGCAGCTCCAGGGCATCCTCGCCATCGAGGGCGTCATGATCGGCGTGCCGGCCGCCGTGGCGGGCGCCGTCGCGGGCACCCTCGCCGTCCCGGCCGAGGGCGGGACGTTCGGATGGTTCGTCGCCGCGCTGTTCGCCGTGACCCCGGCGGCGCTGCTCATCGCGTCGGCTCCCTCCCTGAGCCCGCTGCGACGCGCCCGTGCCGACTTCGCTCCGCGCGGCGGCGGGCGGCTCCGCTGGATCCTCGAGGCCCTCGTCGCCGTCATCGCCGTAGCGGCGGTCGTCCTGCTCCTGCGCCGGGGCCTCGCAACGCAGTCCGCCGAGATCGGCGTCGACCCCCTGCTCGCCGCCGTGCCGCTGCTGCTCGCCGTGCTCGCGTGCCTCATCGTGCTGCGCCTCTACCCCTATCCGCTCGCCGCGATCGTGCGGGCGGCCGCGAAAGCCCGGGGTCTCGTCGCGTTCCTCGGCTCGGCGCGCGCGCTCCGCGACCCGTCGGCGGGCGTCGTACCCGTGCTGACCGTCGTGGTCGGCGTCTCGATCGCGATGTTCTCGGCCGTCCTCCTCGGCACGGTGCAGACCGGGGTCGACCGCGCCGCGGACGCGAGGGTCGGTGCCGACGCGGCGATCGTGGGCGGTCCGTTCACGCTCGAGCAGCAGACGGCGTTCGCAGAGGTGCCGGGCGTCGAGGCCACTGCACCCGTCTATTCGACCTCGTCGATCCAGGTCGGCATCGACGGGCGGCTCCGGTCGACGACGCTCATCGTCGTCGACTCCGATGAGATGCGCGAGGTGCAGGCCGGCCGCACGGGTGCGACCCCGCTGCCCGAGAGGCTGGCGAAGACCGGCGGCGAGGCCGTTCCCGTCGTCGTCTCGCAGGTCATCGCCGATTCGATCGAGGGCGCCGACGACGTCGAGCTCGACCGCAAGCCGTGGGAGGTGCTCGAGGTCGTCGACGGACGCACCGCCTACTGGCCGCGGACGAGCTGGGTGCTCATGGACAAGGCGAACGCCGACGGCTTCGCGAGCACGTTCGTCCCCGAGCGCGTGCTCGTTCGCTTCGAACCCGGCGCCGACACCGCGGAGGTGACGGCCGGGCTCGCCGAGATCGCGGGCGCCGATTCGACCGTCACGACGCCCGGCATGGTGCGTTCGGAGCTCGGTGCCACGGCCGCGACGCAGGGACTCGTCGTGTCGCTGGTCGGTGCGATCGTGCTCTCGTCGCTGCTCACCGCCCTCGCGATCGTGCTCACCCTCGTCGTCGGACGGCCCGCGCGGGAGCGACTGCTGCCGCTCGTCGCGACGCTGGGCCTGCGTCGCCGCGGGGAGCGGGCGCTCGTGGCCTGGGAGATCGGGCCGGTCGTCACCGCGGCACTCGTCGCGGGCGCCGCCCTGGGAGCGGCGCTGCCGTTCATCGTGCTCCAGGGCATCGACCTCAGACCGTTCACGGGCGAAGACCAGCAGCCCGTCGTCGTGTTCGACCCGTGGCTGGTCAGCGCCGTGCTCGTGGGCGCGGTGATCGTCACGGGCGTCGCCGTGCTGCTCGCCGCTCGCATGGGCGGCGAGCAGAGCGCGGCCCGCGCGATGCGCAAGGAAGAGGAGGGCTGAACCATGGCCGAGACATCCGGCGTCGAGAGCGGGGTCGCCGATCGCGCCCCGGCCGGCGCGACGACCCCGCGCGCCGCGTCACCGGGCGAGCCGCACATCCTGTGCGCCGACCTCGTGCGCATCTTCACCGCGGACGGCGTCGAGGTGCAGGCCCTGCAGGGGCTCAACCTGCGGGTCGACGCCGGCGAGATGGTCGCCGTCGTCGGCGCCTCGGGATCAGGCAAGTCGACCCTGCTGACGATCCTCTCCGGCCTCGACACCGCCACGGCCGGTGTCGCCCGGGTCGCGGGGCACGACCTGCTCACGATGGGCTCGCGCGAGCGCGTCGCGTACCGCCGCCGCACCGTCGGCTTCGTCTGGCAGCAGACCTCGCGCAACCTCCTCCCCTACCTCACCGCGGCCGAGAACGTCGCACTCGCGATGAACGTCGCCCGCACGCGCCGAGGTGCCGCGCGGGCGCGCCGCGTCGACGAGCTGCTCGAGCTGCTCGAGGTCGGCGCCGAGCGCGACCGGCGGCCCGGCGAACTCTCCGGCGGACAGCAGCAGCGCGTCGCGATCGCCGTGGCCCTCGCGAACGACCCGCTCGTGCTCCTGGCCGATGAACCGACCGGCGAACTCGACGAGGGCATGTCGTCGGCCGTGCTCGAGGCCATGCGCGGGGTCAACGACGAGCTCGGCGTCACGACGCTCATCGTCACCCACGACCCCGCCGTGTCAGGCCACGTCCGCCGCACCGTGCAGATCCGCGACGGCCGCACCTCGACCGAGGTGCTGCGTTCGACCCGCGTCGACGAGCACGGCGAGGAGCAGCACGTGGCCGAGGAGTTCGCGGTGCTCGACCGCGTCGGCCGCCTGCAGCTGCCGCACGACTTCATGCAGAGCCTCGAACTGCGCGACCGCGTCAGGCTCGCCCTCGAGAGCGATCACGTGGGCGTCTGGCCGGGGCACGAGCGACCGGCGGATGCCGCGGCGCCGAGCCCGAACGATGCGGATCCGCCCGCGACGGGGGGCGAGGAGACGACGGCTCCGCCACGCCACGGGCGTCCCACCGCCGACGACGGCGCGAGCGCCGAGACATCCGAGGAGGAACGATGACCACCCTGCGCGCCGAATCGGTCAGCCGCATCTTCGAAGGCCGGGGCGGTGGCGTGCACGCCGTCGACGGCGTCTCGCTCGAGGTCGCGCCGGGCGAACTCGTGGTCGTCACGGGCCGTTCGGGCGCCGGCAAGACGACGCTGCTCAACCTGCTCGGCGGGCTCGACCGGCCGACCTCGGGCCGCGTGCTGCTCGGCGACGACGACCTGTCGAAGCTCGGCGAAGACGGGCTCGCCGCGGTGCGCCGCGATCGCGTCGGCTACGTGTTCCAGTCGTTCGGGCTCATCCCCGTGCTGTCGGCGGCCGAGAACGTCGAGGTGCCGTTGCGCCTGCAGCGCACCGATCCCGCCGACCGCGCCCGCCGCGTCGCCGAAGCCCTCGACCTCGTCGGGCTCGGAGCGCACGCCGCGCAGCGTCCGTACGAGCTCTCGGGCGGGCAGCAGCAGCGCGTCGGCATCGCCCGCGCGCTCGCCGCGCGCCCGCAGGTGCTCCTCGCCGACGAGCCGACGGGCCAGCTCGACAGCGGCACGGCGGCGACCGTGATGGACCTGATCGGCGAGCTCGTGCACGCACGGGGCGTCGCCGCCGTCGTCACCACCCACGACGCGGCGCTCGTGCGCCGGGCCGATCGAGTGATCGAACTGCACGACGGGCGGACGCGCGAGCCCGAGACGGCGACCGCAGCCGGATGACCCCGCGCCCGACGCCGCAGCGGTGGCGGAGTCAGCGCACCCGCACCGACAGGCAGGTGACGCATCCCTCGAGCTTCTCGAACTCCGAGATGTCGACCGTGACCACCCGGTAACCGAGGCCGGCGAGCATCGCCGCGGTGCGCGGTGCCGAAGCGGACATGAGCAGCGACGTCTCCGACAGCTCGACCACGGCGACGCCCTGCGGCTCGGGCACGGGCAGGAACCGGTCGAACACCGTGGCGGCGTCGAGCAGGGCGGGGTCGCCGATGACCGTGCCGTCGGGCAGTGCGGTCGCGGCGCTCTTCAGATGGAGGACCTTCGTCATCGGCACGCCGACGACGCGATATCCGTGCGGGGCGAGCAGTTCGCGCAGCTGCCGGACGCCCTCTCCGTTCGTGCGGGCCGACGCCCCGACGTACACCACGTCGCCGACCTTCAGCACGTCGCCGCCGTCGAGGGTGCCCGGCTCCTCGACGCGGCGGACGGTCACCCCCGCGATCGAGCGCACCGCCCGTTCGACGCCGTCGACCTCGCCCCGTCGCGACTCGGCGCCGGGCCGGGTGAGCACCGCGAGGTCGCCGAACATGACGACGGCGTCCTCGACGAAGACGGAGTCGGCCATCTCGGGCGCGGCGTCGACCTCGACCGTCTCCCACCCCTCGGCGACGAGCGCGGCGCAGTAGTTGTCCCACTGCTCGTCGGCGCGCGCCTGGTCGACGGGGCGGCGTTCGAGGTGGGTGAGCTCGGCCTCGTCGAGGTTCGAGGCGGGGATGCGCACGAGCGCGAGGCGCCGGGGCGCCCGCTCGCGGCGGTGGTCGATGATGCCCCGCATGATGCGCGGCGCGAGGAACACCTCGCCGAGCACGACCGCGATCACGAAGATCAGGTTGAGGCTCACGAGCGAGCCGATCACGAAGAGCACCGCGGGACCGTACAGCGGTCGCGCCGCGACCACGATCATGACGCTCGTCGCGATGAGCGCGGCGAGGCAGGCCGACGTGAACCCGGTGATGAGCGCGAGGAACCAGGCTCGGGTGGCGCCGAGGCCGTTCGCGATCGAGAGCAGCGCCCACGCGAAGAACGCGGCGAGGGCGAAGTGCCCGAACACCTGCTGGAAGACGGCGGGCGACTGGCCGTTGCCGATGAAGAAGGCCAGCGCCGCGACGCTCATCGCGACGACGGCCACGACCGCCGCCGACACGAGCACCGCCGCAACCCGACGCCCCCGGCCCGCCGCGGGCGCGTACCTCGCCGACGGTCGTGCGGGCGCGGTCGAAGACGGTGAGGCGGGGGACGTCATGGAGACGAGCCTACTGGCCGGTCGGACGGCCCGGTGCCCGGCGGCACGCTCGGCACGGCGCCGTCAGGTGCATCGGATGCCCCGGCGCGTCGGTCGATGCTCGGCCACCCCGAACGGCTCCCGCCGGAGGGCGCTCGTGCGCCCTCCGGCCGGATCGGTTCGGTCGGTGCGGCTCAGCGCCCGGCGTCGAGGCGTGCGCGGGCGAGGCGCTCGGCGGCGTCGAGCGTCGTCGTGCCGGTCGCGACGGCGTCCTGCAGCACGGCGGCGACCACGTCGCCGATGCCCGCGATGCGCGCGTCGAGCGCGGCCTGGTCGGCACCGGGCTGGCCGGCCACGTCGAGGTAGATCACGCCGCCGGCGTTGACGACGAAGTCGGGCGCCCAGACGATGCCGCGCGCACGCAGGAGCTCGGCCACGTCGCGCGAGGCGAGCTGGTTGTTCGCGGCGCCGACGACGGCCGCGACCCGCAGCTCGTCGACGACGTCGGGCGTGAGCACGCCGCCGAGCCCGCACGGCACGAAGACGTCGGCCTCGACCCGGTGGGCGTCGGCCGGCTCCACCCAGGTCGCGCCGAGCTCGTCGGCGAGCGCGCGCTTCGACTCCGCGACATCCGTCACGGTCAGCCGTGCGCCCGCGGCGGCGAGGCTGCGCGCGAGGCGACCGCCGACCTGGCCGAGGCCCGAGATCACGAAGTGGCGACCGGCGGCGTCGGTCGAGCCGAACACGTGGCCGAGCGTCGCGAGGATCGAGGCGTGCACGCCCGCGGCGGTCGCGTCGGCGGGCTCGCCCACGCCGCCCTGCTCGGGCGGGAGTCCGCAGACGTGCTCGGTGCGCTCGTGCACGACGGCCATGAGCTCGGCGCTCGTGCCGACGTCTTCGGCGGTCATGTACGCGCCGCCGAGCGACTCGACCGCGTCGCCGAGGTCGAGCATCGCGTCACGCCGCTGCGCCTCGTCGAGCACGACGCCCGACGGGACGACGACGACCGACTTGCCGCCGCCGCGCATGAGGCCGGCGGCCGCGTTCTTCATGGTCATGGCCTGCGAGAGTCGCAGCGCGTCGGCGAGGCCGTCGGTCCAGTGCCCGTAGTTCCAGACGCGGGCTCCGCCGAGCGCCTGGCCGAGCCGGGTCGAATGCACGGCGACGATGACGGTGAGACCGGAGCGGGGACCGCGGGTGATGAGCACCCGCTCGTGGTCGGGAGCGTCGCTCGGCAGGGTGGCGCTGACCTCGGCGGCTCGCGCCGGGGCGTGGGTGATCGACATCGATCGTTCTCCTCGAATCATCCGCTTCGTGGGCGGAACCTGGCCCGCGCGTGGTCTGCGCAGGGTCGATTCAAGGGTACCTCCGGGCAGATGCCGCAGGGCGCATGGTCGCGGGCGACGACGACCGGCCGTCGCGCGCGGCCGCGCTCAATGGAAGAAGTGCCGCTCCCCCGTGAAGTACATCGTGACGCCCGCCGCCTTCGCCGCCGCGACGACCTCGTCGTCTCGCACCGAGCCGCCGGGCTGCACGACCGCCTTCACGCCGCCGTCGATGAGGATCTGCAGGCCGTCGGCGAACGGGAAGAACGCGTCGGATGCCGCGACCGAACCGGCCGCACGGTCGCCGGCCCGCTCGACGGCGAGCTTGCACGAGTCGACCCGGTTGACCTGCCCCATGCCGACGCCGACCGAGGCGCCGCCGGAGGCGAGCAGGATCGCGTTCGACTTCACCGCGCGGCACGCGCGCCACGCGAACTCGAGGTCGGCGAGGGTCGCCTCGTCGGCGGCCTCGCCCGCGGCGAGCGTCCACTCCGACGCAGGTGCGAAGTGACGGTCGGCCTGCTGCAGCAGCATGCCGCCCGAGACCTGCTTGAGCTCGACCGCCGTCGGCACGAATCCCTCGGGCAGGGTCAGCAGGCGGATGTTCTTCTTCTGCGTGAGCAGCTCGACCGCCTCGGCCTCGAAGGCGGGGGCGACGAGCACCTCGGTGAAGATGCCCGAGACGGTCTCGGCCATCTCGCGCGTGACGGTGCGGTTCGCCGCGATCACCCCGCCGAACGCCGACACGGGGTCGCACTCGTGGGCGCGGCGGTGCGCGTCGGCGATGGCGTCGACGGCGCCGGGCAGGGCGACCGCGATGCCGCACGGGTTGGCGTGCTTGATGATCGCGACCGCGGGCTCGTCGAAGTCGAACGCGGCCCGCACCGCGGCATCCGCGTCGACGTAGTTGTTGTAGCTCATCTCCTTGCCGTGCAGCTGCACGGCCTGGGCGATGCCGGGGCGGCCGCCCTGCGAGGCGTAGATCGCCGCCTTCTGGTGCGAGTTCTCGCCGTAGCGGAGGTCGGCGTCCTTCGTCCAGGTGCCGCCGACCCAGGCGGGGAACGGCGACTCCTCCGCCGGCTGGTCGGGTGCGACGACGCTGCCGATCCAGCTCGCGACCGCGACGTCGTACGAGGCCGTGTGCCGGAACGCCTCACGGGCGAGCTCGCGGCGCTGCGCGAGCGTCGTGCCGCCCGCGGCGACCGCGGCGGCGAGCTCGTCGTAGCGGTCGGGCGAGACGACGACGGCGACGTTCGCGTGGTTCTTCGCCGAGGCGCGCACCATCGCGGGCCCGCCGATGTCGATCTGCTCGACGACGGCGTCGGGCTCGGCGCCCGAGGCGACGGTCTCGACGAACGGGTAGAGGTTCACGACGACGAGCTCGAACGGCGCGATGCCGAGGCCGGCGAGCTCCCGCTCGTGGTGCTCGAGGCGCAGATCGGCCAGGAGACCCGAGTGCACGGCCGGGTGCAGGGTGCGCACACGCCCGTCGAGGTGCTCGGGGTAGCCCGTGACCTCGGCGATCTGCGTGACCGGAAGTCCGGCGTCGGCGATCGCCTTCGAGGTGCCGCCGGTCGAGACGATCTCGACGCCCGCACCGACGAGCGCGGTCGCGAGCTCGACGAGCCCGCGCTTGTCGCTCACGGCGATGAGCGCCCGGCGCACGGGCACGAGGTCGCGTTCGCGGTAGAGGCTGGGGTCGATGGCGTGGCCGCTCATGATCGTGCGAGGTCCTTCAGGTCGAGGTGCGAATTGGCGATGTCGAGCACGGCCTGGATGAGCAGGCGGCGCTCGACGGGCTTGATGCGGTCGTGGAGGCTCGACTCGGTGTCGCCCGGCAGCACCGGGATGCGCTCCTGCGCGATGATCGGGCCGCCGTCGACGGAGTTGTCGACGACGATGAGGCTCGCCCCGGTCTGCGAGACGCCCGCGGCGAGTGCGTCGCGCACGCCGTGCGCGCCCGGGAACTCGGGCAGGTACGCGGGATGGGTGTTGATGAGCTGCGGCGAGAACGCGTCGACGACCGCGGGCGGCACGAGTCGCATGAGGCCCGAGAGCACGACGAGATCGGGCTCCCAGCGCCGCACCTCTTCGATGAGCGCGTCGCCCCAGGCGTCGCGGTCGGGGTAGGCCGTGAAGGGCACCGTGAAGGTCGGTACGCCGAAGTCCTCGCCGAGCACGAGACCGGATGCCTCGCGGTCGGCGCCGATCGCGACGACGCGCGCCGGGAACTCGGCGTCTTCGGCGGCTTCGAGCAGGGCCTTGAGGTTCGACCCTCCACCTGAGATCAGGACGACGAGCTTGAGCACTCCTCGAGCCTACCGGCCGAGATCGGGGCGTGACGTCCCGGCGGCGGCGGCGAGGCCCGTGCGCTGCTGCACGCGAGCGGCGACGCCGCCCACGATCGCCCCGGTGCCGACGGTCGCCGCGGTGACGAGCGCGACGGCCCACGCATCGGGGCCGACGACCGCGAGCCGACCGGGCCCGATCGCGCCGCCCGACCACCAGGCGAGCAGCCCGAGCACGATCGCGGCGACGAAAGCGGCGCCGGCTCCGACGGCCACGGGGCGCCACCACGGGTCGTGCTCGTCGACGGGCGACCCGGCGCGCAGCACGAACCACGCTCCGACGAACCCGAGCACGACGGGCACGAGAAGCCACAGCACGCCCGACGCGGGCGCATCGCCCGGCAGCGCGCCGAGCAGCGGGATGCCGGGGATCTGCCCGAGCACCGTGCCCCCGGGGGCGACCGTCGTGCCCGTCCCGATCGCGAAGCCGGGCCCCAGCAGCCACGACGCGACCCAGATCACGAAGTTCGGCAGGAATGCCAACTCGGTGACCAGGAGCAGGAGTCCGCCGTCGACGCCGGCGCCGAGCGCCTGGGCGAGCCCTGCGATCGTCGCGTAGTCGGCCGCGATGAGCACCGCAACCACGACCCCGGCGACGGCGAGCACGCCGAACGCGGCACCCGCGCCGATGCGGGTCGCCTGACGCACCGAGGCGACGAGGGCGGGCGAGAGGTCGTCGAGGCGGGCGCGCACCCAGCCGCCGGCGAGGTCGCCGGCACCGGCCTCGCGCAGCGTCTCGAGGCCGGCCCCGAGCACCACGCCGATCGCCATCACGAACGCCGGCAGCAGGAGCGCCTGCCAGAACGGCACCGCTGCCGAACCCGTGCTCGCGGAGAGGCCGAGCACGCCGCCGGCGGCCGCGTAGACGACGACCGCGGCGACCGAGCCCGTGATCGAGTGCCCGCCTGCGGCCGAGCGGCGACCGATTCGGCGGCCCGCGACGACGGTCAGCAGAGCGAACCCGAGCAGCGCGATCGTGATGGGGAACGGGTCGCCCGCACCCGGCAGCGCGATGCGCGCGGCCGTGAGTTCATCGAGCTGCACGACCACGTCGACGCCGTGACCGAGCAGCCAGCCGTCGGCGGCGGCGCGGAAGAAGGACGAGACGTCGACCGCCAGCCCGAAATGCACGGCCCACACGACGAGCAGCGGCACGAGCGCGACGCCGAGCCCGATGAGCGCGGCAACGGCGGCTTCGAGGGCGGCGAGCAGGGCGATCGTCGTGCGTCTCATGACGCCGTCGAGCCTACAGGCGTGCGGATGGTTCGACCGACCGCGCCGCGGCGAGGTCGATCACCCGCGCGGGGACGTCGATCACCCGCGCGGGGACGTCGATCACCCGCGCAGGGACGTCGATCACCCGCGCAGGGAGGTGTCGAGCGGTTCCGTCTCCTGCCGGTCGACGTCGAGCACCGCGGTGTCGGCATCGCCGTCGACGTCGCCCGACGGTTCGCCGCCGCCGGTGCTGCTGCCGGTGCTCGCCGTCGCCGACAGGGCGTCCGCCTCGATCTCGTCGGCCGGCCGCCGCAGGAGCTCGACGAGCAGCACGGCGATGAGCGCGACGACGATCGTGCCCCAGACCGACCCGGTCGTGACCGGACGGTTGAACATGAGCACGGCGGCCGCGATGAGCGCGATCGCACCGTAGGCGAAGCCGCGCCCGCGGTCGAGCGCGATGCCGAAGGCACCCGTCGTGATGCCGTGCGCGGCCGCCGTGCGCCGGAGTGCGGAGAAGCCCGAACCCGCGAGCGAGCGAGCGGCGCGCGCCGGCCGCCATGGGCCGGCGAACCACGCGATGATCATGACGAGGATGCCGAGGACCAGGGCAGCCGCAGCCGTCGACGACATCGCCTCGGTCACGTAGCCGTAGATCGCGGTCGCGGCGCCGGCCGGGATCAGGCTCGGACTCACGAGCCCGAGGAAGACGATCTGGCCGACCGCGAAGCCCGCGGCGAGCAGTCCCATGGCGAGTGCGAACCCACCTGCCGTCCAGAAGAGGGCGGCCGAGCGCCGCTTGGCGACGAAGACACCGGCGACGATGAAGCCGAACGCGACCCAGGGCAGCCACGTGCCGACGGCGACGGCGAGCGAGTAGACCGTGCGCACGAAGACGAAGGCGTCGGCCTGTGCGATGGCGATGCTCTTGTCGATGACCGGGATCTGCTCGGCGAAGCCGACCCCGTTCTCGACGAGCCGGTCCTTCACGGCCTCGATGATCGGCCCCAGCTGCACCGACAGGGTGCCGTCGCCGCCGATCTCGAGCGCGGCGTTCGGATCGCCCTGCATGGCGGCCACGAACTGCTTGTGGGAGACGCGCAGTGCGTTCGCCCAGATGTCGGCGAACGCGTCGCTCGTCACGACCCGGTCGACGACGCCGGAGACGAGCGACTGGAGGCCCTGCGTGGCCGGCCCTTCGAGCAGGCCGAGCGCCTGCTGGGCCTTCGGGGGCAGGTCGAGCGAGCGGATGCCGTCGAACACGTCGGAGGTGAGCTGCGGGATGTCGACCTGCTGCTCGATCGCCGCCGTCACCTCGTCGGCGACGAAGCTCTGCACGGCAGGGTCGTCGGCCAGCGGAGCGAAGGTCGCGACGAACTGGTCGGTGTCGACGAGCTCGGCCCTTGCCCAGCCGGTCACCACCGCGACCGGCGCGAGCAACAGGCCGATCACGACGAGCACGATCGCCCCGGCCGTACGGCCGCGGCCGCGCTTCGCACGCGGAACGGCGGCCGGCTCGAGCGCCGCGCCCGCCCCCTCCGACTCGGCTGCGGCCGCCGCCTCGGCGGCCTCGGCCGCGTCGCGAAGCCGTGCGTTCTCGCCCTCGAGTTCTGCGATCCGAGCCTGCAGCTCGGCGTTCGTCATCTTCGGCATCGTGCCCCCTTTGGCACGACGATATCGGTTCGCGGGCCGCGAACACACCGTCAGTGGACGACGGCCTTCAAGAAGATCATGACGAGCCCGAACGCCGCGGTGCCGAACGCGCCGAGCAGCTGCAGGTGGAGGGGCGCGCCCCGACGACGGTAGGCGACGAATCCGAGCACTGCGAGCACGACGACGCCCGCCCACAGGGCGATCCAGATGGTCAGGGCGTCGGGCACGACCTCCAGCGCCCCGAGCAGCAGGATGGCCGAGGGGATGAGCGCCGAGAACAGCAGGCCGAGCGAGCGTCGGAACGCCTCGGAGAACGCCTGCCTGAGGCCCATCACCCCCTCGACTGCGAGGCCGTGGCGGGCCACGGTGCCGGCGTAGACGTGCGCGGCCCAGAAGACGATCACCGTGACGATCACCGTCCAGAACACCTGCCACGAGCTCGACCCGTGCGAGCCCGCGACGACGATCATGCCCGAGACCAGCAGCACTCCGTAGACGGACTCCTCGGTCACGAACGCGGTGCGCACGAGGCTCTCCCGTGGTTGTCCCGCCTGCGACGCCCCGGCCGAGGCATCCCGGTTCTCCATGCTCATTCCGCCACTCTCTCACAGGGTGCGCGGTACCCCCTGTTCTGGGTTCATGAGTAATGCTCGATTACTCTGTCATATCGCCACGGGCCGGTGTACCGTCTCAGATGAGCCCTGAGACTCCCCCTCGGGTCCGATGAATCCCGCCGTCGATTACCCGCGACGACGGGCCCGACGACTCTCACCCGCACGCCCTGCCACGCCCGCGCACAGCCGCCTCGCAACCCATCGCCCCGCGGAGGACCGTCCGGTCCGCCCGGACCGGACGACGCTGCGCGAACCCGGAGGCGACGATGCCACTGCGCAACCAACCCGAGATCTGTCCCACCCCACCCGTGCGCCGGCGACGTCGGCGCTCCCCGCTGATCGCCGTGGCCGCCGTCGGCGGGCTCGTGCTCGCCGGCCTCGCGATTTCGCCGGCCTATGCGAGCCACGTCCCGTTCGGCACGAGCTCCTTCGAGATCGACACCAACGCGAACCTGGTCGTCGACCACGCCGGCAACCTCGACTGGGCGACCGTCACCGAGGAGCGGACGTCCGACATCACCAACCCGAAGAACGACAACTCGTTCGGTCAGGGCACGAAGGAGGACACCGAGGTTCCCTCGGTCGTCACCGGCGGAATCCCGCCGAACAAGAGCGACCTCAAGAACTTCGGGTTCTACCTCGAGACGACTGCGGGCGGACACCAGTACCTGCACCTGTTCTGGCATCGCGTCCAGGATCCGACCGGCACGACGAACATGGACTTCGAGTTCAACCAGTCGAGCATCGACTCGGGCAACGGCGTCACGCCTCAACGGACGCCCGGCGACGTGCTGATCCAGTACGACCTGTCGAACGGCGGCACCAACCCCCAGCTCTCGGTGTCGAGATGGCTCACCGCTTTCGAGGCGCCACCGCTCAACGCCTGCGAGGCGGGGAGCCTGCCGTGCTGGTCCACGAAGGTCAACTTCACCGCCCAGGGGCTCGCGACCGGGTCGATCAACACGACCGCGATCACGAGCGGCAACGCCGACGGACTCGGCTCGATCTCGGCACGCACCTTCGGGGAGGCGTCGCTCGACTTCACGGCGCTCGCCAGCACCCTCGACGAATGCGCGACGTTCGGCAGCGCCTACCTGAAGAGCCGGTCCTCCGACTCGTTCACGGCAGCGCTGAAGGACTTCATCGCCCCGATCGATACCAACTTCCCGACGTGTGGCGGCGTGAAGATCACGAAGCAGACCGATCCCGACGGCGCGACCGCCGACTTCGGCTACGAGGGTGACTTCTCGAGCGAACCGGCATCGAGCAGCTTCACGCTGAGCGACGACGAATCGATCGAGTTCACGAAGGTGCCGATCGGCGTGACCGGCCACGTGACCGAGTCCGACCTTCCCGACGGGTGGGATTTCGACCACATCGACTGCAGCCTCAGCACTGACGGGGCGAATGTCACGACGAGTGGAACCGAGATCACCTTCAACCTCGACAGCGCGGAGGACACGGTCGACTGCACGTACTACAACAAGGCGCGCGGATCGATCACGGTCGTGAAGATCACCGACAGCGGCGATGGGGCGTTCGACTTCACGTCGAGCACGCTCGCGCCGTCGCCATTCACGCTGACGACGACCGGACCCGGTGACGCGGGCAAGGATTCGAGGCTGTTCGACGACCTCGTTCCCGGTACCTACGACGTCGCCGAGACCGTTCCCGCCAACTGGCACCTCGTCAGCTCGACGTGTGACGATGACGACGGAGCGAACCCGGCGACGATCGTGGTCGACCCCGGTGAGGACATCACGTGCACGTTCCACAACGAGCGGAACACGGGCGCGATCCTGATCGAGAAGACGCACAAGCACGCTGCTTCGGGCCTGGGTGAACAGCACCCTGAAGCCGGCGTCACGTTCACCGTCACCGGTGGTGGAATCGTCACCCCGATCGAGGCCACGACGGGACCGGACGGCACCGCCTGCGTGCCGGACCTGCTCGTGAGCGCCTTCGCCGGCACGTACACCGTCACTGAGACGGAGCCGGCCGGCGAGCGCGTCGACGGGGACATCTCGCAACTCGCCGCGGTGGCGACGAGCGCGAACGACTGCTCCGATGTCGGTGCGGCCGCGACCGTCTCCTTCGAGAACATCCCGCTGACCGACCTCACCGTCTCGGTGGACTCGTTGGTCGATGGCGGAACGTTCTCGAGCGTCGACTGCGAACCCAGCGCCGATGACCCCGACCTGCCCCTCACGAGCGGTGACGGCGACGGCAGTGTGACGCTGCACGACCTCGACCCGGGCACCTACGTGTGCACGGTCGTCATCGATCCGTGATCGGAGGCAATGTAACCGAAATGAGGTAACCGACCCGGCGGGTGCGTCCCCCCGATTCGCCCCGCCGAACGCAGAACCCCGCAGACCATCGGTCTGCGGGGTTCTGTCGATCCGGCCGGGATGCCTCGGCGTCGGCCCTACGCGCCCAGCGCGGCGTAGACCTCGCGGAGGAGCTGCGCCGTCTCGCTCGGGGTCTTGCCGACCTTGACGCCGGCGGCCTCGAGGGCCTCCTTCTTCGCCTGCGCGGTGCCCGCCGAGCCCGAGACGATCGCGCCGGCGTGGCCCATCGTCTTGCCCTCGGGCGCGGTGAAGCCCGCGACGTAGCCGACGACCGGCTTCGTGACGTTCGCCTTGATGAAGTCGGCCGCGCGCTCTTCGGCGTCGCCGCCGATCTCGCCGATCATGACGATCGCCTTGGTCTCGGGGTCGGCCTCGAACGCGGCGAGCGCGTCGATGTGCGTCGTGCCGATGATGGGGTCGCCACCGATGCCGATCGCGGTCGAGAAGCCGAGGTCGCGCAGCTCGTACATCATCTGGTACGTGAGCGTACCCGACTTCGACACGAGGCCGATCGGGCCCTTGCCGGTGATGTTCGCCGGGGTGATGCCGACGAGCGACTCACCGGGGCTGATGATGCCGGGGCAGTTCGGCCCGATGATGCGGGTCGTGCCGCCCTTCTCCTTGGCGTAGGCCCAGAACTCGGCCGAGTCCTGCACCGGCACGCCCTCGGTGATGATGACGAGCAGGGGGATCTCGGCGTCGATCGCCTCGACGACGGCGTCCTTCGTGAAGGCCGGAGGCACGAACGCGATCGAGACGTCGGCGCCGGTGGAGGCCATGGCCTCGGCCACGGTGGCGAAGACGGGGAGCTCGACGGCGTTGCCGGAGGCATCCGTGTGCAGCACCGTGGTGCCGGCCTTGCGGGCGTTCACGCCGCCGACCACCTGGGTGCCGGCCGCGAGCATGCGCGCGGTGTGCTTCGAGCCCTCGCCGCCGGTGATGCCCTGGACGATGACCTTGGAGTCCTTGTTGAGGAAGATCGTCATTTCTCTGTGAGTCCCTTACGCGTTCGCCAGCTCGGCGGCCTTGTCGGCGCCCTGGTCCATGTTCTCGGCGAGCGTCACCAGCGGGTGCGCGGCCTCTTCGAGGATGCGGCGGCCCTCGACGACGTTGTTGCCGTCGAGGCGCACGACGAGCGGCTTGTTCGCGGCCGAGCCGAGCTCGGCGAGCGCGCCGACGATGCCCTTGGCGACCTGGTCGCACGCGGTGATGCCGCCGAAGACGTTGACGAACACGCTCTTGACCTGCGGGTCGCCGAGGATGATGCCGAGGCCGTTGGCCATGACCTCGGCCGAGGCGCCGCCGCCGATGTCGAGGAAGTTCGCGGGCTTGACGTTGCCGTGGTTCTCACCGGCGTAGGCGACGACGTCGAGCGTCGACATGACGAGGCCCGCGCCGTTGCCGATGATGCCGACCTCGCCGTCGAGCTTGACGTAGTTGAGGTCGAGGGCCTTCGCGGCGGCCTCGAGCGGGTCGGCCGCGGCCTTGTCCTCGAGGAGGGCGTGGTTCGCGTGACGGAACTCGGCGTTCTCGTCGAGCGAGACCTTGCCGTCGAGGGCGATGACGTTGCCGTCTTCGTCGAGGATGAGCGGGTTGACCTCGACGAGCGTCGCATCCTCGCCCGTGTAGACCTCATAGAGCTTCACGAAGACGTCGGCGACCTTGTCGACGAGCTCGGCCGGGAAGTTCGCGGCGACCGCGATCTCCTTCGCCTTCTCGAGCGTCACGCCCGCGATCGGGTCGACCTCGATGCGCGCGAGCGCCTCGGGCTTCTCGACGGCGAGCTGCTCGATCTCCATGCCGCCCTCGACGCTCGTGAGCGAGAGGTAGGAGCGGTTGGCGCGGTCGAGCAGCACCGAGAAGTAGAACTCCTGCGCGATGCGGGCGCCGCCGGCGACCATGACGCGCTTGACGACGTGGCCCTTGATGTCGAGGCCGAGGATGGCCTTGGCCGCCTCGTACGCCTCGTCGGGGTTCTTCGCGACCTTGACGCCGCCGGCCTTGCCGCGGCCGCCCGTCTTCACCTGGGCCTTGACCACGACGACGCCGCCGAGCTTCTCGGCCGCCGCACGCACCTCGTCGGGGGTGTCGGCGACGATGCCCGGGAGCACCGGGACCCCGTACTGCTCGAACAGGTCTCTGGCCTGGTACTCGTAAAGATCCACGCTCTACTTCCAATCGGTCCGCACGCGCGATCGCGCACAGGGGCTGGTGGGTTTCGGCCCGGAGGGCGACGAAAAACATCTCGACGTCAAGACAAGTGGGCCGACTACCATGCTACTCCCCGCCTCGGCGGGCCGAGAATCGGGCGGGATGCCTCGGTGTCTCGGTGTCCGGACGGCAACCCCCTTGGCGGCGCGGGCGCGCTTCGCGAGACTGGCGGGGTGGCGCGCGGCGGCGGTGGAACGCGGCATCCGGAGGTGCGGATCGGCATCTCGGGATGGGTGTACCCGCGCTGGCGCCGGGAGTTCTACCCGGCCGGACTCCGGCAGGCCGACGAGCTCGCGTACGCCGCCGACCGCATGACGGCGATCGAGCTCAACGGCTCGTTCTACGCGCTGCAGCGGCCGCCGAGCTGGGCGCGCTGGCGCGACACCGTTCCCGACGGTTTCGTGTTCGCCGTCAAGGGGCCGCGGTTCATCACGCACATCAAGCGACTGCACGAGTCGGACGCACCGCTCGCGAACTTCTTCGCCTCGGGTGTGCTCGACCTCGGCGCGAAGCTCGGTCCGATCCTCTGGCAACTGCCGCCGACCCTTCCCTACGACCGCGGACTGCTCGAGCGGTTCCTCGGCTCGCTGCCTGCGACGCGGTCGGCGGCGTCGCGCCTCGCCGCCCGGCACGACGACCGGATGCGCGGCCGGGCCTCCTACCGCGCCGGCGAGGAGGCGCCGCTCCGGCACGCGGTCGAGGTGCGCCATCCGTCGTTCGAAGCGGCCGGCGACGAATGGGCCGACCTGCTCGCCGCGCACCGCGTGGCGAGCGTCGTCGCGGACACGGCCGGCCGGTACCCGCGGATCGATCGCGTCACTGCCGACTTCGCGTACGCCCGGCTGCACGGCGAGGAGGAGCTCTACGCCTCCGGCTACGACGACGAGGCGCTCGACCGCTGGGCCGACTGGGCGCGCACGCAGCTCGACGCCGGCCGCGACGCGTACCTCTTCTTCGACAACGACGTGAAGGTCCGCGCCCCCTTCGACGCGATGGCGCTCATCGCGCGGCTTCCCCGACCCGGCGCACCGGGGTGAGGCGAGCCTCGCCACGCTGGCGGCGCCGGGCGACCGCTGCAAGACTGCCGACATGACGGATGCCTCGATCGAACCCGCGCACGGCGACGACCCGCACGACCCGAAGGTGCACGAGAAGCTCAACTGGCTGCGCGCGGGCGTGCTCGGCGCGAACGACGGCATCATCTCGGTCGCCGCGCTCGTCGTCGGCGTCGCAGCCGCAACGACCGACCTCGGCGCGATCCTCGTCGCAGGCATCGCGTCGGTCGTCGCGGGAGCCATCTCGATGGGCCTCGGCGAGTACGTCTCGGTGTCGACCCAGCGCGACACGGAGCACGCGCTCATCGCGAAGGAGACCCGCGAGCTCGCCGAGATGCCCGAGCAGGAGCTCGCCGAACTCGTCGGCATCTATCGCGCCAAGGGCCTTTCGGAGGAGACCGCCGACCGGGTGGCCCGCGAGCTCACCGCGCACGATGCGCTCGCGGCCCATCTCGAGGCGGAGCTGCACATCTCGGCCGACGACGTCGTGAACCCGTGGCACGCCGCCGGGGCGTCGGCCCTGTCGTTCCTCGTGGGCGCGGTGCTGCCGATGCTCGCGATCCTGCTGCCGCCGCCCGAGTGGCGCATCGCGACGACGTTCGTCGCGGTCGTGGTGGCGCTCGCGATCACCGGCTGGCTCTCGGCCTGGATCGGCGGTGCCCCGCGCGGCAAGGCGGTGCTGCGGGTCGTCATCGGCGGGGCGCTCGCGCTCGTGGTGACGTGGGTCATCGGCGGGCTGCTCGGCGGCGTGGTCTGACGCCCGGCTCGCCCAGTGAAGCCCGACGAACCGCTCTCACGGGAGCTGCGGCCGGCGCTGCCCTGATACCGGGGCCTTCCGGCCCGTTCAGTCGGCCCGCGCCTCGCCGGCCCGCGGCCATCCTGGCGTCGCACGCAGTTCGCGCCCATGCCCCACGACGAGCACGTCGACGTCGAATCGCTCGGCGAGCTCGTCGAGGGCGGCGTACCCGCCCGCGACGATCGCGGTGGCGAGCACGTCGGCGGTCACGAGGTCGGCTGCGGCGACGCTCACCTGCACGAACGGGGTGTGCTCGAGCCCCGCGGTCGTCCAGATGTGATCGCCGCGCTCGGCGCTGCCCGAGGTCGCGAGCGCGCGGCGTCGCGCCCCGTCGAGGTCGAATCCGGCGAGCAGGCGGCTGCGGTCGTGCGGGTCGGCGACGCCGACCCGCACCGTCGACCCCTCGGCGATGAGGATGTCGCCACCCGCGTCGAGCGCCCAGCCCGTGCGGCCCGCGGCGTCGAGGGCGTCGCCCGCGTCTTCGACGGCGAGCGCCTTCACGATGCCGTCGAGGTCGATGACGCCGTCGGCCCGGTGAGGCGTGAAGCACCCGTCGGTGCGGGCGCGCCACGCGAGCGCCCGCGCGTACACCGCACGGAGTTCTGCGCTCGCCTCGGGCAGCGCGAGCTCGCCGCGCGCGACCCGGCTCAGCTCGGAGCCCGCCTCGTAGCGGCTGAACCGGCGCTCCCAGCGGGCGAAGATGTCGGCGACCAGGCCGAGCGCCCCCTGGTCGTCGAGCGGCGGTGACGCAGACGCATCGCGGTCGCCGACGGCTGAGGTGCCCGGCCGCACGCTGACGACCGTGCCCATCGCGGCGAACGCCCCCGGCGGCAGCTTCATCGTGGGCGGCACGGTCGTCATCCTGGGAAACCCGCCGCGTCGAGCGCCGACTGCAACGACTGCAGGTAGGCGGCACTCGTGTAGGTCGCACCGCTCACGAGCGAGACCGATGCCGATTGCGCCTGCAGCACCTCGGAGCGCAGCACCGGCTCGGCGCGATTGCTGATCTGCACGCTGCGGCCGTCGTGGTCGGTGAGCTGCAGCGCCGTCACGTCGGAGATCGCCCCGCCCGCGATCGTGACCTGCACCTGCACGTCGCCGAAGCGGGTCGAGACGGTCGGGCCCTCAAAGGTGCCGTCGACGGTGGTCGCGACTGCGCCGGTGCCGCCCGCATCCGTGCCGCCGGTCCCGGAGGTCGTGCCCTTCGGCGTCAGGGCGTTGAAGTCGACGGAACCCGATCCCGAGCCCGAGCTTCCACCGGTTCCGTCGTCGGCCGAGCCCGCGGACGCGTTCGTCACCGTCGGCGTGCCGGTCGCGGTCAGACCGTCGGTCGCCACCTCGCCGAGCTGCCAGCCACCGAGGATCGCGGCGGCCGACGCCGCCGAGGCCAGGAGGACCGCGCGTCGTCTCACCAGTCGAACCTCTCGTGATGGATCTGCTCGGGTGCGAGGCCCACCGCACGTGCCTCGGCGATCAGCTGCTCGGCCCAGCCGCGCGGGCCGCAGACGTAGAGGTCACTGTCGGCGACCGCCGGAACGAGCGCGGCGAGGCCGAGCCCCTCGCGCTCGGCAGCATCCGGCAGCCAGCCGCGGCCGCGCGGCCCGGGAACGGTGAGGAGCGTGGCGCCGCGCGACCGGCAGAGGTCGGCGACCTCGTCGAGCAGCCAGCCGTCGCCGGGTGCGGTGGTACGAAGCACGACCGTCGCCTCCCCCGGCCGGAACGTCGCCTGCTCGAGGAGCGAACGGATGGGCGTGACCCCGATGCCCGCCCCGACGAGGGCGATGCGGTCACGGGTGCGCGCGGCCTCGCTGAAGATGCCGTACGGCCCCTCGAGGGCGACCCGGGTGCCGGGCGCGATGCGGGCGAGCGAAGACGAGCCGTCCCCGAGCGCCCTGACGGTGATCCTCAGCCGGTCGCTGTGCGGCACGGCCGAGAGCGAGTACGGGTGCGCCTGCCACCACTGGCCCCCGGCGAGGAAGCGCCAGATGAAGAACTGCCCGCCCGAGGCCGCGAGCGTCTCGAGCCGACGCCCCCGCATCGTGATCGAGAACACCCCGTCGATCGGGCGGCCGACGGGCACGACCGACTCGACGACGAGCCGGTGCCGCATCGACGTCGCGATCGGCACCACGACCCGGAACACGACGATCGCGGCGAAGCTGCCCACGGCGAAGACGAGCCAGTACCAGCGCTGCCAACCGCCCTCGGCGAAGAGTCCACCGACGCTGAACTGGTGCGGCAGCGCAGCCAGCACGGCGGCGTACGACAGCAGGTGCACGAGCTGCCAGACCTCGTAGCGCAGGCGCCGGCGCACTGTGACGAGCGAGGTGACGACGACCACGACGAACAGCGCGAAACCGAGCATCGCGAGCGGGAGGTCGGGCAGGTTCCAGATCGTCACGACCTCCGCGACGACGTCGATGCCGTCGGCGGCGGTGTATCCCGCGACGAGCAGCATGCCGTGGGCGACCAGCAGGTACAGAACGGGCTTGCCGAGCCGGCCGTGCAGCGCCATCGCGGCGTCGTGCCCGACCGCGCGCTCGATGAGCGGTACCCGCGCCGCGAGCAGCAGCATCACGAGCACGTGGTCGGTCGCGACGAGCCCGGCGATGATGCCGAGCGAGGTGAGCGCCGCACCCGGATCAGCGAAGCGGGTCGCCCCGCCGTCGGCGAGGAACAGTGCGATCGCGACGGCGACCGACGCCACCGCGAGCGCCTGCAGCACGTCGACGCGCCACAGTCGCCTCGTGCCCCGCGCGGCGCGGTCCACGAGTCGGCGCGAGGGCCGCTCGAGGTGCCGGGCGTCATGCACGAGGAATGCCATGGCCATATCGTGCGCCGCCGAGCTATCGCGGGGCGGTGAGTTCGCTATGCGCGGGCTGGGAGGTCGAGCACGCGGATCCCGGTCATCCGCTCGGCGGACCGTGCGGGCCGACGCTCGGCGTCGCGGTCGTCGGCGGCGGCATCGGCACCGCCTCGACGAACCGGCGGGCCGCGAGCACCGCGATGACGCCGACGGCGGCGCCGAGCAGCGTCTCGACGACGCGATCGCCGATGAGGGTCGCGACCGGCACGGGCGAAGCGAGGTGGGCGACCGTCAGCGCCATCGGGGTGACGAACACGAGCGCGGTGCCGTAGTGGCGGGTGACGAGCACCTCCGCCCCGAACTGGCACACCGCCACGACGGCGACCAGCACCCAGACCGACGGCTCCGGCCACAGCACGAGCGCCGTCACCGCGACGCCCGCGATCGTGCCGAGCACGCGGTGCACCGCGCGGGAGATCGTGTGCGCGGCCCGGGCGGGCGGGATGACCGCGATCGCGCTCACCACGGCCCAGTACGGGTGGCCGAGTCCGAGCGCGGCGGCGATGCCGCCCGCGGCGAGCGCGGCGAGCGCGTTCTGCGCGACGTTGAGCCACAGCCTGGGGTCGGCGTATCCGCGCAGGCGGGTCGGCGTGCGACGTGGCAGAGGTTTGAAGGCGCGGCGGGCACGATCGCCGGCGAGCCGGCGCAGCAGCCAGCCCGACATCGCGAGCAGCCACGCGAAACCGACCGCGGCCCATGCCACGCCCCATCGCTGCCAGCCCGTTCCGTCGTCGACGGGCTGGGCCGCGCACACGAGTAGGCCGAACGCCGCGAAGAGCGGCGTCGAGGGCGTCACACCGAGCAGGTTGAAGCCGACGATCACCGTGCCGACGACGAGCACGAGGGCTCCGGCCTGTGCGGCGGGCTGCGCACCCGAGGCCGCGAGCAGGATGCCGAGCCCGGTCGCGATGAGCTGCGCGGCTGCCGCCGCGGTCACCGTGCGCAACCGGATGCCGTACGGTTCGCTTCGGCCGAAGATGGCGACCATGCCGCCGAACGCCGCGTACGACGCCCAGTCGATGCGGCCGACCGCGACGAGGATGGCGAGCGGCACCGCCGCGGCGACGGCGGCGCGCAATGCCACTTCGAGGTCGAGCGCGCGTGCCGAACGCCACCACCTTGAGAGGGTCGCGAGCACTCGACTCACGCCAGGCGGCCGAGCTCGAGCGCCGCGAAGCCCAGCGCGGCGATGGTCTCGCCGTCGGTGATCTCGCCCTCGCGCACCATGCGCATGACCTCGGGCCACGGCACCGCCCGCACGCCGGTGATGCCCTCCTCGAGCCGCGTCGCGTGCGAGGCCTGGGAGACGCTGCCGTCGTCGGAAGCGCGGGGGCGGCGCAGCCCCGTGGCGAGGAACACGTGCTCGACGGCGCGGGCGATGCCGTTGAGCGCGGTCATGCGACCGATCTCACGCCACTCGACTGCCTCGTACCCGGTCTCCTCCGCGAGTTCTCGTCGCGCAGCGACGAGCGGGTCTTCGCCGTCGGTGCCGCCGGCCGGCACCTCGACGCTCATGCCGACGGTGTGGCGGTCGACCGTGACGAGCAGCACCTCGTCGGCGTCGGTGACGGCGACGACGAACGCCGCCGGGTGCGCCAGCTCGACTACGCCGTAGATGCCGGCCTCGCCGTCGGGCCGGACGACCTCGTCTTCGACCACCCGGATCCACCGGTTCTCGTAGACGGTGCGCGACGAACGGGTCGACCAGGACATGCGGGCGGGCCTCAGAGCTTCTCGATCGGCGCGATCTTGATGAGCAGCTTCTTCTGGCCCGCGCGGTCGAACGAGACGTGCGCGATCTTCTTCGTGCCCTCGCCCGTGACCTGGGTCACCTTGCCCTCGCCGAAGTCGGCGTGGCGGATGCGGTCGCCCGCCTCGAGGGTCAGGTCGCCGTTGTCGCGAACCGTGCCGGTGACCTTGTTCGCCCACTCGGCCTTCGGCTTGGCCGAGCGTGTGACGCTGAACCGCTCGAGATCGCGATCACGAGTGCCCCAGGCGCCGCCGTCGCGACGTGCGTTGAGCGCGCGCGGCTGGGTTCCGCCCCGGCTCGTGGCCATGCCCGGCGACTGCCGCCAGTCGATGAGCCCCTCGGGGATCTCCTGCAGGTAGCGGCTCGGCATCGCCACGGCGACCTCGCCGAACTGCGCCCGGCTCATCGCGAGCGAGAGGTAGAGGCGCTTGCGCGCCCGCGTGATGCCGACGTAGAACAGGCGTCGCTCCTCGGCAGGACCGCCCGGCTCGGAGGCCGACATCTGGTGCGGCAGCAGTCCCTCTTCGATGCCGGTGAGGAACACCGCGTGGTACTCGAGCCCCTTCGCGGTGTGCAGCGTCATGAGCGAGACCGTGCCCGAAGCGTCGTCGAGCTCGTCGGCCGCGGCGACGAGCGACACCTGCGTGAGGAAGTCGACGAGCGTCGCGCCCGGGTTCTCGCGGTCGAAGTCACGGGTCTGCGCCACGAGCTCTTCGACGTTCTCGGCGCGCGTCTCGTCTTGCGGGTCGCGGCTGTTGCGGAGGGCCTCGAGCAGGCCGGACCGCTCCATGAGGAAGACGAGCACGTCGGAGACCTTGGTGCCGGAGACGCCCGTCGCGGCCCCGGCCGAGGCGCCCGCGGTCGGGTTGCCCTCGGCGTCGGTCGACCCGCCGGGCGCGGCGAGCATGGCCGCCGCCTCGTCGAGCACGTCGGCGAGCGCGAGGATCGCGCCCGTCACCTTCGGCCCGAGCCCGAGGCCGCCGGCCGCGCGCATCGCCTCGCGGAAGCTCACCTCGTTCTGCTCGGCGAAGGTCGCGATCGCGGTCTCGGTGGCCGGGCCGATGCCCCGCTTCGGCGTGTTGAGGATCCGCCGCAGCGCGAGCTCGTCGAGCGGGTTGGCGACCGAGATGAGGTAGGCCATCGCGTCTTTGATCTCGGCGCGCTCGTAGAACTTGGTGCCGCCGACGACCCGGTACGGCAGCGCCGACCGCACGAAGATCTCCTCCAGCGCACGCGTCTGCGCGTTGGTGCGGTAGAACACGGCGATGTCGCGGTAGGCGATGCCGTCACGGTGCAGCGCCTCGATCTCGTCGGCGACGAACTGCGCCTCGTCGTGCGCGGTGTAGCCCGTGTACCCGACGATCTGGTCGCCGTCTCCGTCGGCCGTCCAGAGTTTCTTGTCTTTGCGGTCGAAGTTGTTCGAGATGACCGCGTTCGCCGCCGACAGGATGTTCTGCGTCGACCGGTAGTTCTGCTCGAGCAGCACGACCCGAGCGCCCGGGAAGTCGCGCTCGAACTCGACGATGTTGCGGATGTCGGCGCCGCGGAACGCGTAGATCGACTGGTCGGAGTCGCCGACGACGGTCAGGCTCGCGCCCGGGATCGACCCCGAGGCATCCACGAGGCCCCGCACCAGGATGCCGTGCTCGTCGAGCTCGCGCACGACGGCCGGCTCGATCGGCCGCGTCAGCTCGCGGATCAGTGCGTACTGCGCGTGGTTCGTGTCTTGGTACTCGTCGACGAGGATGTGCCGGAACCGGCGCTGGTACAGCGCGGCCACCTTCGGGAAGGCACGGAAGAGATACACGGTCTCGGCGATCAGGTCGTCGAAATCGAGGGCGGATGCCTCGCGCAGGCGCCGCGTGTACTGACGGAAGATCTCGAGGAACATGGCCTCTTGCGGGTCGTTCATGTTCGCGTTCCGCGCGTGCGTCTCGACGTCGGCGAGCTCGTTCTTGAGCTTCGAGATCTTCGCCTGCGCGCTCGCGGGCGTGAAGCCCATCGTGTCGGCGTCGAGCTGCTTGATGATGCGCTTGAGGATCGTGCGCTGGTCGGCCGAGTCGTAGATCGTGAACGTCGACGAGAGGCCGAGCGACTGGGCCTCGCGGCGCAGGATGCGCACGCACGCCGAGTGGAACGTCGAGATCCACATGCCCGATGCGCTGTCGCCGAGCAGCGCCTGCACGCGCTCGCGCATCTCGGCTGCGGCCTTGTTCGTGAAGGTGATCGCGAGGATCTGGCTCGGCCACGCCTCGCGCGTCTCGATGAGGTGCGCGATGCGGTGGGTGAGCACGCGGGTCTTGCCCGACCCCGCTCCGGCGACGATGAGCAGGGCCGGTCCGCGGTACTCGACGGCCTCTTTCTGCTGCGGGTTGAGGCCGTCGGTGAGGCGGGAACCGGGGCCGGATGCGTCGGCGGAACGTGCGGGCGGCGCCTCGCGCCAGCCGGCCGGGTCGTCGGGGTCGAGGATCAGCGTCATGTCGCCTTCAAGTCTAGGCGCGGCCCCCGACATGAGGTTCGCCGTCGGGAAGCGGCGCCCGTCTCGAAACCACGCCGCCCGTCGGTCGGGCAGGCGCGAAGCGCCGTATCGAGACCATGCCGCGGACGTGGTCTCGGTACGCTCCTTCGTCGCTACTCGACCGGCCTCACGAAGTTCGCGCGCGCCTCGACGCCCAGATCTGGGTGGTCGACGAAGATGCCGTCGACCCCGGTCGCGAGCACGTCGGCGAACTCGGTCGCCCAGTCGCCGTAACCGGCTCGAGTGGAACCCTTCCGGTTCGCCGGTACGAGGAATCGGTTCTCGGGTCGCAGCGTCCACGTGTAGACCTCGAGCCCCGCCGCATGGGCCGCGACGACGAGCGCCGCCCCGCGCAGGGGCGGCGCCGAGGCATCCTTCGCGCGCTTCGGCGGCGCGCCCACCAGGCGGCCCTTGCCGACGCTCACGCCGTCGAACCGGCCGGCGAGCCCGCGCAGGCCGTCGGCGGTGAGGAACGCGTCGTAGCGTGGGGCATGCCGGCCCTGTGCGAGCACGAGGTCCCATGGGCTGCCGGTGTTCTCGATGAGCGCGACCCGCTTGCCCCGGACGCCTCGGGCCGCGAGCCGCTCGAGCAGGGTCGGCTCGAACGCCTCCATGATGAGCCGTTCGTCGCCCCTCCCCCAGCCCGCGGCCTCGAGCTCGGCCGCGAAGAGCTCGTCGAGCGGCAACCCGAGCGCGGCGAAGTGGGCGGCGTGCTTGAACTCGGCGACCATGCGGATGAGACGGCGCTGCTCGTCGGCGGCGGTGTCGATCAGGCCGAACAGGTCGCGCAGCCTGATGACCGGGTACCGCCCGTCGAAGCTCGCGCTCGCGGGACGCAGCGAGCCGAGCCGTTCGCGGGCGCGCAGCGTGGCGAGCTCGGCCCACGTGAAGTCCTCCGTGAACCAGCCGGTGAGCGGGGCGCCGTCGACCTCGCGCGTCGTGCGCCGGCCCGCGAACTCGGGCCTCGACGCGACATCCGTGGTGCCCGAGATCTCGTTCTCGTGGCGCAGCACGAGCACGCCGTCGCGGGTCGACACGATGTCGGGCTCGACCGCGTCGGCGCCGAGCGCGAATGCGAGCTCGTAGGCCGAACGGGTGTGCTCCGGCCGGTAGCCCGGCGCACCGCGGTGCCCGATGACGAGGGGGCGCCCGGCCAGGTCGTGCTGCATCTGCCCAGCGTAGCCAGCGGCCGTGCGCGCGGCCCGGAATTCCGCGGGAACTCTCGGCGTTGTCTCGAACAACTCGGGTAGGTTTGTTAACCGGCGCGGATGCCGCATCCGGTCGCCGATCCCCCGCATCCGACGACAGCCGAAAGCAGAGGAACCCATGGCTCTCGACAACCCCGCATTCTCGCGGAACTCCGCCTTCTCGCAGCAGGGAGCCGTGGCCGCATCGCAGGACATCTCGGCCCAGCAGCTGCAGGAGATGTACAACCAGCCCGCGACGCCGCCCGCCGGCGAGACGATGACGGTCGAGTCGACGCTCGCGAAGTCGGTCGCCGGCTTCGGCCTGCTGCTCGTCGGTGCAGCGATCGGCTGGCTCACCGTCGAGAGCGTGCCGTTCCTCTGGATCGGCGCCGGCATCGTCGGCTTCGTGCTCGCGATGGTCAACGTCTTCAAGCGCGAGCCGTCGGCCGCGCTGATCCTCGCGTACGCGGGCGTTCAGGGCGTCTTCGTCGGCGGCATCTCGGCCTGGTACGAGATGATGTACGGCGGCGGCATCGTGGCTCAGGCCGTCATCGCAACGCTCGTCGTGTTCGGCGTGACGCTCGCGCTGTTCGCCTCCGGCAAGATCCGGGCGTCGAAGCGTGCGACGAAGGTGTTCCTCATCGCGATGGTGGGCTACCTCGTGTTCTCGCTCGTCACCTGGGGCCTCCAGCTCTTCGGCGTGGTGGGCGACGTGCGCTCCATGCCGAGCCCCATCTTCGGTATCGAGTGGGGCCTCATCATCGGCGTGCTCGTCGTGATCATGGCGGCCTACTCGCTCGTGCTCGACTTCGACTTCATCCAGCAGGGCGTGCGCAACCGCGCTCCGAAGAAGTACGAGTGGACCGGCGTCTTCGGCATCATGGTCACCGTCATCTGGCTCTACCTCGAGATCCTGCGCATGCTCGCGATCGCGCGCGACTAGGCTCCTCGCCGGTCGGGTAGGCGCGCAGCGCCGTATCGAGACCCGAACGGCCGCCCTCGGGCGGCCGTTCGGCGTTTCCGGCGCTCAGTACCCGAAGGCCGACGCGGCAGCTCGGATCGCCTCGGCGGATGCCGCGAGCTGCGCCCGCTCGCGATCGGAGAACGGGGTGCCGACGATCGGGCGCGCGCCCTCCCCGTCGACGACGCTCGGCAGCGACAACGCGACCCCCTCGAGCTCGGGGATCTCCGGACCGTGCACCGTGCTCACCGGCAGCACGGCGTGCTCGTCGCGCAGCACGGCCTCGACGATGCGGGCACCGGTCAGCCCGATGGCGTAGTTCGTCGCCCCCTTGCCGCGGATCACCGTGTAGGCGGCATCGCGCACCTCCCGCGCGATGCCGTCGAGCTCCTCGGCGGTGAACCGTCGAACGCCCTCCCAGTCGAGGATCGGGACCGGACCGATGCGCGCCTCCGACCACAGCGGGAACTCGGTGTCGCCGTGCTCGCCGACGATGTTGGCGTGCACGCTCGACGTCGACACGCCCGCCCGCTCGGCGAGCCGCCAGCGCAGTCGCGAGGTGTCGAGCACCGTGCCCGATCCGAACACGCGCTCGGCCGGGAGCCCGGTGATGCGCTGCGCCGCGACCGTGAGCACGTCGACCGGGTTCGTCACGAGCACGACGACGGCGTCCGGCGCCCGCTCGAGGAGGGCGGGCAGCAGCCGCTCGAGAATGCCGACGTTCGTCGCGGCGAGACCCATGCGGCTCTGGCCCGGAGCCTGTTTCGCCCCGGCGGTGACGACGATGACGTGCGATCCCTCGACGACGGACACGTCGGCACCGCCCGTGACCCGTGCCCGGGTGAACTGGGTACCGTGCGCGAGGTCGAGCACCTCGGCCTCGACCTTCTCGGCGGCGATGTCGTAGAGCACGATCTCGGCTGCCGAATCCCTGATGAGCGCGGCGTAGGCGAGGCTCGATCCGACCGCCCCCGCGCCGACGACGGTGAGCTTGCTGTTCTCGACGACTCCCATGCGGCCAGTCTGCCGCACTCCCCGTGAACGCCGAAGGGCGCCGGCCACACGGCCGGCGCCCTTCGCGCACCCCGTCGCAGCACGACGGGGACGGGAGCGATCACTCCCACTCGATGGTCCCCGGCGGCTTCGAGGTGACGTCGAGCACGACGCGGTTGACCTCGCGCACCTCGTTGGTGATGCGGTTCGAGATGCGAGCGAGCACGTCGTAGGGCAGTCGGGTCCAGTCGGCGGTCATCGCATCCTCCGACGAGACCGGGCGCAGCACGATCGGGTGGCCGTAGGTGCGGCCGTCGCCCTGCACGCCGACCGAGCGGACGTCGGCGAGCAGCACGACCGGGCACTGCCAGATCTCGCCGTCGAGACCGGCCTTCGTGAGCTCTTCGCGGGCGATCGCGTCGGCGTCGCGCAGCAGCTCGAGCCGGTCGCGGGTGACCTCGCCGACGATGCGGATGCCGAGGCCAGGGCCGGGGAACGGCTGGCGGCCGACGATCGCCTCGGGAAGCCCGAGTTCGCGGCCGATCGCGCGCACCTCGTCTTTGAAGAGGGTGCGCAGCGGTTCGACGAGCTCGAACTGCAGGTCTTCGGGGAGGCCGCCGACGTTGTGGTGGCTCTTGATGTTCGCGGTGCCCGAGCCGCCGCCCGACTCGACGACGTCGGGATACAGCGTGCCCTGTACGAGGAACTTGATCGGCTTGCCGTCGGCGGCGGCCTCGGCGATGAGGTCGCGCTCGGCGGCCTCGAACGCGCGGATGAACTCGCGACCGATGATCTTGCGCTTCTCCTCGGGGTCGGTGACCCCGGCGAGCGCGTCGAGGAAGGTCGCTTCGGCGTCGATCGTGACGAGGCGCACGCCCGTGGCGGCGACGTAGTCGTTCTGCACCTGCTCGCGCTCGCCCTTGCGCAGCAGCCCGTGGTCGACGAAGACCGCGGTCAGCTGGTCGCCGACGGCGCGCTGCACGAGTGCGGTCGACACGGCCGAGTCGACGCCGCCCGAGAGCGCCGAGATGACGCGGGCGTCGCCGACCTGCTCGCGGATGCGGGCGACCTGCTCGGCGATGACGTTGCCCGAGTTCCACTCGGCGGGGATGCCGGCGGCGCGGTGCAGGAAGTTCTCGATGATGCCCTGGCCGAACGGCGAGTGCTTCACCTCGGGGTGCCACTGCACGCCGTAGAGCTTGCGCTCGTCGTTCGCGAACGCGGCGACCGGGGTCGACTCGGTCGAGGCGAGCACTTCGAAGCCCTCGGGCGCGCGGGCGACCGAGTCACCGTGGCTCATCCACACGGTCTGCGCGGCCGGCTGGTCGACGAGGAGCGCGTTGCCCGAGGCATCCGTCACCGTCGCGGCGGTCGCGCCGTACTCGCGGGCGCCGGTCTCGGCGACCTCGCCGCCGAAGTGCCGCGCCATCACCTGGAAGCCGTAGCAGATGCCGAGGGTGGGCACGCCGAGCTCGAGGATCGTCTCGTCGAGCTGAGGGGCGCCCTGCTCGTACACCGAGCTGGGTCCGCCCGAGAGCACGATGCCGATCGGGTTCTTGGCGCGCACCTCGTCGGCCGAGATCGTGTGCGGCACGATCTCGGAATAGACGGATGCCTCGCGCACGCGCCGCGCGATCAGCTGCGCGTACTGCGCGCCGAAGTCGACGACGAGAACGGGCCGCTGCTCGGTCTGCTGGTCGGTCACTGCTGGGCCTCCACGGAGTCGGGGGTGGGGTCGGATGCCTCGGGGCTGGTGCCGCCCGCCGCGCCGGCGTCGTCGCCGGCCGCGGCGTCGGCTTCGCGCCGGTCGAGGTACGCACGCACCTCGCGCCCGATACGCGCCTCGAGGAAGAACGAGAGGAACGGGATGACGCCGCCGAGGGCGATGACGATGAACCGCGTGAACGGCCAGCGCATCAGGCTCCACAGCCTGAAGTCGCTGAACAGGTAGACGACGTAGAACCAGCCGTGCGCGATGAGGATGCCGGTCGAGAGGTTCACGCCCTGCCCGGTCGACTCGAGCCCCGAGGCCGTCTCGAGCACGGGCTCGAGCGAGAGCACGCCGTTCGGGCCGAACGCGAAGAGCTCGTAGTGCCAGACGTACTTCACGAGCATCTCGGCGCAGAGCAGCAGCAGCATGACGCCCGTGATGACCGAGGCCACCTGGTAGAACTTCAGCGCCCCGCGAATGCGCGGCAGATCGGCGAGTTTGGGCTCGAGGGGCATGAACACAGTCTACGTGGCGTCGGCTGGGCGCAGGCTCAGCACGAACCGGCGCAGCATGGCGACCGCGTCGTCGATGCCGCGGGCCGGGTCGGGCCCGGCCGCGTTCGCGATCGCGACCTCGTTGAGCGCCCCCGAGAGCATCGTCGCGACCGTGTCGAGCGACCGGTCGTCGATGACACCCGCCTCGGCGAGTTCGGCGACGCCCTCGTCGAGCAGGCGCACGCTCGACTCGAGGTCGCCCTCGCGCCATTCGCCCCAGCCGAGCACGGCCGGCCCCTCGATGAGCAGGATGCGCCGCACCTCGGGCGCGAGGCTCGCCTCGAGGAATGCGCGGCAGCCGGCGAGGAAGTCGTCGAGCACGTCGTCGTGGGTGGCCGCCTGCTCGACGGCCCGGGCGACGCCGAGTTGCGCATGCTCGACCACCGCCTGGAAGAGGCCGCGCTTGCTGCCGAAGTGGTGGTAGAGCGCCCCGCGGGTGAGGCCCGCCTCGGCCATCAGGTCTTCGAGGGCCACCCCCGCGTAGCCGTCGACGGCGAATCGGGCGGTCGCGAGGCGCACGATCTCGCTGCGCGTGCGGTCGCGCTGCTCGGCCTTCGTCGCCACGTCGCCTCCCGGTTGACATGCACACTGTACGTCACCCATCATGACACATACATACAGCCTGTATGCATCTTTCGATCGTCAGGGGAACCCATGCTGCACAGCTGCTATCCCGTGCTCTGCTCCGCGGATGTCGCGGCGAGCGCCCGCTTCTACCGCGATCACTTCGGCTTCGAGAACGCCTTCGAGTCAGGCTGGTACGTGAGCCTCCGACACCCCGGCTCAGGACACGAGCTCGCGCTGCTCGACCCCGCGCACGTGTCGGTCCCCGCCGGCTACGGCGTGACGGCCCGCGGCGTGCTCGTCAACCTCGAGGTCGACGACGTCGACGCGATCGCGGCCCGGCTCGAGGCATCCGGCGTGCCGATCGTGCAGGAGCTGCGCAGCGAGCCGTTCGGCCAGCGGCACGTGATCGTGCGCGACCCCGGCGGCGTGCTCGTCGACGTCATCACCGAGATCGAGCCGTCGCCCGAGTTCGCGGCGGCGTTCGGGGCGTGAGCGGCCGCGCTTCCCGACGGACGATCAGTCGTCGCCGGGCGCCCCCGCGGCCGACGCAGGTGCCGAGGTCGCGTCCGCGGCGGCCTCCGCCTCGTCGCGCTCGCGCTCGACGGCGTCGCGCACGAGCCGGTACCAGAGGTAGATCGCAAAGCCCGCGAACACGACCCACTCGACCGCGTAGAACACGTTGAGCCAGTTGAGCTCGGTGGTCTGCTCGGGCGGAGGCGACGAGATCGCGTCGAGTCCCGCGACGGGGTCGGAGGCCGTGACGTAGCCGAAGTAGACGGGCCGGTCGTCGTAGTCGGCCCACAGGTTGATGAGCTGCGCGACCGCGACGGTGTTCATCGCGAACGGGTCGTCGTCGGTGTCGGGCGGCACCGGCGCCTCGGTCGGCAGGAACCGGCCGACGACGCTCACCCGCGTGCTGCCGTCGAGCCCGGCCTCGAACTCGTCGATCGCGGCTCGCACGGTCGGCTCGTCGGCCGCCCAGCCCAGCGCGATGGGGAGGCCTCCGGCCGGCGCCTCCGCGACCTCGAGGTGGGCGACCGCCCAGTACCCCAGGACGCCGTCGTTCAGGCGCCCCTCGACGATCACCGTGTCGCCCGGCACGTAGGTGCCGGTGACCTCGACGCGCTGCGCGGTGACCGCCTGCCGCGTCGGCGAGTCGGGCTCGGCGATGCCGTCGAAGGGCAGCACCTGCTCGGTCGGCCGTTCGATGACGACCGCCTGCTCGACGGCCCGCTCGATCTGCCACTGGCCGAGCAGGGCGAACCCTGCGGCGACGGCGAGCGCGGCGACGAGCGCGGCGATCCAGCGCGGGCGCAGCATCATGCGCACGACGGCGCGGCGTGAGTCGGCGGACACGATGGACAAGCCTACCGGCGCGCGGCTGGGAGGTCGTTCGGCCAGCGGCCGGTCGAGTCGGCGCGCAGCGCCGTGTCGAGACCACCGGCCTCCCTGTTCAGTCCACCTTCACGATGTCGGGCGCCTCGAGCCGCACCCGGTCGGCGGACTCGTCGTCGGGCTGCTCCTGCGACGCGCGCTCTGCGGCGACCCGCTGCAGGTAGCGCTCGACCTCGAGCGTCTCGCGCGCCTCGTCCCAGCCGAGCACCCGGCCCATGAGCCTCGCCGCGACCGGCGCTGCCGACACTCCGCGGTCCCACGACTCGATCGAGATGCGGGTACGACGTGCGAGCACGTCGTCGAGGTGCAGCGCCCCCTCGTGCGAGGCGGCGTAGACCACCTCGGCGGCGAGATAGTCGTCGGCACCGGGCAGTGCCTCACCGAGCTCGGGGTCGGCGCGGATGAGGTCGAGGAGCTCGTCGGTCAGGGTGCCGTAGCGGTTCAGCAGGTGCTCGATGCGCACCTTGTGCACGCCGAACGCCCGCGCGATCTTGCCGCGCTTGTTCCACGCCGCCTGGTAGCCCTCGGCGCCGAGCAGCGGGATGTCCTGCGTGGTCGACGCCGGCACCTTGCCGTCGAGCGCGTCGACGGCGGCGTCGATCGCATCCTTCGCCATGACTCGGTAGGTGGTCCACTTTCCGCCCGCGATGACGACGAGCCCGGGCACGGTGTGCGCCACGAGGTGCTCGCGCGACAGCTTCGACGTCTGCTCGCTCTCACCGGCGAGCAGCGGCCGCAGCCCGGCGTAGACGCCCTCGACGTCTTCGCGGGTGAGCGGGATCGCGAGCACGCGGTTGACGTGCTCGAGCAGGTAGTCGATGTCGGCGGCGGTCGCCGCGGGGTGCGCCTTGTCGAGGTTCCAGTCGGTGTCGGTGGTGCCGATGAGCCAGTGCCGACCCCACGGGATCACGAAGAGCACGCTCTTCTCGGTGCGGAAGATCATGCCCATCGCCGACTGGATGCGGTCACGGGGCACGACGAGGTGGATGCCCTTGGACGCGCGCACCTTGAAGGTGCCGCGCTCGCCCACCATGCGCTGGGTGTCGTCGGTCCACACGCCCGTCGCGTTCACGACCTGCTTCGCGCGCACCTCGAAGTGCTCGTCGGTCTGCAGGTCGTGCGCCTTCACGCCGACGACCCGCTCGCCGACCTTGATGAAGCCCTCGACCTTGACCCGGCTCGCGACGTGCGCGCCGTAGAAGCTCGCCGTCCGGGCGAGCGATGCGACGTAGCGGGCGTCGTCGACCTGAGCGTCGTAGTAGGTCAGGCCGCCGACGAGTGCGTCCTTCGAGAGCGACGGGATGGCACGCATCACCTGCCGTTTCGACAGGTGCCGGTGATGGGGCACCCCGGGCGGGCGCCCTCCGGTGTAGCTGAAGACGTCGTAGAGCATCATGCCGGCGCCGACGTAGAACCGCTCGAACACGCGCTTCTGGAGCGGATAGAGGAAGCGCACGGGCTTGACGAGGTGCGGCGCGATGCGCTGCAGCAGCAGCCCTCGCTCGATGAGCGCCTCGCGCACGAGGCGGAAGTCGAGCTGTTCGAGGTAGCGGATGCCGCCGTGCACGAGCTTCGACGACCGGCTCGAGGTGCCCGAGGCCCAGTCGCGGGCCTCGAGGAGGCCGGTCGAGAGCCCGCGCGTGACGGCGTCGAGCGCCGCGCCGGTGCCGACGATGCCGCCGCCGACGACGAGCACGTCGAGCTCTTTCTCCTTGAGTCGCGCGATCGCGGCGTCGCGTTCCTCCGGTCCGAGCTTCTGCGAACGCGTCACCGACTTGAGCTGCGCCATCGTGCCACCCCATCCCCGCGGCCTCGTGGCTCGGCCGCGTGATCCGTTTCCACGCTACCCGAGCGACCGCGGATGGGTAAGCCTCTTGCGGCGGGTCACGATGGCTGCTTCGAGCCCGGCCGTGCGAGGACGACGGCCCGGGTCACGGCTCGACGACGGCCCGTTCGAACTCAGCCCCGCTGGAACTACGACCCGAGATACGGCTCGACGACGGCCCGTTCGAACTCAGCCCCGCTGGAACTACGACCCGAGATACGGCTCGACGACGACCTCGACGCGCTGGAACTCCTTCAGGTCGGAGTAACCGGTCGTCGCCATCGACTTCTTGAGCGCACCGACGAGGTTCGCGGTGCCGTCGGCGGCCGGCGCGGGCCCGTAGAGCACCTCTTCGAGCGGGGCGACCTGGCCGACCTGCACGCGACGGCCGCGCGGGAGCTTCGCGTGGTGCGCCTCCGCACCCCAGTGGTAGCCGCCGCCGGGCGCGTCGGTGGCGCGCGCGAGCGCCGCGCCGAGCATGACCGCGTCGGCGCCGCAGGCGACGGCCTTCACGATGTCGCCGGCGGTGCCGACGCCGCCGTCGGCGATGACGTGCACGTAGCGGCCGCCCGACTCGTCGAGGTAGTCGCGGCGAGCGCCCGCGACATCCGCGACGGCCGTGGCCATGGGCGCGTGGATGCCGAGCGTCGTGCGCGTCGTCGAGGCGGCGCCGCCGCCGAAGCCGACGAGCACGCCGGCGGCACCCGTGCGCATGAGGTGGAGCGCCGCGGTGTACGTCGCCGCACCGCCGACGATGACGGGCACGTCGAGCTCGTAGATGAACTTCTTGAGGTTCAGCGGCTCCTGGTTCTTCGACACGTGCTCGGCCGAGACGGTCGTGCCGCGGATGACGAACAGGTCGACGCCGGCGGCGACGACGGTCTCGTAGAGCTCCTGCGTGCGCTGCGGCGAGAGGGCGCCGGCGACGGTCACCCCTGCCGCGCGGATCTCGGCGAGGCGCTCGGTCACGAGTTCGGGCTTGATCGGCTCGGCGTAGAGCTGCTGCATTCGCTCGGTGGCGCGGTCGGCCGGGAGGTTGCGGATCTCGGCGAGGACCGGTGCGGGATCGTCGTAGCGGGTCCACAGGCCTTCGAGGTCGAGCACGCCGAGGCCGCCGAGCTGGCCCATCATGATCGCGGTCTGCGGCGAGACGACCGAGTCCATCGGCGCGGCGAGGAACGGGATGTCGAACTGGTAGGCGTCGATCGACCATGCGACCGATACGTCTTCGGGGTCGCGCGTGCGCCGGCTCGGCACGATCGCGATGTCGTCGAACGCATACACTCGCCGGCCCCGCTTGGAGCGGCCGATCTCGATCTCCTGGGTCACCACTCAACCCTACCCGGGCGATACTCCGCCGGCTGAGAGGAACAGCGTGCGCACCGGACCGCGCCCCGATCTAGAACGGTGGCATGACGCCCACGGCGACCAGCAGCATCGGCGCGAGCACCAGGATGCCGGCGAGCAGGACCGGCGCGCCGAGGAGGCCGGCCACGATCGGGACCGGTCGCCAGCGCGTGCGCCGCGCGTGCGAGATCGCGACGACCCCGAAGCTGGTTGCGAAGAACACCGCGCCCAGCAGGTAGACGACGCCGGCCGCATCGATCTCGTCGGGACTTCCGGTGATCCCGGTCGCGAGCGCGGCGGCTTCGCCGATCGTGCCGAGTGCATAGATGGCGAAGGCTCCGAAGGCTCCCCACAGCAGCAGCGTCATCGTGTTCGATGCACGCGCGGCCGTCCGCGGGAGCACCGAGAGCACCAGGACGACCGCCCCGAACAGCTTGAGACCCACGACCAGCCAGTTCATGAAGGCCAGACCGGAGGCGTAGGCCGCCAGTGGTCCGCCGGCGAAGTGGTCCGTCGCCTCGAACGCGATGTTCACCGCAGCGAACACGACGAGCCCGAGCGCGCCGAGCATCGCCGCCCCCAGTGCGATCGTCGAGACGGACGCCGGTCCGGCGAGCGCCTTCGGACTGTCGATGCTCCGGTTGGTCATGCCGATGAGTCTGGGTGTCGGCACCCCTTCCCGCCTCACCCGATCGGGTGAGGCGATACCCGGCCCACGACTCGCCGCTCACGTCACGGCGCGTCGGTTCCCCGGAGGAAGAGCCGCGACGCGACCGCGCGGGCGAGTTCGTCGGGTGCCGCGCCGGCAGGCGCGTCGATCGCACCGGCGTTCCAGAGCGTGGCGAAGCCGTGCACGAGCGACCATGCCGCGAGCGCGTTCGCCCGGGTGTCACCGGCTGCGGCGCCCGCGCCGGCGCGCAGGAGGTCGCCGGCGCGGTCCCGGGCCGCGGCGAGCGCCGGGTCGTCCTCGCGCAGCAGCTCGGGCCGGAACATCACGGCGAAGCGACCCGGTTCGGCGGTCGCGAACCTCACGTAGGCGACCCCGGCCGCCACGAAGTCGCCGCCGGATGCCTCGAGCTCGCGCACCAGCCGGTCGAACCCGTCGGCGGCGATGGCGGTGAACAGGCCCGTGCGATCGCCGAAGTGGTGGGCGGGCGCCGCGTGCGAGACGCCGACACGTCGCGCGAGGTCGCGGAGGCTCAGCCGGTCGACGCCGTCGGACTCGATCGCGTCGACGGCGGCGTCGATGAGCGCTGCACGCAGGTCCCCGTGGTGGTACGGCATGCGTCGACCCTACGCAACCAATCTAGGCATTGACAAGTTCCCTTGCGCCCTGCAATCTAGTCACTGACAAGTTCTGTTGGAAGGAGCCGCGCATGACCACCTCATCCGATTCCGCGACCACGGCCGCGACCGACGCCGCCTCGCGCCGGCCGACCGGCCGCAACCCCTGGGTTCAGACCTTCGTGTCGCCCGTGCCGATCGCCTTCGCCGTCGGCACCCTCGGCACCGCGCTCACGGGGTCAGTGCTCGCCGCGCTCGGTGCCACCGACGCCGCCGCGGCCTGGCAGGCATGGCTGACCGGAGGGCTCGTCGCGATGTTCCTCATCGCGGCGTCCGGCCGGCTCCACCCGAAGCTCCGCGCCGGACTCGCCGCGATGGTGCCGCCGGCGCTGCCGCGCCCGGACCTCATCGTGGCGGCGACCGGCGTGCTCGAGGCCGCCGGCGCGATCGGCCTCCTCGTGCCCGCGACCCACGACCTCGCGGCGCTCTGCCTCGCGCTGCTGCTCGTGGCCGTGTTCCCCGCGAACGTGCGCGCGGCGCGCCTCGGCGAGCGCGTCGGCAGCCTGAGCTCGCCGCTCCTGCCGCGCACGATCGAGCAGATCGTGTGGATCGCGGCCTGCCTCGTCGTCGCATTCGGCTGAGCGCCACCGCATCCTCCAGCGGTCAGCGCGCTCGGGCGACCCGCCCCTCGTCCCAGACGGGCGCATCGGTCTCCACGACCTCGCCCGCCTCGGTGAACACCACGAAGCGATCGAAGCTGCGGGTGAACCACCGGTCGTGCGTGACCGCGACGACCGTGCCGTCGAATCGCCCGAGGGCGTCCTCGAGCGCCTCGGCCGAGACGAGGTCGAGGTTGTCGGTCGGCTCGTCGAGCAGCAGGAGGGTCGCACCCGACAGCTCGAGCAGCAGGATCTGCAGGCGCGCCTGCTGCCCGCCCGAGAGCGACTCGAAGGTCTGCAGCGCCGCGCCGGCGAGCCCGTATCGATCGAGCGCCGAGCTCGCGGCCTCGCGCGCCATCCCCTCCCGGTTCGCGTCGCCGCGGTGCAGGATGTCGAGGAGGGTGCGCCCCCGGAACTCGGGATGCTCGTGGTTCTGCGCGAACCAGCCGGGAACGACGCGCGCGCCGAGCACCGCCCGCCCCTCGTGCGGCACGCGGGCGAGCTGCTCTCCCACGCTCGTGACGTGTCCGAGGGTGCGATCGGGTTCGGTGCCGCCACCCGCGAGCAGCCGCAGGAAGTGCGACTTGCCCGAGCCGTTCGAGCCGAGCACGGCAACCCGGTCGCCGTACCAGACCTCGAGGTCGAACGGGCGCATGAGCCCCGTGAGCTCCAGCCCCTCGCACACGATCGAGCGCTTGCCGGTGCGCGAGCCGCGCAACCGCATCGAGACCGCCTGCGCGGGTGGTCGCTCCTCGGGAGGACCGGCCTCCTCGAACTTGCGCAGCCGGGTCACCGCGGCCTGGTACCGCGAGGCCATGCCGTCGTTGTACGTCGCCTTCACCTTCATCGTCTGCACGAGCGTCTTGAGCGCCGCGTGCTGCTCGTCCCATCGCCGGCGCAACTCGTCGAGGCGGGCGAACCGCGCATCGCGCGCCTCGTGGTACCCCTCGAAGCTCCCGCCGTGCACCCAGGCGGTGTTGCCGGCGGCGCCGAGCTCGAGCGTCACGATGCGGTCGGCGGCCCGCGCGAGCAGTTCGCGGTCGTGCGAGACGAGCAGCACCGTCTTCGGCGTCTCGCGCAGTCGATCCTCGAGCCAGCGCTTGCCGGGCACGTCGAGCGAGTTGTCGGGCTCGTCGAGCAGCAGCACCTGCTCCGGCCCGCGCAGCAGCGCCTCGAGGGCGAGGCGCTTCTGCTCGCCGCCGGAGAGGGTCGAGAGCTCACGCCACTTCGCCCGTTCGTAGGGGACGCCGAGCGCCGCGAGCGTGCAGTGGTCCCACACGACCTCCTGCTCGTAGCCGCCGGCTTCGGCGTACTCGGCGAGCGCGGTCGCGTAGCGCATCTGCGCGTCGGTGTCGTCGCGTTCGATGAGGGCGTTCTCGGATGCCCCGAGCTCGAGCGCGGCCTCCCTGATGCGGCTCGGCGCGACCGAGACGAGCAGCCCTCCCACCGAGGCATCCGTGCCGTCGACCGTACGCCCCGTGCCGACGAACTGGTCCATCACGCCGAGCCCGCCGTCGACCTGCACGCTGCCCTCGTCGGGCCTGAGCTCTCCGCGGACGATGCGAAGCAGGGTCGACTTGCCCGCGCCGTTGGCGCCGATGAGCGCCGTCGTCGCGCCCTCGGAGACGCGGAAGGCGAGATGCGCGAGCAGCGGTCGCCCGTCGGGAAGCGAATAGGAGACGCCGTTGACGTCGATGAAGCCCATGGGTCAGTGATCCGATCGGTCTGCGACCGGAATCGGGACGCCCGCGGTCGCGCCGCCAGATGACGCGCAGAGCTGGGCAGCCGACCAGAATACAGCGCTCGGGTGCCCCCTGCCAGTCCCGTCCGATCTGCGGCAAGCTGGAGGCATGCATCGCATCGCCGCTGAGCCTCTCGACGTCCTCCGCACCCGCACGAGCGAGAAGTGGCGCCACTACGACGCCGACGTGCTGCCGCTGCCGGTCGCCGAGATGGACTACCCGCTCGCCGAGCCGATCGCCACCGCCCTGCACGCGGCGATCGATCGCTCCGACACCGGGTACGCCACCGGCAGCCGCCCCGTGGCGGAGGCGTTCGCCCCGTTCGCCGCCGAACGATTCGGCTGGGAGGTCGACCCCGCTCGCATCACCTGCACGGGCGACGTGGCGATGGGGCTCGTCGAGGTGCTGCGGCAGGTGACGGGGCCGGGCGACCCGGTCATCGTCACCCCGCCGATCTATCCCCCGTTCTTCGACATCGTCACCGAGGCATCCGCACGGGTCGTCGAGGTGCCGATGCGCGGCGGCATCGACGAGGGCTGGTCGCTCGACCTCGACGGCATCGACGCCGCGTTCGCCGCCGGTGCGAAGGCCATGCTGCTCTGCAACCCGCACAACCCGATCGGTCGCGTGCCCGAGCGCGACGAGCTCGCGGCCCTCGCCGAGATCGCGGCGCGCCACGGCGTGACGGTCGTCTCCGACGAGGTGCACGGGCCGCTCTCGCAGCCGGGCACGGTCTACACCCCGTTCCTCACCGTGTCGGACGCCGCGCGCGAGCACGGCGTCACGGTCACCGCAGCCTCGAAGGCGTTCAACCTCGCTGGGCTCAAGGCCGCAATGGTGGTCACGGCCTCCGACCGCGGCGACGCCGTGCGGCGCGCCTTCCCGTACGAGGTCGAGTGGCGCATGAGCCAGTTCGGCTCGATCGCCTCGGTCGCCGCCTTCCGCGACGGCGGGCACTGGCTCGACGGCGTGCTCGCGAGCCTCGACGACAACCGGCGCCTGCTCGCCGAGCTGCTCGCCGACGAACTGCCCGGCGTGCTCTACCGCATCCCCGACGCCACCTACCTCGCGTGGCTCGACCTCTCCGTGCTCGGCTGGGGCGACGACCCCGCCGCGGTCGCACTCGAGCGCGCACGGGTGGCGCTCGGCATCGGCACGATGTTCGGCAAGGACGTGGGCCGGGGCCACGTCAGGCTCAACTTCGCCTGCACGCCCGAGGTGCTCGGCGAGGCGATCGCGCGCCTCGCCGACGCCGCCGAGAGCGCACGACGATGACCGATGAGACTCGGGCCCGAGGCATCCGCCTCGCCGACCCCTCCGACGCCGCGACCGCGGCGCGGCTGCAGGTCGAGTTCGCGCTCGAGTTCGACTCGCCGACGCCGAGCCGCGACGTGCTCGAGCCGCGCTTCCGTCGGTTGATCGCCGACCACGACGGGTTCGTGCTGTTCGCCGGCGACCCCGACCCGACCGGCTACGCCGTGGTGACGCTGCGGCCGACGGTCTACTGCGAGGGCCCGCTCGCGGTGCTCGACGAGTTGTACGTCGTGCCGGGACTCCGCGGCGCCGGTATCGGCACGGCACTGCTCGAACGCGCCGTCGACGAGGTGCTCCGGCGCGGCGGCGGCGAGATGCACATCAACGTCGACGAGGTCGACACCGACGCCCGCCGGTTCTACGAACGCCACGGGTTCGTGAACATCGAGCCGGGCACCGACTACCGCATGCTCTGCTACATCCGAGAGCTGGAGTCGGGCCCGGCCCGTCGCGCGTCAGCGGGTGATCAGCGGGTGTAGTTCGGCGCCTCGACGACGATCTGCACGTCGTGCGGGTGCGACTCCTTGAGCCCGGCGGGCGTGATGCGCACGAACCGGCCCTTCGTCTTCAGCTCGGCGATGGTGCGCGCGCCCACGTAGAACATCGACTGGCGGAGTCCGCCGATGAGCTGGTACGCGACGGCCGACAGCGGCCCGCGGTACGGCACCTGCCCCTCGATGCCCTCGGGGATCAGCTTGTCGTCGCTCGGCACGTCGGCCTGGAAGTAGCGGTCCTTCGAGTACGACGTCTTCTTGCCGCGGGTCTGCAGCGCGCCGAGCGAGCCCATGCCGCGGTACGCCTTGAACTGCTTGCCGTTCTGGAAGACGAGCTCGCCCGGGCTCTCGGCCGTTCCGGCGAGGAGCGACCCGAGCATGACGGTGTCGGCGCCGGCCACGAGTGCCTTCGCGATGTCGCCCGAGTACTGCAGGCCGCCGTCGGCGATGAGCGGCACGCCGGCCGGCTTCGTCGCCTTGGATGCCTCGTACACGGCCGTGATCTGGGGCACGCCCACGCCCGCCACGACGCGCGTCGTGCAGATCGAGCCGGGCCCGACGCCCACCTTGACGGCGTCGGCGCCGGCCTCGACGAGCGCCTTCGCGCCCTCGTAGGTCGCGACGTTGCCGCCGATGACGTCGATGTGGGCGAACGTCGGGTCGGCCTTCAGCCGGCGGATGATGTCGAGCACGCCGGCCGACTCGCCGTTGGCCGTGTCGACGACGAGCACGTCGACGCCGGCGTCGCGCAGCGCCTCTGCGCGCTCCCACGCGTCGCCGAAGAAGCCCATCGCCGCGCCGACGCGGAGGCGCCCCTCGTCGTCCTTCGTCGCGTTCGGGTACTGCTCGCTCTTGTCGAAGTCCTTCACCGTGATGAGACCCGTGAGCCGGCCCTCGTCGTCGACGAGCGGGAGCTTCTCGACCTTGTGCTTCGCGAAGATCGCGAGCGCCTCGTCGGGGTTCATGCCGACCCGGCCCGTGATCAGCGGCATCTTGGTCATGACCTCGCTGACCTTCGTCGACGCCTTCTCGAAGTCGGCGACGAAGCGCATGTCGCGGTTCGAGATGATGCCGACGAGCTTGCCGTCGTCGTCGACGACGGGCAGCCCGCTCACGCGGTACATGGCGCACAGCGCGTCGACATCGGCGACGGAGGCATCCGGCGTCGTCGTCACCGGGTTCGAGACCATGCCCGACTCGCTGCGCTTGACGCGGTCGACCATGTCGGCCTGGTCCTCGATCGACAGGTTGCGGTGCAGGATGCCGATGCCGCCCTGGCGCGCCATCGCGATCGCCATGCGCGCCTCGGTGACCGTGTCCATCGCGGCCGACAGCAGCGGCGTCGCGACGGTGATGCGGCGGGTGAGTCGCGAGGCCGTGTCGGCCTCGGACGGGATCACGTCGGTGTGACCCGGAAGGAGGAGGACATCGTCGTACGTGAGTCCCGTGAATCCGAACGGATCTGCCTGATCCATGACTTCCCTTCGTGTCGGAACACCCGATCGCTGCGCATCGTGGGTGGGGGTGGCGGTGCATCAATGTTAAGCGAGTTTGCACCGCGGGCATTCCCCGGATAACAATCGAGGGCCTGATGTGGGTCCGTGCGATGCGCATGGGCCATAATCGGCAGGTACCGTCGACGACGCCGTCGGCGGAAAGGACCGGTCCCGGAGGTCCACACCATGCCCTCCGGTGGCCCCTTGGAGGTGCAGTGGAACCCACGAGATCTGTCCAGACTCGCTCTCGCGGGAGGTGGCTCCTACTCCTCGGAATACTCCTGTCCGCACTCACTCTGTCCGGCATCGCAGCGTCCCCTGCGGTGGCGGAGGATGGGAGTGCGGCCTCGGCTTCCGACGAGTACGAGTACCACTTCTCGGGCAATGTGCAGTACAACGACGAACCACTCGAAGGCGTGAAGATCACGGTCGAGGGCGGCGGATTCTCCGCCGACACCGAGACCGACGCCGACGGCAAGTGGACGATCGGCGTGCCCGAGAAGACCGAGTACACCGTCGAGCTCGACGAGGACACGCTGCCCGACGGCGTCGTGGTGGCGAAGGGCGAGAACCCCCGCACCGCGGAGTTCGGGCTCACGAACAACAAGTCCGTGAACTTCTTCCTCGGCGAGGGCACCCGGGTGACCGTGTCGTTCTTCGACCAGTTGATCAATCGCGTCGTGAACGGCTTGAACTTCGGCCTGCTGCTCGCGCTCGCGGCGATCGGGCTCTCGCTCATCTACGGCACCACCGGGCTCAGCAACTTCGCGCACTCCGAGATGATCACCTTCGGCGCGCTCATGACGCTGACCTTCTCGTCGGACGTGGGCCTGCCGATCGGCATCGCGATCCTCATCGCGATCCTGCTGAGCGCGGGCCTCGGCTGGGGGCTCGACGCCGCACTCTGGAAACCGCTGCGGAAGCGGGGGGTCGGCGTCATCCAGCTCATGATCGTGAGCATCGGCCTCGCGCTCGCGATGCGCTACACGTTCCAGTTCTTCTACGGCGGCCAGACCCGGCAGCTGCCGGGTGCGTCGCCCGCCGAGTTCCACCTCGGTCCGCTGTCGCTGTCGTGGGTGGATGTCGCGAGCATGGGCATCAGCATCATCGTGCTGCTCGGCGTCGCCTGGTTCCTCCTGCGCACCCGCATCGGCAAGGCGACGCGCGCCGTCTCCGACAACCCGAGCCTCGCCTCCGCGAGCGGTATCGACGTCGACGGCACCATCCGCATCGTGTGGGTGCTGGGCGCAGCGCTCGCGGGCCTCAGCGGCATCCTCTGGGCCTACTACCGTCCGGGCGTGAGCTGGGACATGGGCTTCCAGATCCTGCTGCTCGTGTTCGCCGCCGTCACCCTCGGCGGGCTCGGCACGGCGTTCGGCGCACTCGTCGGCTCGCTCATCGTCGGACTGTTCGTCGAGCTCTCGACGCTCTGGCTTCCGGCAGACATGAAGTTCGTCGCGGCACTGGTGATCCTCATCCTCGTGCTGCTGTTGCGTCCGCAGGGCATCCTCGGTCGCCGAGAGCGGATCGGCTAGGAGGCCCGAAATGATCGACTGGGGAGCAATCTTCTCGAACGCGGCCGTCGAGGTGCTGAGCCCGACCACCGCCGCCTACGCCCTCGCGGCCCTCGGCCTCGCCGTGCACTTCGGCTACACGGGCCTGCTGAACTTCGGCCAGGCCGGCTTCATGGCGCTCGGCGCATACGGCTACGCCATCTCGGTGCTCACCTTCGGCTTCCCCGTCTGGGCCGCCGTGCTGGTCGCCGTCGGCGCATCCGTCGTGTTCGCGCTCATCCTCGGCATCCCGACCCTGCGGTTGCGAGCCGACTACCTCGCGATCGTCACGATCGCGGCGGCCGAGATCCTGCGACTGCTGTTCACCACGAACACCTTCCGCGACGTCACCGGCTCGGCGAACGGCCTCAGCGAGTACAAGGCCGGCTTCCGGGCGCTCAACCCGTTCAGCTTCTCGGGCAAGGCGGGCTTCGGGCCCTGGATGTTCAGCGCGAACGACTGGTGGAACATCGTGGTCGCGTGGACGATCGTCGCCCTCGCGTGCGTGCTCGTCTGGGTGCTCATGCGGAGCCCGTGGGGCCGCGTGCTCAAGGGCATCCGCGAAGACGAGGACGCGGTGCGCTCGCTCGGCAAGAACGTCTACTCGTACAAGATGCAGAGCCTCATCCTCGGTGGTGTCTTCGGCACATTCGCCGGCATGATCTTCATCCTGCCGCGAGCCGTCGTGCCCTCGAACTACGCGACGTCGCTCACGTTCTTCACCTGGGCGATCCTGCTGCTCGGCGGCGCTGCGACCGTGCTCGGCCCGGTGCTCGGCTCGATCGTGTTCTGGGTCGCGCTTTCGTTCTTCTCCGGATTCGTCGCCCGTGCGGTCGAGGCCGGCTGGCTGCCGATCTCCGAGGTGCAGTCGGGCCAGCTCCGCTTCATCCTGGTCGGCGTGGCGATCATGCTCATGGTCGTGTTCAGACCACAGGGCATGCTCGGGAACAAGAAGGAGATGTCCTTTGTCAAGTGACGCCATCCCCACGAAGAAGCCGGTCAAGAGCGTCGGCCTGCACGTCGGCGACGCCGTGCCGGGCTGCAAGAAGACCGATCCGATCCTCATCGCCGACGGGGTCAAGCGCACCTTCGGCGGCCTCACCGCGGTCGACGTCGCGCACGTCGAGGTCCCGCGCGGCGCCATCACGGCCCTCATCGGGCCGAACGGTGCCGGCAAGACGACGTTCTTCAACCTGCTGACCGGGTTCGACAAGCCCGACCACGGCACGTGGAGCTTCGACGGCAAGTCGCTCGCGCACGTGCCGGCCTTCAAGGTCGCGCGGCTCGGGCTGATCCGCACGTTCCAGCTCACCAAGGCGCTCGGGCTCCTGACCGTCATGGACAACATGAAGCTCGGGGCGACCGGCCAGCGGGGCGAGAACCTCTTCCGCGCCATGCTGCCGTTCCTCTGGCGCAAGCAGGACGACGAGATCGAGGCGAAGGCGCTCGAGCTGCTGGGCCGGTTCAAGCTCGATGCCAAGAAGGACGACTACGCGGCGAGCCTCTCCGGCGGCCAGCGCAAGCTCCTCGAGATGGCGCGGGCGCTCATGAGCGATCCGACGCTCGTCATGCTCGACGAGCCGATGGCCGGTGTGAACCCGGCGCTGACGCAGTCGCTGCTCGACCACATCCTCGACCTGAAGACCCAGGGCATGTCGGTGCTCTTCGTCGAGCACGACATGCACATGGTGCGCCACATCGCCGACTGGGTGATCGTGATGGCCGAGGGCAAGGTCGTCGCCGAGGGCGACCCGTACACGGTCATGCAGGATCAGGCGGTGATCGACGCGTACCTCGGCCAGCACCACGACCAGGATCTCGGCGCGACCGACACCGGCCACGTCGAAGCGCTGAAGGAGCTCATCGATGACGAACAGTAGCCCCGCCCCCGCCGTCGAGCAGCCGCCCGCGGGCGACCTCGTCGTCGACGTGCGCAGCATCACGGCCGGGTACCTCCCGGGCGTGAACATCCTCAACGGGTGCTCGCTGACCGCGGCGCCCGGCGAGCTGATCGGCATCATCGGCCCCAACGGGGCCGGCAAGTCGACGCTGCTCAAGTCGATCTTCGGCCTCGTGAAGGTGCGCGAAGGCGGCATCTTCCTGAACGGCGAGGAGATCACGAATCTCAAGGCGAACAAGCTCGTCGCAAAGGGCGTCGGCTTCGTGCCGCAGACGAACAACGTGTTCCCGTCGCTCACCATCCGCGAGAACCTCGAGATGGGCATCTACCTGCGCCCGAAGGGGCTCGGCGAGCGACTCGAGTTCGTCACGGCGATCTTCCCCGAGCTCGGAAAGCGACTCAGCCAGCGGGCCGGTTCGCTCTCGGGCGGCGAGCGCCAGATGGTGGCGATGTCGCGGGCGCTCATGATGGGCCCGCACGTGATGCTGCTCGACGAGCCGAGCGCCGGCCTCTCGCCGGTCAGGCAGGACGAGGCCTTCCTCCGCGTCAAGGAGATCAACAAGGCGGGCGTGACGACCATCATGGTCGAGCAGAACGCCCGGCGATGCCTGCAGATCTGCGATCGCGGCTACGTGCTCGACCAGGGTCGCGACGCCTACACCGGCACCGGTCGTGAGCTGCTCAACGACCCGAAGGTCATCGGCCTCTACCTGGGCACGCTCGGTCAGGACGAGGAGTGACCAGCTCCTGAACCACGACGAACGGGCGGATGCTGCGGCATCCGCCCGTTCCCATGTCCGCGGGGCCGGGTCGCCGCCTCCGCGGCCGCGACGTCCGCGAGGTGGAGTCGCGCGTTCGGCCGGCACCGGGGCGCTCCCCGCCGTTCGTGCGACTCGCATCGCGGAGTCGCGCGGACTGCCCGCGGCATCCCCGCGGTGCGACCGTTCACGCGATCCCACATCGTGGAGTCGCGCGAACTGCCCGCAACGTTCCCGCCGTGCGACCGTCTGCGCGACCTCAGGTCGGCGGCAGGCTGCGCGAGACGCTGCCGTTGGCGCCGCTCACGGCCGGCGCACGAGAAACGGCCCCGGCGCGATGCGCCGGGGCCGTTCCGAATGTCGCTGAACGCTTAGTTGACGCGCTCGGAGACGTTCTGGTCGTTGTACTCGTAGATGCCGATCGTGGCGCCCGTGGGGTCGCCGTTCTCGTCGAACGTGATCGGGCCCGACAGACCGTCGTAGTCGATCTGCTCGCCCTCGGCGAGGAGCTTGGCCGCCGACTCGAAGTCGGTGACCTTCTCGCCGCCGCCGGTCGTGCCGGAGATCTGCGTCAGGTAGTCGGCGATCGACTGGCCGCTCGTGTCGTTGGCCGCGTAGGCCGCGAGCGCGAACAGCACGATGTTGTCGTACGACTCCGCCGCGTAGGTGAAGTCGGTCAGGCTCGGGTCGATCTCCTTCAGGCGCTCGGTGAAGTCGCCGAGCGAAGCGAGGTCGAGACCGGGCGTGGTCGCCTTCGAGCCGGCGATGAGGCCGGGAGCGAAGTCCGCGCTGTAGTCGAGACGGTTGCCGTCGGTGAGGTAGATCTTGTCACCGGGGAAGCCGCCGCCGACGAGGTCGGGGATGATGACCTTCGCCTCGTTGAACGAGATGATCACGATCGCGTCGGGGTTCTGCGCCGTCACGTCGCCGATCTGGGTCGAGAAGTTCGTGTCGCCCGTGTTGAACGACGACTCCGCCACGACCTCGCCGCCGGCACCCTCGAACGCGTTCTTCGTCGCCTCGGCGAAGCCCGTGCCGTAGGCATCGTTCTGGTAGATGATGCCGAGCGTCGAGTTGCCGTCTTCGGCGGCCAGGTTGCCGAGCACCTCGCCCTGCAGCAGGTCGGAGGGAGCGGTGCGCCAGTAGAGCCCGTTGTCGTCGATGGTCGACAGGTCGAGACCCGTGTTCGACGGCGACATGAGCACGACGCCCGCGCTCGTGACCTGCTCGTAGATGTTGCGGGTCGTCGCCGACGCCGCAGCGCCCGAGATGGCCGAGACGCCGCCCGAGAGCAGGTCGGTGACCGAACCCGTCGCGACGTCGACCGTGCTGTCGCCCTCGTCGCGGAGGGTCAGCTCGATGTTGATGCCGAGGTCGGCGGCGTTGATGTCGTTGACCGCGAGCTGGGCAGCCGCGATCTGGGGCGGGCCGAGCACCGCGAGCGTGCCGCTCTGCGGTGCGAGCTGGCCGACCTTCAGGGTCAGGTCGCGCTCGCCGGCCTCGATCGGCTGGGCATCGCCGGTGTCGGCGGGCTTCTCGCTCTCGGTCGACGACGGTGACCCGCCTGAGGTGCACGCGGTGAGCAGGAGGGTGCTGACGCCGACGATGGCGAGACCCGTCCAGGCTGCGCGCGCAGAACGCTTGGCCGAAGCCTTCGCGAAGACGCTCATGTTGCTCCTTGGGACTGAAGGAATTCGTTACACAATCAAGCGTCAGTCCTGACGCCGTTGATTGACAGTATTGCGGGCCCACCGCGGAAACAAGTCACCGCGGTCACAACCCGGTAACACCGGCCGGATCGTTACCGGGTCGACACCTGCGCGGCCTCCGACGCACGGAATCCGCGTCATGCGGCGTCATCCGCTGCGGATTCCGCCGTTCGGGACTCCGGCCGCCGAAGGTCCGCCGAAGTCCGTCAGACGGGCTCGGCGACGATCCGTCGCGCCGCACGGCCGCGACGCACGAGGTCGACGGTGAGCACGGCGAGCGCGACCCAGACGAGGGCGAACCCGATCCACCGCTCGGGCGGCATCGGCTCGCCGAGCACCGCGACGCCGACGATGAACTGGATGAACGGCGCGAAGTACTGGATGAACCCCATGTAGATGAGCGGCAGCCGCCGCGATGCCGCGGCGAACAGCAGCAGCGGCACCGCCGTGACGACGCCGGCGAGCGAGAGCAGCACCGCGTGCCAGGCCCCCTCGGTGCCCATCGTGAGACCTTCGGTCGCGGCGATCCACCACAGCTGCGCGGCAGCGACGGGCGCGAGCCAGAGCGTCTCGAGCGTGAGGCCCGACACGGCGTCGACCCTGGGGCCGACGCGCTTCTTGATGAGCCCGTAGAACCCGAACGAGAACGCGAGCAGCAGCGCGATCCAGGGGAACTGCCCGTGCCCGACCGCGAGCACGACGACCGCGACGATCGAGATGCCGACGGCCACCCACTGCGTCGGGTTGAGGCGCTCGCGCAGCACGAGCACCCCGAGGAAGATCGTCACGATCGGGTTGATGAAGTACCCGAGGGATGCCTCGACGACCTGCTCGTTCACCGCCGCGTAGACGTACGTCTCCCAGTTGACGAAGATCAGGGCGCCCGCCGCGGCCATCGTGAAGAGCACCCGGCGGTTGCGCAGGAGCGCGACGAACTTCGACCATCCGCGGGTGACGGTGATCAGCAGGGCGCAGAAGACGAGCGAGAGCAGGATGCGCCACGCGACGATCTCGACCGACCCGGTGGGTGCGAGCGCGATGAAGTAGATGGGGAGCACGCCCCAGAGCAGGTACGCGGAGATCGCGTAGCCGAGACCCGCTCGGCTGATCGCGCCGTGATCGGCGTGGGCTGAGCGGGAATTCACCGATCCAGCCTACGCCCGGCGGGCGACACCGCCGTTTCGGGGCACCCTTCGGGCCCCAGGAACGCCGAACGGCCCGGATACCGAGGCATCCGGGCCGATCGTGAAGGTTTCGGGTCGCTCAGCGAACGACGACCGCGAGCACGTCGCGGGCCGAGAGCACGAGGAAGTCCTCGCCACCGAACTTGACCTCGGTGCCGCCGTACTTCGAGTAGATGACCTTGTCGCCGACCGCGACGTCGAGCGGAACGCGGTTGCCGTTGTCGTCGATGCGACCGGGACCGACGGCGACGACCTCGCCCTCCTGCGGCTTCTCCTTCGCAGTGTCGGGGATGACGAGACCCGACGCGGTGGTCTGCTCGGCCTCGACCTGCTTGATGACGATGCGATCCTCGAGCGGCTTGATGGAAACCGACACGGTTACCCCTTTTCTAGACGAATGCCGTCTTTTGACGAAAGACTGGTTAGCAGCCTCGGAGCGAGAGTGCTAAGCCGAGTCTAGGCGCGTTCTGGCACTCGTGCAACGTGAGTGCCAGCGCCGTTCACGCGCGGCGAACACGAGCGACCGACGCGGCCGTGCGGGCCGCTCGTCCGGTGCTAGCGTTGCCGGGTGGAACGCTCCGACCTCGTCGAACTCCTCTCCCCCGAAGGCCTGCGCCTGCTCGACGAGCTGCCCGAGTGGGACTCGAAGGCCGACATCGTGAAGACCGTGGCCGAGCTGCGCCGGAGGGGCTACGCCGCCGGCCTCGTCGCGGCCGTGCTCAGCCAGTCGAAGCTGCGCGCGAAGGCTGCCGCGAAGTTCGGCCCGTTCGCCGCGCGCATGCTGTTCACCGAGCCCGGCCTCGAGCAGGCCACCCGGCTCCAGGTCGCCGCCCTCCACGCTGGTCGCTTCTCGCGCGCGGGCGTCCGCCACGTCGCCGACCTCGGCTGCGGCATCGGCGGCGACGCTTTGGCCATGGCCGCGATCGACCTCGAGGTCACCGCGGCCGAGGCCGACGAGGTCACCGCGGCGATCGCCGCCTACAACCTCACCCCGTTCCCCCAGGCGCGCGTCCTCCACGCTCGTGCCGAGGACGTCGCGCTGGGCGGCATCGACGGCGCCTGGCTCGATCCGGCGCGGCGCACCACGGCGGGCGGCACCACGACCCGCATCGCGGATGCCTCGGCGTACTCGCCGAGCCTGGACTTCGCCTTCGGGCTCGCCGAGCGGATGCCCGTCGGCGTGAAGCTGGGCCCGGGCACCGATCGCGACGTGATCCCCGCCGGTGCCGAGGCGCAGTGGGTCTCGGTCGACGGCGACGTCGTCGAGCTCGCCGTCTGGCTCGGCGTGCTCGCCCGACCGGGCGTCGGGCGATCCGCGCTCGTCATCCGCGGCGATGCCGCACACGAACTCGCCGCCGCGGCCGACAGCGAGGACGCCCCCGACGGCCCGCTCGGCGACTATCTCTACGAACCCGACGGTGCGGTCATCCGCGCACGGCTCATCGGCGATCTCGCGCGCGAGCACGGCGCCTGGATGCTGAGCCCGGGCATCGCGTACCTCACGGCCGACACGGCGTTCGACTCCCCGTTCGCCAGGGGCTTCCGCGTGATCGAACGGCTGCCGGCCGACGAGCGGGGCCTGCGCCAGGCGCTGCAGTCGCGCGGCGTCGGCACCGTCGAGATCAAGAAGCGCGGTGTCGACGTCGATCCGGCGACGCTGCGCACGCGGTTGAAGCTGCGCGGAACGGAACGGGCGACGATCGTGCTCACCCGCGAGCAGGGCCGGCACGTCGCGCTGCTCGTCGAACGGCTCGAACCCGCCGTCTGAGGCGCGCCCCGCGCAGGAGGACGGGTCTCGACACCCGTCGCGACGCTCAGACCGGCAGGGCGCCGAAGACGATCGCGTAGTAGCCGATCCAGACCGCGGAGAAGACGAGCCCGGCGAGCCCGGTGCCGATGCCCACGAAGGCGAGCGCGCGCCCGTGCTCCTCACGGCGCAGGCCCAGCACGCCGAAGACGATCGCGGCGATCGAGAGCGGCAGCATCCAGCCCACGAAGAGCGACGCCGCCGCGCCGATCACACCCGTGACGGCGGCCACCCAGCTGTAGGCCCGGCGCTGCTGCTCCTCTTCGATCTCGATGGACTCGGCGGTGTCGTAGCCGGCCCGATGCACGATGAGCAGCTGGCCGGTCGAGATGCGGCGCAGCTGGCCGGTGTCGACGGGAACCTCGAACTCGCGGGCGTCCGCCTCCCGGATCACGGGGTCGGCCCGGAAGGTCGGTTCCGCGGGGCGGTACGGAGCGAGCGGGTCGACCGGGTCGGCCCGGTCGACGGCGAGCGCCGGCTCGGCCCGCTCGTTCGAGGGCGCCGCCTCAGTCTGCGCGAGCGATGCGGCCGCGACAATCGGCTCGGCCCCGGCGGCCGGGACGACCGGCCGGGCGTCGGTTTCCGCGACGACCGGCTCGGCGCCGGCGGCCGGAACGACCGGTTCGACGCCGGCCGCCGCCGGCTCCGCCGGCTCCGCCGGCTGCGCCGGCTGCGCATCGGCGGCCGGCTCCGCCCGCGGCACGGGCGGAGCCGGAAAG
>NZ_JBHXDI010000004.1:129983-598164 GCF_042725165.1 Agromyces sp. NPDC127015 | reverse complement strand
CGCACGCGGCGGGCGAGGTGAACGTGGTCGTCGTCACGGCGGGTGGGCCGAGCAACGCATTGCCGTTCACGTACTACGCGGTGCCGAGCCTGACGAGCCTCACGCCCGACGAGGGACCGACCGCGGGCGGCACGTCGGTGACCGTCACGGGTACGGCGCTCGGCGGTGCGACCGAGCTCACGGTCGACGGAGTGTCGGTGCCGTTCACCCAGGTGAGCGATACGGAGATCACGTTCGAGACCCCGGCCCACGCGGCCGGTGAGGTCGACGTGGTCGTCACGACGCCGGGCGGCGCGAGCAACGCACTCGCGTTCACCTACGTGCCGACGGTGATCGACGACGTCGATCCGCCGAACGGACCTGAGGCGGGCGGCACAGAGGTGACCATCTCCGGTCAGTGCTTCACCGACGCGACCGAGGTGCTGTTCGGTGACGCACCGGCGACCTCGTTCGAGGTGATCGACGACGGCACGATCGTCGCGGTGGCTCCTGCCGGTACCGGCGTCGTCGACGTCACGGTCGTCGGCACCGAGGAGTGCGGCGAGGCGAGTCTGCCCGCCGGCTTCACGTACGAGTCGTCACCCGCACCGACGCCCGGAACGAAGCCGGGAGCGATCGCCTCGACCGGCGTCGACCTGATCGGGCCGCTCGTCCTGGGCGGCGGGGTGCTCCTGCTCGGCCTCGGCATGCTGCTCGTCGTGCGGCGGCGCTCCGGCCGGGCCTGAACCCGCGGACGGGGTGCCCGGCGCCGAGCGCCGGGCACCCCGTCGTCACCGAGCGAGGCGTGCGCAGTCGATGCAGAGCGTCGCGGTCGGCCGGGCGTCGAGCCGGGCGACGGTGATGCGCTTGCCGCAGCGGGCGCAGACGCCGTAGGTGCCGTCGGCGATGCGGGCGAGGGCGTGGTCGATGTCGGCGAGCTCCGCCTGCACGTCGGCGAGCACGGCGGTGCGCTGCGACCATTCCTGGGTCATCGTGGGCCCCTCGGGGTCGTGCTCGTCGTCGGCGCTCGCCTCGGACCGCGCATGGCGGACCTCGCTCATCTGGTCGTCGAACTCGGCGGCGCGCTCCTCGGCGTCGGCACGCTCGGCGAGCAACCGGGCCTGGAACCGTTCGAGCTGAGCCGGGGTCATCGTCGTCACCGTGATCACGCTCCTTCCGTCCGAGCATCGTACGCCCGAGGCATCCGGATGCCGTGTCGGACGCGGCAACTACGATTGATGCGTGGTCACCGCCCTATATCGCCGCTACCGGCCAGAGACGTTCGCCGAGATGATCGGCCAGTCCCAGGTGACGGAGCCGCTGATGACGGCGCTCCGCACCGATCGGGTCAATCACGCCTACCTGTTCAGCGGGCCGCGCGGGTGCGGCAAGACGACCTCCGCTCGCATCCTCGCGCGTTGCCTCAACTGCGCCGAGGGGCCGACCGACGCCCCGTGCGGTGTGTGCCCGAGCTGCGTCGAGCTGTCGCGCGGCGGGGGCGGCTCGCTCGACGTCGTCGAGATCGACGCGGCGAGCCACGGCGGTGTCGACGACGCCCGCGACCTGCGCGAGCGGGCGATCTTCGCCCCCGCGCGCGACCGCTACAAGATCTTCATCATCGACGAGGCGCACATGGTGACCTCCGGCGGCTTCAACGCGCTGCTGAAGATCGTCGAAGAGCCGCCCGAGCACATCAAGTTCATCTTCGCGACGACCGAGCCCGACAAGGTGCTCGGCACGATCCGGTCGCGCACGCACCACTATCCGTTCCGGCTCGTTCCGCCCGCGCCGATGCTCGAGTACGTGCAGCAGCTCTGCAACGAAGAGGGCATCTCGGTCGAACCCGGCGTGCTCGCACTCGTCGTGCGGGCCGGCGGCGGGTCGCCCCGTGACACCCTGTCGCTGCTCGACCAGCTGATCGCGGGCTCCGAGGGTTCGGCGATCGACTACGAGCGCGCGGTCGCGCTGCTCGGCTACACGCACGGGGCCCTCCTCGACGAGGTCATCGACGCGATCGGCGCGCACGACGCCGCTGGCGCGTTCGCAGCGGCCGACCGCGTCGTGCAGACGGGCCAAGACCCTCGTCGATTCGTCGAAGACCTGCTCGAGCGGCTGCGCGACCTCATCGTCGTCGCGGCCTCGACGCCCGAGGCCGCGGCCGCCGTGCTGCGGGGCGTCCCCGAAGACGAACTGGCGCGCATGGCCGTGCAGGCGCAGTCGTTCGGCCCGGCCGAGCTCTCCCGGGTCGCCGATCTCGTCAGCCAGACCCTCACCGAGATGACCGGTGCGACCTCCCCGCGCCTGCATCTCGAACTCATGCTCGCGCGCGTGCTCGTGCCGTCGAGCGACGACACCGAGCGCGGTGCGCTCGCGCGCGTCGAGCGCCTCGAGCGCCAGGTCGGCGCCGGGGGAGCGGCGGCGCCGATCGCGCCGCCTGCCGGCACGCCCGCTGCCGTCCGAGCCGAGGCGCCGGCTCCGCGCGCCGCCGAGGCACCGCGGGTCCCGGTCGAGCCCGCGCGCCCCGCCCGCGGTACCGAGCCCGCGGCGGCCGAGCCCGCCCGGGCGTCCGAGGTGATCTCGGCCGTCATGCCCGAGACCCGTCCGGCGTCCGCCGAACCGTCGGCCGGGCCTCCGGTGGCCGACACGTCCCCGGCCGAACCGGCGTTCGTGCGTCCGAGCGGGCCGATCACCGTGCAGCAGATGCGCGACGCCTGGCCCGAGGTGCTGAGCGTGCTCCAGCGCAAGAAGCGCACGGCATGGATGGCGGCGCTGACGGCCCAGGTGCTCGAGTACCGCACCGACGAGGCAGTCCTCGTGCTCGGCTTCACGAGCGCGGGCGACGTCGAGGGCCTGCGCAACGGCACAGGTGCGCAGAACTCGGCCGAGCTGCTCCGTGCGGCGATCGACGAGGTGCTCGGGGTGACGGTCAAGTTCGTCCCGCGCGTCATCGGCGGCGGCGCGCCGGGCGGTTCCGCACGTCCCGAGACGCCCCCGTCGGCACCCACGCGCCCGAGCGGCGATGGCGCCGGGGCGCCGGTCGCCGCGCCGGCGAGCCCGGCATCAGACTCCGCGACGCCGAATCGGGCAGGGGCCTCGGCGCCCGCGGTCGACGCGACGCCGAACGCGCCGAGCACCGTCACGCCCGCCTCGTCGGGGCCCGTCGACTCGTGGGCGACGGTCGCCATTCCGCGCGACCCCGAACCCGCATCCGACTCGGGCACGGCCGCGCCGCTCGCCCGCACCGCGACCGCACTCGCCGAGCGACCGGCCGCCGAGCCGGCGCCGGTCGCTCCGGGCACTCGCCCCGAGGCCACGAGCGACGCGCCCGATTTCGTGCCCGACGACAGCGAGGCGCCGCCCATCGACGACGAGCCGCCGTTCGATCCCGGTCCCGAACCCGAGCGGTTCGACCCGCCTGCGCCGACCCGGCCCGCAACAGCCCCACGGCCGGCACCGAGCCGGCCGCGCCAGGCGGCCGCGACGACCGACGGCGGTATCCAGCGGTACGGCGAGGCGGTCGTCCGCGAGGTGCTCGGCGCGACCTTCCTCGAAGAGATCGAGGTCCCAGGCAGCGGCTTCGGGGAGCGTGCGTAGCCCGTGTACGAAGGCATCGTCCAAGAACTGATCGACGAGCTCGGCCGGCTGCCCGGCATCGGGCCGAAGTCGGCGCAGCGCATCGCGTTCCACATCGTGCAGACCGAGCACTTCGACGTCTCGCGCCTCGCCGAGATCCTCCTCCAGATCCGCGACAAGGTGCGCTTCTGCGAGATCTGCGGCAACGTCTCCGAGCAGGCGACCTGCTCGATCTGCCGCGACCCGCGGCGCGACCCGTCGTTCATCTGCGTCGTCGAGGAGGCCAAGGACGTGGTGGCGATCGAGCGCACCCGCGAGTTCCGAGGGCTGTACCACGTGCTCGGCGGCGCGATCAGCCCGATCGACGGCATCGGCCCCGACGAGTTGCGCATCCGCCAGCTCATGCAGCGGCTCGCCGACGGCTCGGTCACCGAGGTCATCATCGCGACCGACCCCAACCTCGAGGGCGAGGCGACGGCGACCTACCTCAGCCGGCTGCTCACCACCCTCGAGATCAAGGTGACGCGACTCGCCTCGGGCCTGCCGGTGGGCGGCGACCTCGAGTACGCCGACGAGGTCACGCTCGGTCGTGCGTTCGAAGGGCGTCGCGTCGTCACCTGACGGGCCCATTCCATCGTTCGAAGGAAGCCCCTCGCGTCGAGCGTGCACTCGTCGTCCGATTCAGGGCCGCGACCGCACGTTCGGCGGGTGAGCTCGGCGCGAGCCGGCGGGGGGAGTGCGCCGCCGGGCGGTTGACGCACGCCCGCGGCGCGCGTAGACCGAAGGCATGACCGAGACGAAGCGCGAGCAGGCATCCGAACGCACCGCGACCTGGGTCGACGGGTACGTCAGGGCGTGGCGCAGCAACGACCCCGACGACATCCGCGCCCTCTTCACCGACGACGCGATCTACCTCCTGGCGCCCGACGCCGAGCCCCTGCGCGGGCACGAGGGCATCGTCACCGGCTGGCTCGAGCACGCCGACGCCGACGGCGAGTGGTCGTTCGAGTGGAGCGCCGTGCACGAGGCATCCGACCTCGCGCTCGTGCAGGGGCGCACCGAGTACCCGGCCGAACGCGACTACCTCAACCTGTGGGTGATCCGCTTCGCGCCCGACGGCCGTGCGTCCGAGTTCACCGAGTGGTACATGCCGCGCCCGCACGGCGAGTGAGCGGGCGCCGCCCGGCGTCACATGGCGGGGCGTGCATGCGGGCCGCCGTATGATGAAGCATCCGACGACGGGCCCGTCGGCCCGCGCGCGCCCAGAACCCCCTGGAGGCCCCGTGAGCTTGATCGTGCAGAAGTTCGGCGGGTCGTCCGTCGCCGACGCGGAGAGCATCAAGCGGGTCGCGAAGCGCATCGTCGAGACGCGCAAGGCGGGCAACGACGTCGTCGTCGCCGTCTCCGCCATGGGCGATACGACCGACGAGCTGCTCGACCTCGCGAACGAGGTCACGCCCATCCCCGCGCCGCGCGAGCTCGACATGCTGCTCTCGGCCGGCGAGCGCATCTCGATGGCGCTGCTCGCGATGGCGATCAAGAGCATGGGGCACGAGGCGCGCAGCTTCACCGGCAGCCAGGCCGGCATGATCACCGACGCCCAGCACGGCGCCGCCCGCATCGTCGACGTCACGCCCGTGCGCCTGCGCGAGGCGCTCGACGAGGGCGCCATCGTCATCGTCGCCGGCTTCCAGGGCTTCAACCGCGACACCCGCGACATCACGACCCTCGGCCGCGGCGGCAGCGACACGACCGCCGTCGCCCTCGCCGCGTCGCTCGACGCCGACGTCTGCGAGATCTACACCGACGTCGACGGCGTCTTCACCTCCGACCCGCGCGTCGTCAAGAAGGCGCACAAGCTCGATCGCATCACGAGCGAAGAGATGCTCGAACTCGCCGCGTCGGGCGCCAAGGTCCTGCACATCCGCGCCGTCGAGTACGCACGCCGCCACGGCGTGACCCTGCACGTGCGCTCGTCGTTCAACAACAACGAGGGGACGATCGTCTACGACCCCTCGCGTCTTCCCGAAGGAGCAGCTGTGGAAGAGTCCGTCATCGCCGGAGTCGCGATCGACCTGTCCGAGGCGAAGATCACGGTCGTCGGAGTGCCCGACAAGCCGGGCGCCGCGGCGAAGATCTTCAAGATCGTCGCCGGCACGAACGCGAACGTCGACGTCATCGTGCAGAACGTCTCCGCCGCCGCGACCGGCCGCACCGACATCTCGTTCACCGTGCCGAAGGCCGACGGCGAGAAGGCGCTCACCGCCCTCGCCGGCGCGCAGGACGCGATCGGCTTCGAGGCGCTGCAGTACGACGACCAGATCGGCAAGCTCTCGCTGGTCGGCAATGCGATGCGCTCGGCGACAGGGGTCTCGGCGAAGCTCTTCGAGGCGCTCTACCAGGCGGGCATCAACATCGAGATGATCTCCACGAGCGAGATCCGCATCTCGGTCGTCACGCGCGCCGACAGCGTGCACGCCGCCGCACGCGCCGTGCACACCGCCTTCGACCTCGACGGCGACGACGACGCGGTCGTGCACGGGGGCACGGGCCGCTAGACGCCGGATGCCTCGGGCGCATGCCGACTGCCGGCCGGCGGCGGCCGGCCGAAGGCCAGGCCAGGAGGCATCCCGCCCCGAATCAGGGGAATGCTGCCAATTCGGGCCGGATTCACGCGATCCGGCCTGCGGCACATCCGAAGTCCTGCAAACTGAAGAGAACTCGAAAGCAAGAGGGTGACATGAGCAATGGTGTGAACATCGGCGTCGTCGGCGCCACCGGCCAGGTCGGCGCGGTCGTGCGGCGACTGCTCGAGGAGCGCGACTTCCCGGTCGCGCGGATCCGCTTCTTCGCGTCGGCGCGCTCGGCGGGCACGACGCTGCCGTTCAAGGGCGAGGAGATCGTCGTCGAAGACGCGTCGACCGCCGACCCGACCGGTCTCGACCTCGCGATCTTCTCCGCCGGCGCGACGCTCTCGAAGGCGCAGGCGCCGCGGTTCGCGGCCGCCGGCGTGACCGTCATCGACAACTCGAGCGGCTGGCGCATGGACCCCGAGGTGCCGCTCGTCGTCAGCGAGGTCAACCCGCACGCGATCGACGAGGCCGCGAAGGGCATCATCGCGAACCCGAACTGCACCACCATGGCCGCGATGCCGGTGCTCAAGGTACTGCACGACGAGGCCGGGCTCGAGCGTCTCATCGTCTCGACCTACCAGGCCGTCTCCGGTGCCGGGCTCGCCGGCGGCGAGGAGCTGCTCGAGCAGGCCCGCGCCGCCGTGGCGCAGGACGCGATCGGCCTCGTGCACGACGGTGCCGCCGTCGAGTTCCCCGAGCCCGAGAAGTTCGTGCGCCCGATCGCGTTCGACGTGATCCCGCTCGCGGGCTCGATCGTCGACGACGGCGACAACGAGACCGACGAGGAGAAGAAGCTCCGCAACGAGAGCCGCAAGATCCTCGAGCTGCCGGGCCTGCTCGTCGCCGGCACGTGCGTGCGCGTGCCGGTCTTCACGGGCCACTCGCTGTCGATCCACGCCGAGTTCGCGAACCCGATCACGCCCGAGCGCGCGACCGAGCTGCTTGCCGACGCGCCCGGCGTCGCGCTCTCCGACGTGCCGACCCCGCTGCAGGCGGCGGGCAACGACCCGAGCTACGTCGGCCGAATCCGCCAGGACCAGTCGGCGCCCGACGGCCGGGGCCTCGTGCTCTTCGTCTCGAACGACAACCTGCGCAAGGGCGCGGCGCTCAACGCCGTGCAGATCGCGGAGCTGGTCGCCGCCAAGCTGCCGGCGCGCGTCTAGCGTTCACCTCACCCAGTACGACACGGATGCCCCGTGGCCGATCGGCCACGGGGCATCCGTCGTTTGCGCGCCGCCGAGCAGTGTGAACTCGCGCGTCCGTGCGCAATTCAGGAGTGGAGCGGCGTGTCGCGCATCGGCATCGCGCAGAACCGGGTGCGACACGCCTCCGCACCCGAAATGACGCACCGACTGTGTATGCCGTTGCGCGTTCGTGACCTGCCGCACCTTGACGGAATTGAGTTTTGTATACAGAATAATGACGAGCAATCCCCCTCACGCCGGCTCCCCACGCCGGCTCCTCCTGCAATGACGAAAGAGGTAGCGGAATGGCCCGCTCGAACTCGAAGATGAGGCGTCTGCTGGCGATCGGTGCTGCGAGCGCCATCGCGATCGGACTCGCGGCGTGCAGCGGCGGGGGAGGTGGCAACGACGAGAACACCGTGGTGTGGTCGACCTGGGGCACCGCAGAGGAGCTCACCCGCTACGAGGACTTCAACAAGGAGTTCATGAAGCGCCACCCCGACATCAACGTCAAGCTCCAGCCGGTGGCCGACTACGGCGACTACCACTCGAAGCTGCTCGCCCAGCTCGCGAGCAACACGGCGCCCGACGTGTTCTACGTCGGCGACGACAAGATGGGCCAGTTCGTCGACTCGGGCCGGCTCATGCCGCTCAAGAAGCTCATGGAGTCGAAGGACAGCCAGACCAAGCCCGACGACTTCTACCCGGGCCTGTTCGGCGTGGCCGAGAAGGAGGGCGAGTACTACGGCGCCCCGAACGACTCGAACCCCGACGTGCTCTGGTACGACAAGGCGGCGCTCGAGGCGGCCGGCATCACCGAAGACCCGGCGACACTCGCCGAGAACGGCGAGTGGACGACCGACAAGTACCTCGAGATGAACGCCAAGCTCAAGGACGCCGGCCTCACGGGCACGATGTTCTGGAACTACTGGGCCACCCATTGGAGCTGGCTGTCGTCGCAGGGCCTGCCTGCGCCGTACGACGAGTCGGGCGCGTTCACGGCCAACACCGACGCCGCGAGCGTGAAGGCACTCGACGAGTTCGGCGGTCTCTTCCAGGACGGCACGTTCGTCGTCGCCGACACGCTGCCCGAGGGCGCGGGCGCCGACAGCGTCTTCGTGACCGACAAGGCGGGCTTCTTCGTGCAGGGTCGCTACACGATCGGAACCGTCCAGACGGCCGGAAACCCCGACAACTACGACATCGTTCGCTGGCCGACTCCTGACGGTCAGGAGGCCCCGACGGGCGTCGCCGCCTCGTACCTCGCGATCAACGGCAAGACCGACGCGAAGGATGCGGCGTTCACGTTCTGGACCGAGTTCCTGAGCGCCGAGGGCCAGAAGTTCCGGCTCGAGGGCGGCGGCAACGCGGTCCCGTCGATCAAGGGCGCCGACGAGGTCGTGCTCGAGGACGGCTACCCCGCGCACGCGCAGACCTTCCTCGACATGCGCGACATCGGCTTCGAGGACTACGCCCCCGAGGCGCGCGTGCCCGGGCTCTCGATCGACATCAGCGACGAGTTCCTGAAGCTCTACGAGGGCAAGGCCGACGCGCAGGCGACGCTGGACGCCGCCGCCGACCTCGTCGCGGAGAAGTCGGGCGAATAGACGTGAGTCAGATCGCTTCCGGTGAGCGGATGCTGCAGGACCTCCCTGCGGCATCCGCCCCCACGCCGGGCCGGTTCCGCAAGGAGCCGGCCTGGCGTCGCCGCGACCGGCGTTGGGGGTACGTCTTCATCGCGCCCCAGCTCTTCGGCATGGCGCTGTTCGTAGTCGTGCCGTTCGCAGCGAGCCTCGTGCTCGCGTTCGCGAGCTGGGACGGCCTCGGCGACCTGACCTGGGTCGGGTTCGAGAACTTCACGGCCCAGTTCCAGGACGAGCTGCTCTGGAAGTCGATCGTCAACACGCTGATCATCGCGTTCGTCACCGTGCCGATCGGCCTGGGGCTCGCCGTGATCATCGCGGTCGCGCTCGAGAAGCTGAAGACGCGGACGCTCTACCTCATTCTGTTCTTCGCACCGGTCGTCACGTCGACCGTCGCGGTCGCGATGATCTGGCAGCAGATGTTCCGCGGCGACGGCGTGCTCTCGACGGCGATCTCGAAGATCTTCGGCATCGCGCCGCCCGACTGGCTGCAGGACCCGAAGCTCGCGCTGCTCGCGGTCTGCATCGTGACGATCTGGTCGTCGCTCGGCCTCAACGTGGTGATCTTCCTCGCGGGCCTCCAGAACATCTCACCCTCGGTCATCGAGGCCGCACGCATCGACGGCGCCGGTCCGTGGCGCCTGTTCACGAGCGTCCGCCTGCCGCTGCTCTCGCCGATCGTGTTCTTCTCGTCGGTCGTCGCGTTCATCTCGTCGCTGCAGACGTTCGACACGGTCTACGTGCTCGTGCAGAACGCCGGGCCCGACAACGCGACGCGCACGATCGTCTACCACATCTACGATCTCGGCTTCGGCAAGTTCGAGATCGGGCCGTCGAGCGCGGCGAGCGTCATCCTGCTCGTGCTGACGCTCATCATCACGGCGATCCAATTCGGCGCCCAGAAGAAGTTCGTGCACTACGAGGACGACGAAGCATGAGTCTCACGAATCCGCGCCTCGCCGACGGCACGCAGACGCCGCTGACCGACTCGACGGTCGCGATGAGCGCGCCCGGGTACCGCCCGTCGGCGCCCCGCACGGGCAAGGGCAAGCGCCGCCTCAGCTCGACCGTGCTGCACGTCGCACTCGTGGTCGGCGGCCTCGCGATGGTCTTCCCGTTCCTCTGGATGCTGCTGACCTCGTTCAAGACGCTGCCGCAGCTGCTGCAGGACCCGCTCGCGTTCCTGCCGCAGCCCTGGACGTTCGACAACTACGTCGATGCCTGGAACGCGGTGCCGTTCGGCCAGGCGTACCTCAACAGCCTGTACATCGCCGCGCTCGTCGTGGCCGGCACGCTGCTCACGGCCGCCATGGCCGGTTACGCGTTCGCGCGCATCCGCTTCCGCGGCGCGAAGGTGCTGTTCATCGTGTTCCTCGCGACGCAGATGATCCCGAAGCAGGTCACGCTCATCCCGTTCTACCTGCTCATGACGCAACTCGGCTGGGTCGACTCGCACCTCGCGCTCATCGTGCCCGGCCTGCTTGCGAACCCGTTCGCAGTGTTCCTCATGCGCCAGTTCGTGCTGAGCCTGCCGAGGGAGCTCGAGGAGGCGGCACTCGTCGACGGCGCCGGACGCTGGCGCATCTTCTGGAGCATCATCCTGCCGAACCTGAAGCCGGGTCTCGCGGCGCTCAGCATCATCGTCGCGCTCGACGTGTGGAACGCCTTCCTGTTCCCGCTCGTGCTGCTGAACACGCCCGACCTGTTCACGGTGCCGCTGCTGCTGTCGAGCTTCCAGGGACAGTTCGGTTCGGTGAACTACGGCCTCGTGATGGCCGCGAGCGCGATCTCGACGATCCCGATGCTCATCGTGTTCGTCATCGGGCAGCGCCGCATCCTCAACAGCATGGCCGCCTCGGGACTGGGAGGACGATGACGTTGGCCGGTCGAGCAGGCGCGCAGCGCCGTATCGAGACCATGGATGCCTCGGCGCTGGCCGGCCTCGCCGGCCGCCACCTCGACCTGGTGCAGGCCCCGTTCACCCTGCCGCGTTCGCGCGTGCTCGTGTTCCGGGCCGACCGCGCGGCGGTCGAAGCGCGTGGGGGCGTCGGCGCCGGCGCCCCTGCTTCGGCCGTGCGCGTGCACACGTCGGAGTACGAGCGCCGGCTCGACGACTGCCGCGTCATCGACGAACTGACCGTGCGGGATGCCTCGGGGCTGGCGCTGCCCGTCACCGGGGTGCTGCCGCACGCGATCGAGTTCGGCGACGGCGCCGCGACGCTCACGTTCGCCGGGGCCGGTGCCCTGTCGGTCGGGGGAGGCGCAGGCCTCTCGGTCGAGTGGACGACCCCCGACGGCGAGTCGACCCGAGTCGAGTTCGCGCCGGAGGCGCCGTCGGTGCGCCTGCACGTGGCGGCCGACCGCGGCGTGCGGCACGAGGCATCCACGTCGCACGGTGACGACCTCGCGGGCACCGAGGGCCTGTGGCTCGACTGGTTCGCGAAGTGCCCGCTCGTGCGCGACGACCTGCAGCAGATGGCCGCGTTCTGCTGGTGGGTGCTCGGCGCGAACATCGTCGAACTGCCCGGCCTCGGCGACGCGCGCGGCGTCGTGCCGTCGAAGGTCGGCTACGTCGGGGTGTGGCAGTGGGACGCGTACTTCATCGCGATGGGCCTGCGCCACGGCGACCCCGAGCTCGCGCGCGAGCAGCTCGAGATCGCGTTCCGGTTCCCGAGCGAGAACGGGCAGCTGCCCGACGTCGTGCACGAGGAGGGCGTGCTCGCCACGAGCGACGACCTGCCGCATGCCGACCGCGACCGGTTGCGGCGTGCAGGGTCGCAGATCGCCGACCCGAACGCCCCGGTGCCGCTCACGAAGCCGCCGCTCGCGGCCTGGGCGCTCGGCAAGGTGCTCGAGGTCGAGGATGCCCCCGAATGGGCGGAGCGGCAGCTCGCCGTGATCCGCCGGTCGCAGGACTGGTGGTTCTCGGGCAGCGACCTCGACGGCGACGGCATGCCCGAGTACGGGCACCCCTACTCGTCGGGACTCGACGACAGCCCGATCTTCGACGGCCCGCTGCCGACGACGGCGCCCGACCTCGGCGCCTACCTCGTGCTGCAGGACCTCGAACTCGCCCGGCTCGCCGAGCGCTACGGGGCGGACGCCGCCGGCGACCCCGCGGCGCACCGGTCACGTGCCGCGCGCACGCTCGAGCTCCTGCTCGGCATGTGGGACGAGGCATCCGGCCGCTTCGAGGCCCGCGCGGCCGGCGAAGCGGTCGCGAGCGACGCGATCGTCGGGTTCATGCCGCTCCTGACCGGAGCACTGCCCGAGCCCGTGCTCGCGGCGCTCGTCGAGGCGCTCGGAGATCCCGAGCGGTACGCGCTGCCCTGGTCGGTGCCGACGGTCTCGGCCGCCGACCCCGACTTCTCGGCGACGCGCATGTGGCGGGGGCCGGTGTGGGTCAACACCAACCGGCTCATCGTCGAAGGCCTGCGGGCGTCGGGGCGCGAGGATCTCGCGCACGACCTCGCCGAGCGCACGGTCGCACTCGTCGTGCACGGCGGCGGGCCGCACGAGTACTTCAACCCGCTCACGGGCGAGAAGGCGCCGACCGCGACCACCGCGTTCGGCTGGTCGGCAGCGCTGTTCATCGACCTCGCGGTCGAGCTCTCCGAATCGTCGGCCGAATAGCGGCGAAGCGCAGATCGAGACCGCCGCCCCGAGGCATCCGCGGTCTCGATACGGCGCTGCGCGCCTGCTCGACCGACGCTCAGCAATGCAATTCCCAACCAGACAAGGAAGTCAGATGAGAACACGCACACTGCTCGCTCCCGTGGTCGCCCTCGGCGCCGCGGCTCTCCTCGCCGGATGCGCCCAAGTCAACCACCGAACGCGCGAGCGCCGGGCACGCTTCCGGTCTGTCGAGTAGGCGCACAGCGCCGTATCGGGATCACCGACACGCGATAGCTCCTACCCGTCCGTCTTCTTCGGGAATCGCTTCTTCGCCAGCGCGGGCAAGAGGTCGAATCGTCCCTCGATCAGGGCGAGGCGCTTGGCGCGGCCCCACCCTGCACCTGCTTCTCCGCGAAGTACGCTTCGTCGATCCGGTCGAACTCCTGCCGCAAGACGAGCGTCACGGGCCGACGCCGCTTCGTGTACTCGGCGCCGAGACTTGAGGACCTTCACGAGTCGTGGTCTCGATACGGCGCTTCGCGACTACTCGACCGACCTCCAGGAGTGGTGGTCTCGATACGGGCTTCGCCCCACTCGACCGACCTACGCGGTGAAGTACGGGCTGGAGGCGTTGTCGAGGATGCGGCGCATGCCGTGCAGCCAGTTGACCTTGAGCGCGGCGACCGCGCCCGGTACGTCGCCCTCGGAGAGGCAGGCCGCGATGGCGGCGTGCTCGGCCGCGACGCGCTCGATCATCACGTTGTTCGGCACGAGCAGCGACTCGTAGCGGTGGAACGCCCCGCGCACGCTCTCGATCACGTCGAGGAGGCGCCGGTTCGGGCAGGCCGAGAGCATGATGCCGTGCCACTCGTCGTCCTTCGTGACCACGAGGGCGTGCTCGACGACCTCCTGGTCGAACTCGGCGGCGAGCTTCGAGAGGCGGGTGCCGATCTCGCGCAGCTCGTCGACCGGGCTCAGTTCGAGCGCGAGGCTCTCGAGGGCGGCCATCACGGGAGCGAGGTCCTCGAACTCGCTCGCGCTGAGCGGCACGAAGCGGAAGCCCTTGCCGTTCTCGCTCGTGATCTGGCCTTCGCTCTCGAGGGCGATGAGGGCCTCTCGCAGCGGCGTTCGACTCACGCCGAGCTCGCCGGCGAGCTGCACCTCGTTGATGCCCTCACCCGGCTGCACCTCGCCCGCGCGCATGCGCGCGAGCAACTCCTCACGGACCTGCGAGCGCAGGTTCTTGCGTTCGATCGCCATGTGTTCGCCCTTCGGACCCCTCGGCCGTCGCGGTAAGCCTAGGGCTCAGCCCGGGCTTGACCGCTTCCGGCATCCGGTTTACGGTGTCTGTATACAGAATACATTCTGCACCGCAGACTGTACATCCCCGCGCACTCAGAGAGGAGCAGGTGTGACCGACGAGTCCCCTCGGCCGATCCGCCTCGACGCGCTCGCCTACGGCGGCGACTACAACCCCGACCAGTGGTCGGAGGAGGTCTGGCACGAAGACATCCGCCTCATGCGCGATGCCGGTGTCAACATCGTGAGCCTCCCGGTGTTCTCGTGGCCGCAGCTCGAGACCGCGCCCGGGGTCTACGAGTGGGGCTGGCTCGACCGCATCATCGAGCTCCTGTGGGAGGGCGGCATCAAGGTCGACCTCGCCACCGCGACCGCGACCCCGCCGTCGTGGCTCATCCGCAGCCACCCCGAGATGCTGCCGTCGAACGAAGACGGCCAGCGCCTCGAGTTCGGCTCGCGCCAGGCGTACTGCCCCAGCTCTCCGGTCTGGCGCGAGAACGTGGCGCGGATGACGCGCGCGATGGCCGAACGCTACGGCGAACACCCGGCGCTCGCGCTCTGGCACGTCTCGAACGAGTACGGCGATCACGTCTCGCGCTGCTGGTGCCCCGAGTCATCCGCGCACTTCCGCCGCTGGCTCGAGGCCCGCTACGGCGACCTCGACGGACTCAACGAGGCATGGGGCGTGAACGTGTGGGGCCAGCGCTACACCGACTGGGCGCACATCGAGGCGCCGCGCCGCTCGACCGGACCCGTGAACCCGACGCAGCTGCTCGACTTCGAGCGCTTCTCGTCGGACGCGCTGCTCGAGCTCTTCCAGCTCGAGGTCGACATCCTGCGCGAGGTCACGCCCGAGATCGGCGTCACCACGAACTTCATGTCGATCCTGCGCGACCTCGACTACTGGGACTTCGCCGCGGCCGAGGACCTCGTCACCGACGATGCGTACCCCGACCCCGCCGACCCGCTCGCGCACGTGCCGGCCGCCCTCAACTACGGCTACATGCGCTCACTCAAGGGCGGTCGGCCGTGGCTGCTGCTCGAGCAGGCACCGAGCGGCGTCAGCTGGCGCGACGTCAACGTGCCGAAGGCACCGGGCCAGTATCGGATCGGCAGCCTGCAGGCGATCGCCCACGGCTCCGACGGGGCGATGGTCTTCCAGTGGCGCCAGGCGAAGTACGGGCAGGAGAAGTTCCACTCGGCGATGGTCGGGCACCGCGGCGAGGCATCCCGCTCGTTCCAGGAGGCGAAGGCGTTCGGCGCCGAGCTGAAGCGCCTCGAGCCGGTGCGCGGCACCCGCGTGCGCTCGCGCGTCGCGCTCGTCGTCGACCACGACTCGTGGTGGGGCTCGTCGGCGACCGAGTCGCTGCCCTCGCAGCGGCTCAACTGGCTCGCACAGGCCCGCGCCTGGCACGCGGCGCTGCACGCGCTCGGGCACGCGGTCGACACGGTGCGGGCGACCGGCCCGTTCGACGGCTACGACGTCGTCGTGGTGCCGAACCTGTACGTCTCGGATGCCTCGCAGGCCGAGGCGCTCTCCGACTTCGTCGCACGCGGCGGCCAGCTCGTCGTCGGTCCGTTCTCGGGCGTCGTCGACGACACCGAGAAGGTGCACGACGGGGGAGCGCCCGGCCCGCTGCGCGGCCTCCTGGGTGTCGAGGTCGACGAGCAGTGGCCGGTGCCCGACGGGCTCGCCGAGCGCGTCGCGTTCGTCACCGGCGCCGAGTTCGACGCCCCGACCTGGGGCGAGTGGATCGAGGTGCACGACGGCACCGAGGTGCTCGCGCAGTACGCCTCGGGCGAGCTCGACGGCCGAGCGGCGATCACCATCCGTCGCTCGGGTAGCGCGCGAAGCGAGCGTCTCGAGACCACGGATCCCGCGGAGGGCGGTGGGCTCGATACGGGCTCCGCCCTCCTCGACCGACCGAGTGGCACCGCCTGGTACGTCAGCTGCGTGCTCGAGCGCGACGGGCTGATCGCCCTCTTCCGCGACGTGCTCGCCGCGGCCGGCCTGCCGGCGCGCGAGCGCATCGACCTCGACCTCGAGGCCGTGACCCGCAGCGACGAGACGACCGACTACACCTTCGTGCTCAACCACGGCCGCCGCGAGATCACGGTCGACGTGCCCGCCGGGGCGCGCGACCTGCTCACCGGTTCGACCGACGGCCGCACCCTCGCCCTCCCGCGCTTCGGCGCCGCCGTGCTCGCCACCCCGCGCGCGGCGAAGCCGCCCTTCATCACCCTGTCCGACACCACCGACTGAGGCACCATGACCGACACCTTCGTCCATCCGTACATCCCCAACACCGCGCCCGCGACGAAGCAGGCGATGCTCGACGCGGTCGGCGCCGCCTCGATCGACGAGTTCTACGCCGACGTGCCCGCCGACCTGCGCCTCGGCCGTGCGCTCGACCTGCCGGCGCCGCTCGTCGCCGAGCAGGACCTCGCAGGCCACGTCCGGGGCCTGCTCGGCAAGAACCGCTCGACCGACGAGCGGCTGAGCTTCCTCGGCCACGGCACGTACCACCACTACGTGCCCGCCGTCGTCGACGAGGTCATCAACCGCAGCGAGTTCCTCACCGCCTACGCGGGCGAGCCGTACGAGGACCACGGTCGCTTCCAGGCACTGTTCCAGTACCAGTCGCTCATGGCCGAGCTGCTCGCCATGGACGTCGTGAACGTGCCCACCTACGACGGGTACCAGGCGACCGCCACGGGCCTCTCGATGGCGGGCCGCATGACCGGGCGCCGCCGCGTGCTCGTCGCGAGCGACGTGCTGCCGGCCAAGCTCTCGAAGGTGACCGACTTCGTGCGCGTGCATCTCGACCTCGAGTTCGTGCCGACGGTGAACGGCACCGCGGACGCCTCGGCCGTCGCCGCACGCCTCGACGACGACGTCGCCGCCGTCTGGGTCGAGACGCCGTCGGTGACCGGTGCGCTGGAGACCCGCCTGCGCGAGCTCGCCGACGCGGCCCACGCCGCAGGCGCCGTGCTCGTCGTCGGCACCGACCCGATCGGCTACGGCGTGCTCACGCCGCCCGCCGAGCAGGGCGCCGACATCGTCTGCGGCGACATCCAGTCGCTGGGCCTCCACCAGTGGTTCGGCGGCGCGCACGGCGGCTTCATCGCCGTGAACGACGACCCGAAGTTCATCATGGAGATGCCCTCGCGCCTCTTCGGGCTCGCGACGACCGACGTGCCCGGCGAGGTCGGCTTCGGCGACGTCGCCTACGACCGCACCTCCTTCGCGCACCGCGAGGAGGGCAAGGAATGGGTCGGCACCGCCGCAGCCCTCTGGGGCATCGCCGCCGGCGTCTACCTCGCGCTCATGGGGCCGCAGGGCATGCGCGAACTCGGCGAGCTGCTGCTCGCCCGCACCCGCTACGCCCAGCAGCGGCTCGCCGCGATCCCCGGCGTCGCGCTCGGCGACGGTGCGCTGCACCTGCGCGAGTTCACGGTCGACCTCGCGGGTGCCGGCCTCACGGCGCACGGCGTCGTCGAGTCGCTGCGCCGCCAGGGCATCGAGCCGGGCGTCGTCGTCGGCGAGCACCGGCTGCTCGTCTGCGTCACCGAGATGACCGGCCAGGCCGCCATCGACCGTCTCGCCGCCGCGATCGGCGCGCTCGCCGAGGCATCCACCCTCAACACCACTCAGGAGGACCGCGCATGACGCTCCCCATCGCACCCAAGCCCGCCCTCCGCCGCTTCCACCAGGCCAGCTGGGACGAACCCGTCATCTTCGAGCTCTCCACCCCGGGCGAGCGCGGCGTGCTCGTCACGCCGATCGAGCCGGGCGTGCGCGACGCGGTCGGCGACGTCGTCTCCGACCTGCCCGTGGGCCTCCGCCGCGACGTGCCGCCCGCCCTGCCCGAGATGGGCCAGCAGCGGGTGCTCAAGCACTACCTGCGGCTCTCGCAGGAGAACCTCGGTGCCGACCTCAACGTCGACATCGGCCAGGGCACGTGCACGATGAAGTACTCGCCGAAGATCAACGACCAGCTCATCGGCGTGCCGCAGCTCACCGCCATGCACCCGCTGCAGGACCCGGCCGACGCGCAGGGAGTGCTCGAGATCACCTGGAACCTCGAGCGCATGCTCGCCGAGATCTCGGGCATGGACGAGGTGTCGCTGCACACGCAGGGCGGCTCGGCCGCGATCTGGGCGAACATCGCGATGATCCGTGCGTATCACGAGGCGAACGGCGAGGGCGAGCAGCGGCGCGAGGTCATCACGACGATCTTCAGCCACCCGTCGAACGCGGCGGCCGCGAAGGCGGCCGGCTACGACGTCATCACGATCTTCCCCGACGCCGAGGGCTACCCCGACCTCGCAGCCCTGAAGGCGGCCCTCTCGCCGCGCACCGCGGCGATCATGGTCACCAATCCGGAAGACACGGGCATCTACAACCCCGCGATCCGCGAGTGGGTGGATGCCGCCCACGGGGTCGGTGCGCTCGCCTCGTACGACCAGGCGAACGCCAACGGCATCCTCGGCATCACGCGCGCCCGCGACGCCGGCTTCGACGTGTGCCACTTCAACCTGCACAAGACGTTCTCGACGCCGCACGCGTGCGGCGGGCCCGGCGCCGGGGCGAACGCGGTGAGTGCCGCGCTCGCGCCGTTCCTCCCGGGGCCGCGCGTCGTGCGCGAGGTGGATGCCTCGGGCGAGGTGCGCTTCGACGTGCGCGAGGCGGGCCCGCAGTCGATCGGCGCGGTCGCGCCGTTCCACGGCGTCGTGCCGAACATCGTGCGCGCCTACTCGTGGATCATGGCGCTCGGTGCCGAGGGGCTGCTCGCGGCCGCCGAGATCGCGGTGCTCAACAACAACTACCTGCTCAAGAAGGTGACCGACATCCCGGGCGCCTCGGCGCCCTACGCCGAGGGCCGCCGCCGCATCGAGCAGGTGCGGTACTCGTGGCAGGAGCTCTTCGAGGAGACGGGCATCTCGTCGGAGGAGATCGGCGTTCGCCTCTCAGACTTCGGCATGCACTACTGGACGAGCCACCACCCGTACGTGGTGCCGCAGCCGTTCACCCTCGAGCCGACGGAGTCGTACTCGATGGCCGAGATCGACGAGTACGTCGCCGCGCTCGCCGAGGTCGCCCGCGAGGCACGCGAGACGCCCGAGGTCGTGCGCACCGCACCGCACAACCAGACGGTGCACCACACCCACCACGACGACCTCGACGACCCCGAGCGCTGGGCGATCACCTGGCGCGCCTACCGTCGCAAGTACTTCGGCGAGAGCCCGGCCGGTCGAGCGGCGCAGCGACTCGAGTCGACCGCCGCCACCGCGTCGGAGTCGGCCGCCTGAGCATGCTCGCCCTCGTCGTGAACCCTGTCGCCGGGGTCGGCGGTCCTGCGGGACTCGCCGGCTCCGACGGCGCGGCCGTGCAGGTCGAGGCCGCCGAGCGCGGCGCCCGGCCGCAGGCCGGCGAGCGGGCTCGGGTCGCGCTCGAGGTCGTCGCGGCGCATCTCCGTCGGTCGAGCAGCGCTGACGGGGTCGACGCGTCTCGAGACCGCGCCCGTGTCGCCGGTCGTCCCGGTACGGCGCTGCGCGCCGCCTCGACCGGCCGTCTGCCCGTCGTGCTCACCGCGGCGGGTGCGATGGGGGAGGACGCGGTGCGCGCCGCCGGCCTCGAGCCGCGCGTCGTCTACCGGCCGAGCGTCGCCGACCACGCGACATCCGCGGCCGCCACGACGGCGGCTGACACGACGGCCGCCGTGCGCGCACTCGTCGACGCCGGCGCGACCCTCGTGCTCTTCGCCGGCGGCGACGGCACCGCCCGCGATGTCGCGGCCGGGCTGTCGGAGGCCGGTCGAGGGACCGCGACGGGATCCTCTGCCGACGGCCGGAACGGCTCCGGAGGAACTTCCGTACCGCACGCCGACGTCGTGGTCGACGATTCCGGCATGTCGCCGAGAAGTTCCTACCGAGCATCGGTGCCGACGGCGTGGGGCGGCCGCCCGGGTGCGGTGGCGGTCGCCGCGCTCGGCATCCCGGCCGGCGTCAAGATGTACTCGCCCGCCTTCGCGGTGAGCCCGCGCGCCGCGGGCGCGCTCGCGGCGGCGTGGTCGGCGGCATCCGGATCGGACGGCGCCCTGCCCGTGCAGGAGCGCGAGGTGCTCGACATCGACGAGGCGGCGATGCGGCGTGCGCGCGTCGAGCCGCGCCTCTACGGCACCATGCCCGTGCCCTACCGCGCAGGCCGCACGCAGTCGCGCAAGGCGGCGACGCCGGTGACCGAGCAGGCCGCCGTCGCGGGTGCCGCGCGCGGTGCGGCCAAGGCGATGCGCCCGGGCATCCGCTACCTGCTCGGCCCCGGCGGCACGATGGCCGAGCTCGCCCGCGAGCTCGGGGTCGCGAAGACCCCGCTCGGCGTCGACGTCGTGCTCGACGGCCGGGTCGTCCGCGCGGGGGCGAGCGAGCACGAACTCGTCGACGAGATCTCGCGCGGCCCCGCGAAGGCCGTCGTGAGCGTCATCGGCGGCCAGGGTTTCCTGCTCGGCCGCGGCAACCAGCAGCTCTCGGCGCGCGTGCTGCGCCTGCTCGACGACGACCCGCTCATGGTCGTCGCCCCCGAGCAGAAGCTCATCGACCTCGGCGGCCGCCCCCTGCTCGTCGACACCGGCGACCCCCTCGTCGACGCCCGCCTCGCGGGATTCGCGCGCGTGATCACCGGCCCCTCCACCACGAGCCTCTACCCTGTGCACGCGCCCGACGCCGAGGCATCCGAACCCTGAACGTGACCGGTCGAGCCCGACCGGCCCTACACACCCACCCCGAACCGAAGGAGAAGGCCATGCGCCTCGAGAACAAGCAGGCCATCGTCACGGGCGGCGCGGGCGGCATCGGCCGCGCCACCTCGATCGCCCTCGCAGCCGAGGGTGCGAAGGTCGCCGTCGTCGACCTGAACGCCGACGCGGCGGCCGCGGTCGCCGACGAGATCCGGGCGGCCGGCGGCACGGCCATCGCGATCGCCGCGGATGTCGCGAGCGAGCCCGACATCGAGCGCGTCGTGCAGACCGTGGTCGACGAGTTCGGCGGCGTGAACGTCGTCTTCAACAACGCGGGCATCATCCGTCGCACGACCGCGGTCGAGACGACCGTCGAGGAGTGGGATCGCGTCTTCGGCGTGAACGTGCGCTCGATCTTCCTCATGTGCAAGCACGTCGTGCCGGTCATGGCGGCCGCGGGCGGCGGCTCGATCGTCAACACGGGTTCGGGCTGGGGCCTCAAGGGCGGTGGGCAGGCGATCTCGTACTGCGCCTCGAAGGGCGCCGTCGTCAACATGACCCGCGCGCTCGCCATCGACCACGGTCCGCAGGGTATCCGGGTGAACTCGGTCAACCCGGGCGACGTGAACACGGGCATGCTGCGCGACGAGGCCCGACAGCTCGGCCAGGCCGAAGCCGGATTCCTCGCCGAGGCCGCCGACCGGCCGCTGCGCCGCATGGGCGAGCCGCACGAGATCGCGGCGGCGGTCGTCTGGCTCGCGAGCGACGAGTCGAGCTACGTCACCGGTTCGGCGCTCGTCGTCGACGGCGGCGGCATCGCGTAGGCGGAGGTCGGTCGAGGAGCGCCGACGGAGGCGACGCGTATCGAGACCGCGCGCAACGGGCGCGTGGTCTCGACACGGCGCTTCGCGCCGACTCGACCGACCAGGCAGGGATCAGTCGTGCGGGATGGCGGCGACGACGTCGATCTCGACGAGGATGTTCGCGAGGCGTGAGCCGACCGTCGTGCGCACGGGGTAGGGCTCGGTGAAGAACTCGGCGTAGGCCTCGTTGTACTCGGCGAAGTCGGCGAGGTCCTCGAGGTGCGCGGTCACCTTCACGACGTCGTCGTGCGTGAGGCCGTACTCGGCGAGAACGGCGCCGATGTTGCGCAGCACCTGGCGGGTCTGCTCTTTCACGCCGCCCTCGACGACGAGGCCCGTCGCCGGGTCCTGCGGGCCGAAGCCCGCCGTGTACAGGAATCCGTTCGCGACGACGCCGTGGCTGTATGGCCCGGCGGGCTTCGGCGCGTTCGAGAGGGTGACGGCGGTCTTGGACATGGTTCCTCCTGTGTGATGGTGGTGGTCGTGGTGCGTCGGTGGTCGTCGGGGATGCCTCGGCGTGAGACCCGAGGCATCCGTCAGCCGAGATCGCGGGCGATGAGCTCGGCGGTCTCGCGCATGGCGGGCAGGTCGGCCTTCAGCCGGTCGAGGTCGGCGACCATGCGGATCGCCGTGATCGAGAGTGCGCCGACGATGCCCATGGAACTGCGGATGGGCACGGCGATGCAGTTCACGAATGCCTCGAACTCGCGGTCGTCGGTCGCGTAGCCGCGGGCCGAGACGATGGCGAGCTCGCGGTCGAGTCGCTCGCGCGAGTCGATGGTCAGGTCGGTGTAGCGCTGCCACACGACGCCGTCGAGCACGGCGTCGCGCCCCGCACGGTCGAGGTCGGCGAGGATCGCCTTTCCGACGGCGGAGCAGTAGGGGATCACGGCCCGGCCGATTCGCGAGTACATGCGCACGCCCGACTCGTCCTCGGCCTTGTCGACGTAGACGATCGAGCGGTCCATGAGCGCAGCGAGGTGCACGGTGTTGCCGGTGCGCCGCTGCAGGCGGCGTACGTGCTCGGAGCCGGCCTCGCGCAGGTCGAGCGAGTCGAGGGCCTGCTTCGAGAGGGCGGCGAGGTGCGTGCCGAGCGTGTAGCGGCCCGAGCCTCGCCTGCGCACCCAGCCGACCTGCTCGAGGGCCTGCAGCTCGCGGAACATGGTCGAGCGGTGGAGTCCGAACTCCTCGGCGAGCTCGGCGACCGTGCGCGGGCCGGCCGCGATGGCGTCGATGATGCGCGCCGCGCGCGTCACGCTCTGCGACATGTCAGGCCTCCAGCGGTTCGGTCGGTCGAGCGGCGCCCGACGAAGGAGGGCGCGCATCGGGACCACGGCCTCGATCGGCTCGCAGCCCCGTGCCCGGCGTGGCCCCCGTGAGCACCCCGTCGGCGAGCACGGGCACGCCCGCGACGAACACGTCGTCGATGCCGTCGGCGAACTCCAGCGGCGCGGCGTAGCTCGCGCCCGCGCCCACCCGGTCGGGGTCGACGAGCGCGAGATCGGCGATCGCGCCCTCGCGGACGACGCCCCGGTCGCCGAGCCCGAAGCGGCGCACCGCTCGCGTCGAGACGAGGGCCGAGGCATCCGCCCAGTCCAGCGCGCCCTGTTCACGGACCAGCAGCGCGAGGTACCGTGCGAACGAGCCGCGCGCCCGCGGATGCGGGTGCCGGCCGAGGAAGATGCCGTCGGATCCGCCGATCGCTCCGGGCAGCGAGAGGATCTCGGCGAGCTCGGCATCGCTGCGCTCGTGCTGCACCGCCATGACGACGTTGACCTCGAGCCGGGCGGCGACGAGCACGTCGAGCGCGAAGTCGATCGGGTCGCGCTCCGTGCGGGCCGCTCCCTCGGCGAGGGTGAGACCGTGCGCCCAGTCGAACTCGGGTGCGGCGATGTGCGCGAGCGTCAGCATGCCCGGCCAATCGGGCCCGAGGCTCGCATACCCCGCGATCGTCGGGAACCAGTCGAGCCGCAGCCGCTCCCGCTCGACCGGATCGGCGAGGACCTGCAGCACCTCGTCGGCGGATCGAACGGTGAGCTCGGCGGGCAGGATCGGCATGGCGAGGATCGAGCAGCCCCGCGTGTACGGGTAGGCGTCGAAGCTCGCGCGGTCGCCCGCCGACGCGAGCCGGCTGAGCTCGTGCCGCACGATCGCAGGCTCGGCGTGGAAGTGCGAGACATGCACCCGCACGCCGCTCGCCGCCGCGATCGCCGCGATCTCGTCGATGCCCGCGGCCGAGTTCGCCTCGTACCCGCCGCGCATGTGCGACACGTACACGCCGCCCGCGTCGGCGACGGGGCGGCAGAGCTCGGCGAGCTCGGCGGCGTCGGCGAAGAGACCCGGCACGTAGTCGAGTCCGGTCGAGAGGCCCACGGCGCCGTCGGCCAGGCCGGATGCCACGAGCGCGCGCATCTCGGCGAGCTCGGAACTGCTCGGTGCCGCGGTGGAGCGGCCCATGACCGCGGAACGCACCGTACCGGCGGGCACGAGGGTCGCGACGTTGAGCGGGGTCGTCCCCTCGTAGGTCGCGAGCAGGTCGGCGACGCCGCCGCCCGCGTAGTGCGGGTGCCGCCCGTTGATCGCCGCGAAGTACTCGGTGCCGTACGCGCCGTCGCCTGGGGCGAAGCCGACGCCGTCCTGCCCGCCGATCACCGTGGTGACACCCTGCCGCAGCAGCGCCAGCTGCACGTCGGGATCGAAGACCGCCCCGTCGGCATGCGAGTGCGCGTCGACGAATCCCGGCATGAGCAGGCGTCCGCCGGCGTCGATCGACTTCGTCGGTCGCGGGGATCCCGGCGAAGGCGGACGTGGATCGAGACCACCCGCCCACGCGGCATCCGTGGTCCCGAGACGGCGCTGCGCGCCTGCTCGACCGGCGGATGCCGGCGCGATCCGCGCGATCCGCCCGCCCGCGAGCAGCACGTCGTGCAGCCCCCCTCGTTCACCCGTCTCGTCGACGACGCGCGCATTCCTGATCAGGACGGTCATGGCGACGATCCTCAGAAGTACGTGCGCACGAGGTCGACGACGAGGTCGCTGCCCGAATGCTCGACGACGGGGATCCACCGCCACTTGTCGAACGCCGTGCACGGGTGCGACAGCCCGAGCGCGACGACGTCGCCGATCGCGACGGGCAGCGTGCCGCCCGCCTCGGCGCGCAGGTACGCGTGCTGGTCGTTGACCGCCGTGACGGATGCCTCGCCGAGGGGTCGCAGGTCGGCGCCGGGCGCCCCGGCGACGCCGAGCGGCATCGGCAGCCCCTCGTCGTACGGCAGGTCGCGCTTGCCGCCGTCGAGCAGCGCCAGCCCCGGCTCGGGGTGCGAGACGACGCGGGCGTGGCCGCGCATGGCCGCGACGAGTTCGGCGTCGATCGGCGAGATGCCGCGGTAGAAGCCGTCGTCGTGCACGAGCGAGGCGCCCGAGCGCAGCACCCAGCGAGTCGTGTGCACGTCGTGGTCGGCCTCGATGCCGGGTGCGAACACGTCGGCGACGAGGTCGAGGTAGGCGCTGCCGCCGGCGGTGACGACGAGGGGCCCGTCGGCGGGGTCGGCGAGGTCGCGCACCGCGTCGTGGAGCTCGAGCAGGTCGGCCAGGTAGTCGCGCACGGCGGCGACGGCGACCGAGGAGCGATCGTGCCCGAGGCTGCCCTCGTAGCCCGCGACGCCGGCGAGCCGCAGCACGGGGGAGTCGGCGATGCGGCGGGCGATGTCGATCGCCTCGTCGAGGCCGCGCGCGCCCGTGCGCCCGCCGCCCGCGCCGAGCTCGACGAGCACCGCGAGCGGGCGAGCGGGAGCGACGGATGCCGCGGCGAGTCCGCGCTCCATGGTCTCGACGGTCTCGATCGAGTCGGCCCACGACCAGAACTCGAAGTGGGCGTCGTCGTCCTGCTCGGCGGCGATCCACGCGAGGGTGTCTGGCGCCACGAGGGCGTTCGCGAGCATGAGCGACCGGACGCCGAACGCGCGGGCGGTGCGCACCTGGCCGGGGGTGGCGAGCGTGAGCCCGTTCGCCCCGGCGTCGAGCTGCAGCCGCCACAGCGCCGGTGCCATCGTGGTCTTGCCGTGCGGCATGAGCTCGAGCCCCCGCTCGTCGCACCAGCGCTGGATCGTCGCGGCATTGTGTTCGAGCGCCGCCCGGTCGAGCGCGAGCAGTGGCGTCCAGAACTCCGCGAGCCGCGGCGCGGTGGCGAGGAACTCGCGCACGGTGAGTCCGGCGGCACGGGCGGGCAGTCCTTTGTCGCCCGCCTCGAGGCGGAGGTCGGTGGTCTCGGAGAGCGGGGTGAGGCGCGACATCCGGAGCTCACTTTCATCTGTTGCGTATGCTGCAACGCGTTTGCGCAGCAGTTGCACACCCGTCAGCATAGACCCGTGACCGACGCTCTGCTGCCCGAGATCATCGCCATCGGAGAGACCATGGCGCTCGTGACGCCCGCGCTCGCCGAGCCGCTCGAGCGCGCCGTCGACTTCCACCTCGACGCGGGGGGAGCGGAGTCGAACGTCGCCTCCCACCTCGCCGCGCTCCGCCGAAGGGCCGCGTGGGCGGGCCGGGTCGGCGACGACGCGCTCGGCCGACGGCTCGTGGCGCAGCTCGCGAGCCGCGGCGTCGACACCCGTTTCGTCGAGCGAGATCCCGACGCGCCGACCGGACTCTACGTCAAGGACCCGGGCAACGGGGTGCAGTACTTCCGCGTGGGCTCGGCGGCGTCGCGCATGTCGCCGGCGTTCGCCGAGCGACTGCCCCTCGAGGGGGCGCGCGTCGTGCACCTCAGCGGCATCACGGCCGCGCTGTCGAGTTCGTGCGACGCGATGCTCGACGCGATGATCGAGCGCGTCGCCGCGACTCCCGCGCTGCTCAGCTTCGATGTGAACCACCGCGCGGCACTCTGGCGAAGCGCGGAGGCCGCCGCCGCGCGACTGCGCGCGCTCGCCGCCGCCGCCGATCTCGCCTTCGTCGGGCTCGACGAAGCAGCGCGACTGTGGGGCACCACGACGGCATCCGACGTGCGCGCGTTCCTGCCAGAGCCCGCCCGACTCATCGTGAAGGACGGCGATGTCGGCGCGACCGAGTTCGCGCGGGGCGTCGACGGCATCGACGCGGTCGAGCACGTCGCCGCGCACCCGGTCGACGTGGTCGAGGCCGTCGGCGCCGGCGACGCGTTCGCCGCGGGCTACCTCGCCGCGCTCCTCGACGACCGCGACGCCGCCGGGCGCCTGCGCGCCGGACACGACCGAGCCGTGCTCGTGCTCGGCGAGACGAGCGACTTCCCCCGCGACCCCCGCCGCTGAACCCACCGAGAGGCCCGACCCCCCATGACGACGATCGACAACACCGCCTTCGACACGCTGCTCGCCGGGCGACCCCTGATGGCGATCTTCCGCGGTCTCGGCGCCCGGCGCAGCCTCGAGCTCGCACGGCAGGCGTGGTCGCTCGGCATCGACGTCGTGGAGCTGCCGATCCAGTCCGAGGCCGATCTCGAGGCACTGGCCGCGGTCGCCGAGGCCGGTCGCGCCGAGGGGCGCGTCGTCGGCGCGGGCACCGTCGTCGCCGTGCGGCACGTGGAGCAGGCCGCCGCGGCCGGAGCGGCGTTCACCGTGAGCCCCGGTCTCGACGAGCGGATCGTGCGCGCGTCGTTCGAGGCCGGGTTGCCGCCCCTCCCCGGCGTCGCCACGGCGACGGAGGTGCAGCAGGCGATGGCCCTCGGCCTCACCTGGCTGAAGGCCTTCCCGGCCTCGCTCCTCGGCCCCGCCTGGTTCGGCGCCATGTCCGGTCCGTTCCCCGCGGCGCGCTTCGTCGCCACGGGCGGCATGGATGCCTCGAACGCGGGTGTCTTCCTGGCGAGGGGTGTGCGAACGGTGGCCGTCGGGTCGGCGCTCGAGGACCCCGAGCAGCTGCCGGCGCTCGCCGCGTTGCTCGCCGAGCACTGATCCGGGCTCCTCGGGCTCCACGGCCCCTCGTCGGCGACGCCACACCGGCCGACTTCTCCGCGCCACGCGGGCCGAGGTCGCCCGTCGGCGCGCTCGAGGAGCGGCGCGGGCTCGTGTTCGGGTGTCCTCGAGGCATCCTGAATTAATTGGATGAATTGTTTCCGGTTAGATTCTTTTCTGTTAGGGTCGCTTCCAGTAGCGCCCTGCGCACCAGGCTCCTGCAGGCGGCGTCACTGCTCTTCCCACGCAATGAAGCACGAGAGGACTGTCGGAACGATGAATCGAACCAAGCGCTCCATCACGGTGGCATTCGCCGCCGGAGCGGCCGCTATCGCCCTCGGGATGTCCGGGTGCTCGCCCTCGACCGGATCCGACGGCGACGCCGCGGTCCTCCGCGTCTGGGCCGGCAGCGCCACCCCGATCAACAACAACTTCAACCCGTTCGCCGTCGACACGGCCGTGCACGCCACCTTCGGCGCCATCTACGAGCCGCTGTTCTTCTTCAACCAGCTGTCCGCCGACCCGCCCGTCGGGCTCATCGGCGACAGCTACGAGTACAGCGAGGACGGCAAGACCCTCACCGTCACCATCAAGCCCGACCTGAAGTGGAGCGACGGCGAGGACCTGACGGCGGAGGACGTCGCCTTCACGTTCGGCTACGGCTCGAACAAGACCGAGCAGTTCGTCTCGGCCGAGGCGACCGACGACACGACCGTCGTGCTCACCTACACGGAGCCGCAGTTCACCAGCGCCTCGCTGACGCTCGGCTCGACCTACATCATCCCGAAGCACATCTGGGAGGGCATCGACGACTTCATGGCCGAGACCAACCCCGAACCGGTCGGCTCGGGCCCGTACGTGCTCAAGGACTTCTCGGAGGCCGCGTACACGGTCGAGGCGAACGACCTCTTCCGCGACGGCGCGCCCGCCGTCGAACAGGTGCAGTACCTCGGCCTCGACTCGAACCAGTCATCGCAGGACCTCTTGACCACCGGCAAGATCGACTGGGTCGGCCAGTTCATCGCGAACCCCGACGCCGTCACCGGCAAGGGCGACATCTCGACGCTCAACCTGCAGCAGGACCCGACGACGATCACCACCTGCGCGAACGCCGACCTCGGCTGCACCGGCCCCCAGACCGACCCCGCGGTGCGCCAGGCCATCAACCTCGCGATCGACCGGGCGACCATCCGCGAGAAGGCCTTCGCGGGCCTCGCGGGCGAGTCGTCGCCGTCGTTCACGCTGCAGCCCCGCGACGAGCAGTGGCTCGCCGACCCCGCGCTCGCCACGAGCCCGCAGGAGGCCGACCCCGCCGCGGCGGCCGAGGTCCTCGAGGCGGCCGGATACACCAAGGGCGACGACGGGTTCTACGGCAAGGACGGCACGGCGATCGAGATCGACCTGTTCTCGCCCGACGGATGGACCGACTACAACGATGCGGCGAAGCTCATCTCCGAGCAGGCCGCCGAAGCCGGCATCCGCATCAACGCACGCACCGTCTCCGACGCCGAGTACTGGACCCCGATCCAGAACGGCGACTTCCAGATGGCGCTCTTCGGCCTCACCCAGAGCCTCGTGGCCGACCCGTACTCGAACTACCACGAGTACTTCGCCGGCTCGTCGACCGCGAAGGTCGGCGAGGGCCCGCTCGACGGGCAGAACTACTCGCGCTACGCGAACCCCGTCGTCGACGAGGCCGTGCTCGCGGCCGGCGCCACGCAGGACGTGGCGACCAAGCAGGCGGCCTACGGCGCGATCCAGGCCGAGATCGCCCGAGACCTGCCGTACATCCCGGTGGTGCTCAACGCCTCGCAGTCGTTCTTCAACACCGAGAAGTTCACCGGCTGGCCGAGCGAGAGCGACCTGTACGCCGCTCCGCTGCCCTACCTCGCGGTCGCGAACGCGATGGTGCTCACGCACCTGAAGCCCGCCGAGTAGGCGCCGACGGTCCCATGGAACGAACCTTCCCCGCATCGAGGACGGCGGCAGCATGAGCTTCTACCTTCGGCGGGTCGCCTTCTACCTGGTGACCTTCTGGGCGGCGATCTCGCTCAACTTCCTGCTGCCGCGGCTGCTGCCGGGCGATCCGGCCGCGATCATGCTCGGCAAGCTGCGCCGAGCCAGCGGCGGGCGACCGCTCTCGGAGGAGACCGTGCAGGCGATCACGTCGATCCTCGGTGCGGGCAGGGACATGTCGCTGTGGGACCAGTACGTGGCGTACTGGGGCCGGCTGCTGCAGGGCGACCTCGGGGTCTCCTCGACGCGGTACCCGGCCCCCGTCGCCGACCTGATCTCGGCGGCGCTGCCGTGGACGATCTTCCTGGTCGGGACCGCGACCGTCATCTCGTTCCTGCTCGGCATCATCGTGGGCGCCTGGGTGGGATGGCGGCGCGGCACGAGGCTCGACCACCTCGTGCCGATCACCACCGTGTTCCAGTCGATCCCGTACTTCTGGCTCGCGCTCGTGCTCGTCGCGGTGTTCGCGGTGCAGCTCGGGTGGTTCCCGATCGTCGGCGGCTACGACGTGTTCGAGTTCCCGGCGGGGCCGGAGTGGAGCTGGGCGTTCCTCGGCAGCGCGATCTACCACGCGATCCTCCCGGCGACGACGATCGTGCTCTCCTCGGTCGGCGGCTGGCTGCTCGGCATGCGCAACATGATGGTCTCGACCATGTCGGAGGACTACGTGGTGACGGCCGAGGCGAAGGGACTCACCTCGCGGCGGACGCTCACGCGGTACGCCGCCCGCAACGCCGCCATCCCGAGCCTCGCGGGCTTCGGCATCGCGCTCGGCTTCGTCGTCGCCGGATCGATCGTGATGGAGCAGGTGTTCAGCTATCCGGGCCTCGGCAAACTCATGATCCAGGCCGTGCAGGGTCTCGACTACGCGCTCATGCAGGGCGTGTTCCTCGTGATCACCCTCACGGTGCTGGTGGCGAACTTCATCATGGACCTCATCTACGGCTTCATCGACCCGAGAGTGCGACACAATGGATGACTCCCAGCCGACGCTCGATCGCGCGCCAGACGACTCGGGCTACGCGATGGGCGACGACGCCCCGTTCCAGGCCCCGGTCTCCGCGGAGGCGGTGCGCGAATCCGCGCGCGAGGCGAGTGCGACCGCGGCGTTCGCCGTCGCGCAGGCCGGCCGTGGCGGGCGGTTCCGCCACATCCTGCCGAGTCGCTCGGGCAAGCTCATCACGGGCCTCGTGATCGTCGGCCTGATCACGCTGTTCGGCATCTTCGGCCCCATGATCGCGCAGCCGCCGCGCGACTCCGACAACGACGCCCTGCTGCCGCCGTCGGCGGAGCACTGGCTCGGCACGACGAAGCTCGGCTACGACGTCTTCTCGCAGCTCGCGTGGGGCACTCGCGGGTCGTTGTTCATCGGGCTCGTCGCGGGGGTGGTCGCCCTCGTGCTCGCGATCGTCTTCGGCGTGTTCGCCGGCTACTTCGGCGGCGTCGCCGACGAGGTGCTGACGCTCTTCACCAACATCGTGCTCGTGATCCCGGGGCTTCCCGTGGTCATGGTGATCGCCGCGTACGTGCAGACGGCGGAGGGGCTCGGTCCGCTCGCGCGGAGTTCGCTGCTCGTCGCGCTCGTACTCGGCATCACCGGCTGGGCGGGGTCGGCCGTCGTGCTTCGAGCGCAGGCCCGTTCGCTGCGTACGCGCGAGTACGTCGCCGCCGCACGGGTCGCCGGCGAGAGGCCCGCCCGCATCATCTTCGTCGAGATCCTCCCGAACCTCGTGCCGCTGCTCGCGGCCCAGTTCATCTTCGGCGTGATCTTCGCGGTGCTCGGCGAGGCCGGCCTCTCGTACCTCGGGCTCGGGCCGACCGGGTCGATCACCCTCGGCACGATGCTCAACGACGCCCAGACCGGGCAGGCCGTCGGCACCGGCGCCTGGTGGTGGTTCGTGCCGCCCGGCCTCATCATCGCCGCACTCGGTGCTGGGCTGTCGCTCATCAACTTCGCGATCGACGAGGTCGTGAACCCGAAGCTCAGGCTCGCACCCGAGAACGCCAAGCGCCAGCGACAGGCTGCGAAGGCAGGCAAGGGCGTCGCCGACACGGGAGCGTTCGCATGAGCCGCGCCGGCCGTGCGAACGGCATCGACCGCACCGGCATCCCCGTCGAGGCCGGCGTCACCGGAATCGACCCCTCCCGACGCGGCGAGCCCGTGCTGACCGCCCGGGACGTGTCGATCGAGTACGAGGTGGAGCCGCCCGTGAAGGCGGTGCGCGGCGCGTCGATCACCCTGCATCGCGGCGAGATCCTCGGACTCGCGGGGGAGTCGGGTTGCGGCAAGACGACGCTCGCCTACGGGCTGAACCGACTGCTCAAGGCGCCCGCCCTCATGACGGGCGGCGAGGTGGTCTTCCACGACGCCTCGGGGCGCGACATCGACGTCGTCGGGCTCGACGGCGAGGCGCTGCGCACCTTCCGGTGGAGCAAGGTGTCGATGGTGTTCCAGGGGTCGATGAACTCGCTGAACCCGGTCATGAGCGTGCGGAAGCAGCTGCACGACGTGTTCACGACGCACCGGCCCGGCATGCGGCGCGCCGAGCGCGAGGCGAGGAGCGCCGAGCTGCTGAGTCTCGTGGGCGTCGACCCGGCACGGCTGTCGAGCTTCCCGCACGAGCTCTCGGGCGGCATGCGGCAGCGCGTGATGATCGCGATGGCCCTCGCCCTCGACCCGCAGGTCATGATCATGGACGAGCCGACGACCGCGCTCGACGTGGTGGTGCAGCGGGGGATCATCCGCGAGATCATGCGGCTGCGCGAGCGGTTGGGGTTCGCCGTCGTCTTCATCACGCACGACCTGCCGCTGCTGATCGAGATCAGCGACCGCATCGCGATCATGCTCGAGGGGCGGATCGTCGAGCAGGGCACGGCGGAGGAGATCTACCGCACCCCCTCGCACGAGTACACGAAGCGCCTGCTCTCGAGCTTCCCGAGCCTGCGGGGGGATCGCGGCGACTTCATCAGGACCGGCGTCGGGTCGGGCGCCGTCGAGGGAGGTGCCGCATGAGCGCGCACGGCACGGCGACGAGCGGCACGAGCGCGACTTCGGCGAGCCTCGAGGCCCGCAATCTCGTGAAGGACTTCCGCCTGCGCAGCGGGGTGAAGTCGCGCATCCTGCACGCGGTCAGGGACGTCTCGTTCACCCTCGAACCCGGCCGCACGATCGCCCTCGTGGGCGAGAGCGGCTCGGGCAAGTCGACGATCGCCCGCATGATGGCGAAGCTCGAGGCCCCGAGCTCGGGCGAGATCCTGCTCGACGGGGCGCCGAGTGCGACGGGCGGCTCGCGGCTCGCGAGCTACCGGCGCGACGTGCAGATGGTCTTCCAGGATCCGTTCGGGTCGCTGAACCCGTTCCATCCGATCCGGCACCATCTCGAGCGGCCCCTGCGGATCCACCATCCGAGGCTCTCGTCGAAGGAGATCGGTGCGCGCGTCGACGAGCTGCTGGAACGGGTGCGGCTGTCGCCCGCGTCGACCTTCGCGGATCGGCGGCCGCACGAGCTGTCGGGCGGCCAGCGGCAGCGCGTGGCGATCGCCAGGGCGCTCGCTCCGGGCGCGAGGTTCATCATCGCCGACGAACCGGTGTCGATGCTCGACGTGTCGATCAGGCTCGGGGTGCTGAACCTGCTCGCCGAACTCCAGCGGCAGGAGCAGCTCGGCGTGCTCTACATCACGCACGACCTGGCGACTGCGCGGCACTTCTCCGACGAGATCCTGGTCATGTACCGCGGCGAGATCGTCGAGCGCGGTCCGAGCGAGCGGGTGATCCTCGATCCGCAGCACGAGTACACGAAGACGCTGCTCGAGGCGGCGGCCGACCCCGATCGCCTCGGGCGGCTTCGTGACGAAGTGCGGAACGGCGGTTGAATGTCAATTCAGTAAAGAACGTTTTTAGATAGAGTTGCGACAGTGCGATCCGCACCAGGGGAGGGACGGCATGAACCAGATCGATCCGGGCACGCCCACGTGGCTCGCCGCGCGCAACGACCGCACGGCGTTCCGGCTCCTCCTCGAGCACGGTCCGCTCACCCGCTCGAAGCTCGGTGCACTGTCGGGGCTGTCCAAGCCGACGGCCACGCAGATGATCACCCGGCTCGAGCGGGTCGGCCTCATCCATCCGGTGGGCGAGGTCTCGGGGGGCCGCGGTCCGAACGCCGTCAGCTACGGCGTGCGGGTCGATCGCATCACGGGCGTCGCGATCTCGATCGTGGCCGGCGCCATCCAGGCGGTCGTCGTCGACGCGATCGACGGCGATCACCCGATCGTCGAGATCGAGGCGGCATCCTCGGGGCGAACCCCAGAGGGCGACGTCCGCGCGGCGGTGGCGGCGGCCTGCGAGGCCGCGGGCCTCGATCGTTCGTCGGTCAGCCGCGTCGTCATCGGCGTGCAGGCCGCGTTCTCCGTCGACGGAGACGAGCTCTCGCTCACCGACACGCTCCCGGGCTGGCCGGCGGTCGGCGCCCGCGAACGGATCGAGGCCGCCCTCGGGCTCGCCGCGACGATCGACAACGACGTGAACCTGGCGGCCATGGCCGAGCGCGCGGTCGGCGCCGCGCAGGACGCCGCGAGCTTCGCCCTGTTCTGGATCGGCGACGGACTGGGGGTGGGCGTCGACCTCGGGGGCGTCGTGCATCGCGGCGCGTCGGGCAGCGCGGGCGAGATCGGCTACCTCGGCGTGCCGAGGGCCGCGGCCGAGCTCGCCCCCGAGGCGAACGACCTCACCGACCTGCTGGGCGGGCCGGCGGTGGCCAGGCTCCTCGGCGCCGCCGGGAGGCCGCTCGCCACTGCGCTGCCGCGGCTCGCGGAAGACGATGTCGCGCTCGCCTCGCTCGCCGATCGGGTGGCGCTCGCCGTGCATCCGCTGCTCGCGATCCTCGACCCGGCGATGATCGTGCTCGGCGGTCCGACCGGCACGGCCGGCGGGGCCCGGCTCGCCGCGCTCGTCGCCGAACGGATCGACCCGGCCGACCATCCGAGGGTCGTGGTGCGCACGAGCGGCACCGGCGTGCAGCCGGTCCTGCTCGGCGCCCGGCAGCAGCTCGTCGAACAGATCAGGGACCAGCTCGAGGCCGATATCTCGCTCGCGGGCTGACGCGCCCGCACCTCACACCACCGACACGGATGCCGCGAGGCATCCGGCGGTCGACCACACCTGCGCGCAGCACCTGCGCGCCAGCCTGCTTCCAGCGGAATGAGGAGACATGAAACTCGCCATCGTCGGCGGTGGATCCACCTACACCCCCGAGCTCATCGACGGCTTCGCCCGGCTGCGCGAGACGCTGCCGCTCGAGGAGATCCGGCTCGTCGACCCCGACGAGCACCGTCTCGCCCTCGTCGCCGGGATGTCGCGGCGCATGCTCGCCCACGCCGGTCACCCCGCGCGCGTGATCGGCACGACCGATCTCGTCGCGGGCGTCGCCGACGCCGACGCGGTGCTCGTCCAGCTGCGGGTCGGCGGGCAGCACGCGCGCCACGCCGACGAGACCTGGCCGCACGAGGTCGGCTGCATCGGTCAGGAGACCACCGGGCCCGGCGGCCTCGCGAAGGCGCTGCGCACGGTCCCCGTGGTGCTGCGCATCGCCGAGGCCGTGCGCCGGCACGCGAAGCCCGACGCCTGGATCGTCGACTTCACGAACCCGGTCGGCATCGTGACCCGCGCCTTGCTCGAGGCCGGGCACCGTGCGGTCGGCCTCTGCAACGTCGCGATCGGGTTCCAGCGTCGCTACGCGTCGTTCTACGGCGTCGAGCACGACCGCGTGCACCTCGGCCACGTCGGGCTCAACCACCTCACCTGGGAGCGCAGCGTCACGATCGACGGGCGCGACCGGCTTCCCGACCTCCTCGCCGACCGGCTCGGCGACCTGGCCGACGAGGTGCACCTCGCACCCGAGCTGCTCGCACAGCTCGGCGTCGTGCCCTCGTACTACCTGCGGTACTACTACGCCCACGACGAGGTGCTGCGCGAGCAGCTCGCCGAGCCGACGCGGGCCGAGGCGGTGCAGGCGATCGAGCGCGAGCTGCTCGAGCTCTACGCCGACGAGTCGCAGCACGAGAAACCCGCCGCGCTCGAGGGGCGGGGCGGGGCGTTCTACTCGGAGGCCGCGATCGAGCTGCTCGCCGCGATGCGCGACGGCGCGAGCCGGTCGCGGGTGGTGAACCTCCGGAACGACGGCGTGCTGCCCTTCCTGCCCGACGATCACGTGATCGAGGTGCCGGCCGTGTTCCGCGACGGGGGATTCGTCGCGGAACCGGTCGCGCCGCTGCCCGACGACATCTCGGGCCTCGTCTCGGCGGTCGCGGGCTACGAGCGGCTCGCGCTCGACGCGGCCGTGCACGGCGGACGCGACCGCGTCCTGCGCGCGATGCGGGCGCACCCGCTCGTGCTGCAGCACGAGCGGGCCGAACGGCTCACCGACCTGCTCATGGCCGAGAACGCCCGCTTCCTGGGGTGGGCATGACCGGCCGGGGCGGCTTGCCGCTCGTCGTCGCGGTCGACGGCGGCGGCTCCAAGACCGATGCCGTCTCGCTCGAGCTCGACGGCACGCTCGTCGAGCATCGTCGCGGTCCGGGCTCGAGCCCCCACTTCGACGGGCTCGACGCCTCGGCCGCGGTGGTCGACGAGCTCGTGCGGGCGGTCGCGGGCCGTCGCCCGGTCGTCCACGCGGGGCTCTACCTCTCGGGGCTCGACCTGCCCATCGAGATCGAGCGGTACGAGGCGGCCATCGGCCGGTGCGACTGGGCCGCGGCCTCGGTGACGGTCGACAACGACCTGTACGCGCTGCTGCGCGCCGGCACCGACGAACCCGACGCCGTCGCGATCGTGTGCGGCACGGGCGTGAACGCGATCGGACTCCGCGCCGACCGCGCCGAGGTGCGCTTCCCGTCGCTCGGGTCGCTCTCGGGCGACTGGGGCGGCGGTTCCGGCCTGGGCGAGGCGGCGCTCTGGCACGCCGCCCGCGCGGTCGACGGGCGCGGCCCGTCGACGGCGCTGGTCGGCGAGATCGAGCGGCGCCTCGGCGTCGGCTCGGTCGGTGAGCTGATCGAGGGCCTGCACTTCGGCGAACGGGATGCCTCGGAGCTGATCTCGCTCGCCCCCGCGGTGTTCGAGGCGGCCCGGGCCGGAGACGCCGTCGCGATCGGTCTCGTCGACCGGCAGGCGACGGAGCTCGCGGACTTCGCGCGGGCCTGCCTCACGAGGCTCGAGCTGCTCGACCGCGAGATCCCGGTCGTGCTGGGCGGCGGCATCGCGCGATCGCGCGACGAACGCCTGCTCCGAGGCATCCGCTCGGAACTCGCGGCGGCCGCGCCGCTCGCGCGCCTGAGCGTCGTCGACGATGCCCCCATCGTCGGGGCGGCACTGCTCGCGCTGGAGGCCGCCGGCGGCGACGGCGCCGCGCTCGTGCGTGCACGAGCGGCAGTGTCGGCGGTCACGGCGGCCGAGCCGGCGCTGCTCGACGCGTGACGTCGTCGATGCCGGGGCGTACGCTCGGCCCATGAGCATCCCGCAGCGATTCTCGCTCGTCACGCTCGGCGTCGCCGACGTCGAGGTGGCGACCGCCTTCTACCACCGGCTCGGCTGGCACGAGGCCCGGTCCTCGGTGCCCGGCGAGATCACCTTCTTCGCGACCCCGGGCGGGGTCGTCGCCCTCTGGGAGACCGCCGAGCTCGCGAAGGACGCGGCGCTGGGCACGTTCCACGCGAACGCGCCCGGTTTCCGCGCCGTCGCACTCGCGATCAACCTGGGCTCGCGCGACGAGGTCGACGAGGCGATCGGCGACTGGGTGCTCGCCGGCGGCTCGATCTCGAAGGCCGCGGCCGCGACCGAGTGGGGCGGGTACAGCGGGTACGTCGCCGACCCCGACGGCAACCTGTGGGAGCTGGCGCACAACCCGGGCTGGCCGCTCGACGAGCGAGGGCTGCCCCAGCTCGGCTGAGATCCGGGGCGAAGAGTACCCCGGTCAAGGGCACCCTCCCCGCCCATCTAGACTGGAATCCGTGAATTCAGAGGAAACCGTCGACGTCGTGCTGATCGGCGGGGGCATCATGAGCGCGACGCTCGGCTCCCTGATCTCCCAGTTGCAGCCCGATTGGACGATCCGCCTCTACGAGCGACTCGGCGAGGTCGCGCAGGAGTCCTCCAACGCGTGGAACAACGCGGGCACCGGCCACGCCGCCCTGTGCGAGCTCAACTACATGCCCGAGAACCCCGACGGCACGGTGAGCGCGGCGAAGGCCGTCTCCATCAACGAGCAGTTCCAGATCAGCCGCCAGTACTGGGCGTACCTCGTCGCCCAGGGTGCGCTGCCCGAGCCGCACAACTTCATCAACTCGACGCCGCACATGACCTTCGTGCGCGGCAAGGCGAACATCGAGTACCTGCGCAAGCGCGTCGCCGCGCTCAAGGACGAGCCGCTGTTCCCCGACCTCGAGTACACGGAAGACCTCGAGCGCATCGCCGAGTGGACGCCGCTGCTCGCGAAGAAGCGCAATCCGAAGGCGCGCGTCGCCGCGACGCGCATCGAGGCGGGCACCGACGTCGACTTCGGCGCCCTCACCAAGTACCTCATGCACGACATGGCCGCGCGCGGCGCGTCGATCCAGACGAACCACCAGGTCACCTGGCTCAAGCGCCAGAAAGACGGAACCTGGAAGCTGCGGCTGCGCCACACCGTGGGCAACACCCCGAAGACGGTGCGCGCGCGCTTCGTGTTCGTGGGCGCCGGCGGTGGTGCGCTCGCCCTGCTGCAGCACTCGGGCATCCCCGAGATCAAGGGCTTCGGCGGGTTCCCGATCTCGGGCCAGTTCCTCCGCACCACCGACCCGAAGATCGTCGCCCAGCATCAGTCGAAGGTCTACGGCAAGGCCGCCGTCGGCGCTCCGCCGATGTCGGTGCCGCACCTCGACACCCGCGTCGTCGACGGCGAGACCGCCCTGCTGTTCGGCCCGTACGCCGGCTTCACGCCCAAGTTCCTGAAGACGAGCACCTGGTTCGACCTGCCGTTCTCGATCCGCCTGCACAACATCTGGCCGATGATCCAGGTCGGCCTCAAGAACTTCGATCTCGTGAAGTACCTCGTCGGCGAGCTCATGGCCAACCGCGAGAAGAAGATGAAGGCGCTGCGCGAGTTCATGCCGACGGCGAAGACCGGCGACTGGGAGCTCATCACCGCCGGCCAACGCGTGCAGGTCATGAAGAAGGACGGCGCGAAGGGCGGCGTGCTGCAGTTCGGCACCGAGGTCATCACGGGCGCCGACGGCACGATCGCGGGCCTGCTCGGCGCATCGCCGGGCGCCTCGACGGCCGCGCCCATCATGCTCGACGTGCTCGGTCGCTGCTTCCCCGACCGCATGGCTGATTGGGAGCCGAAGCTGCGCGAGATGATCCCGAGCTACGGCATGCGCCTGTCCGACGACCCGGCCGCGGCCGAGGCGTCGCTGAAGGCCACCGCCGACGTCCTGGGGCTCACCGCCTGACTCGACGGGCGCTTGCGCCGTCGTGCGACCGTCTGCTACGGTCGATCCCGCTATGAAGTGAGTACAGCCCACCGTCCCGCGCCTGAGGCGCCGTAGACATCGGGTGTGCTCACGGGGGTTGACGAACGCCCACTGATCGCGACGGCGCTCTGCGCACCCATCTCGGCAATGCCCGGCGGGAACTCTCCTGCCTCCGAACGGTCGTCGCGCACGCAACCGCGATAACCGGCGACCGTTCGGAGGCCTTCCGCGAACGGCGGTCTCCATGCCGGTACAACTCTCCTTTTCCAACCATCTCCGGGCCGACGGACTGTCGGTCTCCTTCCCCGATCGGCGCATCTTCGCCGATCTCGGCTTCACCGTCGCGCCGGGCCAGCGCGTCGGCCTCATCGGCGAGAACGGGGCGGGCAAGTCCACGCTGCTCCGGCTCCTCGCGGGCGACCACGACGGGGATGCCTCGCCGTCGGGCCTGCCCGACGAGGCATCCGTCTCCGGTCGCCTGACCCGGCCGCGCCGCACCGCGCTGCTCGAACAGGAAGTGCCGTTCTCGCCCGACGCGCGAGTCGGCCTCGTGCTCGAGTCGGCGCTCGCCGAGGTCCGGGCCATCGAGCGCGAGCTCGACGCCGCCGCCGTCGCACTCGGCGGCGCGGACGCCGAGGCCGCCTCCTCCCGGTACGCGGCGGCACTCGACGCCGCCGAGCGCGCCGAGGTCTGGACGGCCGAGACGCGCCGCGACGAACTGCTCGAGGGGCTCGGCGTCGCCGGCCTCGGCCTCGACCGCCGCATCGACGAGCTCTCGGGCGGCCAACGCTCGCGGTTCGCGCTCGCCGCGCTGCTGCTCTCGGCGCCCGAGGCGCTGCTGCTCGACGAGCCGACGAACCACCTCGACGACGCCGCCGCCGACTTCCTCGAGTCGCGGCTCCGAGCCTGGCGAGGACCCGTGCTCTTCGCGAGCCACGACCGGGCGTTCCTCGACCGGGCGGCGACCGGGCTCATCGACCTCGACCCGGGGCGGCAGGGCGCGCTCGCCGCGTCAGCCGCGGCCGGTCGCGGCGCGAGCAGCAGCGAGGTGCTGAGCGCCTCGGGCGGCACGGTGTTCGGCGGCGGATTCAGCGAGTTCCTCGCGGTGAAGGCCGACGAGCGGGCCCGCTGGCAGCGCCAGTACGAGGACGAGCAGGAGGAGCTGAAGCGCCTGCGCGCGGCAGTCGCCGACACGGCGCGGAACGTCGCGTACGGCCGAGCGGCGACCGACAACGACAAGTTCATCCGCCACTTCAAGGGTGAGAACGTCGCGCGCACGGTCGCGCGTCGCGTGCGCAACGCGGAGCAGCGACTCGAGACGCTCGAGCGCGAGCAGGTGCGCAAGCCCCCGTCGCCGCTCGAGTTCGCCGGGATCCCCGCGGGTTCGCACGCGCTCGAGGAGGCCGCCAGTCTGCTCGTGCAGGTCGCCGACCTCGAGGTCGAGGGGCGACTGCGCCTCGACGAGCTGCAGCTCGCACCGCTCACGAGGCTCCTCGTCACGGGTGCGAACGGCGCGGGCAAGTCGACGCTGCTGGGCGTGCTCGCGGGCGGGCTCGCGCCCGATCGCGGTACCGTGCACCGGCGCAAGGGGCTGCGGGTGCAGCTGCTCGAGCAGGACGTGCGCTTCGCCGACCCGTCGGCGACGCCGCGCGCGCTCTACGAACGGGTGCTCGGCGAACGCCGCGCCGGCCAGGTGCCGCTCTCGAGTCTCGGGCTCATCGCGCCGCGTGATCTCGAGCGGCCGCTCGGCACGCTGTCGGTCGGGCAGCAGCGGCGGCTCGCCCTCGCGCTCGTGATCGCGCGGCCGCCGCACGTGTTCCTGCTCGACGAGCCGACCAACCACCTGTCGCTCGCACTCGCGACCGACCTCGAGGAGGCCCTCGGCGGCTACCCCGGCGCCGTCGTCATCGCGAGCCACGATCGCTGGCTCCGCCGGCGCTGGGCGGGGGAGCGGCTCGAGCTGCACGCGGGCGCCGCCGTTCCGGCCGCGGTGGGGAATTGAGCGAGCGGATGCCTCGGGACCGGGCCCGAGGCATCCATCCGCACCGTCCGATGCAGGCGACCTCGCTCGGAATCGCATTCGACTCTCGCCCGAATTTGGACGAGACTCGAATGAGGAATGCGGACGCCGTGCCGGGTGTCGCTTGCGCCGAACTCGAATACATGTTCGAATGTACGAATGAGATGGAGCGGGCAGGAACTCGGCGTCGACCAGGTCGATGCGCTGCCCGGCCTCGCCCGGCTCAACAATCTCGTGCGCTCGGTGCAGACGCCCGAGTTCGCGGGCATCACGTTCCACGAGGTGCTCGCGAAGTCGGCGCTCAACCGGGTGCCGGGCCCGTCGATGATGCCGTTCGGCTGGACCATCAACCCGTATCGGGGCTGCAGTCACGCGTGCGTGTACTGCCTGGAGCCCTCGACGGCCATCATGATGGCCGACGGTCGAACCAAGGCGCTCTCCGACGTCGAGGTCGGTGACGAGGTCATGGGCACACGGCAGATCGGTCAGTACCGGAAGTACGTGGAAACGATCGTGCTGGCCAAATGGGCGACTCGTAAGGCCGCGTACCGCATTCGCCTGGCCGACGGTACTGTTCTCGTCGCGAGCGGCGACCACCGATTCCTCACGGAGCGCGGATGGAAGTACGTCACCGGAGCGATGGCAGGCGGGGCGGGTCGACCGTATCTCACCGTCGACGACCGCCTCATCGGATTCGGCGCAATGTCTGGGAGACCGGTTCCATCGACCGCGTCCGACGATTATCGCCGTGGATATCTGACGGGCATGATTCGCGGCGACGGCATGATGCTTCGACGGATCCACCCGCGTGCGACAGGTGGGGCGTTGGTCGCCCACCGCGTTCGTCTGGCGCTCGCTGACGACGAGGCGCTGTCGCGCTCGCGCCGATTCCTTGAACACTTCGGGGTGATGACGTCGCAATTCCGGTTCACTCCCGCCACGGCCACCCGCCGAGAGATGGCGGCGATCCGAACTTCGAAGTCCAGGGATTTCGACGCCGTCGGCTCCATCATCGAGTGGCCGCAGGATCCGGCCGAGGCGTGGCGTGCAGGGTATCTCGCCGGCATCTTCGACGCCGAAGGCTCGTGTGCTCGGGGCGTGCTGCGCATCAGCAATTCAGACGATGTCGTCCTCACCGCAGTCGAGCGCTCGCTGTCGCATTTCGACATTCCGTACGTCCGTGAGCCCGCCCGCGCGAACGGGGTGTCGAGCGTTCGGGTGCGCGGCGGGCTCCGCGCACGGAACGACTTCTTCTCGATCAGCCGGCCTGCGATCAAGCGGAAGCTTGCGCTCGCCGGCACCACGGTCAAGACAATGGCCGACCTCCGCGTGGTGTCGGTCGAACCGCTCGGTACGCAACTCGAGATGCTCGACATCACGACGTCGACCGGAGACTTCATCGCGAACGGGGTGGTGAGCCACAATTGCTTCGCTCGCCCGACCCACAGCTACCTCGACCTCGATGCCGGTGATGACTTCGATCGGCAGATCATCGTGAAGGTCAACGTCGCCGAGGTGCTCCGGCGCGAACTCGCCCGGCCGTCGTGGCGACACGAGTCCGTCGCATTGGGTACGAACACCGACCCGTACCAGCGGGCCGAGGGGCGCTACGAGCTCATGCCGGGCATCGTCGACGAGCTCACGGCGAGCGGCACGCCGTTCAGCGTCCTCACGAAGGGCACCCTGCTGCGACGCGACCTGCCGAAGCTCGCCGCCGCCGCCGAGCACGTGCCGGTCGACCTCGCGATGTCGATCGCGATCTACGACCCCGAGCTGCAGCAGTCGATCGAGCCGGGCACGCCGTCGACCAGGGCGCGACTCGCGACCGTCACGGCGGTACGTGAGGCGGGGCTCGACTGCGCCGTCTTCCTCATGCCGATCCTGCCCTACCTCACCGACACCCGCGCCCACCTCGACGAGGCACTCCGTCAGGCCAAGGCAGCCGGCGCGTCGAGCGTCCTGTACACGGCGCTGCACCTGCGCGGAGCCGTGAAGCCCTGGTTCATGCAGTGGCTCGAGCGCGCCCACCCCGAGCTCGTGCCGAAGTACCGGTCGATGTACTACGGCACCAACGCCTATGCGCCGAAGGAGTACCGCCGCTGGCTCTGTCACCCCATCCACCCCCACGCCCGCCCGCCCGGCCGCCCCCGGGCACGGTAGTATCGGGTCCGGGGGGGGGGGCGTGGGGGGGGGGGGCGGGGGGCAAGCCCCCCCACGCCGCCCCGCCCCGCCGGCGAGCTGCCCCTCGAGATCGCCGCGCCCGGCGATCCCGCCATGCTGTTCTGATTCCGCCCGCCGAGCCGCCGTGCGCGCCACGGCCTCGGCGTGCGCGTTCGCGATCGAGACGCGCCCCGGATGCGCGGAAGCGCGCAGAACTGGGATAATTCGCTGAGTCCGGTCCACATGGCGCGATCGGGCCGCCGGTCGCGAGTGGAGGTTCACGATGAGCCTGGGGTTGCCGGGGCATCTCGCACGCGACAGCCTGAGCCGGGCGCTCGCCTTCGCGGGACACTGCGCGGCCTTCGCATGCCTCGCCGTCTCGATCTCGGTCGGCGTCATCGTCGCCACGGTCGGCGGAACGCCCGGCGGGTGGGCGGGCGCCGCACTCGCCGCGATCATGGCGCTCGCGCTCGCCGCCGTCGCGCGGTTCCCGACGGTCACGCTCACCGTGCTCGCGCTCGTCATCGGCACCGGCATCATGATCGCGCTGACCGTGCTCATCATGCGGCCGGGCGGCTTCGCGACGACCAACAACGCCCTGCTCGCGATGCCGCGGATCGCTCTGCTGCTGGTCGGCGGTGCCGGCAGCGGATCGCTCATCGCGATCGTGTGGGCGTCGCTCGGCTACGCCCTCGGCGAGGCGGCGATGTTCCTCGGCGTCGCGCTCGTGGGCGGGGTGTATGCGCCGAACATGGCGGCGGCTGCGGCATTCGGCATCCTCATCGTCGTCAGGGTCTTCGACGGCGTCTCCCGCCGTTCCGACGCCCGCCAGGAGACGGGCCTGCACCGTGCGAGCCAGCAGACCCGTGAACTCGCCATCCGCCACGACTACGAGCTCAGGGCGACCGCGCGGCTGCACGACACCGCGCTCAGCCACCTCATCGCGATCGCATCGGCGGGCTCGGGCGTCGTCGACGAGCGGTTGCGCGCCGGAATCCGCCAGGATCTCGGCCTCATCGTCGGCCGGGACTGGGCGATCGACCACGCCGGCCCGACGACGGCAGGGTCACCGCAGCGTGCATCGACCGGCGGCCGCGCAGGCGGGAGCGGCGTGGCACCCGCGACCGCCTCGGCCGCCGGCACCGGGGCGGGCGCCGTCGACGACACCGTCGCGGCGACCGGGGGTCGATCTCGACGGCGTGCCGCCGCTCGGCGCACGAGCGCACCGGCATCGTCCGCCCGCCCCGATGGCGGCTCGGCTCGTGAGGTGGCTGCCGCCGACGGCGAGCCCTCGCTCGTGCAGGCGTTCACGGCGGCCGAGCACGCCGGCCTCACCGTGCGCGTCACGGGCGACGTCGGGGTGATGCGGGTGCTCGGCCCGGCGCGGGCGGAGGCGCTCGACGCCGCGGTCGCCCAGTGCCTCATCAACGTCGCCCGCCACGCCGGCGTCGCCGAGGCCGAACTCGCCCTCGGACTCGGCGGGGGAGAGGTGACGGTCGCCGTCATGGACAGCGGCGTGGGGTTCGACGAGTCCGCCGTGCCCGACGACCGCATCGGGCTGCGCACCTCGATCAGGGCCCGCATCGAACAGCAGGAGGGCACGGTGCGGCTGTGGTCGACGAAGGGCATCGGCACGACGATCGTGCTCACGGTTCCCGAGGGTGGTGCGTGAGCCGGTGAGACTGACCCAGCAGGAGGCCGACCCGATCGGCGCGATCACCGCCGCCCCCATCGTCGTGATCGGCGCCGTGCTCTCGCTCGGCACGTCGCTCGCGCTCACGTGGGTGCACCGCTCCGAGATCGTCGCACCCGTGGCGGCGATCGCGGCGATCGTGCTCGTCGCCGCCGCCGGTGCGGTCGCAGCGGTGTCGGCGGCCCCGTCGCGGGCCCCGTTCACGGCGGAGCGCCTGTGGCTCGTGGTGACGCTCGCCGTGGGGGCGGCCATCGCCGAGTACATGAGCACCGTCGGGTCCAACCAGTACCTCTACGACGACTACGGGCCGGTCGTGATCGGCATGCTCATCCTCTCGGTCGCCCCGTTCTGCACCTGGCTCTCGCTCGCGCTCGCCGGAGTGCTCGCCTCGATCGTGCTGTCGATCCTCGTCGTCGGCGCTTCCGCCTACGTCGTCGCCGACGCCCCGGTCGCCGCGCTCATCGCCGTCAACGCGGCGCCCGTGGTCGCGCTCTCCGCCGCCGCCGCGGGTTACGCGTACGCGATCATCGCCGAGACGCTCGCGTGGCAGCGGGAGGCGAACCGGGCGGCGCTCCAGCGCGACTCGGAGCTGCGGGCCGGCATCGCGAGGTCCGTGCAGCAGAGCCGCGTCTCGGTGCTCGGCCGCGAGGTGCTGCCGTTCCTCGCGGGCGTGATGACCGCGGAGCGCATCTCGGTCGCCGATGCCGACCGCGCGCGCGAGCTCGCCGAAGAGCTCCGGCGGGCGCTTCGTGCGGGCATCGAGTCGACCTGGCTCGACGATCTCGCAGCGAACCTGCGGGTGAGCCGCGGTGTCGAGACCCTCGTCGACGACCCGACGGGCGCCGCCGACGTACTCGGCGACGACCAGCGGTCGGCGCTCACCGCCCTCATCACGTGGCTCGCCGACACAGGCCGTTCCGAACGCGTCAGCGTCGCATTCTCGCCCGAGCCCGAGGGCGGACTCATCCGGATCGTCGCCGATCCCGCGGCGCGTCCACCGGCCAAGCGCGAACTCGATCGGTTCGTCGCCGTGGCTCGTGCCGTGGCGTTGGGTGCCGAATCGGTCTCGACGCGGGAGAATGTCACTGTGGAGCTGAGATATGTCATCGAGTGAACCGGCCGCGACGCCGCGCCATCGTCTCGCGATCCTCGACGACCACGGGTTGATCGTCGACAGCCTGGCGCGGTGGTTCGCCGATCTCGCGCCCGATTTCGAGGTCGTCGTGACCGCGACCTCCTGGATGGACCTGGTGCGCAGCCCCGCCTTCCCGGTCGACCTGGTGCTCATGGACCTCCAGCTCGGCGACAGCGTGTCGATCGAGTCGCGCATCCGGGCGTGCCGCGCCGCCGGCGCGCGGGTCATCGTCGTCACCGCACTCGACGACGACGAGTCGCGAGAACGCAGCATGGCCGCCGGTGCGGCGGGGTTCGTCTCGAAGACGCTGCCCGCCGAGACGCTCGTCGACTATGCGCGGCGCGTGATGCGCGGCGAACGACTGCCGAGGCATCCACGACCGCAGGGGCGACCGGGCGAGGCACCCGGCTCGCACACGACGATGTCGGGGGTGCACCTCAGCCCGGCCGAAGAGAAGGCGCTGCGCTACTACGCGCAGGGGCTCAGCACGCTCGAGGTCGGCCAGCGCATGGACGTCGGCTACGAGACGGCGAAGACGTACCTGCGACGGGTGCGCGAGAAGTACGCGAAGGTGGGCAAGCCGGCCAGCCGCAAGGCCGAGCTGATCCGTCGTGCCGCAGAAGACGGATTCCTCGAGTAGATGGCGAAACTGTACTTCCGCTATGGGGCGATGAACTCCGGAAAGTCGACGGCGTTGCTCCAGGCGGCGTTCAACTACGAGGAGCGGGGCCACCGGGTGCTGCTCGCGAAGCCCGCGATCGACACGAAGGGCGACCGGGACATCGTGTCCCGGCTCGGCGTCGTGCGCGAGGTCGACTTCGTGATCGAACCCGACGCACCCGTGCTCGACCGCTTCCAAGGGCACCGCACCCGGGTCATCGAGGAGGCCGGCCGCGACGTGAGCTGCCTGCTCGTCGACGAGGCGCAGTTCCTCTCGTCCGACCAGGTCGACGACCTCCTGCGCATCGCGCTCATCGACGGCATCCCCGTGCTCGCGTACGGCATCCGCACCGATTTCCAGACGGTCGCCTTCCCGGGCAGCCGTCGCCTGCTCGAGGTCTCGCACTCGCTCGAGGAGCTCAAGACGATCTGCCGCTGCGGTCGCAAGGCGATCTTCAACGGCCGCCGGGTCGACGGCCGCTACATCTTCGACGGCGACCAGGTCGCCATCGACGGGGTCGAGGTCGCCTACGAGTCGCTGTGCGGCGTCTGCTACCTGCAGGAGTCCGGCGGGGTGCTGAACGGCCGTCACTGACGAGGATGCCTCGGCGCGAGCCGTGCCGCCGTCATCCCCGTCCGTCGGGCCGCCGCCACCTGCCCGAGGGTGGTGCCGACGAGGCATCCGCGTGATGATGGAGGCAGGAGGGCCGCCGCATGAGCGAAGTCGTCGTCGGAGTCAGCACCGCCGAGAGCGCCGGCCTGAGGGCGGTGCGCTGGGCCGCAGAACGGGCATCGGCGCGTCGCTGCCCGCTCCGGCTCGTGCACGTGGTCGACAGCGCCGTCGAGGCGACCGGAGACGCCCAGTTGCTGCTCGCCGCGCTCGACCGGGCCCGCGCGTCGCTCGCCGACGCCGCCACAGTGGCGCTCGACGTCGACCCTGGTCTCGAGGTCGCCACCGAACTCGAGCAGGGATCGCCCGTCGAGGTGTTCGCGGAGCGGTCGCGGGGTGCGGAACTGCTCGTCGTCGGCAGCGACTGGCACGGCGGAAAGCGTCCGAGCCGGCGAGGTGTGCACAGCCTGCGCATCGCCGCAGCGAGCGAGGCGCCCGTCGTCGTCGTGCCCGATATCGACGTCTCGGCGCGTCGCGGCGTCGTCGTCGGCGTCGACGGATCGCAGGTCGGCGCGCGTGCACTCGCCTTCGCGGCCGACGAGGCGGAGCGGCGCGCCGTGCCGCTCGTCGCGGTGCACGCGTGGGACATGGCGCTGATGGCCGGCGGCGAATACGGCTACGGCCCCGCGATGGTCGCCGTCGACGACCTCACCGACGCAGCCCGCGAGGTGCTCGACGACGCGCTCGCTCCCGTGGCGTCCGCCCGTCCGGCACTCGAGATCGACCGGCGGGTCGAGGCGGGCGACCCGGTGACGGCGCTCGCCGAGGCGGCTGCCGAGGCCGAGTTGCTCGTCGTCGGCAGCCACGGCAGGGGTGCGATCGCCAGGTTCCTGCTCGGTTCGGTCAGCCACGGCGTGCTCTCGCGGCTCGAGGCGCCGACGGTCGTCGTGCGGTGAGCGCCGCGCCGGTCGTGCGATCGCCGCGCAGCCGGCTGCGCGCCGCACTGCCGGCCCGGGTCGACGGCATCGACGCCGCCCGCGGCCTGGCGCTCATCGGCATGTTCGTCGCGCACGTCGCGCCGGCCGCCGCAACGCTCGACGCGGCAGAACTCCTGGCCATCGCCGACGAACGCCCGCGACTGCTCTTCGCCCTCACGGCGGGCTTCGGGCTCGGCTTCATCTCGGGCGGCACCCGCCCGATCGGCGAGGGGCGCGGGCTGCTGCGCCGTCAGATCACGATCCGCGCGCTCATCCTCATCGCGCTCGGGCTGCTGATCGCCGCGACCCTGCACCCGCTCGTGTACATCATCCTCGACGTGTACGGCGTCGCGTTCCTGCTCATGCTCCCGCTGCTGTTCCTGCCGCCGCGCGTCGCGCTCGGGCTCGGCGCCGTGCTGCTCGCGATCGCGCCGGGCCTCGCGACGGCGGCGCAGTACAGCCCAGAGATCGTCGCCGCGGGCGAGGGCGAGGTCGGGCTCCTCGTCGGCTGGGTCCTGACCGGGGCGTACCCGGTGATCATCTGGGTGCCGGTCATGCTCATCGGCCTCGGGCTCGCGAGGCTCGGCGCCTCGGCTCCGCGAGTCGTCGCCTGGTACGCGCTCTGCGGCGCGGCGGTGGCGGCCGTGATGCTTCCGCTGACCCGGGTGCTGCCTGCCGAGACGGATGCCTCGGCGTCGGTGCTCGAGCACGCGGTCTCCGCCTCGGCGCTCGCCATGGGCAACGTCGGGGTGGCGCTCGTGATCGTCGCGGCCACGGTGACGCTCACCGGTCTCGTCAGGCCCGCCGTCCGCCGCGTCGCCGGCCGCGTGCTGTCGCCGGTCACGGCGATGGGGTCGATGCCGCTCACGATCTACACGCTGCACCTCATCGTGATCGCAGCGGCGAAACGCGCTGAAGACGGATACCTGACCGACGACTCGTGGGCGCTCACGTTCGGGCTGATCATCGGCAGCATGATCTTCGCGTGGTGCTGGCGCCGGTGGCTCGGTCGCGGACCGCTCGAACGACTGCTGCGCGCGGCGAGCGGCCGCAACCGCGAGAATGGAAGTCCCGCTCGAAAGGACTTGCCATGCGCATCTCGGTGATCGGCTGCGGCTACCTCGGGGCGGTGCACGCGTCGGCGATGGCCGAACTCGGACACGAAGTCGTCGGCGTCGACATCGACGCCGCGAAGGTGGCCGAGCTCGCTGCCGGCCGACCGCCGTTCTTCGAGCCGGGGCTCGCCGAGATCCTCACCTCCGCCACCGCGTCGGGTCGCCTGCGCTTCTCGACGGACATCGCCGACGCCGCCGACGCGGAGGTGCACTTCGTCGCGGTCGGCACGCCGCAGTCCGCGGGCACGAACGCGGCCGACCTGAGCTACGTCGACGCGGCGTTCGCAGCGCTCGCCCCGCATCTCGCCGACGGGGCGCTCGTGGTCGGGAAGAGCACGGTGCCGGTCGGCACGGCGTCCCGGCTGGCCGACCTGCTGGCCGCGGTCGCGCCGCAGGCGGAGGTCGCCTGGAATCCGGAGTTCCTGCGCGAGGGCTTCGCGGTCCGCGACACCCTCGAGCCCGACCGACTCGTGTACGGAGTCCGCGATCCCGGTGGGGACGGACGTGCGGCGTCGGTGCTCGATCGGGTGTACCGTGCGGCGATCGAGGCCGGAGCGCCGCGCATCGTGACCGACTACGCGACCGCCGAACTCGTGAAGGTCGCGGCGAACGCCTTCCTCGCGACGAAGATCAGCTTCATCAACGCGATGGCCGAGATCGCCGACGTCACGGGAGCCGATGTCACCGCCCTCGCCGACGCGATCGGCCATGACGCGCGCATCGGCCGCCGCTTCCTCAACGCCGGTGTCGGGTTCGGCGGGGGATGCCTCCCGAAGGACATCCGTGCGTTCACGGCACGCGCCGAAGAACTGGGGCGCGGCGAGTCCCTCGCCTTCCTGCGCGAGGTCGACGCGATCAACCTGCGCCAGCGGCAACGGGTCGTCGACCTCGCCGTCGCCGCACTCGGCGGACAGGTGCACCGCAAGCGCATCGCGGTGCTCGGCGTGACGTTCAAGCCCGAGTCCGACGACGTGCGCGATTCACCCGCGCTCGACGTGGCGGTGCAGCTCAAGGGGCTCGGCGCCGACGTGGTCGCGACCGACCCCGAGGGCATCGAGAACGCCCGTGCGCGGCACCCCCAGCTCGACTACGTCAGCTCGACCCGTGAGGCGTTGCGCGGGGCCGACCTCGTCGTGCTCGTGACCGAGTGGAGGGAGTACCGCGCGCTCGATCCCGTCGACTCGGCGCGACTCGTCGCGGGTCGCCGCATCATCGATGCCCGCAACGTGCTCGACGCCGCCGCTTGGCGCGCGGCCGGCTGGGAACTGCGGGGCATCGGGCGCCCCTGAACGTACGGATACGACAGAACCCCCTCCGATCTCGGAGGGGGTTCTGCGTGTGGTCGGGGTGACAGGATTTGAACCTGCGACCTCTTCGTCCCGAACGAAGCGCGCTACCAAGCTGCGCCACACCCCGGTGGCCCCGCAGGGCCTCAACAAGGATAGCCGATATTTCCGGCGCCGCTGACCAGTCCGCCTCATGCCTCGTGCCGACGCGCGGCACGAGGCATCCGGTTCGTCACCGATCGGCCGGAACGAGCGTGATCAGCGTCGCCTCGGGTGGGCAGGCGAAGCGCACGGGGGCGAAGATCGAGGTGCCGAGCCCGGCCGAGACGTTGAGGAATGCCGAGCGCAGCCCGTGCCGCCAGACGCTCAGCCCCTTGACCTGCTTGCGCGGGATGTCGCAGTTCGTGACGAGGGCTCCGAAGCCGGGCACGCAGACCTGGCCACCGTGGGTGTGACCCGCGAAGATGAGCTGGGCGCCGTGGTTCACGAAGGAATTGAGCACCCGCTGGTACGGGGCGTGCGCCACCCCGATGGTCACGGTGGGGCGAGGCGTCGATCTCCGAGCGCGACGAAGCGGACCGGGATCGGGCCAGGTCTCGTCGCCGAGCGGGTCGTCGGCGCGCAACTCGTCGATCGCGCCCGCGATGAGGTCGAGACGGTCGTAGCCCTTGTGCGGGTCGTCGACGCCGAAGAACTCGAAGTGCGTGCCGCGCAGGTCGAGGCTCGTCGCCGTGTTGTCGAGGTCCTGCCAGCCGAGCTCGGCGAAGCACGCGTGCAGCGCGTCGATGTCGAGCCGCTTCGAGGTCACGCGGTGCCGCGACGGGCCCATGAAGTAGCCGAACGGGTTCTTGGGCACAGGGCCGAAGTAGTCGTTCGACCCGTTGACGAACACGCCGGGGATGCCTCGGAAGGGCTCGAAGGCCCGGCGGATGCCCTCGAGGCCCTGCTCGTGCCCGAGGTTGTCACCGGTGTCGACGATGAGGTCGGGCTCGAGGTCGGCGAGCGAGCGCACCCAGTCCTGCTTGTCGCGCTGCCACGGCGCCATGTGCAGGTCGGAGAGGTGGAGCACCCGGATCGGTTCGGCCCCCGCGGGCAGCACCGGCACCTCGGCGCGCCGGAGCGTCCACCGGGTGCGCTCGACGAGCGAACCCCACGCGAATGCGGCGACGCCCGCCGCGCCGATCGCCAGGGCGATCCGCGCGGCGGGCGTCAGTCGACCGTTCAACCGGCTTCCGGAGCTGCGCCGCCGTCGGTGCCGCCGCCCGGGTTTTCGCCGCCGTCACCGCCGCCGGTGAAGCGGCCGATCACGATCTTGACCTTGTCGCCCGGCTTGGCGTTCTCGCCCGCGCCCGGCGACTGGGAGATGACGATGCCGTCCTTGCTCTGGTCGTCGGTGTCCTCGCGGTCGCGATCGACGCGGTAGCCGGCCGCGGCGAGCGTGGCCTCGGCCTGGTCGGCTTGCATCCCGGTCACGTCGGGCAGCGCGCTCAGGTTGCCGCGGCTGACCTTCAGCGAGATCGACGAGCCCTTCGGCGCCTGGCCCGAGGCCGACTGGCTGCCGATCGTGCCCTTCGGCTGGGCCGAGTCGACCTCGCCGTCCATGGTCCAGCCGAAGCCGGCGTCCTGGAGGGCCTTCTGGGCGGCCTCGGGAGCGAGGCCGAGCACGCTCGGCACGTTCGCCATCGGCGTCGTGAGGTACTTCTGGTCGGGCTCGGGGAAGGCGTCGCCACCGTACTTGTTGTTGGCGACGTCCATGATGCGCGGCCAGATGTTGTGTCGGAGGACCGCGGCCTCGGTGCCGTTGATGTACGTGTCGCGCAGGTTCACGAAGCCGGTCGCGTTGTACACGCCGACCACGGTCGCGACCTTCGACGACGCGCCGCTCATCCAGGTGGCGACCGCGTCGTCGGTCGTGCCGGTCTTGCCAATCATCGGGGTGCCCGCGGTGTCCATCTTGTAGCGCGACGAGCGGCCAGTGCCGTCGGTCATGACGCGCTGCAGCGCGTAGGTCATGCCGGCCGCGACGTCGGGAGTGACGGCCTGCGTGCACGTCGACTTCGGCACCTCCACCGGCTCGCCGTTCGCGTCGGTGATCTTGTCGATCGCGATCGGCGTGCACGACTTGCCGCCGCCGGCGACCGCGGCGAAGGCGGTCGCCATCGAGACCGGCGCGATCTCTTCAGTGCCGAGCACGGCCGAGGGGCCGAATGCGATGCGGTCGCCCTCGCTGTTGATGCCCTCGCCGAGCGGCTTGCCGTCGGCGCGGCCAGAGCTCATGAGCGCTGTCGCGGTGTTCTTGATGCCGCAGAGGTCGAGCTGCTTCGCCATCGCGACGAAACCGGTGTTCTCGGAGTTGACGGTGTTGTAGAGCGCCGACCAGTAGCCGCCGTTGCCGCCCTCGTCGTTGCGCGGGTCCCAGTCGCCGGCGTAGACGTTGTCGGCGGGGCAGCTGCTCTTGAACGTACCCCAGTTATTGCGCTTGCGTGCGTCCATGCTCTCGTTGACCGAGTGCCCCTCCTTCAGCCACTCGCCGAGGGTGAAGATCTTGAAGGTCGACCCGGGCTGGAAGCCGCTCGAACCGCCGTAGTCGATCGTCGAGTTGTAGTTCACGGCGTCGTAGCCGTCGCCCGTGACCTCGGGGTCGACGTTGTAGACGGTGTTCTGCGCCATCGCGAGGATGCGGCCGGTGCCCACCTGCACCGAGACGGCGGAGGCGCCGATGTCGGCCTCGGCGATCGACGGCGGCACGTTGTCGTGCACGGCCGAGTAGGCCGCGGCCTGCAGGTCCATGTCGATCGTCGTGTAGATGTCGAGGCCGCCGCGCTCGAGCATCGCCGCGCCCTCGTTCTCTTCGGTGTCGGGCTTGTCGAGCTTGTTCTTGATCTCCCACGTCACGTAGTCGCAGAAGTACGCGTAGACGGGCGACGCCTGGCAGCCGCTCGACGGCGGCACGATCTTCGGCGCAACCGGCTCGGCGATCGCCGCGTCGTGCTCCTCCTTCGTGATCTTCTTCTGCTCGAGCATCTTGTCGAGGATGTAGTCGCGACGCTCCTTGTTGCGCGCGTACGGCACGGTCTCGCCGTCGACGACGGTCTTCGCGCCATTGAGCTCGTCGTCGGGGTAGTCGAGGCGGAACTCCTCGGGGCTGTTCACGATCGCGATGAGGCTCGCGGCCTGCGCGAGCGAGAGATCGTGGGCGTTCGTACCGAAGTAGTACTGCGCGGCGGTCTGCACGCCGTAGATCTGCCCGCCGAAGCCCGCGATGTTGAGGTAGCCGCGGAGGATGTCGTCCTTGGAGTACTGCTTCTCGACGGTGATCGCGTAGCGCATCTCCTTGAGCTTGCGGTCGATCGACGTCTTGGTGTGCTTCTCCCAGGCCTCGAGGCGTTCTTCTTGGTTCTTCGCCTTCGCCATGTCGTTCGAGACGAGCACGTTCTTCACGTACTGCTGCGTGATCGACGATCCGCCCTGGGTGCCGCCGCCGCTCACCGTCGAGAGCGCACCGCGGATCGTGCCCGCGATGTCGATGCCGCCGTGGTCGTAGAACCGCGGGTCCTCACCGGCGACCGCCGCGTCCTTGAGGTACGGGGAGATGTACTCGAACGCGACCTCTTCGCGATTGTCGTCGTAGAACCACGCCATCGGCGACGTCTTTCCGTCGGGCTTCACCGCGTAGATGGTCGACTTCTGCGCCAGCTCGCCGATCTCGAGCGAACTCGGAAGGTTCTCGAACATCGTGATGCTGTTGTTGGCAGCCATACCGGTGACGGCGAGTGCCGGGGTCACCGCGGCGGTCACGAGGACGCCGGCGACGACGCTCATGCCGACGAATCCGAGAATGCCGGTACCGACGTCGCTCATCGTGCGTTTTTGGGCAGACATATAGTGGAGCTTAACGGAGAAGGCTGGCAAATCCCGCTACGCGCGCTGGGCGTCGCATCCGGGCGCGACACGCCGAGACCCGCCATTCCGCACGCATCGTGCACGAGACATCCAAAGAGGGAGCCCATATGCCGGCCTGGGAGTACATCACCACTCCGCTGCTCATCCACAACACCGCCGCGATCCTCAACAACTGGGGCTCGGAGGGGTGGGAGCTCGTGCAGGTCGTCCAGGGGCCCGAAGGCGGGCTCGTGGCGTACCTGAAGCGCCCCAAGGGCGGCGAGTCGTCGCACGCTGCCCAGGCGGGTGCCGCGGCGGCCGCGCAGGCCGCGAAGCAGTTCGAGGGCGAGGGGCACGCCTGATGGCCGGATTCGAGGCCCGTCTCGCCGAGCTCGGCATCGAGCTCCCCGAGGTCGCAGCACCCGTCGCCGCCTACGTGCCGGCCGTCGTCACCGGCTCGTACGTCTACACCTCGGGCCAGTTGCCGTTCACGGCCGGCGCGCTCCCCGCGACCGGCAAGGTCGGCGACGGCCATGGACTCGTGCCAGCCGACGACGCCAAGGCGTACGCGCGCACGTGCGTGCTCAACGCGCTCGCCGCGGTGCGCGCCGAGATCGGCTCGCTCGACCGCGTGACCCGCATCGTGAAGCTCGTCGGCTTCGTCGCGAGCGACCCGGAGTTCACCGGGCAGCCCGGCGTCATCAACGGCGCCTCCGAGGCGCTCGGCGAGATCTTCGGCGACGCCGGCCGGCACGCCCGCTCCGCGGTCGGCGTCGCGGTGCTGCCGCTCGACTCGCCGGTCGAGCTCGAACTCGTCGTCGAGTTCGCCTGACGCACTGATCGAAGACGGATGCCTCGGCGGGAAGCTTCCCGCCGAGGCATCCGTCGTCTGCGCGAGGCGCCTACTTCACCTGCTCGCTGATGATCTGCATGATCGACGTGTCGGCGAGCGTCGTCGTGTCGCCGATCTGGCGGCCCTCGGCGAGGTCGCGCAGCAGGCGCCGCATGATCTTGCCCGAGCGCGTCTTCGGCAGCTCGTTCACGATGAACACCTGACGCGGGCGCGCGATGGCGCCGATCTGCGTGGCGACGTGCTTGCGAAGCTCCTCCGAGGCGGCGGCCGTGTCGGCCTGGGCGGCCTCGGCCTGGCTCTGCTTGAGGATGACGAACGCCACGACCGCCTGGCCCGTCGTCTCGTCGGTCGCGCCGACGACGGCCGCCTCGGCCGTCCACGGGTGGGCGACGAGCGACGACTCGATCTCGGCCGTCGAGAGCCGGTGGCCCGAGACGTTCATGACGTCGTCGACGCGGCCGAGCAGCCAGATGTCGCCGTCCTCATCGCGACGGGCGCCGTCGCCGGCGAAGTACTTGTCGCCGAACTTCTCCCAGTAGGTCTCCTTGAAGCGCTCGGGGTCGCCCCAGATGCCGCGCAGCATCGACGGCCACGGCTCGGTGATGACGAGGAGCCCGCCGTCCTCGCCCTCGACGGGGGTGCCGTCGTCGCTCAGGATGTCGATCGAGATGCCGGGAATGGGCACCTGCGCGGAGCCGGGCTTCAGGTCGGTGATGCCGGGCAGTGCCGAGATCATGATCGCGCCGGTCTCGGTCTGCCACCACGTGTCGACCACGGGGATCGAGCCGCCGCCGATGACGTGGCGGTACCAGATCCAGGCCTCGGGGTTGATCGGCTCGCCCACCGAGCCGAGCAGGCGGAGCGACCGCAGGTTGAACTGGTGCGGGATCTGCCGGCCGAGCTTCATGAAGGAGCGGATCGCGGTCGGCGCCGTGTACAGGATCGAGACCTTGTACTTCTCGACGATCTCCCACCAGCGGCCGGGGTGCGGCGTGTCGGGGGTGCCCTCGTAGAGCACCTGCGTCGCCGCATTGGCGAGCGGGCCGTACACGACGTACGAGTGGCCGGTGATCCAGCCCACGTCGGCGGTGCACCAGTAGACGTCGGTCTCGGGGTGGAGGTCGAAGACGTTCTTGTGCGTGAACGCCGCCTGGGTCAGGTAACCGCCGCTCGAGTGCACGACGCCCTTCGGCTTCCCGGTGGTGCCCGAGGTGTAGAGGATGAAGAGCGGGTGCTCGGCGCCGAACGCCTTCGGAGCGTGCTCGCCTGAGGCCCCGGCGACCGTGTCGTGCCACCACACGTCGCGGCCGGCCTCGACGCCGACCTCGTTGCCCGTGCGCTTCACGACGAGCACCTTCTCGACCGAGCCGGCGGACTTCGAGATCGCCTCGTCGACCGTGGGCTTCAGCGGGAAGACCCGGCCCTTGCGGTACCCGCCGTCGGCGGTGATGACGAGCTTGGCCTCGGCGTCGTCGATGCGGGAGGCGAGGCTGTCGGAGCTGAAGCCGCCGAACACGACCGAGTGGATCGCGCCGATGCGCGCGACCGCGAGCATCGAGACGACCGCCTCGGGGATCATCGGCAGGTAGATGGCGACCCGATCGCCCTCGCCGACGCCGAGCCCCTCGAGCACGTTCGCCGCGCGCTTGACCTCGTCGGTCAGCTCGGCGTAGGTGATGTCGCGGCTGTCACCGGGCTCGCCCTCGAAGTGGATGGCGACGCGGTCGCCGAGGCCGGCCTCGACATGCCGGTCGAGGCAGTTGACGGCGACGTTGAGCTCACCGTCGTCGAACCACTTCGCGAACGGCGGGTTCGACCAGTCGAGGGTGCGGGTGAACGGCTTCTCCCAGGTGAGCAGCTCACGGGCCTGGTCGGCCCAGAAGCCGACGCGGTCGGCCTTCGCTGCTTCGTAGAGTCCGTCGTCGGCGACGGCTTGGGCGGCGAACTCGGGGCTCGGACGGAAGCGCCTGATCTCCTCGAGTGCGTGATCGATCTGAACGGTCATGGTTCTCCGGTCGCTCCTTCGCGATCTGTTTCATCGGTTGGGTCGCCTGCCCCACCCAGCACACTACCCCGCGCCCGAGACCGTGTTGCGCGCGTGCAGAAACACATCGTGCGATTGCTCTTCCGCGCGGCTTTCGGAGGCGCTACTGTGCCTTTGCGCAGAGATTTCTGAGTGTCCGCACAAATGAGGACAAAAAATGCTTGCGCATTGTTTCTGAGGCCGTACACTGAGTACCGCCCGAACACTCGTTTCGAGGCCTGCAGCACCTGCGATTCCCCCCAATCCTTGTGCTGCCGAGGCGGCACCTGTTCCCCCCAATGGGTGCCGCCCCCTTCTTTTAACGGCACCGCCCCTGCTGAGCCAGCGTTCGGCGGAGCCCGGCGAGTCCTCCTCCACAGCGTCGTGGGGGAGGACTCTCTCCACATCCGGCCGACGGGATGCCTCGCGGCCGGCCCGGCTTCGTACGCTCGCCGCATGAGCCTCCCATTCGTCGCGACGCCGTCGTGGCGTGCACATGCCCCGACGGCAGGGGCCGTTCGCGTCGACGGCGGCGCGCGCCGAGATGCGCGCGGGTCGAGCGGCACGTACGACGGCGCCGGCGGGTTCGGTGCGGCCGTCGTCGGCGAGGCCTCCGGCGACCACCCGTCGCCCGGAGCCCTGCTCGGCGGGTCGATCGCCACGCCGGCCGAGCACCGGCCGTTCGTGCCGACACCGCCCGACGGTCCGCCGGGCGGGTCGACGGACGCCGATCCGATCGACCTGTCCGAGCTCGGCCCGCTCGAACCGTTCGCGGCCGACGGCCCCGTCACCGACCTGTTCCTCAACGGCGCCGCAGGCCTGTGGGTCGACCGCGGCGGGGGCGCCGATCGTGAACCCGCCTGGGCCGCCGACGAAGCGGAGGTGCGGGCGCTCGCCGTGCGCCTGATCGCGCGCGGCGGCCGGCACGTCGACGAGGCGACGCCGGCGGTCGACGTCCGGCTCGGCCGCGGCATCCGCGTGCACGTCGTGCTGCCCCCGGTCTCGACCGCGGGCACCCTCGTCTCGGTGCGCATCCCGCGGGCTGCCGGGCGGTCGCTCGACGACCTCGCGGCGGGCGGAATGCTCGACGAGGCGCAGCGCGCACGGCTCGCGACCGCGGTGGCCCGCCGAGAGAACCTGCTGATCACGGGGGCCGGCGGCACCGGCAAGACCACGTTGCTCGCGGCACTGCTGAGCGAGGCGCCCGAGCGCGAGCGCATCGTCGTCATCGAGGACGTCGCCGAACTGCAGCTCGCCCACCCGCATGCGGTCGCACTGGAGGCCCGCCAGCCGAACCTCGAGGGGACGGGACGCATCGGGCTCGACTCGCTGCTTCGCGAAGCGCTGCGGATGCGGCCCGACCGGCTCGTGGTCGGCGAGTGCCGTGGCGCCGAGCTGCGGGAGCTGCTCGCCGCGCTCAACACCGGCCACGACGGCGGCGCGGGCACGCTGCACGCCAACTCGCTCGTCGACGTGCCCGCCCGGCTCGAGGCGCTGGGGGCGACCGCGGGGCTCACGGCCGAGGCCGTCGCGCGCCAGACCGCGAGCGCCTTCGACCTCGTGCTGCACCTCGAGCGCATCGACGGCCGGCGCCGTCTCGCGCAAGTGGGGCGGTTCGTGGTCGACGGCGACCGGCTCGGAATCGAGGCGCAATGAGCACCCGGCTGCGACGTCGGCGACGTGCCGACCCGGGTGCGGAGGTCGATGCGATCGCCGGCGTCACCGAACGCCTCGCCGTGCTGCTCGCGGCCGGCGTTCCCGCCGCCAACGCCTGGCGCTACGTGTCGATCGGTCCACGGGCGGAGCCCGCCCCGGGTCGCGCCGGCCGAGAACGGCACGCTCACGTCGACGAGCCGGTCGAGCCGTCGCCCGATGAGTGCATTCTCGCGGCCGCCGCGGCGGCGGCTGCTGCGGGCGACGACGTCGTCGAGGCGATCGAGCGGGCACGAGCGGAGCAGCCGGGCGCCGCACCGACCTGGGCGGTGCTGGCGGCCGCATGGTCGGTGGCCGCCGAGGCGGGTGCCCCGCTCGCCGCGAGCCTCAGGTCGCTCGCCCTCGTGCTCCGCGACGAGGCGCAGTTGCGACGCGACGTCGGCACCGCCCTCGCCGGACCGGCGGCCAGTGCCCGGCTCGTCTCGGCGCTGCCGGTGGTCGCGCTCGGCTTCGGCTCATTGCTCGGGTTCGACACCGTGGGCGTACTGGTCGGCAACCCGCTCGGCCTCGCGTGCCTCGCACTCGGCGTCCTCTTCCTCTGGGCGGGGGCGCGGTGGAACCGCCGCCTCGCGCGATCGGCCTCGGTCTCGCGCGCCGATGCCGGTCTCGAGCTCGAACTGCTGGCGATCGCGATGTCGAGCGGTGCCTCGGTCGACCGATCGCGCGACCTCGCACGTCGCGCGATGCGACGTCACCTGTCGCTCGGTGGCGGCGACAACGCGGTCGATGGGGTCGTCGAGCTCGCGGCACGGGCCGGAGCGCCCGTCGCCGAACTGCTGCGTGCCGAGGCGTTCCGGGTGCGCCGCGCGGCCCGCACCGAGGGCGAGTCGAGAGCGGCGGCACTCGGGGTGCGCCTCATGCTGCCGCTCGGGCTCTGCGTGCTGCCCGCGTTCGTCCTGCTCGGGGTCGCGCCGCTCATGATCTCCGTCGTCACCGGCACCCTCGGCGGTGCGATGTGACGGCCCCTGCCTCGTGCCGCTCATCCGCCGGGCAACCGGCGCAATCGAAGGGAACACCGACATGCAGAACCGATCCACCGAGGCGATCGACGTCGTCGACGCGAGCGCCGACGGTTCGACGACCGCCGGATCCGACGCCCGGCACCGGGCGTCGGTCCGGCGATTCGTCCGCCGCATCGCGGGCGAGCGCGGTGCGGCGACCGCCGAGTACGCCGTCGCCACGATGGCCGCCGTCGGCTTCGCCGGGCTCCTCGTCGTCATCCTGCGCGGTGACGAGGTGCGCGGCATCCTCACCGATCTCGTGCGGAATGCGCTCACGGTCGGCTGATCGCGAGCGCGGCAGCGTGACGGCGGAGTTCGCCGTCGCGCTGCCGGCGATCGCGCTGGTGCTCGCGGCATGCCTCGGAGCGGTGCAGCTCGCGGCGCAGCAGGTGCGGCTCACCGACGCCGCCGCCGATGCGGCGCGCGCGCTCGGTCGTGGCGAAGACGCAGGGCGGGCGCGCACGATCGCCTCGCATGTCGCGGGCGACGTGGCGATCGAGGTGTCGCACGACGGCGACATCGTCTGCGCCCTGCTCAGCAGCTCGGGCGCGGGACTGCTCGCCGCCGTGCGGCTCGAAGCCCGCTCGTGCGCGCTGGGCGGTGGACTGTGAGGTGCGACGGAGATCGCGTCCGCGAAACCGACACCGGCACCGACACCGGCGACGACGTCGCCGACCGCTCACGCGATGACCGGGGTGCGGCGACGGTCGTTGCGGTCGGGCTCGTCGGCGCGATCGTGCTCGTGGCGTCGCTCGTCGTGCCCCTCCTCGGTGCGTTCATCACATCGCAGCGCGCAGCGAACGCCGCAGATGCCGCGGCGCTGGCCGCAGCCGACGCATCGGCCGGGATCGTCGCAGGCGTGCCCTGCGAACTCGCGGCCGAACTCGCCGCCCGCAACGGTGCGAGCCTCACCGCCTGCGCACTCGACGGGCCGGTGGCGGAGGTCTCGGTGAACGCGAGCGTCCTCGGCCTCGTCATCTCGGCGAGGGCGCGGGCCGGCCCGCCGGGGTGGGTGGGCTGACTCCGGGGCTCAGTCGAAGACGGTCTCGATGAACCGGTAGTCGACCGCCGAGGGGCGATCGTCGCCCGGGGTCTCGAACTCGAGCCCGGCCGCGCGCGAGTAGATGTAGCGCTTGCCGGCGTCGGCGTTGAGCTCGAGCCGCGGCTTGGGGTCGCCCGTGTCGAGGAAGCCCGTCGCGACGGTCTTGCCCTCGAGCGGTCCGTCGATCAGCTTGGCCGTGTACGAGCCGTGAGATGACGTGTCCATGCGGCCATTCTCCTCCGCCGGGTGCGAACCGCAAGAGGGCGCGGCGAGTGGGCGCGAGAGGTTTCGACGCGGTGGAGTGGGCGTACTCCCGGTGGGAATGTGTATCGTGTGGCTGTCGGCGGAGCGTACCGCCGATCACGGCACACCGCTCGGGGGCGCGGCATTCGAAGTGCGTTCTCGTCTCAAGTGGAACAAAGAGGAGTCTGGTGTCAGGCGCGAAGAAACTGGTCATCGTTGAGTCGCCGACCAAGATGAAGTCCATCGCCCAATACCTGGGCGAGGGATACGAGGTGCTGTCGTCGGTCGGCCACATCCGTGACCTGATCGAGCCGAAGAACCTGCCCGCCGAGCTCAAGAAGGGCCCGCTCGGCAAGTTCTCGGTCGACGTCGACAACGGCTTCGAGCCGTACTACGTCGTCTCCGACTCCAAGAAGAAGACGGTCGCCGAACTCAAGCGCGCGCTCAAGGGCGCCGACGAACTCCTGCTCGCCACCGATGAGGACCGCGAGGGCGAGGCCATCGCGTGGCACCTGCTCCAGGAGCTCAAGCCCAAGGTGCCGGTGCGCCGAATGGTCTTCCACGAGATCACGAAGGACGCGATCCAGAAGGCGAAGGACAACACCCGAGAGCTCGACACCGCGCTCGTCGATGCGCAGGAGACCCGGCGCATCCTCGACCGCCTGTACGGCTACGAGGTGTCGCCCGTGCTCTGGCGCAAGGTCGGTCCCGGCCTCTCGGCCGGCCGCGTGCAGTCGGCCGCGACCCGCCTCGTCGTCGACCGCGAGCGCGAACGGCTCGCCTTCGTCGCCGCGGGCTACTGGGACCTCGTCGGCACCTTCGCCACGGATGCCCCCGGCAGCGCGTTCGAGGCGAAGCTCGTCCGTGTCGGCGGCGAGCGCATCGCCACCGGTCGCGACTTCGACGACGCCGGAAGGCTCACGTCCAAGGCCGTCGTCATCGACGAGCCGACCGCTCAGGCGCTCGCCTCCGCCCTTCGCGACGACGCCGTCGCCCGTCGCGTCTCGAAGCTCGAGACGAAGCCGTACTCGCGCCGGCCCGCCGCTCCCTTCACGACCTCGACCCTCCAGCAGGAGGCCGCGCGAAAGCTCCGGCTCTCGGCGAAGGACACGATGCGGGTGGCGCAGTCGCTGTACGAGAACGGCTACATCACCTATATGCGCACCGACTCGAACTCGCTCTCGCAGCAGGCGATCTCGGCCGCGCGGACGCAGGCGACCGCGCTCTACGGCGCCGACTCGGTGCCCGACAAGCCGCGTGTCTACGCCGGCAAGTCGAAGAACGCGCAGGAGGCCCACGAGGCGATCCGCCCCTCGGGCGAGGTGTTCCGCACGCCGGCGTCGCTCCAGGGCGCGCTGCGCGGGCGGGAGTTCGACCTCTACGACCTCATCTGGAAGCGCACGGTCGCCTCCCAGATGGCCGACGCCAAGGGACAGACGGCGACCGTCACGATCGAGGTCGGGCCGACGGCCGCCTCGGCGACGTCGCCGGCAGCGACCACGACGAAGATCGGCGGCACCATCGCCGAGTTCACCGCGAGCGGCACCGTCATCACCTTCCGCGGCTTCCTCGCCGCCTACGAAGAGGGTCGCGACGAAGAGCGCAATCGCGACGACGCCTCAGGCGATGCCAAGCTGCCGCAGCTCGCCGAGGGCCAGGAACTGTCGCTCGACGAGCTCGAGGCCAAGGGGCACGAGACGAGCCCGCCGCCGCGCTACACCGAGGCGAGCCTCGTCAAGCGCCTCGAGGAGCTCGGCATCGGCCGCCCCTCGACGTTCGCCTCGATCATCTCGACCATCCTCGATCGCGGGTACGTCACGCAGCGCGGTCAGGCGCTGGTGCCGAGCTGGATCGCGTTCTCGGTCGTGCGACTGCTCGAGGAGCACTTCGGCGACCTGGTCGAGTACGACTTCACCGCCGAGATGGAGGACGACCTCGACCACATCGCCGCGGGCGAAGCCGATCGCGTCGACTGGCTGTCGAGCTTCTACTTCGGATCCGACAAGCACCGCGGACTGCGACAGGTCGTCGACAACCTCGGCGACATCGACGCCCGCGAGATCAACTCCGTCGTGATCGCGCCCGACATCACGCTGCGCATCGGCAAGTACGGCCCGTACCTCGAGGCGGTCGACGCCGATGCGGCCGCCGACGCCACGCCCCGCCGTGTGAACCTGCCCGAGGGGCTCGCCCCCGACGAACTGACCGAGGCGAAGGCGCGCGAACTCATCGAGGCGCCCGTGCAGAGCGACCGCGTGCTCGGTGCGAACCCAGACAACGGCAAGCAGGTCGTCGTGAAGGACGGCCGCTTCGGGCCGTACGTCACCGAGCTCGAGCCCGAGCCGGTCGCCGAGGCGGCCGAGGCGACCGTCGATCCCGCGACGGGCGAGGTCGTCGAAGCGCCGAAGGCCAAGCGCGCCCCGAAGAAGGCGGCGGCTCCCAAGCCGCGGACGGCGTCACTGTTCAAGAGCATGCACATCGAGGAGATCGACCTCGAGACCGCGTTGAAGCTGCTCGACCTGCCCCGCGTGGTCGGCCTCGATCCCGAGTCGGGCGTCGAGATCACCGCGCAGAACGGCCGGTACGGCCCTTACCTCAAGAAGGACGCCGACACCCGCACGCTGCCGAGCGAGGACGCGATCTTCGACATCGACCTCGCCGGTGCGCTCGAACTCTTCGCACAGCCGAAGTACGGCGCCCGACGCGCCTCCAGCGCCCTCAAGGAGTTCGACAACGACCCCGTGAGCGGGAAGCCGATCAAGGTGAAGGACGGTCGGTTCGGCCCGTACGTGACCGACGGCACGACGAACGCGACGATCCCGCGCGCCGAGTCGGTCGAGGACATCACCTTCGAACGTGCGGTCGAGCTGCTGCAGATCAAGCGCGACAAGGGCCCGGCGGCACCGCGCAAGAAGGCACCCGCGAAGAAGCCCGCGGCGAAGAAGACGGCGTCCAAGAAGTGAGCGCGCCCGGCCTGTTCATCACCCTCGAGGGGGGCGACGGCTCGGGCAAGACGACGCAGGCCGAGCTGCTGCGCGAGTGGCTCGCGCACGACGGGCGCACCGTCGTGCGCACGCGAGAGCCCGGTGGCACCGCGGTCGGCGTCGAGGTCCGCGAGATCGTGCTGCACCACCGCGGCGACATCGCGCCTCGGGCCGAGGCGCTGCTCTACGCCGCCGACCGCGCCCATCACATCGCCACCGTCGTGCGGCCCGCGCTCGAGCGCGGCGAGGTCGTCATCCAGGATCGGTACATCGACTCGTCCGTCGCCTACCAGGGCGCGGGCCGGGTGCTCGACCCCGAAGCCGTTCGGGGCATCTCGGAATGGGCGACCGAGGGGCTCATGCCCGACCTCACGATCCTGCTCGACCTCGACGCGACGGCCGCGCGCGGTCGCCTCGACGAGGCGCGCACGCGGTACGACCGGCTCGAAGCCGAGGCATCCGAGTTCCACGATCGGGTGCGCGCCGCCTACCTCGCGCTCGCCGAGGCCGACCCCGCGCGCTTCCTCGTCGTCGACGCGTCGAAGCCGGTCGACGTGATCGCGGAGGCCGTCCGCGAACGGGTCGCCGCGCTGCTGAGTGCCCGCTGAGTCCGCCGTCGGCGGCGGAAGGTAGCGTGGATCCCGTGAGCGTGTGGAGCGAGCTGACCGGCCAGGACGCGGCGATCGCCGTGTTCCGAGCGGCCGCGGAGGCCGCCGGCGCCCGACGCGAGGCATCCGCCCCGACGCGCGGCGTCGACGACGATGCGGCGACGGCCCCGACGGCAGGCGCGTCGCAGCAGATGACCCACTCGTGGCTCATCACGGGCCCCCCGGGCTCCGGCCGGTCGAACCTCGCCTACGCCTTCGCGACGGCGCTCATCTCGGGTGCGCCCGACGGCGACGAGGCGACGCGGATCCAGGTTGACGCGCGAAGCCATCCCGACCTGCACGTGCTCGCGACCGAGGGCGTCATCATCAAGCGCGACGACGTGCGCGACATCGTCAAGCGTTCGCACTACGCGCCGTCGATCGGGCGGCACCGCGTCATCATCGTCGAAGACGCCGACCGCATGACCGAGCACACGTCGAACTTCCTGCTGAAAGAGCTCGAGGAGCCGCCGGAGCGCACGGTATGGATCCTGTGCGCGCCGAGCGAGGCCGACCTCATCCCGACGATCCGGTCGCGCGTGCGCTCCGTGCGGCTGCAGGTGCCCAGCGTCACCGACGTCGCGGCCCTGCTCGTGCGTCGCGACGGCGTCGACGCCGAGCTCGCCGAGCGCGCTGCTCGCGAGGCGCAGAGCCACATCGGCATGGCGCACCGCCTCGCGACCGACCACGATGCGCGCGCCCGGCGCTCCGAGACCCTCGAGCTCGCGCTCGACGTGCGGTCGACGGCCGGCGCGGTGATGACCGCCGCGCGGTTCCTCGAGATCGCAGGCGACGACGCGAAGGCGATCACCGAGCTGCGCGACGCCGAAGAGCGCGAGCACGCGCTGCACTCGCTCGGCATCGCGCCGGGGCAGGCCGTGCCGCCCGCGCTCCGTCCGCAGTTGAAGGCCCTCGAAGACGATCAGAAGCGTCGGGCGACCCGCAGCCTGCGCGACGGCATCGACCGCATCCTCGTCGATCTCTCCTCGCTCTACCGCGACATCCTGCTGATCCAGCTCGGCGCCGACGTCGAGCTCGTCAACCGCGAACTCCTGCCGAGGCTCGAGCACGCCGCCGAACAGGCGTCGCCCGCGGGCACGCTCGCCACGCTCGACGCGATCCAGACCGCGCGTACCCGCATCGAGGGCAACGTCCAGCCCGCGCTCGCGCTCGAGGCCATGCTGGTCTCGGCCGTGCGCCCCCCAGAGACCCGAAGGGCCGCATGACCGACACGACCATCAGCACGTCGGGCCGCGGCGCCCGGTTCCCGAACATGCGGATGCCTCGTGGCCGGCGTGGCGCGGCCATCGCCGCCGCCCTCGTCGCGGTGCTGGCGCTGACGGGGTGCATGCCCTCGCTCCTCGAGCGGCCGCAGCCCGTCTCGACGCCGACCGGAGAGCACGTCCCGGCCGAGCTCGAGCCGTTCTACACGCAGGTGCTCGAGTGGGAGCGCTGCGGCGACGGGCTCGGCTGCGCGACCGCGAAGGCGCCGCTCGACTGGAGCGACCCGTCGGCGGGCGAGATCGACCTCGCCCTCGTGCGGCGGGTCGCGAGCGGCGACCGGCTGGGCTCGCTGCTCGTGAACCCCGGCGGGCCGGGCGGCTCCGGTTACGACTTCGTGCACGACTCGCTCGACTACGCCGTCGGGCAGCCGCTCCAGGAGCGCTTCGACATCGTCGGGTTCGACCCGCGCGGAGTCGGGCGGTCGACCCCGGTGACGTGCTACGAGCCCGCCCAGATGGACGAGTACCTCTACGGCGTGCAGCCGGCCGAGCGGGGCAGCGACGAGTGGATCGCCGCGGTGGGCGACGCGAACGCCGACTTCGGCGAAGCCTGCGCCGAGAACACCGGCGACCTGCTCGCGAACGTCGACACGGTGAGCGCGGCGCGCGACCTCGACCTGCTGCGGGCGGTGCTCGGCGACGAGAAGCTCAACTACCTCGGGTACTCGTACGGCACGTTCCTCGGGGCGACCTATGCCGACCTGTACCCCGAGAAGGTCGGCCGGCTCGTGCTCGACGGGGCACTCGACCCGTCGTCGAGCGACTACGAGGTGTCGAAGGCGCAGGCGGTCGGGTTCGAGGGCGCGTTCGACGCCTACCTCGAGGACTGCCTCGTACGCGACGGCTGCCCGTTCGACGGCACCCTCGACGAGGCCCGCGATCAGGTCGGGCGCCTCGTCGCCTCGGTCGACGCCAGTCCGCTGCGGGGCAGCGACGGTCGCATGGTGGGCGCCGACACGCTCGTCACCGCGATCATCTACCCGCTCTACAGCCCCGACATGTGGGGGTACCTCGACGACCTGTTCGACGCGACGATGTTCGGCGACGGCGACCCTGCGCTCGCCTATGCCGATGCGTACAACGGGCGCAACCCCGACGGCACCTACCTCGACAACTCGACCGAGGCGTTCCGTTCGATCAACTGCCTCGACTACCCGTCGCAGTCCGATGTCGCGGTGATGCGCGAGCGGGCGGCCGAGATCGCCGACGCGGCGCCGACCTTCGGACCGTACATGGGCTTCGGCGACCTGTCCTGCGGAAACTGGCCGCACGAGGCGAAGCGAGAACCCGCCGAACTGCACGCCGAGGGCGCCGATCCCATCTTGGTCGTCGGCACGACCGGCGACCCGGCGACGCCGTACGAGTGGGCCGTGTCGCTCGCCGACCAGCTCGACTCCGGCGTGCTCGTCAGTTACGACGGCGAAGGGCACACGGCCTACAACAAGTCGAACGCCTGCGTCGACGACGTCGTCGAGTCGTACTTCATCGACGGCACCGTGCCCTCGAGCGATCCGAAGTGCTGAGCGGTTCGACGCGTCGGCGAACGCGCCGTCGCCCGGCCCGAGGTATACGCGTCGCCGAACGCCGAGTGTGGTCATTCGCACCCCGGAGCATCCGCTAGTATTGTCTCTCGTGCCACGCGGTGCGCTTCGCGCGACGCGGGTCACGCCGCCTTAGCTCAGTCGGCAGAGCGTCTCACTCGTAATGAGAAGGTCGTGGGTTCGATTCCCACAGGCGGCTCCATTCGAAGGCCCCGGTTCGCCGGGGCCTTCGGCGTTTCGCGGGGTGTGCGCGAGCGCGGACGCCGAGGTCGGCGCGCACGCCTCGCAGACGTCGGCGCCCACGTCGGGGATGGGGCGTCGCGCACGATGGGCCCGGTTTCACCGGGCCCATCGCGCTCTCCCGCGGGAGGCAGCGGGAGTGTGGTCAGCCGAGCGCCGGCTTCACGAGCGTCGCGTAGTTCGCGTACCCGGTCGAGTTCGGGTGGAACGCCGCTGTCGTGTTGAACCAGCTGAAGCTGTTGATCCATGGTGAGGAGCTGCCGATGCCGTGCCCCGCGAAGGCGGCCTCGACGTCGACGAAGCCCGCGCCGTTGGCGACCGCGGTCGCCTCCAGCACATCGTTCAGCAAGACGGTGTCGGCGTTGACGCGGGCGGCGTACGCGTAGCTCGACGGCTCGTTGAAGAGCTTCGGGTACCCGGCGAGCACGATCTTGCCGTCGGCGGCGAGCCGCGGCTTGATCTGGGCGATGACGCTCGCGACCCGGGCGGAGATGGTGCCGTCGGCGACCTTGCCCTCCGCCGCGGTGAGCTGCGACTGGCAGGTGCTGTTCGAGATGAGCACGAAGCAGTTCTGCATGATGCTCGAGAACCCGAGGTCGTTTCCGCCGACGGTCAGCGTCACGCGCTTCGTGCCGGCCGGGATCGCGGCGATCTGCCCGGCGGCCACCTCGATCGTCGAGGCGCCCGAGCACGCGGGGAACGCGGTGAGCTTGAGGTTGCGCTCCGCATCGAGGCGCCTCGGGTAGCTGTTGCTGCTGCGATAGCAGGTCGTGTCGAGGTAGCTGCCGCCGCCCTGGCCCGCGGCGAACGAGTCCCCGAGCGCCGCATACGTGAGCTCGGCCGTCGTGCCGCCGCCCCCGGGCTTGCCGCCGCCCTTCGCCGCGAACGCGGGCGACGCGCCCGCCAGCGCGAGCGCGGCGACGACGACCGCAGCTGCTGCGGCGGCGAAGTTCCGGCGGGCGTTCATGATGCCGACTCCAGGTACGCGCTGTGCAGGAGTTCCGCGTAGGCGTCGTAGCCCGCCGCGTTCGGATGGAGGAACGTGACCGGGTCGGCCGGGTCTGCACCGATCCAGGCCGCTGGGCCCGAAGCGGCCCCGTGCCCGGCGAACGCCTCGGCGACCGGCACGAACGAGACGGGCGCACCGCTCGCGGCGGCACCCGTCGCCGCTCCGCCGACGAATCCGTTGAGTGCGATCACGGCCTGGTCGATCGCGGTCGGGAAGCCCGGGACCGCGAGGTCGAAGGGGACCGGATAGCCGGTGACGAGGATCTGCGCACGTGGCGCGCGTTCGTGCGCCGCGGCGATGAGCGCCGCCATCCGGGGGCCGATGACGCCCGAGGCGAGCACCTGCTGCGCCGCGCCGTAGGCGGCCGCGCACGCGGGCGTCTGCGGGTCCGGCACGCACGCGGCGTAGACGGCTCCGATCTCGAGGTCGCCGGCGCCGGCGGTGATGGTGACGAGCGTCGTGCCCTGGTTGAGCTGGCCGAGCTGTTGCTCGACGACATCGGTGATCGAGGCGCCGCTGCAGCCGGCGTTGCGCAACAGGTTGATCCGGGGCTGGTCGTCGAGCAGGTTCGCGTAGCCCGCGCCGGTGCGCAGGCACGAATCGAGCGGGACGCCCGCGCCCTGCCCTGCGGCGATGGAATCGCCGAGGGCGACGTACTTCGCGATCGGGAGCGCCGGGGGTGCCGCCTGCGAGGGCGACGCGAATCCCATCGGGATCGCGAGGAGGGCGGAGGCGATCAGGGCGGCGAGGATGCCGCGTCGATTCGGCCGGGGGGAAGGCGCGTTCATGGACCAACGCTAGGCGCGAAGGTGAGCATTCCGCATCTCCCAGATCAGGGGGTGCGCAACGTGCCCGCATCCTCGCGCCCGCCGTTTCGCGATGTCGCTCGAACACCCGGTCGGCGGACGTGCCGTCGCGGCAATAGTGTTGAGCGCATGACCGAACCTCTGCGCTGGGGCATTCTCGCGACGGGCGGCATCGCCCGCATGTTCACGAACGATCTGCGCCGCCACGGCTTCGACGTGCGGGCCGTGGGCTCGCGCTCCGAGGCATCCGCCGCCCGATTCGCCGACGAGTTCGAGATCGAACGCGTGCACGACAGCTACGAGTCGCTCGTGAACGACTCCGAGGTCGACGTGGTGTACGTCGCGACCCCGCATCCCATGCACGCCGAGAACGCGGTGCGCGCGCTCGAGGCGGGCAAGCACGTGCTCGTCGAGAAGGCGTTCACGCTCAACGAGGGCGAGGCGCGTCGCATCGCCGACGCCGCCGAGGCGAACGGCCGAGTCGCGCTCGAGGCGATGTGGACGCGGTACCTGCCGCACATGGTGCGGATCCGCGAGCTCATCGAGGCGGGCGTGCTCGGCGAGGTCCGAGGCCTCATCGCCGACCACACGCAGCTGCTCTCCGAGGACCCGCTGCACCGGCTGAACGCGCTGGAACTGGGCGGCGGCGCGCTGCTCGACCTCGGCATCTATCCGATCTCCTTCGCGTGGGACCTGTTCGGCGAGCCCGCCGAGATCACGGCGACGGCGACGTTCAAGCCGACCGGCGCCGACGCACAGGTGTCGGCCGTCTTCGGGTACGAGGGCGGGCGCATGGCGTCGACGTTCTCGGCCTCGAACACGCAGGGACCGAACACCGCCGTCGTGCTCGGCTCGGAGGCCCGGGTCGACATCGACTCGGTCTGGTACTCGCCGACGACCTTCCGGGTGGTGCGCGCCGACGGCGAGGTCATCGAGGAGTACGTCTCGCAGGTCGACGGGCGCGGCATGCAGTATCAGGCCGCGGCGCTCGAACGCTGCGTCGCCGAGGGCCGCCTCGACGGCGGCGACATCCTGCCGACGCGCGAGAGCGTCGCGATCATGGGCACGCTCGACCGCATCCGCACCCAGATCGGGCTCGTGTACCCGGGGGAGTGAGCCGACCCCGCACGCGGCCCTCGGTGACGGAGCCGCGCCACGGTCGGGGATCTCCCTGAGTCGACCCCGAATCATCCGTGCGGAGGATGGCGCCCTGGCGCGGGGCCCCGCTAGGCTCCCGAGCAGGCCGCCCTGCCGGCGCACCGGGCCCCCGACCGGTCGACGCGATGCGAGGCCACGCACCGCCCACCGACCCGAAGGAGTTCCCGTGCCCGCTCGCCGACCCGTCGCCGGCCTCATCGCCGCCTCGGCAGCCGTCCTCATGCTCGCCGCCTGCACCGCAGGTCCCGCCGGAGGCGGAGGAGGCGAGCTCTCATACGAGGACAGCCCCCTCACGAAGTACCTCGAGGCGGTCAACGGCGAATGGACCGAGGAACGCGCGATCGCGGACGCGAAGAAGACCGAGGAGCTCAAGGCCGAGTGCATGGCCGAGGAGGGATTCGAGTACGTGCCCGTCGACCAGTCGCAGGGCATGTCGATCATGGGCGAAGACGAGATGGCCGAACGCGAGACCGAGGAGTGGGTCGCGTCCAATGGCTGGGGCATGGTCCAGACCCAGGAGGAGATGGAGCAGCAGCAGGAGGAGGCCGAGGAGTTCGTCGACCCGAACCAGCCGTACGTCGAGACGCTCTCGCCCAGCGAGCAGGAGGCCTACTGGGCGACGCTCTACGGCGTGCCGCCGAGCGAGGAGGAGATCGGCGAGGACGGCTCCTACGAGTACAAGTGGGAGGAAGCGGGCTGCGAGGGCGCCGCCCAGCATGAGATCAACGGCGACAACTACTGGGAGGACGAGCAGTTCGCCGACCTCAACGAGGCGATGGGCAAGCTGTGGGAGAGCACCGCGAAGCAGCCCGACATGATCGCGCTCGACGAGAAGTGGGCCGAGTGCATGGCCGACGCCGAGTATCCCGACTTCACGACGCGCAGCGACGCGCAGAACTCGATCATGGAGGCCCAGAACGCCCTCTACGAGGTCGGCGACGACGGCCAGACGTACGAGGAGCCGAGCGCCGAGACGCTCGCCGAGCTCAAGCAGCAGGAGATCGACGTCGCACTCGCCGACTTCCGCTGCGCGGAGAAGCTCGACTACCAGGACAAGCAGCTCGCCGCGCAGTTCGCACTCGAGGAGCAGTTCATCGAGGACCACGAGGCCGAGCTCGAGGAGCTCGTGGCCGCGTACGGCAAGGGCGAGGAGTGACCGACCGCGACGGGGTCGCCGGCGACGACTTCGACGCGATCATCGACCCCGAGACATCGCGCGCCGAACTCCTGACGGAGGCCGAAGACGGGCTCGAGATCGAACCCGCATCCGCCGAACCCGCACCGACCGAAGACCCGGCCGCCGACCCCGCCGTGCAGGGCTGGCGGCGGGTGCTGCGCGGCAACCGCGTGCTGTGGGTGCTCGCCGCCGTGGCGGTGGTCTCGCTCGCGGCCGGTGTGGGGCTGAGCTTCGTCATCGTGTCGCCGGGGCAAGCCGCCGCCGACGCCGCGGCGCCCGACGCCGGACCGATCACGGTGCCCGTCGAGTCGCGCACGCTCTCGAACGACGTGACGATCCGCGGTGACGCGGCGTTCGCCGACTCGGTCGAGGTGAAGCTCGAGACGGGTGAGCTCGGGGGACCCGCGGTCGTCACCGGGCGCGTGCCCGAAGTCGGTGCGACGCTCGGGCCGGCGTCGGTTGCGCTCGAGGTCACGGGCCGGCCGGTGATCGTGCTTCCGGGTGAACTGCCCGCATACCGGACGCTCAGGGCCGGGCTCTCGGGCCCCGACGTGATCCAGCTGAAGCAATCGCTGCGGGCGATCGGCCTCGACCCGGGCGACGTCGCCTCGAACGTGTTCGACTCCGCGACCGCCGACGCCGTCGCAGCGCTCTACGAACGGGTCGGCTACCCGCTGCCCGAGGCGCCCGAGGGCACCGACGATGCGGTGCGCGCCGCGCGCGACGGCGTGACCGCAGCCGAGGACCAGGTCTCCTCCGCGGAGCGCGCGCTCGCCGAGGCGGGCGGAGGCCCCAGTGCCGTCGAACGCGTGCAGCTCGACAACGCCGTTCGCTCGGCCGAGCGGGCGCTCGCCGCCGCGAAGGCGTCGGGTGATGCGAACGCCGTCGCGGAGGCCGAGGACGCGCTGAAGCTCGCTCGGGTCGAGCGCGACGCCGCGCTCGCGCCGCGCGACACCGCGGCCGAGCGCGCAGCGCTCGAGTCCGCCCGGGCGCAGCTCGGCGACGCGCAGGAACTCCTCGCCGAGGCCGAGACCGGCACGCTCGCCTTCCTGCCGGTGAGCGAGGTGCTCTACCTCGACGAGCTGCCCCGGCGGGTCGACGAGGTCATGGTCGAGCGCGGCTCGATCGTCGAGAGCGCGGCCATGCTCGTCTCGGGCGCGACCCTCGCGATCGAGGCATCGGCGGCCGAGAGCGACGCCAAGCTCCTGAAGGTCGGCGATGTCGCGACGCTCGCGGTTCCCGATGGATCCGAGCTGCAGGCGACGATCACCTCGGTCGCGCCGCGCGAGGCCGCGGGCGGCGACGCCGCCGAGTCGGGCCCGCGCTACGACGTCGTGCTCGCGCCCGTGAAGCCGACCGACGCGCAGGTGCAGGCCCTGCGCGGTCAGAACGTACGGGTCAACATCTCGATCGGCGCGACCGACGGCGAGGTCCTCGCGGTGCCGCTCGCGGCGCTCACGGCCGGCCCCGGCGGCGAGTCGCGGGTCGAGGTGCTCGTCGACGGTGACGGTGCCCCGAGCTCCGGCGCCGACGCCGAGACCCGTCTCGTCGAGGTCGAGACGGGCCTCGCTGCCGAGGGGTTCGTCGAGGTGGTGGGCGATCTCGAGGAGGGAGACCTCGTCGTGGTGGGCGAATGAGCGACCGCATGCGGACGAGCCCGGCGCCCGTCGTCGAGCTCGTCGACGTCACGCGCTCGTTTCCCGGTCCGCCCGAGGTTCAGGCGCTCAAGGCCGTGAACCTCACGATCGGGCGCGGCGACTACCTCTCCATCGTCGGCCCGAGCGGCTCGGGCAAGTCGACCCTGCTCAACGTGCTCGGCCTCCTGGACCGCCCGACCGTCGGCGAGTACCGGCTCGGCGGCGTGCTCACCGGCACGCTCGACGAGGAGGCGCGCGCGGGGCTCCGCGCCCGCACGATCGGGTTCGTGTTCCAGGCGTTCCACCTGCTGCCGCGTCGCACGGTGCTCGACAACGTGCTGCTGGCGACGCTCTACAGCGGGGTGCCGAGGGCCGATCGGATGCCTCGGGCGCGCGCCGCTCTCGAGCGGGTCGGCCTCGCGCATCGGGCCGACTTCCTGCCGACGACCCTCTCGGGCGGCGAGCGTCAGCGCGTGGCCGTGGCTCGCGCAGTCATGGCTGCGCCGGAGATGATCCTCGCCGACGAGCCGACGGGCAACCTCGACGAGCGCACCTCGGGCGAGGTCATGGACCTCTTCGAGGAACTCAACGCGGACGGGCTCACGCTCGTCGTCATCACGCACGACCAGCAGGTCGCGGGTCGGGCGGGGCGAAGCATCCGCATCGCCGACGGACGGGTGAGCGAGCTGTGAGACGACGATCGCTGCTGCGGCGGGGCGGCGATGCCGGCCGCACGAGAGCCGCAGCGCCCGCCGTCGCCGACGGCGCGCAGCCCGACGCGACCCCGCGGGCCGACCGATTCACCGCGCAGGACCTGCTCGTCGAGGTCAGCCACGGCATCGGCGGACACACGGGCCGGCTCGTGATGACGACGCTCGGAACGGTGCTCGGCATCGCGTCGCTCGTCGTGACGATCGGGTTCGCGCAGACCGCGGCGGGTCAGATCAGCCGGCAGTTCGACGCGGTCGCCGCAACGCAGGCGGTCGTCGAGCCGGGCACGACCGACTCGGCGAACGGCGAGGTCGCGACGACGATGCTGCCGTGGGACGCGCCGGATCGCGTCGAGCGGCTGAACGGGGTCGAACGGGCCGGGCTCATCGGCGAGGTGTCGATCGGCGAGGAGCGCATCACCGCGGTGCCGGTCAACGATCCGTCGGCGGCGGAGGCGCTGAGCCCAGCGCTCGTCGCCACCTCGCCCGGCCTGCTCGACGCGGTACGGGGCGACGTGACCGCGGGCAGGTACTTCGACGCCGGCCACGACGAACGAGGCGATCGCGTCGCCGTGCTCGGCTCGCGCGCGGCCGAGAAGCTCGGCATCAACCGGGTCGACCGGCAGCCGTCGATCTTCATCGGCGAGCGGGCCTACACGGTCATCGGCATCGTCGACGGCATGGAACGGCGCGTCGACCTGCTCGACTCGGTGATCGTGCCGCTCGGTGCTGCGCGCTCGGATTTCGGGCTGCCCAGCGCGAGCGAGCTGCAACTGCGCATCGCACCGGGCGCCGGATCGCTCGTCGCGAAGCAGGCGCCCGTCGCGCTCGACCCGAACGCACCCGAGAACTTCGACGTGCAGGCGCCGCGCAGCGGGTCGACGCTGCAGGAGAACGTGCAGGCCGACATCAACGTGGTGTTCCTGATCCTCGGCGTCATCGCACTGCTCGCGGGCGGGCTCGGCATCGCGAACGTGACGCTGCTCTCGGTGTCGGAGCGCACCGGCGAGATCGGCCTGCGGCGCGCCCTCGGCGCGACCCGGCGGCAGATCGCCCGGCAGTTCATGGTCGAGTCGATCGTGATCGGCCTTCTCGGTGGGCTCATCGGCGCCGCCGTCGGCGTGTTCGCCGTCGTCGCGGTCGCGCTCGTACAGCAGTGGACGCCGATCGTCGACCTGCCCATGGTGCTCGGCGCGGCGCTGCTCGGCGCGGTCGTCGGTCTCGCCGCCGGCGCCTACCCCGCCCGCAAGGCCTCGCGCATCGAGCCGATCGCGGCGCTCCGCGCCGGCGTCTGAGCCGCGACCGTCCCTCAGGAACGTGACTGCGAAGCCGGCGCGGTCCCGCGCGCTTCCGGTCTTCGACGGCCGGTCGACCGCCACTCGTTCCTGAAACGGGATCGGGGGTGCGGCGCGTATGATGCCCGGGTGAACGACGAGACGGATGCCACGGGCGCGACGTCGCTCCCGGGTGACCCGCCGCGCGGGTCCGGTGACGAGCACTCGTTCGACGGAACGCCGTCGAGCGACGGTGCCGAGCGTGCCGAGCGTGCCGACGACACGACCGATGCCGAAGGCACGACCGGTGCCGAAGACATGACCGGTGCCGAGCACGCCGACGACGCCACCGGTGCCGAGCACGCCGACGGCGACACCGGTGCCGACGAGGTCGGCGCCACGAGCGATGCGGGCACCGAGTCATCCTTCTTCGCCTTCGTGCGGAAGCACCGTGCACCGCTCGCCGTCGTCGGCGGCGTGGTCGCACTCGCGCTCGCCGGAACCGCCGCCCTGTTCGCGGGGTCGGCGACCGTCGCCGACCCGACCGCCGCGGCCGCGCCGACGCCGAGCGAGACCCCGACGCCGACGCCCGAGGCGAGGCCCGTGCCGACCGCTGCGCCGGTGAGCCGGATCCGCACCTGCTCGGTCGCCGACCGTGCGGCCGACGCGCGGCTCGCGAACCTGCAGGCGCAGGTGCTCAACGCGAAGACCGGCGAGGTGCTCTTCGACCGCGGGGGCGCGACCGCATCGCGCACGGCGAGCGTCATGAAGGTGCTCACCTCGGCCGCCGCGCTCTCGGTGCTCGGCCCCGACCACCGGGCGGCGACCACCGTGGTGAAGGGATCGGAGCCCGGCTCGGTCGTGCTCGTCGGCGGCGGCGACGTGACGCTCTCGCGCACGCCGTCGGGCGACGAGACCGCGTACCCGGGCGCCGCGCACCTCGACGAGCTCGCCGCGCAGGTGCAGGACGCGTGGGCGGCCGACCCCGCGAACCCGCCCATCACGAAGCTCGTCCTCGACGCGTCGTACTTCGGCGGCGACGAGTGGCAGCCGAGCTGGGACCTCGTCGAACGCGACGACGGATACATGTCGAACATCACCGCGCTGATGGTCGACGGCGACCGCGACGACCCGTACTCGAATACGTCGCGTCGCAGCGACGACCCGATCGGGCGCGCGGGCCAGGCCTTCGCCGACGAGCTCGGCGGCATCGCGACCATCGAGCGCGGCACGGCGCCCGCCGGCGCCCAGCAGCTCGGGCAGGTGCTCTCGCCGACCGCCGCCGAGCTCGTCGACAAGGCGCTCGTCGTCAGCGACAACACCGTCGCCGAGATGCTGGCCCGGCTCGTCGCGATCGAGACGGGATCGGGCAACACGTTCGCGGCGATCAACGCCGGCGTGCTCGAAGGCCTCGCCGGCTACGGCGTCGACACGGCCGGCATCGCGGTCGTCGACGGCTCGGGCCTCTCCGACGACAACGCCGTGCCACCCGCCTACCTCACGCGGCTCTTCGTGAAGATCAACGCCCGCGAGGGCCAGCTCGGCCATCTGCTCGATTCACTGCCCGTCGCGGGCGAGCGCGGGTCGCTCGCCTACGACGACCGGTTCTGGGGCGACAACGCGGTGGCCGACGGGCGGGTCATCGCGAAGACCGGCTGGATCAACACGGGCTACACGCTCGCCGGCGTGATCCGCGCCGAGGACGGCACCGACCTCACCTTCGCGATCTACGCGCTCGGCGACGTCTCCGACGACGCGAAGACGGCGATCGACACCCTCGCCACCGGCTTCTACCTCTGCGGCGACAACCTCTCGAACCGGTAGCGCCGCCGGAGGGATCGTCGCCGGGGCTCCCGGTCGCGGCGCGACAGGGGGAGAATGGAGCCATGACACGGGCCCTGTTCATCATCGACGTGCAGAACGACTTCACGGAGGGCGGCGCACTCGGCGTCGACGGCGGGGCGGCCGTCGCCGCCGGCGTCAGCGAACTGCTCGCGAACCATCGCGACGCCTACTCGCTCGTCATCGCCTCGCGCGACTGGCACTCGAGCGACAACGACAACGGCGGCCACTTCGCGACCGACGCCGAGCCCGACTACGTCGACACCTGGCCGCCGCACTGCGTCGCGGGCACGCTGGGCGCCGAGTACCACCCGGCGCTCGCGGTCGACGAGATCGACGTGCACATCCGAAAGGGACAGGGTGTGCCGGCGTACTCGATCTACGAGGGCACCGACGACGCCGGCGAGAGCGTGAGCGAGGTGCTCGGGCGCCACGGCATCACCGATGTCGACGTCGTCGGCCTCGCCACCGACTACTGCGTGCGGGCGAGCGCGCTCGACGCGCTCGAGCACGGGCAGCACGTGCGCGTGCTCACCGATCTCGTCGCAGGCGTCGCACCCGAGTCCTCGATCGCGGCCCTCGCCGAGCTCGGCCACGCCGGCGCGGTCATCGAGACCTCGGCCGCGGTCGGGGCCGGCACCGCCGGAGAGGCCGGCGCCGAGGCATCCGGGTCTCCCGAATGATCGGTGCGACCGACCGGTCGCCCGCGCTCTACGCCGAGGGCGCCGACGGCGTGCTCATCGCGTACCGCGTGCACCGGGCGGCGACGACTCGGGACGACTCGGCGACGGCTGCGCTGCCACCGGTGCTGCTGGTGCACGGCTTCGCATCGACCGCTCGCGTCACGTGGGAGGGCACGGGCTGGGTGAAGGCGCTCAACGAAGCCGGACGCACGGCGGTCACGGTCGACCTGCGCGGACACGGCGAGAGCGACAAGCCGGTGGGCGACGACGACTACCGGCCCGAGCGGCTCGGGGCCGACCTCATCGCCGTGCTCGACACCGAGCGCATCACGCGCGTCGACGCGGTCGGGTACTCGATGGGCAACCGGGTGATCTCGGCGCTCGCCGCACTCGCGCCCGAGCGGTTGCGCCGGGTCGTCGTCGGCGGTGCCGGACCGAACGAGTTGTTCGCGTCGTGGCGGCTCGACGAGGTGCGCGCGTTGCTGATCGACGGCGTGCCGACCGCGAACCCCGTGATCGAGCAGGTGCTCCGCCCCGCCATCGAGGCGGGAGCCGACCCCGAGGCGCTGCTCGCCGTCGTCGCCGGGGTGTCGGGCGCGCCGCTCGCGATCCCCGGCGACGTGCCGACGCTGTTCGTCGCGGGCGAGGCCGACCCGGTGCCGGCCGGAGCGCAGCAGCTCGCGCTCGACTGGGGTGCCGACTTCGTCTCGATCCCCGGGCGCGACCACGTGTCGACGCTGACCTCTCGGCTGTTCAAGGACGCGGCGATCGGGTTCTTGGCGGCTTCTGCAGGAGAAGAGCGCTGACGCGGCCCCGAGGGCGCCGTCGCGGATCCGCTCCTGCAGAAGCCTGACGCACTACAGCGTGTTGCCGAGCTTGAAGCCGTGCTCCTCGTCGCCCCGGCGCGTGTATGAGAAGCCGTCGGCGCCGATCGTGACGGCCATCTCCGACGAGTCGGTTCGGGCGACGACGGGCTTGGGGTTGCCGTCGAGGTCGAGCACGAGGGATGCCTCGGTGTACCAGGAGGGCACGACCGGGTTGCCCCACCAGTCGCGGCGCTGGTTGTCGTGCACGTCCCACGTGACGACGGGGTTGTCGGGGTCGCCCGTGTAGTAGTCCTGCGTGTAGATCTCGACGCGGTGGCCGTCGGGGTCGCGCAGGTACAGGTAGAACGCGTTCGAGACGCCGTGGCGGCCCGGCCCGCGCTCGATCGCGTCCGACCGCCGCAGCGCGCCGAGTTTGTCGCAGATCGCGAGGATGTTGTGCTTCTCGTGCGTCGCGAACGCGACGTGGTGCATGCGGGGGCCGTCGCCACCGGTCATGGCGGTGTCGTGCACGGTGGGCTTGCGGCGCATCCACGCGGCGTACACGACGCCCTCCGCGTCCTGGATGTCCTCCGTGACGCGGAACCCGAGCGACTGCATGAAGTTCACCGCGCGGGGCACGTCGGGCGTGACCTGGTTGAAGTGGTCGAGGCGCACGAGCTCGCCCGGCGTGTGCAGGTCGTAGCGCCACGAAAGGCGCTCGACGTGCTCGGTCTGGTAGAAGAACTCGTACGGGAAGCCCAGCGGGTCCTCGACGCGCACCGAGTCGCCGATGCCCTTCGTGAAGCCCTCCGCGCGGCGCTCGACGCGGCATCCGAGCTCGGTGTAGAACGCGACCGCCTTGTCGAGGTCTTCGGGCGTGCGCACGCGGTACGAGAACGCGGCGACGGCCGCGATCTCGCCCTGGCGCAGCACGAGGTTGTGGTGGATGAACTCCTCGGTCGAGCGCAGGTAGATCGCCCGGTCGTCCTCCTCGGTGACGTAGAGGCCCAGCACGTCGACGTAGAACTCGCGCGAGGCGGCGAGGTCGGTGACGACGAGCTCCATGTACGCGCAGCGCAGGATGTCGGGGGCGGGGACCGAGGGCGTCGGCACCGGATTGTCAGTGTGGATCGGGGCCTCCTGCGAAACGTAGAAGCCGGAGGAGGTGAGGGTCATGTCGTCGCGGTTGGTCATTTCAGCGTCCTTGCTCGGGTGGGTCGTCGGGATCGGCGCGGCTCAGCGGGGGTCGGGGTCGTCGAGGTCGGATGCCTCGTGCACCTGCTGCTTGCCGAAGGTGGGGTTGTGGGGTGCGCCGAGCGTGATGTGCACGCTCTGCTGGTCGGTGTAGAAGTCGATCGAGCGGTAGCCGCCCTCGTGGCCGAGCCCCGACGCCTTGACGCCGCCGAACGGGGTGCGCAGGTCGCGCACGTTGTTCGAGTTGAGCCACACCATGCCGGCCTCGACCGACTGGGCGAAGTTGTGCGCCCGCTTGAGGTCGTTCGTCCAGATGTAGGCGGCGAGCCCGTACTTCGTGTTGTTCGCGAGGGCGAGGGCCTCTTCCTCGGTGTCGAAGGGCGTGATCGCCACGACCGGGCCGAAGATCTCCTCCTGGAAGATGCGGGCGTCGGGCGCGACGTCCGCGAAGACGGTCGGGGCGACGTAGTTGCCCGTCGGGAAGCCCTCGGGGCGCCCCCCGCCGGCGACGAGCCGGCCCTCGGTCTTGCCGAGCTCGACGTAGCTCATCACCTTGTCGTAGTGCTCGGGGTGCACGAGCGCACCGACCTCGGTCGCGGGGTCGTGCGGGTGTCCGACCTTGACGCGCTTCGCCTGCGCCGCGTAGCGCTCGACGAACTCGTCGTAGACCTCGCGCTGCACGAGGATGCGGCTGCCCGCGGTGCAGCGTTCGCCGTTCAGAGAGAACACGCCGAAGATGCATGCGTCGATGGCGATGTCGAGGTCGGCGTCGGCGAAGACGACGGCGGGGCTCTTGCCGCCGAGCTCCATCGACAGGCCCTTGAGGTACGGGGCGGCGTTGCCGAAGATCAGCTGGCCGGTCGAGCTCTCGCCCGTGAACGAGATGAGGGGCACGTCGGGGTGCTTGACGAGCGCGTCGCCCGCGTCCTCGCCGAGGCCGTTCACGAGGTTGAAGACGCCCTTGGGCAGGCCCGCCTCCTCGAAGATGCCCGCCCAGAGCGACGCCGAGAGCGGCGTGAACTCGGCGGGCTTCAGCACGACCGTGTTGCCGGTCGCGAGGGCGGGGCCGAGCTTCCACGACTCCAGCATGAACGGGGTGTTCCACGGGGTGATGAGCCCGGCGACGCCGATCGGCTTGCGGTTCACGTAGTTCATTTGCTTGCCGGGCACCTTGAAGGCGTCGTCGGCCTGGGCGACGATCAGGTCGGCGAAGAAGCGGAAGTTCTCGGCGGCGCGGCGGGCCTGGCCGAGCGCCTGCGTGATCGGCAGACCCGAGTCGAACGACTCGAGCTCGGCGAGACGCTGGTCGCGCGACTCCACGAGGTCGGCGATCCGGTGCAGCACGCGCGACCGCTCGCGGGGGAGCATCCGCGGCCAGGGGCCCTCGGTGAAGGCACGACGCGCGGCGGCGACGGCGCGCTCGACGTCGGCCTTCTTGCCGGCGGCGGCGTGCACGTACGTCTCGTTCGTGACGGGGTTCAGCACCTCGAAGGTGTCGCCGTCGATCGAGTCGACGAACTCGCCGTCGATGTAGTGGCGGATGCGGTCGGGCAGGCCCTCGGGCGTGTGGTCGGTCATCTGTTGCTCACCTTCGTGTGGTCGTGGATCCGCCGGTCGGGCGGTCGGTCGGGCGGGCCTGCACGGCCCGCAACGGGTCAGGGTGTCGGTACCGGGTGCCGCAGCTCGGCCTGGTGCTCGAGCACGGCGTCGAGCGTCGCGGTGCGGTGCGCACGCGCGGCGAGCTCGATCTCGAGGGGAGCTGCGCCCGCCTCGATCAGGGCGACGATGCGCTCGTGCTCGTCGACCGATTCGTGCGCGCGCCCCGGCACGAAGCTGAACGACGAGTCGCGCAGCACCTTCATGCGGTTCCAGCCCCGGTGCACGAGGTCGAGGATGTGCGGGTTCGGGCACTCCTCGTAGAGCACCGCGTGGAACTCGAGGTTGAGCTCGGTGAACCGGTGCGGGTCGAAGTCGTCGAGGCTCCGGCGCATGCGCTCGTTGATCTCGCGGGCGCGGTGCAGGTGCGCGGGCGTGAGCGCGGGCGCCGAGAGCGCAGTCGCCGCGCCCTCGACCAGGGCGAGCGTCTGCATGGTGTGCAGGTACTCGGTCTCCTTGATCAGCGCGACCTGGGCGCCGACATTGCGCTCGAACGTCACGAGCCCCTCGGCCTCGAGTCGCCGGATCGCCTCGCGCACGGGCACGACGCTCACGTCGAGCTCGGCCGCGATCGGGCCGAGCACCAGGCGGTAGCCGGGCACGAAGCGCCCGTCGTCGATGCGCTCGCGGATGAACCGGTAGGCGCGCTGCGACTTCGACTCGGTGCTCATCGCGCGGCCTCCGCGGCGGCGGCCTCGGCCGAGCGAGTGGCCTCGAAGCGCGCCCGCCACTCGGCGTTCATGGGGAACAACCCGTCGACGGACGCCCCACCCGCGACCTGCTCGGCGACCCAGGCGTCCTCGGCCTCCTGCGCGGCCGCCTCGGCCGCGACCTCCGCGGCGATCGCCGCCGGGATCACGAGCACCCCGTCGCCGTCGCCGACGATGACGTCGCCCGGCTGCACGGCCGCACCGCCGCAGGCGATCGTGACGTCGGTCTCCCACGGCACGTGCCGGCGGCCGAGCACGCTCGGGTGCGGCCCCTGGCTGAACACGGGGATGTCGAACTCGGCGACGGCGTCGAAGTCGCGCACGCCGCCGTCGGTCACGATGCCGGCGGCGCCGCGCACCTGGGCGCGGAGCGCGAGCACGTCGCCCACGGTGCCGGTGCCGCGCTCGCCGCGGGCCTCGACGACGAGCACCTCGCCCGGCTCGACGGTGTCGAACGCGCGCTTCTGCGCGTTGAAGCCGCCGCCGAACTCCTTGAACAGGTCGGGGCGGAACGGGATGAAGCGGAGCGTCTTCGCGGTGCCGACGATGCGGTCGCCCGGATGGTTCGCGAACACGCCCTCGATGAAGACGTCGTGGTAGCCGCGCTTGCGCAGCGCCGCCGAGACGGTCGCGACGGCGGCGCTCGAGAGGAGCTCGCGCACCTCGTCGGTCAACGCCGCAGGGGATGGCTCGGGGGCGGCGCTCGCCGCGGCGGCCTCGTCGCTCGCGGTCGGTGCGTCGAGCGGGCTGGCCTTGCCGGCGGCGACGGCCGCGGCGTGCTCGGCCTCGCTGCCCCACGCCTCGATGCGCTGCGCGTCGTCGACGGCGGGCTTGGTGCCGAAGTCGCCGAACGGGGCGTCGCCCTGCGTCACGGTCGTGACGAGACGGCCCGTCGAGGGGGCGCCGGGTGCGAGCGGGGCGTCGACCTCGACCTCGACGACATCGCCGGGAACGACGACCGACGAGCCGGCGGGGGTGCCGGTGAGGATGACGTCGCCCGTCTCGAGCGTCATGTGCTGCGAGAGGTCGGCGACGAGGCGCCCGAACGGGAACAGCAGGGTGTCGGAGATGTCGAGCTGCACGAGCTCGCCGTTGACCCAGGTGCGCACCCGCCACCCGTCTTCGCCGGCGACGCTCGCGGGGATCGCTGCCGGCCCGATCGGCGTGAAGCCGTCGCCGCCCTTGTTGCGCACGTTCGAACCCTTGTCGGCGGCGCGCAGGTCGTAGAGGCCGAAGTCGTTCGCCGCGGTGACCTGGGCGACGTGCCTCCAGCCGTCTTCGGGGGAGACGCGGCGGGCGGGCTCGCCGATGACGATCGCGATCTCGCCCTCGAAGGCGAGCAGCTCGGTGCCGGCGGGGCGCTCGATGGTGCCGCCGGTCGGGGCGAGCGAGGAGGCCGGCTTGAAGAAGTAGCTCGGCTGAGCGGGCGTGCGACCCCGCTGCGCGGCCCTCGACGGGTAGTTGAGGTGCACGGCGATGATCTTGCCGGGGGTCGGGATACCGAAGGTCATTGACGTCCTCGTCTCGTAATATCACAAATCATATACGATCTGCGGGGGCTTGTGAAGCGATGAATCGGCGGTCAGTAGCTCGCGCGCGGGGGTGTGCCCGAGGCATCCGAACCGGTCGTTCGCCGGGCGATGAAGCGGTCGGCGAGCGCCTCGGAGGCACGCGCGAGGATCGCGACGTCGGCGCCGACGGCGGCGAACGAGGCGCCCGCCGCAAGGTAGCGCTCCGCGTCCTCGGCGACGAACGCGTTGATGCCGACGGGCTTGCCGGCCGCCTGCGCCGCACGGATCGCCGTCAGCGCGGCCTCGACGACGTCGGGGTGCGAGGGCTGCCCGAGCAGGCCCATCGACCCCGCGAGGTCGGCCGGGCCGACGAAGATCGCATCGACGCCGTCGACCGCGAGGATCTCGTCGACGTTCGCGACGGCGGTCGCCGACTCGATCTGCACGGTGAGGCTCACCGTCGCCGAGGCGCCGGCGAGGTAACCCTCGACGCGATTCCAGCGCGACGAGCGGGCGAGCGAGGCACCGACCCCGCGAATGCCGTGATCGGTCGGGCCGGGGCGGTGGCCCGAGGCATCCCGCTCGGTGCTCGTCGCCGTGCCGGGGTACCGCACGGCGCGCACCAGCCGGCGCGCCTGCTCGGCCGTGTCGACCATCGGTACGAGCAGGTTCTGCACGCCGAGGTCGAGGTACTGCTTGATGACGACCGGGTCGCCGATCGGCGGGCGCACGACCGGGGCGACCGGGTACGCCGACACCGCGTAGAGCTGGTGGAGGATGGTCTGCAGGTCGTTGGGGGAGTGCTCGGCGTCGATGAGCAGCCAGTCGACGCCGCTGCCTGCTGCGACCTCGGCGATGAGCGGGCTCGCCGAGCACACCCACATGCCGATCTGGGGGCGGTCGGCGGCGGCGACGCGGTCGGTGAACGTGTCGGGCAGGTTCAGGCGAATCGGCACGTGATCGCCCCCAGCTGTCCGTAGTCGGCGTGCACGGTGTCGCCGCGCTCGACCCACATGGGCCGGGTGAACGAGCCGGCGAGGATGATCTCGCCCGCCTCGAGCGACTGCCCGTGCTGGGCGAGCTTGTTCGCGAGCCAGGCGACGCCCATCGCGGGGTGGCCGAGCACCGCTGCGGCGACGCCCGACTCCTCGATCGTCTGGTTGCGATAGAGGAGCGCGCCGATCCAGCGCAGGTCGACCTCGTCGACCTTCACCGGGCGGCCGCCGACGACCATCGCGCCCATCGCGGCGTTGTCGCTGATCGTGTCGACGATCGTGCGGCCCTCGAGTTCGAGGTGCGAGTTGAGGACCTCGAGCGCGGGCACGACGTAGGCGGTCGCGTCGAGCACGTCGAAGACGGTCGTGTTCGGACCGGCGAGCGGCTTGGCGAGCACGAACGCGAGCTCGACCTCGATGCGCACGTTCGAGAACCGGTCGAACTCGATCTCGGCGCCCGACTCGAACACCATGTCGTCGAGGATGACGCCGTAGTCGGGCTCGGTGATGCCGGTCGCGACCTGCATGACCTTCGAGGTGAGGCCGATCTTGCGGCCGACGAGCCGGGCGCCGTCGGCGATGCGCCGCTCGGCCCAGACCTTCTGCACGGCGTACGAGTCGTCGACGGTCATGCCGGGGTACCGCGCGGTGAGCCGCGGCACGATGGTGCGGTCGCGATCTGCGGCGACGAGTTCGTCGGCGATCTGCTCGATGGTGGACTGGTTCAGCACGCGGGCTCCACTTCGTCGTCGGGCGCTCAGCACGATCGTATACGATCCTGCGTCGCCGTCACAGGGCGAGAACGGGCGGGATGCCTCAGCGGGAGTTCACCCGGATGATCTCGTGCTGGTACGGGGCGATGACCGACCCCGAGATGCGGCAGTCGAGCAGCAGGAACGACCGCTCGTCGACCGGTCGGGCCGCCCACTCCGCGAGCGCATCGAGGTCGCCGAGCGTGCGCACGACGACGCCCTCCGCCCCGAACGCCGCGGCCGCGGCGGCGAAGTCGGCCTCGGGGATGCGCATCGGCGCCTCGGCGAGCCCCTTGAGCCCGTAGAGATTGACCTCGGCGCCGTAGGCGGCGTCGTTCCAGATGACGGCGATGCCGCGGCCGCCGGCGGTGCGCACGGCGGTCTCGAGGTCGGCGAGCGCCATCAGGCCGCCGCCGTCGCCCGAGGTCAGCACGATCGTCGATCCGGGCTTGGCCGCCGCGGCACCCGCAACGCTCGGGAAGCCCTGGCCGATCGACTGGAACGCGGTGCCGACCATCATCATGCGATCGGGCGAGGCGACCGGCCAGTACATGTTCGCCCACCCGATGAAGTGCCCGCCGTCGGAGACGACGACCCGGTCCTCGGGCAGCAGCTCGGCGATGCGGCGCGCGGCCGAGCGCGGGTCGAGGCGACCGTCGGCGGCGAGTTCGTCGCCCTCGTCGTAGCGGCGCAGCGCGGCCGCGTCGATCGTGTCGCGCCAGCCGCTCGGCTCGGCGCCGAGCACCGCGAGCTCCCCGACGATCGCCCGGGCCGCGAGCGCGGCGTCGCCGCGCACGTAGCCGCCGACGTTGGGATGGGTCGCGGCGGGCGCGACGTCGACCTGGAACACCCGGGTGCCGGGCGCGAAGAGCTCGCCGAAGCGCATCGTGAACTGGTTGAGCGAGGCGCCGAACACGACCGCGACATCGGCGTCGTGCACGAGTGCCATCGCCCCGTCGGCGCCGAACCCGCCGGTGACGCCGAGGTCGTACCGGCCGTCGGGGAAGACGCCCCGTCCGAGCGCGGTCGACGCGGTCACGGCGCCGGTCGCCGCGGCCAGCTCGCCGAGCGCCTCGCCGGCGTCGGCGAGCCACGCGCCACGACCCGCGAGCAGGAACGGCCGGCTCGCGCCGGCGAGGGCGCGGGCGATCTCGGCGATCGTGCCGCGGGCGTATTCCCCGGCCGGCCCGAGCGGTGCGGGATGCTTCGGGGCCGGTGCCTCCACGAGGGGTCCGGCCTCCGCCGCCGCGACGTCGTACGGGATCGCGAGCACGACCGGCAGGCGGTACGCGAGTGCATGCTCGACCGCGATGACGGTGGTCGCCGCGGCGTCGGTGCGACCGACGGTGTAGGTGCGAGCGCCCACCGCGGAGGCGAGCGCGATCTGGTCGACGTCCCATGGGCGCGGACCGGAGGTGGGCTCGTCGCCGACGACGAGCACGAGCGGCACGCGGGCCTGCGCGGCTTCGGCGAGCGAGGTGAGCGTGTTCGTGAAGCCGGCGCCGTACGTCGACGTCGCAGCCGCGAGGCGCTTCGAAGCGCGGTAGTGGGCGTCGGCGGCCACGACGCCGCCCGCCTCGTGGCGGACAGCCGTGAACGAGGCATCCGTCTCGCGTTCGAGTGCGTCGAGGAACCAGGCGTTGCCGTTGCCCATCACCCCGAAGACATGGTCGACGTGGGCGGCGAGGGCGTGGGCGACGTGGGCGGAGACGTTGGGCATGGCGAAGCCTTTCGAGACGGTGACGGACGTGATCGATTCCGTATGTGTCTCGCGGCAGGGGCCCGCTTCGTGCCCATTTTTCGAGCACCGGCGCGAGTGTCGCGCCTGGACGAGGACGAGTATACGACGGCGGCGGGGCCCGGACCGACCGGCCCGGGCCCCGCCGCCCCGGTCAGATCCGCGCCTGCTTCGCAGCCAGCGGGGTGGGCTGCATCGGCTGGTCGTTCGCCGTGAGGTCGATGCCGAGGTCGCGGGCGTAGACGACGCGCGTCGCGATCGACACGTCGTCGCCCGACTCGGTGAGCTCGAACACGCGGCCGCCCCGCATGCGGTTGCGCTCGGCGCCCGGCAGGCCGTACGCGCCGAAGCCGGTGCCGGGCGCGTACCCGAGCAGCACGCCGTAGTAGTCGCCGACGTAGTCGTTGACGTGGTCGTGGCCGACGAAGACGCCCTTCACGTCGCCGCGCTCGAGGATCGCGTTGTACATGCCCGAATTGATGGGGCCGGGGCACTCGTCCTCGTTGCGCTCGCCGACGATGCCGTGCCGCGCCTTGCCGCGTGCCGCGTCGGCGGCCGTACGGGTGTCGACCCCGCCCCACCACATGAACCGGTGCTCCCACAGCGCGATGTGGACGAACATGAGGCCGGGGAGCTTGCGGCCGAGCCGCTGCTCGAGGCGCTGCGACTCATCGCGGTACCACGCGACCTGGTCCATGCGCAGCCAGTCCCAGGTCGGGTAGCCGGTGAAGTCCTGGCCGTTGATCGAACCCGGCGCGTAGCGGCCGGAGTCGAGCAGCCACAGCGCGAACGCGTCGCGGTTCTGCTTCGCCGACGAGGCGATCGACACGAGCGTGTTGCCGGTGCCGGTCACGTCGGCGATGTTCGCGGCGTTCATGTTGTGGTCGTACGACCGGTAGAACTCGAGCATGCCCGCCTCGTCGACCCCCGACTGCGGCAGCGAGTCCTCGTCGTGGTTGCCGTAGGTGACGGCCCACGGGATGCCGCGGCTCTCCATCGGCCAGACGACGTTGTTGATCGCCTGCTTCACCGCGAGGCGCGTCTCGCAGCCGCCCGTGATGACGTCGCCGTTGATGACGACGAAGTCGGGCTGCTCCTGGTCGAGGGTCTTCTCCATGAGCTCGACGGTGCGCCGGTCGGTGAGCTCGTCGTCCTGCGTGTCGTTGAACTGGACGACCTTGAACGTGCCGTCGGAACGGAACCGCAGGCTCGGTCCGCTCGTGCTCGGGCGCCCGGCGGGGGAGCGGCGCGGGCTCGTGGTCGCGGCGTTCGCGGCTCCGGCCGGCAGCGCGGCGCCGACGGCGCCGAGCGCTCCGGCGGTGATGACGGCTCGGCGGCTCACGGGCAGTCGGTCGGGCATGGTCTGGTCTCCTGTTCGTCGGAAGGGCGACGGTCGCCGCTCGCGACGGTACGGCTCGGGGATGTCGCGGGCGCGACCTGCGGGTGAACGAAGCCCTCGTCCCGACGCGCGAGAGCGCCGACGCCCTGAGGGCGCCGGCGCTCCGAGGCATCCGTGCTCAGCCGTTGACGACCTGCGGGACCGACACCGCCTTCAGGCCCTCGACACCGAACTCGAGTCCGTACCCCGACTGCTTCACGCCGCCGAACGGGATCATGGGGTGCACGCCGCCGTGGGAGTTGATCCAGACGGTGCCGGCCTCGAGGCGCGCGGCGATCTCGCGAGCGCGGTCGCGGTCGCCCGACCAGACCGAGGCGCCGAGGCCGACCTCGACGTCGTTCGCGAGCCGCACGGCCTCGTCGATGTCGGAGTAGCGGACGATCGGCAGGGCGGGGCCGAACTGCTCCTCGAGGACGAGCGGGTTGCCTGGGTCGATGTCGGCAACGAGGGTCGTCGGGTAGAAGTGGCCCGCCTGCTCGCGATCGGGTTCGCCGCCGACGAGCACCCGGGCTCCCGAGGCCTTCGCCGCCTCGACGAGGCGGTCGACGACGCCGAACTGCATGCGGTTCTGCAGCGGACCGAGCACGTTCTGCTCGTCGAGGCCGACGCCCATGGGCATCTGCTCGGCGACGGCGGTGAGCGCTGCGCAGACCGCGTCGTAGACGTCGTCGTGCACGTACAGGCGCTTCATCGCGGCGCACGTCTGCCCGGTGTTGATGAATGCGCCCCAGAAGAGGCCCTCGGCGATCGCCGCCGGGTCGACGTCGGGCAGCACGATGCCGGCGTCGTTGCCGCCGAGCTCGAGCGTGAGCCGCGTGAGGTTGCCGGCGGAGGCCTCGATGATGCGCTTGCCCGTCGCGGTCGAGCCGGTGAACATGATCTTGCCGAACTCGGGGCGGGCGACCATCTCGGCGCCGATCGCGCCGTCGCCGGCGACCACCTCGAGGACGCCCTCGGGCAGCACCTCGTTCATGACCGCGGCGAGGGCGAGGCCCGAGAGCGTCGTGTACTCGCTGGGCTTGGCGACGACGGTGTTGCCCATGCGCAGCGCCGGGGCGATCTGCCAGATCGCGATCATCATCGGCCAGTTCCACGGCGTGATCGCCGCGACCGTGCCGACGGGGCGGTAGCGCAGCTCGGCGTAGGTCTCGCCGTCGTCGACGACGACCTCGCCCGGCAGCGGCGTCTCGGCGGTCGCGCGCAGCCAGCCGACGCACGCGCCGACCTCGAAGCGGGCGTTCGGGCCGTTGAGCGGCTTTCCCTGCTCGCGCGAGAGCACTCGCGCGAGCGGTTCGGCGGCGGCCTCGATCGCATCGGCGACCCGGTGCAGGGTCGCCTTGCGCTCGTCGTCGTCGAGCGCGGCCCACGCGCGCCGGGCGTTCGTCGCCCCGGCGATGGCGCGGTCGAGATCGGCCGTGCCATGCACGGGCACCGTGCCGATGAGCTCGCCGGTGGCTGGGTCGTGCACCTCGCGGCCCGGGCCGTCGGCCGGGGCGATCGCGGCGAGCAGTCCTGCTTCGCTGTCCATGGGGTCTCCTTCTCGGGTTCGTCGATCGGTTCGTTCGGTGGTCGTGGGCTCAGTGCGCGCAGTCGCAGGCGGCGCCGGTACCGCAGCAGCCCGAGGCATCCGCACGGCCGGCATCGGGCAGGTCGAGCGCGGGGTTGCGGTCGAGGAAGCCGTGGGGCTTGAACAGGAATCCCGAGTAGTCGACCGGCATGATCGGCCAGTCCTCGGGGCGCGGGAGGTGGGTCGGCCCGAACACGTGCCAGAGCACGAGGTCGGTGCCGTCGAGGTCGCGGTCCGCCTGCTGCCACGCGGGGATGCCCGCGCCACCCGCGTGGGCGTTCGGGTAGTCGCCGGCGGGGAAGCGCTCGTCGGGGGAGTAGGCGGTCGCCCAGAGGTGCTTCGTGGCGAAGTTCGCCCGGCCCCACACGGTCGAGTCGGGCTGCGCGAGCAGGGTCGACTTGCCCTCGGGCACGAGCCAGAACGCGGTGGGCCGGCCGACCGCGTTGCGCCGCGAGGCGCTCGCGACCTGCCACACCCGCGAGGTCGCTCCGTTCGCGAGGCGGCCGGCCTCGGACTCGCGCGTGATCGGGGTGACCCGCCAGGTGAACGCGTTGCCGTAGGGATTCTCCGGTCCGGTCGGCACGCCGACCGCGTCGATCTCGGCGAGCGTGTTGTCGTCGCCGTCGACCGACACGTCGAGGCGGGCGCAGAACAGGTGCTGGTGCACCGGCGCGAAGAGGCCGGGCGCGATCTCGTTCGCGTGCGGGTCGTCGTGGCCGGGCTCGCCGGCGCCCGCGAACACGATGCCGGTGGCCTTCGCCTCCATCTGGATCGTGCCGTCGAGGTAGAGGTACCAGAAGAAGCCGTAGTCGTAGTTGCCGATCGTGGCGAAGTAGCTGATCACGAGGCGCCGGCTCCGCCGGACCTCGGGGCGCTCGCCCATCTCGTTGTGCTTCCAGAGGATCCCGTAGTCCTCCTCGTGCATGCACACGACGTTGGGCATGCGCACCGGGTTGCCGTGGTCGTCGGCGACGTGGGCGTCGAAGTAGTGGATGACGCCGAGGCAGTCGCAGCCGAGCTGCAGCGCGTTGGCGTTCTTGCCGAGCAGGTACTCGCCGGCGTCGAAGTAGCTGATCCAGAAGCGGGTCGGCGAGGTGTCGCCGTACGGCACCACCATCTCGGGCACGCTCGCACGGAAGAGCACGGGGCGGTGCTCGTCGCCGTCGCGGAAGGTCAGCTGATGCAGCACGAGGCCCTCGCGCGCGTTGAACCCGACCCGGAACCGCCAGTTCTCCCACTCGACCTCGTTGCCGTCGACGTGGTAGCTCGGGCCCTCGGGCTGGGTGATCTCGATGGGCTTCAGGCTCGTGCGCGCGGGACCGGTCGACTCGGCGTCGTAGCGTCCGTCGAGGTCGGGCACGGCGGCGCCGTCGTGGTCCTCGACGCGGATGACCCGGCGCTCGGTGAGGTCGATGTGCACGATGAGGCCTTCGACGGGGTGCGACCAGTGGTTGTCGCCGGGCGAGTCCTTGAGGAAGGTGAGCGAGCGGATGACGCGGCGGCCGACCTCGTCGGATCGGTTGAAGAAGCCGGGGGCGAGCGGGCCGCAGAACGCGAGCCCGATGCGGTCGCCGAGGCCGCGACGCTCCATCGCGGCACGCCATTCGGGGGAGGACTTCACGATCTCGGCAGCGAGCTCGTACTCCTCGAACAGGTACTGCGGCTGCCCGTACGGCGGATGCTGCAGGTCGAGGTCGCGCCACTCGTCGATCTCGCCCGTGGTGAGGTTCACCACCGCTTCGGCCGCGCGGCCGCTGTCGAGCTCGAGGAGCGTGTAGCGCAGCCGCCGCTCGACGACGTCGCCCGACGTGAAGCCGGCGACGACCGCCTTGTCGGGTTCCTCGGGCGAGACGTTCGGGAACCGGGTCTGTTCGCCGACCCGGCCGGCCTCGACCAGGATTTCGCGCCCGCGCTCGAACTCCTCCGCGGTCGTGAGGTCGAGCGGGTGACGCACCTCGGTCGGGGCGACGGTGAGCAGGTCGTGGTGGTGCATGGGTCCTCCAGGGGGTCGTGATCAGTCTTCGCGCGGGGCGCGCGGGCGTCTTGTCGTTCCGGGCGCGGTGGTGTGACGTGCGCGCACGGGTCGGGTCGGTACGGGTACGGGGGCGGGTGCCGGCCGGTTACCGCTCGGCGCGGACCGCGCTGGGCGATCGGTCGAACTCCGCCCGGAACACCCGGCTGAAGTGCGCGGCGTCGGCGAAGCCCCATTCGCTCGCGATGCTCGAGATGGAGCGCTCGTCGAACAGGGGGTCGGCGAGGCGTCGGCGGCACTCCTCGAGGCGTCGGCGGCGCACCCAGCCCGAGACGGTCGCGCCGTGCTCGTGGAAGAGCGCGTGCAGGTGGCGGGGCGAGATGAAGTGCGCCGCGGCGAGGCTGCCCGGGTCGAGCACGGCCGAACGGAGGTGATCGTCGATGTACCGCGTGACCTCGCCGAACAGGCGCGCTCGCGGGCTGGTCGATACGCGGGCGACGGCCAGCTCGTTCGACAGCATGGCTGCGACGAGGTCGACGCTCGTGCGGGCGAGTCGGTCGCCGCCGGGCCCGGCGACGAGCCCGAGGTTGCCGGCGAGGTTCGCGAGGTGGGGCACGACGACATCGCCGAGGCCGCCCGCGTCGCCGAGGGAGGTCGCGGTGAGCTGGCCGACGGCGTCGTGGGGAAGGTCGAGCGCGTGCGCCGGGAACATCAGCACGAAGGTGCTCGACCGCTCCTCGAAGGCGAGCGAGTACGGGTGGTCGGTGTCGTAGATCACGAGCGACCCGGGCCGCAGCACCGTCTGGCGCCCGTGCTGCACGAGGAGGCCCGTGCCCTCGAGCTGGAGGCCGACCTTGTAACAGCGTCGCGGCGAGTCCGCGATGAGCCTCGGGGTGCGCTCCACGAGGTGCTCGTCGGCCGAGACGATCGAGCAGTGGACCTCGCCCGCGGCGACGTGGCGGATGCCGCCCCCGAACGGATCCGGGCGGCCGGTCGTCACCCGGAGCGGCACGAAGGACTCGCTCACCGCCGTGCGGAATCGTGGGAAGTCCAGGCTCCCCGTCGTCGTCGCTCGACCCATCGCCACATTCCTCCTCGAACCGCCTCGATGGTTGCGAACACCATAGGACTATCCATTTGGATAGTCAAGGGTGGCAGGCGATGCGAGCGGGCGTCCGGTGAGGTTCTGGACGTGGCGCTCGGCGAGGTCAGCCGGCCGCCGCGTGCTCCTCCACGAGGCGGCGGATGCGGGCCAGCACTCGCTCGGCGTCGGCGTCGACCCCGAGCACGAGGCTCTTGAACACGAGCCCGTCGAGGGCGAACCAGATCACCTCGATGAGCTCGTCGTCGTCGATGCCGAGCTCGATGAGACGATCGCGGGTGGCCCGTCGATATGTCTCGTAGTACTGCTCGACCGCGGGCCGAAGCTCGGGCCGGCGCCGCGACTCGAGCAGCAGCTCGTACTGGAACGCCTGCACCGCCGTGCTGCGCGAGGCGAGCGAGGCGAGCCCCTCGGCGAAGTGCGACGCGTCGCCCGGCGCGCCGCGATCGGCCATGTTCGTCTCGCGCAGGCTCTCGTCGACGGCGTACGAGAGGGCCTCGGCGATCAGCTGGTCGCGGGTGCCGAAGTGATGGCGGACGAGCCCGTGCGAGACGCCGGCCTCGGCCGCCACCGCCCGGTAGGTCAGCGCGCGCAGGCCCGATTCCGCGACGACCGTGATCGTCGCGGCCAGCAGCGCCTGGCGGCCCGGGGTCGTCGGGGGCGGCGCGGGTGCCTTCTCGGGGACGAGCGCTGGGGAAGAAGGACGTTCACTGCTCACAGCGAGCACGATAGCGGCCCGACGCCGTCGCGGGGCCCCCGTGCCGGGGTGGTCAAGCACCGTGCGCCGCCGGTCAAGACGGCGCGGGAGCGGCGGGGCAGTATTGCGTCCACCCCGTCCCCCGTCGAACACTGGAGTTCACATGAGTGCGAGCACGCTCCCAGAGACGATCGAGCCCGAGCGCCGGACCCGCGGCCGTCTCGGCGTTCCGGCGATCGTCGTGCTGATCATCGCCGCGTCCGCCCCGCTGACCGTCATCGCCGGCGGCGCGACGACGGCCTATTCCGTCACCGGCTCCATCGCGGTGCCCGTCGGGTACCTCGTGCTCGCCGCCGTGCTCGCCGTCTTCTCCCTCGGCTACGCGGCCATGAGCCGGTTCATCACCAACGCCGGCGCCTTCTACGCCTACGCGGCGCAGGGTCTCGGGCGCCCGGTCGGCGTGGGCGTCGCGCTCATCGCACTCGTCGCCTACAACTGCATGCAGATCGGCATCTGGGGCATGTTCGGCTTCCAGGTGTCGGTGCTCGTCGGCGAGAAGCTCGGGCTCGACGTGCCGTGGTGGGTCGGCGTCGTCGTGTTCATCCTGGTCGTGGGCCTGCTCGGCGTGAACCGGGTCGACCTCTCGGCCAAGGTGCTCGGCGTCATCGTCGTGCTCGAGTTCGTCGTCGTGACCGTGTTCGACGTCGTCGCCTTCGCGAACCCGGCCGGCGGCTTCACGGCGGCGCCCATCTCGCCGGCCTCGCTCCTGCTGCCCGGCATCGGCGCCGTGCTCGTCTTCGGGATCGCCGCCTTCATGGGCTTCGAGTCCGCCGCCATCTACGGCGAGGAGGCGAAGGACCCGAAGCGAACGGTCGCCCGCGCCACCTTCGCGGCCGTCATCATCATCGGCGTGTTCTACGCGATCTCGTCGTGGGCGCTCGCGCTCGCCGTCGGCACCGACAAGATCTCGTCGGGCGGCATCACCCCCGAGGAGGCCGGGCCGCCGCTCTTCTTCGCCTTCGTCGCCGAGCGCCTCGGCCCGATCATGGTCGACTTCATGTCGCTGCTGTTCATCACGAGCCTCTTCGCCGCGCTCGTGAGCTTCCACAACGCCGTCGCCCGCTACGGCTTCGCGCTCGGCCGCGAGGGCGTACTGCCCGCCTGGTTCGCGAAGGTCCGGGAGCGCAGCGGGTCGCCCTGGGCCGGCTCGATCGCGCAGTCGATCGTCGCGCTCGCCGTGATCGCGGTGTTCGCGGTCGCGGTCGCGGGCGCCGGCAGCGAGCTCGGGCCGCTGTTCCCCGTCGTCACGCTCTTCAACTGGCTCACCAACACGGGCGCGCTCGGGCTCGTGCTGCTGATGGCGGTCGTGTCGCTCGCGGTCATCGGCTACTTCCGCCGCGACCCGCGCGACGTCGGGGTGGGCTCCCGCCTCGTGTCGCCCGTGCTCTCGTTCCTCGCGCTCGCGACCGTGCTCGTGCTCATCGTGCTGAACTTCAACGTGCTGCTCGGGCAGACCGACTCCGACCTCACGACGTTCCTCCTGCCCGCCCTCATCGTGCTCGCCGGCGTCGTCGGCATCGTCTGGGGGCTCGTGCTGCGCCGCCGGCGCCCCGAGGTCTACCGTCGCATCGGCCACGGGGCGGAGGGTGCGTCGGCCGAGCACCTCGGCTGACGCGAGACGTCACGCACTCGCCCGCCACGGCATGATGGACGCATGAAGACCGTGCAGCTGCGCCGCTACCAGATCGTCCCGGGCGAGTACGAGGCGTTCGTCTCGTGGTTCGAGGAGAAGATGCCCCCGGTGCGGCGCGCGACCGGCTTCGAGGTGGAGTTCGCCTACGGCGTGCCCGAGGCGAACGAGTTCGTGTGGGCGGTCAGCGTGCCCGGCGACCGGGCCGAGTTCGAGCGCGTCGAGGCGGCCTACGTCGTCTCGCCCGAGCGGGCGGCGGCGTTCGAGGGCATCCCCGAGCGCATCGCCGGCAAGCAGATCGGCTACGTCGACGACGTGCGGATCGGCTGAGTCCGACCCTCGAGTCGCCGCGAGCCGCGCCGGCTAGCGCCTTGCGGCTCTCGGCGAGGCATCCGGTTCGCCTTGCGCCGCCGCGCGGGCACGGCCGACCGCGTCCATGCCGGCGACGGCCTGCGCGAACCCGCGGTGGCCGCGTGTCGTGAACGCTCCGATGAGGTTCGCCACCGCGAGTGCGGGGCCGATGATGGCGAACGCGCCCGGCAGGAGCGACGCGATCGAGTAGCCCCCGATGCCGGCGAGGAAGCGCAGCAGGCGCCACGCCGCAGCAGGCCGGCGGCGCTCGGTCGCCTCGATGAGCACGACGCGCTCGCCGATCGTCACGCCGCCGGCGAGCACCGACACGGCCTGCGCGGCGATCGCGACCAGGCTCGTCGCGAGGGCGACGACTTGGGGGTCGAGCCCGTCGGGCACGCCGTCGGCGAGCACGTACACGATCGCCGTCACTCCCACGGCGAGGCCGTAGCCGGTGAGCCACAGGGTGACGAGGTCGACGAGCATCGCGAGGAGGCGCCGGCCGGCCGTGACGGGTGAGGCGTCGTCGGCAGCGTCGGGCGACGACGGGGCATCGGAGCGCCTCCGCCACGGACGGAGGGCGGCCGCGGCGATGAGCGAGCCGAGCACGGCCCCCGCCGTGTTCGTCGCGAGGTCGCCGGTGTCGAACAGGCGGTACGCGCACGGAAACAGGCCCCACGCGCCCGTGAGCTGCGTGAGCTCGATCGCGAGCGACACGAGTGCGCCCGAGACGGCCGCGACGAGGATGCCGCGGTCGAAGAGCGCCCGCACGAAGAAGCCGAGCGGCAGGAACAGCACCAGGTTGAGCACGAACTGCTGGAACGCCGCGTTGCGCAGCAGCGACCCGCCCTCGTCGGCCTGCAGCCGTGCGATGTCGGTGACGACCGCGAAGGGGTTGAGCTCGACGCCGACGCAGTCGTACGGCCCGTCGGGCAGGGGAAGCAGGGTGTACGCCCAGAGGCCCATGACGTAGAAGAGCAGGGCGATCCAGCCGAGCATCCTCGCGCCCGAGAACCCTCCGCGCCGGCGGTAGCTCAGCGCGACGAGCGGCACGAACACGAGCACGAGCAGGGCCGAGCCCACGAAGAGCGCGACGATCCCCGGCATGATGCGATCCACGAGACAGCAGTGTACGGAGGTCGCGCGCCGTCGCCGCACCGTCGCGCCGTGTTGCATCCGTTCGACGTCATGTACAGCAAGCGTGCATGAATGTCCACGTATGATCGAGACATCCCCGGAAAGAATGCGGCCAGCGCTGCCCACCGGCAGACGCAGTCGCACGACCCTGGTCGACGACGCCCACGTACGCTCGGCCGAGAAGGAAGACCGTGAGCCACGAGTTCGACGCCCGCCGTGCCGAATGGATCGCCAAGGAGGAGCTCGCCGAGCGGATGATTCCGCTCATCGGCGGCCTGTACCGAGACCACGGGGTGGTGACGTCCATCCACGGCCGCCGCCTCATCAACCGCTCCGCCATCGAGCTGCTGAAGGCGCACCGCTTCTCGCGCCAGGCCGGCGACGTCGAGCTCGAGCTCGCCGACACCATGCGCGTGCTCGAGGCGCTCCGCGAGATCCAGCCCGGCCCCGCCTCGATCGACATCGCCCGCATCGTCAGCCGCTACGCCGACGCCCGGGCGACCGGCGACTCGCGCGAGCTCGTGGACTTCGTGCGCGCCGAGATCGCGCCCGTCGCGGGCGGCGCCTCGCCCGAGGCATCCGGCACCGACGTGGTGCTCTACGGCTTCGGCCGCATCGGGCGCCTGCTCGCCCGCATCCTCATCGCCCACTCGGGCGGGGGCCAGGGGCTGCGCCTCCGCGCGATCGTCGTGCGGAAGGGCAGCGACAACGACCTCATGAAGCGCGCGAGCCTGCTGCGCCGCGACTCGGTGCACGGCCCCTTCGCCGGCACGATCGAGGTCGACGAGGAGAACGACACGATCCTCGCCAACGGCACGCTCATCCAGGTCATCTACTCGAACGACCCGGCCACGATCGACTACACCGAGTACGGCATCGACGACGCGATCGTCGTCGACAACACCGGCCGCTGGCGCGACGAGGCCGGCCTCAGCCAGCACCTGCAGTCGAAGGGCGTCTCGCGCGTGCTGCTCACCGCGCCCGGCAAGGGCGCGATCAAGAACATCGTGCACGGCATCAACACCGACGACATCACGGACGCCGATCGCATCCTCTCGGCCGCCTCGTGCACGACCAACGCGATCACCCCGGTGCTGAAGGCCGTCAACGACGCCTACGGCGTCGTGCGCGGCCATGTCGAGACGGTGCACTCGTTCACGAACGACCAGAACCTCATCGACAACTTCCACAAGGGCGACCGCCGGGGCCGCTCGGCGGCGCTCAACATGGTCATCACCGAGACCGGTGCCGCCAAGGCCGTGTCGAAGGCGCTGCCCGAACTCGAGGGCAGGCTCACCGGTTCGGCGATCCGCGTGCCCACGCCCGACGTGTCGCTCGCGATCCTCAACCTGCAGCTCGAGCGGCCGGCATCGAAGGCCGAGATCAACAGGTACCTCCGCCAGGTCTCGCTGACGTCGCCGCTGCGGCAGCAGATCGACTACATCGAGTCGCCCGAGGTCGTGTCGACCGACTTCGTCGGCTCGAATCGCGCCGGCATCGTCGACGGCCTCGCCACGATCGCCGACGGCACCGACGCGGTGCTCTATGTCTGGTACGACAACGAGTACGGCTACTCGTGCCAGGTCGTGCGCGTCATCGAGGCGATGGCGGGATCGCACCCGACCGTCTTCCCGGCACGCCGGCCGGTCGTGCTCGAGTCGCTCGAGCGCGAGGTCGCGCCCGTCGGCTGACCCCGGCTCCGATCGCGGATGCCCCGTGCGCGGGTTCGCGTGCGGGGCATCCGTCGTCCGGGGCGGGCGCTCAGGGTGAGAGCCGCGGCAGTGCGAGGGCAGCGACGAGGTCGTCGACGTCGGCATCGACGCGTCGGAACTCGAGGAACGGGCTGCCGTCGAATGCGGCGAGCTTCGCCTTCGTACCCAGTGACCCGAGCGGTGCGAGTTCGAGGATGGCGCCGTGCAGCAGGATCTCGGTGGCCACCTCGACGCCGATCAGCACCGGATCGGGCGGCGTCGCCACGATCGCCGCCTCGATCTCGACCGTGCCGGCCGCGTTGACCGTGCGCGGACCCGGGCCGCTCGAATGCACCTCGGCGAGGATGCGCCGAGCCTGGCCGAATTCCGGAGCGGCGAACGGGTCGGTGCCGTCGGCCGTGACCGCCCAAGTGGCGGAGTGCCGAGCAACGACGAGGCCGCCGTCGGCCCGGCCATCGATCTGGCCATGCGCCCTGAACCGGACGAACACGGTCTCGAGCGCCGAAAGCGCAGGCACGATGGCGAGTCCGCGGCGGCTGAGTCGGATCGTCCGGGGTTCCTCGTCGGGGTCGGTCGCGACCACGCCGGAGAGGGACATGCACGGGCCCGGCCGGTCGATCACGGTCATTCCCGACGGCGCAACGGCCGGTGCTCCGTACGGTTCCGCTCGTACGACCTCCCATGTGACGAGCCAGCGGTGCAACTCCCGTTGCCACGCCGAGAATTGTGTCGCCCGTGACTCGGGCCGGGGGTCGCCGGGCTTCTCGGGCTGGATCGGGATCCGGCCCTCCCTCCAGTCGGCGAACGGCTGGAGGGGCGAGGGCGGTTCGGGCACTTCGGTGAAGGGATCCGGCTCAGGCACGGTCGTCCTCCGTCGGCGGCATCCCGTCGCGAAGACGGCGAAGTTCCGCGAGATCCGCCACGATCGCCTCGAGCCGGTCGGGCACGTAGCGGTAGTCGATGCATCCGCGGCCCGTCCTGCCGTCCATGCGGAGCCGGTTCGAATCGCCCTGTTCGAGCATGACCCATCCGTCGTGCACGAGGATGTCGGCGGACAGCCCGACGGCGATCTCGGGCGTCGCGCCGGCCTTCACGCGGATCGACGACTCGATGACGGCCTCCCCGTCGGCGGCGAGCCGCTGCGGCCCGCCGGCCGGAGTGGTCGACGCCCAAGCGCCCGCGGGGCGCGCCTGCTGCCACTCGGCGGTGAGGAAGGGCGTCGCCGTGACCTCGTCGGCCACTGCTGCGGTGCGTGCCGTGTGCGCGACGACCACGGTGCCGTCCGCGGCACCGGTGAACCCGCCCGCCACGCGGAACCGGTAGTGGAGCCGCCCGTCGACCGTCGGTGCGGGCAGCACGACCTGTGACCGCCATCCGCTCCATGCGAGCATGGGCGAACCGGTGGCCGACAGCCAGCCGTTGTAGACGAACCCGTTGCCGAGCTCGCGCGCCGTGAACCAGCCGACGTCGGAGGAGTGCACGTGCGACCCCTCGATGAAGGGAGGCAGGCAGATCGACCGCCAACCGTCGAGCCATTCGAGGATCGCCCGCTGCAGCTCCGAGAACCGGGTGATTCGAAGGTCGCGCACCGGTTCGGATCCGGTTGGCGGCCAGTCGGGACGGATCGGCGGAGTGCGATCACGGAGCCAGTCGGCGAGGGGCGCGAGCGAACTCGGCGGCTCGCCGGGGGTATCGGGGTGCGCGGGCATCTCGGACATCGTGAGCTCCTCTCGGTGACGCGACGCACGCTACGCGCCGGCTCCGCCACCGCCATCCGGGCGAGCACTGAACCCGACATAGGCTGGAGCCATGAGCAGCGAAGCCGTGATCGTCGATGTCGTGCGCACCCCGGTCGGGCGCGGAAAGCCGGGCGGACTCCTCTCGGGCGTGCACCCGGTCGACCTGCTCGCGGGCGTGCTCGACACGCTCGTCTCGCGCAGCGACCTCGACCCGGCCCTCATCGACGACGTCATCGGCGGCTGCGTCAGCCAGATCGGCGAGCAGAGCTACAACATCACGCGGAACGCCGTGCTCGCGGCCGGCTTCCCCGAGCACGTGCCCGGCACCACGATCGACCGTCAGTGCGGATCAAGCCAGCAGGCGGCGACCTTCGCGGCGCAGGCCGTCATCTCGGGCAGCGCCGACATCGTGATCGCCTGCGGGGTCGAGTCGATGAGCCGGGTGCCGCTCGGCACGAGCGCCGCGGGCGCCGACCCGTTCGGTTCGCGACTGCGTCACCGGTACCCCGAGGGGCTCGTGAACCAGGGCGTCTCGGCCGAGCTCATCGCCGCGAAATGGGGGTTCCCGCGCGACGAGCTCGACGCGTTCGCCGCGCACTCGCACGAGCTCGCGGCCGCCGCGGCCGAGTCGGGGGCGTTCGCGACCGAACTCGTGCCGGTGCCCGGCATCGACTCCCTCACCGACGAGACGGTGCGGCCCGGCACGAGCGTGGAGTCGCTCGCCGGACTCGACGCGGCGTTCCGCACCGACGAGCTCGCGTCGCGCTTCCCCGAGATCGACTGGCGCATCACGCCCGGCAACTCGTCGCCGCTCACCGACGGCGCCTCGGCCGCGCTCATCATGAGCGCCGAGCGCGCGTCGCAGCTCGGACTCGAGCCCCGGGCGCGGTTCCGCGCGTTCTCGGTCGTCGGCAGCGACCCGCTGTACATGCTGACGGGCGTCATCCCGGCGACGGCGAAGGTGCTCGGGCGCGCGGGACTGACGCACGACGACATCGACGCCTACGAGGTCAACGAGGCGTTCGCGTCGGTGCCGCTCGCCTGGCTCGCCGACACCGGGGCGGATGCCTCGAAGCTCAACCCGCGCGGCGGCGCGATCGCCCTCGGCCACGCGCTCGGATCGAGCGGCACGCGCCTGCTCACGACCCTCGTCAACCAGCTCGAGGCGACCGGTGGCCGCTACGGCCTGCAGACGATGTGCGAGGGCGGCGGCATGGCGAACGCCACCGTCATCGAGCGCCTCTGACCGACCCGCCCCACCCACCACCCACCACCCACTCCGGTTCATCGAGTGTTGCCGTTTCGACCGGGCGTCGCCGCGGCAGCGGAGACATCCGGTTCGAATGGAAACGCTCGGCGACCACACCAACGAAGGAGCACACATGGAACTCACCGGCGTATCCGCGATCGTCACCGGCGGGGCCTCCGGCCTCGGGCGTGCGACGGCGCGCGCCCTCATCGACGGCGGAGCCTCGGTCGTCGTCATCGACCTGCCCGGGCCCCGCGGCGAGGAGGCGGCCGCCGAACTCGGCGAGCGAGCCCGGTTCGTGCCCGCCGACGTCGCGAACGAGGCCGAGGTGCAGGCCGCGGTCGACGCCGCTTCGGCGATCGCGCCGCTCCGCGTGGCGGTCAACTGCGCCGGCATCGTGACGGCGAACCGCACGGTCGGCCGTGACGGTGCGGGCCCGCTCGACGCGTTCGAGCGCACGATCCGGGTGAACCTCGTCGGCACGTTCAACGTGACCCGCCTCGCCGCTGCGGCGATGGCCGCGAACGAGCCCGTCACCTCGTCGCTGCCCGGCGGACCTGCGACGGCCGAGCGCGGCGTCATCGTCAACACGGCGTCGGTCGCCGCCTTCGACGGGCAGATCGGCCAGGCCGCCTACTCGGCGTCGAAGGCCGGCGTCGCCGGCATGACCCTGCCGATCGCGCGCGACCTGTCGAAGCTGCTCATCCGCGTCATGACGATCGCGCCGGGCATCTTCGAGACGCCGATGATGGCCGGCATGCCGGACGAGGTGCGGGCCTCGCTCGAGGCGCAGGTGCCGCACCCATCGCGGCTCGGCCACCCGACCGAGTACGCCGCGCTCGTGCGGTCGATCATCGCCAACCCGATGCTGAACGGCGAGGTGATCCGGCTCGACGGTGCGATCCGCATGCAGCCGAAGTAGGCGGGCGGCACTCCACGACGAGGATGCCTCGGGGCCGGCGATCGATCGATCGCCGGCCCCGAGGCATCCGGCTCTGCGGTGCTCAGGCCGCCGTGATGCGCTGCTGGGAGCGCGCCGCCTTGATGAAGCCGTCGATGACGTCCCACGCGGCGCCCGCGATCACGACCACGACGGCGATCGGCGCGATCACCTCGCCGGCATCGCCCCACGGCCACCCGACGGCCTCGAGCGCGGCGGGGTTGAAGAGCTGCCCGGTCGCGTAGAGCCAGAGGCCGGGCACGACCCACGCGGCGCCGAGCACGAGGTTCGCGCCGGCGAGGCCCCAGGTCCAGCCGCGGAGGTACACGGCGACCGCGAACGCCGCCTCGAGCACGATGAGCACGAGGAAGTACGGCAGCCAGAAGCTCCACAGGGCGGGGTCGAGCAGGGGCATCGACGAGAGCGCGTCGACCCACGGCAGGCCGAACTGCTGCATGACGAGCAGCACGCCGAAGATGCCGAGCAGCACGAGCGAGGCGACGAGGTCGACGAGCCGGTTGGTGCGACCGTCCTCGGCGATCTGCGGCAGCATCTCGGGCTTCCACTCGAGGTCGATGCCGCGCTGGCCGGCGGCCGCGGGCGTGCGCTCGAGGATCGCGAACACGAGCGTCGTCCAGAAGCCGAGATGCACGGCGATCGAGAACGCGCTCGCAACGGCGCTGCCGATGACCTCGTCGACATCGGCGCCCGAGAGCAGCTGGCCGAGCGTGACCGCCGCGACGGCGATCGGGAGCACGACCGCGAGCAGGAACTTCAGCAGCCGCCACCAGACGAGGAAGTAGCGCGGCCCGATGAGCTGCAGCGGGCGGCCGACGTACTCGGCGGCGAGGGCGGCCGGGTCGCCGAGGGCGGTGAGGGCGGCGTGCTCGGCGTCGGCCGGCGTGCGCCCCTGCTCGACGAGCGCGTCGCTCGCGTCGCCGATGCGCTCGCGCAGCTCGCGCTCGAGCTCGTCGCGCTGGGCCTCGGGCACGCTGCGGGCGGCGGCCCACACGTAGCGGTCGGTGAGGGTGTTCGCGGTCATGATTCGTCTCCGTCGGTGAGGCCGGCGAGCGCGTCGTCGATGCGTCGCCAGTCGGTCATGAGGGTGTCGGCGAGTTCAACGCCGGTCGGGCTCGTGCGATAGAACTTGCGGGGCCGTGCCTCGTCGGTGTTCCACTCGCTCGTCAGCAGGCCCTGCTTCTCGAGGCGACGCAGCAGCGGGTAGAGCGTGTTCGCGTCGACGAGGATGCCGAGCGCGTTGAGCGACTCGAGCAGTGCGTAGCCGTAGTCGGGCGTGCGCAGCCGGACGAGGCAGGCGAGCACGACGGTGCCGCGGCGCAGCTCTTGCAGGTGCCCGGCGGTCGTCTCATCGGTGTTCATGGCTGACACGATACTGTGCGACACACACTAATGCAATAGGAACTTCATTGCGTGTGGTGGTCCCGGCCCGGTGCGCGACCGAACAGGCGCATCCGCGCGACCCGCCGCACCGCGCAGGTCTCGGCCCGGTGTGGCGACGGAGAAGTGCCTGTTCGGACGAAGAGGCCGTCGGCGGAAGTCGCCGCCTACTGCTCGGCGTGCGCCTCGAGGAACTCGTAGACCGAGACGTCGTCGACCCCGGGGAAGGTGCCCGACGGCAGCGGCGAGAGCACGTGCGCGTGCAACCTGGCACTCGGCCACGCCCGCCCGGCCCAGCGCTCGGCGAGCCCCGACGGCGCCCGGCGGCAGCACGACTCGTCGGGGCAGGTCGACACCGCGCGCACCGTGGTCTCGCGGCCGCGGAACCACTTGGCCTGCGCGAACGGGACGCCGACCGTGATCGAGAACTCCGCGGCATCCGTTCGCCCGGTCTGGGTCGCGCACCAGAAGGTGCCCGCCGGGGTGTCGGTGTACTGGTAGTTCTCGGTCGTGCGGTTGGTGTGCTCGAACGCGGTGCGCGCGCTCCACTGCTTGCACACCCACTGGCCCTCGATCGACCCGGTCACGTCGGTCGGCAGCGGCAGGCCGTCGTTCTCGTAGCCCTTGAGCAACGCCCCGTCGCCGTTCACCCTGAGGAAGTGCAGCGTCATGTCGAGGTGCTCGGTCGCGAGGTTCGTGAACCGCAGGGCGGCGGCTTCGTGCGTAACGCCGAACGCGTCGCGGAAGTCCTCGATCGCGAGCCGCTTCTCCTTCTTCGCCTCCTGCAGGAACGTGACCGACGCCTCCTGGGGCATGAGGCACGCCGCGGCGAAGTAGTTGATCTCGAGCCGCTGCCAGAGGAACTCGTCGTAGCTCGCGGGCGGCGTGTGGCCGAGCAGCCGGTGCGCCATCGCCTGGAGCGCCATCGAACGCAGCCCGTGCCCGCCCGGGATCGAGGCCGGCGGCAGGTAGATGCGCCCGTTGGCGAGGTCGGTGATCGAGCGGGTGGAGTCGGGCAGGTCGTCGACGTAGATGAGCTGGAAGCCGAGCCGCTCGGCCATCACGCCGACCTCCCGGTGGGTGAGCGCGCCGGACCGGTGGCCCGAGGCGCGCACCTGCTCCTCGGCGAGGGCCTCGATGTCGGGCAGGTAGTTGTGCCGCGCGCGCATGCGCTCGCGCTGGTCGGTGTTGGCACGCCGGGCCTCTTCGGGGGTGGCGATCGCCTCGGATGCACGCCGTTGCAGTTCGCGGTGCAGCCCGACGATCGCCTCGAGCGTCTCGTCGGAGATGCCGCGCGAGGGCTTCACGGCCGGCAGCCCGAGGCTCGCGTACAACTGGCCGGTCTGCGCGCGGCCGAGCTCGAGCTCGAGGGCCGCGCGGCGGCTCGGCGCCTCGCGCGAGAGCAGGTCGGAGAGCTCGACCCCGAGGGCGGCCGCGAGCGCGTCGAGCGTCGAGAGCTTCGGCTCGCGCTTGCCGTTCTCGATGAGCGAGAGCTGGCTGCCGGCCATGCCGACCGCGTCGCCGAGCTGGTCGAGGGTGAGCCCGCGCTCGCCGCGGAAATGGCGGATGCGGTGGCCGAGGGTCGCGAGATCGGGGGAGCCTGCCTTCATCCGTTAAGAATATCGAAAGATCGCAGATTCTTAACCCCCGAATTGGTCACCGGGATGCCTCGAATCGGCGCATTCTGGAAACACGAAGCGATCCGGCGCCGCGCCGGGCACCACTTGGAAGGGACGATGATGACCATCTCCGGGCTCTCGACCGACACGGACGGCACCCAGGCCTACGGCGAAGGCCACGCGCCGCGCGGCACCACCGACCCCGCGCTTCGGGCATGGGTCGACGAGATCGCCGGCCTCACCAAGCCCGACGCCGTCGTGTGGTGCGACGGATCGCAGCACGAGGCCGACCTCCTCGAGCGCCAGCTCGTCGCCGAGGGCAAGCTGATCAAGCTCAACCCCGAGTGGCGCCCCAACAGCTACCTCGCGCGCACCGACCCGTCGGACGTCGCCCGCGTCGAGGACCGCACGTTCATCTGCTCGACGTACGAGGAGGACGCCGGTCCCACGAACAACTGGCGCGACCCGCGCGAGATGCGCGACGAGCTCACCGAGGTCTTCGACGGCTCGATGAAGGGCCGCACGATGTACGTCGTGCCGTTCTCGATGGGCCCGCTCGGCGGCCCCATCTCGCAGCTCGGCGTCGAGATCACCGACTCGCCGTACGTGGTGCTGTCGATGGGCATCATGACGCGCATGGGCGAGCAGGTCTACCGCCTCATCGAGGCCGGCGAGCCCTGGGTGCGCACGGTGCACTCGGTCGGCTACCCGCTCGTCGACGGCGTCGGCCACCGCCGCGCCGAGATCGAGTGGCCCTGCAACGACACCAAGTACATCGTGCAGTTCCCGGACTCGCGCGAGATCTGGTCGTACGGTTCGGGCTACGGCGGCAACGCCCTGCTCGCGAAGAAGTGCTTCGCGCTGCGCATCGCGAGTGTCATGGCGCGCGACGAGGGCTGGCTCGCCGAGCACATGCTGCTCATCAAGGTCACCTCGCCCGAGGGCAAGTCGTACCACGTCGCCGCGGCGTTCCCGTCGGCGTGCGGCAAGACGAACCTCGCGATGCTGCAGCCCACGATCCCCGGCTGGAAGGTCGAGACGATCGGCGACGACATCGCCTGGATGCGCCCCGGCGACGACGGCCGCCTCTACGCGATCAACCCCGAGGCCGGGTTCTTCGGGGTCGCACCGGGCACGGGCGAGTCGACCAACCCGACCGCCGTGCAGACGCTCTGGGGCAACACGATCTTCACGAACGTGGCCCTGCGCCCCGACGGCGACGTCTGGTGGGAGGGCCTGACCGACGAGGTGCCGGCCGAGCTCACCGACTGGGAGGGCAACCACTGGACGCCCGCTTCGGGCCGCCCCGCCGCGCACCCGAACTCCCGCTTCACGGTCGCCGCCGCGCAGTGCCCGCAGATCTCCGACGACTGGGACGCCCACGACGGCGTGCCGATCGACGCGATCCTCTTCGGCGGACGCCGCGCGACGAACGTGCCGCTCGTCGCCGAGGCCCGCTCGTGGAAGCACGGAGTGTTCATGGGCGCGACGATCTCGTCGGAGAAGACCGCCGCGGCCGAGGGCACCGTGGGCGAGCTCCGCCGCGATCCCTTCGCGATGCTCCCGTTCTGCGGCTACAACATGGCCGACTACTGGGGCCACTGGGTGAAGATGGGCCGCGTGCTCGGCCAGGGCGCCCCGAAGATCTTCCAGGTCAACTGGTTCCGCAAGGGCGCCGACGGCTCGTTCCTCTGGCCCGGGTTCGGTGAGAACTCGCGCGTGCTCGAGTGGATCGTCGGCCGCGTCGAGGGCACCGCCGACACCGTCGAGACGCCGATCGGCCTCCTCCCGGCCGCCGATTCGCTCGACCTCGACGGCCTCGACATCACGGCCGAGGCGCTCGAGCAGCTGTTCGACGTCGACCGCGACTCGTGGCTCGCCGAGTGCGAGCTGACCGACGAGTACTTCGCCCAGTTCGGCGACCGCGTGCCGGCGGCCCTCAAGGCCGAGCTCGCGAGCCTGCGCTACCACCTCGAGCACGAGTCGGCCCCGGTGGTCGAGTAGCGAAGGGCCCCGAGACGCCGCAAGCGAAGGGCGGATGCCTCGGGCATCCGCCCTTCGCCGTGTCCGGGCCCGCGGCACGCGGGAGGTCATCGGGCGCGCGGCGCCCGTGCGGGTCTAGCGTGGGCCGCAGGAGGCCCCCATGGAGTTCGGCCAGATCATCACCCGAGCCGGCGAGGTCATCGACGTCATCGGTGTCATCGCGATCGTCGTCGGCGTGCTCTACGCGATGATCGACGCCGCGATCCGGCGGGTGCGGAACACCGGCCCGGTCTACGAACGCTTCCGGCGAGTGCTCGGGCGCGGCATCCTCATCGGCCTGGAACTCCTCGTCGCCGCGGACATCATCCGCACGGTCGCCGTGACCCCGACGCTCGAGTCGGTCGGCGTGCTCGGCATCATCGTCCTGATCCGGACGTTCCTGAGCTGGTCGCTCGCGGTGGAGATCACGGGGCGGTGGCCGTGGCAGCGCCATGGCGCGACCGTCGACGGCGAGGCCGCCGACGGTGGCGCCGAACGGGTCCCGGTACCGGGGCGATAGTGTCGCCGTCGCCGTCGCCGTCGCCGTCGCCGTCGCCGTCGCCGTCGCCGTCGCCGTCGCCGTCGCCGTCACCGCCGCCGCCGCGCCCGGCAGCAGCCCGGTTAGACTCGCCGGATGGCGCGCTTCGTGGTCGTGCTGCCGCTCTCGCCGCTCACCGTCGGCGACGAGTTCACGGTCGCGCAGTGGCCGTTGCACGTGACCCTGGTCGAACCCTTCGAGACCGAGCTCGACGCCGACGTGCTCGGCACGGCGCTCGCCGCCGTCGCGGGCTCACCGGGTGCCCGCGCGATCACGGTCGCGGTCGGCGACGACGCGATGTTCGGGCCCCGCCGCGACATCCTCGTGTCGCTCGTGCGCGACGGCGGCGCCATCGCGGCGCTGCGGACCGCCGCGATCTCGGCGCTGCGCGGACTGGGGATCGATCTCGTCCGGATGCGCCAGGACTTCCGTCCGCACGTGACGGCGAAGCGGCACGGGCGCGTGGACCGCGGCGACCGCCTGCAGCTCGGCAGCCTCGCTCTCGTGCGGCTCCGCCCGCCGGAGACCTCGCACCACGGCCGGATCGTCGGATCCTGGCCGCTCGGCGAGGGCAATACGGGCGGAGGCTGAGCGAGTGCGCCTTCAGTCGGCCGTGTGCGGGTCGTCGAGGTGGCCGATGACGCGCAGCACGGCGGCCGGCGCGTAGCGGAACTCGACGGTGCCGCTCGCGCCCGGCTCGGCCGGGCCGACCCAGGTGCTCGACCCCTCGTGCAGACGCACCCAGCCGTCCTCGAAGAGCACATCGGTGCCGATGACGAAGGCCATCGCCGGGGTCTCGCCCTGCCGCACGGCGATCGATCCCTCGAACACCTGCGTCGCCTGCGCGTCGACGTCGGCGCGCGCCTGCACGCCGACGAGCGGACGCGCGATGGGCGTCGCGAAGCCGGGAGCCTGGAAGGGGCTCTGCTTGGCCGCGTCGGCCACGATGCCGAAGTTCACGCTCGTCGAGACGAGGCTGAGCGACGCCTGGCCGTCGAGCACGAGTCGGCTCGACACGCTGAAGCGGTAGAAGAGCCGGCCCGATTCGCGGGCGGGCGGCAGCACCGCGGCACTGGCCCAGTTGCGCGACCAGGCGAGGGGCTCGCCGTGGCGGTTCGGCGGGTCGTAGAGGCTCGCCGTGAGACGCACCGACCCGTCGGGGCGGGCGGGTGCGGCCTTGAGCGAGCTGCGGCCGCGGTCGTCGTCGGGCATGACGTCGCGCACGGGGGTGAAGGCCGGGAGTTCGAGCGGCTCCCAGTGGCGCAGCCAGCCCTGGACGGCCGATTGCACGCGGTCGAACGAACTGCCGAGGCCGGTGCGGCGGATCGTGGGGCCGTCGGTCGCGACCTCGGGCAGGTCGTCGATGAGGCCGACGGGAATCCCGTCGAACGGGTCGAGGTCGCGCGCGGTGGGCACGGTCGCGATGGTCATGGTGGGTCCTCCAGGGGGCGTGGGCTCAGGGCATCCGCTATCGGATGCGATGACTCCACGCTAGGAAGACGATCGCCGTCGTCCATCCGAGCAGGCACTGAGGTTCGCTCGGGACACCCCTGAACCGGCCGGGATGCCTCGGGGCCGCGCCGCGCCCGCCGAGGCAGCCGAGACGTGCCTCAGACGAGCAGCTGGTGCTCGGCCAGCTCGCGGTACAGCGGCACGGTCGCGACGAGCTCGGTGTGGGTGCCCTCGCCGACGACCCGCCCGTCGTCGAGCACGACGATGCGGTCGGAGTCGATCACGGTCGAGAGCCGGTGCGCGATCACGATGAGCGTGCGCCCGGCCGCGACGGCATCGATCGCCTCGCGCATCATCCGCTCGTTCACGCCGTCGAGCGACGAGGTCGACTCGTCGAGCAGCAGGATCGGCGGCGCCGCGAGCAACGCGCGGGCGATCGCGAGGCGCTGCCGCTCGCCTCCTGAGAGCATGATGCCGTCGTCGCCCACGGCGGCCCCCAGGCCGGCGGGGTCGCGGTCGAGCACCGTGCCGAGATTGACCGCGCGCAGCACGTGCTCGCACTCGGCGTCGGTCGCGTCGGGCGAGCCGAGCAGCAGGTTGTCGCGCAACGTTCCGGCGAGCACGGGGGCGTCCTGTTCGACGTACCCGATCTGCGCGCGCAGCTCGGTGCGGTCGATCGACCGGAGGTCGAGCCCGCCCATGCGCACGGCGCCGACCGACGGGTCGTAGAACCGCTCGATGAGGGCGAGGATGGTCGACTTGCCGGCCCCCGACGGCCCCACGAGCGCGATGCGCTGACCGCGAGGCACGTCGAACGACACGCCTCTCAGCACGGGCTGCCGCTCGGTGACGTCGGGCTCGGGAAGGTGCTCGTCGGGGGAGTCGTTGGCCGGGTCGGCCGGGTCCTGCCGGGTCGCGGCGTAGGCGAAGTGCACGTCGTCGAAGGCGACGGCGGGGGCGTCGGGGAGGAGGCCCTCGTTCGCGTCGCCGACGATGAGGGCGCGCGGGGCGAGCTCGCGGTCGTGCTCGTCCTCGTCGGGCAGGTCGAGGATCTCCTGGATCCGGCCCAGCGCGCCGAGCGCGAGGTTGACCGACGTGATCGCCCCGAACGCCTGCCCGAGCGGCAGGATCATCATGAAGAGGAACAGGATGAACGCGACGAGGTTCGCGACCGTGATCGCCCCCGAGGCGACGCGGTATCCGCCCACGCCGAGCACGACGAGGAACGACACCTGCATGGCGATGCCGGCGATCGGCACGATGAGCGCCGAGATCTTCGCGACGGCGACGCCCATGCGCCATGCTCCCTCGGCCTCGCCTTCGACGGCGGCGATCTCGCGCTCGGTGGCGCCGGCGGCGCGGATCGTGCGCACGGCGCCGATCGCCCGCTCGACGCTCGCCGCGACATCCCCGACCTTCGCCTGCGCGGCGTGCGACGCCTCGCGCACCCGCTGCGACAGCAGGGTCACGGTCGTGATCGCGATGGCGACGACGAGCACGGTGAGCCCGAGCAGCACGGGATCGATCACGAGCATGAAGATGAGCGCGCCGAAGAACGTCACGGTGCCGCCGATCGCCTCGACGAGCCCCTGGGTGAGCACGGCGCGCAGCATGGTCGTGTCGCTGCCGACGCGGGAGACGAGGTCGCCCGTGCGGCGGGTGTCGAACTCGGCGATCGGCAGGTGCAGCAGCTTCGCGATGAGCTTCTTGCGGCTCGAGAGCACGACGCCCTCGCCGGTACGCTGCAGCAGGTAGTGCTGGTAGCCCGAGATGACGCCGCTGACGACGACGAGGGCGACGAGGGCCCAGACGATCCAGCCGAGCGAGTCTCCGGCCTCGACGACCGTGATCACGCGGCTGACGAGCAGCGGCTGCGCGAGGCTCGCCAGTGCGCCGATGACCGAGAGCACGGCGACCCAGATGAGCACCGGCCGGTGTTCGAAGATGAACGGCAGCAGCTGCCGGAACGTCGCGCGCGGACCCGGTGGCTGCTCGCCGCGCCGCCCGAACGGCGAGGTGCGGGCGGGGCGTTCGGCTGCGCCGTCGGCCTGGTCGCGAGTGCGTGCCGGTCGTGGGGTGCGCCGGCGCGCTTCGCGCTCGGCTCGGCGGGTGGGGGTCTCGCTCGTGCTCATCTTCACTCTCTGGTCGCTGGCAGCCTGACGACGGTGGCGATCGGATGCCTCGCGCCCCCGTCGCTCGCGTCGTCGCCGCATTGCAGCCTACGCGCCCCGGCTGCGCCGGGCTCCCAGCCCTGTCGGCGGGAGGGCCCGTCCGGGCGCGCTCAGGAACGGCCGTACTTCTTGTGCACCGCCTGCTTCGAGACCTCGAGCGCGAGGGCGATGAGCTGCCAGCTCGACCCGCCCGCGCGCGCGCGGCGCACCGCGACGGCTTCGGCTCGGTCGAGCTCGCGATTGAGCTCGATGCGCACGTGGTGCAGCTCGCGCAGGGCGCGGTAGGGGTCGTCGCCGTCGGCCGCGGCGATCGCGGTGCGGAGGGTGCGGTCGTCCATGCCGTCAACCGTAGTTGACGTGAGTACTGCTCGTCAACGTGAGTTGACGATCCGCCGCGGAAGGTCCGTTCGGCTCAGCCGGCGGTGCCCGGGGCGGTGATCACCCGGGCGGCGACGCCGTGCCCGCCGAGCACCGCATCGCCGGTCGGTCGCCCGGCGAGGCGCGCCGCGAGGAACCCCGCCGCGAATGCGTCTCCCGCGCCGGTGAGGTCGCGCGCGCCGGGAACCGGTGCGACCGGGACCTCGGCGACGAGGGTGCCGCCCTCGAACACCTGCGTCGGCTCGGGTCCGTGCTTCACGACGATCGTTGCGGTGATCGACCCGGGCCCGGGCCCGGGCCCGGGCCCGAGCCCGAGCAGGGCCGCCTCGGTCTCGTTCGCGAAGAGCACGTCGGGGGCGAGCGAGGCGAACAGGTCGAGCACCTTCGGAACCCCGAGCCCGGCGAGCAGGCCCGTCGACGACGCGTCGATCGAGACGCCGGCTCCGTGCCGACGTGCCTCGCCGATGAGCGCGAGCACCGCCGAGCGTGCCGGCTCGAGCTCGAAACCGTAGCTCGGCACATGCAGCCATGAGACGCCGTCGAGCCAGGCGGGGTCGACCGTCTCGAGCAGGGCCGACGCCCCGCGATCGGGGAACATCGTGCGTTCGCCCGCCGGATCGACGATGACGACGACGGCGCCCGTCGTGCCGTGTCGCTGCACCCGGACCTCGGCGCCGCACCCCTCGAGTGCTGCGACCAGCGCGTCGCCCGCGGCGTCGGGCCCGACGCAGCCGATGAACCGGGTCGGCACGAGCGGTGCGGCGAGTGCGGCGACGTTCGCGGCGCTGCCGCCACGAGTGCGGAACACCCGTGCCGCCGTGTCGGTGCCGTGCCGCACCGGCTCGGAGGTCCAGACGACGACGTCCTCGACGAGGTCGCCGACGACCGCGAGGAGCGGCGGGGCCGAGGCATCCGCCCGCTCAGCCGGCGAGCTCACGCGCGATCTCCGCCCCGAGGGCGACGTTCGCCCGATACAGCTCGAGGTTGACCTCGAGGCTCTCTCCGCCGGTCGCCCGCTGGAACCGGTCGAGCAGGAACGGCGTCGTGTCGTGGCCCGTCACTCCTGCGGCCTCGGCTGCCGCGAGCGCCTCGCCGAGCACCCGGTCGTGCAGCGCCGGATCGAGCTGCCGGTCGGCCGCGATCGGGTTCGCGACGAGCACGGCCGCCCGCTGCCCGAGCTCGTCGCGCGCCCGGGCGAGCGCTGCGGCCTCTGCGGGGGAGTCGACCCGGTAGTCGAGGGCGAATCCCGAGTCGGCGACGGTGAAGGCCGGAAACCGGGTGGTGCGGTAGCCGACGACCGGCACGCCGAGCGTCTCGAGCCGTTCGAGCGTCGCGCCGATGTCGAGGATCGACTTCACTCCGGCGCTCACGAGCGTGATCGGCGTCTCGGCGAGCACGGGCAGGTCGGCCGACTCGTCGAAGCTCTCGGCGGCGCCGCGGTGCACGCCGCCGAGTCCGCCGGTCGACATCACCCGGATGCCGGCGCGGTGCGCGAGCCAGGCCGTCGCTGCGACCGTCGTGCCCGCGTCGAGCCCCTTCGCCCGAGCGATCGGCAGGTCGCGCACGCTCGCCTTCACCACCTCGGCGGCCGTGCAGAGCCGCTCGATCTCGCCGCGGGAGAGGCCGACGACCGCGACGCCTTCGACGACGCCGATGGTCGCCGGTACGACGCCGGCGGCGCGCACCTCGGCCTCGCTCCGCAACCCGACCTCGAGGTTGCGCGGCTGCGGCAGGCCGTGGGTGAGGATGGTCGACTCGAGGGCGAGCACCGGCCTCCCCTCGTCGAGGGCGGCGCGCACCTCGTCGGACACGCGGATCGCGGCGGGCAGGGTGGGGTGCACGTCGGCGGGCATGCCGCAATGCTAGGCGCGGCGCCCGATCCGGCGGGGACGCCTCGCCCAGGGCGCACGCTCGGCTCTGTTGCCGCGTGTGACGGCCCGCCGGGACATCCGCACCCGCCGCGCGTATCGTCGCCTGCACGAACCGACCACGAGGAGCCCTCATGTCGCACCGCGAGCCGCACGCCGTCACCGAGCCCCGCACGGGCGCGGTCATGGGCATGCGCGGCTGCGAGCGGGCGCACGAGTGCTCGAGCGACCGCCCGGGCCATGGGCTGCACGCGATGCAGCTCCGCCTCTCGACGGCGACGCCCTCGAAGTGGGTCGACGCGATCGTCACGGCAGTCGACGGCGACGGGTTCGCGACGCTCGCCGCGATCGACGGCGGCGGAACGCGTCGCGTCTGGCACCACGACGCGTTCGCCGGCACGCTGCGGCTCGGCGACCCGGTCGCCGTGCACGCGGTGTACGGCGTGCTCGCGGCGGGCGGGCAGCGCTTCAGCGTCGCGGAGTAGCGCAGGGTTCCGAGGGCTCGCTGCGCTCGCCCCCTTCGACCGCAGGGGGTCACGCCATGGGCATCGCCCCGCTCATCGAACTCATCATCTTCTCCATCGCCGCGACGCACTGATCGCATGCCATCGCGCACATGCGGCAGTGCTCGCTCATGTCGGCGTGCTGCATGCACTCGGCCGAGCAGGCGCGGCACATCAACACGGTCGCCTGCATCATCGACGTCATCACCTGCAGGTCCATGCCGCGCATCCGCAGCATCATGCGCATCATCGTGTCGCAGACGTCGGCGCAGTTCGCGCACATGCCGGCGCACCGGCCCATGCCCTCGCCCGCGTCGGCATCGGCGCACATGAGGCACGCCTGCATGCACGCGGAGAGGGCCTCCATACACTCCTGCATCATCGCGGCGTCCATGCCCTGCATCGGCATCTCCGTCGACGACATCGCGTCCTTCATCATGTCCATCGTCATGTTCACCTGCGCACCCGTCCGCCCCGGGCGGCCGAGCGCCGACGGTGCCGGCTGGAGCGGTTCGGCGGCCCTGATGCGGGCCATGCTACGCCGGGCGCCACCCTGCCAGAAGGGGCCGGGCGTGACGTTCTCGTGACGCTCGCGTGACGGTGTCCGAGTACGACGGAGGGCGGACGCCTCTGCCCGCGCGCGGCGAGGGGAGCGGCATCCGCCCTTCGGCGACCGAGATGCCTACAGCACCGCCGACGACTCGAGCCCGGCCTCGTCGAAGTCGACGTCGCGGGTCTCCTTCGAGACCAGCAGCGCGACGAGCGTGAGCACGCCCATGACCGAGAGGTAGACGCCGACCCAGAACGGGCTGCCGCCGCCGGCGCCCCAGAGCGCGGTGCCGATGAACGGCGCGACGGCGGCGCCCAGGATCGACGACACGTTGTACGAGATCCCCGAGCCGGTGTAGCGGACGTTCGTCGGGAACAGCTCGGGCAGCAGGGCGCCCATCGGGCCGAAGGTCATGCCCATGAGCGCGAAGCCGATGATGAGCCATCCCATGACGCCCGCGAAGCCGGCCGAGAGCAGCGGCACCCAGAGCAGCCCGAAGACGATGATCGCCGACGTGACCCAGATGAGCGTCTTGCGACGGCCCCAGCGGTCGGCCCACGGGCCCGAGAGCATCGTGAAGATGCCGAAGAACACGACGCCGCCGATGAGCATGAGCACGAAGGTGTTGTACGCGTAGCCGAGACCGGGCACGGGGGCGTCGCCGGGCTTCGTGCCGTAGCCGAGCGAGAAGGTCGTCATCAGGTAGAAGAGCACGTAGGTCGCGAGCATGAAGAACGTGCCGAGGATGAGCTCCTTCCAGTAGCTCTTGAACACGCTTGCGAGCGGCAGCCGCTGGAGCTTGCCGCGCTTGGAGGCGTTGGCGAACGCCGTCGACTCGACGAGGCGGAGCCGCACCCACAGGCCGACGATCACCATCACGGCCGAGAAGAGGAAGGGGATGCGCCAGCCCCATTCGAGGAACTCGGTCGACGGCAGGGCGGAGTTCGGGTCGTCCGACGGCAGCAGCGCCGCGATGATGAGGAACAGGCCGTTCGCGATGATGAAGCCGATCGGCGCGCCGAGCTGCGGGAAGGTGCCGTACCAGGCGCGTTTGCCCTTCGGGGCGTTCTCGGTCGCGACGAGCGCCGCCCCCGACCATTCGCCGCCGAGCGCGAAGCCCTGTGCGAGGCGCAGGATCACGAGGAGGAGCGGTGCGAACCAGCCGACCGCGGCGTAGGTCGGCAGCACGCCGATGAGGAACGTCGCGATGCCCATCGTGAGCAGTGCGCCGACGAGCGTCGCCTTGCGACCGACCCGGTCGCCGAGGTGGCCGAAGAAGACGGCGCCGAGCGGGCGGGCGACCATGGCCGCGCCGAACACGGCGAACGACGCGAGCAGCGCCGTCGTCGGGTCGCCTGCCGGGAAGAACAGGTAGGGGAAGACGAGCACGGCCGCGGTCGCGTAGACGTAGAAGTCGTAGAACTCGATCGTCGTGCCGATGAGGCTGGCGAGGACCACGCGACTGCGTGGATTGGCGGGTGCTGCTGCTGCGGCCGTGGCCGCTGACGACGACGACATCGTTGCGAAGACTCCAAGGGTGATGCGGGTGACGCTGCACTCGGGCACGTCGGTCTGGCGCTCAGCCTGGGGCAGTGATGGAATCGTCGCTTGTGGCAACCCGGATACGATACGGCAGGGGTGCCTCGCCACCCCGCGATCGGGGGTGATCGGGGCCCCTCGCTGCGACGAACGGCGGTGATCGTGCGACGAACGGCGTCGGTCGGTCGGCCGAGGAGGGCCGAAGCGTCGGGTCCGAAGCCACCGCCCCGAGCCATCCGCCTCAACCGAAGGATCGACGCGTTGGGAGCCTCGGCCTCGTTAGGCTGAGCCCATGGATACCCTCTTCAGCGTTCTGCACGTCACCGCGGCCGTCTTCATCGTGGGCCCGATGGCCATCCTGCCGATGACGGCGATGCGCGCGGTGCGCGCCGGAAACGGCGCACAGGTCGCCACGCTCGCGAAGTCGACGATGATCTTCAGCTGGCTGTCGCTCGTCGTCTTCGTGTTCGGCTTCGGCGCGATGAGCATGGCGCCCGACGAGTACGACCTGTCGGTGACCACGCCGTGGATCCTCTGGTCGATCATCCTCTACGTCGTGGCCTTCGGCCTCAGCCTCTTCGTCGTCGTGCCCGCCATGAACAAGGCCGCCGCGGCGCTGCAGCCGAGCGGTGCGGATGCCTCGGGCGCGGCGACCGCCGAGGGCAAGGGCTACCCGGCGATCGCGGCCGGCAGCGGCATCGTCTCGCTGCTGCTCGTCGCGGTCGTCGTGCTCATGGTCTGGAAGCCGTAGGCCTCAGAGCGCGCGCAGCGCCCTCGCCGTCGCGATGGCGGCCTCGGCCGCCTCGCGGCCCTTGTCCTCCTTCGAGCCGGGGAGACCTGCGCGATCGAGCCCCTGCTGCTCGTCGTCGAGGGTGAGCACGCCGAAGCCGACCGGCTTGCCCGTGTCGATGGCGACGCGGGTGAGCCCGTCGGTCGCGGCCGACGACACGTACTCGAAGTGCGGCGTCCCGCCGCGGATGATCACGCCGAGCGCGACCACGGCGTCGGCGCCGGCCTCGAGCGCCGCCTTCGAGACGACCGGAAGCTCGAAGCTGCCCGGCACCCGTACGAGCGAGTAGTCGGCGCCGGCGCCCTCGAGCGTGCGCGTCGCACCGGCGATGAGGCCGTCGGTGATCTCGTCGTGCCAGCTGCCGGCGACGATCACGACCTTCAGGCCGCTGCCGTCGATGTCGAGGGTGGGGGATCCCTGTCCGCTCATGATGCGTGTCCTTCCAGGAGGGCTTCAGCCGCGGCATCCGCGAGCTGCTGGTCGTCGATGGCGTGGCCCATGCGGGACGCCTTGGTCTCGAGGTACCCCTGGTTCACCGCGCCGACGCCGACGACGAGCGGCAGTCGCTCGGTCACGTCGATGCCGTGCGCGGTGAGCTGGCGCACCTTCTCGGGGTTGTTGGTGAGCAGGCGCACCCGCTCGATGCCGAGGTCCGTGAGGATCGCGGTCGCGGACGAGTAGTCGCGGGCGTCGATCGGCAGGCCGAGCGCGACGTTCGCGTCGAGCGTGTCGAGGCCCTGCTCCTGCAGCCGGTAGGCGCGCAGCTTGTTGATGAGGCCGATGCCGCGGCCCTCGTGCCCGCGCAGGTACACGACGACGCCGCCGCCCTGCCGGATGGTCTGCAGCGCCGCGTCGAGCTGCGGGCCGCACTCGCACTTCAGCGATCCGAATGCCTCGCCGGTCAGGCACTCCGAGTGCACGCGCACGATCGCGCCGGCCGGATCGGCGGCGGGGTCGCCCGCGATGATGGCGACGTGGTCGGCGCCGGTGCCGCGGTCGCGGTACGCCCGCACGCGGAAGTCGCCGTGCACGGTCGGCAGCGTCGTCTCGACCTCGAAGGCGACGGGCGAGGACTCGGGCACGGCGGCCGCGGCCGCCGAGTCGAGGTCGTCGCCGTCGTGCCACTCCCGCAACCAGTCGATGAGCGCGGCGACCGTCGTCACGGGAAGCCCCTCGCGCTCGCCGAGCGCGATGAGGGCGGGCAGGCGCATCATCTCGCCGTCGTCCTCGACGAGTTCGCCGATGACGCCGACGGGGGAGAGGCCGGCGAGGCGCATGAGGTCGACCGCGGCCTCCGTGTGACCGGCGCGCTCGCGCACGCCGCCGTCGACGGCACGCAGCGGAAGGATGTGGCCGGGACGGACGAGCCCCTCGGGGATCGACGACGGGTCGGCGAGAACTCGCAGAGTGTGCGCGCGCTCGGCCGCCGAGATGCCCGTCGAGTTGCGGTCGGCGGCGTCGACGGAGACCGTGTACGCGGTGCCGCGCAGGTCCTCGTTTCGCTCGACCATGAGGGGCAGCGACAGCCGGTCGGCGACGGAGTTCGGCATCGGCGCGCACAGGTAGCCGCTCGTGTGCCGCACCATCCACGCGATCCACTCCTGGGTCGCGAACTCGGCGGCCATGATGGCGTCGCCCTCGTTCTCGCGGGCCTCGTCGTCGGCGACGATGACGGGCTTGCCGGCGCGCAGCGCGTCGAGCACTTCGGGGATCGTGGCGAGGCTCATGCCGCACCTCCTTCGCGGGTCGGTGCGGACTCGGGCGTCCGAGCGGGTTGAGGATCACCGGGCCGCGTCTCGAAGCCCACCGACGAGGGCAGGGTGCGGTGGTCGCCGAACCGCAGCATGCGCGCCACCTGCCGCGCCACGATGTCGGTCTCGATGTTGACGAGGTCGCCGACCTCGCGCTCGCCGAGCGTGGTGGCGGTGAGCGTCTCGGGGATGAGCGAGACCTCGAACCAGTCGCCGTCGGCGTCGGCGCCGACGCTCGACACCGTGAGCGAGACCCCGTCGACCGCGATCGATCCCTTGTCGACGACGAGCGGCGCGTGCTCGGGGTCGAGCGAGAACCGCACGTAGCGCCACGCCTCACCGGGGCGGACCTCGAGCACCCGTGCGGTGCCGTCGATGTGCCCCTGCACGATGTGCCCGCCGAGGCGGTCGCCGACGCGTGCGGCGCGCTCGAGGTTGACCGCGAGGCCCTCGTGCGCGCCGTCGAGGGTCGACATCGCGAGCGTCTGCGCCATCACGTCGGCCGTGAAGCCCTCGTCGTCGAAGTCGACGACCGTGAGGCAGACGCCCGACACCGAGATCGAGTCGCCGTGGGCCACGCCCTCGACCGCGAGCGGGCCGCGAACGGTGAGGCGGGCGGCGTCGTCGGTGCGTTCGATGCGCGTGATGCGGCCGAGCTCCTCGATGATTCCGGTGAACATGTCAGTTCCCTCCAGGGTGGGTGGTCGGGTGGGCGACGAGCAGCACGTCGTCGCCGAGCCGCTCGACGGCGGCGAAGCGGAAGCGCCTGGCGTCGGCGATGGTGGGGATGCCGAGATCGCCGACGGCGAGCCGCGGGCCGCCGAGCAGCGCCGGCGCGACGTAGACGAGAAGCTCGTCGACGAGGTCGGCGGCGAGGAGCGCGCTCGCGAGCGTCGGCCCGCCTTCGACGAACAGCGAGCGGATGCCTCGGCGCTGCAGCTCCTCGAGGTCGGCGGCGAGATCGTCGCCGGTCGGGAAGATCGGCGGGTTGGGGTGCCGACGCACGGCGGCGTCGGCGGGGACGGCGCGGTGCCCGAAGACGACCGGCACGGGCTGCGCCTCGAGGAGGTGCCCGCGGTCGTCCCGCGCCGTGAGCGACGGGTCGTCGGCGAGCACCGTGCCGGTGCCGACCGCGATCGCGTCGGCCGCGGAACGACGTCGGTGCACGTCGGCGCGGGCGCCGGCACCCGTGATCCACTGGCTCGTGCCGTCGGCCGCCGCGGCCCGGCCGTCGAGGCTCGCGGCCCACTTCACGATCACGCGGGGGCGATGGCGGCGGGCGGCGAAGAGCCAATCGTCGAGCATGGCCTCGACCTCGTCGGCGAGCACGCCGGGCACGACCTCGACGCCGGCCGCGCGGAGCCGGTCGGCACCGCCTGAGGAGTGGTCGCCGGGGTCGGCGACCGCGTAGACGACACGTGCCACGCCGGCCTCGACGAGGGCGACCGCGCAGGGGCCGGTGCGCCCGGTGTGGTTGCAGGGCTCGAGCGTCACGACGGCTGTCGCGCCACGGGCGGCGCCGGGCGCGAGCTTCGAGAGCGCGTCGACCTCGGCGTGCGCGGTGCCTGCGCCGCGGTGCCAGCCCTCGGCGAGGATCTCGCCGGCGGGGGAGAGGACGACGCAACCCACCCGGGGGTTCACGCCCCTGGCCGGGCCGAGCTCGGCGAGCTCGAGGGCGCGGCGCATCGCCGAGGCATCCGCCCCGTGCTGTTCATCGACCGTCGTCATTCCCTCGTCCTGTCCGAGGCTCCGGGAATGCTCGGGTCGCCGCGGTGCGATCACCGCGGAGCCGGCCGCGCGCACGGCGCCGCCGACACGTGCCGCCTCCCATCCGGACTTTCACCGTCGGTACCGGATTTCCACCGGTTCAACCGTTCGCGTCGACCTCTCGATCGAACGCGCCCGGCTCGCGGACTGTCACCGCCGGCTCGGAATTACACCGACCCCGGAGCACGTTTCTCGTGTTCGATCATAGGTCAACGCCCGCGGGCCCGGACTATTCCCGCTCCTCAGCCCGCGGTCGGCTCCACCAGCGCCCGCGCCGTGCCCTCGTCGACGATGAGGTCGGTGATGAGCCCGGCGGCGAGCGCGCCGCGCAGGCTCGCGAGCTTCGCGCGGCCGGCGACCACGCAGATGCGACGGGGGGCGTGCCGCAACACCGAGAAGTCGGGGCCGGTCGCACGTTCGTTCAGCGCGATTCCGTCGGTCGAGCCGTCGGCACGGTAGAAGACCGTCGCCACGTCGCCGACGGCGCCGTCGCGGCTCAGCCCCTCGTAGTCGGCCCGCTCGAGGTAGCCGCCCTGGTAGACGTGGCTCGGCACCTCGGCGAACGGCGAGCCGATGCCGAAGAGCGCGAGGTCGAGCCGGCCCTGGAGCTCGAGCAGGCGCCGCGTCGAGCGCTCGCGCCAGAACGCCTGCTTCGTCGCGGGGTCGTCGAAGAAGGCCGGCACCGGGAACTGCTGCACGCGGGCGCCGAACGCGTCGCCGAAGCGGCGCAGCAGCTCGCTCGCGTAGACGATGCCGGTCGTGCGCACGTTGCCGGCGCCGTTGAGCTGCACGATCTCGGTGTTGTGGGTGGCCTTCGGCACGAGGTGGCGGCTCATCGCCCCCATCGTCGAGCCCCAGGCGACGCCGACGAGCTGGTTCGAGTCGACGAAGCGGCCGAGAATCCGTGCAGCCGAGAGCGCGACGCGGTCGAGGCGGTCGACGTCGCTCGCATGGTCGGGCACCGGGATGACGTGGGCCGAGACCTCGAAGCGCTCGAGGATCTCCTGTTCGATGCGGCTCGGAAGGTCGAGCGGCGAGTGGATCGAGATCTCGACGAGCCCGCTCGCCCTGGCGTGGCTGAGCAGGCGGGAGACCGAGGATCGCGAGGTGTGCAGCTCGTGCGCGATCGCATCCATCGTGAGGTCCTGCATGTAGTACAGGTGCGCCGCGCGCAGCGCGTCCCGGGTCTTGCCGGGCACGGCCTCGTCGGCGTCCACCGTCGCGAGGAGTTCCTTGTCGATCATCCGTCCACCTTGCACATATGTTCACGCGGCTTGCAAGTTCGTGCTGCCGTGTTCACGATGTATTCATCCACACCCGGCAGGCTCGTGCAAGCCCGCCGTTCGCTCCCGAGAGGACAGTGATGTCAGCGCAATCGATGAACCGGAACCGCCGGCAGCCCGCACCCGCAGGTGCCGTCTCGGCCCGCGAAGCGGTCGCACGCCTGCGCGAGCGCCCGCAGGCCGCGGTGCTCGTGATCGGCGGCGGCATCAACGGCATCGCGACGTTCCGCGATCTCGCACTGCAGGGCGTCGACGTCGTGCTCGTCGAACGCGGCGACTTCGTCTCGGGGGCGTCGTCGGCGTCGTCGCACATGATCCACGGCGGCATCCGCTACCTCGAGAACGGCGAGTTCCGACTCGTCAAGGAGTCGGTCGAAGAGCGCAACGGACTCATCCGCATCGCCCCGCACTACGTCAAGCCGCTCGAGACGACGGTGCCGATCTTCTCGACCTTCTCGGGCGTCCTCTCGGCCCCGCTGCGCTTCCTGACCCACAAGTCGGGCAAGCCCACCGAGCGCGGGGCCGCCCTCATCAAGACCGGCCTCACGATCTACGACGCGTTCTCGCGCGACGGCGGCGCGGTGCCGCGGCACCGGTTCCACGGTGCGAAGCGCTCGCTCGCGGAGCTGCCGGCGCTGAACCCCGGCGTGAAGTACACCGCGACGTACTACGACGCGAGCATGCACGACCCCGAGCGGCTCGCCCTCGACGTGCTGTTCGACGGCCTCGCCGCGGGCCCCCTCGCCCGGGCGGTGAACTACGTCGAAGCGATCGGCCACGACGGGGCGGGCGTGCGCCTGCGCGACACCACGACGGGCGAGGAGTTCTCGGTCGCGGCCGACGTCGTCGTCAACACGTCGGGTCCGTGGACCGACCTCACGAACGCCGACCTCGGCGAGGAGACCCGGTTCATGGGCGGCACGAAGGGCTCGCACATCGTGCTCGACCACCCAGAGCTCCTCGCCGCGACCGCCGGCCGCGAGATCTTCTTCGAGCACGAGGACGGCCGCATCGTGCTCATCTACCCGCTCAAGGGCCGGGTGATGGTCGGCACGACCGACCTCGAGCACGACATGCGCGAACCCGCGATCTGCACCGAGGAGGAAGTCGACTACTTCTTCGACCTCATCGCGCACGTTTTCCCAGCGATCCGAGTCGACCGGTCGCAGATCGTCTACCGGTTCTCGGGCGTGCGCCCGCTGCCCCGGCACGACGACACGCAGCCCGGGTTCGTCTCGCGCGACTACCGCATCGAACGGGCGGATGCCTCCGGCCGGCCGGGCACGACCGTGCTCAGCCTCGTCGGCGGCAAGTGGACGACCTTCCGGGCGCTCGCCGAGCACCTCTCGGGCGAGGTGCTCGCGCTCCTCGGCGGCGAGCGGGTCGTGTCGACGAAGGGACTCGCGATCGGCGGCGGCGCGGGATACCCGGCGACCGACGACGCGCGACGCGTCTGGCTCGTCTCGCACGGCGACGAGGTCGGCCGCGCCCGTGCCGAGGAACTGCTCGAGCGCTACGGCACCCGGGCTGCGGCCTATCTCGCCGACATCGAGGGCGAGCCCGAGACGCCCCTGGCGCACCACGACGGCTACAGCCGGAACGAGATCGCCTGGCTCGCCCGAAACGAGCGAGTCGTGCGTCTGCAGGACGTCGTGCTGCGGCGCACGAGCCTGGCCTTCACGGGTTCGCTCACCGCGCCGCTGCTCGACGAACTCGCCGCGGTCGTCGGCGCCGAACTCGGATGGCCGGCCGGGCGCATCGCGGCGGAGGTCGCAGCGACCGCGTCGCTGCTCGCCGAGCGCCACGGGGTGGAGCTGGGGGTCCCGGCGCCGGTCGAGTAGGCGCACAGCGCCGTGTCGAGACGACGGCGACGTGGTCTCGATACGCGCTCTCCTCCGTCGAACGCTCCTCGACCGACGGGTGCCGGAATCTGCACGGATGTGCACGCGGAAACGCCTCGCACCGGCCATTCCGGCGGGTACGTTTCATCGGGGCCGAATGCGGCCCGTTGCTCGGAACGGGCGGATGAGGCATCCGCCCCGCCTCTTGAAAGAAGGTCAACGTGGACAATCTCGGTCTCGTCTTCCTCTCGGAAGTCGTCGGCACCGCACTGCTCGTGCTGCTCGGCTGCGGCGTCGTCGCCAACGTCGCGCTCGCGAAGAACAAGGGTCACAACGGCGGCTTCCTGATGGTGAACATCGGCTGGGGCCTCGCCGTCTTCGCCGGCGTCATCGTCTCGTACGCCTCGGGCGCGCAGCTCAACCCCGCCGTCACGCTCGGGCTCGTGGCGAACGGCGCCCAGGAGTTCGGCTCGGGCGTGCCGGTCAACGTCGTCTCGGTGCTCACCTACATCGGCGCCCAGATGGTCGGCGCGTTCATCGGCGCGGTGTTCTGCTGGCTCGCGTACAAGCAGCACTTCGACGCCGAGCCCGAGGCCGGCAACAAGCTCGGCGTGTTCTCGACCGGCCCGGCGATCCGCTCGTACGGCTGGAACCTCGTGACCGAGATCATCGGCACCTTCGTGCTGGTGTTCGTCATCATCGGCTTCACGAACGGCGGAACCCCGGCGGAGCTCGGGGCGATCCCCGTGGCGTTCCTCGTCATCGGCATCGGCGCCTCGCTCGGCGGCCCGACCGGCTACGCGATCAACCCGGCCCGCGACCTCGGCCCGCGCATCGCGCACGCCCTGCTCCCGATCAAAGGCAAGGGCGGATCGGACTGGTCCTACTCGTGGGTGCCGGTCGTCGGCCCGATCATCGGCGGCATGCTCGCCGGGTGGGCCGCGCTCGTGCTGCTCCCCGTCCTCGGCTGACGCCGAGGCCTCCGCACCCACCAACATCACCACCATTCACTGACAGCAACGGAGTTCTCAGATGGCTGACTACGTCCTCGCGATCGACCAGGGCACCACCTCGTCGCGCGCGATCATCTTCGACAAGGCCGGATCGATCGTCTCGACCGGGCAGCTCGAGCACGAGCAGATCTTCCCCCGCGCGGGCTGGGTCGAGCACGACCCGGCCGAGATCTGGCGCAACACCGGCGAGGTGATCGGCCAGGCGCTCGGCAAGGTCAACCTGACCCGGCATGACATCGCCGCGGTCGGCATCACGAACCAGCGCGAGACCACGGTCGTCTGGGACCGGACGACCGGCGAGCCCGTCTACAACGCGATCGTCTGGCAGGACACCCGGACGCAGCCCATCGTGGACCGGCTCGCCGCCGACGGCGGCGTCGAGCGGTTCAAGGCGAAGGTCGGCCTGCCGCTCGCGACCTACTTCTCGGGCACGAAGGTCGTCTGGATCCTCGACAACGTCCCAGGGGCTCGCGAGAAGGCCGAGGCGGGCGACCTGCTGTTCGGTACGACCGACACCTGGGTGCTGTGGAACCTCACCGGCGGCGTCGACGGCGGCGTGCACGCGACCGATGTCACGAACGCGAGCCGCACGATGTTCATGGACCTCGAGACGCTGCAGTGGGACGACGAGATCCTCGCCGCCTTCGGCGTGCCGCGCTCGATGCTGCCCGAGATCAAGAGCTCGTCCGAGGTGTACGGCGTCGCGAACGAGCACTCGCTGCTCCGCGAAACCCCGATCGCGGGCATCCTCGGCGACCAGCAGGCCGCCACCTTCGGCCAGGCCGCGTTCGCGACCGGCGAGGCGAAGAACACCTACGGCACGGGCAACTTCCTGATCTTCAACACGGGCGAGGAGATCGTCCACTCGAAGAACGGCCTGCTCACGACGGTGGGCTACAAGCTCGGCGACGCGCCGGTGCACTACGCCCTCGAAGGCTCGATCGCGGTGACCGGTTCGCTGATCCAGTGGCTGCGCGACAACCTCGGCCTCATCTCGTCGGCCGCCGAGGTCGAAGAACTCGCGAAGTCGGTCGAGAACAACGGCGGCGCCTACTTCGTGCCCGCGTTCTCGGGCCTGTTCGCCCCGTACTGGCGACCCGACGCGCGCGGTGCACTCGTCGGCCTCACCAGGTTCGTCAACAAGGGCCACGTCGCACGGGCCGCCCTCGAGGCGATCGCGTTCCAGACCCGCGACGTCATCGAGGCGGTCAACGCCGACGCCGGCGTCGACCTCACCGAGCTCCGCGTCGACGGAGGCGCAACGGCGAACGACACGCTGCTGCAGTTCCAGGCCGACATCCTGGGCGTGCCCGTGGTGCGTCCGGTCGTCGCCGAGACGACCGCCCTCGGCGCGGCCTACGCGGCCGGTCTCGCCGTCGGATTCTGGTCGAGCCTCGACGAGCTCGCGCAGAACTGGCAGGAGGACAAGCGCTGGACGCCGTCGATGGACGACGCCGAGCGCGAGCGCCTCGACCGCAACTGGAAGAAGGCCGTCTCGAAGACCCTCGACTGGGTCGACGACGACGTCATCTGACGTCGAATGCCCCCACCGCAGGTTACGGTGGGTTCTCGGGCCGAGCGCATGGGGGTGCGCTCGGCCCTCTCTCGTACGCGCGCGCACGAGGGTCGCGAGCGCCGCCCGCCGGAACGGGGGATCAGTCGACGGCGGGGTCGAGCCGCGCGCCGAGCACGGGCGCGAGCTCGTCGAGCGATGCGATCTCGATGACGCCGGCATCGGCAGCGGCCTCAGCGTCGGCGGCATCGGGCCGCGCACCGGTGCGATTGAGCCAGACGCCGACGAGCCCGGCACGGGCGGCACCGATCGCGTCGGTGACGAGGCGGTCGCCGACGTACGCGGCGCGGCCGACCGGGCCCGCCTCGCCGAACCGGGCAACCGCGAGTTCGAAGATCGCGGGATCGGGCTTCGCGACGCCGACGTCGCCGGAGGCGATCACGAGCTCGAAGCGCTCGCGCAGCCCGAGCCGGTCGAGCTTCGTCAGCTGCAGGTCGAGCTCGCCGTTGGTGATGACACCGAGTCGGACTCGGGGCAGGGCGGTCGCGACGGCGTCGAGCGCCGGCAGTGCGTCGTCGTGCAGCGACCAGGATTCGCGGTAGCGCTCGAAGTACCGCTCGAACCAGGCGCTCGCCGCCAGGTCGTCGAGCTCGTCGTCATGGGCGAGGGCGAAGTCGCGTGCCCGTGCCCGGCGCTGCCCCTCGTAGGTCGCCCGACCGGCGAGGTATTCGTGGTAGTGCTGCTCTTCGAGTTCGTGCCAGAGGCGTTGCGCCGAGACGTGGTCGCCCGTGTATGCCCGCTCGCGCATGTGCAACACGATCGCCATGGCGACCGCCTCGCGATGCGCCATGAGCGTGTCGTCGAGGTCGAACAGCACGAGCGGTGCGGCCCCGGTTCGCGGAGCCGTGCTCGGGTCGTCGATCGAGGTCATGCCCCGTCGCCGAGGAGCGGCGCCCAGCTCGAGGGCGCGTCGGCCTCGGGTGTCGGACCGCGCTCGCCAGACCAGCCCGGCAGGTCGACGCCGTCGCGGCCGGGCACGGTCGTCGACCCGGTCGTGGTGTTGCGGAACCCGGCGGCCCTCGCGACCATCGCCGAGGCGATGTTGCCCCGGTTCGCGCGCCACGTGACGGGGTCGGTGCCGGCGAGTCCGACGAACGCCCAGTCGCAGACGGCGATCAGGGCTTCGGTCATGTACGCCGAACCGCGGTGGTCGGCACCGAGCCAGAAGCCGACCTCGCGCGCCTTCGTGCGGAGACCGATCACACCCATCAGCGGGCCACCCGACTCGGTGCGGATGGCCCAGGTCAGCTCGGTGCCGGCCTGCCACGCCTCGGGTACATACTCGTCGAGGAATCCCCGGGCGTGCGACTCGGTGTACGGCCAGGGCGTCGTGAGGAACTGCTCGAAGATCGGGTCTTGGCAGTAGCGGGCGACACGCTCGGCGTCGGCCGGCACGGGCAGGTCGAGCACGAGCCGGGGAGTCTGCAGCGTGACGGGGCGCACGTCAGCCCTTTCGCACGAAGCCGACGCGGTCGTAGACCTCGCGCAGCACCTTTTGTGCGCGTTCGGCTGCCCGGTCGGCGCCGATCGCCAGCAGGCGATCGAGCTCGGCCGGGTCTTCGAGGAGCTCGAGCGTGCGGGCGCGGATCGGCGTGAGCCGGTCGACGACGATCTCCGCGAGGTCCTTCTTCAGGTCGCCGTAGCCGCGCCCGGCATACCGGTTCTCGATCGCGGCGATCGACTCGCCCGAGATCGCGGCGTAGATGTCGAGCAGGTTCGAGATACCGGGCTTCGCCTGCGGGTCGTAGCGGATCTCGCGCTCGGCGTCGGTGACCGCGCTCTTGAACTTCTTCGCGGTGACCGCTGGGTCGTCCATGAGCTTCACGAGCCCGGCCTCGGAAGCGGCGGACTTCGACATCTTCGCCGTCGGGTCCTGCAGGTCGTAGATGCGCGCCGACTCCTTCGGGATGAACGCCTCGGGCACGACGAAGGTCTCGCCGTAGCGCGAGTTGAAGCGGCCGGCGAGGTCGCGGGTCAGCTCGAGGTGCTGGCGCTGGTCGTCGCCGACGGGCACGAACTGCGTGTCGTAGAGCAGGATGTCGGCGGCCATCAGCACCGGGTAGGTGAAGAGCCCGACCGTCGTGGCGTCGGCGCCGTACCGGCTCGACTTGTCTTTGAACTGCGTCATGCGGCTCGCCTCGCCGAAGCCGGTCATGGTGCCGAGCACCCAGGCCAGCTCGGTGTGCGCGGGCACGTGCGACTGCACGAAGAGCGTCGAGCGCTCGACGTCGACGCCGGCGGCGAGGTACTGGGCGGCGGTGCGGCGCACGTTGTCGTGGAGCGCCTTCGGGTCCTGCTGCACGGTGATCGCGTGCAGGTCGACGACGCAGTAGATCGGGTCGTACTCGTCTTGCATCGCGACCCAGTTGACGAGCGCACCCAGGTAGTTGCCGAGGTGGAGCGAATCGCTCGAGGGCTGCATGCCCGAGAAGACGATGGGGCGGGCGGAGTTCATGTATCGGTCCTCAGAGAAGAAAAGTCAGATGGCGTAGTCGACGACGACGGGAGCGTGGTCGGACCATCGCTCGTCGTAGGCGGCCGCACGGTCGACGACGTACGCGGCGACGGTGTCGGCGAGCGCCGGGGTCGCGAGGTGGTAGTCGATGCGCCAGCCGGTGTCGGTGTCGAAGGCCTTGCCGCGCTGCGACCACCACGTGTACGGACCGGGCACCTCGCCCGCGTCGCGGCGGCCGACGTCGACCCAGCCGAGCCCGGCGCCGGCGTTGTACGCATCGTCGCCCTCGGCGCCGATGAACCGGTCGAAGTAGGCGCGCTCGGTGGGCAGGAAGCCGGCCTTCTTCACGTTGCCCTTCCAGTTCTTGATGTCGAGCGTGCGGTGGCCGACGTTGAGGTCGCCGACGACGACGGCGAGCTCGGAGTGGGCGGCGAGCTCGGGCAGGCGCTGCTCCATCGCATCGAGGAACTTGTACTTCTCGACCTGCTTCGGGGTGCCGTCTTCGCCCGAGTGCACGTAGGCGCTCACGACCGTGATCACGCGGTCGCCGACCTCGTAGTCGGCCTCGAGCCAGCGGCCGGCGCTGTCGAAGTCGGCGGCACCGAGCTCGACGCGGTGGATGTGGGCCCGGCGACGGCTCGCGATCGCCACACCGGCCCGGCCCTTCGCGGTCGCGGGGTCGTGCAGGATGTCCCATTCGTCGCCGAGCAGGCCCTGCAGGTCTTCGGTCGAGGCGCGCACCTCTTGGAGCGCGAGGATGTCGACGTCGCGACCGGCGAGCCAGTCGCCCATGCCCTTGCGGAATGCGGCACGCACTCCGTTCACGTTGACGCTGGCGAGACGGAGGGGCTTCGCAGAGGGCATGTCCTCGATCCTACGGGAGCCCTCCGACGTGCTTCGTCGTCGGTGCGCCGTCGTCCATCGCCTCGAGGTCGGCGAGGTCCTGCTCGGCACGCGCGAGCCGGCGCTTGGCGCCGAACTGCTCGAACCAGTTCGCCGAGGCCGTCTCGTTGCGGGCCTCGCGCACGCGGACGCGCGCCGCCGTGAGCAGCGCTTCGCGCTCGCGCTGGCGCGCCTCGGCTGCGAGCTGCTCGGCCGACACCACCCGCAGGCTCTCGTTCGCGTCGGAGGCCTCGACCGCGATCCAGCTCGCGGCGACGAGGATCACGATGCTCGTGAGGTGGAACCAGAGCAGGAGGCCGACGAAGACGGCGAAGGTCGCGAGGAGGGGATTGCTCGTGACACCAGACACGAGGAGACCGCTCAGCATCTGCATCGCCGACAGGGCGGCCGAGCCGAGCAGCGAACCGACCCACATGCGCTTCCACGGCATCGCGGCGCCCGACAGGAATCGGAACATGACGGCGAGGGCGAAGGTGTCGATGGCGAACACGACGAGGAGCGTGCCGAGCTGCACGCTGAACGCCTCCCAACCGTCGGCGTAGGGCAGGTTCAGCGCGTCGAAGACGGAGCTGATGAACGACGTCGTCGCGACCGAGAGCACCGATGCGAAGATCAGGATCGCCCCGAATGCGAGGCCGGCGAGCAGGTCGCGCGCCTTCAGCAGCACGTAGGCCCTGGTGTCCTTCGGCAGGCCGAAGATGCTGCGCACCGCAGTGCGCGCGTACGTGATCCACCCGATGGCGGTCCAGATGAGGCCGATGACGGCGATCGCACCCGTCCACCCGAGCACACCGCTCGACTGCTCGACGATCGCGTTGAGGTCGTCGCTGGAGATCACGCCGGTCGTGTCGGCGTCGCCGATCAGGCCCGGTGCATAGGTGTTGACGAGCTTGACGAGCGCGGCGAGCGTGTCGGGGTTGCTCGTGAGCCAGAGCCCCGCGACGGCGAAGAGCACGTAGACCGCGGCGAACACCGCGAACAGCGCCTGGTAGCTGAGGCCGGCGGAGAGCAGGAACCCGTTGCGGGCGAGGAAGTGCCGCCACACGCGTACCGGGAAGAGCGCCATCGTCTTCCGGGTGAGCGTCGACACCGTGCTGATCGGCTCTTCGAAGCGGTCGAGGATCGGCTGGCTGATCGCGTCGAACCGCTCCTTCGCGCTGGGCCCCGCATCGGAGGTCGCTCCCGGCTCGGCGGCGTCCGCCTGCTCGTCGCTCGGACCGGCGGCGGCCCCGCCCTTCGGCGTCGTCCTGCCGCGACGTCGGGGGGTTCGCTCACTCACGGTCCCAACGATAGCGAGCCGCACGCCCGCGGCCTCGCACGGCTCGTCCGACACGGTGGACGCCTCGGCCGAGGCCGCTCAGGGACTGCACTGAGGCGGCCTCCGCGTGTACCCCGAAATCGCCACATTCTGTACCCCGACTTCGGGGGGTCAGACATGAGGATCCCTTGAAAACGGGGGACAGGCCGAGGAACATCGGCCGGGCCGACCCGAAGGCCGAGCCGGTCGAACCAGCACGAGATGAGCGAAGCCATGCAACAACGCAGGAGAACCCGACCCGAGCACCGTAGGGGTGTTCGGGGGACAGCGAAGCGGAACCTCGGCGGCCTCGTCGCCGTCGTCGTGACCGGTGCGCTCGTGTTCGCCGGAGTCCCGGCGATCGCCTCAGCCGACGAGCCCGTCGCTCCCACTGCCGCGGCGAACGACGCGGGCATCGAGGCGGCCGTCGCCGCTGCCGGCGATTCCGCCGCAGACCAGGCGGGGACCGACACGAGCGACCCGGCCCCCGACCCGTCGGCGGAGCCGTCGCCGGCCGCGCCCGCGGACCCGGGATCCGGGCCGGCCGGAGGACCCGAGCCGGCACCGGAACCCGAGACGGCGCCCGGGCCGTCGCCCGCGGAAGAGCCGGAACCGGCGCCGGAACCCGCTCCGGCCCCCGGTGCGGAATCGCCGCCCGGTACCGCGCCGCCCGCCGTCGAGACGCCGTCCCCGGCCGAGGCGACGACCACGCCGCGGGCGAAGGCGGCCACGCCGGCCGACTGCGCGTCGATCCCGATCGCGAACGACGACCGCAGCGCGCGCGACGACTGCCTCGCGAAGCAGCCCGGTCTCCGCGCCGCCGCAGCGGCTCTGGGCGCCACGGCGACGAACCCCGACCTCCAGCCGAGCTGCGGCATCGACATCGCGCTCGTGCTCGACAAGTCGGGATCGATCGGCGGCGACGGCATCGCGAACCTCACGTCGGCCGCCGACGCGTTCACGACGGCGCTCGTCGACACCGGCTCGCAGGTGTCGGTCACCGCGTTCGACCAGGACGCCACGGTGCTCCTCGGCGCGACCGACCTTACGAGCGCGAACCTCGCGGCCGTCCAGGGGTCGTACGCAGGCCTCACGAGCGACGGCTGGACGAACTGGAAGCGCGGCCTCGAGGTCGCCCACGGCACGTTCGGCGGCTTCGACGATGCCGTCGAGCTGACCGTGATGATCACCGACGGCAACCCGAACACGGTGGACCCGTCGATCGGCGGCGAGTTCCCCGACGGCTCGGCCGCGGCGCTCGACCCCGCGATCGCCGAGGCGAACTCGATCAAGGCCGCACCGTCGCACCTCTTCGGCATCGCCGTGGGCAGCGACCTCGACCTCGACCCGATCCGTGCGATCACGGGCGACGACGGCTACGCCGGCGACCTCGCGAGCGCCGACCACGTCGTGACCGCCGACTACGGCACGCTCGGCGCGCAGCTCAAGCAGATCGCGTTCGAACTCTGCGGCGGTTCGGTCTTCGTGCACAAGGAGATCGCCGGTCAACCGACCGCCGGCTGGGAGTTCTCGACCGACGACGCCGCGGTGGCGCCGTCGTCGCAGACGACCGACGGCAGCGGGGCGACCGCCGCGTTCGAGGTCACCGGCTTCACGACCGATGCGCGCACGGTCGAGTTCTCCGAGGAGGACCGGCCCTTCCACCACCGCACGAGCGTGGTGTGCCAGGACGCCGACGGGCCGCTGCCGGTCACCCTCGTCGGCGACCTCGGCTGGCGAGTCGAGGTCGGCATCGAGGCGATCGTGCACTGCAACGTGGTGAACGAGCTCGAGGCGCCGGTCTGGCGCGTCACGAAGAGCGCCGACCCGCCGAGCGGAACGGCCGTGGAGCCGGGCGACGAGATCGAGTACACGCTCGCGATCGAGCACGTCTCCGGTCCCGCCGCGACCGACCTCGAGATCTTCGACGACGTGTCGCAGCTGGCGCCGTACGTCGACTTCGACGGGTTCGTCGGTGCACCGCCCGTCGTCGAGTCGAGCTGGAACGTGCTGCACCCGGGGCGCCTCTTCCTGAAGCTCGCCTCGCTCGAGCCCGGTGAGACGCTGCAGGTCGCGTATCGCGTCGTCGTGTCCGACGACACGGCGCCGGGAGCGGTGCTGCGCAACCACGTCCTCACGAACTGCCCGGGCGGGGGGCCGGTCATCGTCGGTCCCGACGAGCCAGATCCCGTGGCCGACGAGTGCGTGACCGAGCATCCGACGCCCGGATTCGTGCTGTGGAAGACGAGCGATCCCGCCGACGGGCTCGTCGAACCCGGCGAGACGATCGAGTACACGCTGCACGCGTGGAACTTCTCGCAGGCCGAGGTGGAGGGCGCGACCGCGGTCGACGACCTCGCCGACGTGCTCGACGACGCGGCGCTCACCGAGCCGCTCGACCCGTCGCTGACGCTCGACGGCACGAGCCTCGAGTGGGCGGTGCCGACGCTGGCGGTCGGCTCCGGCGAGGCCACGGTGTCGTTCGAGGTCACCGTCGACGAGAATGCCTGGAACGCCGACCTCGTCAACGTCGTGACCCCCGAGGCACCGGGCATCTGCCCGACGGAGGGCGAGGGCGGAGCACCGCCGGTCCTCGTCGAGCGGCTGGACGGCTCGTCGTCGCGCTCGCCCGAGGCATCCGTCGCCGCCGTGCCTGAGGTGACCGACTGCACGACCGGGCACCGCACGCCGAACGTCGACCTCGCGGTCGCGAAGACCGCGACGACGGCCGACGGCGACGCGGTCGACTCGGGCTCGACGCCGCCCGACGTCGTCTCGTACGAGGTGGTCGTCGAGAACCTCGGCGAGGATCCCGCGTACGGCGTCGAGGTGACGGACGCGCTGCCAGAGGGCGTGGTGTTCTCGGCCGGGTCCGAGGTCGTGGCGACGGCGCCGCCGGGGGAGGAGGCCGACTGGACGATCGACGACTCGATCGACGGCGAGCTGACCTTCCGGTACGCCGGCCCCTTCGCGCCCGGCGACACGGCGACGATCACGTTCGACGTCGAGGTCGGCGAGCTCGAGCAGCCCGACCCGACCGTGCCGATCCCCGATCTCGTGAACACGGTCTGCGTGTTCAGCGGTCCGATGCCGGCACCCGAGCCGCCGGCACTCGTCGCCGCGCTCGACGTCGTCGGCCCCGGGGCCGATGGGCCGAGCCGCGATGCGAACCCCGAGAACGACTGCGACGACGCCTCGACACCGGTCAAGTCGATCGCGCTCGACGGCGCCGCGCAGTGCGTGAACGACACGCCCTGGTTCGAGTACTCGGTCACGCCGGTGAACGTCGACGCGCCCGAGGTCGTCCTCATCTGGTGGACGGCCGACGCCTTCGCGGCGCACGACCCGTCCATCGACGCGGGCGACGAGGCGGCGATCCTCGCCGACGGGGCGTCGCAGGTCGACGACCTCGAGGTGCCCGACGACTGGGCGCCGGGCGACGCCATCGAAGGCCGGCAGCTCTGGCCGGGTGCGGCGATCGACGAGAACGGCGACCCGATCGCCTGGCCGGGCTGGACCGAGCTGGCCGACGGCTCGTGGGTGCTCGACCCGGAGGCGCCGTTCTACGACCTCCGAGACGAGGCCGTCGTCGAGATCCGCATCAACCCGTCGACCGACGTGATCACGGTGTACCCGCCGGCCACGCCGAACTGCACCGCGGCCCCGCCCGAGAACGAGGCGCCGCCCGTGAGCCCCGAGCAGCCGTCGACCCCGTCGTCGATGGCCGCGACCGGTATCGACCCCGCGGGCCTGGTGTCGGGCGCCCTCGCCCTGCTCGTGCTCGGCGCGCTCGGCGCCGCTGCCGCGCGGGTGCGATCGCGCCGGGCGGACGGCGCGTGAGCGCCGCCTGATCGGGCAGGGGATGCCTCGGTGCGACGCGCGCCGAGGCATCCCCTCTTCAGGGCACAAAAGCTGAGGAATCCTTGTCGGTGATGCGACGGGCGGCGCACACTGGCAGTGCTGACCCGTAACCCGAGCCGGCTCCGTACCCGATGTCAGGAGCTGTCATGTACCGTCATCCGCCTGCCCACCGAGCAGCCCGACCCGGAGGCGGGGGCGTGCGCGCCGCGCTCGCCGCCGTCACCGTGGGCGCACTCGTGATCTTCGGCGCCCCCATGGTGGCCGCCGCCGACGAGGCGCCCCCAGCAGAGCAGACCGTCGCGACCGCGACCGAGGCGCCCGCCGCCGAACCCGCACCGGCCCCAGAGGCGGAGGCGCCCGCCCCGGCGCCCGAGGTGGAAGCGCCTGCGCCGGCCGAGGAGCCGGTCGCCGAGCCGGCGCCCGAACCCGCACCGGAACCCGCGCCGGAACCCGCGCCGGTCGCCGAACCCGAGGCGGCGGCGCCGGTCGTCGACGCCCCGGCCGAGGAGGCACCCGCGGCCACGGCTCCCTCTGGCGACGCGCCCGCGGCGCGCTCGCTCGCGCCGGCCGCCGACGACGAGAACGGCGGACCGCCGGTCACGACGATCCCCGAGTGGAACGACCACGTCGCGATCTGCCATGCGACCGCGAGCGAGTCGAACCCCTACGTGTTCATCAGCCCGAGCGTCCGGTCGATCATCGATCCGAACGGCGACCCGAGCGATCCGTACTCGGGAGGTCACGCGCACTCGACCCATCAGGAGCTGCAGGACATCATCCCGGTGTTCGACTACTACGACGATGACGACGTGCTGCAGCACTTCCCCGGCCTCAACACCACGAAGACCGAGCTGACCGAGGAGGACTGCAACCCGGCCCCGCCGACGATCCAGCTCTTCGCCGAGGTGTGCACCGAGGTCGGCGGCACGCCGCCGGCGCTGAAGGTCGCGCTGCTCGGCCTGCTGCTGAACTTCGACTACACGATCACGGTGTTCGTGTCCGGCACCGACGACGTCGTCGCGACGTTCGACTTCACCGACCCCGACGGCGCCCTCGACCACGACTTCCAGCTCCCACCGGGAACGTACGACGTGGTGCTGCATCGCGAAGGCGACGACCCCGAGAACGACCTGCAGAAGACGGTCACCGTGAACCCCTGCCCGACGGCGCCCGTGCCGCACTGGCTCCTCCAGAAGTGGTCCGAGCCGGTCGACGGGGCGACGGTCGAGCCCGGTGACGTCATCACCTACACCCTCCAGGCCTACAACGACTCGGATGCCGTCGTGACCGGGGCGCAGGCGTTCGACGACGTCTCGGACGTGCTCGACAACGGCACGCTCGGCGTCCTGCCCGCTGGGCTCACCGGACCGGTCGGCGATGTGCTGACCTGGAACATCCCCGACCTCGAACCGGGGGCGACCGCGACCGTGTCGTACACGGTGATCGTCGGCGCTGATTCCGCAGGCACGCTGCTGCACAACGTCGTCAGGCCCGGGCCCGGCGGCGAGTGCCCGACCGACGACTCGATCGTCGTCGACGACGACCCGTGCGTCGTCGACCACCCGGTGATCGACATCGACCTCGTCCTCGTCAAGGACGAGGCGACCGAGAACGACGAACCCGTCGACTCGGGCGAGGACGACGTCATCACCTACACGCTGACGATCACCAACGAGGGGGATGACCCGGCGTACCGCAGCCTCGTCACCGACACGCTGCCCGACGGCGTCACGTACGTCGACGGTTCGGCCGTCATCGCGCCCAACCCGGGCGAGTGGGACCCGGTCGAGGTGGCGGACGGCGTGCTCACCGTCCAGCACAACGGCTGGATCAACCCGGGCGACGTCATCACGATCACGTTCGAGGTCACCGTCGGCGAGCTCTCTCAGCCCGCGTCCGACCAGCCGATCCCCGATCTCGTGAACGGCGCGTGCGTCGCGAGCGAGCAGTACCCCGACCCCGAGGTGCCCGAGATCGCCGCCGCAGCCGAGGCCGAGGCATCCGAACCCGGATTCGACTCGAACCCCGACAACAACTGCGACGACGCCGAGACGCCCGTGAAGTCGATCGGCCTCGTCGGGCTCGCCCAGTGCGTGAACGACACCCCGTGGTTCACGTACGAGATCACGCCGTTCAACATCGACGACCCGAGCGCGAACCCGATCTCGCTGATCTGGTGGACCCCGGAGGCGTTCGCGAGCCGTGATCCGTCGATCCCCGCCGACGACGTCGCGGCACTCCTCGCCGACGGCGCCTCGCAGGTCGATCCGATCGCCTATCCCGACGGGTGGGTGAGCGGCGAGACGATCTCCGGACAGCAGCTCTGGCCGGGCGCGGCGATCGACGAGAACGGCGACCCGATCGCCTGGCCGGGCTGGACGCAGCTCGCCGACGGCACCTGGGTGCTCGATCCGAGCGCACCGTTCTACGACCTGCGGTCGCTGGCGGTCGCCGAGATCCGCATCAACCCGTCGAACGACGCCGACGTGGTCTACCCGCCGCCGACGCCGAACTGCAACGCGGCGCCCGACCAGCCGACGCCGCCGACGCCCCCGTCGACCCCGTCGTCGACCCCGCAGGGGCTCGCCGAGACCGGCGTCGAGACCGGCCTGATGCTGCCGTTCGCGGTGCTGCTGACGGCGATCGGGGCCGCGGCGATCGCGCGCGGCCTGCGCCGTCGTCGCGAGAGCTGAACCACTGGGTGCGGATGCCTCGTCGGGAGCGATCCCGGCGAGGCATCCGTCGTTCGTGCAACGACCGGATTCGGGGGACAGGCCGTTCCGGGTGCGACCTGTCGCGGGCGAATCATCCGGATGCATCGAATATGTACCCCGTTTCGAGGAATTCCGGCCGAAATCTGTACCCCAAAGGTGAGGATCCCCCCGTTTTGGTGCCAGCGCGGCCCTTCACGCCGCTGGTCCGCGCTGCGAGGATGAGCGCGAGTCCGCACCCACGGGCTCGCTGGTCCGCATTCAGCGGACTTCGGGGTTCGTACCCGCGAACTCCGGAAAGGCTCGGTCGCCCGGGCCGGAATACAGCCGGAAGTGCCCACTTCCGAAACCCGAAGGCTGATGATGAACGTCAAGCGATCTCTGCGCACCCGTTCCACCGACCCGGCGACCGGCCCTCGGGCCCTGCGCCTCCAGATGAGGAGGGCGAGGCAGCGGCTGATCAGTGCGCTCGCGATCGCCGGCCTCGTCGCGACCGGCGGTGCCGTGTTCGTGGCGGTCGCGCCGGCGCAGTCGGCGGCTGCCGCCACGTTGTCGAACGGCATCCAGACGTCGTTCGAGATCGACGGCAACACCGCGGGGGCGAACGACTGGATCGGCGTCGTCGGGTCGACGCCGAAGCCCGCGTACACCACGGCTTCGGGACATCAGTCGTCCGGCATCCTCCAGGCGCAGCGCACGGCGGACAGCGGGGCGACCTACGGCACGCCAGGCACGTGCGGCGCGTCGGAGACGCTGAGCGTGTTCCCCGGCGGTGCGAAGGTCGACGACGATCCGTGGAAGACGCTCATCAGCAACTCGGCGAACGCCAAGGGCGATGCCTGTACGGGTGGGTCGGCGTACGAGGTCGTCACCGTCAACGGCGTCGCTCACACGATCTTCTACGCCTACTGGACCCGCCTCTCGGGCAACGGCGACATGACGTCGTACGAGATCTTCCAGGGTCCGCAGGCCGGCCGCTCCGACGACTACCTCATCGAGTTCAACTACGATCCGGCCGGCAACCCGACCACGTCGGTTCGCGTGCTCTCGTGGGACGGCAACAGCTGGGAGCCGATCGGCAACCCGATCGTGTACCAGGCGGCCGTCGGCGGGAACACCGACACGAACACGAGCGGCACCGACGCCACGTTCGGCGAGATGGCCGTCGACCTCACCGCGTCCGGCCTGCTGCCGTCCGACGGCTCGTGCCGCTCGTTCCTCGATGCGGGCTTCATCACGCGCACCGGCAACAGCGACACGGCCACCCTCCAGGACATGCTCGTCTCGCAGAACCCCATCACGCTCTCGAACTGCGGCAACCTCGTCGTGAAGAAGATCGGCACCGCCGGGGGACCCGACGCGACGTTCAACTACACCGTCAACCGCACGGGCGGCGGCCTGGTGCACGACGGCACGCTGACCGGTCCGACCGACACGGTCGCCGGCAACAACGGCCTCGGCGCGGCGATCAAGATCGGCGACACCCACAACTGGGGCAACGTCTTCGCCGGCAACGACTACAAGCTCACCGAGGCGGCACCGCCGGCCCCGTGGGCGTTCAAGCAGACCTCGTGCTCGGTGACCAACCCGACGACGAACCAGGTCGAGTCGACGACCGACGGCAGCTTCAAGATGTACGTCGGCGCCACGACGACCTGCACCGTCGAGAACGTCACGTCGGGCGTCAAGATCACGAAGGTCGCGCAGGGCGATGCGGCCACGTTCGACTTCACGATCACCGGGCAGCAGGGCAACGTCCAGGTTCCCGGCAACTCGAGCTCGCAGGTGTTCTACTACACGCCGGGCTCGGTCGTCGACATCAAGGAGATCGCCGAGCCGGGCGACCCGAAGTGGAAGCTCCAGACGATCGCGTGCACCCCGCAGGGCGGCGCCTACCAGACCGATGTGCCGACCGCGTCCGCGTCGGTGCAGACCGTCGCCGGCCAGGTCATCGACTGCACGTTCACGAACCGCCAGGACGGTCAGATCAAGATCATCAAGAAGGTCCAGGGCGACAGCGGCGAGTTCGACTTCGAGGGCAACTGGACCGGCGGCTCGTCGTTCTCGCTGACCCCGGGTGAGAACGGCACCGCTGAGACGCTGTACGCGAGCGTCACGCCCGGTCAGTACAGCGTCAAGGAACTGACCCCGGCCCCCGAGTACGACGTGACCGCGCTCACCTGCGCCGGTGACGTCGCCGACGACACCTCGAGCGGCGACGTCGCGACCGGCGTCGGCACGATCGACCTCGACCCGGGCGAACTCGTCACCTGCACCTACACGAACACGCAGCGCGGCGACCTGACGGTCATCAAGCAGACCATTCCCGACGGCGCGACGCAGGTGTTCGACTTCACGGTCGAGGGTCAGCCGGACTTCTCGCTGCAGGACGACGCGCAGAAGGTGTTCGACAACATCAAGCCCGACACCTACACGCTCGAAGAGGTGAACCTGCCCGACGGCTGGAAGGTCGACAACATCTCGTGCGCGGTCGACGGCGGCGTTCCGTCGCAGACGACCTCGGCGACGCGCGACGTGGTGGTCGGCATCGGCCAGAGCGTCGTCTGCACCGTCACGAACGAGGCGACCAAGGGCAAGCTCGTCGTCGAGAAGCACGTCGAGAACGTGCCCGACGGCGTCGAGTGGGGCCCCTTCTCGCTGAGCCTCAGCGACGCCCCGGCGAGCGAGCAGAACCCGCAGACGGTCGACAGCGACGACCCGACCGCCGAGTGGGACAACCTGGTCGTGGGCAAGACCTACACGATCACCGAGACGGTGCCCGACGGGTGGACGCTCAAGAGCTTCACCTGCAACGTGACCGACCAGGACGGCGACGCGACCAACGCGTCGGTGACGTTCACGGTGACGCCCGGCCTCGTCGTCGAGTGCGACATCACGAACACGGCGAAGGCCGGCGAGGTGACGCTCGAGAAGACGGTGTCGGGGGTGGCCCCGGGCTTCGCATGGTCGTTCGACTTCACGATCGACCCGTCGGCCGGGGTGACGCCGTCGGCGACGCAGACCGTCTCGGGCACGGGCAACTCCACCGAGAGCATCACGTGGAAGAACCTCACGATCGGTGAGACGTACACGATCACCGAGACCGCGAAGCCCGGTTGGGAGTCGAGCCCGGTCGACTGCGGCATCGAGGATGCCGACCCGAACACGGCCGGCGACCAGTTCACGGTGACACCGGGATTCACCCTCACCTGCGAGGCGACGAACCGGGCCGTGCCCGCGACGGCGAAGGTCACCAAGACCGCGATCGGTGCGGCCGGCACCTTCACCTTCGTACTCGACCCGATCGCTCCCGACGGAGCGCCGATCGAGCAGTCGGTGAGCGTGGCCGCCGGCGGGTCGGACTCCACCACGTTCACGAACCTCGTGCCGGGCACGAAGTACTCGATCGCCGAGAAGGCACCCGGCGGCGGGTGGACGGCGGGCGCCCTCATCTGCAAGGTGAAGGCGGTCGGCTCCGACACGTGGACCGACATCGACGAGACCGGGTTCACGGTGCAGCCGGGCGACACGTTCGAATGCACCATCACGAACACGGCGAAGGCCACCATCGTGATCGTCAAGAACATCGACGGTGACGACGCGACGTTCAACTTCACCGGTGACTGGGCGGGGTCGGGTCCGTTCTCGATCTCGACCGACCAGGGCACCGGCTCGACGACGTACAACGACGTGCTTCCCGGCACCTACCACGTGACCGAGATCCTCACGAACGCGCACGTCGGCACCCTGCAGTGCGCCGACCCCGACCAGGGTTCGAGCGTCGACGGCCTCGTCGGCACGATCGACCTCGACCCGGGTGAGACCGTCGTCTGCACCTACTCGAACACGCAGCTCGGCAAGATCATCGTCGACAAGGTCGTGCCGGGTGTCGACTCGATCCCCGGTGGCGCGACGCAGGAGTTCGACTTCGAGTTCGGCGACGACTCGTTCGCACTGACCGACGGCGACGACCCCTGGGAGTCGGCGCTGCTCGTGCCCGGTGAGTACACCGTCGAGGAGCTCGCCGAGGCGAACTGGCACCTCACCGGTCTCCAGTGCACGATCGGCGAGGGCGACACGTCGACCGTCGAGTACGACGACGCGCTCGCGACCATCGACCTCGCCGCCGGCGACGTCGTGCACTGCACCTACACGAACGCGCCCGACACCGGCGACCTGACGGTGCGCAAGACCGTCGACGGCGTGCCCGACGGGTACGACTTCGAGTTCGAGATCTTCCTGACGCCCGGTGACCCGGCGTCGCAGACGGTGACCGACGAAGACCCGAGCGTCAGCTGGAGCGACCTCGAGGTCGGCCAGACCTACACCCTCACCGAGGGCGACGAGTCCGGCTGGAACGAGGGCGACTTCGTCTGCAACAGCGGCCAGCTCGAGGATGCCGACGCGAATGCCGACGGCTTCCAGTTCCTGGTGACGCCCGGCCTCTCGATCAGCTGCACGATCGAGAACGCCGCGGTGCCCGGCAAGGTGACGGTCGAGAAGAGCGTCTCGGGCGTGCCCGATGAGTTCGAGTGGTCGTTCCAGCTCGCGATCAGCCCGACCGCCGGCGTCGTGGGCGACAGCCCGCAGACCGTCAGCGGGACGGGCGACACGACCGACACCGCGACCTGGTCGAACCTCGCGATCGGCGAGCAGTACGTCATCACCGAGCTGCCCGTGCCCGACGGGTGGACGGGCGGCGAGATCACCTGCTCGGTCGGCGGCGACCTGCTGACCGACGAGAACGGCGACGACGCCGGCTTCGCCTTCACGGCGACGCCGGGCCTCGAGGTCGAGTGCGGGCTCACGAACAAGGTGATCCCGCCGACCGGCGTCATCACCAAGGAGCTCACGTCGATCGCCCAGGCGACCGACGGAACGTGGGACCTCGAGTACGAGGTGACAGTGACGAACCAGAGCCCGGTGGCTCCGCTGGTCTACGACCTGACCGACGAACCGCAGTTCGGCGCCGGCGTCGTGATCAACGACGCCGAGGCATCGGGCCCGGCCGACAGCTCGGCCGCGACGTGGAACCCGATCGGCGACCCGCCGAGCTTCGTGCTCGCCGACGACACCTCGGTGCCCGCATCGCAGACCGACACCTACGTGATCACGATCAATGCGACGGTGCCGGCCGAGGTCTACGAGACCGGTCAGGACCAGTGCCAGGAGGGCGACAACGGCGGATTCCGCAACACCGCCTGGCTCACCGTCGGCCACGGCGAGCCGCAGGAGGCCACCGACTGCGACGTTCCCGGCCGCACGACCGTCACCAAGACGCTCGTCGAGAGCACCGAGGAGAGCCCGAACCCGTCGCGCGACGCCGTCACCGGCGACTGGACGGTCCGGTACGAAGTGGTCGTCACGAACCTCAGTGACGTCCGCGACCAGTACTACGACCTGAACGACGACCTCGGCTTCCCCGCCGGTGTCGAGATCGTCTCGGCCACGGCGACGACCGACGCGCCCGACACGGGCTCCGTCGACGTCGCCGACTGGAACGGCGACACCGTGACCGCGCTCGCCGACGACGCCCCGATCGAGAAGTCGGCCGTGCACACCTACGAGATCACCGTGGTGGCCGACGTCGACGAGATCACGGACATCGATGAGGCGACGTGCGTCGAGTCGACGAGCGGCAAGGGCTTCTTCAACGCCGCGACGCTCGACAACGGCACGATCGTCACCGACGTCGATGACTGCGCCAACATCCCGGTCGGTCAGATCACGCTGGCCAAGCACGTCGACCTGAGCGCGTTCGAGGGCATCGACCTCAGCGACCTCGGGCTCGGCGACGGCCAGCTGCTCCTGGCTGCGAAGGACTGGTGGCTCAAGGCCGCAGGCAGCGCCCACACGCTGCAGGTGCTCGGCCAGGCGGGCACCGTGTTCACGGTTCCCACGGGCGACTACGGGCTCACCGAGCAGGTGACCGCCGAGGCATCCGCGCACCCGCTGCTGAAGTACTTCTTCGCGAAGCTGTGGAGCTGCACGATCGGCGACGGCGATCCCGTCGAAGGCGCAATCGCCACGGTCGAGGTGGGCAAGCTCACGAGCTGCGACATCACCAACAAGGCCGAGCTCGTCGACGTCGGCATCGAGAAGGCGTACGACCTCGGCGACGATCCCGACGGGTACATCGAGCAGGGCGACACCTTCGACTTCGTGCTGACGGTGACGAACCACTCGAGCATTCCGGTCGAGGGGCTCGACGTCACCGACGTGATCGACCCCGAGCTCGTGGTCGCCGGTGCGCCGACGTTCGAGGGCCCGGGCACCTGGGCGGAGACGGGCACGGCGGGCGACAACGAGTTCGCCGCCCACGGTGACGGGCCGTTCGCGCCGGGCGACGTGATCACGATCACGATCCCGGTGACGCTGCCCGCGGCGCCCGTCGAGACGCCCGACGCCGTCGGGCCGGACGACCCCGCCCCGACCGTCGAGCCGGTCGACCTCGACGACGTGCCGAACGAGGCGTGCGTGGCGATCACCGCCGGCGAGGGCGTCTTGCCCGACCTCATCGAGCGCAACAACTGCGACTCGGTCGAGGTGCCGAAGAAGGCGATCGACGCCGGCGCGTACGTGCGCTGCGTCGCCGATGTGCCGTGGCTCTACTTCGACATCGAGGTGTCCGACGGCGTCGAGCCGGGCGACATCACGGTGACCTGGACGAGTGCCGACGGCACGCTCACGAAGACGCAGACCGTCCCGTGGGACGAGCGCGACGGCAAGCTGCTCTGGCCGGGGGCCGCGGTCGACGAGAACGGCGTCCCGTACGAGTTCCCGGGCTGGCGTCCGATCACCGAGGAGGACCTCGCGAACCCGCCCACCCCGGGCACGAGGTTCGGCGACCTGATCCTCGACGAGACCGTGCCGACGTACCCGTGGCGCGACATGGAGAACCCCGCGACGATCACGTTCTCGATCAACCCGTCGCAGTCGGTCCTCGCGGTCTACCCGCAGGCCCTCCCGACGTGCGCGATCGACCGTGAGCCCGAGGTGAGCATCGTGAAGGAGGCGAGCGTCACCCAGGCGAAGCCGGGCACCGACTTCGAGTACACGCTCTCCGTCAGCGCGACCGGCACCGGCGCGGCCGACCCGGTGGAGATCTTCGACGAGATCCCGTCGGAGCTGCGGGTCGACGACATCACGACCGCCGGCTCGCCGACCTTCCCGCGCTGGGAGGACTGCGAGGTCACGGGTCAGGACAGCGACGGCTACGGCGGCCTGCTGCACTGCGACCTGCTCGGGGTGCTCGGGCCCGACTACCCGGAGGCGCCGGACATCGTGCTCGACGTGCACGTCGATCCCGACACGACGTCGACCGAGGTCGAGAACATCGGCGAGGTCTGCTGGCAGAACGCCGACGACACGTCCGAGGACCCGGCCGTGGTCTGCGACGACGACTCGGTGACGGTGACGATCCCGCAGCCCAAGCCCGCGATCGCCGAGACCGGCTTCGCCGGTCAGCCGTTCATCTGGGGCGCTGCCGGGCTCGTCATCCTGGGCGGCATGCTGGTCGCCGCGGGCGTGGTGATCCGTCGGCGCAAGCAGCACGGGGCACCGCAGGCATAGCTCCGCACTCACCTTCCGGGGGTCGGGCCAGTAGGCCCGGCCCCCGGTTGTCTTGTCCCCCGAGCAGAAGAATTCGAGTACCCCGCTTTCGGGTGACAAGAATTTCGTAAGTCCTGATCAGCGCGTAATCGAAACCTGTTCTGTCCCCCGTTTTGGTGCCAGCTGTACCCTGTTGTGTCCCCCGAATTCTCTGATTGACTCAGCGCAACTGCGCGACCTCCGAATGCCGCGGCATACCCGATCAGAAGGTTCGACGACCATGGACAGCTTGTTCGACCCGTTCCGCTCAGCCTCGAATCCCGACGGCCGTCGTGCGCGCCGCCGCCGCGCCGAGCGCCGGTCCCGATCGGTCCGCGCGACGATCGCGGCGATCACCGCGGGCGCCATGCTCGCGATCGGCCTGCCGACGATGGCGTTCGCCGCGGCCGGCGGCGTCGACGCGTCGGACGCCTCGTCGACGGCGTCGTCGCAGACGCCCGAGCAGCTCGCGGCGGACGCATCCGAATCGGAGCCGAGCGCGGGGGACGGCTCAGGCGAGGGGGCGGACGCCCGGGAGACGGGCTCGGATTCGGCCGCGACGCCGAGCGAGGCGCCCGCCGACGAGCCGACGACCGAGCAGCCGCCGGCCGAGCCCCAGTCCGGTGACGAGCCGCCCGCCGCCACGGAGACGCCCGACGTCGAGGCGCCCGAGGCGAGCGACCCGCCGAGCTCCGAGCCGAAGGCGACATCGGGCACCGACCCGCCGGCGGACCGGCAGCAGCAGGCGGCCGCGATCGCGCCGCTCGCGGCGTTCCCTGCGGACACGGCCGACTGCACGAGCAACTGCTCGGACCTGACGATGCGCATCGAGGTCGTCGGCGGGTCCGCGACGGCGGACGCCTGGACGCTGCACGCGATCCGCGCGAACGCCGCGCAGGACAACTACGACTTCGACGACGACGAGGAGCGCCCGGTACCGCGCAACTCGACGTACACGCTGTACGCCGACGGCGGCGCCGCCGGGTACTCGCTCACCGGGTTCGACTGCGACGTCAGCAGCCAGCAGGGTGCCGATCCGAGCTTCGACGCCGATGACCGCACGGTGACCTTCCCCAACTCCAACGGCCGCTGGGCCGACTGCACGTTCACGTTCACGCTCGTCGAGCCCGCCACCATCGCGGTCCGCGTCGGCGGCGACCGCACCGGCCCCGCGAGCGTCTCCGGACTCGCCGGCGTGCAGCTCGAACTGCGGGCCGACAGCGCAGGCACCCCCGGTGCGCTCATCGGCCAGCCGTGGTCGACCTGCACGTCGAACGCCTCGGGCGTCTGCACCTTCACCGTGCCGACCCCCGACGGCAGCCGCTACTGGGTCGTGCAGCGCGTCGCGCCGGACGACGTTCCGGCCGGCTGGTTCTCGAACGACACGCTCGCCATCGGTTCGACGCCCGGCTCGCAGGCGTACCGCTTCCGCACACCCGCCGTCGGCAGCGGTGACGACCTCGCCTCGAGCGCCGATTTCATGATCGCCTCGGGCAACGACAACAACCAGGCGTCGGGTGGCATCTGGCAGAACTCCCGCGTCAACCCGGTGGCTCCGCAGCAGTGCGGCATCGACGTCGCCCTCGTCATCGACCTGTCGGGCTCGGTGGCACCGTACGAGACGCAGCTGAAGAACGCCGCGAACGACTTCGTGGACGCGCTCACCGGCACCCCCTCGCAGATCGGCATCTACACGTTCAACAACGTCGCACCGGCCTCGGCCGGATCGAACCTGTCGATGACCCCCGTCTCGACGCCCGCCGGCGCCGAGACCGTCAAGGAGCACATCGACGACTTCGGCACCCCGACCGAGGCGACGAACTGGGATCGCGGCATCAGCCAGGTCGCCGCGAGCGGCATCGACTACGACCTCGCCGTCATCCTCACCGACGGCAACCCGACGGTGTACTCGAACGACGAGGGGCCGGGCAACCGCACGCGTTTCCGCGAGGTCGAGAACGGCGTGTTCTCCGCGAACGCGGTGAAGGCGCTCGGTATCCGCATGGTCGCGGTCGGCGTCGGCGACGGCATCGACGGCTCGCCCGACAACCTCGTCGCGATCTCCGGCCCCGATGCGGGCTCCGACTACTTCCAGACCGAGAACTACGAGGCGGCAGGCGAGACCCTGCGCGAGCTCGCGCTCGGCGACTGCGAAGGGTCGGTCTCCGTCGTCAAGCAGGTGGTCGACGAGGGAACGACCGGTGAGCAGAAGACCGGTGCGATCCCGACAGCGGGCTGGGAGTTCGCGGTCGACTCGAACGACCCCGAGATCACGCCCGCGACGCAGAGCGGCACGACGCAGGACGGCACCGGCGCGGTCAACTTCCCGCTCGAGTTCGACAACGCGTCGTCGGCGGGGTCGGTGACCGTCACCGAGTCGCAGCAGTCCGGCTACTCGCTCGTCACGACCGGCGGCAAGAACGCGGTCTGCACCGAGGTCGAGTCGGGTGACCCGGTCGCCGTCGTGAACGACGGTGCGGTCGGCTTCACGATCGACGTCGGCCCGACCGTCGCCGTCACCTGCACGGTCTGGAACCGCCCGCCCGAGCCGCAGGCCGACGTCCGGATCGACAAGATGTGGATCGTGAACGGGCAGACCTTCACCAACGGCAACCAGCCCGCCGGACTCACCGCGCAGCTGAAGCTCGACGGCGCGAACAAGCCGTTCGGGGTCGTGCAGACGGGATACACCGCGGGCGACGAAGTCTCGATCTCCGAGACGACCGGCGTCGGCGACCGCGACCTGTGTCGCGTGACGAAGAGCACGGTCACGCTCGCGAACGGTGAGGTCGTCGACGAGACGCTGCCGTTCTCGCCGACCCTCGAATCCGGCGGCAACACGTTCACGCTCACGAACGTCGTCACCTGCACCGCGGAGCTCACGCTCGTGAAGAGCGTCGCGAACGGCGACGCGCAGCCGGCCGACTGGACGCTCGACGCCGTCGCCCCCGTCGGCGCGCTCGCCGGCCCGAACGGCACGAGCGGTGCGACCGCACCGGTCACCCCGGCGGTGCGCTATCCCCTTACCGAGGACGGCGATCCGCGGTACGTCCAGACGATCCTTCCGGGCGGCATCCCGACCCCGCCCGCGACCGGCAGCTGGAACTGCGTGCAGGTCGACGAGGAGGGAACCACGATCCCCGGGTTCGCCGACGGGATCAACGGCGGCGTCACCGTGCCCCTCGGCTTCCGGGTCAGGTGCACCGCGGTCAACCAGACGGCGTCGCTGACGCTCGTCAAGAACGTCGTCAACGATCTCGACATCGACGCCGACCCCGCCGACTGGACCCTGGTCGCGACGCCCGAGGCGCCGGCGCCCGCCGGCCTGGACCCCGTCGAGGCGACCTCGGGCGACACGGTCTTCGTGCGCCCCGGCCAGACCTACACGATCTCCGAGACCGGCGGCCCCGACGGCTGGGAGCAGACGTCGATCATGTGCCGCACGACGCCGAACGGCCAGTTCGTCGAGACGAACGAGATCACGGTGGCGGCCCTCGGGCAGGGCACGTGCGTCGTGCACAACGACCCGATCGCCCCGACGCTCGAACTCACGAAGATCGTGACCGGTGATGTCGCGCCCGCGGACGGCTGGACGCTCAGCGCGAGCCGTTCCGACGACCACCAGGTCGTGGCCCAGGGCCCGGGTGGCACGGGTGGCCCGGTCACCGTGCCGGCGGGCGTCGCGTTCGAACTCGCCGAGACCACCGACCTCGCGGACGCCGACCAGTTCGCCGCCGGCGTCTGGAGCTGTTCGCTGAACGACGGGCCGGGCGTTCCCGGTGCGGCCGTGCCCGCCCTCGGCGCCGGCGACGAGGTGTCGTGCACGGTCACGAACACGCTGAAGCCGATCACCCCGTCGATCACGAAGACGGCGGCGGTGCCCGTGCCGAACGCCGACGGCAGCTGGACCGTCACGTACGACGTCGTGGTGACGAACCCGAGCGCCTTCCAGCCGCTCGGCTACATCCTCTCCGACGAGCTGCACTTCGGCTCCGACGTCACGGTGAACAGTGCCAGCTACCAGCGCGTGCTGCCGCTGCCGGCCGGGTCGAGCCAGCCGTGGACGGTCGCGTTCGACCAGATCCAGCCGTTCGACGGCGAGCCCGCGCTCGCCGCGGGCACCTCGCACACCTGGCGGGTGACCGTGAACGCGACCGTCGACGACGGCGCCGACTTCGACGGCACGACCGCTCCCGCGTGCGATGAGCTCGAGCCGGGCACCGTCGGCTTCCTCAACACGGCGACGATGTACGTCGGACAGACCCCGTACGAGGCATCCGACTGCGCCCTGCCGGTGAAGCCGACGATCGCCAAGACCGGCGGCACGGCGGTCGACAACGGCGACGGGACGTGGACCCTGCCGTACACCATCACCGTCACGAACCCGTCGGCCACGACGAGCGTCGTCTACGACCTCGTCGACGAGCTCGACCTGCCGGCCGGCGCGGTCCCGACGGGTCCCGCGACGGTGGTCGCACAGCCCGTGCCGACCGTGGCCTCGTGGACGGGCTTCGCGCCGAACACCCTGCTCGCCGACGACGTGACGCTGCCGGGCACGGCCGGCCTCGACGAGCACGTCTACGAGGTGCAGGTCGTCGTGGAGATCGGCGCCGACCAGGCGGGCTTCCGCTGCCCGGGCGACGGCGGCCTCGACAACACCGCCACGCTCGAGTCCGGCAACCAGACCGACGGTGCCACGGGGTGCGTGACCCTCACGCCGCCGACCATGGCGATCGACAAGCAGGTCGCCGCCGGCTCGGTGGCCCAGCACTCCGACGGCCTCTGGAGCATCGCCTACGACCTGGTCGTGACGAACACCGGCGCGGCCGGCGGCACCTACTCGCTCGCCGACGCGCTGAGGTTCGGCGCGGGCGTCGACCTCTCGGCGGCCTCCTACGCCATCACGAAGGACGGCTCTCCGTTCCCGAGCGCGTGGGCCGGATCGGGCGCGATCGCGAGCGACGTCTACCTCGCGGCGGGCGACCCCGATCCGAAGCACACGTACCGGATCACCGTGACGGGCATCGCGCTCGACGGGCCCGCGCTGACGGACGCGCAGGCGCTCTGCCCGCGGGATGGCGCGAACGGCGCGTTCAACAACCTCGCGACGCTGACCGCCGGTGGGGCGATCCTCACCGACACCGCCTGCGACGCGCCGAGCGCGCCGACGGTCGAGAAGACGGGGGCGACGGCGGCGCAGCAGCCGGATGCCTCGTGGAACGTGAGCTACACCGTCACGGTCGACAATTCGGCCCCGGGCGCCAAGCCCGCCCACTACTCGCTGGCCGACACGCCCGCCTACCCGGGCGGCGTCGCCTTCAACACCGTGAGCATCAACGGCGGTCCCGCACAGCCGTACGCGGGCGGTGCGATCACCCTCGCGACGGACGCCCCGATCCTCGGCGGCGACCTGGCGGTCTACACCCTCGTGTTCAACGTCGACGCGCCGGCCGGCGCGGTGACGGCCGACGACCGGCAGTGCACCGAGAACGGCACACCGGGCAGGGGCTTCCTGAACACGGCGACGGTCACGAGCGGGGCGATCACCGACTCCGACTGGGACTGCACGCCCGTGCGGGAGGGCGGTCGCCCGACGATCGCGAAGTCGGACCCGACGGTGACGCAGGCCGGAGACGGCACGTGGACCGCGGTCTACGAGATCACGGTGACCGGCAACCCCGACTACGTGTCGACCTACACGCTCGACGACACGCTGCACGTCGGCGGCGCGATCGACATCGAGTCGGCCACGTGGTCGGGCGGGGGCGACGACGGCACCTGGGGCGCCGACCCGCAGACCGGCGACACCGCGACGATCGTCGGTCCGACGCCGAAGCCGATCGCCGAGGGGGCCACCCACACCTACACGGTGACGGTCACGGCGAAGGCGGACGAGGCGGCGTTCGCCGACCCGACGACCACGACCTGCGCGCCGACCGAGGAGTCGCCGAACGTCGGCTTCCTCAACCGGGCGACGCTCACGTCGGGCGGCGTGCCGCAGTCGGACGACGGCTGCGCCGTGCCGGCCCGGCCGGTGATCGCGAAGACCCCGATCGGCAGCGAGGCCGTGAAGTCGGGAGACCACTGGGAGGTGTCGTACGAGCTCACGGTGACGAACTCGAGCGCTACGCAGGGGCTCGTCTACGATCTCGCCGACACCCCCGACTTCGCCGGCGGCGTCACGATCACCGACCGCTCGGTCGAGAGCACCGACGTCACGGTCGACCCCGACTGGAACGGAGCCGACCCGGCCACCGACGTGATCGCCCTGGACCAGGCGCTCGCCGGGGGAGCGATGCACACCTACACGGTGACCGTCTCGTTCACGGTCGACGCCGACGCCGAGGGTCCGGCGCTCCGCTGCGGCGGCGACGACGGCCAGGGCCTCCTCAACCGGGCGGTCGTCACCTCGGGCGGCGAGTGGAGCGATGACGGCTGCGTCGACGTTCCCGTCGTCGTCATCGTCGACAAGGCCTGGGTCATCGACGGCGGCGATCCGATCGCCTGGGACGGCGACGACCTGCCCGCAGGGTTCGGCGCTCAGGGTCAGCTCGACGGCTCCGACGTCGACTGGGGTGCCGAGAGCGGTCCGTATGCGATCGGCGACGAGGTCGCGATCGGCGAGACCGACGTGGTCGTCCCGATCGGGTGCGAGATCGTCGACGCGGTCTCGAACGGCACGGGCGAACACCGGCTGGATGCCTCGGTGTCGACGTTCCTCGTCACGAACGAAGTCGAGTGCGTGCAGACGGTGAACCTCGAGAAGCACGTGGTGAACGCCCACGGCGGCGACGCGGTCGCGTCCGACTGGACGGTCTCGGCGACCGGCCCGGACGACGGATTCGGCGGCCCGGCCACGGCGAGCGGGGCGGTCGACCTCGACGTCGCGTACACGCTCGGCGAGGTGTCGCCCGCCTGGGAGGACGGCGTCGACTACGAGGTCTCTGCCACGTGGAGCTGCAGCTCGGAGCAGGGCGATGACGCGTTCACGCTCGTCTCCGACGACGGCGCGGCGACGGCGCAGCTGACCGTCGACGAGCTCGGCGCCACCGTCGACTGCGTGATCGAGAACACCGACATCGCACCCACCCTCACGCTCGTGAAGGACGTCGCGCCCGATTCGGTCGAGGCGGAGTTCCCGCCGACGCTGTGGACGGTCTCCGCCACCGAGGAGGGCGAGTCCGCGATCGTCGCCGGCGCGGGCACCGCCACCGGTGAGGTCGAGGCGAACGTCGACTACGTGCTGGGCGAGCTCGCGAGCGACTTCGACGGCGCCGACGAGTTCGACGCCGGCGCATGGAGCTGCGACGCAACGGGCGTCCTCGACGACGACACCGTGAACCTCGAACCGGGCGACGACGTCACCTGCACGATCGTGAACACGGCGCAGCCCGCGGAGTACTCCCTCGACAAGCAGGTCATCGGCGTCGAACAACTCGACGACGGCACCTGGAGCATCGAGTACCGGGTCACGGTGTTCAACGAGAGCCACGTGTCGGCCGTCACGTACGACCTGGTCGACTCGCTCGCCGGGTTCGGCGATGGCATCGACATCGATGAGGCCGTGTGGACCGGACCGGACGGTGCCGAGGGCGAATGGGAGGACCCGGCCGGCGAGCCCGTCGAGGAGCTCGCGAACGACGTGGTCCTGCCCGCCTCGGCGGGGAGCCACGAGTACGTCGTGACCGTGCAGGCGACCGTCGCCGCCGATGCGGTGTGGGACGACCCGGCGACCGAGGAGGTCGAGGGATCGACGAGCTGCGTGCCGGGCGAGCAGGGCGGCTTCGCGAACACCGCCGTGCTCACCGTGGCCGGGGTGCCGTCGGGTGCCGACGCCTGCGACGAGCCCGGCCGCACCACGGCGACGAAGGTCGCGCACCCGGCGACGAGCCTCGGACTCGGCGACTGGGAGGTGACCTACGACATCACCGTCGGCACGGTCGGCGATCACGATCTCGTCTACGACCTCGACGACGCGCTCGCCTTCCCCGACGGCGTGACCATCGAGTCGGCGACCGCCGAGGATCCCGACGGCGATGAGGTGGCGGGGTGGAACGGGCAGGACGCCACGACCCTCGCGACCGCGCAGCCGATCACCGCGGGCGACACGCACGTGTGGACCGTCACGGTGCGCGCGAACGTCGCGTCGATCACCTCGATCGACCTCGCGACGTGCGAGGCGAGCGAGACCGGCGGCGGGTTCCTGAACACCGCCGAGCTGCGGAACGGCACGCTCGTCACCGAGCTCGAAGGCTGCACGGAGATTCCGGTCGGCAAGCTGAAGCTGTCGAAGACCGTCGACAACTCGGCGCTCCTCGACCTCGGGATCGATCCCTCCGAGCTGCTCGTCGCCGCCGACTGGAACCTCAGCGGCGACTCCGGATCGCTCCTCGCGCAGTTCCTGAACGGCGGCGGCGTCGAGCTCGTCGTGCCGACCGGTTCGTACCTGCTCGCCGAGCAGCTGGCCGCCACGCATGCGGGCAACCCCTTCGCCGCCTACTACCACCCCGATGCCTGGCTCTGCGGCGACGCCGCGGTCACGCACGCGCTGGTGGCGACCGGCGGCACCACGGCGTGCACCCTGAACAACGTCGCCGACTCGCTCGACGTCGGCATCGGGAAGGACGTCCTGCTGCCCGAGGGGACGACGGCCGTCCAGGCCGGCGACGCCTTCGAGTACACCCTGACCGTGACGAACCACGGCACGCTCGACGCGCCGGGGCTCGAGGTCGGCGACGTGCTGCCCGACGACCTGATCGTCACCGGAGCGGCGACCTTCGAAGCCGCCGATTCGCCGGCGCAGCCGGGAACGTGGGCGCAGACCTCGGGCGTCACCGAGAACGCGTTCGCGGCGACCTATACGGGGACGTACCCGGCCGGTGCGGTGACGACGATCACCATCCCGGTGCAGGTGGCCGTGCCCGCGCCGCTGCCGCCGGTTCCGCCGGTCGGACCCGACGACCCGGCACCCGAGCTGCCGACCGTCGACCTCGGAGACATCCACAACGAGGCGTGCGTGGCGATCGTCGCAGGCCAGGAGCCCGAGCTCGCCCGGGTCATGCCCGTGGCCGAGGACGGGGTCATCCCCGACATGGTGCCCGAGAACGACTGCGACGACGTCGACGTGCCGACCAAGGCGATCGACTCGGCGGCGTACACCCGCTGCGTCAACGACGTGCCGTACCTCTATTACGACGTCGCGATCTCCGACGACGTCGAGCCCGGTCCGATCACGGTGACCTGGACACCCGATCCGAGCGTCTACCCCGACGCCGAGCCGATCGTCACCGAGATCCCGTGGAGCGAGCGCGCGGGGCGCCTGCTCTGGCCGTACGGTGTCGTGGACGACGACGGCATTTCGATCGGGTGGCCCGGGTGGCGCCTCGTGGAGGAGGGCGACGTCGTCGGCGAGAACGGCATCGTCGCCGGGTGGGAGAACATGGTCAAGGACTCGAAGCTCGAGAGCTACGCGTTCGCGGACCAGGTGAACCCGATGACGATCACCTTCTCGGTCAACCCGAGCGAGTCGATCCTCGCGGTCTACCCGCAGGCGACGCCCGCGTGCGAGGTCGTGCGCGATCCGTCGGTCGAGATCGTGAAGACGGCGAGCGTCGACGAGGTGAAGCCGGGCGGCGCGTTCGACTACACCCTCTCGGTGACCAACTCGGGCCTCGGCGCGATCGAGAACATGGAGCTCTTCGACGAGATCCCGTCCGACCTGAAGGTCACGGCCATCACGACCGACGAGGCGCCCGCGTTCCCGCGCTGGGACGACTGCGCGGTGAACGACGCGGATGCCGACGGCTACGGCGGCACGCTGCACTGCGTGCTCACCGGCATGATCGGAGGAACCGAGCCGGATGCCCCGGACGTCGTGCTCTCCGTGGTGCTCGATCCCGAGTCGAGCGTCGGTCGCGTCGACAACACCGGCGAGGTCTGCTGGAACGACCCCGACGATGCACCGGTCGAACCGGAGGCCGAGGACGACGCGACGGGCGGAGACGGTGTCGCCCCGACCTCGGCGGTCGATCCCGAGCTTCCCGTGCTGTGCGACGACTCGACCGTCACGGTCACCGTCGTGACGGACCCGTCGCCGACCCCGAACCCGACCCCGGGCATCGCGTCGACCGGGTTCGCAGGGAGCCCCTTCCTGTGGGGAGCTGCCGGGCTGCTGCTGACCGGCGCGCTGCTGGTCGCGGTGACGATCGTCCGTCGCCGCCGGCCGGGGGAGCGGCGCACCGAGTAGCACCCGACGGAACGGCCGCCGCCGCCCGAAGCCCCCCAGCTCGGGCGGCGGCGACCCGACAGGTCGGAGGTCGGCGCAGCGGGTGCGTCGACGCGAACGGGGCCGGTCGCCATCGGCGACCGGCCCCGTTCGAGGTGCTGCGAGGTTACGGCTTTCCGCGCATGACGGCCTGCTTCACCTCGGCGATGGCCTTCGTGACCTCGATGCCGCGGGGGCACGCCTCGGTGCAGTTGAAGGTCGTGCGGCAGCGCCAGACCCCCTCCTTGTCGTTGAGGATGTCGAGGCGGGTCTGCGCGTTGTCGTCGCGAGAGTCGAAGATGAAGCGGTGCGCGTTCACGATCGCGGCCGGACCGAAGTACTGGCCGTCGGTCCAGAACACGGGGCACGACGAGGTGCACGCGGCGCAGAGGATGCACTTCGTGGTGTCGTCGAAGATCGCACGCTGGGCGACCGACTGCACGCGCTCCTTGCCCGCCTCGGGCGTCGAGGTCGCCACGAGGAACGGCTGCACCTCGCGGTAGCTCGCGAAGAACGGCTCCATGTCGACGATGAGGTCCTTCTCGAGCGGCAGGCCCTTGATCGCCTCGACGTAGATGGGCTTCGAGATGTCGAGGTCCTTGATGAGGGTCTTGCACGCGAGCCGGTTGCGGCCGTTGATGCGCATCGCGTCGGACCCGCAGATGCCGTGGGCGCACGAACGGCGGAAGGTCAGCGAGCCGTCCTGCTCCCACTTGATCTTGTGCAGCGCGTCGAGCACGCGGTCGGTCGCGTACATCTCGACGTCGAAGTCCTGCCAGCGCGGCTCGGTGTCGACGTCGGGGTCGAAGCGGCGGATGAGGAAGGTGACGGTGAACGACTGGATCGCGTCGGACGCCGATGCGCCGGGCTGCTGTGCTTCGAGCGTGGCGGTGCTCACGATCAGTACTTCCTCTCCATCGGCTGGTAGCGCGTGATGACGACCGGCTTCCAGTCGAGCCGGATGTGGTCGCTCGCGTCGGACGAGTGCGCGTCGCCCGACAGGTAGGCCATCGTGTGCTGCATGAACTTCTCGTCGTCGCGGTTCGGGAAGTCGTCGCGCATGTGACCGCCACGGCTCTCCTCGCGGTTGCGGGCGCTCGTGACGACGACCTCGGCGAGGTCGAGCAGGAACCCGAGCTCGACGGCCTCGAGCAGGTCGGTGTTGAACCGCTTGCCCTTGTCCTGCACCGCGACGTTCTTGTAGCGCTCGCGGAGACCCGCGATGACACCGGCCGCGTGGGCGAGCGACTCGTCGGTGCGGAACACCTGGGCGTTGCGGTCCATCTCGTCCTGCAGCTCCTTGCGGATCGCGGCGATCCGCTCGGTGCCCGTCGAGTCGCGGAGGCCCACGAGCATGTCGCGGACGGCGGCAGCGGGATCATCCGGCAGCGGCAGGAAGTCGACGCCCGAGTTCACGTACTCGACCGCGTTGCGACCGGCGCGCTTGCCGAAGACGTTGATGTCGAGCAGCGAGTTCGTGCCGAGTCGGTTCGAGCCGTGCACCGAGACGCACGCGCACTCGCCGGCGGCGTACAGGCCCGGCACGACCGTGGTGTTGTCGCGCAGCACCTCGGCGTTGTTGTTGGTCGGGATGCCGCCCATCGCGTAGTGCGCGGTCGGCATGACGGGCACCGGTTCGTACACCGGGTCGACACCGAGATAGGTGCGGGCGAACTCGGTGATGTCGGGCAGCTTCGTCTCGAGCACCTCGGCGCCCAGGTGGGTGCAGTCGAGCAGCACGTAGTCCTTGTGCGGTCCGGCGCCGCGACCCTCAGCGACCTCCTGCACCATGCAGCGCGCGACGATGTCGCGGGGCGCCAGGTCCTTGATGGTGGGGGCGTAGCGCTCCATGAAGCGCTCGCCGCTCGCGTTGCGCAGGATCGCGCCCTCGCCGCGGGCGCCCTCGGTGAGGAGGATGCCGAGCCCGGCGAGCCCGGTCGGGTGGAACTGGAAGAACTCCATGTCCTCGAGCGGCAGGCCCTTGCGCCAGATGATGCCGACGCCGTCGCCCGTGAGGGTGTGCGCGTTCGACGTCGTCTTGAAGATCTTCCCGAAGCCGCCGGTGGCGAAGATGATCGCCTTCGCCTGGAAGACGTGCAGTTCGCCGGTCGCGAGCTCGTAGGCGACGACGCCCGACGGCTGGGCGACGCCGTCGACCTCGGTCATCACGACGTCGAGGGCGTAGTACTCGTTGTAGAACTCGATGCCGAGCTTGACGCAGTTCTGGAACAGCGTCTGCAGGATCATGTGACCGGTGCGGTCGGCCGCATAGCAGGCGCGGCGCACCGGCGCCTTGCCGTGGTCGCGGGTGTGGCCGCCGAAGCGCCGCTGGTCGATCTTGCCCTCGGGCGTGCGGTTGAACGGCAGACCCATGTTCTCGAGGTCGATGACCGCGTCGATCGCCTCTTTCGCGAGGATCTCGGCCGCGTCCTGGTCGACGAGGTAGTCGCCGCCCTTGACGGTGTCGAAGGTGTGCCACTCCCACGAGTCCTCTTCGACGTTCGCGAGCGCTGCGGCCATGCCGCCCTGCGCCGCGCCCGTGTGCGAGCGCGTCGGGTACAGCTTCGAGATGACGGCCGTCTTCGCGCCGGGGCCGGCCTCGATCGCGGCTCGCATGCCGGCGCCGCCGGCGCCGACGATCACGATGTCGTACTGGTGGTAGTGGACGCCGTCGATGACCTGGGTCTCGGCGTGGGTTTCGCTGGTCACGTGTCTCCTAGAGCGCGGCGCAGAAACTGGGGAGGAGGTCCGCCGGGGCGCCGGCGGGGCACGGGTCGAAGGTGAACACCACGAGCGTGCCGAGCACGATCAGCACCGCGGCCGCGGCGAACAGCGCGCCCTTCAGGAGCTTCTGCACCGTGCCGGGGTTCGTGTAGTCGTTCACGAGGGTGCGCATGCCGTTGGCGCCGTGGATGAGCGCGAGCCAGAGCATCAGCACGTCCCACCACTGCCAGAAGGGGTCGGCCCACTTGCCGCCGACGAAGCCGAAGTCGATGGCGTGGATGCCGTCGCCGAGCATGAGGTTCGTGAAGAGGTGCCCGAAGATGAGCACGAGCAGCAGCACGCCCGAGGCGCGCATGTAGATCCAGCCCCACTTCTCGAGGTTCGCGCCGCCCTTGCGGGCCGGTCGCGCAGGGGTGCGAGGAGCTTCGATGGTCGCAGTCATGTCGCTTCCCCTCAGTGTCCGAACACGTTCATCAGGTGGCGGGGCGTGAAGGCCAGCATCGTGACGGCCCAGAGGGCGACGACGACCCAGAACAGCACCTTCTGGTGGCGCGTTGCCCAGGCCCAGAAGTCGACCAGGATGATGCGCAGCCCGTTGTAGGCGTGGAACACGATCGCACCGACGAGGGCGACCTCGCCGAGCCCCATGATCGGCGTCTGGTACGCGCCGATGACCGTGTTGTAGGCCTCGGGGCTCACCCGCACGAGTGCCGTGTCGAGGATGTGCACGAGGAGGAAGAAGAAGATGGCGACACCTGTGATGCGGTGCAGCACCCATGACCACATACCCTCGTGGCCGCGATAGAGCGTGCCGCCCGGCTTCTGCTTCGCCGGCTTGTCGGGTGCGGTCAGGGTTCCTGCCGAGGTCTCTGGCATGAACAACCCTCCCTGGCTGTGTGAATCTCGTCCGGACATGCGGACGCAGGGGCACGACGGCCCGCTCCGAGTCTAGACCCGGCTCGCTCGCCATGCAGGTGAGGGCACCCTTAGCCGCTCGCCGCCGCGGCGAATCGTCGCCGGCCGGGTGCACGGCTATCCTGAGCGGATGACTCCCGAACCGCTCGAGGGCTTCTACACGATCATCCCGGCCGGGGGCGTGGGATCCAGGCTGTGGCCGCTCTCGCGCGCCGACGCGCCGAAGTTCCTGCACGACCTCACCGGCTCGGGGCAGACGCTCCTCAAGGACACGTGGGACCGCCTGGCCCCGCTCTCGGGCGACCAGCGCATCATGATCGTCACGGGCCGCGCGCATCGCGGCGCCGTCGAAGAGCAACTGCCCGACCTCGCCGACGCGAACATCGTGCTCGAATCCGAGCCGCGCGACTCGACGGCCGCGATCGGGCTCGCCGCGGCGATCCTCGAGCGCCGCGAGCCCGGGGTCGTCATCGGCTCCTTCGCCGCCGACCACGTCATCTCGGGCGACGCGCTGTTCCAGGCCGCGGTCACCGAGGCCGTCGCCGCGGCGAAGGCCGGGTACATCGCCACGATCGGCATCACGCCGACCGAGCCGGCGGTCGGCTTCGGCTACATCGAGTGCGGCGACCCGCTCGACATCCCGGGCACCGAGCACGCCGAGGCGGTGTCGAGCTTCGTCGAGAAGCCCGACCTCGCGACCGCGAAGCGCTACCTCTCGGGCGGCCGCCACCTCTGGAACGCGGGCATGTTCATCGCGCGCGCCGACCAGCTGCTCGCCGAGATCGAGCGCAACAAGCCCGAGCTGCACGCCGGACTCCTCGAACTCGCGGAAGCGTGGGAGGACCCGGCCACCCGAGGCCCCGCGGTCGACCGCATCTGGCCGAAGCTCGAGAAGATCGCGATCGACTACTCCGTCGCCGAGCCGGCGGCCGCCGCGGGCCGGCTCGCCGTCATCCGCGGGCACTTCCAGTGGGACGACGTCGGCGACTTCGCCTCGCTCGCGAAGCTCAACACGGCAGGGCGGTCGGGCGAGCTCGCCATCCTCGGCGAGCACGCCCGGGTCCTCGCGGACGCCTCGAGCGGCATCGTCGTGAGCCGTTCGAAGCGGGTGATCAGTCTCATCGGCGTTCGCGATATCGTCGTGGTCGACACTCCCGACGCGCTGCTGGTCACCACGAGCGAGCACGCGCAGCGCGTGAAGGCGGTCGTCGACGCCCTGCGGCTCGGCGGCTCGAGCGACGTGCTCTGACCGAACGACATTCGACGGAGAGACAGGGTTCAGGATGCCTCGGACACAGCGCAGCATCGTCGTCGTCACGCTGGCCGTGGCATCCCTCGCCCTCGTCTCGTGCGCGACCGCGCCCGAGACCGGCCCCACCGACGCGGCGAGCGACGTCTGCGCGCGGATGGTGACGAACTCGGGAGGGCTCGAGGACCGTTCGTTCAACCAGTCGAGCTGGGAGGGCCTGCAGGCCGCAGAAGCGGAGTACGGCATCGAGGCCGAGGCGATCGTCTCGACCGGCGAGACCGATCTCGCGCCGAACGTCGCCCAGGCGGTCGACTCGGACTGCGAGCTGATCGTCACCGTCGGCTGGGAGCTCGCCGAGCCCACGACCGACCAGGCGTCCAAGAATCCCGACCTCGACTTCGTGATCGTCGACGAGACGGTCGAGGGCGAGAACATCAAGCCCGTCGTCTTCGACACGGCGCAGGCGTCGTTCCTGGCCGGCTACCTCGCGGCAGGCGTCTCGAAGACGGGCGTCGTCGCGACGTTCGGCGGCGGCAACCAGCCGCCCGTCACGCTCTTCATGGACGGCTTCGTCGACGGCGTCGCGAAGTACAACGAGGTGCACGGCACGAAGGTGCGGGCGCTCGGCTGGGACAAGGCGAAGCAGGACGGCGCGTTCACGGGCGACTTCGAAGACGTCAACAAGGGCAAGACGCTCACGCAGGGCTTCATCGACCAGGGTGCCGACGTGATCCTGCCGGTGGCCGGACAGGTCGGCGAGGGGTCGGCGGCGGCGGCGCTCGAGCACGACGGGGTCTCGGTGATCTGGGTCGACAGCGACGGCTACGAGACGCTCTCCGTCGAGTACCGACCCGTGATCCTCACGAGCGTGCTGAAGAACACGCAGGACGCGATGGTCGAGATCGTCGGCGACGTCGTCGGCGACGAGTTCACGAACGACCCGTACATCGGCAGCCTCGCCAACGGCGGGGTAGAGATCGCCCCGTACCACGACCTCGCGCCCCTCGTGTCGGAGGAGCTCGACGCCGAGATCGAGGGGTTGCGCCAGGAGATCATCTCGGGCGACCTGATGGTCGACTCCCCGAGCGCTCCGCAGCGGTCCTGACCCCCGGGTACCGCTTCACCCCCGTTCGCGGGGCAGATCACTTGCTCATATGAGCAGAATGTCGCGTATTCATAACCATTGACGATCGCGCGCCCCGGGAACGATCGCGCTCGACGAAACATTGGGTAACGTGACATCGATCAGCCCCCGCGAAGGTCGGGGTCTTGCGTCTTTGGAGGACACAGTGAAGGTCACGACCAAGAAGGCCGCGCTCGGCGGTCTCGCGCTGCTCGGCAGCAGCGCACTGCTGCTCGCGGGCTGCGCATCCGCGCCCTCGGAGGAGACTGCCGAACCGACTGCGCAGGCGATCGACGGCTTCCAGCCGTGCATGGTCTCCGACGCGGGCGGTTTCGACGACAAGTCCTTCAACCAGCTCGGATTCGAGGGCATCACGAAGGCCGCCGACGAGCTCGGCGTCGAGGCGATCACGGTCGAGTCGAAGGACGAGACCGAGTACGCCCCGAACCTCTCGAGCCTCGTCGACCAGGGCTGCTCCGTCATCGTGACCGTCGGCTTCGCGCTCTCGGCCGCCACGGTCGAGTCGGCACTGGCGAACCCCGACATCGAATACATCATCATCGACGACGCGGCCGACAACGACTTCGACGGCACCGTCGACTCGGAGAACATCAAGCCGATCCTCTTCGACACCGCCCAGGCCGCGTTCCTCGCGGGCTACGCGGGCGCCGACTTCTCGGAGACCGGCGTCGTCGGCACCTACGGCGGCATGAACTTCCCGACCGTGTCGATCTTCATGGACGGCTTCGCCCAGGGCGTCGACTACTACAACGGCGAGAAGGGCACCGACGTCAAGGTCGTCGGCTGGGACCGCGCCAAGCAGGACGGCTCCTTCACCGGCGGCTTCGAGGCGAACGACCAGGCCCGCCAGACCGCGCAGGCGCTCATCGACCAGAACATCGACGTGCTGCTGCCCGTCGGCGGCCCGATCTACCAGTCGGGCGCGGCCGCCGTGCGCGACTCGGGCCGTGACATCGCGATGCTCGGCGTCGACGCCGACCTCACGCAGACCGACCCCTCGGTCGCCGACCTGATCCTCACCTCGATCCTCAAGGGCATCGACGTGGCGACCTACGACTCGGTGCTCGCCGCCGGCACCGGCGAATTCGACCCGGCCCCGTACGTCGGCACGCTCGAGAACGAGGGCGTCGGCATCGCGCCGTTCCACGACTTCGAGTCGAAGGTCTCGCCCGAGCTCCAGGGCGAGCTCGACGACCTGAAGGCCGCCATCATCTCGGGTGACGTTCCCGTCGAGTCGTACCTCTCGGCGCAGGAGTAGCTCGTGACCGCCTGATCGGGGAGGCCGGTTCGCCGGCCTCCCCGATCTGCGTTCCACCGGTCGCGCGCTTTCGCGCCGGCCGCAACATCTGAGCGGCCCGCGATCCGGGCCGCCGACATCCGCGCAGCATCTGCTGCAGATGCAGCGCGCTCACTAGGATTCTGAACATGAAGCTCGAACTTCGCGATATCACGAAGCGGTTCGGCAGCCTGGTCGCGAACGACCATATCGACCTCACCGTGGAGGCCGGAGAGATCCACTGCCTGCTCGGCGAGAACGGTGCGGGCAAGTCGACGCTGATGAACGTGCTCTACGGCCTGTACCAGGCCGACGAGGGCGAGATCCTCCTCAATGACGAGGTGCAGCACTTCTCCGGGCCCGGCGACGCGATGGCCGCCGGCATCGGCATGGTGCACCAGCACTTCATGCTCATCCCCGTGTTCACGGTCGCCGAGAACGTCATGCTCGGCCACGAGGCCACCAAGGGGGGCGGGTTCCTCGACCTCGACGCCGCCCGTCGCCGGGTGCGCGAGATCAGCGAGCGCTTCGGGTTCGACGTCGACCCCGACGCGCTCGTCGACGACCTCCCCGTCGGGGTGCAGCAGCGGGTCGAGATCATCAAGGCGCTCTCGCGCGACGCGAAGGTGCTCGTGTTCGACGAGCCGACCGCGGTGCTCACCCCGCAGGAGACCGACGAGCTGATGCAGATCATGCGGCAGCTCAAGGCCTCCGGCACGTCGATCGTCTTCATCACCCACAAGCTGCGCGAGGTGCGCGAGGTCGCCGACCGGATCACCGTCATCCGGCTGGGGAAGGTCGTCGGCGAGGCATCCCCGACCGCCTCGAACACCGAGCTCGCCTCGCTCATGGTGGGGCGTGCGGTCGAACTGACCGTGCACAAGGACGCGCCGAAGCTCGGCGAGGCGGCGCTCGTCGTCCAGGGCCTCACCGTCATCGACCACATCGGCCAACTCGTCGTCAACGACGTGAGCTTCGAGGTGCGCCGGGGCGAGATCCTCGCCGTCGCGGGCGTGCAGGGCAACGGCCAGACCGAGCTCACCGAGGCGCTCCTCGGGCTGCAGCCGCGGGTGCGCGGCTCGATCGCGCTCGACGGCATCGAGCTCACGACCGAGAGCGTCCGCAAGATCCTCGACTCCGGCGTCGGCTTCGTTCCCGAAGACCGCAACGAAGACGGCCTCGTCGGCGAGTTCACGATCGCCGAGAACCTCATGCTCGACCGTTCCGACAGCGCGCCGTTCGTCAAGGCGGGCACCATCCAGCGCGGCGTCCTCGCCGACTTCGCGCGCGACCGGGTCAAGGAGTTCGACGTCCGCACCCAGGGCATCGACGAGAAGGTGCGGCAGCTCTCGGGCGGCAACGCGCAGAAGGTCGTGCTCGCGCGCGAGCTCAGCCGTGAGCTCAGGCTGCTCGTCGCCGCCCAGCCCACGCGCGGCGTCGACGTGGGGTCGATCGAGTTCATCCACAAGCGCATCGTCGAGACCCGCGACAGCGGCGTCCCCGTCGTCGTCGTGTCGACCGAGCTCGACGAGGTCGCCGCGCTCGCCGACCGGATCATGGTGATGTATCGCGGCAAGGTCGTCGGCATCGTGCCGGGCGACACCCCGCGCGACGTGCTCGGCCTCATGATGGCCGGCGAACAGCCCGCAGAAGGAGCCGCAGCATGAGCGACGCGCAGAGCCCGCACGGCACGCCGCACACCACCTCGCCCGTCGCCGACGCGACGCCGACCGGCACGACCCCGCGCGACACGTCGACCGTGCCGGCCCAGGTGCCCGAACCGTCGCGATGGCACACGATGTGGCAGCAGATCGTCACGGGCAACGCGCTCATCTCGGTGCTCTCGGTCGTACTCGCGCTCATCGTCGGCGCGATCATGATCGCCTTCACCGACGAGAACGTGCAGCAGGCGAGCGCCTACTTCTTCGCCCGGCCTGGTGACACGCTCATCGCCGTCTGGGACTCGGTCTCCGGAGCCTACGTGGCGCTCTTCCAGGGGTCGGTGTACAACTTCCGGCGCGACAGCTTCGTCGACGGCATCAAGCCGCTGACCGACACGCTCACCTTCGCCACCCCGCTCATCGCGGGCGGTCTCGGCGTCGGGCTCGCGTTCCGCGTCGGCATGTTCAACATCGGTGGTCGCGGCCAGATGCTGATCGCCGCCTCGGTCGCCGGCTGGCTCGCCTTCGGCTTCGACCTGCCGTGGGGCCTGCACATGCTCGTCGCGCTCATCGGCGGCCTGCTCGGCGGCGCCCTGTGGGGCGGCATCGCCGGCCTCCTGAAGGCGCGCACGGGCGCGCACGAGGTCATCGTGACGATCATGCTCAACTTCGTCGCCTTCTACCTGGTGTCCTGGATGCTTCGTACGCCGGGCCTCCTTCAGGCTCCCGGTTCGTCGAACCCGAAGACGCCGCCGATGGCGGAGACTGCACAGTTCCCGAAGCTGTTCCAGTGGATGGGGTTGCCGTACAACCTGCACTTCGGCTTCATCCTCGCGCTCGCCGCGACGGTGCTCGTGTGGTGGATCCTCAGCCGTTCGAGCCTCGGTTTCCGCTTCCGGGCCGTCGGCGAGAACCCGAACGCCGCGCGCGTCGCCGGCATCAACGTGCCGTCGATGTACGTCTACGCGATGCTCATCTCGGGTGCACTGCTCGGCCTCGCCGGCGTGAGCCAGGTGCTCGGCACGGTCACCACTGGCTTCACCGCCGGGATCGACGCGGGCGTCGGCTTCGACGCGATCACCGTGGCGCTGCTCGGCCGCTCCTCGCCGTGGGGCATCTTCCTCGCGGGCATCCTGTTCGGTGCGTTCAAGGCCGGCGGCTACTCGATGCAGGCCGCCGAGGGCGTGCCCGTCGACATCGTGCTCGTGGTGCAGTCGCTCATCGTGCTGTTCATCGCTGCGCCGCCGCTCGTGCGCACCATCTTCCGCCTGCCCGACCCCTCCCGCGGGCCGAAACGACCGCGCCCGATCGTCACGAAGGAGGTGACGGCGAAGTGAGCACCGTCACCGAGCACCAGAAGGTCGCGCCGCCGCCCGACGCCCTCGCCAAGACCGTCGTCGTGAGCTGGAAGGCGCCGATCGCCTACGGCATCTTCACGCTCCTGACGCTCGCGCTCGCGGTGTTCGCCCCGCGCGACGGCGACACCAACTACCGGCTCATCGCCTCCGACAAGGACGCGATCAAGGTCGCCGACATCTCGGTGCCGGCCATGCCCGCGCTGTGGACGGTCGTGGTCCTCCTCGCCGTCATCACGGCCGTGTCCGTCTGGCTGGTCGCCTCGAAGCGCCGGGTGCCGCTCTGGCTCACCGTCGTGTACGCGGTGCTGTTCCTCTTCGGCTTCCTCACCTGGGCCGGCGCAGGTGCGACCCTCCCGATGATCGGCCTGCTCTACGGCGCGCTCAGCCTCTCCGTGCCGCTGATCTTCGGTGCGCTGACCGGCGTGCTCGGCGAGCGGGTCGGCATCATCAACATCGCGATCGAGGGTCAGCTGCTCGCCGGTGCCTTCACCTCGGCGGTGACCGCGTCGGTCGTCACCTCGTCGACGGGCGTCGTCTGGATCGGCCTGCTCTCGGGCGTGGTCGGCGCGATGATCGCGGGCATGCTCGTCGGCATGGTGCTCGCGGCGTTCTCGATCAAGTACTTCGTCGACCAGGTGATCGTCGGCGTCGTGCTCAACGTGCTCGTCACGGGCCTCACGAGCTTCTTCTTCTCGCAGGTGCTCTCGAACAACGCCGCCGTGCTGAACTCGCCGCCGAGGTTCCCGAGGCTGCCGATCCCGCTGCTCAGCGACATCCCCGTCATCGGCCCGGTCTTCTTCCGCCAGACGCTCGTCGTGTACATCATGTACATCGCGGTCGCGGCGGTCTACGTCGGGCTCTTCCACACGCGCTGGGGCCTCCGCCTCCGCGCGGTGGGCGAGCACCCGCAGGCGGCCGACACGGTCGGCATCAACGTCAACCGCACCCGGTTCTGGAACGTCGCCTTCGCCGGCGCCATCGCGGGCTTCGGCGGCATCTTCTTCACCCTCGGCTCGGGTATCGCCTTCAACAAGGAGATGACCGCCGGCATGGGCTTCATCGCCCTCGCCGCCGTCATCTTCGGCGGCTGGGACCCGATCCGAGCCACGCTGGCCGCGCTCCTGTTCGGCTTCGCGTCGAACCTGCAGAACACGCTCTCGGTGATCGGCTCGCCCGTGCCGAGCGAGTTCATGCTCATGCTGCCGTACGTGGTCACGATCATCGCGGTGGCCGGACTCGTCGGCAAGGTGCGCGGGCCTGCTGCGGCGGGCAAGCCGTACATCAAATCCTGACCGGACGCCTCGGGGCCGGCCCGGCCCCGAGGCATCCGTCACCCATCTCGAACCGGGGGAGCAGCATGACCGCCACCGACGTGATCGACTGGGCCGACCTGCGCGAGCGCGCACGCGAGGCCATGGCCAAGGCGTACGTGCCGTACTCCGAGTTCCCCGTCGGAGCGGCGGCCGTCGTCGACGACGGCCGCATCGTGAGCGGCTGCAACGTCGAGAACGCCTCGTACGGCGTGACGCTGTGCGCCGAGTGCTCGCTCGTGTCGGCACTCGTGATGTCGGGCGGCGGCAAGCTCGTCGCGTTCACGTGCGTCGACGGGCACGGGGCGACGCTCATGCCCTGCGGTCGCTGCCGCCAACTGCTCTACGAGCACTCAGCCGAGGGCATGGTGCTCGACACCGTCTCCGGCTTCAAGACCATCGACGAGGTGCTGCCCGACGCATTCGGGCCGCGCCAGCTCGCCGAATTCCGAGGAGAATCATGACCGACGCCGCCATCGAACCGTTCGACGCGGTCGACCTCATCCGCGCGAAGCGCGATCGCCGCGAGCTGACGACCGACGAGATCTCCTGGCTCGTCGACGCCTACACCCGCGGGTACGTCGCCGACGAGCAGATGTCGGCGATGACGATGGCGATCTTCCTCAACGGCATGGGCCGGCGTGAGATCCGCGACATGACGATGGCGATGATCGCCTCGGGCGAGCGCATGGACTTCTCGGGCCTCGGCAAGCCGACGAGCGACAAGCACTCCACGGGCGGCGTCGGCGACAAGATCACGCTGCCGCTCATGCCCCTCGTCGCGACCTTCGGCGTCGCGGTGCCGCAGCTCTCGGGCCGCGGCCTCGGCCACACCGGCGGCACGCTCGACAAGCTCGAGTCGATCCCGGGCTGGCGCGCCGACCTCACGAACGACGAGATGTTCGCGCAGTTGCGCGACGTGGGCGGCGTCATCTGCGCCGCCGGCGCCGGGCTCGCGCCCGCCGACAAGAAGCTGTACGCGCTGCGCGACATCACCGGCACGGTCGAGGCGATCCCGCTCATCGCCTCGTCGATCATGTCGAAGAAGATCGCCGAGGGCACGGGCGCGCTCGTGCTCGACGTGAAGTTCGGGTCGGGTGCGTTCCTGCAGGACATCGAGCGCTCGCGCGAGCTGGCCCGCACCATGGTCGAGCTCGGGGAGGACGCCGGCGTCGCCACGAGCGCCCTCATCACGAACATGAACGTGCCGCTCGGCCTCACGATCGGCAATGCCAACGAGGTGCGCGAGTCGGTCGAGGTGCTCGCGGGCGGCGGCCCCGCCGACGTGCGCGAGCTGACGGTCGAACTCGCCCGCGAGATGCTCGCGCTCGCGGGCCGCGACGGCGACGGCGACGACGTCGAGGCCGCACTCGACGACGGTCGCGCGATGGACACCTGGCGCCGATCGATCGTCGCCCAGGGCGGCGACCCCGATGCGCCGCTGCCCGTCTCGCGCGAGCAGCACGTCGTCACCGCCGACCGCGACGGCGTGCTCGTCGCCCAGGAGGCGCTGCCGTTCGGCATCGCAGCCTGGCGCCTCGGCGCGGGCCGCGCGCGCAAGGAGGACCCGGTGCACCACGCCGCTGGCATCGACCTGCACGCGAAGCCCGGCGACGCGGTGCGCGCGGGACAGCCGCTGTTCACGCTCCACGCCGACGAGCCCGCGCGCTTCGAACGCGCCCTCGCGGCGGTCGAGGGCGCCTGGCGCATCGGCGACGAGGGCGACCCGATCGACGACGGCGGGCCGCTCATCGCCGACCGCATCGGGCGCTGAGCCCCTCGGGCGATCGGGTAGCGGAGCGGCTCGAGATCCCAGCTTCGAGATTGCCGAGACTTCGCGGCAGCCGCGCCGCTATCGTTGTCTCGTGAACACGATTCCGACCGAGTACCGCCTCGAGGGCGACGGCACGAACATCCAGGCGCTGCCGAAGATCTCGCTCCACGATCATCTCGACGGCGGCCTGCGCCCGCAGACCCTCATCGAGCTCGCCGACGAGCTCGGTCTCGAGGTGCCCGCCGCCGATGCGGAGTCGCTCGCGACGTGGTTCACCGACCAGTCGAACTCGGGTTCGCTCGTCGAATACCTGAAGACCTTCGACCTCACCACCGCGGTCATGCAGACCCGCGCGGGGCTCACGCGCGTCGCACGCGAGTTCGTGCAGGACCTGGCGGCCGACGGCGTCGTCTACGGCGAGATCCGCTGGGCGCCCGAACAGCACCTCACCCGTGGTCTCACGCTCGACGAGGCCGTCGAGGCGGTGCAGGCCGGCCTCGAGCAGGGTGCCGACGACGTGCGGCACCAGGGCGGAGCCATCCGCACCGGACAGCTCGTCACCGCGATGCGCCACGCCGACCGCGGCCTCGAGATCGCCGAGCTGGCCGTGCGGCACCGCGACCGCGGCGTCGTCGGATTCGACATCGCCGGCGCCGAAGCGGGCTTCCCGCCGAGCCGGCACCGCACCGCGTTCGACTACCTCGCGAGCCAGTTCATGCCCGTCACCGTGCACGCCGGCGAGGCCGACGGGCTCGAGTCGATCCGCGGAGCGCTGCTCGACGGCCGCGCGCTGCGGCTCGGGCACGGCGTACGCCTCGCCGAAGACCTGGTGATCGAGCGTCAGGACGACGAGAACACCTACGTCTCGCTCGGCCCGGTCGCGCAGTGGGTGCGCGACCGCGAGATCGCCCTCGAGACGAGCCCGTCGTCGAACCTGCAGACCGGTGCGATCGCGGCCTGGGGCGACGAGCTCATCGATCACCCGTTCGACCTGCTGTACCAGCTGGGCTTCCGGGTGACGGTCAACACCGACAACCGCCTGCAGTCGGGCACGAGCCTCACCCGCGAGCTCGCGCTGCTGAGCGACGCGTTCGGCTACGACCTCGACGACCTCGAGACCTTCCAGCTCAACGCCGCAGCCGCGGCCTTCCTGCCGCTCGACGATCGCGACGAACTCGCCGAGCTCATCCAAGACGGCTTCGACGAAGCCTGACGACGAGCCCTGCGGCCGGATGCCTCGCGCCTCCGCCGTCCGCCCGCCGCCCCCGAACGGACCCGAGATGAACCTCCCACCGCTGCCCGACGACGCCGTCGTCATCGGCGCGCACGCATCCGACTGGCGAGCCGCCGTCCGTGAGGCCGGCCGCGCCCTCACCCGGTCGGGTTCGACGCGCGCCGAGTACGCCGACCGCATGGTCGCCGTCATCGAGGAGTTCGGTGCCTACGTCGTGATCGCCCCGGGCCTCGCGCTCGCGCACGCGCGCCCCGGCCCCGACGTGCGACGCGAGGGCATCGCGGTGGTGACGCTCGCCGAGCCCGTGCCGTTCGGCCACCCGCACAACGATCCCGTGCGCGTCGTCGTCGGGCTCGCCGTGTCGAACGCCGAAGAGCACGTCGCCTCGGTCGCGACGCTCGCGAACGTCTTCAACGACCCGCACGCCGTCGGTCGCATCGCCCGCGCGGGCGACGCCGCCGAGGTGCGCGGGCTGCTCGGCCTCGAGGCCGCCGCGTGAAGATCGTGGCCGTGTGCGGTGCCGGCATCGGCACCTCGGCGATCCTGAAGGTGAACGCCGAGCGGGCCCTCGAGCGGCTCGAGCTGTCGGCCGATGTCGACGCGAGCGATCTCGCCGGCGTCGCCGTCGCGGCGGCCGATGCGCAGGTCATCCTCACCTCGACCGAGCTGTCGGGTGCGGTGCGCGAGGCGATCGGTCGCAGCTACACCGAGGTCGTCGAAGTCGTGAACTACTTCGACGTCGACGAGATCACGCGGCTGCTCGAGCGCTCGCTCGGCTGAGGCACGCGGTCGCTCCGGCGGTGCCGCCTGCGCGCTCGTCGCGCAACTGCGTGCCCGTCCCAGCGCATCGAGCGTGCACTCACCGCCCGCTTCAGGGCGACGAGTGCACGCTCGAAGCGCTGTGGCGAGCCGCACTCCTCGAGTGTCGTCGGCGAGGGGACGTCGACCACCGCATGCTCGACGAGGTGGGGCCTCAGGCGACGAGCTCGCGCATGCCCGCCTCGAGGGCGGCGATCGTCGCCGTCGCCGCGGCGCGGCGGTCGGCGACCGTGCCCCGGTCGGACACGGCGTCGAGATAGACCTTGAGCTTCGGCTCGGTGCCGCTCGGGCGCACCATCACCCGCGAACCGCCCTCGAGCACGATGCGCAGCACGTCCGACGGCGGCAGGTCGCCGAACCCGTCGGCGAGGTCCTCGATGCGCTCGACCCGGATGCCGCCGACCGACGCCGGCGGTTCGGCGCGCAGGCGCGTCATGACGGCGCCGATGCGCGAGAGGTCGGTGACGCGGATCGACACCTGGCCCGAGGCATGGCAGCCGAACTTCTCGACGAAGTCGTCGAGGTGGTCGGCGACCGTCTTTCCGGCGGCCTTCAGCTCGGCGGCGAGCGAGAGGAACGCGACCGCTGCCGAGATGCCGTCCTTGTCGCGTACGACATCGGGATTCACGAGATAGCCGAGCGCCTCCTCGAAGCCGAACACGAGGCCCGGTGCCCGCGAGATCCACTTGAAGCCGGTGAGCGTCGCCTCGAAGTCGAGCCCGTAGGCGCGGGCGACGGCCTCCAGCCCGGGAGAGGAGACGATCGAGCACGCGAGCGCGCCGTTCGGCCCGCCTTCGCCGGTGGCGGCATCGGCGGCACGGCGTGCGGCGAGCCATCCGAGCGTGAGGCCGACCTCGTTGCCGGTCAGGCGGCGGTAGCCGACGCCGTCGGGCGCCGTCGGGTCGGGGATCGCGATCGCGAGCCGATCGGCGTCGGGGTCGTTCGCGACGATGAGCTCGGCGCCGACGGCGCGGGCGCGCTCGAACGACAGGTCCATCGCGCCCGGCTCCTCGGGGTTCGGGAACGAGACGGTCGGGAACGCCGCGTCGGGGGCGATCTGCGCCTCGACGAGCGTGGGGGCGTCGAAGCCCGCGGCCTCGAGCACGCGCGACGCCGTCTCCCATCCGACGCCGTGCATGGCCGTGTAGACGACGCGGGGCTGCGCGGCCGGCGTGCCGGGGGAGGCGCTCGCGGCCGTCCGCCGCACGTACTCGTCGACGACCGACTCTGGGGCGAGCTCGAACGCTCCGCGAGGCAGCGCGGGCACCGTCGTCGCCGACGCGACGCTCAGGATGTGCGCCGCGATCTCGGCGTCGGCCGGCGCGACGATCTGGGACCCGTGGTTCGAGCCGCCGAGGTACACCTTGTAGCCGTTGTCGTTCGGCGGGTTGTGCGAGGCCGTCACCATGACGCCCGCCGAGGTGTCGAGATGGCGCACCGCGAAGGCGAGCACGGGGGTCGGCAGCAGGCGCGGCAGCAGCACGGCGCGCACGCCGGCGCCGGCGAAGACCTCGGCCGAGTCGCGGGCGAACACGTCGGAGTTCTTGCGGCCGTCGTAGCCGATCACGACCGACGGGGTCGTGCCGGGCTCGGCCCGCTCGAGCAGGTACGACGCGAGGCCCGCCGCGGCCTGCGACACGAGCACGCGGTTCATGCGGTTCGGTCCCGCGGCGATCTCACCGCGCAGTCCCGCGGTGCCGAAGGCGAGCCGGGAGTCGAAGCGGTCGGCGAGGTCGGCCGCGGCCGCGGCGTCGCCGCCGCGCACGGCCTCGACGATCGCGGCGAGCTCGGCGCGGGTCTCGGGGTCGGGGTCCTGCGCGATCCACGCCTCGGCGAGGGCGACGCGCTCGGCGTCGCGAGGGTCGAATTCGTGCGACATCCGTCGTCGTCCTTCCTGCGGTTCCTGCGCTGGGCCTAGAGCGAGGCGACGATCTTCGCGAGCAGGGCGCTGATCACGGGCTCGGCGGCCTGGCCGGCCTCGATGACCTCCTGGTGGCTGAGCGGCGTCTGCTGGATGCCGGCCGCGAGGTTCGTGATGAGCGACATGCCGAGCACCTCCATGCCCGACTGGCGCGCGGCGATGGCCTCGAGCGCGGTCGACATGCCGACGATGTGCCCGCCGATGGCCTTCGCCATCTGCACCTCGGCGGGAGTCTCGTAGTGGGGGCCGGTGAACTGGCAGTAGACGCCCTCGTCGAGGGTCGGGTCGATCGAGTGCGCGAGGTCGCGCAGCCGCTGGGAGTAGAGGTCGGTGAGGTCGACGAACGTCGCGCCCTCGAGCGGCGAGTCGGCCGTGAGGTTGATGTGATCGCTGATGAGCACGGGCGTGCCGGGCTTCCAGTGCTCCTTGATGCCACCGGCGCCGTTCGTGAGGATCATCGTCGTGGCACCCGTCGCGGCCGCCGTGCGCACCGAGTGCACGACCCGGCGCACGCCGTGGCGCTCGTAGTAGTGGGTGCGGGCGCCGATGACCAGCGCGCGCTTGCCGGTCGGCAGCAGCACCGAGCGAAGCGTGCCGACGTGGCCCTCGACGGCGGGCTTCGAGAAGCCGGGCACGTCGGTCGCGGCGATCGTGTGCGTCGTCTCGCCGATGAGCTCCGCGGCCTTGCCCCAGCCCGAACCGAGCGTGAGGGCGATGTCGTGCCGCTCGACCCCGGTCAGGGCGGCGATCTGCGCCGCAGCCTCACGGGCGATGGCGAAGGGGTCAGCTGAGGGCGCGTCGAGCGGGTTGGCATCGTGCATCCCACCACTCTAGAACCCACCGGATGCTTCGGGCACGGCGCCGCTCATGTGCTGGCCGGGCACGGGGAACTGACAGAATATGAGCATGGCCTACGAGTTCGAGCGCACGCAACGGATCGCCGTCCTCGGAGGGGGGCCCGGCGGGTACGAAGCCGCACTCGCCGCGGCGCAGCTCGGGGCCGAGGTCACCTTGGTCGAGCGGGCGGGCGTGGGCGGTTCGGCCGTGCTCACCGACGTCGTGCCCTCGAAGTCGCTCATCGCTACGGCGGAGGCGTCGAACGCGGTGAAGGAGGCGGCCGACCTCGGCGTGCAGTTCTACGCGAAGGGCGAGGCCGACAAGGCCGTGAAGCCCCAGGTCGCGATCAACCTCGCCGCCGTGAACAAGCGGCTGCTCGGCCTCGCGGCGCAGCAGTCCGAAGACATGCGCTCGAACCTGCTCGAGGCCGGCGTGCACCTCGTGCACGGCGAGGGTCGCCTCGACGGTCCGAACGCCGTGATCGTCGCGACCGCCAAGGGCGGCACCGACTTCGACCGCATCGAGGCCGACACGCTCGTGCTCTCGGTCGGCGCGACGCCGCGCGTGCTGCCGACCGCGGTGCCCGACGGCGAGCGCATCCTCACGTGGACCCAGCTCTACTCGCTCCAGCAGGTGCCCGAGCACCTCATCGTCGTGGGCTCCGGCGTCACGGGCGCCGAGTTCGCCTCGGCGTACCGCGCCCTCGGGGCGAAGGTCACGCTCATCTCGAGCCGGGACCAGGTGCTGCCCGGGGAGGACGCCGACGCGGCATCCGTCATCGAGAAGGTGTTCAAGCGCAACGGCATGAAGGTGCTGAACAAGTCGCGGGCCGAGTCGGTCGTGCGCGACGGCGACGGCGTCGTCGCGACGCTGTCCGACGGACGGCAGGTGCAGGGCTCGCACTGCCTCATGGCGGTCGGATCGGTGCCGAACACCCGTGACCTCGGCCTCGAGGAGGCGGGCGTGCAGCTCGCCGAGTCGGGGCACATCCGGGTCAACCGGGTCGCGCGCACGTCGATGCCGAACATCTACGCCGCCGGCGACTGCACGACGTTCATGCCGCTCGCCTCGGTCGCCTCGATGCAGGGGCGCACGGCCGTGTTCCACGCGATGGGCGACGTCGTGAACCCGCCCGAGAACCGCAACATCACCTCGAACATCTTCACGCAGCCCGAGATCGCGACCGTCGGCTGGACCGAGAAGGAGATCGAGGAGGGCGTCGTGCCGGGCGTCGTCTACAAGCTGCCGCTCTCGTCGAACCCGCGGGCGAAGATGATGGGCATCCGCGAGGGCTTCGTGAAGCTCTTCGCCTCGAGCGGTTCGGGCTCGATCATCGGCGGCGTCATCGTCGCGCCGAAGGCGTCGGAGCTCATCTTCCCGCTCGCGCTCGCCGTCGAGCACCGGCTCACGGTCGACCAGTTCGCCGAGGCGTTCCCGGTGTACCCGTCGCTGTCGGGCTCGCTCACCGACGCCGCGCGGGCCATGCACATCGTGCGCTGACGCGCGCGTCCCGACGCCCCGCCCGCACCGACCCGGGCGTACGCTGGGCACACGCAGCGCCGCGCCCGCGGCGCGATGACCGCTTGGGGGAGCGATGAACCTGCGCGTGAAATCGGTCGAGGCCTCGATCGCCGACTCGAGCGACGAGAGCCGCAGCCTCAAACGCTCGCTCGGCACCTGGGACCTCGCGCTCATGGGCATCGCCGTCGCGGTCGGGGCTGGCATCTTCTCGGTCGGGGCGCAGGCCGCGGCGAACTACGCCGGCCCGAGCGTGATCCTCTCGTTCGTGCTCGCTGCGATCACGTGCGGGCTCGCGATCATGTGCTACGCGGAGTTCGCCTCGACGGTGCCCGTCGCGGGCAGCGCGTACACCTTCACGTACGCCACGATGGGCGAGCTCCTCGCGTGGATCATCGGCTGGGACCTCATCCTCGAGATGTTCACGGCCGCCGCCGTGCTCGCGAAGTACTGGGGCGTGTACCTCTCCGAGGCGCTGCTCGCCTTCGGCGTGCCGTTCCCGGCGACCCTCTCCATCGGCGGGGTCGAGGTCAGCTGGCCGGCATTCCTCATCGTCGCGGTCTTCACCGTCCTGCTCGTCGCCGGGACGAAGCTCACGGCGCGCGTCGGCGCCGTGTTCACGCTCATCAAGGTCGCGATCGTGCTCTTCGTGATCGTCGTGGGCTTCTTCTTCGTGCAGGCCTCGAACTTCACGCCCTTCATCCCCGAGGCGGTGCCGACGACGGGCGGTGCCGAGGATGCCTGGACGCAGTCGCTCTTCGCCTGGCTCACGGGTGCCGCGCCGGCGCAGTACGGCGTGTTCGGCATGCTCGCCGCGGCCTCCCTCGTCTTCTTCGCCTTCATCGGGTTCGACGTCGTCGCCACGAGTGCCGAGGAGGTGCGCGAGCCCCAGAAGCGGCTGCCGCGCGGCATCTTCCTCGGCCTCGGCATCGTGACCCTGCTCTACGTACTCGTCTCGATCGTGATGACGGGCATGGTGTCGTACACCGAGCTCGCCGCGGAGGAGACGCCGTCGCTCGCGACCGCGTTCCGGCTGGTCGGGCAGGACTGGGCGTCGGCCGTCATCTCGCTCGGCGCGCTCGCCGGCCTCACGACGGTGATCATGGTGCTGCTGCTCGGCCTCTCGCGCATCGTGTTCGCGATGAGCCGCGACGGGCTGCTGCCGCGATGGCTGTCGAAGACGACCGAGCACACGAAGACGCCCGCCCGTATCCAGATCATCGGCGGCACCGTGGTCGCGCTCGTCGCCGCCTTCACCGATGTGGGGCTCCTCGAGGAGATGATCAACATCGGCACGCTGTCGGCCTTCGTGCTCGTGTCGGTCGGCATCGTCGTGCTGCGTCGCACCCGGCCCGACCTGCCGCGCGGGTTCCGCGTGCCGTTGTCCCCGGTGCTTCCGATCCTGTCGGCCGCGCTCTGCGTCTGGCTCATGCTCAACCTCACGACGCTCACCTGGGTGCGCTTCCTCGTCTGGCTCGCGCTCGGCGTCGTCATCTACCTGCTCTACGGTCGGCGTCGCTCTCGGCTCGCCGGCGAGCGGGTCAGCGAGGTCGAGCTGCCGACGGCCCAGGGAACCTGACGGGTCGCTGCTCCACTCCGATCCTGTCAACAGCGTTGACATCGATGTTCACCCGTCGATAGTCTCCGAATCATCCAGCGTCGATCGGGCGATGACGCCGCGACCGACCCACCGGTGACGACGAGGTTCCAGGAGGCGGAGATGACCGCGACACGCGCGACGGGTACGACGACGACCACGGCCGGCGGGGGAGGTGTCACGCGACGGGCCGTGCTCGGGATCGGCGCAGCAGGCGTGGCCGGTGCGGCGACCGTCGCGCTCACCGCTGGCGCTCGCCGGCCGGTCGGCACGGGCTCCGACCACCGCATGTGGGATGCGATCGTGCTCGGTGCCGGCGCATCCGGGCTCGGCGCCGCACGCACGCTCGCCGACGCGGGACGCAGCGTGCTCGTGCTCGAGGCGCGCGACCGGATCGGCGGGCGCATGTGGACCGATCGCACGACCATGTCCATCCCGATCGAGCGCGGTGCGGAGCTCGTACACGGCAGCCGGGCCTCGACCTGGGACCTCATCGAGGCGGAGGGCATCACGACCCGGCGCCAGCAGTCGATCTGGGGCCGGCTCGCGCCCGGTACGCCGTGGCTCGACGGCACGACGTACGCGTCGTTGAAGTTCCCGCTCGGTTCGCCGGTCGGCCCGCTGCCCGAGCCGGCCGACGGCGAGACGGCGCTCGCCTGGCTCGAGCGCGTCGGCATCCCGCGCGAGAACTACCCCATCCTGCTCGCCGCGATCGAGGTCGACTCCGAGCAGTTCGACGTGCTGCCGGCGGCGTGGGTCGTCGACACGGTCGCGTGGGCGATCGCCGAACAGGACGTCTCGGCGTCGACGCCGTTCCCGGATCCCTACGACGATCACCGTGTGATCGGCGGCTACGACCAGGTGCTCAGGCCGCTCGCGGCCGGGCTGCCGATCCGGCTCGGCGCGCGGGTGCACACGGTCGAGCATCGGGCCGGCCGCGTCGACGTGCACACGAGTCGCGGCAGCTACCAGGCGAAGACGCTCGTCGTGGCGTTGCCGGGCGGCGTGCTGAAGCACGGCGACGTGACCTTCGACCCGCCGCTGCCCGCCGACCGTCGCGACGGGCTCCAGGAGATCGAGTACCTGCCGGTGTTCAAGGGCATCCTGGAGTTCGCGGCGCCGGTGGTGCCGCCGGGCCACCCGGTCGCGCGGCAGTGGGACGTCATGACGACCTTCTCGAAGCGCCCGCCGAGCCTCTGGAACGCCTCACTCGGAACGCCCGGCTATCACGGGGAGATCGCGGTCGCGTGGGCGACCGGCGGTGTCGCGCAGGATCTGCTCGACCTGCCCGAGGCCGAGCGGCTCGCGGCGGCGCTCGACAACGTGCGCACCGCCGTCGGCGACCAGGGGTTGCAGGCCGTCAACGCCTCGACCTACGACTGGTCGAAGGACGAGTTCGCCCGGGGCGCCTACCCTGGCCCGTTCTCGCGACGCACCGGGCTCAACGGGCCGATCGACGACACGGTCTTCTGGGCCGGCATGGTGACGAGCACGATCCACTCGTCGCGAAACTCGGGCATCACGGCGGCGAAGCAGGCGCTCGCCGCGCTCGCACTCCGCTGAGGGTCCGTGCCGTGCCGGCACTCCCCGGACGGACGAACGGGATGCCGCGAGCGATGAGCTCGCGGCATCCCGTTCGTCCGTGGGGATCAGGCGTCGGCGATCGAGAGCAGCAGGTGCCCGCTCGACACGGTCGCGCCGGGCTCGGCGTTGATGCCGCCGATGACGCCGTCCTTATGGGCGACGATCGGCTGCTCCATCTTCATCGCCTCGAGCACGAGCACGAGGTCGCCCTTGACGACCTTGTCGCCCTCGGCGACGGCGACCTTCACGACGGTGGCCTGCATGGGCGCCTTCACGGCATTGCCGGTGCCCGTGTCGACGGTGTGCGAACCGCTCCGGCGGCGCGGCGCGGCGCCGGCGGTGTGCGAGAGGGATGCCCCGCCGGCGAGTCGCTTCGGCAGGCTGACCTCGATGCGACGACCGGCGACCTCGACGACGACGTTCGAACGCGCGGCGGGGCCGCTCGTCTCTTCGAGCTCGCCCGACCACGGTTCGAGGCGGTTGTCGTACTCGGTCTCGATCCAGCGGGTGTAGACCGAGAAGGGCTCGTCGCCGGCCGGCGCGAAGGCGGGGTTGTCGACGATGTCGCGGTGGAAGGGCAGCACCGTCGGGAGCCCCGCGACCTCGAACTCGTCGAGGGCGCGTCGTGCACGCTCGAGCGCGTCCTTGCGATCGCGTCCGGTGACGATGAGCTTCGCGAGCAGCGAGTCGAACGCCCCCGAGATCTCGTCGCCGCTCGTGACGCCCGAGTCGACGCGCACGCCGGGCCCGCCGGGGAAGCGGAGCTGGTGGATCGGGCCGGGAGCGGGGAGGAAGCCGCGACCGGGGTCTTCGCCGTTGATGCGGAACTCGATCGAGTGCCCCTGGGTCACGGGGTCGGGGTAGTCGAGCACGCCGCCCTCGGCGAGGCGGAACTGCTCGCGCACGAGGTCGAGCCCGGTGACCTCCTCGGAGACGGGGTGCTCGACCTGCAGGCGGGTGTTCACCTCGAGGAACGAGACCGTGCCGTCCTGGCCGATGAGGAACTCGCAGGTGCCCGCGCCGACGTAGCCGACCTCCTTGAGGATGGCCTTCGAGGCGCTGTAGAGGGCCTCGACCTGGGCGTCGGTGAGGAAGGGCGCGGGCGCCTCTTCGACGAGCTTCTGGTGGCGGCGCTGCAGCGAGCAGTCGCGGGTCGACACGACCACGACGTTGCCGTGCTGGTCGGCGAGGCACTGGGTCTCGACGTGGCGCGGCTTGTCGAGGTACTTCTCGACGAAGCACTCGCCGCGGCCGAACGCCGCGACGGCCTCGCGGGTGGCCGACTCGAAGAGCTCGGCGACCTCGTCGCGTTCGCGGGCGACCTTGAGGCCGCGACCGCCGCCGCCGAACGCCGCCTTGATCGCGACGGGGAGACCGTGCACGTCGACGAAGTCGAGCACCTCCGAGGCGTCAGCCACTGGGTTGAGCGTGCCGGGCGCGAGCGGTGCGCCCACCTTCTCGGCGACGTGCCGCGCCGAGACCTTGTCGCCCAGCCGCTCGATCGCCTCGGGCGACGGCCCGATCCAGATGAGGCCCGCCTCGATGACGGCGCGGGCGAAGTCGGGGTTCTCGGCGAGGAAGCCGTAGCCCGGGTGCACGGCGTCGGCGCCCGAGCGCCGCGCGACCGAGAGGATCTTGTCGATGACCAGGTACGTGTCGGCGCTCGTGGTGCCGTCGAGGGCGTACGCCTCGTCGGCGAGCTTCACGTGGCGGGCGTCGCGGTCCTGGTCGGCGTACACGGCGACCGAGCCGAGGCCGGCGTCGCGAGCGGCGCGGATGACGCGGACGGCGATCTCTCCACGGTTGGCGATGAGGACCTTGGTGATGCGCGGCATAATCCCCAAGCCTATTGCGCGGGCACGTCACACCTTTGGGCGACCTCCACAAAATGAATGGATGTCTCTTGCGGCAGTCGACAATCGCGCGATCAGCCCGCGCGGTTCCACAGCGAGGTCCAGTCGACGCCGAGTTCGCGGACGAGGTCGCGCAGGGTCGACAACGAGAGGCCCACGACCGTCGACGGATCGCCCTCGACCCGTCGGATGAACGGCCCGCCGAGCGAGTCGACCGTGAACGCGCCCGCGACGAGGAGCGGCTCACCCGACGCGATGTACGCGTCGATCTCGGCCTCGTCGAGGGCCGCGAACCGCACGGTCGCGACATCGGGGCGCCCGACCGCGCCGTTCACCCGGCCGTCGCGGTGGTCGATGAGCCAGTGCCCCGACCAGAGGTCGCCGTGCCCGCCGTTCTGGGCGAGCCAGCGCGCCTTCGCGACCTCGGGCGTGTGCGGCTTGCCGTGGATCGCGCCGCTCGTGAGGAACGCCGAGTCCCCGCCGAGGATGAGTCCGTCGATCGGCTCGCCGCCGGGCTCGGCGCCCACGAGGGCCTCGGCCTTCGCGCGGGCGAGAAGCTGCACCATGTCGCGCGCGGCGAGCGGCCCGTGGTCGGCCTCGTGCGCCGCGACGGCGGCCTCCTCGTCGACGCCGGGCGGCACCGCGATCGGCTCGATGCCCGCCGCACGCAGGGTCTGCAGGCGGGCGGGCGACGTCGAGGCGAGGTAGAGGCGCATCCTCCCATCCTGCCCGCGGTCAGGCTGCTGTGGAATGCTCGACGCATGGTGAATCCCGATCGTCGACGCACCGACCGCTCGCGCCGCCGCCCGGCGGGAACCGGCACGACTGCGCCCCGCACGCCCCGCCCGGCCCCCGCCGAGCCCCGGCTCGACGGGCCGGTGCTCGAGCTCGACGTCGAGCGCATCGCCCACGGCGGTGTCGCCGTCGCACGGCATGAGGGTCGGGTCGTGTTCGTCGCCGACGCCATCCCGGGCGAGCGCGTCCGCGCCCGTGTGAGCGACAGCGGCAAGGCGAGCTTCTGGCGCGCCGACACGCTCGAGGTGCTCGACGCCTCGGCCGACCGCCGCGAGCACCCGTGGTCCGAGGCGGGCGTCGACCGCGCCCCCGAGCGCCGCGCGGGCGGCGCCGAATTCGGCCACATCGCCATGGCGCGCCAGCGTGCGCTGAAGGCCGAGGTGCTCGTCGACGCCCTCGCGCGGTTCGGCGGGATCGAACGGGCCGTCGAGGTCGAGGCGGTCGACCCCGCACTCGCGCCGGGAGCCGATGCCGAACTCGGCACGGGCTGGCGCACGCGACTGCGACTGCAGGTCGACGCCGAGGGCCGAGTCGGCCCGTACGCCGCTCGGAGCCACCGGGTGGTGCCCGTCGCGTCCGTCCCGCTCGCCGTGCCCGAACTGACCCCTCTCGCGCCCCTCGACGAGCGTTTCGCCGGGGCGCATGCCGTCGACCTCGTCGCCCCCTCGGTCGGAAACCCGTGGGTCGTCGTCGACACCGGCGAGACGACGCGGGGCGGACGCCGCCAGCGCGTCGAGGAGCAGGTCGGGGATCGTGTCTTCGGGCTCGACCGGGGCGGCTTCTGGCAGGTGCACCGCGCCGCCGCCGCCACCCTGACCGCGGCAGTGCAGCAGCTCGTCGACGCCGACCTGTTCGACCCCCGCGCCGCGAACCACGACCTCTACGGCGGCGTTGGCCTGCTCGCGGCCGCCGTGGGAGACCGCTTCGGCGAGACGGTGCGGATCACGAGCGTCGAGTCCGACGCCCGCGCGACCGAGCACGCCGGCGCCAACCTCGCGGACTGGGTCGGCGCACGGGCGGTGACGGGGCGCGTCGACCGCTACCTCGACGAGCTCGCCGCGAGCGCGGGGCGCACCGAGCGCGACCGCCTGCGCGCCGCCACGGTGGTGCTCGATCCGCCGCGGTCTGGCGCGGGGCGGCAGGTCGTCGACCGGCTCGCCGAGCTCCGTCCGCGCCAGCTCGTCTACGTCGCCTGCGACCCGGTCGCGCTCGCCCGCGACATCGGGCTCCTGCGCGAGCACGGCTACGAGCTCGACGAGCTTCGCGCGTTCGACCTCTTCCCCAACACCCATCACGTCGAGGCGGTGGCCCGGCTGACGGTGCACGAGTAGCGCGGGGCCGCACGCCGCGACGCGGCCGGCGGGCCGCTCGAGCGCTATCGTGTACTCGAGCCCGCAACCGACGAGAAGGGGGACCTCGTGGCAGACGGCGCGCATCCGGCGACCGTGGCGATCGTCGACGACCACGAGGCCGTGCGGCTCGGCCTCCGGGCCGCCTGCGAGTCCGCCGGGTACGTCGTGGTGGCCGACACGGCCGACGTCGCGAGCCTGATCCCCGTCATCGACGGGCGTCCGTGCGACGTCGTGGTGCTCGACCTCTCGCTCGGCGACGGCACGACCGTGACCGAGAACGTGCGGGCCGTCCTCCGCACCGGCAGCGCCGTGCTCGTGCACAGCATCGCCGACCGCGTCGCGGCCGTGCGCGAGTCCCTCGCCGCCGGTGCCGCGGGCGTCATCCCGAAGGCCTCTCCGATGTCCGCGGTCATCGCCGCGATCGCGACGGTCGCCGGCGGCGGCGTGCTGAACAACGTCGAGTGGGCGAGCGCGATCGAGGCCGATCGCGACTTCGCGAAGGCGCAGCTCGGCCGGCGCGAACGCGACGTGCTGCACCTCTACGCCTCGGGGCTGCCCCTCAAGGCGGTCGCGATCCAGCTCGGCATCGCGCACTCCACCGCCCGTGAATACCTCGACCGCATCCGTGCGAAGTACGTCGAGGTCGGGCGGCCCGCCCCCACGAAGGTCGACCTGCTGCGTCGGGCGGTCGAAGACGGCATCCTGCCAGGGCTCGACTCCGACGGCGGAGATGCCCGCGCCTGAATGGCGGGTGCCCCGCCTCGCGCGGCGCCGTGCCACCGTGACCCGGGCCCAGGTCGAGACGATCGTCTCCCGGGCGCTCGGGCTGTTCGGCCTCGTGTTCGGCGCGCAGACGGTGCCGCTCGCGCTCGCGCAGGCCGATGCGCTCGGGCGGGGCTCAGGGGCCGCGCTCATGGCGGGGCTCTATGGGGCGATCGCCGCGCTCGCCGTGGCGACCGTCATGAAGTCGGCCGTGCGGGTCGCGTGCCTCGTCTTCGCCGGGCTCTACGCGGTCGCGCTCATCGTCTGGCCGTTGCTCGTCACCGACACCGAGGCGCTCGACGGATCGACCCCATGGCTCTACTACCTCTGCACCGTCGCGACGACCGCCGCCGTCGTCGCCCTGCCGCCGGTCTGGGCGGCCGCGTACACGTTCGTCGTGCCGGCGATCTACGGGGTGATCCGCGCCACGCCGTCCGGCGGCGGGGCGCCACCGCTGCTCGCCGTGCTCGACGCGGTCTACGCGATGGTGCTCGGCGTCGTGGTGCTCGGCGTCGTGGTGCTCGCGATCATCACGATGCTCCGCGAGGCCGCCGAGTCGGTCGACAACGCGCAGGAGGCGGCGCTCGAGCGATACGACCTCGCCGCCAGGCAGCACGCCACCGAGACGGAGCGGATCAAGGTCGACGCCCTCGTGCACGACAGCGTGCTCACGACGCTGCTGTCGGCCGCCGCGGCGACCACGCCGGGCGAGCAGCAGCTCGCCGCGAGGATGGCGCGCGACGCGCTGCACCGGCTCGACGAGGCGGGTGCGACCGGACCACGGGCGCTCGACCGGGTCGGGCTCGCCGTGCTCGTGCGTCGCCTGCGCGCCGCCCTCACGACGTTCTCGACGCCGTTCACGGTGCGCGTCGTCAACGCGGCGGGCGTCGAGTTGCCGGTCGAGGCGATCGATGCGCTCTACACCGCCTCGGTGCAGGCGATGGTCAACAGCCTGCAGCACGCCGGTGAGCCGGGCCGCCGGGTCCGTCGCGACATCCGCATCCGAGGAGTTCGGGCGGGTGGCTGCGTCATCGAGATCTCCGACAACGGCGTCGGGTTCGACATCGCGGCGGTGCCGCCCGTGCGGCTGGGCCTCCGGGTCTCGATCGAGGAGCGGATGTCGAACGTCGGCGGCAGCGCCGACATCGACTCACGGCCCGGCCACGGCACGAACGTGACGCTGGCATGGCCGGCGGGGGCCGGGCACGCGCCGCGGACGGAGACGGGCCGGCTGGGCGGGCCGGCCGAGGACGGCGAGGGGGCCGACACGTGATCACGATCCCGCGCTGGCTCCTGCTCGTACTCGGCGCGCTCTTCTCGGCCTACCACGTCGTCCTCGGCATCTACTCGATCGGCGTGCCTGCGTCGCCGTGGCCCGCGGCCGCCGCGCTCGTGCTCTACGCGGCGGCGACGACCATGAGCCTCTGGCCGACACGTCGCATCCGCATGCCCGACTGGCTGGCCGCCTTCGACCTCGCCGTGAGCATCGTCGTGCCGGTGCTCGTCACCGGCCAGCTCGATCCGTCCGCCGACAACGGCTACGCGACCTGGTACGTCGCTGCGGTCGGCACCCTCATGACCATCGCCGCGGCGCGTCGCCGGCTCGTTACGGCCTGGCTCGGCGTCGGCGCGCTCGCCGTGCAGACCGTCATCTGGGCGGGACCGTTGGCACTGGGCTCGCTCGGCGTGATCGGCAGCATCGTGTGGGTGGCGATCGCCCACATGCTCACGAGCGCGCTCACGAGCGCGGGCCGCGAGACCCGCCGGTACGCGCAGGCCGAGCGCGAGGCCGCCGCCTGGCAGGCGGCGCAGGACGCGCACCTGTTCGAGGGCCGCATGCGGCTGGCGCACACGAACCGCGTCGCCGCCCCGATGCTGCGCCGCATCTCCGACCTCGACGGCCGGCTCGACGAGGCCCAGCGTGCCGAGTGCCGCCTGCTCGAGGCGACGGTGCGAGACGAGATCAGGGGTCGGATGCTGCTCACCGACGCCGTTCGCGTCGAGGTGCACCGGGCGCGCCAGCGAGGCATCGACGTGACGCTCCTCGACGAGGGCGGCATCGACGACCTCGACGAGTCAGCCCGCGACCGCGTGCTCTCGCAGCTGGCGGAGGCGATCGCCGGCTCGCAGGCCGATCGGATCATCGCGCGGACCGCGGCGGAGGGCTCGCCCACCGCCGTGACGGTCGTCGGCCTGGTCGAGAGCGGTGAGTCCGAAGCCGGCATGGGGGACACCGACGACCTCGACGTCGAGCTCTGGCTCGAGATCCCGCGGGAATGAAGGAGGGGGACCGATCCTCGATCGGTCCCCCTCAAGCCCGAGCCACGGCGACAACCCGAATATCGCCCTGGCTCGCCCCCAACAGGTCATCGGTTACCCGACCGATGACTGTGGCGGCTCCAGTGGAGCCTGCAGAATCAATACTTCCCGATCCGCAAGCCCGATACCAGTCAGCATTTCGGGGGACACCCCGGTCCCCCCTGCGAGGTACACGAGACGACGGCATCGTGCGTCCCCGGCGCGAGACGGGTTCGGGCCGCCCTCGCGTATCGGGGGACACGCGCGCTCAGCGCGCCGAGCGCACCCATCGGCCGGGGCCGACCTCGACCGGGCTGCGGAAGGCGCGGCTCGATCGCACCCAGGGGTCGCGACCGGGTTCGGCCTCGGCGGCCGAAGCGTCGCCGGCGGCCTCGGCGTCGACGGCCGAGAGCAGCACCGCGGTCACGGCTGCCGCCTCCTCGTCGCTCACGGGCGTGAGGATGCGGAGGTCGGCCGCCCGAGGGTCGGCCTGGCGGTCTGCGACGGCTCCGGCCGAGGCATCCGAATCGTGATCGTTCATGGCCGGCCCCCTACAGCGGGATGTTCCCGTGCTTCTTCGACGGGAGGCTCGCGCGCTTCGTGCGCAGGGCGCGCAGCGCCTTCACGACGGCGACGCGGGTGGCAGCGGGCTCGATGACGCCGTCGAGCTCACCGCGCTCGGCGGCGAGGAACGGCGAGGCCACGTTGTACGTGTACTCGTTCGCGAGCTTCGTGCGCACCGCCGCCACGTCTTCGCCGGCCTCCTCGGCGCGCTTGATCTCACCGCGATAGAGGATGTTGACAGCCCCCTGGCCGCCCATCACCGCGATCTCGGCCGTCGGCCACGCGAGGTTGATGTCGGCGCCGAGCTGCTTCGAGCCCATGACGATGTAGGCGCCGCCGTAGGCCTTGCGGGTGATGACGGTCACGAGCGGCACGGTCGCCTCGGCGTAGGCGTAGAGCAGCTTCGCACCGCGGCGGATGACCCCGGTCCACTCCTGGTCGGTGCCCGGCAGGTAGCCGGGCACGTCGACGAGGGTGAGGATCGGGATCGAGAACGCGTCGCAGAACCTGACGAAGCGCGACGCCTTCTCGCCCGCGGCGATGTTGAGCGTCCCGGCCATCTGCGAGGGCTGGTTCGCGATGATGCCGACGGTGCGGCCCTCGACGCGGGCGAAGCCGACGACGATGTTCGGCGCGTAGAGCGGCTGCACCTCGAGGAAGTCGCCGTGGTCGACGACGCCCTCGATGACCGCGTGCATGTCGTACGGCTGGTTGGGCGAGTCGGGGATGATCGTGTTCAGCCGCTTGTCGTCGTCGGTGATCTCGAGCTCGACCTCGGAGTCGTACACGGGCGCGTCGGTCATGTTGTTGTCGGGCAGGAACGAGACGAGCGTGCGCGCGTAGTCGAGCGCGTCGGACTCGTCGCTCGCGAGGTAGTGCGCGACGCCCGAGACCGTGTTGTGCGTGAGCGCGCCGCCCAGCTCCTCCATGCCGACGTCCTCGCCGGTCACCGTCTTGATGACGTCGGGGCCCGTGACGAACATCTGGCTCGTCTTGTCGACCATGATCACGAAGTCGGTGAGCGCAGGGGAGTAGACCGCGCCGCCCGCGGCGGGGCCGCAGATGATCGAGATCTGGGGGATGACGCCGGACGCCTGCGTGTTGCGGCGGAAGATCTCGCCGTACTTGCCGAGTGCGACCACGCCCTCTTGGATGCGCGCGCCGCCCGAGTCGAGGATGCCGATGATCGGCACGCCCACCTTGATGGCGTGCTCCATGATCTTGATGATCTTCTCGCCGGCCACCTCGCCGAGCGAGCCGCCGAAGATCGTGAAGTCCTGCGAGTACACCGCGACCTGGCGCCCGTGGATGGTTCCGGTGCCGATGACGACCGAGTCGCCGTAGGGCCGCTTCGCGTCCATGCCGAAGGCGTGGGTGCGGTGGCGCACGAACTCGTCGAACTCGACGAACGAGCCCGGGTCGAGGAGCTCGGCGATGCGCTCGCGCGCGGTCATCTTGCCCTTGGCGTGCTGCTTCTCGATCGCCGCCTCGCCCGACGCGGTCACCGCTTCGTGGTAGCGCAGCTTGAGGTCGGCCAGCTTGCCGGCGGTCGTGGAGAGGTCGGGGCCGTCAGTCGCTTCGGTCACGTCGTTCACTCTACCGGCGAGCATCCGGGCGACTTCGTTGAGGTTTTCCACAACCTCGCCCCCTGACCTTGTCGAAGGGAACGAGGTCGCCGCGTGGCTAGGGTGTGTGTCATGGGATGGGAGCGATCGCGCGCGGCGGTGCCGCGCTTCGAATTCCTCGACGAGGCGGGGTCGACGAACGACGAGCTGCGCGCGGCGGCCACGGGCGAGGATGCCGCGGCCTGGCCGCACGGCTCGGTCATCGTCACCGACAACCAGACGAGGGGCCGCGGCCGTCTCGGCCGCACGTGGCTCGCCCCCACGGGCAAGACGCTCGCGATCTCGCTCCTGCTCAGGCCGGAGCTGCCCGGCGGCCGCGTGTTCCCGCCCGACGCGTTCGGATGGATCCCGCTCATGGCGGGGGCGGCGATGACCGAGGCCGTGCGCGCGGCGGTCGACGCCGCCGAATCCGTCGTCGCCGCGAGCGACCCCGAGTACGACGCCGACGACCGCTCGGGGGGCGTGTCGGTCGAGTTGAAGTGGCCGAACGACGTGCTCGTCTCGGACTACAAGATCTGCGGCATCCTGTCGGAACTCGTGCAGGGCGTCGCCGACGAGCCGCCCGCCGTCGTCGTCGGCGCCGGGCTCAACCTGACCCTCGACGAGCACGACCTGCCGACGCTCACGTCGACCTCGCTCCTCCTGGCGACGGGCGTGCGCCCCGACGGCGACGCCGTGCTCGCCGACTACCTCGGGCGGATCCTCGCGATGTTCGACGACTTCTGCCTTGCCGGCGCCGACGCGGCCGTCGCCGGCATCGACCGCAGGGTGACGGCGCTGTGCGGCACGATCGGCGCCGAGGTGCGGGTCGAGCTGCCCGGCGATCGCGAGCTGCTCGGCCTGGCCGAACGGCTCGACGCCGACGGCCGGCTCGTCGTGATCGACCGCGAGAACGGTGAGCCGTGGTCTGTCGCCGCGGGCGACGTGACCCACCTGCGCTATTAATGGGCGTATGACGAGAGCCGACGCGCCGGTGACGGCCGCGCCGACCGTCCCGCCCGAGCGGGTCGTGGCACGGCTGCGTCGCCACGCGCGCGTGCTGATCCTCCCGGTGCTGCTGCTCATCGCGGTCTCGGCGGCCTCGGGCTATGCGGTCGGCCTCGTCGACGAGTCGTGGCAGCTGCTCGCGATCGGCGCCGGCGCGCTCCTCGTCATCGTGCTCGGCTGCCTGCTGCCGTACCTCGCCTGGCTCACCGGCCGGACCACGATCACGACCCGGCGCATCATCATGCGACGCGGGGTCTTCGTGCGGGTGCGCAACGAGATCGCGCACGCCCGTGTGCGGGAGGTCACCGTGCGGAAGACCCCTGGCCAGAGCATGTTCGGCTCAGGCGACGTGCGCATCGACGTCGGACACGAGGAGCCCGTCGTGCTGCGCGACCTGCCGAAGCCGCAGCTCGTGCAGTCGGCGCTCCACGAGCTCATGGAGGACGCCCACCGGACTCCGTTCGGCGGCGCCCAGGTCATGCCCGGCGTACTCGACGGCGACACCGTGGCGTGGGGCGGCCGCTGAGCGCGGCATCGACTCAGATGCACCCCGTATCCTCCTACGGTGGTGAAATCGTTCCGAACCGACATCCAGGGTCTCCGCGCGATCGCGGTTGCCCTCGTGGTGCTGTATCACTGCGGCGTCCCCTGGCTGAGCGGCGGATACGTCGGGGTGGACGTGTTCTTCGTGATCTCCGGCTTCCTCATCACCGGGCACCTCATCGACGGGCTCGATCGCACCGGGCGGGTCGATTTCGGTGCCTTCTACGCCCGGCGCGTCCGCCGGATCCTTCCCGCCTCGTTCGCGGTGCTCGTCGCGAGCCTGGTGATCGCATGGATCGTGTACCCGCCGCTCGCCCGCGGCGAGCTCCTCATCGGCGCGGCCGCGACGGCGCTCTACGTACCCAACGTGCTCTTCGCCGTGCAGAGCACGGACTACCTCGCCGAGAGTGCGCCGTCGGTGTTCCAGCACTACTGGTCGCTCGGGGTCGAGGAGCAGTTCTACCTGCTCTGGCCGCTCGTGCTCCTCGCCGGGTTCCGGCTCGTCCGCCGCACCACCGCTCGGCTGTTCGTGGTGATCGCGGTGCTGACGGTCGTCTCGTTGATCGCCTGCATCGTGCTGACGCCGAGGGCCGAGTCGCTCTCCTTCTTCCTGCTGCCCACCCGCGCATGGGAACTCGGCGTCGGCGGCCTCGTCGCCGCACTGCTCCACCGGTGGAACGGCGTCGGGCCTCGAGGTGGTGCAGTGCTCGCCTGGGGCGGGCTCGCCGCCGTCGGCTTCGCCGCGCTCGCCTTCGACGCCACGACGCTGTTCCCCGGTGCTGCGGCCCTCGTGCCGGTGATCGGTACCGCCGCCGCCATCCTGGGTGGCGCCTCTGCCATGCGATGGAGCCCGGCATGGCTGTTGAACCGTGCACCGATGCAGTTTCTCGGCAAGATCTCCTATTCGGTGTACCTCGTTCATTGGCCGCTGCTCGTGATCCCCGCGCAGGCGCTCGGTGTCGAGTTGCCGCCGTGGGCGCTCGCCGCGGCGGCCGTGCTCAGTGTCGTCCTCGGCGCCCTCAGCCATCGATTCATCGAGGAGCCGTTCCGCACGAGCAGGCGGTTCGCAGGAGTTCGACCGGCGAGGGTCCTCGGCGGCGCGGCGCTCGCCTCCGCGATCGTGCTCGCGGTCACGGGGGGCGCTGCGCTCGCGTCGCGCCCGGTCGGTACGAACGGGATCACGGCTGCACCGCCCACGCTCTCCGCGCATGCGGTCGTCGGCACGCCGGTCGTGCCGGACAACCTCGTGCCCTCGCTGGAGGACGCTGCTGACGACAACCCGGTGATCTACGCCTCCGGGTGTCACCTCTCGGCGGAGGACACCGACCCCGCAGGGTGCGTCGTCGGAAGCGATCGCGATGCGCCACGCGTCGTGCTGTTCGGCGACTCGCATGCCGCGCAATGGTACCCCGCGCTCGCGGCGCTCGCCGACGAGGGGCGCATCGTGCTCGAGTCGCATACGAAGAGCTCGTGCCCGTCCGCGGACATCGTGGCCGCCGTCGACGCACCATATCCCGAGTGCGGAGCGTGGCGTTCCGACGTCATCGAACGGCTCGACGAGCGCCCGCCCGCACTTGTGGTCATGTCGAACTACGGCTCGTACTACACGGCCGATTCGGCTCGGCCGGCGCGCGACTGGATGGCGGCCTACGACCGAACGCTCGAGCGGCTTCCCGAGGCGTCCCGCACCATCGTGCTCGCGGACACCCCGCGATTCAGCGGGACGCCGGCCGTGTGTCTCTCCGCTCACCTCGCGGACGCCGACGCCTGCGGCCGAGCATCTTCTGAAGCGTTGGTGCCGTCGTTGCGTGCGGCCGAAGCCGACCTCGCCGGCACGACGTGGGTCGATCTGACCGATCTCGTGTGCAGTGACTCCTTCTGCCCGGTCGTCCTCGGCGATACCCTGGTGTATCGCGACGAGCACCACATGACCGCCACGTTCGGCGCATTGCTGGCACCCGAGCTCGGTCGCGTCATCGACACCGAGCTCGCGCGCTGACCCGTGGTGCTCACCACCGATTCGGCGAGTAATGTGGTCGGTCGGTTCTCGCGCGCCCCCGAGCGCGAGACGCTCGATGAGCGCGAGGCGCTCGATGAAGGGTTCCAATTGGCCGACGAATGCATCCACGGTTTCGACGAAGGGCTCTGCGCCACCTGCTTCCCCCCCAAGCAGCCAGAGCCGACGGCGACGACCACGTCGCCCGTGCGCGGGTCGACGCGTGAGAACGCGCGCACGGCGACGCACTCGACCCGGACGGCGACGGCCGAGGCGTCACGACCGTCGAGCCGTCCCACGTCGTCGGGCCGCCCGCTCACCGCGCCGCCGCTCGAGGTCGGCACGATGCGCATCTACCACGTGACCCACCTCGACAACCTCGCGAAGATCCTCGGTTCGGGCGCGATCGTGCCCGATTCCGGCGGAGCGAACCCTGCCGTCGACATCGCCGCCCCCGCGGTCCGCGAGTACCGTCGTGCCGCCGAGGTGCCCGGCACGGACGCCGTGCTCGCCGACTACGTGCCGTTCCTGCTCACACCCGACGCCCACGTGTGGGACGCGGTGCGCACCGGGACGCCCGATCCCCGGCTTCGCCCGGACGCCGTCGAGCGGCCCGCTGCCGACCACGTGCTGCTCGTCGGTTCTGTCGCCGCCGCCCGCGGGGCGCTGACCGCGTCGGGAACGATCGCCGCCAGTGCGACCGACGCGTCGCTCCCCGGCGCGCAGGTCGTGGTGGAGTGGGCCGACGTCGAGCGACTGCTCCGCCGGCTCGCGCACGACGACGAGACGGCCCGCCTCGCGACGGCCGAGCTCCTCGTCCGCGGCGACGTGCCCCTCGAGCGGATCGCACTCATCGCCGTCGCCAACGAGAAAGTGCGCGACCGGGTGCGGTCGGCGCTCGCCGCCGTCGGCGTGCGCGCCCGAGTGGCGGTCTACCCGCCCTGGTTCCTGCCCGCCGGCGACGACGTGGTCTGATCGGTCTCGGGGGCGCGGTCGTGCGACGGCCCGCTCTCGTCCGGCCGGTGCCCCGAGACCCCTTCGGCCGGCTCCGGCGACCCCGGCTCCTCGAAGATGGCACGCTGCGCCTCTTCGACGCGATCGACCTGCGAAAGCCCGTCGGAGCGGTGGTGCCCGTAGACCCAGTACCGGTACAGCACGAAGCGGAACGCGGTGCCGAGCCCGAGGCCGATGACGTTCGACGAGACATTGTCGGCCACGAGGTTCGTGAGCCCGAGGGCGTGGTGACTGATCCAGAGGCACGCGAGCGAGATCGCCATGCCGCCGAGCGACACGACCACATACTCGGCGAACTCGCGGAGGTAGTTGCGCCGCCGGTGCTTTCGGAACGTCCAGTACCGGTTGCCGAGCCAGTTGAAGACGATCGCGACGCTCGTCGAGATCGTCTTCGCGCCGATCGCCGACTGCGCCCAGCCGTCGGCGCCGAACATGCCGAGGCGCAGCGCGTTGAAGAGCGCCACGTCGATCACGAGCCCGATGAGGCCCACGACGCCGAACTTCAGCGCGTAGGCGAGCAGGCCGTGCCAGGCGCGTGCGGCGAGCCCGGCGGGGCGATCGGGCGCGACGGTGGACACCGCCACATCATATTCCCCGACCCGTAGACTGAACTGGGCGTCGGCCGGGCGCCACTGCGATGAGAACAGGGGTGCACGGAGTGCGGGTCGGTGTGATCGGCGGCGGACAGCTGGCCCGAATGATGATTCCCGCGGCGATCGAGCTCGGCGTCGAACTCCGGGTGCTCGCCGAGCAGGAGGGCATGTCGGCCGAGCTCGCCGCCGACCGGGTCGGCGACTACACCGACACGGCCACCGTGCTCGAGTTCGCGAGCGAGGTCGACGTGATCACGTTCGACCACGAGCATGTGCCGCAGGACGTGCTCCGCGCGATGGTCGACGCCGGTGTCCCGGTGCGCCCCGGCCCCGACGCGCTGCGCTTCGCGCAGGACAAGCTGCTCATGCGCGAGCGGCTCTCCGAGCTGGGCCTCCCGGTGCCCGACTGGGCGCGCATCGAGACGGCCGACGAGCTCGACGCGTTCATCGCCGACCACGGCGGCGCCGCCGTCGTGAAGACGCCGCGGGGCGGCTACGACGGCAAGGGCGTCAAGGTCGTGCGCAGTGCCGGCGAGGTCGCCGAGTGGTTCTCCGCCATCGTCGAGGACGGCCGGCAGGGTGCGCTCCTCGTCGAGGAGCTCGTCGACTTCCGCCGCGAGCTCGCACAGCTCGTCGCGAGGCGGCCGAGCGGTGAGATCGCGGCCTGGCCCGTGGTCGAGACCGTCCAGGTCGGCGGGGTCTGCAGCGAGGTGATCGCCCCCGCGCCGCGCTCGGCCGGGCGGCTCGCGGAGGTCGCGGCCGACGTGGCCGTCACGATCGCCGAGGGGCTCGGCGTCACGGGCGTGCTCGCCGTCGAGCTCTTCGAGACGACCGACGACCGCATCCTCGTGAACGAGCTCGCGATGCGCCCGCACAACAGCGGGCACTGGTCGATGGACGGGGCGACGACCGGACAGTTCGAGCAGCACCTGCGCGCGGTACTCGACCTGCCGCTCGGTGCCACCGGCACACGCGACGAATGGTCGGTCATGGTCAACGTGCTCGGAGGTCCCGCCGAGGGCTCGCTCACCGACCGCTACGCCGAGGCGCTCGCAGGGCACCCGACGGTGAAGGTGCACAACTACGGCAAGGCGCCGCGCCCCGGCCGCAAGATCGGCCACGTCACCGCGACGGGCGACGACCTCGACGCCGTCGTCTACGAGGCGCGGGCGGCGGCGGCTTTCTTCCAGGACTGACGTCGACCCGCGGTGGGGCGTTGCGGGGTTCTCCCAGCGCCCGGCCGTACACTCGATCAAGTGACTGAGACGAACACCAGCCCGCTCGTCGGCGTCGTGATGGGGTCGGACTCCGACTGGAGCGTCATGCGCGACGCCTCCGCCGTGCTCGACGAGTTCGGCATCGCCCACGAGGTCGAGGTCGTCTCGGCGCACCGCACGCCCGAGAAGATGATCGACTACGGCAAGCAGGCGGCCGCGCGCGGCCTCAGGGTCATCATCGCCGGCGCAGGCGGCGCAGCTCACCTGCCGGGCATGCTCGCCTCGGTCACGACGCTGCCGGTCATCGGGGTGCCCGTGCCGCTGGCGAAGCTCGACGGCCTCGACTCGCTGCTGTCGATCGTGCAGATGCCCGGAGGCATCCCCGTCGCGACCATGGCGATCGGCGGGGCCAAGAACGCCGGCCTCTACGCCGTGCGCGTGCTCGGCGCGTCCGACCCCGCCCTGCGAGCGGCCCTCGACACCTACGCCCGGGACCTCGCGGCGCTCGTCGAGCAGAAGAACGAACGGCTGAAGCAGACGCGATGAGCGTGGCAGCAAGCCCCATCCGGTACCCGGATGTCGCGTCGCGCACCGTGATGACCCGCCGCGGCTGGTGGCTCGTCGTCCTCAACTTCCTCATCCCGGGCGCGCCGCAGGTGCTCGCGGGCAATCGTCGACTCGGCCGCTTCGGACTCGGCGCCACCCTCGTGCTCTGGGCGCTCGCGATCCTCGCGCTCGTCGCCTGGTTCTTCTGGCGCTCGGCGCTGTTCACGCTGTTCACGACGACGTGGAGCCTGTGGCTCGTCGCGCTCGCGCTCCTCTTCTACGGCGTGCTCTGGGTGGTGTTGACCCTCGACACGCTCCGGCTCGTGCGCATCGTGAAGACGGCGCCCTCCGCTCGCGGCTGGATCGCGGGGCTGACGACGCTCGTCATGGTCTTCCTCTCGGGCGGCGCGGCCTACGGCGCGTACCTCTCGATCACCGCGAGCGGACTGATCTCGTCGATGTTCGTCGCCGGCCCCACCGAGCCGCCCGACGAGAACGGCCGCTACAACATCCTGCTGCTCGGCGGCGACTCCGGACCCGACCGCGAGGGCATGCGCCCCGACAGCATGTCGGTCGTGTCGATCGACGCCGAGACCGGCGCGGCCGTCACGATCGGCCTGCCGCGCGACCTCGAGTACTTCCCGTTCCCCGAGGGGTCGCCGCTCGCCGACGTCTATCCCGAGGGCTACGGCGCGATCGACGGCTGCGAGGTCGACGTCTGCCAGCTCAACTCGGTCTACACCGAGGTGGAGCTCAAGAGCCCCGAGATGTATCCGAACGCCGTGGCCGAGGGGTCGGAGCCGGGCATCGAGGGCATGCGCGACGCGGCCGAGGGCATCACGGGGCTCGACATCCAGTACTACGCGCTCATCGACATGCAGGGCTTCGAGGCGCTCATCAACGCGCTCGGCGGTGTCGACATCGACGTCGAGACGCGCATCCCGATCGGCGGCGACGAGGACAACAACGGGGTCGACGGCTGGATCGAGCCGGGTCAGCAGCACCTCGACGGCTATCACGCGCTCTGGTACGGCCGGGCGCGCTACGGGGTGGCCGGCGGCGACTACGAGCGGATGGCGCGCCAGCGCGTGCTGCAGGAGGCGATCCTGCGCCAGTTCACGCCGACGAACGTGCTCGCGAAGTTCCAGGAGGTCGCGTCGGCCGGTGCCGACACGGTGAAGACCGACGTGCCGCAGTCGATGCTCGGGTACTTCGTGAACCTCGGCATGAAGACCAAGGAGCTGCCGATGGGTCACGTCGAGCTCACGCCCGAGAACGACATCGACCCGACCGACCCCGACTACGAGTACATCAGGCAGCTCGTGCACGACGCGGTCGTGCCGCCGGCGACCGAGGAGCCGGCCGAGTAGGGCGGGCCTCCGCCCGGCCGCCGGCATCTCGGATGCCTCGGCGCGCGCCGCTCAGATCTCGGCGTGCAGCGCCCAGACGCGCTCGGCGGAGTCGCGCCAGCTGAACGCGTGCGCGCGGTCGGTGCCGGCGACCGAGAGCCGTTCGGCGAGGTCCGCGTCGCCGACGACGTCGGCGATCGCGCCGGCGAGCCGCTCGGCGTATCCGGCACCCCCGTCGCCGATCTCGACCGCACGGCCGGCGTCGGCTGAGATCTCGACGTACGCGGGCGTGTCGGAGTGGACGACGGGCACGCCGAGGTGGAACGCCTCGATGAGGGACGTGCCCGCTCCCTCATCGTGGCTCGGCGCGACGTACGCGGTCGCCCCGGAGAGCACGGTCGCCAGGTCGGCCGGATCGGCGAGCTCGAGCGCCCGTACCCGCCCGGGCGCGACGCCGGCCTCTTCGGCGACCGCCGCGAGGTGCAGCTCGCCCCAGTTCTCGGGACCGAGCACCACGAGCGGCACGTCGGGGGCGCCCTGACGGCCGAGCGCCGCGAGCAGGTCGACGACCCCGCTGCGGGGGTCGAGCGACCCGCTCGTCACGAGGTAGTCGCGGGGCAGTGCGAACCGGGCGGCCCGGTCCGCCGCGTCGCGAGGCATCTTCAGGCCGAGCCGCGGTGCCGTGCCGATGACCCGGACGCGGTCGCCGAAATCGGCGACCATCGCGAGCCGCTCGGCGAGCGCATGAGTGGGCACGACGACCGCGTCGGCGTGCTTGCGGGCCCGCTTGAGCATGCCCTTGTGCCACGAGACCGTGGTCGCGGTGAGCGACTCGGGGTGGGTCCACGCGAGGAGGTCGTGCACCGTCACGACCGTCTGGTCTCCGCTCGAGCGGTCGTGTCGCCGCAGCGGTGCGAAGAGACCGGGCGCGTGCACCATGCCGCCGCCGGGCGACGTGGTCAGGCCGAACTGCCATGCGGCCGCGAGCTCGCGGCGCGCGAGGCTCGTCTTGTAGAGCCCGGACAGGCCGGGGAACCGGGCGAGCAGCCGGTCGTAGTCGGCGGGGAGCGATGACGAGACGATGCCTTCGACCTCGCAGCCGGAGGGTGCCGAGGCGATGAGCGACTCGGTCAGCGCCTCGGTGTACCGGCCGAGCGCGCCGGGAACCGGCGCGACCACTTGGTCGACGATCATCCGAAGCGTCGTGGGCATGCCCCTCCTTCGAGTGTCACAGGCGACCCTCCAATCTATCGCGCCGCTACCCGAGAATCCGGCGAGAGCCCCGTGCTGTGGAAAGTCCGACGTCGGGGACAGGGCAAGATAGTGGGGAGCAATCCCGAGATCAGCGAGAGTCGATGAGTCCGTCACCTGTGCCACCGCGCGTCGTCGCCGTCGTCGTCGCCTACAACCGCGCAGCCCTCCTGACCGAGGTGCTCGCCGCGCTCGCGACGCAGCACGCCGCGCTCGCGAAGGTCGTCGTGGTCGACAACGCCTCGACCGACGACTCGGCCGACGTGGCTCGTGCCGCAGGCGAGCTCGTCGACCTCGTCTCGCTGCCGCGCAACACGGGCGGGGCCGGGGGATTCGCCGCGGGCATGGCCGTCGCCCTCACCGACCACGAACCCGACTGGCTCTGGCTCATGGACGACGACACCGTGCCGACCGCGTCGTCGCTCGCCGAGCTGCTCGCCGCCGTCGACGGCACCGACCTCGTCGTCGCGGGCTCCCGCGTCGTCTGGCACGACGGTACCGAGCACCCGATGAACACACCGCGGGAGAAGCCGTTCGTGGCTCGCGACGAGCGCATCGCCGCGGCTCGCCGCGGAGGCATCCCGATTCGCAGCACCTCGTTCGTCTCGATGCTCGTGCGAGCCGACGTCGTGCGCGAGGTCGGCCTGCCGATCGCCGACTACTTCATCTGGAACGACGACTTCGAGTACTCGACCCGGGCGTTGCGCGGCCGGCGGGGCGTGCACGTGCCCGCATCCGTGGTCGTGCACAAGACGAAGGTGCTCGGCGCGACCGACGCCGATCCCGGGCCCCGCTTCTACTACGAGGTGCGCAACAAGCTCTGGATGTTCCGCCGCTCCGCGAGCCTGTCGAGGGGTGAGAAGCTCCTCTACGGCGCCTCGAGCGTGCGCCGGTGGGTTCGCACGGTCGTACGGTCTAGCGACCGCACGACCCTGCGCGACGGCTGGCGGCGCGGCTATCGCGACGGCACGCGCACTCGGCCGCGGCCGAACGCGATGGCGCTCGACGGGCTCGGCCGCGCGAGCGACGCGGTGCGCCTGGTGGAACCGACGTGAGCACGCCCTTCTCGCTGCTCATGCCCGTGTACCGCGGCGACGACGCCGCGCACTTCGCGAAGGCCTTCACCTCGAGCGTCGGCGACCAGACCGCCCGACCGGCGCAGGTCGTGCTCGTGCAGGACGGCCCCGTCGGCGACGACCTCGCGGCCGCGATCCACCGCGTCGTCGGCGAGAGCCCCGTGCCCGTGATGCACCACGCCATCGACGAGAACGTCGGGCTCGCTCGAGCCCTCGAGACGGGCCTCGGCCTCTGCGAGCACGAGATCGTCGCCCGCATGGACGCCGACGACATCTCGCTGCCCGAGCGGTTCGCACGGCAGCTGCCCGTGATCGAGGGCGGCGTCGACCTCGTCGGCACCGGCATGTTCGAGTTCCTCGACGACGGCGGGGCGATCGTCGCCCGACGCACCCCTCGCACGGGCCACGACGAGATCTCGCGCTACGCACGCTTCCACGACCCGTTCAGCCACCCCACCGTCATGTACCGGCGCACCGCGGTCGAACGCGCGGGCGGCTACCAGCCGCTGGGGCTCATGGAGGACTACTGGCTGTTCGCGAGGATGATCCACGCCGGGGCCTCGGTCGAGAACCTGGCGGAGCCCCTCGTGATGTACCGCGTGGGCGCGGGCGCGTACGCGCGCCGCGGTGGACGCGCGCAGTGGCGCAGCGAGCTCGAGCTGCAGCGGGCGCTGCGTCGGATCCGATTCACCAGCCGCTGGGAGTACCTGCGCAACGTGACCGTGCGCGGGGTGTACCGGTTCGTGCCCGAGCGAGTGCGCAAGGTCGCCTACCGGCGGCTGATCGCGGGCGGCGGCACGGCGGACTGAGCCGGGCCGTCGAGCGGCGGGTCCTCGATGCGGCGACCTCCCGACGCGCGCGGGAACGCTGCATCTCCACTTCATGCGCCCGGATGGATACCATGGGCGAGACCGGTGTTCGGGGGCGGGACGGTTCGGAAGATGCGTACAGGGTTGAAGCGGCGGATGCTCGCGGTCGTCACGGCACTGGTCCTGGTGGTCGGCTTGGCCACGGCCGACGGCGTCACCCACGAGGATCCCGCGACGGCCGCCGTCGGCTCCGCGTTCAACCCGGGCATGATCATCAGCGACGCGGTGTTCTACGACAGCGGGACGATGACGGCGACGCAGATCCAGTCCTTCCTCAACGCGAAGGTGCCGACCTGCCGCTCAGGGTACGTGTGCCTGAAGAGCTATCGGCAGACGACGACGTCCCAGCCGGCACGCAGCGAGGGATGCACCGCCTACACCGGTCAGCCGAACGAGCTCGCCTCGCAGATCATCTACAAGGTCGCACGCGCGTGCGGCATCAATCCCCGATCGCTCCTCGTGCTGCTCGAGAAGGAGCAGGCGCTCATCACCGACACCTGGCCCACCTCGCGCCAGTACCGCTCGGCGACGGGATACGGGTGCCCCGACACCGCGGACTGCGATGCCAACTACTACGGGTTCTTCAATCAGCTGTACAACGCCGCATGGCAGTTCAAGAAGTACCGCGCGCGCCCGGCGGATCGGGCCTATCAGGCCGGGCGGTACAACACGATCGCGTGGCACCCGAACTCCGCGTGCGGCTCGTCCCGTGTCTACATCCAGAATCAGGCGACTGCGGGCCTCTACCTGTACACGCCCTATCGCCCGAACGCTGCTGCGCTCGCCAACCTCTACGGCACCGGCGACAGCTGCTCGAGCTACGGGAACCGCAACTTCTGGCGCATGTTCACCGACTGGTTCGGTTCGACATCTGCTCCCGCTCAGGTCGACGTCGCGATGGACGCGATTCCGTTGGCGTATGCACGAGACCGAGTCGGCGATCTCTGGCTGTACCCGGGTACCGGCACGGGGGCCTGGAAGAGCAGCGTACGGATCGGCGTCGGATGGGGTTCGCTCAAGCAGGTGGCCGGCGCAGGCGACCTCGACGGCGACGGCCATCGCGACATCATGGCGATCGACTCGGCAGGGTCGCTCTGGAACTACCCGACGAACGGCCGTGGCCGGTTCGGTACGAAGTCGAAGATCGGTGACGGCTTCGCAGGCGTCACCGCGCTCGTCGCGGCGGGTGACTTCAATTCCGACGGCGCGGTGGACTTCTTCACCCGCGCCTCGAACGGCGATCTGCGCCTGCATGCCGGGAACGGGCTCGGACAGTTCGCCCCGGCGAAGCGGGTCGGCGTCGGCTGGTCGGGCCTCACGGCGATCATCGGCGGTGTCGACTTCGACGGGGACGGGCTGACGGACGTCCTCGGCCGGTTCAGCAACGGCGACCTCCGTCTGTATCCGGGGAACGGACGGAGCGGCTGGAAGAGCTCACGACTGATCGGGGTGGGGTGGTCGTCCTTCACCGGACTGTTCACGCCGGGAGATTTCGACGGCGACAAGGTCGCGGACGTGCTCGCTCGCGACGCAGCCGGTGGGCTGTGGCTCTATCCGGGCAACGGTGCAGGCGGATGGAAGACGAAGCGGAAGGTCGGCAGCGGCTGGTCCGAGCTCACCGTGCTCTCCGGGCCGGGCAGCGTGGCGAAGGGCGCCTTCACCCCGGTGGGAGGAATGGGAGACCTGTCCGGCGACGGCCCGGCGGACCTGATGGTGCGGACCGGAGACGGCGCGGGCTGGATCTACCCCGGGAACGCCGTGGGCGGATTCCTCACCCGTACGAAGTTCTCGTCGGCGTGGAACTGGCCGACCGCGGTCGTCGCCGCCGGCGACCTCGACCGGAATGGCCGTCGCGATGTGCTGGTGCGTGAGTCGAGCGGCGTCCTCTGGCGCTACCCGTCGAACGGAGCGGGAGGCTTCTCGACACGCGTGAGCCTCGGCGCCGGCTGGGCCGGGTACACCGCGCTCGCCGGCGGGGTCGATCTCAACGGCGACCGCAAGCTCGACCTGCTCGCGCGAACGGCATCCGGTGACCTCGTGCTGCACAAGGGCGACGGCACGGGGGCGTTTCCGACGCGTGCGACGGTCGGGCCGGGCTGGCAGGCGATGCGGTGGATCTTGACTCCGGGCGACCTCAACCGCGACGGACGCGCGGACGTCATCGCGGTGAATGCCGACGGCGACCTGCTGCTCTATCGCGGCAACGGAGTCGGCGGCTTCGCCGCGGCGGTGCAGGTCGGGCACGGGTGGTCGGGGATGACCTGGGTGATGACACCAGGTGACTTCGACGGCGACAGGATCCCCGACCTCATCGCGCGGACGAGCACGGGCAACGTCATGCTCTACCCCGGCAACGGAAGCAGCGGTTGGAAGCCGGCGAAGCAGATCGCGACCGGCTGGCAGCGGGCCACCTTCATCGGTTGAGCCCCCGGGAAGGCGGAGCAGCCGACGGTAGACTGTCGGCCGTGTCAGTTCTCATCACCGGCGGCGCCGGGTACATCGGCGCGCACGTCGTTCGGCTGCTGAGCGAACGTGGCGACGCCGTCGTGGTGGTCGACGACCTCTCGAGCGGTGACCCGGCGCGCTTGTCAGGCGCCCGTCTCGAGAAGCGTGACCTGACCACCGGAGATGCCCGTAGCGCGCTCGCGCAGGTGATGCGCGAGCATCAGGTGACGCGGGTCGTCCACTTGGCGGCGCGGAAGCAGGCGGCCGAGTCGGTCGAGGTGCCCGAGGAGTACTTCCGCGACAACATCGGCGGACTCGCGGCGGTCATCGGCGCATGCGCCGATGCGGGGGTTCGCCGACTCGTCTTCTCGTCGTCGGCGGCCGTCTACGGCATGCCGGCGACGGCGACGGTCGACGAGCGCACGCCGACCCTGCCGATCAATCCGTACGGAGAGTCCAAGCTCGTCGGAGAATGGCTCGTGCGCGACGCAGTGCGAGCACACGGCATCGACGCGGTCAGCTTGCGGTACTTCAACGTGGCCGGCGCAGGCTGGCCCGACCTCGGTGATCCGCATTCGCTCAACCTTGTCACGATCGCGATCGATCGCATCCGACGGGGGCTGCCTCCCATCGTGTACGGCGGCGATTTCGACACCCACGATGGCACCGGCGTGCGTGACTACATCCACGTTCTCGATCTGGCCGGAGCGCATCTCGCCGCACTCGACGCACTCGATTCGGCCCCCGATTCCCCACGTGCCCGGGTCTTCAACGTCGGCACCGGGTCGGGGGCGAGCGTCCTCGAGGTGCTCGATCGACTCCGCTCGGTTTCGGGCATCCCGTTCGAACCGGTCGTCGAGCCCCGCAGGCCCGGCGATCCCGATGCGGTGGTCGCCGATGCGAGTCGCATCGCCGAGGAACTCGGCTGGCGCGCGACGCGATCACTCGACGAGATGATCACCAGTGCCTGGACGGCGGATCGCACGGCGCAACTCGCATGAGCTGGCTGGAATTCGTGCCATCGCTTGCGGTGGCGGTCGCGGTGCTGTTCGGCCCGGGACTCGCACTCGGCCTCTCGATCGGCGCCCGACGGCTGACGCTGTGGGCGATCGCGCCCGCGATCACGGTCGCGTTCCTCTCTCTTCTCGCGATCGTGTACGGCGGCATCGGCATCAGTTGGTCGTTGCTGCCGGTGGCGGCGGCCGTCATCGTCATCGCGGTGCCGATCGCGATCGTCCGACAGCTCCTGCGCGGACGCATCGGGCGCCCCGACCGACCTGAATCGGTGCTCAGCGGGTGGACGGTGGCCGGGCTCGGGCTGGCAGCCGTCGTCATCGGCGCCCAGCTCGTGGTCGGCCTGCAGGCGCCCGACCGGATCTCGCAGACGTTCGATGCCTACTTCCATCTCAACGGCATCCGCTACATCCTCGACACCGGTAGCGCGTCGTCGTTCGACATCCAAGGCCTCGTGCTTCCCGAAGGGCAGCGACCGTTCTATCCGGCGGGGTGGCATGCGGTCGCCTCGCTCGTCGCGTCGAGCGGCATCGCGAGCATCCCCGTCGCCGTGAACGCCGTGAGCGTCGTCATCGCGGCCCTCGTCTGGCCGGCGGGATGTCTCCTGCTCATGCGTTCCCTCATGCCGAGGAGCCGTACTGCGGCGCTCGCCACCGGTGTGCTGGCCGCGGCGTTCCCGGCGTTCCCGATCATGATGCTCACGTTCGGTGTGCTGTACCCCTACTTCCTCGCCCTCGCGATGCTGCCGGCCGCGCTCGGGCTCGGCTTCGCGATCGGACAGGCGCGCAGCCTCCACGGCAGCGGCACCCTCTTCCGCTGCGTCCTCCTCGTGCTCGCCCTCCTCGGCATCGCCTTCGCCCAGCCGGCCGGGGCGTTCGCCTGGGCCGCCTTCGTCCTGCCGCTCGTCCTGTGGCGTGCCGTACCCGCCATCACGCGCCTCGGGGGCGTGCGCCGTATCGTGTGGTGGGCGGTGCTCGGCCTCGGACTCGTCGCCTTCGCCGGACTATGGATCTGGTTCGGCCGCATCGGCGCGAACACGCCCTGGATCGCCTACACCAACCTGCTCGGCGCGCTCGGCGAAGCGCTCTTCCACGGATTCAAGGCGTCGTTCCCCTCGATCGTCCCGTGCGTGCTCGCGCTCATCGGGGTCGTCGACCTCATCCGCCGCCGTGAGAAGCTGTGGTTCGTCGCCACGTGGGCGGTGAGCATCGTGCTGTTCGTCGTCGCGGCCGGCGGCCCGTCGTGGAAGCTGCGCGCGTGGGTCGACGGGATCTTCTACCGCGATCCGCCGCGCCTCAGCGCCCTGCTCGTGATCACCGCCGTGCCGATGGCGGTGTTCGGCGTCGTCGCGCTGTGGCGATTCGTGCAGCGCCGTGCCGGAAACCGGCTCGCGCCGGGGTCGGCGACCGCACGGGCACTCGCCGCGGCATCCCTGGCGGTGCTTCTCATCGCGACGCAGGCGAATCCCGCGATGTGGACGCAACTCGGGCTCACGATACGCGCGTACACCGACGCGGCGGACGCGCCGATCCTCTCAGGAAGCGAGCGGAAGCTCATCGAGCGCATGCCCGAGCACATCCCCGCCGACGCGCTCGTCGCCGGCAACCCGTGGACGGGGACGCCGTTCGCCTACGCGCTCACCGGCATCCGTATGATGAGCCCGCACTTCAATTCCTACCTCTACCCCGGAGCGAAGATCATCAACGAGCGGCTCAATGAGGCGCTCGAGGATCCGGCGGTGTGCGATGCCGTGCGCTCGGCCGGTGTGACCTACGTGCTGGACTTCGGCGGGTACTTCAAGGACGCCGGCGAGACGGGGCTGGAGATCGACGGCACGACGCCCTACCTCGGCCTGCGCGACCTCGCCGAGGCGGGCGTCGGCGAGGAGGTCGACCGGGAGGGTGACGCGGTCCTCTACCGGATCACGGCGTGCGACTGACCCCGGTTGTACCGATGCGACACCGACGCGGTCAGCGCTCGGCGTCGTCGGGCGCGGCCTGCGATCCGCCGTTCGGGACTGCGGGCGGGGCGGAGTTCCTCGCGTCCTCCGCCGAGGCCTGGGTGAGTGCGATCTGACGCGACAGCAGCGTGATGCGTCGGTTGACCTGCACGTTGCGGCGGTACGTCGTGGCGACGAAGACGAGGAACGCGAGAATCAGCGCGTAGAGCATGAGGTCGGCCCCGCGACCCACGCCGATGGCGTTGGCGATCCAGCTCAGCCACTGGGGGAAGAGGATCGAGACGATCGCGACGAGCACGAAGCCGGCCATGAACAGCCGGCGGAGTGCCAGATGGCTGTCGCCCCCGGTCGGACGCGCCAGGAAGAGCCCGATGACGAGCACCCCGGCGACGAGGAGGATCTGGATCCACATGTTCACCTCACCAGCAGGTCGACGAGGATGTTGACCGAGTTCAGCAGGGACTGGCCCTTGGATTTGGAGTAGTCGGTGTAGAGGACCTCGACCGGGAACTCGCGCCAGGGGAGCTTCGTGCGCCCCAGCTTCAAGACGATCTCGGAGGCATGGGCCATGCGGTCCTGCTCGAGGTGGATCTGGGCCGCCGCGTCGGTGCGGATGACCCGCAGTCCGTTGTGGGCGTCGGTGAGCTTCAGGCCCGTCGTCAGGTTGGTCACCTTGACGGCGGTCTTCAGCACGATCCGCTTCAGCAGGCCGGGATTGGTGCGATCGTCGAGGAAGCGGGAGCCGAACACGATCGCCACGTCATCGCGCTTCGCGAGGTCGAGCATCAGCATGGCGTCTTCGATGCGGTGCTGACCGTCGGCGTCGAACGTCACGAGATACCGTGCCCCCGGCTGCTTCACGGCATATTCGAAGCCGGTCTGCAGGGCCGCGCCCTGCCCGAGGTTCACCGGGTGCCGGATGACTCGGGCGCCCGCCTCCTCGGCGGCGACGATCGAGCCGTCGGTGCTGCCGTCGTCGATGCAGACGACGTGCTCGAAGTGCTCGTGGAGCTCGGTGACGACACGGCCGATGACGGTCTCCTCGTTGTAGAGGGGGATCACGATCCACGTGTCGTCGGAGTGCCGCCGAGCCTCGGCCTGGGCGGAACTGTCCATCAGGCCATTGTTGCAGAACACGGTAGGCTGTCTGCGCAGCCGCGGCTGCCCGGACGGCATGAGGAGCCCAGATTGTCAACACCTTCGAGCGCCCGCATCGTCGACTCCGCAGACGTCTCACCCGAAGCGACCATCGGTGACGGCAGCTCGGTATGGCACCTCGCCCAGGTGCGCGAGCAGGCCGTGCTCGGCGAGAACTGCGTGATCGGCCGCGGGGCCTACATCGGCACGGGCGTCCGCCTCGGCGACAACTGCAAGGTGCAGAACTACGCGCTCGTCTACGAGCCGGCGCAGCTCGCCGACGGCGTCTTCATCGGACCGGCCGTCGTGCTCACGAACGACACGTACCCGCGAGCAGTGAACCCCGACGGCACGCTGAAGAGCGCCCACGATTGGGAACCCGTGGGTGTGACCATTCGCGAGGGCGCCTCCGTGGGGGCACGGGCGGTGTGCGTGGCACCGGTTACGATCGGTGCCTGGTCGACCATCGCCGCCGGCGCCGTCGTCACCAAGGATGTCCCCGACTTCGCGTTGATGGCCGGCGTGCCGGCACGACGCCTCGGGTGGGTCGGACGTGCCGGGCAGCGCCTGGTGTCCGACGGAGAGATCTGGCGCTGTCCCGCGACTGGCGCCGAGTACGTCGAGACCGATGGGGTCTTGAGAGAGATGAGTGAGAACGCATGACCGAGTCGTTCATTCCCCCCGCGAAACCGATCATCGGTGACGACGAGCGCGCTGCCGTCGACCGGGTGCTGCAGTCCGGAATGGTGGCGCAGGGTCCCGAGGTCGCCGCCTTCGAGCGAGAATTCGCCGAGGTGCTCGTCGAAGGCCGCGAGTCGGTCGCGGTGAACTCCGGCACGTCCGGCCTCCACTTGGGCCTCCTCGCGGCGGGCATCGGCCCCGGCGACGAGGTCATCGTGCCCTCGTTCACGTTCGCGGCGACGGCCAATTCGGTCGCGCTCACCGGCGCCACGCCCGTGTTCGCCGACATCGAGCCCGAGCAGTTCACGCTCGACCCCGCGTCGGTCGAGGCCGCCGTCACCGAGCGCACGGCCGCCGTGATGCCGGTGCACCTCTACGGCCACCCGGCGCACATGACCGACCTGCAGGCCGTCGCCGACCGCCACGGCCTCGCGCTCTTCGAGGACGCGGCGCAGGCGCACGGCGCCTCGCTCGGAGGACGCAAGGTGGGGACCTTCGGTCGCTTTGCGATGTTCAGCCTCTACCCGACGAAGAACATGACGAGCGGCGAGGGCGGCATGGTCACGTGCGAAACCCCCGAGCTCGTGCGCAACGTCAAGCTGCTGCGCAATCAGGGCATGGAGGCGCAGTACCAGAACGAGGTCGTCGGCTTCAATGCCCGCATGACCGACATCCACGCGGCGATCGGCCGCGTGCAGCTCACCAAGGTCGGTGGATGGACGGCGACCCGACAGGCGAACGCCGCCTTCCTCGATCGCGAGCTGCGCGGTGTGATCGTGCCGCCCGTCGCGGACGACGCGGTGCACGTCTACCACCAGTACACGATCCGGGTTCCCGAGGACCGCGACGGCTTCGTCGCGGCGCTCAAGAACGAGTACGCGGTCGGCAGCGGCGTCTACTACCCGGTGCCGAACCACCGGCTCGCCTCGCTCGCGCACTTCGCCCCCGGCCTGCACCTCGTGGAGACCGAGCGGGCCGCGGCGGAGGTCGTGTCGCTGCCGGTGCACCCGTCGCTCTCGCAGCGCGACCTCGAGCGCATCGTCCAGGCCGTGAACGCCGTCGCAGGAGCGGGCGCCTGATGGCCGAGCTGCGCGCCGGCCTCATCGGCGTGGGCATGATGGGGCGCCATCACGCCCGCGTGCTGCGCGAACTGCCGGGGGTCGACCTCGTGGCGATCGCCGACCCGGGCGGCGACCCGCACGGCGTCGCCGGCGACCTCGAGGTGCTGCCCGATGTCGACGCGATGATCGCGGTCGGGATCGACCTCGCCGTCGTCGCCATTCCGACCCGGTTCCACTACGACGCGGCGATGAAGCTCGCCGACGCCGGGGTGCACACGCTCGTCGAGAAGCCGATCGCGCAGACGGTCGAGCAGGGTCGCGAGATGACGGACGCCTTCAAGGCGCGCGGCCTCGTCGGCGCCGTCGGGCACATCGAGCGGTTCAACCCCGCGTTGCAGGAATTGCGCCGTCGCATCGCGGCGGGCGACCTGGGCGAGGTGTATCAGATCGCGACCCGTCGGCAGGGCCCGTTCCCGGCCCGCATCGCCGACGTCGGCGTCGTGAAGGACCTGGGCTCGCACGACGTCGATCTCACTGCGTGGGTCGCGCAGAGCGACTACGCGTCGATCTCGGCGCGCACGCTGCACAAGAGCGGTCGTGAGTACGAGGACATGGTGCTCGCGAGCGGGATGCTCCGCAACGGAGTCCTCGTCAACCACATCGTGAACTGGCTCAGCCCTATGAAAGAGCGCGTGACGATCGTCACCGGCGAGCTCGGCGCGTTCGTCGCCGACACCTCGACGGGCGACCTGACGCTCTTCCGCAACGGCACCGTTCCGACCGAGTGGGAGGCCGTGTCGGCGTTCCGCGGTGTGAGCGAGGGCGACATGACCAGGTTCGCCTTCGCCAAGCGGGAGCCGCTGCGGGTCGAGCACGAGGCCTTCCGCGATGCCGTCCTCGGCGAGCGTCAGGACGTCGTCACGATGGAGGAGGGGCTGCGCACTCTCGAGGTCGTCGAAGCCGTCATCACGTCCGCGGCGTCCGGCGCGGTCGTCGACCTCTGAATCGGAGTCGCCCGCCGATGCGCGTCGTGATCACCAGTCGCATCTTCGCGCCCGAGCCCGCTGCGGCGGCATATCGTCTCGCGGCGCTCGCCGGCGCGCTCGCGCGCAGCGGCGCCGAGGTGACCGTGCTGACGACGCGTCCGCCTGCGGGCACCGCACCTGAGGCGGCCGGCTGGCGGGCGGCCGAGGCCGACGACGCCGCGGGCGCGGTCCGGGTGCGGCGAGCGCCCGTCCTGCGCGACGCGTCGGGACAGGTCCGCGGTTACCTGCAGTACCTCAGCTTCGACGTACCGCTCGCCTTCCGCCTGCTCTTCTCACGGGCTGCCGACGTCGTCGTCACCGAGCCGCCGCCGACGACCGGGTTCGTCGTGCGCGTCGTCTGCGCCCTCCGACGACGTCCGTACGTGTACTACGCGGCCGACATCTGGTCCGACGCCGCCGAGTCCACCGGCGCTCCCGGATTCGTCGTGCGCGCAGTGCGCAGCCTCGAGCGTCGCGCACTGCGCAGGGCTCGGCACGTGGTCGCCGTGACTGACGGCGTCGCCGATCGGGTGCGCGCACTCGCCGGACACGACCGCGTGACGGTCGTGCGCAACGGCATCGACACCCGTGTGTTCTCTCCCGACGGTCCGACCGTCGAGGGGCCGCCCACGGCGGTCTACGCCGGCACGACCTCAGAATGGCAGGGCGCCGACGTGTTCGTCCGCGCATGGCCGGCGGTGACCGCCACGATTCCCGATGCCAAGCTCGTGTTTCTCGGACAGGGCAGCGCATGGGACGACCTGCGCGAACTCGCAGAGGAGGTCGCGCCCGGCGCCGTCGAGTTCCACGACCTCGTGCCGCCTGCAGAAGCGGCGACCCGCCTGCGGTCCGCGGGCGCAGGCCTCGTCAGCCTCAAGCCCGGGCAGGGATACGACTTCGCGTTCCCGACGAAGGTCTATGCGGCGCTCGGGTGCGGCACCCCCGTCGTGTACGCGGGCCCCGGCGCGGCGGCCGAGGTGATCGATCGGGGCGACCTCGGCCGCGCCGTCGACTACGACACGGACGCGGTCGCGTCCGCGGTCGTCGAGGTGCTGCGGCGCGAGCCCGGCGCCGATGCCGAACGATTGGCCGCATGGACGGCGCGGCACGCATCGATCAGCTCGGCGGCGAAGTCCGCCGCCGACGTCGTGCGGCATGCGGCGGGGGGAGTCGAATGACCGAGGCCCGATATGCACCGGGCGACGGAGCGTCGCCGCGCGTCGCGTTCGTCGTCTACAACGACGTTCATCGCGACGCTCGCGTGATGAGGATCGCGAAGGCCGCCGTGGACGCGGGAGCGAAGGTGCGCGTGTTCGCGTTCGGCGGCCCGCGCGTCAGCCGTTACCCGGCGGGCATCACCGAGCACGAGGACGGCTTCGAGATCGAGCGGGTGGCGATCCGCTCCATCGGCCACGTGCTCGTCGACGCAGGCCGTACGGCACGCCTGGTGATCGGTCGCGGGGCGCCCGCCGCCGTTGCCCCGGCCGGGGCGCCGGCCGTCGCGGTCGCGACCGCAATAGTGCCCGCCGAAGGCGCGGCCGCCGCGCTCCCCGCGACGCCGAGGGGAATCAAGGGCTGGACCGTCAAGCAGTGGCGGCGCGCCGACCGCACCGTCCGACAGTTCTCGTTCTGGCGCCGAGCGCGTGCCGCCGTCCGGTCGTGGGCGCCCAACCTCGTCCACGCGCACGACGCCAACACCCTGCCGGTCGCGACGCGCGTCGCCGGTCGGCTCGGCATCCCGTTCGTCTACGACTCGCACGAGCTGTGGACCCGTCGCAATGTGAGCGCCGATCGTCCGATCGCAAAGCGCCTCGAGGGTCCGATGGAGCGGCGGGGCGCCCGGCGGGCCGCCGGCGTCATCACCGTCTCGCCGAGCATCGCCGAATGGCTGCAGGAGCGCTACCGGCTACGCGAGCTCCCGACGCTCGTGCGCAACATCCCCCCGCTCGGGGACAGATCGATCGAACGGTCGGATGGTCGACTGCGTGAACTCGCCGGCCTCGACGACGACACGCGGGTCGTTGCCTACTGCGGGGGCATCACGTTCAACCGAGGTATCGAACGCGTGATCGAGGCGATGCCGCACCTGCCCGACGACACCCATTTCGTGCTGCTCGGCGAGGGGTCGGAAGTCTACGTCGACGGTCTGCGCCGGCTCGTCGCCCGGACGGGCGACGGCGACCGGGTCCACTTCGTCGGCGCCGTTCCGCCCGCCGAGGTGTCGGCGGCGCTCGCCGACGCGGACGTCTCGGTCGCGCTCACGCAACCGACGGTGCTCTCCTACGAGTATTCGTTGCCGAACAAGCTCTTCGAGTCCGTTCACGCAGGCGTCCCCGTGCTCACCTCCGCGACGAAGGACGCGTCGGAAGTGGTCCGGCGATACGATCTCGGCGGTGTCGTCGACCCTCACGCATCGCCGGAAGCACTCGCAGGGGCGATCGAGGCGGTCATCGGTGCCGCGTCTCGCCATCGGGCTGCGGCTCGCGCCGCGGCTGCCGAGTTGAGTTGGCAGCAGGAGGCGAGCCGTCTGATCGACCTGCACCGCCGGCTGCTCGAATCGGACGCGAGTCGGCGAGGCTCCATCGGTGTCTGACCCGGTGCGTGGGCTCGCGGTGATTCCCGGGAGCGGAGAGGTCATCGACAAGACTCCGATCCAGTCTGTGCGAGGATTAACGATCGATCGCCCGCCGACGAGACGCTCGCTCCAGGGCGCCGCCGTCGGACCACCCACGTACCGCCGTCCGCGATCGCAGCCGAGAAGGAATCGACAGTGAACGACAATCTCCAGACGTTCCGACGGCTGCTGCCATTCCTGCCGGCCAAAGCGCGTGCCTTCCTCTGGGTCTACGTGGTCTTCTCGAGCGCCCTGGCCGGGCTCGACGTCGCCGCGTTGATGCTCCTTGCGGTCTCGCTCACGGGCATGGTGAACAACCAGCCGATCAGCCTCCCGGTGGTCGGGACGATCGAGCCGAGCGGTTTCGCCTGGGTGCTGCTCGTAGTGTGCGGGATCATCATCGTGAAGGCCATCATCGCGATCATCCTCCAGTGGGTCGCCACGCGCCGGTTCGCGTCGTACGAGTTGGAGATCGGCGATCGTCTGTTCGCCGCATACATCAAAGCGCCGTGGACCGAGCGGCTCCGGCGCAACACCTCGCAGCTGATCCGACTGGCGGATGTCGGCATCGCAAGTGTCGTCGGCGGGTTCATGCTGCCGGTGCTCTCGCTTCCGGCGATGTTCACGACGTTCGTCGCCGTGGTCGCCGTGCTCGTCATCGCGCAGCCGCTCACCGCTGCGATCACGCTCGGCTATCTCGGACTGATCGCGTGCATCCTGTACTTCATCGTCGCTCGGAAGTCGATCGAGGCGGGGCGCGTCAACCGCACCTACTCGTTCAAGGTCGCACGGCTGATGACCGACATGGTGAACGCACTCAAGGAGATCACGCTCCGCAACAGCGCGCCGACCGTGGCCCGGGCGGTCCATGACAACCGGATCCACACGACGCGAGCTCGCTCCAACCTGAGCTTCCTCGGACAGCTTCCGAAGTTCGTCTTCGATGCCGCCCTCGTCGGCGGGTTCGTGCTCGTCGGCGGCGCCTCATACCTCGGCAGCGGCGGAAACCTCGCTGCGGCGTTCTCGTCGGTCGCCCTCTTCGGGGTGGCAGGCTACCGGCTGGTGCCGTCACTCACGGGCTTCCAGTCGGTCATGACGCAGACGCATGCGAACGTGCCGATCGTCAACGACGTGATCCGCGACATCGAGAAGTCCGCCGACTACATCGAGTACGCCGACACGGTCGGGCGCCGACCGATCACGGGTGAGCCCCGCGAGCTGCAGCTGAAGGGAGTTCGATTCACCTACCCGCATCGGGAAGAACCTGCGCTGCATGACGTCGACCTCGTGCTTCCGATGGGTGCGACGCTTGGAATCGCGGGATCCTCGGGCGCGGGCAAGACGACGCTCGTCGACCTCATCCTCGGTCTCCTCGTGCCGTCCGAGGGCAGCATCCGCCTCGACGGGGTCGAGCTCGAGGACGTGCTCATGGACTGGCGCTCGCGGGTGGGGTACGTACCGCAGGACGTCTCGCTGTTCGACGGCACGGTGGCGCAGAACGTCGCGCTCACGTGGGGCGACGACATCGATCGCGACAAGGTGCGTGAGGCGCTCGAGCGCGCCCAGCTCTTGGACACGATCTCGCAGCGTCCCGGCGGCATCGACTCGCGAATCGGCGACCGCGGTATGGCACTCTCCGGCGGCCAGCGGCAGCGACTCGGCATCGCCCGGGCGCTCTACGGCGACCCTCTCGTCCTGGTGATGGACGAGGCCACGAGCGCGCTCGACACGAAGACCGAGTCGGATGTGGCCTTCGCGATCCGCAACCTGCGGGGGCAGGTGACGATCGTCTCCGTCGCTCACCGTCTGTCGACGATCCGCGACAGCGACCAGGTGGTCTTCATGCGCGATGGGACGATCCTCGCGAACGGGACGTTCGACGAAGTCGTGGCCGCCGTCCCCGACTTCGCGACGCAGGCCGCCTTGGCCGGCCTGGTCAAGTAGGCGTCCGGGATGCTACCACGCGGACTCGCGGCGATGGCCGGTCGCGCGTCGCGGCTGGTGCCGGAGGCGCTGCTCGTCCGCGTCCTGCCGAAGCGGTTGCGCTATGACCCGGCCGCGCTGGCGGTCGCGGTACCACCGCAGACGCCTGTGCGGCTCTTCGTCGGCCCGGTGAACTTCGCCGGGCAGGGCTGGCAGTGGGCCCGTGCGGCCGAGCGAGTGCCGGGGGTCGGGGCGGTGAGCATGGCCTACCGGATCGGTACCGAGTTCGGCTTCCCGGTCGATCAGACGGTGCCGGCGTCCGCGTACGTGCTCTCGCGGAGCTGGCAGCGACATCAGCACGACGCGGTCTCGTCGGGATTCGGCCACGTGCTGGTCGAGGCCGAGCGGCACCTGTTCGGCCGCGTCTACGATCAGACGGTCGAGCAGCAGGTGCGCGACCTCATCGTCCGCGGGGTGCGCGTGGCGATGGTGGCACACGGCAGCGAGGTGCGGCTGCCGAGCCGCCACGCCGCGACGCACCCCGACTCGCCGTTCGCCGACCGTGATTGGGACCAGGTGGCGGTGTTCGAGCGTCAGGCGGCCGAGAACCTCGCACTGCTCGATCGGCTCGGACTGCCGGTGTTCGTTTCGACGCTCGGCCTCTTGGAAGATCTGCCCGCGGCCGAGTGGCTGCCGGTGGTGGTCGATCCAGAGGCGTGGTCGGGTGGTGCGGAACCGCTCGAGCGCCCGCGCCCGGTCGTGGCGCACGCACCGAGCAGCGGCCGGATCAAAGGATCGGACCTGGTCGATCCCGCGCTGGCCCGACTCGAGTCGGAGGGGCTCATCGAGTACCTCCGGGTCACCGGCGTACCGGCCACCCAGATGCCCGACGTCTATCGCGGCGCCGATATCGTGCTCGACCAGTTCCGTGTCGGCGACTACGGCGTCGCCGCGTGCGAGGCGATGGCCGCGGGCCGTGTGGTGGTCGGACACGTCGACCGTACCGTTCGCGACGGGATCCTGGCCCGCACCGGTCTCGAGCTTCCGATCGTCGAGTCGCGCGGCGGTGAGATCGAGCGGATCCTCCGATCGCTCGTCGCGGATCGCGACGCCGCGCGCCGGGTGGCCGAGCGCGGGCCCGCGTTCGTGCGCGCAGTGCACGACGGGCGTCGCTCGGCGGAGGCGCTTGGCGGCTTCCTCGGCGCCCGCTGAGTCGGGCCGGGTCGGTCAGCGGGCGGGCGTCGCGCGGGGGTCGCGGTCGGCATCGGTCGCCGACGCGTTCGCGCTGGGCGCGGCCGTGCCGGCGGTGAGCTCGTCACCGGCCGGTGCCGGCGCCCCCTCGGGCGGGGCCGCTCCGGCTGCCGGGCTCCCAAGCGCCGGTCGCGCACGCCGGCGCTCGGCACGGGAGTCCCACCACCGGCGCATGCGACGCTCGAGCGGGCGCTCGACGAGGTGGTGCAGGGCGGCAGCCGCGGCGAGCGACAGTACGAGCAGCAACGCGGTCCACGCAAGTGCGCTCCAACCCGCCGGCTGGCGGCCGACCACCGCGAGCAGCGCGTAGATGACCGTCGCGTGCACGAGGTAGAACGCGTACGACCAGTCGCCGAGCGCGACGAGCACCTTGGACCGCAGCAGCGAGAAGCCGCCGACGAGGTCACGGCGCGCGACCGCGGCGATCGTGATCGCGCAGAGGATGACGATCCACTCGTTCGAGGAGGAGAGGAAGAACCGGGTGACCGGGTCGACGGCTTCGCGGGTCGCCGAGTAGCCGATCCAGACGAGGAACGCGCCGCCTGCGAGATAGCAGTACAGCGGCTTGATACGCACGCGCCAGCCAGCGAGCATCGCGCTCGCGAGGCACATGCCGAGCACGAACTCAGGCAGCCGCGAGACGGGCAACGGCAGCGTCGCCAGCCAAGTCCCCGGCCAGAGCATCACCGAGGCCCGGTACGCGAACATGATCGCGACGACGACGCCGGCGGCGATCAGCGAACCGCGCAGCCTGAGCGGCAGCAGGACCTTGTTGATGAACGGGTGCAGGGCGTAGAAGAACGCCTCGCACGTCAGCGTCCACGCGGCCGGGTTTCCGGAGAACAGGATCACCGGATCGCGCGACCAGCCCTGCACGAGGAAGACCGACAGCAGCAGAATGCCCGGGACGAACGGCTTCACCCACCATTGGGCGGGATCAGGGTCGAAGCTGTAGAAGACCGGGATCGCGAGGAGCAGGGCGACGAAGCTCGCGGGGTAGATCCTGGAGAAGCGGCGCCACCAGAAGGTGGGCATCGTCGTCGTCGCCCGCGCCGACCACGTGAGCACGAAGCCCGACAGCACGAAGAAGAAGGCGACGCCGTAGTGTCCGAGTGTCAGCACCGCTGCGCCGGGCAGGGGAGCGAAGTTCAGCATGTGATGGCCGAACACGGCGAAGGCGGCCCACCACCGGAGGCCGGTGAGCGAATCGAGTCGTCGCGTGCCGGCAACCGGCGCAACCGCAGTGCTCACCACGTTGTGCCCGATGCTCGCGACGATTCGACATGCCTCACAGACAGCGAGTCTAGGTCAGGCGCGGCCGTGCGCACGCCGTGAGGGCCGACGGACGGCACGGTTTGGCAGCGGCGCATGGGGCTGGGAGAATGCAGTCCATGCCCAGTGCGCCAGCGGTCGACGTCGTGATCGCGGTGCACGATCCCTCGCGACCGCTCGCCCGGGCCGTCCGGTCGGTGCTGCACGACCGCGTTGAGGGCGTCCGAGTACTCGTCGTGTGCCACGGAATCCCGGTCGCCGCGTTCGACGACGTCCGCCGGGAGTTCGACGAGGCCCCGGTCGTCTGGCTCGAATTCACCGACGGTGTGCGTTCGCCGACCGGTCCGTTCATGCACGGTCTCCGTACGGCGACCGCCGAGTACGTCACGATCATGGGCTCCGACGACTTCATGGAGCCGGGTGCGGTCGCCGCCGCGGTCGACCACCTGCGTGCCGATCGTCCAGACGCGCTCGTGCTGCCGCTCATGCACCAGTCCGGTGAGATCTTGCGCAATCCGCTCGCGCGGAAGGGGCACGTCCGGCACCTCGACCCGATCCGCGATCGCCTCGCGTACCGTACCGCTCCGCTCGCCTACCTCCGGCGCAGCATGCTCGGCGCCCTCGACCTCGTGCTGACCCCTGAAATGCCGGCCGGGAACGACATCGAGTTCTCCGCGAAGCTCTGGTACTCCGGCGCGAGGATCGATTTCCACCCGGCCGACCCTTCGTACGTGATCGGCGCCGATGCCGACACGCGGGTGACGACCGCTCCGCGCCCCGCGCGCCTCGAACTCACGGCGCTGCGGCTCCTGCTCACCCGCGACTGGCTCGTCGATGCCCCTGCCGCGGTGCGCACGAGCCTCATGATCAAGGTGCTCCGCATCCACGTGCTCGGGCCGGTGCTCCGCCGGGCGTCCGGCGGTGCGCTCGCGGCCGACGACATCGATGCCTACGCCGAGGTCGTTCGTACCGCGGTCGGCCTCGCCCCTCGGGCGCGACGTCCCTTCGCCCGCGCCGATCGCGACCTCCTCGACGCCCTCGCATCGGATCCCCACGATCGCACCGCCGTCGCGGGTGCCGCCGCTGCCCACCCGACGGCCGGACGGTTCGCGCGCCTGATTCCGCGCAACCCGTTCGCCGTGGCCGACCGCGAGGGCGCCATCCGTCGCTTCCTCCGATACCGGAGCTGGCCATGACCGCAGCTCGCGGCGCAGACCGACCTCGCAATGAAACGGATCCACACGTGACCACCGACACGCCCCCCGCCCGACGCCGCCTCCTGATCCTGTCGTTCTCACCGATCGCGGCCGACGCGCGAGTCCTCAAGCAGGTGACCGAGTTCTCCGGTCGCTACGAGGTAATCACGTGCGGGTACGGCGAGGCGCCCGCCGGCGTCGCACGCCACATCCGCATCCCCGACGCAGAGCGCATCAACGATCTCGACGGACGGCTCATCACGCTGCATTGGTACTCGCGCGCCTACTGGCGGCTGTCGGCTGTGCGCTGGGCCCGGCGCGCCCTGGCCGGGCTGCAGGTCGATGCCGCCATCGCGAACGACGTCGAGGCCGTGCCGGTCGCGCTCGCCATCCGACCGCGGTTCGGCGTGCACGCCGATCTGCACGAGTACTCGCCCAGGCTGCACGAGGAGATCCCGGCTTGGCTGAAGCGGATCAAGCCGTACTACGACTGGCTCTGCCGCCGGTACGTGTCGAAGGCGTCGTCGTGGTCGACGGTGAGCGAGGGCCTCGCGCGCGAGTACGCCCGGCAGTTCGGCTTCGTGCCGGTGATCGTGACCAACGCGGCGCCGTATGCCGACCTCGGGCCGCACGACGTCCGCGATCCCATCCGGCTGGTGCACAGCGGCGCCTGCCTGAAGAACCGCAACCTGATGGCGCTCGTCGAGGGCGTCGACGCGGCGGACGGTGCGGCGACGCTGGATCTGTACCTCACACCGAACGATCCCGGCCTCCTCGCCGAGCTGGCGTCGCGGGCGTCGCGGTCCGAGTGGGTCGAGGTGCGCGATCCCGTGCCGTACCGGGAGCTCGTATCGACGCTCAACGGCTACGACGTCGGCGTGCATCTGCTGCCACCGGTCAACTTCAACAACGAGTGGGCGCTCCCCAACAAGATCTTCGACTACGTTCAGGCCCGCCTCGGCGTGATCGTCGGTCCCTCGGCCGAGATGGCCGAAGTCGTCCGGCAGCACGGCTTCGGTGCGGTCACCGCCGACTTCAGCGCCGACGGACTCCGGCGAGTCGTCGCCGACCTCGACCGGGCGACGGTCGCCGGCTGGAAGCGGCTCGCCGACGCGCACGCGCGCGAACTCTCCTCGGAGGCGCAGGTCGCGGTCTGGGCGGACTGCGTCGATGGGCTCATCGGCAGCGGGGCGGCGCGGTGAGCGGCGCCGACGGGCGGCCGCGTCTGCTGATCCTCTCGTTCTCGCCGATCGCCTCCGACGCACGGGTGCTCAAGCAGGTGCGTCTGTTCGCAGGAGACTACGCCGTGACCACGTGCGGTCACGGTCCCGCTCCCGAGGGCGTGGTCGAGCACCTCGCGATCCCCGACTCGCTCGCGGTGTGGCGATACGACCGTGGACTCGTCGCGACGCGGCGCTATCGGCGGGCCTACTGGGCGAATCCGGCGGTCGCGGCCGCGCAGCAGCTGCTCGAGGGCCGGACCTTCGACGCCGTGCTCGCCAACGATGTCGACGCGGTCGGGCTCGCGCTGTCCGTCCCGTCGCGCGGCGTCCACGCCGACCTCCACGAGTACGCGCCCCGGCAGAAGGAGGATCTGCTTCGCTGGCGCGTGTTCGTCGCCCCGTTCATCCGCTGGATGTGCCGTGCGTTCGTCGCACGCGCGGCCAGCGCGACGACCGTCGGCCAGGGGATCGCCGAGGAGTACCGTCGGCGGTTCGGCATCGATGCGGGTGTGGTGACGAACGCTGCGCCCTACGTCGACCGCGAGCCGCGGCCCGTGCATCGACCGATCCGCCTCGTGCACAGCGGCGCGGCGCTGCACGACCGCAACATCATGACGATCGTCGATGCCGTCGATGCGGCATCGGGCGACTGCACCCTCGACCTGTACCTGACGCCGAACGACCCCGCCTACCTCGACGCGCTCAAGGCGCGGCAGAATGCGCGGGTCACGGTGCACGACCCGGTGCCGTACGACGAGCTCAACGAGACGCTGAGCCGGTACGACGTGGGCGTGCACGTGCTCCCGCCCGTGAACTTCAACAACACGTGGGCCCTGCCCAACAAGTTCTTCGACTACGTGCAGGCCCGGCTCGGACTCGTGATCGGTCCGTCGCCCGAGATGGCGCGCGTCGTGCACGAGCGCGGGCTCGGTGCGGTCGCAGACGACTTCTCGACCGAAGCGCTCGTGCGCGAGATCGAGCGCCTCGACCCGGCCGACGTGGTTCGGTACAAGGCCGCATCCGCGGCCGCGGCGCGGGACCTGTCGGCCGAGGCGCAGGTCGAGGGCTGGCATCGCGCGATCGACCGCATCGTCGGTCGCTGAACGCGCTCGACGTTGTTCCCGGGCTCGTCGCCGGGCACCGGTGCCGACGGCACCGGCGTCGGAATCAGGCGCGCGTCGCGGCCAGCAGCTCGGCGATGACCCGCTCGGCTGCCCGGCCGTCGCCGTACGGCGACGCCTCGGTCGGCGTCGGCGCGGGGCGGGCGACGGCCGCAGCGATCTCCTCGGCGGTGTTGGCGAGCACGTTCCAGCCGAGCTCGACGGTCTCGACCCACTCGGTCTCCGGGCGCACCGTCGTGCACGGTATCCGCAACAGGAACGCCTCCTTCTGCAGGCCCCCCGAGTCGGTCACGACGCCGCGGCTCGCGAGCACGGCCGCGATGAGATCGGGGTAGGCGAGTGGTGCGTGCGCGATCAGCGAGCCCTGCGTGAGTTCGATGCCGTGGGCTGCGGCCTTCGCGACGACCCGCGGGTGGGCCAGTAGGATCACGGGGTGCTCGAGCGACCCGAGTGCGCGTGCGATCTCGGCGAGGCGGGTCGGGTCGTCGGTGTTCTCCGCGCGGTGGATGGTGGCCACGTGGAACCCGCCGGGCACCAGACCCAGCTCGTCGACGAGCACGGACGGGGTGGCGGCGACGGCGTCGCGCACCTGGAACAGGACGTCGGTCATGACGTCTCCGACGAGCACCGCACGAGCGGCGAGGCCCTCCGTCGCGAGGTGCGACATCGCGACCTCGGTCGGCGCGAGGCAGAGGTCGGCGGCGTGGTCGGTGAGCACCCGATTGTGCTCCTCGGGCATGCGACGGTTGAACGAACGGAGACCCGCCTCGAGGTGAGCGAGCGGGTAGTGGAGCTTGACGGCGCTGACCGCCGCGGCGAGCGTCGAATTCGTGTCGCCGTAGACGAGCACCCAATCGGGGGAGTGCTCGTCGAACACTGCGTCGAGCGCACCGAGCATGGCGCCTGTCTGGACGCCGTGGCTGCCTGAGCCGACGCCGAGGTGCACGTCGGGGGCCGGGATGCCGAGATCGTCGAAGAAGACGTCCGAGAGCATCGGGTCGTAGTGCTGGCCGGTGTGCACGATGACGTGCTCGACACCGGCGGCCGCCGCCGCCTTCGCGACCGGGGCGAGCTTGACGAACTGGGGGCGCGCGCCGACGACGCTGATGACCTTCACGTGCAGAGAGTCTAGGCGAGGATGCCGCGGCGCGACCACGATCGCGCTGGTAGCGTCGAGGCGTGCAACCGTCATCGCCCGAGGTCGACGTCGTCATCGCCGTCCACGACCCGAGGCGGAACATCTCGCGGTCGGTCGGATCGGCGCTCGCCTCCGCGTCCGTCTCACGCGTGATCGTCGTGTGCCACAACACGCCCGTCGACGGCATCGCGGCCGGGCTTGGTCCGTTCGCAGCCGAGCGGCGAGTTCGGCTGGAGTCGTTCGACGACGGCATCCGCAGCCCGGCCGGCCCGTTCAACCGTGGCCTCGAGCTCGCCGAGGCGCGGTTCGTGTCGATCATGGGCTCGGATGACGAACTCGTCGCGGGTGCCGTCGACGCATGGGCCGCCGTCGCACGGAAGCATGCCGCCGCGGTCGTCATCCCGGTCGTCCGATATGCGGAAGACGGCCGGCGAATGCCGACGCCGCCGACGCGTCCCGGTCGGACGGCACGCCTCGATGGGGTGCGCGACCGGCTGGCGTATCGCACGGCCCCGCTCGGGCTCATCGCTCGCGAACGGTTCGGCGGGCTGCGGTTCACACCGGGCCTCGCGAGTGGTGAGGACCTGATGTTCTCCACGCGGCTCTGGTTCTCCGGCGCCCGCATCACGCGCGTCGGTCGTGGTGCGGAGTACCTCGTGCACGACGACGCGGAGCGGGTGACGTTCACACGGCGTCCGGTTGCCGAAGACCTGGCGGCGGTGACGCACCTCGTCGCCGATGACTGGGTGGGGGCCCTCGGCGAGCGCAGCCGGAACGCGCTGGCGGTCAAGCTCTGGCGCCTGCCGCTGTTCGGCGCAGTGCACTCCCGCGCCGGTGCCTGGCTCGGCGGCGATCGCCTCGCGCTCGCCGGCATCGCCGACGCGGTCGAGCGCTTCGCCCCGGAGGCGCTGGAGCTGCTCTCACGCGCCGACCGCGCACTCGTCGGCGGCATCCTCGATCCGCGGGTCCCCGATGCCGAGGTGGATGCGCTGTCGCGAGCGCGCCGTCGGTTCGCGACGCCTCCCGCGCTCGTGCCGGCTCGGATGTCGCGCTTCGCCGCGCGCGAAGCGCCGCTGCGCTTCGCCGCGGCGACGTGGTTCGCCGGGCGCGGGTGAGACGATCGAACGCGGTGACCGCCGGACGCGTGCTCGTATCGGGCGCCCGCGCGGCGGTGCCCGCGTCCTGGGGCCGGATCCCGCCGCGATAGACTCGAGCCCATGCGTATCGCCGTCGTGGCCCTCGGAAAGATCGGCCTCCCTCTTGCTGTGCAGTTCGCCGATCAGGGCCATGAGGTCATCGGCGTCGACGTCAACCAGGCCGTCGTCGACCTCGTGAACGCTGGTACCGAGCCCTTCCCGGGTGAGGCGCACCTCCAGGAGAAGCTCGCCGAGCTCGTGCCCGCCGGGCGCCTGCGCGCGACGACCGACTACGCCGACGCCGTGCCCGGCGCCGACGCCGTCGTCATCGTGGTGCCGCTGTTCGTGAACGACGCGACCTGGGAGCCCGACTTCGGCTGGATGGACGCGGCGACCCGTTCGCTCGCCGAGCACCTCACCCCCGGCACGCTCGTCTCCTACGAGACGACGCTGCCGGTCGGCACCACCCGCAGCCGCTGGAAGCCGATGATCGAGGAGATCTCGGGCCTCGCCGAGGGCACCGACTTCCACCTCGTGTTCTCGCCCGAGCGCGTGCTCACGGGCCGGGTGTTCGAAGACCTGCGCAAGTACCCGAAGCTCGTCGGCGCGATGAGCCCCGAGGGCACCCGCCGTGCGGTCGAGTTCTACGAGGCCGTGCTCGAGTTCGACGAGCGCCCCGACCTCGCCCGAGCCAACGGGGTGTGGGACATGGGCTCGCCCGAGGCATCCGAGATGGCGAAGCTCGCCGAGACGACCTACCGCGACGTCAACATCGGGCTCGCGAACCAGTTCGCGCTCTACGCCGACGAGATCGGCGTCGACGTCTACGCCGTCATCGAGGCGTGCAACTCGCAGCCGTTCAGCCACATCCACCGACCCGGCATCGCCGTCGGCGGGCACTGCATCCCGGTGTATCCGCGTCTCTACCTCTCGACCGACCGCGACGCCGAGATCGTGCGCACCGCGCGCCTGCTCAACGCCTCGATGCCCGAGCGGCTCGTCGGCCAGGCCGCGGGCGTGCTCGGCGACCTCACGGGCCTCACCGCCGTCGTGCTCGGCGCCGCGTACCGCGGAGGTGTGAAGGAGACGGCGTTCTCCGGCGTCTTCGCGACCGTCGATGCGCTCGAGGCCCGCGGAGCGAAGGTGCTCGTCCACGACCCGATGTACACCGACGACGAACTCGCCCGCTACGGATGGACGGCGTACCACCTCGGCGCGCCCGTCGATCTCGCGATCGTGCAGGCCGACCACGCCGACTACAAGACCCTCGCCGCGAGCGACCTGCCCGGCGTGCGGCTCGTCGTCGACGGCCGCAACGTCACAGCCGCCGACCGCTGGGTCGGCACGCCGCGGCTCGTGATCGGCGCGGGGGGCGCTCGATGACCGATCTCGTCGTCGTCGGGTCGGGGTTCTTCGGTCTCACCATCGCCGAGCGTGCGGCGAACGAGCTCGGCCTCACCGTGCAGGTCATCGACCGCCGCGACCACATCGGCGGCAACGCCTACAGCGAGGTCGACCCTGCGACCGGCATCGAGGTGCACCGCTACGGAGCGCACCTGTTCCACACCTCGAACGAGAAGGTGTGGGAGTACGTCAATCGCTTCACGACCTTCACGAACTACGTGCACAAGGTCTACACGAACCACAACGGCGTCGTGTTCCCGCTGCCGGTGAACCTCGGCACGATCAACCAGTTCTTCGGCGCCGCCTACTCGCCCGACGAGGCCCGGGCGCTCATCGCCTCGCAGGCCGACGAGTTCGACACGAAGCAGGCGGCGAACCTCGAAGAGAAGGCGATCTCGCTCATCGGGCGCCCGCTCTACGAGGCGTTCATCCGCGACTACACGGCGAAGCAGTGGCAGACCGACCCGACCGAGCTGCCGGCCGAGGTCATCAGCCGTCTCCCGGTGCGCTACAACTACGACAACCGCTACTTCAACGACACGCATGAGGGCCTGCCGGTCGACGGCTACACCGCATGGATCGAGCGGATGGCAGACCACCCGAAGATCGACGTCAGGCTCTCGACCGACTTCTTCGACGCGTCGCAGCCGTTCAACAAGGCGGCCGTCGTCGGCAACGTGCCCGTCGTCTACACCGGACCCGTCGACCGCTACTTCGACTCGTCGGCCGGGCACCTGAGCTGGCGCACCCTCGACTTCGAGCGCGAGGTCGTGCCGGTGGGCGACTTCCAGGGCACGTCGGTCATGAACTACGCGGATGCCTCGGTGCCGTTCACCCGCATCCACGAGTTCCGCCACTTCCACCCCGAGCGCGAGTACCCCGCCGACAAGACGATCATCATGCGCGAGTTCTCGCGCTTCGCGGAGCACGGCGACGAGCCGTACTACCCTGTGAACACCCCCGAGGACCGCGCGGCACTGCTCGCCTACCGCGAGCTGCAGGACCATGAGCCCGACGTCTACTTCGGCGGGCGCCTGGGCACCTATCAGTACCTCGACATGCACATGGCGATCGGTTCGGCGCTGAGCATGTTCCAGAACAGGCTCGTGGAGCGCTTCGCGCGCTGACACCGCAGACGAGCACGGCCCGGGGCGGATGCCTCGGGCCGTGCTCGTCGCGTCGGCGACTACTTCTTCGTCGTGAAGTGCGGCGCCCACGCCTCGGGCGAGGTGATCTCGGGCAGCGCAGCGCGATACTCGCGTGCGAGCTCGGGCCAGCGCTTGCGCAGCTCGCGGTGCAGGCGACGGCTCTCGCGCAGCAGGCGGCGGAAGGTCTTCGGGTCGCGCGTGTACCGGACCTTGCCCGAACCATCCGCGGTCGACACGAGCGCGCTGTCGAAGTGGGGCAGGCGGAACCAGGTCCCGTCGCGCTTGGCCAACTCGACCTGGGGTTCGGCGATGTTCTTCGAAGCGGGGCGCGTGAACCACTGGCGTACGGTCATCCGCACGGTGAACAGCACGAGCGGGATACCTCGCGGCCCCTTCGGCCCCGCCGACGTCGCGGGCACAGGGTAGACCCGCTTGCCCTCGACCGTCATCGGGATCTCGGACTCGTGCCGGAGCACGGTCTTCTCCGGGAAGTCGGCGGCCGCGGCGCGGAGTTCGCCGAGGATGGTCGCCATGCCGAGCTGCATGTGCACGGGCCCCGACAGGATGTCGCGGAGCGCGCGATGGCGCAGGGTCACGGGGTAGTACTGCATCGAGAGCAGGTGCTTGAGGTCCCACCGCTCGCTGTCGCGGGCGAGCAGCCCGCCGTTGGGGTAGGGGGAATGCAGCAGGCCCGCGACGATTCGGTTGCGGGCGTGGAAGTAGGCCTGCCAGTCGATCGAGTCGTCCTTGTCGAGCCATGACACGTGCCACAGTGCCATTCCGGGCAGGGTCACCGTCGGATAGCCGGCGTCGCGGGCGCGCAGGCAGTACTCGGCGTCGTCCCACTTGATGAAGGCCGGAAGCGAGAGCCCGACCGACCGGATGACCTCGGTCGGGATGAGGCAGAACCACCAGCCGTTGTAGTCGGCGTCCATGCGGGCGTGCATCCACCGCGTCTGCCGAAGGTTCGAGAACCGGAAGTCGTGCGGGACCTCGTCGTGCGGCTGGGCGTGCCAGACGAACGGCTTGAGGTCGACCGTCTCGGCGAAGGCGTGCAGCACCGGGCGGTTCAGCAGGTCGAACATGTGCCCGCCCACGACCACGGGGCGGGTCGTGTGCCGGGCGAACCGCACAGCGCGTGCGATGCTCTCGGGCTCGACCGTGACGTCATCGTCGAGCAGGATGAGGAAGTCGCTCGTGTCAGCCTCGAGGGTCTCGGCCATCGACCGCGCGAACCCGCCGGAGCCGCCGAGGTTCGGTTGCTCGATCATGGTCAGCGTGTCACCGAGACGTTCGGCGACCTGGTCGAAGCCGGGTTCGTCGACGACGCGCTGGTTGCCCTGGTCGACGATGTAGATGCGGTCGATCACGTCGCGCGCCGTCTCGTCGCCGGCGAGGGCCTCGAGTGTGCTGACGCAGTAGTCGGGCTTGTTGAAGGTCGTGGTGCCGATGGAGGCGCCGCCCGAGCGCAGCTCGGAGGCATCCGTCTGCCAGCGGCCGTCCGCGACGACCACGTCGGCGTCGCCCGCCACGATGTCGAACCAGTACCAGCCGCCGTCGCCGAAGGTCGTCACCGGCAGCTCGATCTCGTGGCGCACCGTGCCTGCGAACGGCTCGGAGGCGACGCGCTGCGGAACGCCCTGCGCGGTCGAACGGTAGACGAGCAGGGTACCCTCGCCGCTCGTCTCCACCGAGAGGCGGATGCGCTCGACGTTCGTCCACTGCTGCCAGTACGAGGCCGGGAAGGCGTTGAAGTAGCTCGCGAACGAGACGCGCTCGCCGGAGGAGATGCGGAATCGGTCACGCCCGAGCACGTCATCGAGGTGTGCGCGGTCGCTCACGCGGACTTCGCGGTCGCCGACCTTCGCCCAGACGTCGGCGTCGACGTACAGCGAGATGACGTCGGGGTCGGCGTCCTGTGGGAAGACGACGCGTTGGATCTCGTTCCAGGTTGCGCTCACGCTGCGGTGCTCCGTGTGGTTCTCGTGGGATCGCGCCGCGGCCCCCGGCGCGACTACGAGCCTACTGGTTCGGTTCGGCGAAGTCTGGGAGACAGCGTCACGAGCTGCACGCCCAGCACGCAGAGCTCGGCGATGGCGAGCCCCCAGGCGACGCCCGGCGCGCCGATCCAGAGCAGCAGGGGATACATGAGCAGTGTGCCCACGACCGCGCCGACGATCGTGCTCGTCGCGAGTGCGCGGGTGAGGCCGAAGGCCGTGAGACAGGCGAACCCGGTCAACTGGGATGCGAGGATCGCGGCGAGGTTGACCGCCATCGGGATCGCGAGATCGATCGGGATCGCGAGCGTGCCGCCCGAGAGCAGATCTCCGATCCACGGGCCGGCGACGGCGTAGACGAGGCCGCCGAGCCCGCCGAGGCCGAGCGCGATGAGCGTGACGCGCCGCGCGCGCGCCGACTGAACCTCGGGAACGGGGTTCGGCACCCAGCCCTGGGCGATCTGCACGACCGGTCGCGTGGAGTACAGGGCGAGGCGCACGATGCGCTCGGCGAGGGCGTACACGGCGGTCGCCTGGGGCAGGAACAGGTCGATGAGCACGATCGGCACGTTCACGTAGACCGCCGCCGTCGCGCTCATCGCGACGGGGCTCGCCTGCCCGGCGAGATTTCGCACGGCGCGCACCGGGGAGAGGCCGAAGCGCCACCCGCGGTAGCGGGCGAGGATGTTCCAGTTCGCGATGACGGCCGATGCGACGACGCCGGCGAGCTGCAGCGCGGCGAACGCGATGACGTCGCCCGTCGCGATGAGCACGATCGCGCCGATCACGGTGCCCGCGATGCGGGGGAGCGTGTCGATGAGCAAGAAGCGGATCGGGCTCGCTTCGCCCACGTAGAACCAGCCGGCACCGAGAGCCACGAGCACGCCGCTCGCGACCGTGAGGGCGGCGAGCAGCGCGTCGCCGTCGACGATCGCGACGGCGACCACGATCGCGATCGGCACGATCACGAGGCAGAGCCAGACGCGGCTGAGCAGGGAGTCGAAGTAGTACGCGCCTCGTTCGACGTCGGGGCGGGCGGCGACTTCGGTCGGGCCGACGACACCCCATCCATAGACGGCGAAGACGAAGGCGAAGCCCGCGACGGCCTGGGCGACGGCGATCGTCGCCCACGAATCGGCTCCCGCGGCGACGATGATCGCCGGGATGACCGCAAGGCTCACCACGCCGCTGATCGCCACTGACAGGCCGTAGCCGCCGGCGTAGCGCAGCGCGGTCTTCGTCTTCACGCGCGCGACCTCCTTGCGATCGGGTTCGGGCAGTCGGCGCCCGGGTGTGTCGTGCGCGTTCCCGGCTATTCTCCCCCAGAAGAGGGCGGCGTCGCGAACGGATCGCGGATGGGTGGATCGCACGCGTTCGCATAGACTCGGGACATCCCCTGGCCAACTGTCCGCCGACCCGAAGGAAGCGTGTTCGTGACCCTCTTCCGACGCGGTGCCCGGCGCGCATCGCTCAGGGCAGGTCGACGAGGCCTCGTGGTGCGTTTCGACTCGCCCGCGATCGGCCGCATGGTCGACGTCGAGATCGACGGCCGGAAGCTGTGGACCACGCAGGTGCCCGAGGCAGCCGGCCGCGCCGCGCACGTGCGCTGGCCCACGGTGCTGCACAACCACATCAACGGAGCGGGCACGGTCGTGCTGCGAGACCAGCGCAACGGCCTCGCGCTCGCCGAGGGCCGCTACTCGTGGCCGGCGAAGCCCGGGGCGGTCGGCCTCGCCCAGCTCGTCGCGGCCGGGCAGGTCATCGACAAGTGGGGCAAGCTGACCGACGCCCCCTCCGACGAACTGCACCGACGGCTCACGCGATCGATGCAGACGGTGCTCGCCGACCTCGCCGACCTCGGCTATACCGCGGCCATCACGGGCGGCACGCTGCTCGGTGCCGTGCGCGAGGGGCGCATCCTCGCGCACGACGACGACATCGACCTGCTCGTCTACCTCGGCGAGGTCGCTCCGCCCGACGTCTCGATCGCGTCGTACGAGCTCGAGCGCCGGATCCGTGCCCGCGGCCACGAGGTGATCCGGCACAGCGACGCGCACCTCCAGGTCCTCTTCGCCGATGAGGCGGCCGGCGACGCTCGCCTGCAGGACGAGGTCGGATCGGCGGTCCACGTCGACCTCTTCCTCGGCTTCCACGACCGAGGCGTCTACAACCAGCCGATCGCCGTGCGCGGTACCTTCGCACCGGCGTCGCTCCTGCCGCTCGGCGAGGTGACGCTCGAGGGCGTGCCGGTGCCGTCGGTCGCCGACGGCGACGCCTGGCTCGCGCTCTGCTACGGCAAGGGGTGGCGAACGCCCGACCCGTCGTTCCGCTTCCGCACCCCGTCGTCCACTCGGCGGCGCTTCGAGAACTGGTTCGGCGTCTACGACCTGAACCGCGACTTCTGGGAGCGTCACATCAGGCTCGGGCGTTCTCGCCACTGGTACGGCGACGTCGAGCGGCTGCTCGCGGCGACGAAGCCCGGCGACCGGGTCATCGATCTCGGCTGCGGCGACGGCGAGCTCGCGGAATCGCTCGCGGCCGCGGGCCGCCGGGTCGTCGCGGTCGACTACGCCCGCGCGGCACTCGCCGCCGCGTCGTCGCGCGCGGACCTCGCCGTGCATCGCCTCAACCTCGCCGACCGGCGGGCAGTGCTCGACTTCATCGCCGACGAGCTCGCCGTCGGCGGCACTCGGCACTTCCTGCTGTCGAACGTGCTGCACACCCTCACCCGAGAGGCCCGCGCGAACACGTTCCTCCTGCTGCGCGCCCTGATCGACGCCGGCTCGGTCGCGCTCGCCTCGTTCTCCGTGAACGCGTCGTTCGTCTACGACCACGACCGGCCCGACACGTGGCACCTGCCGTTGAGATGGCTCCGCGACGAGGCATCCGCGTTCGGACTCGGGTGCGCAGTCGAGGCCAGGCAGATGCGGAAGACGGCGGCCGGACCGCGCACGGTCGCAACCGTCAGGCTCTACAGTACGAAGGTGGCCGCATCGGCGGTCCGGGAGGAGGCACGGTGAACCGGTTCGAAGCGGCACTGCGCAAGCTCAAGCGCCGCGGCCCGGCCGTGCCCGAGTCGGCCGAGATCGCTCGGCTGCACGGCGAAATCGACGCACTGCGCGCCGAGATCGACGAACTGCGCGTCGACTCGCGGCGGATCGCCGAGCTCTACGACCTCGTGTTCGAGCGGTTGCGTGCGCAAGGTGATGCGAAGACGGAGGGTCGACCCTTCCCGTCGGTCGAGTAGTCCCGCGCATCGAGACGAGGCAGACCACGTCAGTGCTTCGCCGCGGACACCCGAACGTCGACGATCTGGCCGGTGAGCTCTGAGTCGAGGAGGCGGAGCGATACGACGGCGACGTGCTCGGGGTCGAGCAGTGTGTGCGTCGGTTCCTCGCCGAACGCGTTGATCCGCATCGGTGTGCGGGTGCGCTGCGGGTTGAGGCAGTTCACGCGCACGCCCGACTCTGCCCACTCGTCGGCGAGGGCCTGCGTGAGGTTCACGACGCCCGCCTTCGTCGCCGAGTACATGCTGTAGCCGGCACGGCCGCGAGTGTAGGAGCTCGAGGTGAAGAGCAGCAGTTGGCCCTTCGTCGCCTCGAGGTACGGGTACGCCTCCTGGGCGATCTTCGCCGGGGCGAGCAGGTTCGTCTCGAGCGTGTTCCGGAGCCGCTTCTTCGATGTATCGGTGAGGTTCGCGATCGAGAGGACCCCTGCCGTGATCACGATGTAATCGATCGGCCCCTCGGCGGCCGCGGCTTTCAGCGCGCGGCGAACCTGCTTGCGCGAGGTGACGTCGGTGCCGGTGGCCGACCGGCTGAACGAATGCACTCGGGCACCCGCAGCCTTCGCACGCTCGGCGATGCTCGCGCCGATGCCGTAGCTGCCACCGAACACGACGAGAGCCTTCCCGGCGAGATCGAGCGATGTGGCTCCATCGGCTGCGTATGCGGTCAATGAGGTGGTCTGCAGCTGGAAGATCTTGTCGGCGATGTGGATGTCGAGCGGCTCGGTGACCTTCATGTTCTCGGCAGTGCCCGCGACGACCTTGATCGGGACGTCGGGCAGGTAGTTGAAGATCACGCCGCAATCGTCGGTGGCGGCGAAGTCGGGGTCGCCCGCGGCGAGCTCGTACGCCCGACGGATCGTCGAGAGTCGGAACGCCTGCGGGGTCTGCCCGCGGCGCAGGCGCGAGCGCGCCGGGATGCCCGTGATGATCGAATGCTCGTCGACCTCGATGATGGTATCGGCTGAGGCGATCGCGGTGTCGACCGCGTCGTACTCGTCGAGCGCCGCGACGCAGTCCTCGATGATGCGCTCGTCGACGAACGGGCGCACAGCGTCGTGGAACAGGACCTTTGCGTCGCCGTCTGCAGGCAGGGCGTCGAGGGCGAGCTTCGTCGTATCGTTCCGCGTCTCACCGCCGGGCAGCACCGCGGTGAGCTTCGTGAACCGGGGGTCGGACTTGAGGTGGTCGAGCTCATGGATGGACCCCGCGTTCATCATGACGAGCACCTCGTCGATGAGCGGGCTCGCCTCGAGCGCCTCGAGCGTGTGCTCGACGATCGCCTTGCCGGCGATTCGAATGAGCTGCTTCGGCATGCCGAGCCCGACGCGCACGCCGACGCCGCCGGCGAGCACGACCGCGTGCGTCTTCGCCCGCCTCAACGGCTGCTGCCCTTGAGGGTGGTGATGGCTTCGGCGACCGGGCCGTCGTACATCATCTCGCCTCGACGGATGACGATGCCGCGCGAGCAGATGTCGGCGATCATTCCGAGATCGTGGCTCACGATGAACAGCGTCTTGCCCGCCGCGACGAGTTCGCGGATCTTCGCCTTGCACTTCTCGCGAAATGGGGCGTCACCGACGGCGAGCACCTCGTCGACGAGCAGGATGTCGAGTTCGGTGTGGATGGCGACCGAGAACGCGAGGCGTACGAACATGCCGGAGGAATAGTGTTTGACCTCCGTATCGATGAACTCGCCGATCTCGCTGAACTCGACGATCTGGTCGAAGCGCGCCTCGATCTCCTCCTTCGACATGCCGAGGATGGCCGCGTTGAGGTAGACGTTCTCGCGACCCGAGAGATCGGGGTGGAAGCCCGCGCCCACTTCGATGAGCCCGGCGACGCGGCCGCGGGTGAGGATACGGCCGGCATCGGGACGCAGGACGCCGGAGACCAGCTTGAGCAGGGTCGACTTGCCCGAGCCGTTGTAGCCCATCAAGGCGACAGCCTCGCTTTCGCCGACCGTGAAGTCGATGCCGTTGAGCGCCTCGAACGAGGTCGACGTCTTCTTGCGCTTGAGCCACGCGACGAACGTCTCCTTGAAGGAGTGCGTGTGCCGGAGCGTATACGTCTTGCGAACGCCTTCGACGATGATGCGCGGCGGTTCGAGCTCAGAGGTCTTGGGCAAAGCGACCCTCCAGCCTGCGGAAGACGAACTGCCCGACGAGCAGCATGACGAGCGCGACGACGATCGAGATGCCGGCGAACAGCCAGAGATGCTCGGGCCGATTGGCGGTCTCGGAGGTCGTCGGGAACCAGAACGCCGAGTGGAAGAGTTCCACCGCCGACGTGAGCGGATTCAGCATGTAGATGTCGTAGACCAGGGGCGGCAGCTTCGCCTGCACCATCTCGTACGAATAGAGCACCGGCGACGTGTACGTCGCGAACATCAGGATGAGTTCGACGAGGTTCTGCGAGTCGCGGTACGACACGTTGATCGAGCCGAAGAACAGCCCCAGTCCGGTGGCGATGAGTAGCACGATCAGCATCGCGAGGATTGCTCCGCCGAGCTGCACCACGGTCGGTACCCAGCCGGCGATGAGACAGACCATCACGAGGATCGTCAGTTGCGGCAGGAAGTGCACGAACGCGATGAACACGTCGGCGATCGGGAAGAGCTCGCGCGGCAGGTAGATCTTCTTGACGAGCGCCTTGTTGTTGACGATCGACTTCGTCGCATTGCCGAACGCCTCGTTGAAGAGATTGACGACGACGATGCCCGAGAACAGGTAGATCGGGAAGCCCTCGATGCCGCGATTCAGGCCGAGGAAGACGCCCATCACCATGTAGTAGATGAAGAACTGAGCGGTCGGCTTCACGTACGACCATGCCCAGCCGAGCACTGAGCCGTGGTAGCGCGTCAGGATTCCCTTGCGTACGAGCAGCCGGAGCAGGTAGCGGTAGCCGAAGACGTCGAGTATGCCGCGCCCCGACCCGGGTACGGAGAACGCCGAGAGGTCGACGGGATCGGTCTTGGACATCTCGACGATTCTATTCGCCTCGAGACCGCGAGAACGCCGAACTCTCGCAGCGGTCGTTCAGCTTCGCTTGAGCGCGTCGCGCCAGCTCATGTCGCGGGCGGCCTTGACCGCGCAGATCACGACGAGCATCCAGCCGCCCTCGTAGAGCGCGAAGCTCTCCGCGGCGCTCGTCACCGCGATCGCGACGAGGACCAGTGCCGGCCACAGGTAGACGACGCTGCGACGGTTCGAGGCCAGCAGCCACGAGCGCACGAGCGCGACGCCGATGAGCGCGGCGAATGCGAGCGCGCCGATGACGCCGACTTGGAAATACGCGTCGAAGTAGGCGTTGAGTGCCGATTCGTGCGGCCGACCGACACCGGCTTCGAGCCAGGTGTACGGCGGGGCATCGGGCCACTTTCCGACCCAGCCCCAACCCTGCAGCGGGTTCAGGCTCAAGTAGCGCGAGAGCTCGCGCCAGAGGTCGAGCCGCACATCGAACTCGGCGCGCGCGTCGAGCAGCTCGATGATGCGGATTCGCAGGATCCAGCCCGTGACGAGTGCCGCGGCGACGAGTACGAGCAGTCCGAGCTGCCATCGCCAGCGGCTCTGTTCGGGCACACGGCGGAGACCGTAGAGTGCGGCGAGGGCGACCAGTGCCGCTCCGAGCGCGATCCACGTGGTCGGCGAGCCGGCGAACACGATGCACAGCGCCCCGAGCACGATCGAGAAGATCGTGCGGGTGCGCGACACGATCTGCGTTCGCCACTCGACGATGAACGTGATGAGCGCGATGAGTGCGACGAAGCCGAGCAGGTTGCGCGATCCGAAGATTCCCTGGATCGGTCCCAGGGCGGCGATGTTCCCCTCGACGCCGAGGAACCGGATCGGCTGATCGACGAGGACGCCGGCGAACACCTCGAGCGCGAGCGACGCGCCGAGCAGCAGCCGGAACGTATCGCCGAATGCGCGCACGATCTGGATCGTGTCGCGCATGAGCGCGACGTAGACACCGAGTACCGCATACGCGACGAGATAGGCGACCCGTACGCCGGAGGCGAGCGGGGCATTGCTCCACAGCACCGACGCCGCGCTCCAGCCGACGAAGACGAGGATCGTGAGCGGCAGGATGCCGTACCACTCGATCGCCCGCCATCGAGTCACGAGCGAGGCCGCGCACAGCATGAGCAGCCCGCCGAGCGCGGCGAGGAGGCCGGGCCAACCGATGAGCGAGCGCACTGCGTGAGTGGAGAACGCGAGGCCGATCGCGATGAGCGCGAGCGCCTGGGCGAACCGCGCCGATCCGACGAACTCGCGAACCGCGGCCCAGTTCAAGCGTCGCCCTCCGACGAGCTGGTCGAGGAGGAGCGGAGCGACGTCTCGAAACCCATCCCACTCGGCAGGCGTCGTCGGTCGACCCCCGCCTCGAGCGGCTCCGGCTTCCACTGCCGCTGCTTCGTCGCCCAGGCGATCGCGATGAGCAGCGCCCATCCGCTTTCGACGAGCAGCCGGCTCTCCGCGAGGCTCTGCCCGAGGAGCGCGACCATCAGGAGCACCGGCAGCAGCGCGGCAGCCGAATAGGGGCGCGCCCGCCCCGAGGCATCCATGGGCCGGTCGACCGCGAGGAACCACGATCGCCAGAGTGCGCCGATCACGATGGCGGCGAACGCCAGCAGCCCGACGATGCCGATCTGCATCCACACGTCGAGCCACGCGTTGTGCGCCTGCAGGTACGTCACGCCCTTACGTACCGCGAGGTCCGTGAACGGCTCGACGAACGGGTTCCAGTAGCCGACCCAGCCCCACCCGAACCACGGCCGTTCGGTGATCATGCCGATCACCGAGTTCCAGATGTCGAGTCGGCCGGTGAGGTCTTCTCCCTTGCCGAACAGTTCGAGCAACCGGCTCCAGAACACCACGAGCACCGTGACGGATGCCACCAGCGCGCCGCCGGCCGCCCAGTAGACGCCGCGCCGACGGTCGGGTCCGGCGCGCCGCGCCCACAGCGCGAACCCGAGCGCGACGGCCACGACGACGGCGACGAGGATGACGGTGGCCGACCGGGTGAGGGCGAAGGTCGCGCCCGCCACGATGAGCCAGAAGATGCCGCTCCCGCGCCGCATGGCGCCGGAGGCGAGCATCGTCCCGAACGCGATGATGGCCAGCAGGGACGCCATCGCCAGCAGGTTGCGGCTCGCGACGATGCCCTCGACGGGGCCGCCGTGGAACAGCAGCGCGCGCGACCAGTAGAACGCCATCGGCAGCTTCTCGGTGCTCGCATCGAAGTCGGGGAAGTTCGGCAGCAGCGGCTGGCGTACGAACGCCGCGACCCAGAACTCGAAGAGCAGCGAAAGAGCGAGCAGCCATTTCAGCGCCGAGCCCAACGAGCGCATGAGTCGTGGCCACGGGAGGCAGAGCGCGAGCGCGACGCCGACGAAGGTCGTCGCGAGGGTGAGCGCAACGCCCAGCGCGGATGCGCCGGGGTAGTACGACCACGCGATCGAGAGTGTCGCGATGACGAGGAAGACGAGGGTCGACTTGGGCACCCGTCGCCAGGTCCAATCGGGCTTCACGGCGATGATGAGCCAGACCGCGCCGATGATGACGAGCGCGGCGACGATGCCGAAGCCCCACCAGCCCAGCAGGTTGCGCCAGAATTGCCCGGCGAGCAGGGTGAAGATCGCGAACGTCGCGTATGCGCTCGTAAGCGCGTTGCGGCGTGCGTGAGTCATGGGGACAGCGTACAAGTTCCGCCGGCGCCTCTTGCCGGGAGCGAGCGGGTGGCATCGTTCGACCGCCTAATCTGGCTACATGGTCGTACTTACGAAGCTTGAGCCCTATAGCGACTCCGACGGGAACCGGATCGACTACGCCGGTCCCTCGCTCGAGAACGTGAAGATCGTGTTCTCCGGTTCGAACAACATCCTCACGGTCGCACGGACGGCGAGCCTCGGAAGATTCGTTGTCGAGTTCAATTGCAGTAACGGCATCGTGGAGGTCGGATCGAGCCGCGGGGTTCCCGCGTTCAGTGCGACCGTTCGCGTCGGCGAGGACTCGCGCGTCCTGATCGGCGACAACGTGTCGACGACGGCGACGTGCGGTATCTCCGCGACCGAAGGCACGACGGTCTCGATCGGCGCGGACACCATGATCGCGAGCGGGGTGCAGCTGCGGGCCGATGACGGACACCCGATCTTCGATGTCGCCAGTGGTAGGCGGGTGAATCGCTCGAAGGACATCACGATCGGCGACCACGTCTGGCTCGCCGTGAACTCGACGGTGCTCGGCGGTGCGCAGGTCGGTTCCGGGACGGTGGTGGGGTTCGGGAGCATCGTCACGAAGTCCCTCCCGAACAATTGCGTCGCGGCTGGAAACCCCGCTCGCGTCGTGAAGCGGAACACGGCATGGGAACGCCCCCACCTCTCGCTGGTGAAGCCGTACTACAAGTTGGATGCGTCGACGGTCAAACGATCGGACTACTGGGCGCCGACCGTCGACCTGCCGCAGACGTCGCGTCGAAGGGGTGGCGTCCGCCGAATTGCAGCGGCGCTTCGTGCCGTGGTGCGATCCGGATCGTCGGCAGGCGTGAGTGATCGGGCACCCGGTTAGGCGGCGGTTCCGTCGCAGCCGAGGCGGCGACGGGTTCTGACGGGCCGGTAGCCTTGGGGGATGCGTTCGAAGCAATGGCCGTCGCGGTGACGGGGCGCGCGACGGTATCCCGTGTGGGGCGGGCCGCCTCCTCGATCGTCGTACGGTGCGCTGCGGTGTTCCGGCCGACGCACCCGATCGTGAGCGTTGTCGTTCCTGCGCACAACACCGCCGAGTACATCGACGATGCCCTCGATTCGGTGCTCGCGCAAGAGTTCCGCGATCTCGAGGTGATTGTCGTGGACGACGGGTCCACGGATCGCACGTACTGGCGAGCGCTCCGCAAAGCAGTCGGCGACCCGAGGATCCGCGTCCTCCGCCAGCGAGCGGCCGGTGCGGGACCGGCACGGAACCGTGGGATCGGTCGGGCGAGAGGGCGGTATCTCGCCTTCCTCGACTCGGACGACGTGCTGCCCGCGGATTCCTTGTCGAGTCTGATCGAGTCCGCCGAGCGGACTGGATCGCAGGTGGCCGTCGGGGCATTCCGACGGTTCGACGAGAACGATGCATGGGTGCCGGAATGGGTGGGCGAGGTGAACGCCCGGCCCCTCAGCGGAACCACGCTGGAGTCGGTGCCGAAGCTCCTCCGAAACAACTACCCTTGCGGAAAGGTGTTCCGTCGCGATTTCTGGGACGAGTCGGGACTCGGGTTCCGAAGCGACGCGATCTACGAGGATCAGCCCCTCATCGCCCAGTTGATGCTGGCCGCGACGTCGATCGACGTGCTCGACACGGTGACGTACGACTACCGTCGGAGAAGCGATCGATCGTCGATCAGCCAGCGTCCCGAAGAGCTCGTCGATCTCCGCCAGCGGGTCGCCGCGTGGATGCGGACGCTCGCTGCGTTCGAAGCCGGACGGACTTCCGAAGCCGTCATTCGCGGGTGGTACTGGACCGTCTACCAGACGCACATGCACTGGTACCTCGACAATGACGCGATCGCCGATGCCGAGTACTGGCGATTGTTGCGGGGCGCGCTCCTCCACCTTCGCGACCGAGAACCGACGGGCGTGTGGACCGAGGTGACGGCCTCACGACGCGCCGCACTGGCCCTTCTCGCGGAGGACCGTCATGCCGACCTTCTTGCGTTCCGCGATGCCGGCGGATACGAGCCAGCCCGCTATTTCAGTGGCCCCACGACAGCCGGCCTGGTCTACGACTTTCCGATCGACCTCCCCGAGCGATCGCGGACGACTGAGCCTGCAGGCGTCAGGGTGGACCACGTCCTCGACACGATCCACGCCGCGGATGGCGCGATCATCGTCTCCGGACGGATCTGGTTGCACGACACCCCTGCGGACACGCCGATGAACCTCGAGATTCTGATGCGCGAGGACGTCGACGAAGCCGTTGAGCCTCGATCAACACCGGTGGCGCTGATTCGGACCCCGGATGGCGGGTTCAGGGCTCGACTCCCGATCGACGACCTCGAGATCGGCACGTTCATCCTCGCTGCACGCGGCAGCGTCGGGCCGATCGATTACGCCATCGAACTGGCTGAGCCGAGTTGGGTCGAGCCGACGAGCATGGAGTTGACCGCCGGAGACCACCGTGTCACGGTACGACGTCATCCGAACCGGTTCGTCCCCGTTCGATTCGATATCACCCCGATGTATCCGGCCGGAACGGCTGCGTCGACTGCGTGAAGGTGAGCGGTCGACCGGCGTCGATGACGGCATCGTAGACTCGCTCGCTGTTCCGGCCGTCTCGGAATGGGAACGCACGCTCGATTCGGTCGGCGAAACGGTGCGCCAGCGGGCCTTCGAACATGGAGGCCAGCCCACCTGCGGCCTCTGTCGGACTGGCGATGACCGGGCCGAAGCCGTGCTCACGATAATCGAAGTATCCACGGCGCTCGGTGTGCTCGTTCCAATAGCGCGCCTCATCGAACTGGAAGTAGAGCGTGGGCCGGCCGAGGAAGGCGAAGTTGAAGGCGATCGACGAGTAATCGGTGATGAGCGCCGCCGACCGCGTGACGAGATCCTGGACATCGTCCGCCTCATAGCTCTTGGTGCTGATGACCTCCGGAAGGTCGAATTCCGAGATGTACTCCGAGAGGTTGGGATGCGGAAGGAAGACGATGCCCAGCTTCCTGGACTCAGCGAACTCGTGGAGCGCAGGATCATGCAGGAGAGCCGTCCAGGCTCGTGCGAACTCGCTTTGCATGAATCCGTCTACGCGCTGGTGGCGTTGCGACCGGACGTCGAGCGGGCGGGAGAGGTACTTCCGCCAGGTCGGCGCGATGAGCAGGTTGCGAATCTCCGACTCGAGCAGAGCCTCGCTCCGCCGCTTCAGCGCATCGAATCGCGGCAGCCCCGTGAGGCGTACCTCACGGGTCGAATAGCGGTATGGCCCCACCCCGGTCAAGGCGCCGTACTCGTCCGGAGTCGAGGCGACGAACGTATCGATCGGCTTCGGGTTCAACCAGTTCGAGAGGTCTCCCTTGATGACGCCGTGCTGAAGGAAGGTGAATCGCCACCGTGGCGGTCCGTATCGGGTTCCGAACGGACTCACGATCGGCGCATCGGCATGACTCGATATGAGCTCCGAGGCCATGAGCATGAGTATCCGATATCGTCGGCTCCCGTACGGGACGAGCCGGAAGCCGTCGTCCTTCAGGCGGGACCACGTCGTCGTGTCTCGGCTCACGACGAACCAGGCGTTGATCTCAGGGTGTTCGACGCGCAGCCATCGGTAGAACTCCTCGGCGCTGTCATTGGCATCCCACTCGCGATCCATGAGTGCCCACGCATCGTAGAACCTGCGTCTGTTCCACGGCGCGCGGAGTTCGAGCGATACCAGCGTGTCGCTGAGTGAGCGCTTCCGGAGCGCGTGACGTATGCGCCGGAGTCCGTCACGGATGGAGCGGGCGACGAGTCGGGTCGCCGATGATTCGACGCGGAACTTCTTCGGCGTACGGTTGATACGCCGGCGCCGCAACGCGATGATCGCGTCGTTGCGAAGCTTGAAGAGCGATCCCGGGGATTCGAACGAGAAGATGGGCCGGGTTCGACCGTCCAGGTCGATCCGGATGACGTCGTGCGCACTGACCCAGAGGACCCGCTCAGTGAAGAACTCGCGGCCGAAGAGGACGACGCGACGCTCAGTCGCGTGCCGCGGGTGAACGATCGTTCGCTGGATCCGGACGAGCTCCGAGGGTCGGTCACCGCGGTAGCGGTAGCGCAGGCGGACGAGCCCGCGAGCGTCATCCGCCGCGTCCGCGTAGATGGGTGAGACGGCAGCCGCGTCGAATCCGTGCGCCAGCGCCCACTTGATTTCGGGATCGAAGTGCATCAGATCGAAGCCGAGCACGGTCTCCTGCTCGACGTTCGCCATCGTCTCGGCAACATCGAGGAGGAACTGCTCGAGCACGGCCGTCGATGTTGCACGCGACGCGGCATGCTCGGCGGCTTCCACCTTCGTGAGCCAGAGCAGATCGTAGACGATGAGCGTCTGGAGCCACCTCGGCACTCGTCCATTCGTGCGAACGGCCTCGCGCACGAGGGGCAGATAGCCGAACCGCGCTACCGTCGCGTATGTCCGCTCGTCGCTGCTCGCCCCCTGGACGCTCGAGCTGCCGTCCGCCCGTCGGCGATAGTGGTAGTGCGCGCCTGCAGCGAGTCCGACCAGTGGTCTGTCGAGTGTGAGGAGGTACTCCGCGACGAACTTCCCGTCCTCGAATCGGGTGCGCAGCCGGTCGTCGAATGACAACTCGTGTCGCCGAATCCGTTCCAACCGGAAGAAGCTGAGCGGCGCCTGTCCGTGGATGAAGTTCGGCTGCGTCTCGAGATCGGTGATCGAGTCGCCGATCATGAATCGGAACGCATTGGGGTGGTTGTCCACGCGCGTTCCGGCGGCCTCGTGCCACATGATGGTGTGGCCGGCGAAGAATTCGCAGTCATGGGCGTCTTCTCGGGCTATGACTGCGGCGATCTGCTCGAAGTATGCCTGATCCAGCACGTCATCGGGGTCGACGAATGTCACCCATTCGCCCGAGGCGATCTCAATGCCGGCATTGCGGGCCGCCCCCTGACCTTGATTGGGCTGCGTCAGGACGGTGACATTCGAATGGAGCTGCGCGAAGCGGCGACAGGCCGCGAGAGACCCATCGGTGGATCCGTCGTCGACGAGGACGACGTCGATGCCGCTGAACCCGATCGACTGGTCAACGAGCGATTCGAAGAACTCCTGCAGATAGGGTTCGACGTTGTACACGGCGCTGACCAGTGAGAATTTCGGGGACATTCGGCTCCTAAGCTGTCGACACCGAATCATCGGGGCCGCAGTGATGCTAACGCATGTTCGCCGGTCGCTTCGGACCTGCGAGCAGTGTGCGAACCTCATCTCGGAGGATCGACGCGGCGGACCCGGGGTCGGGCCCCAGATAGTCGCGACAGAGGCGCTCGCGTGCGGCGAAATGGCGGTCCGGCCCGAGGAGTGCTTCGATTCCGGCATGAAGGCCAGGGTGGCCGGAGCTCAGGACGACGCCGCCGGTAGCGAGCGGAAGTGTCTGCGCGTCACTGTCCGATGCTGACATCGCGATGGCGTACGGCTTCGCGGACGCGAGGAAGTCGGTGAGCACACTCGATACGTCGGTGATCAGCGCATCGGCGTCGTTGAAGCACTCCACGAGGTCAAGTCGTGCGGACTCCACCGAGAGGCGGTGACCCGTGCCGGTGCGGTCCCGATGGTTCCGGAGGAGTCCGTCGATGGTGCGGACGTCCTCCGCCGTCTTCGCCACGCGAAGCGCGTGCGGGTGAGGGCGGAAATGCACCGTCACGCCGGCAGCAAGCAGTTCCTCCACGATCGCCCGCCCATACCCCAACGACGAAACGGCCGTGTCGGCGTTGAATCCGGCCCACGTCGGCGCGTACAGCACGACCGTCGGATGATCGCGCGCCTCCTCGACGCGCACGACGTCGGCGAGCTGCGGACGCCCGACGATCCGGAAGTAGTCCGTCGTCGTCTCCACGGCGTGATCGGCGAATCGGCGAGCAGCAGCTGGTCCGGCGACGAAGTTGCGATCGTACTGACGTAGGGATGGGGCGTAACTGGGGGCCTTGTCACTGTCGCCGTGGTTGAGCTGGACGTGCCACAGATTCGAGAATCGAGTGCAATTGGTGTTGCTCGGAGCATTGTTCACATAGAAGATCGCGATCAGTGACGGCACGATGAGATCGTCCAATTCATCATGTCGCTCCAGCAGGACGACCGGTGGACCGCCGGGGCCGGCGGCGGTCGCCGCATCGTCGAATCCCTCCTGATTGCGAACGACGATGACGAACGGTTCGCCGATGCCCACCAGTTCATCCATCCACATCGTCAGCTGGTAGGCGGTACCCGTCGGCGCGTCCCAGTGCACCGCGAACTTCGGGGCGAGCCGTTGCAGCTCGGGGCGGAAGCGCTCGCGAGCCTCGGCCTGGCGTCGACGGGCGAGGAATGCGGCGCCCAGTTGGCCGGCGGACAGCAGCAGGCTCGCACCGCCGAGCACCAGCGCGAGCACCGCGACCATCGGCCAGCTCACCCCGAGGATGGTCGCGAGGGCGCACAGCAGTCCGACTCGAGCCGAGGCGATGACGGGCCACGTCCGGGGGCGGGGTGTGCTGCAGCCATCGAGTCCGGCCGCGAACGGGCGCAGGCTCGCGGCGCTCCGGAACGCGGCCGTTTCGAGCGCCAGCGCGAGGACGGCTACCGCGATCGAGGTGAGCTCCGGTCGCGTCGATGCCACGCCGAGCACGCCAGCGAGGACGACGATGCGCGGGACCGTCATGCTGCGGAGCTCCAGCTCCGAGAGGAAGCCGCCGATCGCCAGGATCGTGCTGCAGGTGACCAGCCCGACCAGCGCGGCCCCGGTGACCGAAGGATGGAGCCGGGAGGAACTCAGCGCGGCGACGGCGGAGACGCCGGCGAGCAGTGTGGCGGCGACCCGCAACGTTCGCAGACGCGACGCACGCTTCAGGCGCTCCGGGAGGCGGATGACGTAGCCACCTCGGCTCCGCCGAACGGAATCTGTCATGTCGTCGCTCGAGGCTCCAGTTCGAATACGCTGACGCCGGATGGCGTGGGACGCCGGCCAGTTGACTCGAACCCCAAGCATCCGCGATCGGGCGCAGAAGTTCAGCCGAAGAGGAAGTCTGCCGACTTCTCCAACTCGCGTTCCAACAGCGGTACGAGCGTAGTCGAGTACGAGGCGGTCATGTGGTCGTCGTCGCGATACGCCGTGACGTTTCCGACGATCGGTTCGCAGCGGGACGAGCAGAAGCCGTCCGCGACGTCGACCTCGACGAACGATTCCGGCAGATCCGGCATCGAACGTGACGGAGATTCGGCCGCATACACCCTGCTCCGCTCGAGTCCACACTCCGCAGGCGCTGCTGCGTGCTGCTCGAGGCACTCGGGAATACGCCATGGGAACCGTGGCGTGTCGCGCACACCCACGACGCGGATCCCGGCGTGATCGAGCGCCTTCCACGCCTCGACCTGCCCCGCGATGACGAGTTCGGCCTGATCGAGGTACGTCTTCGTGGAGACGGTGAACACGGCGTCGGGCTGCAGCCGGATGATCTCGTCGATCGCCGCCTTGTTCCATGCCACGCAGCTCGCGTTCGGATTCTTCTCATCGAGACTGAGACGGCATCCGTCCTTGTCAATGATCGTCAACCGCCAGTGGTGGCGCTCCGCGAGCGTGGTCATCGCGTCCGCCCATTGCTGCGTGTGGGATCCGCCTGCCATGACGATCTCGAGCGGTGAGTCGGCGTCACCTCGTGGTGCGCACGTCTTCACGATGGCGAATTCGGCCGTGTCGCGGTAGTTCTGGATGCACTTCTCCTGGTACACCTCGGGGAGATCGTCGAAGGCGATCGACGCATCGGGCGCGGGGTCGACCTTCTCGGGGGTCGAGGCGCCGTCCGTGAGTACGAGCGCTCCGGGATAGTCCGAGCCGGTTTCGGAGACGGCGGTGAGGGTCTCGCTCTGCGACTGCTGAACAGCGGCGGCACCGGTCGTGACGATGAGCGTGAGGGTCGCTGCGGCCCCGAGCGCGAGAATCGGATAACGCTTCCGAGGCCGCCGGTTCGCGACCTCGAGCACCGGTTCGGAGACGAATCGCTGGGTCAGCCAGGCGAGCAGGATCGCGGCAGCGAGCACGAACGCGCCCCCGAGGATGCCGACGCCGTCGTAGCCACGGACCGCGAGGTACGCGATGAGGATCGGCCAGTGCCAGAGATAGAGCGGGTACGAGATCCGCGCGAGCCAGCGGACCGGCGGAGTGGCGAGCGCGCGATCGACGCCAAGGCGCGTCGGGCTGCCCGAGCAGACGATGATGAGTGCGGCTCCGGCGACCGGGATGAGTGCGGCCGGGCCCGGGAATTGCTGCGCACCGTCCAGCACGAAGCCCGAAGCGATGATCAGAGCGGCCCCGGTCCAACCGAGTGCGACCCGCCAAGCGGTCGAGAACCGGTTCACGTGGCTGAAGGCGATCGCGAGCAACGCGCCAGCACCGAGTTCCCAGAACCTCGTGAATGAGTCGAAATAGGCGACAGCGGGTTCCGACGCGTTGAGGGACCACGCGTAAATGAAGGAGGCGACCGTCATCAGCAACACGATCCCCGCGACGAGATGCGTCGTCCACGACCGCCGGCCGCCGACACGGAGAACGAGAGCGAGGAGCAGTGGCCAGACGAGGAAGAACTGACCCTGCACCGACAGCGACCAGAAGTGCTGGACGGGACTCGTCGACGGCCCGGCCGCCCCGTAGGCGAGCTGCGAGGAGATCAGTTCCCAGTTCTCGTAGTACAGGGCCGAGGCCACGATCTCGTGTCCCGTCTGCGTCCAAGTCGATGCGGGGAGGACGGCGAGGGTCATCACGACCGTCGCGGTGAGCACCAGCAGAGCCGGCGGAGTCAACCGCATGACCATTCGCTCGTATCGGCGCCGGAGGTTCTGAGGACGCCCGGAGACATGACTCCTCAGCATCGCGAGCGTCAGGAGGAACCCCGAGACGAAGAGGAAGACATCGACGCCGCCCGACACGCGTCCCCGACCAAAGAGATGGAAGAGCACGACGAGGATGAGGGCGAGGCCGCGGATGCCTTCGATTTCGTCGATGCGGCGATGGGCGGTGTTGGACATCTGGGTCGTGTGATCCTCGGTCTTGGAATCGGGGGCAATCGAGTCTAAGAGCTGATCGGAGTGCGCTCGACCAGCGGGAGGAACCGACACCGCGGGCCGAGGGGCCCACCGACCGGCCGACCCCTCGATAGTGTGGGACCACGCCGACGAGAGGACCACGCACGGATGTTCGTGACGATCGACAACACCCCGCGCGACTACGCCTGGGGCTCGCGCACCGCGATCGCCGAATACCGCGGGCGCGCTGCGTCGGGTGACCCCGAGGCCGAGCTCTGGCTCGGTGCGCACGCCGGCTCGCCGTCGAAGATCGTCGATGCGGCATCCGTCGGCCACGCCGACCTCGCCGACTGGATCGCCGCCGACCCGGTGACCGCGCTGGGGCCCGAGCTCGCCGCTCAGGGTGCGAGACTGCCGTTCCTGCTCAAGGTGCTTGCCGCGGGTGCACCGCTGTCGCTGCAGGCGCACCCGACGCCTGCGCAGGCGCGTGCCGGCTTCGCGCGGGAGGAGGCCGAGGGCGTCGCGATCGACGCCTACGACCGCAACTACAAGGACGGGTTCCACAAGCCCGAGCTCATCGTCGCGGTGAGCGAGACGTTCGACGCCCTCTCGGGCTTCCGTCCGCTCGAAGAGGTGCAGGGCGTGCTCGCGGTGCTGCGTGCCGCCGACGCCGCATCGGCCGACCCGCAGCCGGGCGCGCTCGACCTGCTCGCAGCGCACCTCGCCGAACCCGAGCCGCTGCGGGCGACCGTCGAATGGCTGCTTCGCGACGGCCGCGGCGGCGACTCGGGCGAGGCGAGCTGGGTGATCGAGCGCGTCGTCGCGCTCGCCGCATCGACCGAGGCGGCGGCGTCACCGTATGCCCGGTCCTTCGAGACGGTCGGCGTGCTCGCCGAAGCTTACCCGGGCGACCCCGGCATCGTCATCTCGCTGTTGCTCAACCGCGTGCGGTTGCGGGCCGGAGAGTCGCTGTACCTCGCCGCCGGCAACATCCATGCCTACCTCGACGGCCTCGGCATCGAGCTCATGGCCGCGAGCGACAACGTGCTGCGCGGTGGGCTCACGCCCAAGCACATCGACGTCGCCGAGCTCGTCGACGTGCTCGACTTCACGCCGATGGCGCCGCCCCGGCTCGCCGCCGTCGACGTCTCGGCCGACGTGAGCGCGTACCGCCCCGGCGTTGCCGATTTCGAGCTGTACCGCGCGGAGCCGGGCGCGGGCGCATCGACGCTCGAGCTGCACGGCCCTGCCATCGTGCTCGCGGAGGCAGGGGCGCTCGACCTCTCGGGAGCGCGGAGCCGGACGCCGCTCGAGCGCGGTCGGGCTCTCTACGCAACCCCCGACGAGGTCGCGCTGCGCATCTCGGGTGCCGGGGTTGCCTGGGTCGCCACAGTCGGGCGATCCGCGCCGTCGGACGCCTGACCCCGCGAACCACGTCGACGATGGCGGGCAGCGATGGGCCATCATGGACGGGTGAAGGGAATCATCCTCGCCGGAGGATCGGGCAGTCGTCTTCACCCGATCACGCTCGGCGTCTCGAAACAGCTCGTGCCGGTCTACGACAAGCCGATGGTGTACTACCCACTGTCGACCCTGATCCTCGCGGGCATCCGCGAGGTGCTGGTCATCACCACGCCGCACGATGCCGCCCAGTTCCACCGCCTGCTGGCCGACGGGTCGCAGTTCGGCATCTCGATCGAGTATGCCGTGCAGGACGAACCGCGAGGCCTCGCGCAGGCGTTCACGATCGGGGCCGACTTCATCGGCGACGACGACGTCGCCCTCGTACTCGGCGACAATATCTTCTACGGCCCCGGCCTGGGCTCGCAGCTCGCACGGTTCGCCGGCCTCGACGGCGGCGCGGTCTTCGCCTACTGGGTTGCCGACCCCACGGCGTACGGCGTCGTCGAGTTCGACGCCGACGGTCGCGCCATCTCGCTCGAGGAGAAGCCTGTGGTGCCCAAGAGCAACTACGCGGTTCCGGGTCTCTACTTCTTCGACAGCTCGGTCGTCGAGGTCGCCGCGGGGCTCGTGCCCTCGGCCAGGGGGGAGCTCGAGATCACCGACGTCAACGCGCATTATCTTCGCCAGGGGCGCCTCGCCGTCGAGGTGCTGCCGCGCGGCACGGCCTGGCTCGACACCGGCACGCCCGACTCGCTGAACGACGCGAGCGACTTCGTGCGCACGATCGAACGGCGGCAGGGGCTGAAGGTGGGCGTGCCCGAGGAGGTCGCCTGGCGGCGCGGATTCCTCTCGGACGATGGGCTGCGCGAGCGCGCCGAGCCACTCGTGAAGTCGGGGTACGGCGCCTACTTGCTCGACGTGCTCGAACGGGGGCGCTGAGATGTCGATCCTCCTCGTGACCGGCGGCGCCGGCTTCATCGGATCGAACTTCGTGCGCCACGTGCTCGAGAGCACCGACCGATCGGTGATCGTGCTCGACAAGCTCACCTACGCGGGCGATCTCGGCGCGCTCGACGGCCTGCCGTCCGACCGGTACGAGTTCGTGCGGGGCGATATCGCCGATGCGGCACTCGTCGACGGACTGGCCGATCGGCTCGGCGCCGATGACGCCATCGTGCATTTCGCCGCGGAGTCGCACAACGACAACTCGCTGGCCGACCCGGCACCCTTCCTCGAGACGAACGTCGTCGGCACCTACACTCTGATCGAGGCGGCCCGTCGCCGCGGACTCCGGTTCCATCACGTGAGCACCGACGAGGTCTACGGCGACCTCGAACTCGACGCACCGGGCCGCTTCACCGAGGCGACGCCGTACAACCCCTCGAGTCCCTACTCATCGACGAAGGCCGCCTCCGACCTGCTCGTGCGCGCGTGGGTGCGCAGTTTCGGGCTCCGGGCCACGATCAGCAACTGCTCGAACAACTACGGGCCCTACCAGCACGTCGAGAAGTTCATCCCGCGCCAGATCACCAACCTGCTGCGCGGCGATCGGCCGAAGGTCTACGGCTCGGGTGAGAACGTGCGCGACTGGATCCACACCGACGACCATTCGTCAGCGGTGCTCGCGATCCTCGAGCGCGGGGCGATCGGCGAGACCTACCTCATCGGTGCCGACGGCGAGCGTTCGAACCGCGAGGTCGTCGAGTTGCTGCTGACGGCGTTCGGGCGCCGGCCCGACGAGTTCGACTTCGTCGGTGAGCGGCCCGGGCACGACCTCCGCTACGCGATCGACTCGACCAAGCTGCGCGAGGAGCTCGGCTGGCGGCCCGAGCGGGTCGACTTCGAGAAGGGGCTGCACGCGACCGTCGAATGGTATCGGGCGCACGAGACGTGGTGGGGCCCCCAGAAGGAGCGCACCGAGGCCGCGTACGCGAAAGTCGGCCGTTGAGCGGCGACGCGCTCCGCGTCGCGGAGACCGAGATCCCCGGGCTGCTCGTGCTCGACCTGCCCGTGCACGCCGACGCCAGAGGCTGGTTCAAGGAGAACTGGCAGCGCGAGAAGATGCTCGCCCTCGGGCTGCCAGACTTCCGACCGGTGCAGCAGAACGTGTCGTACAACGTCGCGGCGGGCACCACCCGCGGCATCCATGCCGAACCGTGGGACAAGCTCGTCTCGATCGCCTCGGGCCGGGCGTACTGCGTCTGGGTCGACCTGCGCGAGGGTCCGACCTTCGGGCGTAGGGTCGCACTCGAGCTCGGACCCGAGCGTGCGGTGTTCGTGCCGCGAGGCGTCGGCAACTCCTACCAGACGCTCGTGCCCGATACCGCGTACAGCTACCTCGTCAACGAGCACTGGCGCCCCGACGCCGCGTACACCTTCGTGAACCTCGCCGACGAGTCGCTTGCGATCGACTGGCCCTTCCCGCTCGACGAGGTCGAGCTCTCACCCGCCGATCGCGGTCACCCCGCCCTCCGAGACGTCGATCCGCTGCCGGCGCGCCGCGTCGTCGTGATCGGCGGCGACGGGCAACTCGGACGTGCGCTGCGGATCGAGCTGCCCGGGGCGCGCTTCGTCACGCGGCGCGAACTCGACCTCGGGGTGCCCGGTGCGATCGAGGCCCACGACTGGTCGGATGCTGCGGCCATCGTCGTCGCCGCGGCGTACACGGCCGTCGACGAGGCGGAGACGCCGGATGGGCGGCGCGCCGCCTGGCGGATCAACGCCGAGGCCGTTGCGGAGGCCGCCGACGTCGCCGAACGGCTGCGAGTGCCGCTGGTCACTGTCTCGAGCGACTACGTCTTCGATGGAGTGCGGACACGGCACGACGTCGATGAGGGCGTGGCTCCGCTCGGTGTGTACGGGCAGACGAAGGCGGCCGGCGAGTTCGCCGCCCGCCGCTGCGCACGTCACTACATCGTGCGGACGAGCTGGGTCGTCGGCGAGGGGGCGAACTTCGTGCGCACGATGGCGTCGCTCGCGGAACGGGGCGTCGATCCCTCGGTCGTCGACGACCAGTTCGGACGGCTCACGTTCGCGGGGGACCTCGCCGGCGGCATCCGGCACCTGCTCCAGACGCGGGCGCCGTACGGCACCTACCAGCTGAGCAACGGGGGCGCGCCGCAGAGCTGGTTCGAGATCGCGCGCGCGGTGTTCGAGATGCTCGGCCACGACCCGGACCGCGTGCGGCCCGTCTCGGGCGAAGAGTACGGGCGCGGACTCGCCGCAGCACCCCGCCCCCGGCACAGCACGCTCGACCTCGCGAAGATCGAGGCGACGGGGTTCCGCGTGCGTGATGCGAGAAAGGCGTTGCGCGAGTACCTCGGCGAGGGCCGAACGCCGTGACGCGAGCCGCAGGACCCCGCGGCGACCCCTCGGACTCAGCTCGCGACGCGCATGCCGAACAGGCGTCGGTAGGCCGTCGGGGTGGTCTGCAGCACCTTGACGAAATGGTGTCGCATGACGGCAGCGGTGCCGAAGCCGGTCTCGCGGGCGATCTCCTCGAGGTTGAGATCGCTCTCTTCGAGCAGCTGCTGCGCCCGCAGCAGTCGCTGACGGTTGAGCCATGCGTTCGGCGTCGTGCCGGTCTCGGCCCGGAATCGGCGGGCGAACGTGCGGGGCGACATCAGCGCCCTGCGCGCGAGCAGGTCGACGGTGAGGTCCTCGTCGAGGTGCTCGAGCATCCACGCGGTGATCGTGGCGAACGAGTCGCTGCGGCACTCGACCACCGGCGTCTGGATGAACTGCGACTGGCCGCCGTCGCGCTGCGGTGGCACCACCATGCGGCGGGCGATGATGTTCGCGGCGCTCGCCCCGAGCTCGGTGCGCACGACGTGCAGCGCGGCATCGATGCCGGCGGCCGTTCCAGCGCCGGTGACGACCTTGCCGTCTTGCACGAAGAGCACGTCGGGGTCGACCTCGGTGTCGGGGAAGTCGGCGGCGAGGCGGTCGGAGTACATCCAGTGGGTCGTGGCGCGGCGGCCGGCGAGCACGCCCGCCTTGCCGAGCATGAAGGCGCCCGAGCAGACGCTCAGCACCCAGGCGCCGCGGGCGACGGCGTCGCGGAGCACCTCGGCGATGCGCTCGTCGACCGGCTGGTCGATGAGCGCGGCCGGCACCGCGACGAGGTCGGCGGTGCGAGCGAAGTCGAGGCCCTCGTGCACCACGAGGTCGAAGCCGAGCTTCGTCGACACCGTGCCGGGGTCGGCGGCGACGACGTGGAAGTCGAAGACCGGTCCGCCGTGCTCGGATCGGTCGATGCCGAACACCTCGCAGATCACGCCGAACTCGAACGGCGCCATCTGGGGAACGGCGAGACAGGCGATGGAGCGGAGCATGCTGACCTCCGGTTGTCGGCGAGCCGATGGCAGGAATGGGATGATCTGTGTCAACTCTGCCACTGTCGGCAGGATCTTGCAATCCATACATTAACTGCCATGTCCATCATCATGATCCTCCTCATCGCCGTCCTCGTCGCGCTCGCCGTGTGGGGTGTCGTCGCCACCGTCGCGGGGCTCGGCCGCGACGGCTACGGCAGGCCCGAGATCCGGGACCGGGTACGGCACGTCGAGCGGCTCGGATGACCCGGGGCCTCGAGCCGTCCAGCCGCCACCCCTCGGCCCTGGCCTGCCGGGGTCTCGAGGCGCTCGCCGCGCTCGCTCCTCGGCCCGCTCGACGCCCCCGTTAGGATCGTGTGGGCGCCGGAGACACCGCCGCCGGAGAGGCGGAACATGAGCTGGCTGGTCACCGGGGGAGCAGGCTACATCGGTGCGCACGTCGTGCGGGCGTTCGCGGCGAAGGGCATCGACACGGTGGTCGTCGACGACCTGTCGTCGGGCCGGCGCGGCTTCGTCGCCGACGGCACGCCCTTCGTGCAGGGCTCGATCCTCGACGGACGCCTCCTCGAGTCCACCCTCGAGCGCTACGACGTGCGCGGCGTCGTGCACCTCGCCGGCTTCAAGTACGCCGGCGTCTCGGTGCAGCGCCCCCTTCACACGTACCAGCAGAACGTCACGGGCACGTCCACCCTGCTGGCGGCAATGGAGTCGAAGGACGTCTCGCGGATCGTGTTCTCGTCGAGCGCGGCCGTCTACGGCACGCCCGACGTCGACCTCGTCACGGAGTCGACCCCGAAGCATCCCGAATCGCCCTATGGCGAGTCCAAGCTCATCGGCGAGTGGCTCCTCGCCGACCAGGGCCGCGCGGCGGGGCTCGCGCACACGAGCCTGCGCTACTTCAACGTCGTCGGCTCGGGCACCCCCGAGATCTTCGACCCGAGCCCGCACAACCTCTTCCCGCTGGTGTTCGACGCGCTGCTCGACGGTCGTACGCCCCGCATCAACGGCGACGACTACCCGACGCCCGACGGAACATGCGTGCGCGACTACATCCACGTCGCCGACCTCGCCGAGGCGCACGTCGCGGCCGCACAGCGGCTCGACGCCGGCGAGCCGATCGAGCCGGTCTACAACCTGGGCTCGGGCGACGGCGTCTCGGTCGGGGAGATCATGCGCACCGTCGCCGACGTGACCGGCATCGAGTTCGCGCCCGAGATCGCGCCGCGCCGCGCCGGCGACCCGGCCCGCATCGTCGCCTCGGGCGAGCTCGCCGCCCGCGACCTCGACTGGAGGATGCGCCACACGCTCGCCGAGATGGTGCGCACGGCGTGGGAGGCTCGCCGCGCCGCTGCGTGAGCCGACGATTCATAACGTCTCCCCAACACACCGGCGTGTCGCGTGCCGCGTGAAGCCTCGACAGGTGATTGAGGGTTACCATCTGCGACTTGACTCGCGGGAATTACATGGGTGTAATTGTTCATGACACACCCTTCGGGTGGTCGGTACAACTGGGTGGGAGACGATATGGCGAGTCCTGAATATCGTTCTGGAGTACCTGACGATTGGTTCGTCGATCCGGTCAGGCTGGGAGTACCCGGTGTGCGCCCGGCGGTCGATGACGACAATCCGTTGGCGTGGCAGAGCGACGCATTGTGCGCGCAGACCGATCCCGAGGCGTTCTTCCCTGAGAAGGGCGGATCGACGAGGGACGCGAAGAAGATCTGCACCGGCTGCGAGGTCCGCGCCGAATGCCTTGAATACGCGCTCGGCAACGATGAGCGGTTCGGCATCTGGGGCGGGCTCTCCGAGCGCGAGCGGCGCAAGCTGCGCAAGCGAGCGGTGTGAGTCGCGGGGCCTGCTTCGGCAGGCCCCGCACTCGTCTTCGCCGGTTTCGAGGCGCGCCCGGGGGAGTCTCCCGACGAGCGGCGTGCGCCGCTTAGGCTGACTGCGATGTTCCCCAGAGTCACCGCCGTCCTCGTCGTGCACCACGGCGGCGACCACCTCCGTCAGACGCTCGAGGCGATCCGCTCCCAGGAGCGCGGCCCCGACGCGCTCGTCGTCGTACTCACCGAGGCCGACACCGTCGCGCGCGAGCAGATCGCGAAGATCTCGCCCACCCACCTCGTCGACCTCTCCCAGCGTCTCTCCTTCGGCGAAGCAGTGCGCGCTGCCGATCGCGTGCTCGACGAGCCCGACTCCGATGGCGACGCCCTCTGGCTGCTCGCCGAGGACAGCGCGCCCGCGCCAGATGCCCTGGCCCGCCTCGTGGCGACCCTCGAGACGGCCAAGTCGGTGGCGATCGCCGGGCCCAAGCTCGTCGAATGGCACGAGCCCGACCGCATCGCCCGCTTCGGCCGCTCCATCACGCGCCTCGGTCGCAGCGTCACCCTCGTCGCCGACGAACTCGACCAGGGGCAGCACGACGGCATGAGCGACGTGCTCGGGCTCGACCCGGCGGCGATCCTCGTGCGGCACTCGGTGTGGCGCACGCTCGGCGGCTTCGACCCGGGCCTGCCCACCGTCGACGACGCGCTCGACCTGTCGATCCGGGCCCGCCTCGCCGGGCATCGCGTCGAGGTCGTACCCGAGGCGAAGGTGCGATTCGCGGGCGCCGGCGTCGCCGGGCCCGAGACGGGCCCGAAGGCGCGGACGACGCGCCGGCGCGTCCGCAACACCCGCGCGGCGCAACTGCACCGGCGGCTCGTCTACGCGCCCCTCCTCCTCGCTCCGCTGCACTGGCTGACCTTCCTGCCGCTTGCGGTGCTCCGCTCGATCCGGCTGCTCCTCGTGAAGGCGCCCGGCGCCATCCCCGGCGAGTTCGCGGCTGCGGTGACGACGATGTTCTCGGGCGCCCGCGTGCCGCGTGCCCGCCGCAGGCTGAAGTCCGCCCGCACGGTCGGCTGGTCGGCGATCGCGCCGCTGCGCATGCAGCCCGACGAGATGCGCCGCCGCCGGCAGCACGCCGCGGAGGCCCGCCGCGAACGCGCGCGCGGGCGCAAGCACGAGCTCCAGTTCCTCGGCACGGGCGGTGGTTGGGTCCTGCTCGCCTCGATCGTCGCGTCGATCGCGCTGTTCTCCTGGCTCTTCGGCGCGGGCGGCGTGAGCGGAGGCGGCCTCGAGCCGCTCTCGAACGGCCTCGACGCACTCTGGCGCAACGCCGCCTACGGCTGGCGCGACATCGGCCCCGGATTCATGGGCGGCGCCGACCCGTTCGCCGGGGCGCTCGCCGTGCTCGGATCCGTGACCTTCTGGGCGCCGTCGACCGCGCTCCTGTTGCTGTGGCTCCTCGCGATCCCGGCGGCGGCGCTCGGCGCCTGGTTCGCGGCATCGCGACTGACCGAGCGCGGGTCGCTCCGGGCGGTCGCCGCATTGATGTGGGCGTTCGCCCCGCCGTTCCTGATCGCCCTCGGCGACGGGCGCCCCGGGGCCGTCCTCGCACACGTGCTGCTGGCATGGCTTGCGTTCGCGGCGTTCGGCGCCGCGACCTCGTGGGCGGCTGCCGCGACCGCATCGCTCCTGTTCGCCGCGGTCATCGCCGCGGCGCCGAGCCTCGCGCCGGCGCTGCTCATCGCCTGGATCGTCGCGCTCGCCGTGAGCGGGCGGGCCGCCGTCCGGCTCGTGGGCCTGCCCATCCCCGCGATCGTGCTCGCCGCGCCGCTCGTGATCGGGCAGATCGACCGGGGCAATCCGCTCGGCCTGCTCGCCGACCCCGGGCTGCCGACCGAGAGCACCGTGCCGTCGGTGTGGCAGCTCGCCCTCGGCCTGCCCGACGGCTCGTGGGGAGGCTGGAACAGCTTCTTCGCGACCACGAGCGTCGATTTCCGCATCGCCGTCAGCGCGCTCGTGCTGCCGCTCGTGATCGTCGCGCTCACCGCGGTGCTCGCGCCGGCCCTCCGCTCCGCCGTGCTCGCGCTCGGGACGGCGCTGCTCGGCTTCGCGACCGCCCTGCTCGCGACGCACCTCGCACTGTCGAGCTCGGGTGCGACCGCTGTGCCGCTGTGGTCGGGTGCCGGCCTCAGCCTCGCCTGGATCGGGCTCGTGCTCGCCGCCGTCGTCGCGCTCGACGCGCTGCGACGAGGCCGTGCGCTCGTTGCATGGGTCGTGCTCGCCGCCGTCGTCGCCGCCGTCGTGCCGACGGCGATCGACCTCGCCACGGGCACGGTCGCCGTACGGCCCGCCGCGGTGCGCACGCTGCCGGCGTTCGTCGGTGCCGAAGCCGAGAACGACTCCCGCGTCACGACGCTCCGCATGACGCCCGACGCCGACGGCAGCCTCCGCGCGACGCTCGAGCGCGGCGCGGGCACCACGCTCGACGAGCAGTCGACCCTCGACGCCACCGCACTGACGCTCTCGGCCGATGAGGAGCAGCTCGCCGAGATCGCGGGCAACCTCGCGTCGCGGAGTGGCTTCGACCCAGAGGCCGCGGTGCGCGAGTTCGGCGCTTCGTTCGTGCTGCTCGACGACCCCGAGGTCGACGACCGCGCCGCGGTCGCCACCGCCGAGCGAGCGCGTACCGCGCTCGACGGCAACGCGGCGCTCGTGGCCGTGGGCGAGACCGACTTCGGCACGCTCTGGCGGTTCACGTCGGCAGAACCGGATGCCTCGGCGGCGCAGATCCCGCCGGAGGCGAGCAGCTGGCTGGTCGGCGCGGTCGCCGTCGTGCAGCTCATCGTGCTCGGAGCGACGCTGCTGCTCTCGATTCCGACGGGTGCCGGCCGCGAAGCCGACCGGAGTACGCAGCGTCGACCCGCGCGGCGCCCGCTGATCCGTGCACGCAAGCCGAAGCCGGTCGCGGCAGCGGGCGGGGCGGAAGATGCGAGCGGCATCGTCGCCGCCGGATCCGACGACGAGATGACGTCGCCACCGGGGAGCGGATCGCTCGAGCCGGCCCCGAAGACCGAGCCCGTCGACGACGAGCCGCAGGCAGCGGCCTTCGACGACGAGCATCCCACGACGGCAACCGACGAGGTCGAGCCGCCCGCCGGGGCGACCGACGGCGGCGAGTCCGAGGCATCCGAACCGCCGCGAACCGAATCCGAGCCCGACGTGACCGAAGGAGACGACGATGGCCGCTGAGCGCTACTTCAGCCGCCGGCTCGCCCGGATCGGCGCACGCGGCCTCGCCCTCGTGATCGCGGCCGGCATCGCCGTCGGCGCTCTCGCGGCGGCCGCGCTGGTGCCGTGGCCGGAGCACCGCATCACGCCGCCGTCGCTCGTCGTGAAGCCTGCCGAGACGGGACAGCTGCGGGTGTGCCCCGGCCCGCTGCTCTCGCTCGGCGACGACCCCGATGAGGCGACGACCGCGAGCTCGGTCGGGACGACCTCCGTGACGCACGGCGCCGTCCCCGACGATGCCGAGGTCGCCGAGACCCCACTCGCCGCCCCCGAGAATCCCCGTGCCGACCGCGACGGCACCCCGCTCGCGCTGACCACCGAGGCCGGTGCGGTCGAGGCGGGCATGCTCGCCGGTGCGCAGGGGCAGCAGGTCTCGCGCGACACGATCGCCGGATACGCCGTGGCCGCCTGCGACGAAGTCGTCACCGAGGCGTGGCTCGTCGGCGGCGCCACCGACGTCGGGCGCTCGGGGCTCGTGCTGCTCTCGAACCCGACCGCCGTCGCGTCGACCGTCGATGTCCGCGTGATCGGCGAGGGCGGCGCGGTCGACGCGCCGTCGGGTCTCGGCATCACGGTGCCGGCCGGCGAACAGCGCGTCGTCTCGCTGGCCGGGCTCGCCCCGAACCTCGCCTCGCCCGTCGTGCACGTCACGAGCACCGGCGGTGGGATCGCCGCGTCGCTCGAGCACACCGTCGTCGAGGGGCTCACGCCGGCGGGCGTCGAACTCGTCGGGCCGACCGCGACGCCCGCCGAGGTCCAGATCATCCCCGGCTTCACCGTGCCGGTCGACGGCGGCGTCGACGCGACGGACGACCACGCCGAGGGCGACGCCTTCCCGGCAGTGAGGCTCCTCGCGACCGGCGACGATCCCGTGCAGGTCTCGATCGACATCGCTCCCGAGTCGGGCGGTGGAGGCGGAAGCATCGATGCGACGCTCGAGCCGGGGATCGTCAGCGACGTACCGCTCGGCGACCTCGATGCGGGGGAGTACACCATCGCGCTCGAGGCCGACGGGCCGATCGTCGCCGCCGCGCGCGCGACGACCGGCTCCCCGCAGGCGCAGACCGATCCCGACGGCGACGACCGTGAGGCATCCGTCGACCTCGCCTGGACCGCGGCGACGCTGCCGCTGCTCGACACGGCGGTCATCGCGGTTCCGCGCGGGCCGAACCCGGTGCTGCACCTCGCGAACCCCGGCGACGACGAGGTCGAGGCGATGCTCACGGTCGACGGCGACGAGCGTGAGGTGCGGATCGCCCCGGGTACGACCGAGGCGATCGAGGTCGAGGCACGCGGTGTCGTCGAACTCGCCGGGACGGCCGGATTGCACGCGACCGTGGCGTATTCGGGCGAACGGGCGCTGTCCTCGTTCCCGGTGCGCCCCCCGGGGCCGCTCGACTCGCCGTTGCGGGTGTTCCCCCACTAGCTGCCGCACGGGGGTCTCGATCAGCGCTTCGCGCCTCTCGACCACCGAGAGGTCAGAAGTGGCGGTACCGCCCGGGGGCGAGCTCCCACGGGTCGCGCCCGAGGAAGTCGGCGATCGCGCGGAACACGCAACTCTCGACGAGGAGCTTCTCGTCTTTGTCCTCACCCTCCTGCAACCGCAGGAACCGCACGATCGGCAACCGGAAGAAGACGATGCGCCGCTCGTCGTGGTAGACCTTCCACCGGTCGATGTGATCATCGTGGATGGCCTCGGCCGGCGCCTGGGCGACCTCGAAGACCACCCCCTCGAGCTCGGGCCACAGACCCCGCAGGTACGACACCGTCGTCGCGACCGTGAGCTCGAACTCGTCGACCCGGTTCGTGAGCATCGGGAGGTGCGGACCGGTCACCGGTGAGCGCATGCCGCGCCCGTGGCGGTCGCGGGCGAGCCGCCTCGGAGAGCGCGGTGCGGCGACACGACGAGAGCGGGGCATACCCTCCATCGTAATGGCGGGGGTCGTCGCTAATCTTGATCTGCCATGAGACGTTGTTCGCGCACCGCATGCGCCGCCGAGGCGGTCGCGACCCTGACCTTCGACTACGCCGATTCGATGGCCGTGCTCGGGCCGCTCGCGACCGTGCCAGAGCCGCACGGCTACGACCTGTGCGCCCGCCACGCCGAGCGCACGTCGGCACCGGTCGGCTGGCAGGTCGTGCGGCACGTCTCGCTCGGTGAGGTAGGTTTCAAGGCATGAATCCCGCTGCACCCTCCGGCGCTCGCGCGCGCCTCGACGCGATCGTGAAGGCCTACGACGTCCGCGGAATCGTGGGCGAGGGGCTGACTGAAGAGACCGTCGAGGCTCTCGGCGCGGCCTTCGTCGACGAGGTCGCCGCTGCAGGTAGCCGGATCGTCGTCGGCCATGACATGCGTGACTCCTCGCCCGGGTTCGCGGCGGCGTTCGCAGCGGGTGCCTCGGTACGCGGAGCCGACGTCGTCTCGATTGGGCTGTGCTCGACCGACGAGAGCTACTTCGCATCCGGTTCGTTCGACGCCCCGGCGGCGATGTTCACGGCCAGCCACAACCCCGCCGCCTACAACGGCATCAAGTTCTCCCGCGCCGGCGCGCAGGGCATCTCGCTCGACACCGGACTCGCCGCGATCCGCGATCGCGCCGCCGACTACCTCGAGGACGGCATCCCCACGGCTGAGACCGCCGGCGTCGTGAGCCAGGCCGATGTGCTCGCCGACTACGCGGCCTACCTGCGGTCGCTCGTCGACCTGTCGAGTGTTCGCCCGCTGAAGATCGTCGTCGACGCCGGCAACGGCATGGGCGGACTCACCGTGCCCGCCGTGCTCGGCGAGGCCGCCGGCCTGCCTGCGCTGCCGCTCGAGATCGTGCCCCTGTACTTCGAGCTCGACGGCACCTTCCCGAACCACGAGGCGAACCCGCTCGAGCCCGCGAACCTCGTCGACCTCCAGCGCGCCGTGGTCGAGCACGGCGCCGACCTCGGACTCGCGTTCGACGGCGACGCCGACCGGTGCTTCGTCGTCGACGAGCAGGGTGGCGCGGTCAGTCCCTCAGCCGTCGCAGCGATCGTCGCACTGCGCGAGATCGCACGCGTCACCGCGGCGGGCGAGACCGGGGTGAACGTCATCCACAACCTCATCACGTCGCGCTTCGTGCCCGAGACGATCGAGGCGGCCGGGGCGATCCCCGTGCGTACGCGCGTCGGGCACTCGCTCATCAAGGACCAGATGAAGGCGACCGGGGCGGTGTTCGGCGGCGAGCACTCGGCCCACTACTACTTCCGCGACTTCTGGGGCGCCGACAACGGCATGCTCGCCGCGATGCACGTGCTCGCCGAGTTCGGGGCGCAGTCGGCACCGCTGTCGGAGGTCGCCGCCCGCTTCACGCCGTACTCGCTCTCGGGCGAGATCAACTCGGTCGTCGACGACGTGCCCTCGGCCTACACGCGCGTGGTCGAGGCGTTCACCGGCCGCGGCGAGTTCGACGAGCTCGACGGCCTGACCGTCACGGGCGTCACGGCGGGAGACGAGCCGTTCTGGTGGTTCAACGTGCGCCCCTCGAACACTGAGCCGCTCCTGCGCCTCAACGTCGAGGGCGGCGACGAGCCGACCATGGCTGCTATCCGCGACGAGGTGCTCGCGCTCATCCGCGTCGAGTAGGTTCCCAGATCGTGGTGCCGGTGCCCGCTCGCTTCAGGTCCCGTCGGCGACGATCTCAAGGCGCGCACCGCGCAGTCCGACGACGAGCCGGAGCGGGAGCGCGATTTCGCGCGAACCGATCACCCCGGTAAGTCGAAATGTCCCGGGCCGCATTCGCGGGAACCCGATCCGGAGGACGGTTTCGCCGGACTCGCCGGAGGCGAACTCGATCTCGCCGGTCACGTCGGTCGAGGCGGAGGCGGTGAGCATCGGCCCGATAAGAGGTACGCGCGCGGCTCGGCGCCACCGTGGAACGTCCTCGTCGGGCCTCGCCTGCGCCGTTGCCACACCGACGACGGTCGTTGCACCGAAGACCGCGAGTGGTGGAACGACCGGTATCACGACATCGAACCGACCGAACGTTCTCGTCACGTCGGCCGAAGCCGCGTTCAGCGATACATGGTCGAGGATCTGCTCGGGGTCGCCAAGACTGATCATGAGGACACCGCGATCGTCGAATTGTGCGATCGCGGCGCGGCCATCGATCACCGCGGGCGCGGAGCTCAGGCTCCCGGCGACGGTTCTGTGATTGATGTGGGCTGCGAGCGACGTACGCGCGTTCACGCTCCACTCACCGTTCTGCATCGGCTTGCCGAGGATCGAACTGCGCGGATCGATGGCCGACGAGAACCGCAACTCGAGCGTCAGCCTGCCTTCGGAGTCGACACGACGCAGCCGCTCGACCTCCGTCGTCAGCAGCCAGACGGCCTTCGTGGCCTCGTCGCGCACACCGAGCTCGACGGAGGCGCGCGCGACGTCGTCTTCGGCATCTCGGAGCTCGGCGGGGAGAGCGGCCTCGAGTTCGGGCGGAAGATCTCGGACGACTCGGCCGTTGGCCCCAACCCGGAGGCGGGGGCCCGCGAGCTCTCTGCCGGCCCACGACGCGCTGCCGGTGAGCATGAGCCTCCCGTCCTGCCACGCCAGACGTTCGATCGTCGCTCGGCCGGACACACCGGCATCCACCGTCGCCAACATGCGTGCAAGATCGACCCTGCCGTCGGCGATGAGGAAGGTCTTCGCGCGTTCATCCACCGTCAGTTCGCGCTCGAGCTCCGGTGTGAGCAGGGAGTCCACGTATCTCCTCGCCATGGCGTCCGCCGTCGCGACGTCGGCCGGGTCGTCGATGCTCACCTTGGTCAACACGAAGCCGAGGATGCGTGCTCGGTACTGCACGAGCAGGAGCGCGTCGCGAAGCGGGTGGAGCCGCGGCTCCTGAAGCGTCGTCCTGATTCGATCGATGAGCTCGGAGAGCCGGTGCCAGTACTCGATACGGTCATCCTGGTACTCATCGGCCGAGGAGTTCGCGCCCGTCCAGACCCAGTGATAGAAAGCGGTGTCGGCGAGGACGGATACCGTCTTCGCTTTCGCATACACGTCCAGATTGAAGTGGATGTCCTCCCAGATCCGCCGACCGCCTTCGGGAAATCTGATGCGGTGTTCCTCGAGGAGCGCTCGCCGATACATCTTGTGCGGGGTCATCGGCATCAGTGCGACCGGCACCAGCGGGTCCATCGCGTTTCCGCGGTTCTCGGTGAAGACCGTCATCGCCCAGCCCAGGAGGTGGGTACGCGATTCCTTCCCGTTCACGACATCGGCGCCGTGCGCCTTCGCGAGTTCGTATCCGGCCTCAAGGGCATGTGGTCCCAATTCGTCATCGTGGTCGAGGAAGAGGACGTACTCGCCGCGCGCATGTTCCAGCGCCGTGTTGCGCGGGCGGGACGGCCAGCCCGACGGCGCGATGCGGTATGCCGACATGTGGTCGCGTTCACCGGTGATGCCTTGCAGGCGGAGCCAGGTGTCGTCGGGCGAACCGTCGTCGACGAAGATCACCTCGAACTCACGCTCAGGCATCGACTGCGCGTCGAGCGAGGAGACCAGGCGGTCGAGGCCCGGCCCGGAGCGGAACGTCGGCACGATGACGGTGACCTTCAGCATGCGGCTCCTCCAAGGGGTCGTCCTCACACGATCGGGGGCCGTCTCGTGCATCCGCATGCAAGGCTAGCGGGCCTGCGAGAATGGTCGGCATGAGCATCGAGCCCGCCACCATCGCCCTCCCGTTCAAGGTCGCCGACCTCTCGCTCGCCGAGGCGGGGCGACACCAGCTCCGGCTCGCCGAGAACGAGATGCCGGGGCTCATGGCGCTGCGCGCCGAGTTCGGCGCCGCGAAGCCGCTCGCCGGCGCGCGAATCGCGGGCAGCCTGCACATGACCGTGCAGACCGCGGTGCTCATCGAGACGCTCGTCGCACTCGGGGCGCAGGTGCGCTGGGCGAGCTGCAACATCTTCTCGACGCAGGACGAGGCGGCCGCCGCGGTCGTCGTCGGACCAGACGGCACGATCGACGAGCCCAAGGGCGTGCCGGTCTACGCGTGGAAGGGTGAGACCCTCGACGAGTACTGGTGGTGCACCGACCGCATCTTCGACTGGAGCGCCGAGGCGACGGCGGCCGGCGCCGACTGGATCGGGCCCAACATGATCCTCGACGATGGCGGCGACGCCACGCTGCTCGTGCACCGCGGTCGCGACGTCGAGGCCGCGGGCGCCGTGCCCGAGGCATCCCCGGGCGACAGCGCGGAGTACCGCGTGGTGCTCGACACCCTGCGCCGCTCGCTCGAGCTCAGCCCCGACCGCTGGACCCGTATCGCCGCCGAGCTCAAGGGCGTCACCGAAGAGACGACGACCGGCGTGCACCGGCTCTACGAGCTGCACGCCGCCGGCGGGCTGCTCTTCCCGGCGATCAACGTCAACGACTCGGTCACGAAGTCGAAATTCGACAACAAGTACGGCATCCGCCACTCGCTGCCCGACGGGCTCAACCGGGCCACCGACGTGCTCATGGGCGGCAAGGTCGCGTTCGTCGTCGGCTACGGCGACGTCGGCAAGGGCGCCGCCGAGGCGCTGCGCGGCCAGGGCGCGCGCGTCATCGTGAGCGAGGTCGACCCGATCTGCGCGTTGCAGGCCGCGATGGACGGCTACCAGGTCGCCCGCGTCGAGGACGCGGTCGGCGAGGTCGACATCTTCGTCACGTGCACGGGCAACAAGGACGTCATCCGCCTCGAGCACATGCTCGCGATGAAGCACCTCGCGATCGTCGCGAACGTGGGCCACTTCGACAACGAGATCGACATGGCCGCGCTCGAGTCGCTCGCGGGCGCCGAGAAGGTCGAGATCAAGCCCCAGGTGCACGAGTGGCGGCTGCCGACCGGCCGCTCGATCCTCGTGCTGAGCGAGGGACGCCTCATGAACCTCGGCAACGCCACCGGCCATCCCTCGTTCGTCATGTCGAACTCGTTCGCCAACCAGGTGCTCGCCCAGATCGAACTGTGGACCCGTCCCGACGCGTACCCGGTCGGCGTGTACGTGCTGCCGAAGCACCTCGACGAGAAGGTCGCCCGCCTGCACCTCGACTCGCTCGGCGTGCAGCTCACGACGCTGAGCCCCGAGCAGGCCGCCTACATCGGCGTGCCGGTCGAGGGCCCGTACAAGGTCGACCACTACCGGTACTGAGCGCGCGCATCCGCTCGTCGGCGAGCCGGCGGGCGGCGTGCGGCGCCACGCCGGAGTCCGACGTGCGTGCGGCGCGGATGCCTCGTGGCCGACGTCAGCGCTCGGGGAACCCGGCCGGGCGTGACGTGAGCACGGGCGCGAGTGCGGCGATGCGCGCATCTTCGAGCGAGAGCGCCGCGGCGTCGCGTTCGCGGCGGAGCGCGGCGACCCCGGCGAGGAAGAGCTCGGGCGGCGCGGCCGGCACCGGCGACACGTAGGGGGAGACCTCGGCGGCGAGCGACGCGGCGACGCGTGCGCGGCTCTCGGGCACGAGGTGCTCGACGTTCGCGAAGAACGACGCGACGCGTCGCGCGAGCGGGTCGGGCAGTCGTGCGACGTCGGCGGTCGTCGCCCACGCCGCGAGCTGCACCGGCACGCCGAAGGCGTTCGACGGCGGCGCAGGCACCCGCTCGACCTGCGAGTGGGTGCCGGCGAGGATGTCGCCGAGCCGCTTCGACGACGGATTGAGGAAGCCGACGAGCAGCGCGAGCCCGCCGAACGTCATGTAGATCTCGACGACGCCGACGAGCGCGCGGATGAACGCGTGCCGGAATCCGCTCGCGCCGCCGTCGTCGCGGACGACCCGGAGTCCGAGCGCGAGCTTGCCGAGGGAACGCCCGCTGGCCGCCGTCTCGACCGCCGTCGGCACGATCACGATGACGGTCACGATGCCCGCGATCATCGCCGCGCGCAGCGCCGCCTCGTCGGCGCCGAGGCTCGCGACGATCCAGAGCAGCCCGAGGATGAGCGCGATGCTCACGAGCACGTCGATCGCCGCACCGCCGGCGCGCATGAGCACGCTCGCGGGGCGCACGTCGAGCGAGACCGCCTCGCCGGTGAGCACGCCGTCGTCCTGGAACCGGCCGACCCGCACGAAGGCGGCCCCCTGGGGTGCCGTGCCGGTCGGAGACGCCATGGGTAGTATTCAAGCAGATGGACCTCGAAGCCCTCGCCGCCGCACGCCACGACGACTGGCAGCGGCTCGACGCGCTCGCGCGCGGATCGCGGCGCTTGTCCGGCCCCGAGACCGATGAGCTCATCGAGCGGTACCAGGCCGCGGCATCCGACCTGTCGCTCGTGAAGTCGACGGCGGGCTCGACCGCCCTCGGCGACCGTCTCTCGCTGAGCCTCTCGCGGTCGCGCCTGCGCTTCACGGCCGCGCCCGAGAATCCGCTGCGCCGGCTCGCCCGATTCGTCGCGGCCGACCTGCCTGCCGCCCTCTACCGGCTTCGCTGGCTGACGCTCGCGGTCGCCCTCGCGACGTTCGTGATCGCCGGGCTCTACACGTGGTGGATCATGGGCGATCCGCGCGTGCTCGCCTCGCTCGGCTCTGAGCGCGAGCTCCGCCAGATCGCGGAGGAGGGTTTCGTCGCATACTACTCCGAGCACCCGGCCGGCTCGTTCGCGGGATCGGTGTGGTCGAACAACTGGTGGGTCGCCGCACAGTGCGTCGCGTTCGGCATCCTCGGGGTGTGGGTGCCCTGGGTGATCATGCAGAACGCGCAGAACCTCGGCATCAACGCCGCCATCATGTTCACGTACGACGAGGGCGACACCTTCTTCCTCTACATCGCGCCGCACGGCCTGCTCGAGCTCACGTGCGTGTTCATCGCGGCGGCGGCGGGACTGCGCATCTTCTGGGCGTGGGTCGCACCGGGGCCGAGGCCGCGGGGCGTCGCGCTCGCCGAGGACGCGCGGGCGCTGTTCACGGTCGCGATCGGGCTCGTGTTCTTCCTCTTCGTCGCCGGCGTCATCGAGGGCTTCGTCACCCCGGCGCCGTGGCCGTGGCCCGTGAAGATCGGCATCGGCGCACTCGCGCTCGGCGCGCTCCTCTTCTACATGCTCGTCGTCGGTCGCCGTGCGTGGCGGGCCGGCGCGACCGGCGACCTCGTGGATTTCGAGGCGGGCGCGACCCGCATCGTCGCCGGCTGACGCGCGACCTCCGCCCAGGTCCGTTCCTTCAGCCTCCTCGGGTCGGGAGGCTGCCTCATCGGGTCGGGAGGGCGAGCACGACGAAGGCGGATGCCTCGGGGGCATCCGCCTTCGTGCGATCGCGGCCGTACGGCCGGGCGAACCTACGCCGTGAGGCGCGTCGGCCGGTCGAAGACCGCCTTGTAGATGATGCCGGCGAGCAGCGCACCGACGATCGGTGCGACGATCGACGCCCAGAGCTGGCTCAGGGCGAGCTGGCCGCCGAAGATCGCGGTCGCGATCGAGCGGGCCGGGTTGAACGAGCCGTTGGTGACGTACCCGGCGACGAGCACGAGCACCGTGAGGGTGAGGCCGATCGCGAGCGGGGCGAGGTTCGACGCGGCGCGGCCGGCCGAGGTGACGCCGAGGATCACGAACAGGAACACCGCGGTCGCGACGATCTCGGCGATGAAGAACGACACGAGGCCGAACCCGCCCGGGGAGAGCTCGTCGTAGCCGGTCGACACGCCCTGGAAGATCGCCATGTCGAACTTCGGCCCCGTGGAGAGGATGCCGAGCAGCACGACCGAGCCGAGGATGCCGCCGACGATCTGCGCGACGATGTAGCCGAGCGTGTCGCGCCAGGCGAACCGGCCGGCGATCGCGAGCCCGAGCGTGACGGCCGGGTTGAAGTGGCCGCCCGAGATCGGGCCGAAGGCGTAGATGCCCACGACGACGGAGAGGCCGAGGCCGAAGGCGACGCCGAGCAGGCCCACGCCGTCGGCCGCCGAGAAGATCGCCGTGCCGATCACGCCGAAGACGAGGATGAAGGTGCCGAGGAGCTCGGCGGTGAGCTTCTTGCCGGTCGAGGGTGCATCGACGGCGGGTGCTGTGTCGGACATCTGAGTGCCTTTCGTTGGGACCGGCTCGGCGGATCGAGCGGTCGGCGGACGCGGCGCACGGCCTCGACGGCGCCTTCCAGAGCGTAGCGACCCCGAACTCGTCGGCGCGTGAACCTCGGGCGAATGTCTCGAATCGAGTCGTCGTGCGACAGCGTGCGTCGCATCGCCTCAGAGCTGCCCGGAGGCCTTCAGGTCGAGGTAGCGGTCGGCGAGGGCCGGCGGCAGCTCGAGCGGCGACGCCGACACGGTCTGCCCGCCGAGCCTGCGGATCGCGGCGGCCACGCGTTCGCCGTCGTCGAGTCCGCGCTGGGCGGCCGCGGCCCGGTACACGGCGTCGAGGTCGTCGTGGAGACGGCCGGCCTCGATGAGCGCGGGGTCGGCGACCGACGCCACGACGACCGTGTGCCGCGACGTGAGCTGCGGCAGCATCGAGAGCAGACCGCGTGAGCTGCCGGGGGAGTCCGCGGCGGTGAGCAGCACGACGAGCGCGCGCCGGCTCGTGACCTGGCGGACGAGCCCCGGCACGAGCGACCAGTCGGCCTCGAGCAGCTCGGCGTCGATGCCCGCCATCGTGTCGACCATGCGGGCGAGCAGGTCGGGTCCGGTCGCGCCGTGCACGCGCCCGCGGAGACGCCGGTCGGTCGCGAGGAAGTCGACGCGGTCGCCCGCGTGCGTGGCGAGCGCGGCCAGCAGCAGGGATGCCTCGTAGGCGGTGTCGAGGCGAGGTTCGTCGGCGATCCGCGCGGCGGCGGTGCGTGAGGTGTCGGCGACGATGACGATGCGCCGATCGCGTTCGGGACGCCACGTGCGCACCATCAGCCGGGCGTTGCCCGGCACCTCGGGGTCGATGTGGCGCGCGGTCGCGCGCCAGTCGATCGAGCGCACGTCGTCGCCGCGCACGTACTCGCGGATCGAGTCGAACTCGGTGCCCTGGCCGCGGATCAGCAGCGGTGTGCGACCGTCGAGCTCCCGCAGGCGCGTGAGCCGCGACGGCAGGTGCACCCGCGAATGGAACGGCGGCAGCACCCGCACCCGGCCGGGTGCCGCGAGGGTCGCCTGGCGGGCCCAGAGCCCGAGCGGCCCGGCCGAACGGATCGTGACCTGCGCCGTCCGCCGGTCGCCCCGGCGCACCGGCACGAGCCGCAGGGTCATGCGGCGGCGCTCGGCGGGCGGGATGACGAGGCGAGTGCGGTTCGCACCGTCGACGCCGGCCGACGGCTCCCACCCGTCGCGCACGGTGGCGCGCATGGTCCGGCCGCCGAGATTCTGCACCACGAGCACCGAGGCGACCGGTTCACCGAGGCGGACGCGCTCGGGCAGCTCGCGCGCGAACGCCACCCGTCGCGGCGACGCCGCGATCGAGAGGTCGACGGCGCCGGCGCCGACCACGACGAACAGCCAGCCGACGAGCGCGAGCCAGGCCTCGGGCGCGCCGGTGAGCCCCGCGATCACCACGGGGACGACCCCGAGGGCGACGAGCAGGACGAAGCGGCCGGTCAGCGCCATCGGAACGGCTCCATCGTGATCGGCGTCGGGTGCACCCGCCCCGCGTTCAGAGCGGCACCTGCACCTGCTGCACGATGCCGCGCAGCACCTGGTCGACCGACACGCCCTCGAGCTCGGCCTCGGGGCGCAGCTGGACGCGATGGCGCCAGACCGGCAGCAGCATCGCCTGCACGTGATCGGGCGTGAGCGAGTCGTGGCCGGTGAGCCAGGCCCAGGCCTTCGCCGCCGCGAGCAGTCCGGTCGTGCCGCGCGGGCTCACGCCGAGCCGCATCGACGGGCTTCGGCGGGTCGCCCGGGCGAGGTCCACGAGGTAGGCGAGCACGTCGTCGGAGACGCGCACGGCGGCCGCGGCGGAGCGGGCACGGGCGAGCTCGGCGGCGCCGAGCACCGGCTCGACGCCGGCAGCGGCGAGGTCGTGCGGGTCGAACCCGTCGGCGTGCCGGCGCAGCAGCGAGATCTCGGCGTCGCGCTCGGGCACGTCGAGCACGAGCTTCAGCAGGAAGCGGTCGAGCTGTGCCTCGGGGAGGGCGTACGTGCCCTCGTACTCGATCGGGTTCTGGGTCGCGGCGACCATGAACGGATCGGGCAGCGGCCGGGTGATGCCGTCGGCCGAGACCTGGCGCTCCTCCATCGCCTCGAGCAGCGCCGACTGCGTCTTCGGCGGCGTTCGGTTGATCTCGTCGGCGAGCAGGATGTTCGTGAACACCGGTCCCTCGCGGAACGCGAACTCCCCGGTGCGCGGGTCGTAGGCGAGCGAGCCGGTCACGTCGCCCGGCATGAGGTCTGGCGTGAACTGCAGGCGACGCGTGTCGAGCTCCAGCGTGCGGCTGAGCGTGCGCACGAGCAGCGTCTTCGCGACGCCCGGCACGCCCTCGAGGAGGACGTGCCCACGCGTGAGGAGGGCGATGATGAGGCCGGTCACCGCGCCGTCCTGCCCGACGACGGCCTTGCCGACCTCGACGCGGACCCGGTTGAGGGCGGCGCGCAGCTCGGCGTCGGGCGAGGCCGCGGGCGCGACGGGTGCGGCTGGCGCAGCCGGGGTGGCGGGTGCCGCCGTGGCTTCGCGCGGGATCGGGTCGTTCGCGATCGGGTCGGTCATGGTCGCCTTCCTGGTCCGGTCTCGGGTGCGAGTCTCGCACGTACGTCTGCTTCGAGGTCGCCGAGCTCGCCCGCGAGGCGCACGAGGTCCGCGTCGCCGACGGGCTGCGCGTCGACGAGCAGCTGCCGCACGGCCACGGGGTCGCGCCCCGTCGATGCGGCGACCGCCTCGGCGAGGCTCGCGACGTCGACCGCGCGCGGGAGCCGCAACGCCTGCGCGAGCCGGCCGATGGAGCCGATGCGCAACTGGTCGAGTGCGTGCAGCCTCGCCGTGTTCCGCGCGTACAGGCGCGCGCGGCCCTCGCTGGTCTCGCCGGCGGGCACCTGCACGGGCAGGTTCTCCGCGACGAGCGGTCCGAACCGGCGACCGCGCCACACTCCTGCGGCGATCGTGAGGATGACGGCGAGGGCGAGCACGGGCGAGACCCAGCCGGGCGTGAGCTCGGCGATGGTGGGCGCTTCGCCTGCGGCGGCGTCCGTCGGCCCGGGCAGGTACCAGGCGAGGCGCTCGGACGCACCCGTCAGGCCGATCGCGAGCGCCGCATTGCCGTGCTCGGTGATGCGGCCGTTCTCGAACGACGTCGTCGCAGGGACGAGCGTGATCTCACCGCCCCGCCCCTCACCGGTGACGACGGCGAATGCGTCGCCCTCGTCGCGGAAGCATCCCTGCCATCCGTCGGCCGCCGCGTCGTCGTCGACCCTGAGCAGCCCCTGCCCGTCCGACAGCGAACCGGCCCGGCGCGCGGCGGGCACGTCGCAGGCGACGTCGTCGAGCGGCCCGCTCGCGAAGCCCGCGAGCCGGACGCCGGGCGCGAGCGCCTCGAGCGCGACGAAGTCGGGGGCGACGACGACGAGCCGGTCGGCGTACAGCCCGAGCTTCGAGTAGCGGTCGGCCGTGAGCACGCCGAGCTCGTCGTACACGAGCACCGTCGATCCGGACTTCGCCGCGTCCAGTGCGAGGTCGTAGCTGTCGACGGGAGTCACGTCGACGCCGTGTCCGCGCAGGACTTCGACGAGCGCCTTCGCGCCGCCGGGCGCCGCATTGTCGGAACCGAGGAGCGGGCCGCCGCCGCGGGCCGTGCCGCCGATGAGGTTGATCGCGAGCACCCCGAGCGCGACGAGGGCGGCGAAGACGATCCAGATGCGCCGGCGACGCAGTGTGGCGCGGATCGTGGGGGTGAGCGCGGTGGCTCCGGCCGGTGCAGCGGGGTCGTCCGGCGCGGTGGGGGGCGGCGCCTCGAGGGACGTCGTGGCGGGCGGGCTCATCGCACCGCCTCCGCCTCGACGTCCGCCGCTCCCGTCGGGCGCGTTTCGGCGATGCGGCGCTCGAGGCGGGTGAGCTCGTCGTAGCCGACGACGTCGCCCGTGCCGTCCGAGTAGCGGACGTCGTCGAACGCGGCTGCCGCGGAGGCGAGGGACCCGGCCTCGGAGGGGAAGGGTCGGGCCGCGGCATCCGCGAAGGCGCCGGCCGTCGTGCCGGGATGGACCTGGACCAGATCGCGGTCGACGATGCCGCGTACGAGCGCACGGAATCGCTCCTCGATCGCGCGCGGCCAGTCGCCGGCGCGGGCCGCGGCGTCGGCGGCCGCGCGGATCTCGCCGAGGTCGCGCACGTCGTGGTCGTCGAAGAGCGGCAGGGGGATGCGGCGTGCGCGTCGCAGGCGCGGCAGCCCGAACACGAGGAAGGCGACGACGACGAGCGCGACGACCACGAGCACCACGATGAGCGTGACGACTGGCGCGGGGACGCCGCCGGCTCCGCCGAGGAGGTCGGCGATCCAGTCGCGGATCGCCTGCATCGCGAGATCGAATGCCGTGGGCTTCGCGTTCTGGTACTCGGGTTTCTGCAGTTCGTCCTCGAGCCACCGGCGCGCCTCGGGCGCGTCGGGATCGAGCGGGGTCGCGAGGAGCACGATCAGCGCGGGGTCCAGGTCTCGCCAGCCGAGGCGTCGGGCACGGGGCCGTCGTGATGCGTCGCCGCCGGACCGGACATGGTCGGAGTGGCATACGGATCGCCGGTGGGCCGGCCCGCGTCGCGGTCCTCCACGTGGCGCGCGAGTTCGAGGTCGAGGCCCTCCCGGCGCATCCGCAGGTCGATGTAGATGACCGCGACGAGCGCCGCCTGCACGACGGCCGTGATCGCGCTGATCACGATCGTGAGCACGAGCGAGACGACGACGGTGGCGATCATGATGCCGATCGAGGCGCCCGAGCCGGTCGGGTCGATGACCCCCGCGAGGATCGTGCCGATCAGCGAGACCGGCTGCGTGACGAGCTGGCTCGCGAAGTAGAGGATGACCGCGACGAGGAGCAGCGTGCCGAACGTCCGCCAGAAGTAGCCGGTCGTCAGCCGCCACGAACGGCGCACGGCCTGTGCGACGCCGGCGCGCTCGAGCACGATCGCGCTCGGCACGACGGCGAGCTTCGTCGTGAGCCACGCTGAGAGGACGAGGAACCCGAGCCCGCCGACGAGCCCGATCACGAGTCCGCCGATGGCGCCGGCCGGGCCGCCCGTGATCGCGGTGCCCGCGACCGCCGCGGCCGCGATGAGGGCGACGAAGCCGATCACGGCCAGCAGTACCGCGCCCGTGACGATCGCCGTCCAGCCGAGCAGCGGGCCGAACCGGCGAGCGGCCCGTCGCCAGAGCGCACCGAACGCGAGGCGTTCGCCGATCGTGCCGCTCGCGACCTCGACGACCATGACGCCCTGCAGGAACGCGCTCGCGACGAGCGTGATCGCGATGGGTACGAGCATGAGGAGCAGGAACCCTCCGACCGCACCGGACGCGAGGGCGTCGGCGTCGTCGGAGGTCGCCGCGCTCTCGACGCGGTTGAAGATCAGGATCATGAACGGGACGATCACGGCGAGCGTCGCGACGACCGTGACGAGCTGCACGATGAGTCCGGAGCCGAAGGTCGCGGCCGGGTTGCGCCGCAACGTCTGGAACGGCGCCCACAGCAGGGTGCCGAACCCGAGCGGCCTCAGCGGCAGGAGCCCGGGCTTCGGCGGCGGCGCCCACCCCGGCATGGGCGGCGGGAATCCTCCGGCGGGCGGCAACCCGCCGTGGGGCGGGTACGGGGCGGGAGCCGGGTACGAACCCGGAGCCGGGTACGCGGGCGGCGGGTAGTCGCCGCCCGGAGGGACGGGGGCGACGGGCGGCGGGTACGCGGGCGGCGGGTAGTGCCCGGGTGGCGGATTCCCCCCGGCGGGTGGCACCGCCGTGGGCGGGACCGGTGGCTGGGCACCGTTCGCGCCACCCGGCGCCTGCCAGTCGTGATCCGACACGTCTACGCGCTCCTTCCGGCGGGGTGCCCCCATGCTCGCACATTCGGCCGATGCGCACGCCTGACCGGTTACGCTGGGGGACACCGGATTCCGCCGGGCGATCGGCTGCTGACAGGAACGAACGGGATGACTCCACGCGTACTCGTCGTCGACGACGACACGGCCCTCGCCGAGATGATCGGCATCGTGCTGCGCACCGAGGGCTTCGAGCCCGTCTTCTGCGCTGAGGGCGGCGCCGCGGTCGCCGCGTTCCGTGAGCACAAGCCCGACCTGGTGCTGCTCGACCTCATGCTGCCCGGCATGGACGGGATCGAGGTCTGCGGCCGGATCCGCGCGGAGTCGGGCACTCCGATCATCATGCTCACCGCGAAGAGCGACACGGCCGACGTGGTCAAGGGCCTCGAGACCGGCGCCGACGACTACATGGTGAAGCCGTTCAATCCGAAGGAGCTCGTCGCCCGCATCCGAACGCGGCTGCGGCCCACGCCCGAGACGGCGTCGGCGACGCTGCCGATCGGCGACCTCGTGATCGACGCGGCCGGCCACGAGGTGCGCCGCGGCGACACCCGCATCAACCTGACCCCGCTCGAGTTCGACCTGCTGCTGACGCTCGCCTCGAAACCTCAGCAGGTGTTCACGCGCGAGATGCTGCTCGAGCAGGTGTGGGGCTACCACTACAAGGCCGACACCCGCCTCGTGAACGTGCATGTGCAGCGGCTGCGTGCCAAGGTCGAGCACGACCCCGACAACCCCCGGATCGTGATGACGGTCCGCGGCGTCGGCTACCGCGCCGGCGCCACCACCTGAGGCCGGGCGACGGGCGGATGACGGAGGCCCACGCGGCGACGCCCTTCGCCGGATCGTGGCGCGAGCAACCGAGGCGGCTCGCGGCACTGTGGCGACGCTCCCTGCAGTTCCGCACGGTCGCGATCACCCTCGCCCTCTCATCCCTCGCCATCTTCGTGATCGGCCTCTACATCTCGTTCAGCGTCGCCTCGAACCTCTTCCAGAACCAGCTCGACGAGTCGCTCGGCGCTTCGAACAACGCGACCACCGCGGCGCAGCGCATCCTCAACTCGTCCGACGCGAGCGATCGAGCATCGTTGCAGACCCTGATGAGTTCGACGGCGCGCACGGTGCAGTCGGTGTCGGGGTCGACCGTGTTCGCCTATTTCCGGATCGATGACGAGCCGAGCCGGAATGCACCGCCCGACCGCGGTGCCCGCGTGCTCAACGGGGTCATCACGCCCGAACTCATGCAACGCGTCGCCGACAATCCCGAGGGCCAGTTCTGGCAGTCGGTCGCATTCGAGAACGAAGCCGGCGGCGACGACCCCGGCGTCGTGGTCGGCTCGACCATCACCGTGCCCCAGGCCGGCCGCTACGGGCTCTACATCGGCTACAACTTCGCCGACGCGCAGCAGACGCTCGCCTTCATGCAGACCGTCGGCACCATCGGGGCGGTCGCCCTGCTCGCCCTGCTCAGCGCGATCACGCTGCTGGTCGTCCGCTGGGTCATCGAACCGATCCGCTCCGCCGCGGCCACGAGCCGCCGACTCGCGGCGGGCGATCTCGGGGTGCGCATGCCCTCGAAGGGCGAAGACGAGCTGGCCACCCTCGCCGCCTCGTTCAACGGCATGGCCGACAGCCTTCAGGCCCGCATCCGCGAGCTCGCCGAGCTCTCGGTCATGCAGCAGCGATTCGTCTCCGACGTCTCGCACGAGCTGCGAACCCCGCTCACGACGATCCGGCTGGCGGGCGACGTGCTGTACGGCCAGCGCGGCGACTTCGCGGGGCCGACCTCGCGCACCGTCGAGCTGTTGCACACGCAGACCGACCGGTTCGAGACGCTCCTCGGCGACCTGCTCGAGATCAGTCGCTATGACGCCGGCTCGGTCGAGCTCACGACCCAGCCGACGAACCTCGTGCACCTCGCGGGCGACGCGATCGAGTCGATGCACGAACTCGCGCGCGAGCACGGCTCGGAGCTCCGGCTCGTCGCGCCCGGCGGGCACCTCGACGCCGACGTCGACCCGCGCCGGATCCGGCGCATCGTGCGCAACCTGCTCGGCAACGCGATCGAGCACGGCGAGGGCAAGCCGATCGTGGTCGCCGTCGACAGCAACGAGTCGGCGGTCGCGTTGTCGGTGCGCGACTACGGACTGGGAATGACCGAGGCGGAGAGCGCCCGCGTGTTCGACCGCTTCTGGCGCGCCGACCCGAGCCGCACCCGCACGATCGGCGGCACCGGGCTCGGGCTCGCGATCTCGCTCGAGGACGCCGTCGCCCACGGCGGCGTGCTCGACGTCTGGTCGAAGCCGGGCGCCGGCAGCGTGTTCCGACTCACCCTGCCGCGCACGCGCGACGCCGAGGCGGTGGTGTCGCCGCTGCCGCTCGAACCCGACGACGTCGACGCGACCGGACCGCCGCCCACGGGCGTCGTGACCGCGGTCGACCTGGATGCCTCGGACGGAGGTCGACACGGTGCGTAGACGCCCGCTCGCAGCATCCCTCGCGCTGCTCGTCACGGCCCTGCTGACGGGCTGCGTGGCCTTGCCGACGTCGGGTCCGGTGGGAGTCGGCAATCCCGACCCGATCGAGGAGTCGCTCGAACTCGACACGTTCGTGCGCCCTCCGCAGCCGGGCGATTCGCCCGAGGACATCGTTCAGGGTTTCATCGAGGCCGCGGCGAGCCCGCGCAACAACTACGCGGCGGCAAGCCAGTACCTGACGGACGAGTTCGCGGCGGACTGGCGTCCCGAGGCGGGGGCCACCATCGATGTGGGCGCCGAGCGCTCGATCGACGCACCCGATGTGCCCGACGGCGCGACCGAGTCGGAGGTCTCGGTCACGGCGACGCCCGCCGCAGCGCTCACGGCCACCGGGCAGTACGAGCTGCCCGAGACGACCGCCGAGGCGACGCTGCCGTACCGTCTCGTCACCGTCGACGGCGAGTGGCGCATCGCCGAGGCGCCGCAGGGCCTGCTGATCGACGAACTCACCTTCAGCGAGGTGTACCGCTCCTACGAGCTCTACTTCTACTCGGCCGACTTCCGCTACCTCGTGCCCGACCTGCGCTGGTTCGCACGCACCGATGCGGCGCAGACGAACGTCGTGCGGGCACTGCTCGCCGGACCGGCCGAATGGCTGCTCCCCGGAGTGAAGACCTCGTTCCCGGAGGGCACGGCGCTCGAGCAGAGTTCGGTGCCGATCGCGAACGGCACCGCGAGCGTCGACCTGTCCGGGGCGCAGTTCGAGGACACGCGCACGGTGCAGCGCATGCAGGAGCAGCTCGACGCGACCCTCGTCGGCAGCGTGCGAGACGTCAGCGACGTCGCCCTGTCGATCGACGGGGCGCCGCAGGACCCGCCGCCGCTCGCCGACCCGCCGATCCAGAATCCCGCGGTCGATCCGCGACCCGTCGTGTACGACGGCACGAGCTTCGGCCACCTGGCCTCGTCGAACGACGAGATCGAGCCGATCGACGGCGTCTCGCCCCAGGTCGAGGGACTCGCACCCGACGGAGCCGCGGTCGGCGCCGGCGGAACGTCGGTCGCGGTGCGGAACGATGCGGGGGTCTCCCTCGTGCGGGCGGGCGAGGAACTCGCCGAGCTCGACCCCCGCCCCGGCCTCATCGTGCCGGCGATCGACCCGCAGGGGGTCGTGTGGTCGGTGCCGGCGGCCGCGCCGGGCGAGCTGGTCGCGTACCCGCCGTCGGGCGACCCGATCCCGCTCGCCGTGCCGTGGGTCGGCTCGACGATCGCCGCGCTCGAGGTGTCGCGCGACGGCACGCGCATCATCGCGCTGCTCGGCGACGGCACACGCGCCCGGTTCGTCGCCGCGTCGATCGAGCGCGACGAGAACGGACTGCCGGTCGCGCTCGGCAAGACCGTGCTGCGACTCGCGAGCATCGCAGGCACGCCGCGCGACGTCGCCTGGCTCGATGCGAACCGGGTCGCCGCCCTCGTCGAGCTCCCGGGCGGCGACATCCGCGTGCTCGTGCAGGACCTCGGCGGCGTGCCCGACGACACCGCCGGTCCGGCCGACGGCCGTTCGCTCGACGCCGGCAACGGCGAGCGGAGCCTGCGCGTGCTCACCTCCGGCGGGGCCCTCGAGGTGCCGAGCGGCGTCACCTGGCAGGAGCAGGCGACCGGCCTCGGTTTCGTGTCGGTGCAGATGCCCGACTGAGCCGACCCGTCCTCCCCAGGCGCCGGCTGCCGACATCGTCCGCGTGCGGCTCGGCCCGCGGCCCCGACGCTCGTGATCCGGGACAGTCTGGTCGCATGAACGCCAGGCTTCGCACGCTCACCGCACTCGCCGCGGCCGCCGGGGGAGCCGTGCTTGACGCGCTCGCCGTGCTCGCGCCCGTCGTCTGCGCCGGGTGCGGACGGCCCGACCGGAGCGTCTGCGGCGAATGCCGCGTGCAGCTCGCCGGATCGCCGCGGGCGGTCCTCCGGGAAGGCCCAGAGGGCGCGTTCGCCGTGCACGCGGCGCTCGAGTACGAGGGGGTCGCGGCCGCGGTGATCGGCGCCTTCAAGGACGGCGGACGGACCGATGCCGCGCCCGTGCTCGCGACCGCCCTCGGCGATGCGATACGAGCGGCGCTCGACGCGGTCGCACCCCATCGGCCCGGCGGCGAGGTCGGCCACGCCGCGGCGAGCGGTCGAGACTCGAGCACGCCGATCGAGATCGCCGTCGTCCCGTCGACGCGACGCGCGATGCGCGAGCGCGGCTACGCCCCGGTCGAGTTGCTGCTCGCCCGGTGCGGCCTGCGCCCGGCCCGGGTGCTGCGACTCGCTCGCGAACGCGCCGACCAGGCGGCGCTCGGGGCCGACGCGCGACGCGCGAACGCCGCCGGGGGCCTCACCGCCGACCGTCCGCTCGACGACCGCTCGTTCCTGCTCGTCGACGACGTCCTGACGACGGGCGCGACCATGGCGGAGGCCGCCCGCGCGCTGCGTGCGGCAGGGGCGTCGACCGTCGGCGCGGCCGTGCTCGCCGAGACCCCGCTCCGCCATGTTCGGCTCTCGGCGAACTCGACGGAAACACTCCGTGACTTTGCCGGGCGGGCGGGCTACGGTGGCAGGACAGGCGTGGTCGATCCACCCTTCAGAACCGGGTGACACGCCGGTGAACGGAGGTCGTCATGGAACTGAACATCGTCGGACGAAACCTGGGGATCACGGACCGTTTCCGCGCCTATGCGACGGAGAAGTCCGAGAAGGTCACGCATTTGACCGACCGCGCCATCTCCCTCGACGTGAAGCTCAGCCGTCACAACGAGAAGAACGGCAACCCCGGGCTCGATCGCGTCGAGCTCACGCTCTTCGGCAAGGGGCCCGTCGTGCGGGCCGAGGCCGACGGCACCGACAAGTACGCGGCGTTCGACGTCGCACTCGGGCGATTGCTCGAGCGGATCCGCCGCGCGAAGGACCGGCGCAAGGTGCATCGCGGCGGCAACCACCGGCACACCTCGCTCCGCGAGGCGGCCGAGGCCGGCTTCAACGGGGTCGGCGTCCAGGCGGCCGGCGTCGAGGTGCTCGAACAGGTGCGCACCGGCAGCATCCCGGTGGTCGAGACGACCGACGAGATGGGCGACGACGAGGTCTACACGCCCGTCGTGATCCGTCGCAAGGTGTTCGCGTCGGCACCGATGACCGTCGACGAGGCGCTCTACTTCATGGAACTCGTCGGACACGACTTCTACCTCTTCATCGACTCCGAGACGAGCCGGCCGAGCGTGGTCTACCGCCGCAAGGGCTGGGACTACGGCGTCATCGGCCTCGACGAGCACGGCGAGGGTGCGATCGACACCCCCGTGACGAGCGGGCGCGAGCCCGTGGCATCCTGATCGGAACAGGCTTCGCCGACGACCCCGCCACCGCATCCGAGGATGCGGTGGCGGGGTCGCTCAGGTCGCGGCCCACTAGCATGGCTATGATGACCGCTGCACAGGCGGCAACGGGCGCCGAGGCCACCCGAGGCCTGCACCCGATGATGCGGCGCCGATGAAACAACAGGAGAACATTCGTGGCTTCGATTCTTGAAAAGGTCCTCCGCGTCGGCGAGGGTCGAACCCTCAAGCGGCTCGAGAACTACGCGGCGGCGGTCAACGCACTCGAAGAGGGCTTCAAGGCGCTCAGCGATGACGAGCTGAAGCACGAGACGGTCGAGCTGCGCGAGCGCTACGCGAGCGGCGAGTCGCTCGACGACCTGCTGCCCGAGGCCTTCGCAGCCGTGCGCGAGGCGAGCCGGCGGACCCTCGGCCTCCGCCACTTCGACGTGCAGCTCATGGGCGGCGCCGCCCTGCACCTCGGCAACATCGCCGAGATGAAGACCGGTGAGGGCAAGACCCTCGTCGCGACGACCGCGGCCTACCTCAACGCGCTCACCAGCCGCGGCGTGCACGTCATCACGGTCAACGACTTCCTCGCGAGCTACCAGTCCGAGCTGATGGGTCGCGTCTTCCGCGCCCTCGGCATGACGACGGGCTGCATCGTGGCCGGCCAGACGCCGCAGGTGCGACGCGAGCAGTACGCGGCCGACATCACCTACGGCACGAACAACGAGTTCGGCTTCGACTACCTGCGCGACAACATGGCCTGGCAGGCCTCCGACATGGTGCAGCGCGGCCACCACTTCGCGATCGTCGACGAGGTCGACTCGATCCTCATCGACGAGGCGCGTACGCCGCTCATCATCTCTGGCCCCGCGTCGGGCGAGGCGAACCGCTGGTTCGCGGAGTTCGCGCGCCTCGCCGACCGCCTCGTCGCGGGCGAGGACTACGAGGTCGACGAGAAGAAGCGCACCGTCGGCGTGCTCGAGCCCGGGATCGAGAAGGTCGAGGACTACCTCGGCATCGACAACCTGTACGAGTCGGCGAACACGCCGCTCATCTCGTTCCTCAACAACTCGATCAAGGCCAACGCGCTGTTCAAGCGCGACAAGGACTACGTGGTGATGAACGGCGAGGTGCTCATCGTCGACGAGCACACCGGCCGCATCCTCGTCGGCCGTCGCTACAACGAGGGCATCCACCAGGCGATCGAGGCGAAGGAGGGCGTACAGGTCAAGGCCGAGAACCAGACGCTCGCGACCGTCACGCTGCAGAACTACTTCCGCCTGTACGACAAGCTCTCCGGCATGACCGGTACCGCCGAGACCGAGGCGGCCGAGTTCATGTCGACGTACAAGCTCGGGGTCGTGCCGATCCCGACGAACAAGCCGATGGTGCGCATCGACCAGCCCGACCTCGTCTACAAGAACGAGGAGGCGAAGTTCGCGCAGGTCGTCGAGGACATCGTGGAGCGCCACAAGAAGGGCCAGCCCGTGCTCGTCGGCACGACGAGCGTCGAGAAGAGCGAGTACCTCTCGCGCCTGCTCGCGAAGAAGGGCGTGCGGCACGAGGTGCTGAACGCGAAGAACCACGCCCGTGAGGCGGCGATCGTCTCGCAGGCGGGCCGGCTCGGTGCGGTCACCGTCGCGACGAACATGGCCGGCCGCGGCACCGACATCATGCTCGGCGGCAATGCCGAGTTCATCGCCGTGCAGCAGATGCACGAGAAGGGGCTCTCGCCCGCCGAGACGCCCGACGAGTACGAAGCCGCCTGGGACGACGTGTTCGAGGCCGTGAAGGCCGAGGTCGCGGTCGAGGCCGAGAAGGTGCTGGCCGCCGGCGGTCTCTACGTGCTCGGCACCGAGCGCCACGAATCGCGCCGCATCGACAACCAGCTGCGCGGTCGATCGGGCCGTCAGGGCGACCCGGGCGAGAGCCGGTTCTACCTGTCGCTCACCGACGACCTCATGCGCCTCTTCAACGCGGGTGCCGCAGAGAGCCTCATGTCGCGCGGGGTGCCCGACGACGTCGCGATCGAGTCGAAGGTCGTGACGCGAGCGATTCGTTCGGCGCAGTCGCAGGTCGAGGCGCGCAACGCCGAGATCCGCAAGAACGTCCTCAAGTACGATGACGTGCTGAACCGCCAGCGCGAAGCGATCTACTCCGACCGCCGCCACATCCTCGAGGGCGACGACCTGCACGAGCGCACCCAGAAGTTCCTCGACGACGTCATCGACGAGGTGCTCGACCAGCACACCGCCGACGGCAACCCCGACGAGTGGGACTTCGACGCGCTGTGGGCCGAGCTCAAGACGCTCTACCCGATCGGCATCACGATCGACGAGGTCGTCGCCGAGGCCGGCGAGAAGGGCCGCGTGAACCGCGAGTTCGTGCGTCGCGAGATCATCTCCGACGCGAAGCTCGCCTACCAGCGCCGCGAGCAGCAGCTGGGCAGCCCCGCGATGCGAGAGCTCGAGCGCCGCGTCGTGCTCTCGGTGATCGACCGTCGCTGGCGCGACCACCTCTACGAGATGGACTACCTGAAGGACGGCATCGGGCTCCGTGCGATGGCCCAGCGCGACCCGCTGGTCGAGTACCAGCGCGAGGGCTACGCGATGTTCCAGCAGATGATGGGCTCGATCCGCGAGGAGACGGTCGGCTTCCTGTTCAACCTCGAGGTCGAGGTCGCCCCGCAGGCCGGAGCCGGCGCGGCGACCACGATCGAGGCCAAGGGACTCGCGCGCGAGTCGACGCCCGACGAGAAGCTCAGCTACACCGCGCCGAGCGACTCGGGCGGCGTCGAGGTGCGCAACCAGCGCGGCCAGGTGCAGCAGGCGGCGACGCAGCGCGCCCGTCGCGCCGTCGCCGAGAGCCAGTCGCCCCAGCAGGCCGTCGAGGGCGGAGAGCGCGGGGCGTTCGGCCAGCGGTCGGGCGGCGAGGCGCCGCAGAACCGCGCCGAGCGTCGTGCGCAGGAGCGCAAGGGTCGCTGAGCTCGGCGTGACCGACCCGATCGCCGTCGTCTCCGCGGGGAGGCTGCGCGGCACCCGCTCCGGCGGGGTCGCGCGCTTCCTCGGGGTGCCGTACGCAGCAGCGCCGTTCGGCGACCGCCGCTTCGCGGCCCCCGAGCCGCATGCGGGATGGGCGGGCGAACGGGATGCCTCGTCGCCCGGCGCCACCGCGCCGCAGGCGCCCTACGGCGGCGGCCTCGAGCGGGTGCTGCCCTCGATCGAGGTCGACGGCAGTGAGATCCTCAACCTGAACGTGTGGTCGCCGGATGTCTTCGGCTCGGGCGCCGTCGCCGATGCGCCCGGGTCGAGTCCGGTGATGGTGTGGGTGCACGGCGGCGCCCTGACACGCGGTGCGAACGCGCTCGACAGCTACGACGGAGCACCGTTCGCGCGCGACGGCATCGTCTTCGTCTCGGTGAACTACCGGCTCGGGTCCGAGGGGTTCTCGGTGCTCGACGGCGCACCGCTCGACCTCGGGCTCCTCGACGTCATCGCGGCGCTGCGCTGGGTGCGTCGTGAGATCTCGGCCTTCGGCGGCGACCCGGCCCGCGTCACCGTCGCGGGGCAGTCGGCCGGTGCGTCGCTCATCGCCGCCGTGCTCGCCCATCCCGAGGCATCCGGCCTCGTCGACCGGGCCATCCTGCAGAGCGGGCCGCTCGCGGCGCGACCGCGGGAGAAGGCCGGCCGCATCACACGGCTCATCGCCGCGGACCTCGGCATCGCCTCGACGCGAGACGCGTTCGCGGCGGTCGCGCCGAGCGACCTCGTGGCCGCGCAGCAGCGGGTGACGCAGGGAACGACCCCCGTCACGGGCGGGCCCGGGTTCGCGATCGCGATCGGCGACGGGCTGCCCGATCCCGAGCAGGCGCTCGTGGCCGGCTCGGCCGACGAGGTTCCGATGCTCATCGGGTGCACCGCTGAGGAGGCCCGGTTGTGGCTGCATCCGACGGGTCTCGTCGCGCGGATCGGCCGCCGGCATCTGCTCGCCGCGCGTCTCGCCTTCCGCATCCCTGCCGGCACGATGCGCCGTTACCGTCGCAACCGGCCCGGCATCGGACGGGGCGACCTGTTCGGCGTGCTCGCCACCGACCTCCTGCTGCGGTTGCCGATCAACCGGCTCGCCGACGCCCGGCTCGACCGCGGTGCCGCGACGTGGGTGTACGAGTTCGGCTGGCGGAGCCCGCGACTCGAGCTGGGCGCCGCGCACTGCATGGAACTGCCCGCCGTGTTCGACCGGCTCGACGCGCCCGACGCGTCGGCGCTGTCCGGGGGAGCGGCCCCGGTGTCCCTCGCGGTCGAGATGCACGGCGCATGGGTGTCGTTCTGCCGTGACGGCGACCCGGGGTGGGAGCGGTGGAGCCGCGAACGGCCGGTGCGCACCTTCGACGCTGAGACCCGCACCGTGCTCGCTCCGCGAGAGGACGAACGCGCCTCCTGGTCGTGACGACCGCGCACGCGGGGCGTCGCACGATCGCATGGCGATGACCCGGTGGTGCGGCGCACCCGAGATGCGCGGCGCACCGAAGCATGCGGCACCGGCTCGCGTGCTGGGCCCCGGCCGACGGATCGGGTGGTGCTAGAGCACGCCGATGGCGCTCGCGCGCCAGCGCTGGTCGAGCCCTTCGAGTCGGATCGCGACGGCGCGCGAGCGCGCCCGCTGGTGCACCATCACGACTGCCTCGACCACACCGTCGGCGGGTTCGCAGATATGCACGTTGCCGACCGAGAAGGCCGGGCGCTGGGGCGACTGGCCCTTCACGCGGCGGGCCCTGGCTGCGAGGACGACGCGCTTCGAGAGGTTGCGGTAGACCTCGTCGGTCACCCACCGGGCCAGCTGCTCGAGGTCGCGCGCCCCGGCGAGCGACTCGATCACGCAGTGCGTGAGATTGCGCAGCAGCTGCTCGGGGTCGGGCAGCTGGTCGCGCCGAGCCCGTTGCCGGGCGAAGTACTCGTCTTCGTCGTCGAGGTGGCGGGCTGCAGCGCCCTGCACGGCCGTCGTTCGGGCGGCGGCATCGCGTACGGTCATCTTCGCTCCAGTAGGGCTGGCGGTCGCGAGCCTCGCAGCGTCGCGACGGGAACCACCCCCACTCGGGGGACACGGTGGATTCCTGAAGCGAATGTAAGCATGCCTGCCGAAGGTGTCAAGAGAATTCTCCGGCTGTGGAGAACTCCGCGCGTCGTCGTCGTCGTCGAGGTACCGTCGCGGGTATGCGCTGGGACCAGCTGTTCGCCGACCTCGAGGGTCAGCTCGATCGCGAGCACCTCGACGAGCAGCGCGCGCTCGAGCTCGAGGAAGAACGGCTCCGCCTCGGCCGGCTGACCCTGCGCGACCGTATCGCGGCGCTCACGCGCTCGTCCGAGTCCGCCGCCGAGTCGGTCGTGCGCATCGAACTGCAGGGCGGCGGCGTCGTCGGCCTGCGGCCGCTCGCATTCGGGCGCGACTGGCTGAGCGCGGAGACCCGGCACCACGGCCGGGTACCCGACCAGGTGGTCGTGCCGTTCACGGCGATCGCCGCGATCCTTCCGGGTCGCGAGCAACTCGAGCCGAGCCTTGCTGCGGTACCGGAGGCTTCGGTGCGCCTCGCCGAGCGGATCGGGCTGCCGTTCGTGCTGCGCGACCTCTCGCGCCGCAGGACGGCCGTGCAGCTGACGACGGTCGACGGCATCGCGCACGGCACGATCGACCGCGTCGCACGCGACCACCTCGACCTCGCGCTCCACGAGCCGGGCGCTCCGCGTCGTGAGCGCGACGTGCACGGCTACCGGATCGTGCCCCTGGCGCGCCTGCTGCTGGTCCGGTTCGACTGATCGGCCGGGCGGCGCGGGGAGCTCGCCCGTGCCCGCTCCGCCCCTTGGCAGCTCCGCGCCGGGCCGGCGGGCGGTCGCGCCGGCCTTGCAGGGCGCGGGCGGATCAGTCGACCGGGCGGATGCGACCGGCTCGCACGCCGGAGAGCTCGGTGATGTTGGCGAACTCGCCCTCGTTCCACGCGACGTCGACGCGCGTCGCTTCGTACCGCAGCTCGATCCACACCTCGAGCTGGGCGCGCTCGATGCGCCACGGACCCGAGCTGCCCACGCGGATCGCGGGGAGCTCGCCGCTGCGGATGAGCGCGTCGACCGTCGCCACGTCGACGGCGAGGATCTCTGCCGCGTCGGCGATCGTGAGGAAGCGGCCGATCGCGTCGCCCGAACCTGGTGAGGTCATGTCTCGATTATCGACCCGTCGCGTCGACCGCAGGCGGCGCCGCGGCCGTTGTGGATAACTTCGGGACGAACTTCGCGGATGGGGTGACGATGGTGTCCGGCGCATGCGCGCCGGGAGGAGGAGCGAGACCAGATGACCGGTCGCAACCGACGTGAACGCGGCGCCGTTCGACTCGACCCGAGGCTGCTCATCGGGATCGTGCTCGTCGCCGGCTCGACCATCGGCGTCTGGGCGCTCGTCGACGGCCTCGACGACACCGTCGACGTCTACGTGGCACGGGAGACCCTCACACCGGGCGCCGAGCTCGAGCTCGATCGGCTGGACGTCGAGTCGGTCCGCCTCGGCACGGCCGAAGCAGGCTATCTCCGGGTCGACGACACCGACGACGGGCTCGTCGTCACCCGCACCGTCGGCAAGGGCGAGCTCGTGCCCGCCGCAGCCGTCGGCGATGCCGACGCCACCGGGCTCTCCGTCGTCGTGGTGCCGAGTCGAGGCACCCTCGCACGCGGTCTCGACGCAGGGTCGAGGGTCGACGTGTGGTCGGCGCGCGCGAAGGACCGCGGCGGATTCGAGGCGCCCAAGGTGCTCGTCGCCGACGCCGAGATCGCGGGCATCGTCGAGGACGACGGCATGGTCTCGTCGGGCGGGGCCTCGGTCGAGGTCCTCGTCCCGAGCGACCGGGTCGCCGCCGTGCTCGAGGCGCTCGCCACCGGCGATGCCATCGACCTCGTCGCATCCGGCTCGGGCGACTGAGATGGCGCGGATCGCACTCGCGCTCGACGCCGCGACCGAGGAACGGTTGCTCGCCGACCTCGTCGAGCACGGGCACACGGTCGTCGCGCGGCTCGTCGGCTGGCGCGACCTCGTCGACAGCCTCGACGTCCTCGCGCCCGAGGCGGTCGTCGTCGGCGCCGGGCGGGGCACGCTGAACGCCGAGCTCCTGCGTGCCTGCGACGAGCGCGGCATCCGGCTCGTCGCCGTCGCGGGCGATGACGCGGAGCGGGCGCAGGCGGCCGCCCTCGGCGTGCACGAGATCGCCGGCCGCGGCGCCGGATGGCCCGAGATCGAGCCGCTCGTCGCCGGGGCGGCACCGCTGCCGTCGCGGTTCGACTCCGGTTCCGCGGCACGGCCGGAGGCTGCGGTCATCGCCGTGTGGGGCCCGGCCGGCGCGCCCGGGCGCACGACGATCGCCGTCAACATCGCCGCGGAGCTCGCCGCGGCCGGCCATCGCGTCGCGCTCATCGACGCCGATCCGTACGGGGGTGCGGTCGCACCCGCGCTCGGCCTCCTCGACGAGACACCCGGGTTCGCCGCCGCGTGCCGCCTCGCCGGCGCCGGTTCGCTCGACCGGACCGAGCTCGAGCGCGTCGCGCAGCGTTACACCTCGCCGCGCGCGTCGTTCGACGTGTACTCGGGACTCGTCGGGCCCAACCGATGGCCCGAGCTCGCGCATGCGCGCGTGAGCTCGGCGCTCGAGGCGATGCGCGGGCAGTTCGAGTACCTCGTGGTCGACACCGGGTTCAGCCTCGAACGCGACGAGGAGCTCACGAGCGACCAGTTCGCGCCGCGACGCAATGCCGCGACGTTCGCGGTCCTCGAGGCGGCCGACCGTGTCGTCGCCGTCGGCCTCGCCGATCCCGTGGGCCTGTCGCGACTCCTCCGCGGCCACGGCGAACTGGTCGCGCTCGTCGACCCCGAGCGTGTCGACGTGATCGTGAACCGGGTCCGCCAGAGCGCCCTCGGCATCGATGCCCACGCCCAGGTGCGGCAGACCCTGCAGCGGTTCGCCGGCATCGACACGGCCACCCTGCTGCCGCATGACGGACGCGCCGCCGATGCGGCGATCCTCGGTGCACGCACCCTGCGCGACGCCGCGGGCCGGGCACCGCTGCGTGCGGCGCTCCGCGATTACGTGCTGCGTGCGATCCTCCCCGAGCCGGCGCCGCGTCGGCGAGGGTTCGCGCTGCCGGTGCTCCGCCGGGCCGAGCTCGGGTGAGGCCTGCGGCCCCGCTGCGTCGCGCGCCGCGAGCTCCGCCGCCGAGCGGCCAGGCCGATCGATCACGGCTCCGCCGGCTGCGTGGCGACGAGGCATCCGCGCACTACGCTGGGTCTGTGTCGACCCTCAGTGATCTCGTCCTCGCCCAGGGCCGCAGCAGTCAGGCCGACGTCGACTGGCTGCACATGCTCGTCGGCGACCTGCAGCTGCTCGCCGATCTCGCCTTCGCCGACATCGTGCTCTGGGTGCCGTCGGGCGACGACGACTTCGTCGCCGTCGCGCACTCGCGGCCGTCGAGCGCGGCGACGCTCTTCTACCGCGACTTCGTCGGCCAGGAGATCAAGCCGCAATGGCGCGACCTCGTGACGGCGGCGTTCGCGACCGCGACGATCGCCGACTCCTCAGCGCCCGACTGGTACGAGGAGATGCCGACCCGGGTTCGGGCCGTGCCCGTCATGCGACGCCTCACCGACACGGGGACCGCCATCGCCCCCGAGCCGGTGGCGGTCATCACCCGGCACACCAACCTCGGCGCGACGCGCACCCCGAGCCGGCAGGAGCTCACGTTCAACGAGTGCGCCGAAGAGCTCTTCCAGATGATCGCGTCGGGCGACTTCCCCGACCTCGGGGCGCCCACGGGCCCGCGACGGGGCGCGCCGCGGGCGTCCGACGGGCTGATCCGCCTCGACGTCGACGGCGTGACGACGTTCGCGAGCCCGAATGCGCTCTCGGCGTTCAACCGCATGGGCTTCGACGACGAGCTCGAGGGCGAGTCGCTCGCCGAGGTGACGACCGGACTCCTCGGCGGCAAGCTCGTGGTCGACGAGTCGCTGCCGCTCGTGGTCACCGGCCGCGCACCCTGGCGCACCGACGTCGAGTCCCGCGGGGTGACGGTGTCGCTCCGGGCGATCCCGATCCGCCGGCGCGGCGAGCGCATCGGTGCGATCGTGCTCACGCGCGACGTCACCGAACTGCGCCACCAGGAGCAGGAGCTCATCACGAAGGACGCGACGATCCGCGAGATCCACCACCGCGTCAAGAACAACCTGCAGACGGTCGCGTCGCTGCTGCGCATCCAGGCGCGTCGCACGCACTCCGACGAGGCGCGCGAGGCGCTCACGCAGGCGATGCGCCGCGTCGGGGCGATCGCCGTCGTGCACGACACGCTGTCGACCGGCCTCAGCCAGAACGTCGACTTCGACGAGGTGTTCGACCGGGCGCTGCTGCTCGTCGCCGAGGTCGCGTCGGCGCACAACACGACCGCGCACCCCAAGCGGCAGGGCTCGTTCGGCGTGCTGCCGAGCGAGTACGCGACGCCGCTCGCGCTCGCGCTCACCGAGCTCGTCACGAACGCGGTCGAGCACGGACTCGCGGGGCAGGAGGGCGATGTGGAGATCATCGCGAACCGCTCCGACACGATGCTCACCGTGCAGGTGCGCGACACGGGCGCCGGCCTGCCCGAGGGCAAGGTCGGCGAAGGTCTCGGCACGCAGATCGTGCGCACGCTCATCCAGGGCGAGCTCGGCGGCACGATCGACTGGCACACGGTCGTCGGCCGCGGCACCGAGGTGACGATCGACGTTCCGCTGCGCTGGATCACCCAGGCGTAGCGGGCGGCACCGACGCGGCGACAGGCCCGTCGTACCGTCGCGGCACTCGCACGCCGGTCAGGACGCGCTCGCGGAGACCGGCCCGACCGGCGTCCGAGCCTCTGAAGCGATGGTGCGCCGGGTGCGCGCGCGCTCGACGGCGCGGAGCGCGCGGGGTCTCAGCCCGCGCGGCGCGCGCGAGCGGCGCGGCGCTTGAGGGCGCGACGCTCGTCTTCGGAGAGGCCACCCCACACGCCCGAGTCCTGACCGGTCTCGAGGGCGTACTGCAGGCAGATCTCGGTGACGGTGCAGCGGGCGCAGACGGCCTTGGCCTTCTCGATCTGGTCGACGGCGGGGCCGGTGTTGCCGACCGGGAAGAAGAGTTCCGGGTCTGCGGTGAGGCAGGCGGCCTTGTCGCGCCAATCCATGGAGATGCTCCTTGCGGGTGTTCGTTCGCAGACGTGCGTGATTGCACGTGCCCGTTCGGGCTGCTGCAGGGGGAAAGTCGAATCTCGGGAAGTAGGATCATGACTGATCGGCTCACCACCCTGTGAGCATCAATTCGACCTTGTAAATGGTCGCATAGCCCCGAGTCCGAATCAATAGCCATGAATGGGATAACCCTGTGAATCGACGCGACGACCGGCCCGACGCGACAGGCGGCGTCCCGTCCGCGGCATCCTCGTCGGCCGTTGCCGACGGCGGGGCCCGCACCGCGCTCGTCGTCGTGAGCGCGCTGCTGTTCGCCGAGGCCCTGCTCGTCGCGGGCCTGCTGGGCTGGCTCGTGGTCGACCTCTTCTCGCTCGAGCCGTCGTCGATGGCGACGGCGATCGCGCTCATCGTGCTCGTCGCGATCGGTGCGATCTGGGTGTGGGCGGTCGCCGTCGCGTCGCTGCGTCGGGCCCCGTGGTCGCGTGCAGCGGCCATCGTGTGGCAGATCCTGCAGCTGTCGGTGGCCGTGGGGGCGTTCCAGGGCCTGTTCGCGCGGCCCGACGTCGGCTGGCTGCTGCTCGTGCCGGCCGTGACCGTGATCGGGCTCTTGCTGTGGACGCCCGTGCGCATCGCCTACTCGCGCCCCGAGGACCGCCCCGTCGAGGAGGCGCCACCCGGAGCCTGAGGCCGCGGGAGGCCGCCGACGCGGTGGGTCCGGCCCGGAGACACGGGAGCCCGGTCGCACGCGCGACCGGGCTCCTGGCGGATCAGGCGACGGACTCAGCCGTCGAGGCCGAGCTCGCGGCGCACGCGTGCCACGTGCCCCGTCGCCTTCACGTTGTACATGGCGCGCTGGATGCGGCCGTCCTCGTCGATGATGAAGGTCGAGCGGATCGAGCCGACGACGATCTTGCCGTAGAGCGACTTCTCGCCCCACACGCCGTACTGCTGCTGCACCGCGAGGTCGGGGTCGGAGAGGAGGGTGAAGTTCAGGCGGTCGCGCTCGGCGAAGCGGGCGAGCTTCGCGGCGTCGTCCTTCGAGACGCCGATCACCCGGATGCCGGCGCTCTTGAAGGAGTTGAGGCTGTCGCGGAAGTCGCACGCCTCGGTCGTGCAGCCGGGGGTCATCGCCTCCGGGTAGAAGTAGAGGACGACCTTCGACCCGCGCAGCGACGAGAGCGTGACGGGGTCGCCGTGCTGGTCGTCGAGCGTGAAGTCGGGGGCGAGGTCGCCAGGGCCAAGTCGTGCATCGGTCATGCCTTCCATCGTAGGCAGCCTTCGATGTGCGGATGCCTCGGCCGCTGCCGAGCGACCGCCGGAGCAGGTCAGGCGAAGGTCTCGAGCAGGCGCTGCAGCGAGTCGAGGCGGGCACGGCCCGTGTCGCCGAGCTCGCCGGCGTCGACGGCTTCGACGATCGCGCAGTCGGGCGCATCGGGCAGGTGCGTGCAGCCGCGCGGGCAGCGCTCCGCGATGCGCGCGAGGTCGGTGAACGCGCCGAGGATGTTCGCCGGATCGACGTGCCCGAGCCCGAACGAGCGCACTCCGGGGGTGTCGATCGCCCAGCCGGTGCGACCGTCGTGCTCGATGCGCAGCGACACCGTCGACGACGACGTGTGCCGTCCGCGGCCGGTCACCACGTTCACGTGCCCCGTCGCACGGTGCGCGCTCGGAACGAGCGCGTTCACGAGGGTCGACTTGCCGACGCCCGAGTGGCCGACGAACACCGTGCGATGGCCGACGAGCGCGTCGGCGATCTCGTCGAGCGGCATCGCGTCGGCACGCGAGCGGAACACGGGCAGGTCGAGCCCTGCGAAGTTCGCGAGGAACGCACCAGGATCGGCGAGGTCGGTCTTCGTCATGCAGAGCAGCGGCCGGATGCCGGCGTCGAAGGCGGCCACGAGGTACCGGTCGATGAGGCGGATACGGGGCTCGGGGTCGGCGGCGGCCACCACGATGAGCATCTGGTCGGCGTTCGCGACGATCACGCGCTCGACCTCGTCGGTGTCGTCGGCGCTGCGGCGCAGCAGCGTGGTGCGCTCCTGCACGCGCACGATGCGAGCGAGCGTGCCCTCGGAACCCGAGACATCGCCGACGAGATCGACCCGGTCGCCCGTGACGACCGACTTGCGGCGGAGCTCCGATGCGCGGGCGGCCGTCAGCTCGTGCTCGTCGGGTCCGCCGTCGTCGACGAGCACGGTGTAGCGCCCACGGTCGACGCCGAGCACGGTGCCGGTCACCGCGTCGGCGTGCTCCGGTCGCACCTTGGTGCGCGGGCGCGAGCCCCGGCGGTTGGGGCGCACGCGAACGTCGGACTCGTCGAACTCGGGCTCGTCGTCGTCATCGTCGGTGCTCCACCACGTCATGCCAGCAGCTGCTCCCAGAGCTCGGTGAACTGGGGCAGCGTCTTCGACGTCGAACCGATGTCGTCGACGACGACATCGTCGACGGCCAGCCCGACGATCGCGCCGGCGGTCGCCATGCGGTGGTCGGCGTAGGCGTGCCAGACTCCACCGTGGAGCTCGGCCGGCTCGACGCGCAGTCCGTCGTCGAGCTCGGTGAAGCGCCCGCCGAGGGCGTTGAGCTCCGCCGCGAGGGCCGCGAGGCGGTCGGTCTCGTGGTGGCGGATGTGGCCGATGCCCGTGAACGTCGACGGCTCGCCGGCGAAGGCGGCGAGGGCGACGAGGTTGGGCACGAGCTCGCCGGCCTCCGAGAGGTCGAGATCGACGCCGCGGATGCCGCGACCCGCGCCGTCGGCGGCCTTCGGTGCGTGCACGGTGAGCCGGTCGCCGTCGCGCTCGACGCGAGCCCCGAAGCGGGGGAGCAGCTCGGCCAGCTGCGCACCGACCTGCGTGGTCTCGCTCGGCCAGCCCGTGATCGTGACGGAACCGCCGGCCACGAGCGCCGCGACCAGGAAGGGGGCGGCGTTCGAGAGGTCGGGCTCGATGTCGACGTCGACGGCGTGGATCGGACCGGCGGCCACGGTCCAACGGCCGGTCTCGGGACTTTCGACCGCCACGCCGCGTGCCGCGAGGGTCGCGATCGTCATCTCGATGTGTGGCATGCTCGGCAGGCGGTCGCCGACGTGGCGCAGGTCGAGTCCGTCGTCGAACCGCGCTGCGGACAGCAGGAGACCGGAGACGAACTGGCTGGACGCCGACGCGTCGATCTCGAGGGAGCCCCCGGCGACGCGGCCCGTGCCGTGCACGGTGAACGGCAGGGTGCCCCGACGGTCGTCGTCGAGATCGACGCCGAGGCCCGTGAGTCCCTCGATCACGCCCGACATCGGTCGCTTGCGTGCGTACTCGTCGCCGTCGAAGGTCGTCGGGCCGAGCGCGAGCGCCGCGACCGGCGGAAGGAAGCGCATGACCGTGCCCGCCAGGCCGCAGTCGATCGTCGTCGAGCCGACCAGTTCCTCGGCGGGCGTCACCCGAAGGTCGTCGCCGAAGCCGCCGTGCCCGGGAGCGCGCTCGAATCGCGTGCCGAGTGCGCGCAGGCCCTCGATCATGAGCTCGCTGTCGCGCGACCAGAGCGGGGCGCGCAGGGTGGACGGGCCGTCGGCGAGGGCGGCGAGCACGAGCTCGCGGTTCGTGAGCGACTTCGAGCCGGGCAGCGCCAGTGCCGCGGTCAACGGGGCGGTCGCGCGCGGCGCGCGCCACGAGGCATCCGCATCGGTCTGTTTCATGTCGCCGTACGGGTCGAACTCGGGTTCGGAATACCTCGAAATCTGCATCGGTTATCAACAGTAGCGTCGCAGGGCCAGGGGAGCGCGACGCGGAAGGAGATGGTGCGCGTGTCGCTTGCCGTGCTCGAGCGCCCGACGAGGGCGGTCGCCGACGATCTAGGATTGCTCGTGATGACTGCCGACGAGATCGACCAGGCGCCCAGCGGTTCGGAAGCCCCCGAAGAGGCCCGACCGCTCGGCGAACTCTTCGAAGAGCAGGCGCTGCCGTTCCTCGACCAGCTCTACGCTGCTGCGTTGCGCATGACGAAGAACCCGGCCGACGCGCAGGACCTGGTGCAGGAGACCTTCGTCAAGGCCTACGCGGCGTTCGCGCAGTTCAAGCAGGGCACGAACCTGAAGGCGTGGCTCTACCGCATCCTCACCAACACCTTCATCAACAGCTACCGCAAGAAGCAGCGCGAGCCCTACCAGGGCACCATCGACGAGCTTGAGGACTGGCAGCTCGGCGGCGCCGAGTCGACGACCGCGCGGTCGAGCCGCTCGGCCGAGGCCGAGGCGATCGACCACCTGCCCGACAGCGCCGTGAAGGACGCGCTGCAGGCCCTGCCCGAGGACTTCCGGCTGGCCGTCTACTTCGCCGACGTCGAGGGATTCTCGTACCAGGAGATCGCCGACATGATGAACACCCCCATCGGGACCGTGATGAGCCGCCTGCACCGTGGCCGGCGGCTGCTGCGCGAGTCCCTCGCCGACTACGCCCGCGAACAGGGATTCGCCGCGGCCGAGAAGGCGCCGAAACCTGCGAGGAGCACGAAATGACCGACTGCGGTTGCGAGAAGGCCCGGGCCGAGCTCGAGGAGTTCCTGCACAACGAGCTGCAGGCCGCCGACGCGGTCGACATCCGCGAGCACGTCGAGAACTGCGTCGACTGCCAGGCGGAGCTGCGCGTGGGCGTCGCGATCACCGAGGTCGTGCAGCGCGCGTGCCGCGAGAGCGCGCCCGACGAGTTGCGGGTGCAGGTGCTGACGAAGATCCGGTTGTACCAGTCGACCCACACGGTGACCGTCGCCGAGTAGCGCGGGTTCAACCGTTCGTTCGATGTGCGACGGGTCTCGTCGCCCGTAGCGTCGGGGTGTGATCGAAACTCGTGCCCGTCGTCGCGTGCCCACGTGGCTGCGCGTCCTCATCCCCGTCGTCCTCATCCTCGTCTGGTTCGCCGCGTTCGGCGCCGGCGGCTCGTCGTTCGGCTCGCTGAGCAAGCTGTCGGTCAACGACCAGAGCCAGTTCCTGCCGTCCTCCGCCGAGGCGACCGAGGTCGACGCCCTGCAGGAGGCGTTCCGCGACACCGAGACGATCCCGGCGATCGTGGTCGTCGCGACCGACGACGGCACCGACCTCGACGACGCGCAGCTCGCCGCCGTCGACGACCTGCGCTCGGCGTTCGCCGACGTGCCGGGCGTCATCGATGACGAGGTATCGCCCGCGATCGCCTCAGACGACGGCGAGGCGGTCGAGATCGTCGTGCCGATCGAGTCGGGCGAGGGGGCCGAGCGCGCGTCGGACGTCGTCGGCGAGCTCCGCGCCGCCGTCGACGACGTGCCGATCGAGGGGGCGACGGTCGCCGTCGCCGGGCCGGCCGGCTTCAGCGCCGACATCGCGGGCGCCTTCAGCGGCATCGACGGCCTGCTGCTCGCGGTCGCGCTCGCCGCCGTCTTCGTCATCCTCATCGTGGTCTACCGCTCGCCGCTCCTGCCGCTCATCGTGCTGTTCACGAGCATGTCGGCCCTTTGCGCGGCCGTGCTCACGGTCGTCTCGCTCGCGAAGGCCGACGTCATCGTGCTCTCGGGGCAGACGCAGGGCATCCTCTTCATCCTCGTGATCGGCGCCGCGACCGACTATGCGCTGCTGTACATCGCGCGGTATCGCGAGACGCTCGCCCGGTACGAGCGCAAGTGGGATGCCACGTGGGCGGCGCTGCGCGGATCGTGGGAGCCGATCGTGGCGAGCGGCGGCACGGTCATCGTCGGCCTGCTCATCCTGCTCGTGAGCGAGCTGAACTCGAACAAGGCGCTCGGCCCCATCGCCGCGATCGGCATCGTGTTCGCGCTGCTGTCGGCCCTCACCCTGCTGCCGGCTCTCCTCCTCTGGGCCGGCCGTGCGGCGTTCTGGCCGCGCAGGGTCGCGCACGCGGGCGATCCCGACGCCGACCTCGCGCACGCGAAGCACGCGGCGGGCGTCGTGCACGATGCATCCGCCCCCGACGAGCGCGACCTGCCCGACCGCGGCCTGTGGGCCGGTGTCGGCCGCCTCGTCTCCCGCCGGCCGCGCACCGTCTGGATCGTGTCCGTGCTCGCGCTCGCCGGCATGTCGCTCGGCCTCGCCCAGCTCGACGCCGACGGCGTGCCGTCGAGCGAGTTCGTGCTCGGTGAATCGCAGGCGCGCGACGGGCAGGCGACGATCGGTGAGCACTTCCCGGCCGGGTCTGGCACCCCGGCGGTCATCATCGGACCGGAGGACGAGCTGCAGGCGATGGCCGACGTGGCGCTCGCGACCCCCGGCGTCGACTCGGTGTCGGTGGTCTCCGCCGATTCGCCGTCGGGCTCGGCACCCGTCACCGGGGACGGCGTGCAGGCGTTCGGCCCGCCTGGAACCCCCGCGCCGGCGCCCACCGTCGTGGACGGCCGCGTCCTCGTGCAGGCCACCCTGTCGGACGCCTCGGACTCGCTCGAGGCCGAGGCGACCGTCGCCTCGTTGCGCGACGCGCTCGACGAGGTCGGCACCGACGCGCTCGTCGGCGGCCAGACGGCGGTCGCGCTCGACACGAACGACGCGGCGATCGCCGATCGCACGCTCGTCATCCCGCTCGTGCTCGCGGCGATCCTCGTGATCCTCATGCTGCTGCTGCGCTCGATCGTGGCGCCGCTCATCCTCATCGGCAGCGTCGTGCTGTCGTTCGCCGCCGCGCTCGGCGCCTCGGCGCTCGTGTTCGAGCACGTCTTCCATTTCCCTGGCGCAGACCCGTCGGTGCCGCTCTTCGGATTCGTGTTCCTCGTCGCGCTCGGGGTGGACTACAACATCTTCCTGATGACGCGCGTGCGCGAGGAGTCGCTGCGGTTCGGCACGCGGCCCGGCATCATCCGCGGGCTGCGGCTCACGGGCGGCGTGATCACCTCGGCCGGGCTCGTGCTCGCCGCGACCTTCGCGGCGCTCGGGGTACTGCCGATCCTGTTCCTCGTGCAGATCTCGTTCATCGTCGCGTTCGGCGTGCTGCTCGACACGTTCCTCGTGCGCACGCTGCTCGTGCCGGCGCTCGCCTACGACCTCGGTCGCGCGATCTGGTGGCCGAGTCGCCTCGCGCGCGGCGAGCTCTGACCTCGATCCGACGCGAATACGACGAAGCGGGATGCCGTGGAGGCATCCCGCTTCGTCGTACCGGCCGATCGGCTAGAGCGTGGTGGCCCGGCGCACCAGCTCGGCCTGCTCGGCCGCGTGGCGCTTGGCCGACCCGGTCGCGGGCGACGCCGCGGGCTGTCGGGCGACGACCTCGACGGGGCGCGGCCCGAGCTTGTTCGTCTCGATGATGAAGTACGGCCAGGCGCCCTGGTTCTCGGGCTCGTCCTGCGCCCACATGAGCTCGGCGTCGGGGTAGGCGTCGACGACGGCCTTCAGCTCGACGGCCGGCAGCGGGTAGAGCTGCTCGACGCGGACGACGGCGACCTCGGTGTTCTGCTGCTTGTCGAGCTCGGCGATCAGGTCGTAGTAGATCTTGCCCGAGACGAAGACGACGCGCTTGACCTTCGAGCGATCGGTGATGCGCGCATCGTCGATCACCGGCTCGAACTTGCCCTGCGTGAAGTCGTCGACCGGGCTCGTCGCACCGCGCAGGCGCAGCATCGCCTTGGGCGTGAAGACCACGAGGGGCTTCCGCGGACGGGCGTACGCCTGCCGGCGCAGCAGGTGGAAGTACGATGCGGGCGTCGAGGGGCGCGCGACCGTCATGTTGTTCTCGGCGCAGAGCTGCAGGTAGCGCTCGATGCGGGCGCTCGAGTGGTCGGGGCCCTGGCCCTCGTAGCCGTGGGGGAGCAGCAGCACGACGCTCGAGCGCTGGCCCCACTTCTGCTCGGCCGAGGAGATGAACTCGTCGATGATGGTCTGCGCGCCGTTCGCGAAGTCGCCGAACTGCGCCTCCCACAGGACGAGCGCGTCGGCCCGCTCGACCGAGTAGCCGTACTCGAAGCCCATGGCCGCGTACTCGCTGAGGAGCGAGTCGTAGATCCAGAAGCGGGCCTGGTTCTCGGCGAGGTTCTGCAGCGGCAGCCACTCCTGGCCGTTCACGCGGTCGTGGAGCACCGCATGGCGCTGCACGAACGTGCCGCGGCGGGCGTCCTGGCCGGCGAAGCGCACCGGCGTGCCCTCGACGAGCAGCGATCCGAGCGCGAGCAGCTCGCCGAAGCCCCAGTCGATGTTGCCGTTGCGGCTCATGTCGTGGCGCTTCTGCAGCAGCTGCTGGATCTTCGGATGCACCGTGAACCCGGCGGGCTTGTTGTTGAAGGCGTCGCCGATGGCGTGCACGACCTCGAGCGAGACGCCGGTGGTCTCGAGCTCGCCGGTGGCGGGCTCGGGCGGGTGCACCTGTGCGGTCGCGCCGACCACGTCGATCGCGCCCGTCTGCACCGCGTGCGTCTCGGCGAAGGCGCGCTCCATGCGGTCCTGGAAGTCGCGGTGCGCCTCTTCGTACTCGGCCTCGGTGATGTCGCCGCGACCGACGAGCGCCTCGGTGTAGAGCTTGCGGACGCTGCGCTTGGCCTCGATCAGGTTGTACATGAGCGGCTGCGTCATCGAGGGGTCGTCGCCCTCGTTGTGGCCGCGGCGGCGGTAGCAGACGAGGTCGATGACGACATCGCGCTTGAACTCCTGGCGGTATCGGAACGCGAGCTCGGCCACCCGCACGACGGCCTCGGGATCGTCGCCGTTCACGTGGAAGATGGGCGCCTGGATGGTCTTGGCGACGTCGGTCGAGTAGATCGACGAGCGGGCGTCGCCCGGCACCGTCGTGAAGCCGACCTGGTTGTTGATGTTGACGTGGATGGTGCCGCCGGTGCGGTAGCCGCGCAGCTGCGACATCTGCATCGTCTCGACGACGACGCCCTGGCCGGCCATGGCTGCGTCGCCGTGCACGAGGATCGGCAGGGTCGAGAAGGTGCCGATCGGCTTGCGGTCCTGCTTCGCGCGCACGATGCCCTCGAGCACGCCGTCGACGGCCTCGAGGTGCGAGGGGTTCGCCGCGAGCGAGACGGGCACCTGGTGTCCGTCGTCGGCGGTGAAGGTGCCCTCGGTGCCGAGGTGGTACTTCACGTCGCCGGAGCCGTGCGCCGACGCCGTGCCCTCGAACTCGCGGAACACCTGGCCGTACGTCTTGCCGGCGATGTTGGTGAGCACGTTGAGCCGCCCGCGGTGGGCCATGCCGATGGCGACCTCGTCGAGGCCCTCTTTCGCGGCACCCTGGAGGATCTCGTCGAGGAGGGCGATGACGGACTCGCCGCCCTCGAGGCTGAATCGCTTCTGGCCGACGTACTTCGTCTGCAGGAAGGTCTCGAACGCCTCGGCCTCGTTGAGCTTGCGCAGGATGCGCATCTGCTCGTCGTGCGTCGGCTTCTCGTACGGGCGCTCGACCTCGTTCTGGATCCACTGGCGCTGCACCGGGTCCTGGATGTGCATGTACTCGATGCCGATGGTGCGGCAGTACGAGTCGCGCAGGACGCCGAGGATGTCGCGCAGCAGCGCCTTGCGCTTGGCGCCGAAGCCGCCGGTGACGAACTCGCGGTCGAGGTCCCAGAAGGTGAGCCCGTGGGTCGCGATGTCGAGGTCGGGGTGCGAGCGCTGCACGTACTCGAGCGGGTCGGTGTCGGCCATCATGTGACCGCGGACGCGGAACGAGTTGATGAGCTCCTGCACGCGGGCGGTCTTGTCGATCGCGCTCGCGACGTCGACGGCGATGTCGGGCGCCCATCGGATGGGCTCGTAGGGGAGGCGGAGCGCGGCGAAGATGCCCTCGTAGAAGTCGCGCTGGCCGATCAGCAGCTCGTGGACCTTCTTCAGGAACTCGCCCGAGCCGGCGCCCTGGATGACCCGGTGGTCGTAGGTCGACGTGAGGGTGATGGTCTTGCCGATCGCGAGGTTGGCGAGCGTCTTCTCGCTCGCGCCCTGGAATTCGGCCGGGTACTCGAGGGCGCCCGCACCGATGATGCAGCCCTGGCCCTTCATGAGGCGGGGCACCGAGTGCACGGTGCCGATGCCGCCGGGGTTCGTGAGCGAGATCGTGGCGCCCGAGAAGTCGTCGGCCTTGAGCTTGTTCTGGCGGGCCCGCGAGACGAGGTCTTCGTAGGCGGTCAGGTACTCGTTGAACGTCATCGTCTCGGCGCGCTTGATCGCGGGCACGAGGAGCGCACGGGTGCCGTCGGGCTTCGGGATGTCGATCGCGATGCCGAGGCCGATGTGCGCGGGCTTCACGAGGCTCGGCTTGCCGTCGACCTCGGAGTAGTAGACGTTCTGGCTCGGGAAGTCCTTGAGCGCCTGGATGAGCGCCCAGCCGATGAGGTGGGTGAAGCTGATCTTGCCGCCGCGGGTGCGCCGCAGGTGGTTGTTGATCACGATGCGGTTGTCGATCATGAGCTTCGCCGGCACGGTGCGCACGCTCGTCGCGGTCGGCACGGTGAGCGACGCGTCCATGTTCGCGGCGAGGGCCTTCGGCATGCCCTTGAGGGTGACGACCTGGTCTTCCTCGGGGGCCTCGGCGACGACCGGCTGCGGGCTCGTGACGGGCACGTCGGCCGGAACCGGCTGGGTGCGCGGCGCGACAGAGGTGGTCCGTGCCGCGGGGGTCTGGCCGATCACGGGGATCGGCGCGGTCGCCGGCGCGGGCTGCGCAGGGGCATCGGCGGCGGGGGCCGCCGGCTCGGCGCCCGTCTGGGTCGGCGCATCCGGCTGCGCGGAAGCGGCCGGTCCGGCCGGCGCGGGCGCTTCGGCTCCGACGCCGTTCGACGCGGCACCGCCGTCGGTCTGCACGCGGTGGTACTGCTCGAGCACCGGCCACCAGGTCTTGTCGACCGATTCGGGGTCGGCGAGGTACTTCTCGTACATCTCGTCGACGAGCCACTCATTGGCCCCGTATTCGCCCGACGCCGTCTCGTCGGCTCCCGCCCCGGTCAATTGGCTCGACACAGCCTCTCGCCCACTCTCTCCGTTGATGCTGGTTTGCGGAGATCGACCCGGCCGCGCACGCGAACGTGGCCGATCACCCACACAAGCCTAAACCCCGCGCGCGGCGCCCGGCGCACGTCGTCGCGCGCCGCCTACGCTGGGGGCATGGAGTTCTACCGAACCGCGCCGACGCACGACCTCACCTACTCCGACGTGTTCCTCGTTCCGAGCCGCTCGGGGGTCACGAGCCGGCTCGACGTCTCGCTCGCACCCGACGACGGTTCCGGTGCGTCGGTGCCGATCGTGTCGGCCAACATGAACTCCATCACTGGGCCCCGCCTCGCCGCGACGCTCGCCCGCCGCGGCGGCATCGGGGTCCTCCCGCAGGACCTCCACCTGCAAGACCTGGCGGAGTCGATCCGATGGGTGAAGGCGCAGTCGCCGGCGTTCGACACGCCGCACTCGTTCGCGCCGGGCACGACGGTCGCGGAGGCGCTCGAGGCGATTCCGCCCGTCGACGGCCACGGCATCGTGCTGCACGACGAGAGGGGCGATTATGCGGGATGCCTCGTGGCCACGCGTCTCGCGACCGCCCTTCCCGACGCCCGGCTCGGCGACCTCGTGCACGGCGGCATCCCGTCGCTCGACGCCGAGGACGTCGACACCCCGCGTCGCGCGTTCGATCTCATGGTCGATGCCGACCTCGAGTTCGCCCCCGTGCTGCAGCACGGCCGGGTGGTCGGCACGCTGAGCCGGCGCAGCGCCCTGCGCGGAACGATCTACTCGCCGAACGTCGATGCCGACGGTCGGCTCCGGGTCGCCGCCGCGGTCGGCATCAACGGCGACGTCGCGGCGAAGGCGACGGCGCTCGCCGCGGCCGGGGTCGACATGCTCGTCGTCGACACCGCGCACGGGCACCAGGAGGGCATGGTGCGCGCGGTGTCGATCGTGCGCGATCTCGACCTGGGGCTGCCGATCGTCGCGGGCAACATCGTCACCGAGGGCGCGGTCGCCGACCTCGTCGAGGCGGGCGCCGACGTGCTGAAGGTCGGTGTCGGACCGGGCGCGATGTGCACGACGCGCATGATGACGGCCGTCGGCCGCCCGCAGTTCTCGGCGGTGCTCGAGACGGCCGAGGCGGCCCGCGAGCTCGGCGCGCGGGTCTGGGCCGACGGCGGCGTGCGCTATCCGCGCGACGTGGCGCTCGCGCTCGCCGCGGGCGCCTCGTCGGTCATGATCGGCTCGTGGTTCGCCGGCACGATCGAGGCGCCCGGCACGCTCCGGCGCGACACGTCGGGTCGCCTGTTCAAGGAGAGCTGGGGCATGGCGTCGACGAAGGCGGTGCGCGAGCGGTTCGACCGGCTCTCCGCGTACGACCTCGCCCGCAAGGAGCTCTTCGCCGAGGGGATCTCGTCGTCGTCGATCTACCTCGATCCCCTGCGCCCGTCGCTCGAGGACCTGCTCGACATGATCACCTCGGGCGTGCGCAGCTCGTTCACCTACGCCGGCGCCCGCACGCTCGACGAGTTCCGCGAGCGCGCGCTCGTCGGCATCCAGTCGGCGGCCGGCTACGAGGAGGGCAAGGCGCTGCCGGTCAGCTGGTAGGCCGCTGCGCCGCGCTTCGGTGCGGTTCGCCCGGGATACCCGCGTCGTCGCCGATATACTGGATCGACAATGGACGATCCTCCCTCTGCGACTACGCCCGGCCATAGACCCTCGCCCGTGACCGTTCGGGGAGGTCGCGTTGTCTGAGTGGATACTCCTCGGCATCGGATTCCTCCTCACGATCGGCACGGGCTTGTTCGTTGCGAGCGAGTTCGCACTCGTCAATCTCGATCGCGCCGACCTCGAGGCTCGCCGCGAGCGCGGCGAGAGCCGGCTCGGCATGACGATCGCCGCGCTGAAGATCACCTCGACCCACCTGTCGAGCGCACAGCTCGGCATCACCCTCACGACGCTGCTCACCGGCTACACGATGGAGCCTGCGATCTCGTCGCTGCTCGCAGGTCCGCTCACGGCGGCCGGGCTGCCCGAGGCACTCGTCCGGCCGGTCGGGGCGACCACCGCGGTCGTGGTCGCGACGCTGCTGTCGATGGTGCTCGGCGAGCTCGTCCCGAAGAACTTCGCGCTCGCCCTCCCGCTCGCCACTGCGAAGCTGGTGATCCCGTTCCAGGCGGCGTTCACCTGGGTGTTCCGGCCGGCCGTGGTCCTGCTCAACGGCAGCGCGAACGCGCTCCTCCGGGCGATCGGCATCGAGCCGAAGGAGGAGCTCTCGGGGGCGCGCTCGGCCGAGGAGCTGTCGTCGCTCGTCCGGCGCTCCGCAAGCGCCGGGCTGCTCGAAGCGGACACCGCCACGCTGCTCGGTCGCACGTTGAGGTTCGCCGACCACGACGCATCCGACGTCATGACGCCGAGGCCCAGGGTCGCCGCCGTGCAGCGCCTCGAGCCCGCCGAGGCCGTGCTCGAGCTGGCCCGGCAGACCGGGTTCTCGCGCTTCCCCGTCTACGACGAGAATCTCGACGACATCGTCGGCGTGGTGCACGTCAAGCAGGCCGTCGCGGTGCCGCGCGAGCGGCGGAGCGACGTGCCGGCCTCGGCCCTCCAGTCCGACGCGCTGCGGGTGCCCGAGACGATCAAGCTCGACGCGCTGCTCGGCGAGCTCCGCGGACGCGGATTCCAGATGGCGGTCGTGGTCGACGAGTACGGCGGGACCGCGGGCGTCGCGACACTCGAGGACCTCGTGGAGGAGCTCGTCGGCGAGGTGGCCGACGAGCACGACCGCACACGCGCGGGCATCGTGCGCCGCGGCGACGTCGTGAGCTTCCCGGGCATCCTGCGTCCCGACGAGCTCGAGGAACGCACCGGCATCCACGTGCCCGAGAACGGCGACTACGAGACCGTCGCCGGATTCGTGATGTCGGCGCTCGGGCGGCTGCCCGTCGTCGGCGACGAGGTGACGATCGACGAGGGCACGCTCGTCGTGCAACGGCTCGACGGCCGGCGCATCGACCGGTTGCGGTTCGTGCCGAAGCCCGTGCCCGCCGAGCCCGGCGACGACGAGGAGGCGGGTCGATGAGCGACTGGATCGGAATCGTCTGGCTCGTGGTGCTCCTCATCGCGAACGCCTTCTTCGTCGGCGCGGAGTTCGCCGTCATCTCGGCGCGCCGCTCGCAGATCGAGCCGCTCGCCGACGGGGGGCGACGCAGCGCCAAGACGGCGCTCTGGGCCATGGAGCACGCGACGCTCATGCTCGCGATGAGCCAGCTCGGCATCACGGTCTGCTCGCTGCTCATCCTGAACGTCTCGGAGCCCGCGATCCACCACCTGCTCGAGGTGCCGCTGCACCTCACCGGGTGGTCGGAGGAGGTCGTGGCGACGGTCGCGTTCGTGGTGACGCTCGTGCTCGTCTCGTACCTGCACGTCGTGTTCGGCGAGATGGTGCCGAAGAACCTCTCCTTCTCGGTGCCCGACAAGGCGGTGCTCCTGCTCGCGCCGCCGCTCGTGTTCCTGGCGCGCATCTTCAAGCCGATCATCGTCGCGCTCAACGCGACGGCGAACGGGGTGCTGCGGCTGTTCGGCGTCCAGCCGAAGAACGAGGCCAACTCGACGTTCACGCTCGAGGAGGTGCAGACGATCGTCGACCAGTCGCGCCGCGAGGGCGTGCTCGACGATGCGAGCGGCACGCTCACTGCGGCGTTCGAGTTCACCGCGAAGCGCGTGAAGGACGTCGCGGTGCCGGTGTCGGCACTCGTGAGCCTCCCGCCGGGGGCGACGCCCGGCGACGTCGAGCGGGCGGTCGCCCGCCGCGGGTTCTCGCGGTATCCGATCCTCGATGCCGACGGCGAGCCCGACGGCTACGTGCACCTGAAAGACGTGATCGACCTCGACGACGACGAGTTCGACGATCCGATCCCGGCCAAGCGGGTGCGCCGGCTCGTGTCGATCTTCGACGGCACCGACCTCGAGGACGCACTCGCCACGATGCGGCGCCTCGGCACGCACGTCGCCCGCACCTTCGAGGAGGACGGCGCGACCAGCGGCGTGATCTTCCTCGAGGACATCATCGAGGAGCTCGTCGGCGAGGTGCAGGACGCGACTCGGCGCGGATAGGGGCGCGGGCGTCTCGACACGTCGCACCGTCCCCTCCTCGATCGCGATCGGAGGCGTAGACTTGGCTCGGCCCGAGGAACCCGAGGAAAGATCATGTTCGAGAAGATCATGGCGTCTGCGGTGCTGCCCGCCGCGGACATCGCCCGTTCGCGGCAATGGTGGCACGACGTGCTGGGCCGCGACCCGCTGATGGAGGACGACGAGTCGCTCTTCTACGAGATCGGCGGCGTCGTGGTGATGGTCTACCGCACCGACTACGCCGGTACCGCGCAGAACACCGCGTTCAACCTGTTCACCGACGATCTCGACCGCGACATGACGGCGCTGCGGACGCTGGGGGTCGTCTTCCACGACTACGACCTTCCCGGGCTCACGACCGTCGACGGCGTCGCCGACCTCGACGGCGAGCGTGCCGCCTGGTTCAGCGACAGCGAGGGGAACATCTTCGCCCTCGGCGAGATGTCGCCGGAGCGGAGCGAGGCGGCGGCGCGACTGCGGGAGGCGATGACGCGCGGCGCGTGATGGCGCCCGTCACCATTCGCCGTCGTTGAGCTCGGGCCGAGCCCGCAGGTACTGGCTCGGCCACATCGAGGTGCCCGCACCGAGTTCGTGCGCGGCCCGCATCGCGAAATGCGGGTCGCGCATCATGGCCTTGCCGAGCATCACCGCGTCGGCGCGGCCCTCCGCCACGAGCGCCTCGGCCTGCGCGGCGTTCGTGATGCGGCCGACGGCCGACACCGGGGCATCCGATCGTTCGCCGACGTACTCGGCGAACCGGGCCTGGTACCCGGGGCCGACGGGGATGTCGGCCGAGGCGACGAGGCCGCCGGTCGAGACGTCGAAGAAGTCGGCGCCGGCCTCCTCGGCCCAGCGGGCGACCTGCGCGGTCTGCGCCTCGTCCCAGCCGCCCGGGGTCCAGTCGGTTGCCGAGAATCGCACGAAGAGCGGCATCGCCTCGCCGATCTCGGCGCGGACCGCGCGCACGACCTCGAGCAACAGCCGGGCGCGGTTCTCGAGGGTTCCGCCCCACTCGTCGGTGCGCCCGTTCGACAGGGGCGAGAGGAACTGGTGCACGAGGTAGCCGTGGGCGGCGTGCACCTCGACGAGGTCGAAGCCCGCGCGAACGGCGCGCGCGGCGGCTCGACGGAAGTCGTCGACGACGCCCGCGATGCCGGCCGCGTCGAGGGCGACCGGCTCGCGCAGCCCGTCGAAGGCGATCGCCGATGCCGACACCGTCGTCCAGCCGCCCTCGTCGAGCGGCTGCGAGCCCCGGCGGCGCATGGGCTCGGGCCAGACCGAGGCCTTGCGGCCCGCGTGCGCGAGCTGCAGACCCGCAGCCGCGCCCTGCGACCGGATGAACCGGGTGATGCGCGCCCACGCCTCGACGTGCTCGTCGCCCCAGATGCCCGTGTCGTGATCGGAGATCCGTCCCTCGGGACTCACCGCCGTGGCCTCGGCCATGACGAGCCCGGCGCCGCCGGCCGCCATCGCGCCGAGGTGCACGAGATGCCAGTCGCCGGGCGCGCCGTCGCGGCCCGTGACCGAGTACTGGCAGAGCGGCGGCACCCACACCCGGTTGCGGATCTCGAGCCCGCGGATCGTGATGGGCCGGAAGAGCGCGGGCAGGTCGCCCTCGCTCACGCGAGGCTCCGGAGCCAGCGCTCGAGCCCCGAGGCATCCGTGAAGACGTGGCCGTCGCCGCCCACAGCTCGGGCGCCCTCGACGTTCTCCGACTTGTTGTCGACGAAGAGCAGGTCGGATGCCTGGATGCCGAGCTCGTCGATGACGTGCTCGTAGATCTCGGCGTCGGGTTTCACGAGGCGCAGCTCGCCGCTCACGAACACGCGCTCGAACAGCGGCGCGAACGAGCCGTGGCGAAGCCATCCCGCGTAGTCGGCGCCCGCGTTCGACAGCAGGGCGAGCCGGGTGCCGCCGGCAGCGAGGGCGTGCACGACCGCGAGCGTTCCCGGGTCGACCGAGAGCCACCCGCGGTGGTCGATCGCCCACAGCTCGTGCACGTCGATCTCGCTCCACTCGACACCGAGGTCGAGGGCGACGGCCCGCCAGTAGTCGGCGATCGAGGTCGTGCCGCGGTCGAGGCCGTCGCGGTGCGCCCAGTACGCCGACCAGAACGCGCCGGTCGCGGTGCCCGAACCCGGTTCGACGCCCGCCCGGGCCAGGAGGGCCGCACGGTCGGCTCCGCTCGGCTCGCGCGAGATGACCTCGCCGTAGTCGAACACGACGACTCGAGGGGACAGGCTGATCGGGGCGAGGGCTGTCGGAGACATCACCCTCCAACCTATCGTTGGAGCATGGGCACCGAGTGGCAGGACTGGACGGCCGCCGACGCGGCCCGCTGGGTGCGGGCACCCGGCATCGACGACGACAAGTACTCCCGCGGGGTGCTCGGCGTGATCACGGGATCGAGCGACTACCCGGGGGCCGCGGTCCTCGGTGTCGAGGCGGCCACTCGGGCCGGCGTCGGCATGGTGCGCTACACCGGGCCGAGGGGCGTGCGTGCCGCGGTGCTGCTGCGCAGGCCCGAGACCGTGACGGTCGCCGGCCGCGTGCAGGCGTGGCTGATCGGCTCGGGCATCGATCCGGGGCGGCGTTCGTTCGTGCTGCAGGGCGACCTGCAGCACGCGCTGGCGTCGCGGTTGCCCGTCGTGCTCGACGCGGGTGCGCTCGACCTCGTCGGGACGCACACGGCACCCACGGTCATCACGCCCCACGCGCGTGAACTCGCGACCCTGCTCACCTCGCGCGAGGTCGACACGACGGTCGAGGCGGTGCGCGCCGACCCGGGCGGGTGGGCCGAACGCGCCGCGCACGAACTCGGGGTCGCCGTGCTGCTGAAGGGCGCGGTCACGCGCATCGCCGACCCGGCGGGTTCCCGCATCGCGGTGACGGCGCCGACGCACTGGCTCGCCTCCGCGGGGACCGGCGACGTGCTCGGCGGGGTGCTCGGCGCCCTCGTTGCGACGCACCACGCCGAGCTCGCCGTCGACGCGGGCGTCATCACGAACCTCGCGGCGACCGCGGCCTGGATCCACGGCGAAGCGGCGCGACGTGCGAGCGAGGCCGTCGCGGGGGGCCCGGTCGCCGCGCTCGACATCGCCGCGGTCGTCCCGACCGTCGTGGGCGAGCTGATCGCGAGCTGAATCGGGGCGGCGAACCGCTTGGGCCCCCGCGCGGGGAGGCACGGCTCGGGTGAGCCCGGTCAGCTGGTGAGGTAGCGCGCGAGGAACTCGCGCGTACGGGACTCGCGCGGCGCTCCGAAGAACTCGGCGGGCGGCGCGGCCTCGATGATGCGACCGCCGTCGAGGAACACGACGCGATCGGCCACCTCGCGGGCGAAGGCCATCTCGTGCGTCGCCATCACGATCGTCGTGCCGCCCTCGGCGAGCGAGCGCACGAGCGCGAGGACCTCGCCGACGAGCTCGGGGTCGAGCGCGCTCGTGATCTCGTCGAGGAGCAGCAGCTCGGGTCCGGTCGCGATCGCGCGCACGATCGCGGCGCGCTGCTGCTGGCCGCCCGAGAGCCGGTCGGGGAACGCGCGGGCGTGCTCGGCGAGGCCGATGGAGGCGAGCAGCTCGAGCGCGCGCCGTTCGGCGTCGCGGCGAGGCATCCGGTGCACCAGTCGCGAGGCGAGCGCGACGTTGTCGAGCACGCTGAGGTGCGGGAACAGGTTGTAGTGCTGGAACACGACGCCGATGCGGGCCCGCACGGCGTCGGCGTCGACCCGCGGATCGCTCACGTCGTCGCCGCGGAGCCGGATCACGCCGTCGTCGATGGGTTCGAGGAGGTTGACCGTGCGGAGCAGCGTCGACTTGCCCGAGCCGCTCGCGCCCACGAGGGCGACGACCTCGTGCGCGGCGACGTCGAGGTCGATGCCGTCGAGCACCACCTTCTCGCCGAAGGCGCGGCGGACGCCGCGGAGGCTCAGCACGGTGCCGGTCGCGTCGGTGGCGACGATCGTGGGGTCGCCGCCGCTCATACGATGCTGCCGATCTGCTCGCGGGAGCGCATGCGGGCGGTCACCCAGTCGGTGAGCCGGATCATCGGCCACGCGAGCAGCACGAAGAGCAGGCCGGCCACGACGTACGGCGTGTAGTTGAAGTAGTGCGCCTGCTCGATCTGCGCCGCGCGAACGGCATCGACGGCGCCGAGCACGGAGATGAGCCCCACGTCCTTCTGCATGGCGACGAAGTCGTTCATGAGCGCCGGGGTCACCTTGCGCAGGGCCTGGGGCAGCACGACCCGGCGCATGGTCTGGCCGTGGCTGAGTCCGAGGGCGCGGGCGGCGAGGCGCTGCGAGGGGTGCACGGCCTCGATGCCCGCCCGGAACACCTCCGAGACGTACGCCGAGTAGGTGAGGATCAGCGCGATCGTGCCCCAGACCGCGACCGGCACGCGCGGGAAGAAGTCGAGCCCCGGCACGCCGAAGCCCACGAGGTAGAGCACGATGATGAGCGGCACCCCGCGGAACAGGTCGGTGTATCCGGCTGCGAGCGCCCGGAGCGGGAAGAACACCGGCCCGCGGAGGGTGCGCAGGCTCGCGAGCAGCAGTGCGAAGACGATGACGCCGATCGATGCCGCGACGAGCACCTGGATGTTGAGCCACAGCCCCTGGAGGATGCGCGGCAGCGAGGCGAGGGCGACCTCGGGGTCGAAGAAGGCGTGCTGCACGGCGGCCCAGCCGGGCGAGCCGATGAGCGCCCAGGCGATCAGCACCGCGAACACGACGGTCGAGAGCGCGCTGATGAGCACCGAACGACGCGTCTGGCGGCGCCGGTACCCGCGTCGCTCGAGCTCGAGCGCGCTCGGCTGCCATGCCGCGGCGGTACCGGAGGGCGCGCCGGTCGCGCCGTCGCCGGAGGAGGGGGTGGTGATCACGACAGCAACGCTATCGGCCCGTGCGCGCCGGGCGGCGCGTCACGCTGCCGTGCTCACTCGAGGACCGGTGCCGTGTCGTCGCCGCCGAGCCACTCGGCCGCGAGGTCGTCGAGCGTGCCGTCGGCGCGGAGCGCGTCGACCGCGGCCGTCACGTCGGCGGTGAGCGGGGAGTCCTTCGCGAGCACGATGCCGAACTCGTCGCCGCCCTCGGAGGTCTCGGGCAGCTGTCCGATGATCTCACCGCCGTCGAGCTCGGCCCCCGTGAGGTAGAACGCGGTGGGAAGGTCGACCACGATCGCGTCGACGGTGCCGCTCTGCAGCGCCAGCTTCGCGTCGTCGTTGGTGTTGAACACCATCGCGCCGGCGGCCGGCTGGATGACCTGCTCGATCGCGTCGAAGCTCGTGGTGCCGGTCTGCGCGCCGATGAGCAGCGGCTTGAGGTCGGCGATCGACGACGCGCCCGACGCGGGCGAGCCCTCGACCGTGATGACGACCTGGGTCGTCTCGTAGTACGGCGACGAGAAGTCGACGCTCTCGGCCCGCTCGTCGGTGATCGAGAACTGCTGCAGGTTGAGATCGAAGTCCTTCGGGCCGGGCGCGATGGCCTGGTCGAAGGTCGTGCGCACCCAGACGACGTCGTCGCGGGCATAGCCGAGCTCGTCGGCGACGGCGTAGGCGACCGCAGCTTCGAAGCCCTTGCCGCTCTCGGGGGCGTCGTCGAGCACCCAGGGGAAGTAGGCCGGTTCGCCGGTGCCGACCGTCAGCTTGCCGGGGGTGACGTGCCCGTCGTCGGCGGTGCCGTCGTCGCCGGCGCCCGTCGACGCGCAGGCGGCGAGGACGAACGCAGCAGCGCCGGCGCCGACCAGAGCTGCGATCGAGCGTGCGAACGGGCGCCGGGACGAGGTGCGTCGGGTCATGGGGGCCTCCGGGGTGGTCGTGGCATCCAGCATCGCGGATGTCGCCGACACTACGCCTGCGCGTGGCGGAATGTGACGCTCGGCTAGGATCTTCCGCGTGACGGGGGACGAACGCGGGGCGACGGGCGTCGCGTTCCGGCGGTGGCTCGGCGGGCGCGGGGCCCTGTGGGTGGGCTTCGTCCTCGCGCACGGCCTCGTCGTGTGGCTGAACCTCGAGGCGCCGGGCCTGCCGATGGGCGACGTCACCGGCGTCTACCGGATCTGGGCGGAGAACGCGGCGCACGGCTGGCTGCGCATGGGCATCGACGCCCCGTGGGTCTACCCGATCCTCGCCTTCGCGCCGATGTCCGCGGCGCTCGCATTCGGCGAGGCGTACGTCGCGCAGACCTGGCTCGCGATCGTCGTGCTGCTCGACGCGATCGCGTTCTCGATCCTGATCGGGCGCGCCGCGCTCTCGCGCCGGCGCCGGCTCGCGGCATGGTGGTGGCTCGCGTTCATCGCGCTGCTCGGCCCCATCGCGCTCGGGCGCATCGACGCGGTGACGGTGCCGTTCGCGATCACCGGCCTGCTGTGGGCCGCCGGCCGGCCGCGCGTCGCGGCGACCCTGCTCACGATCGGCGCCTGGGTGAAGGTCTGGCCGGCCGCGCTCGTCGCCGCGCTCGTCATCGCCGTGCGCCGGCGGCTCGAGGTCGTCACGGTCGCCGTCGTGCTCAGCATCGGCATCCTCGGGGTGAGCCTGCTCGCCGGTTCCGGCATGAACGCCGTCGGCTTCATCGCCGAGCAGGCCGGCCGCGGACTCCAGATCGAGGCACCCGCCGCGGTGTTCTGGCTGTGGCGGATCGTCGCCGGTGCCAAGGACGTCACGATCGTCTACGACCGTGACATCCTGACGTTCCAGATCGCCGGCCCGGGAGCCGGGACCGCGGCCGCGCTCACGACCCCGCTGATGATCGTCGGGGTGCTCGTCGTCGTCGCGTTCGGCATCCGCGCGGCGCGTCGCGGCGCGTACCTCGGGCGCCTGCTCGCGCCGCTCTCGCTCGCGTTCGTGGTCGTGCTCATGCTCGCGAACAAGGTCGGCTCGCCGCAGTTCGTGACGTGGCTCGCCGCGCCCGTCGTGCTCGGCCTCGTGCTGCGCCCGTCGCGCTTCGTCGTGCCGGCCGTGCTCGCGGCCGCGATCGCGCTGTTCACCCAGATCATCTACCCGTACTGGTACGGCTGGCTCCTCATCGCGAACCCCGCGTTCGTCTTCCTGCTCACCGCGAAGGTCGTTCTGCTCGTGGCCGTGCTCGTCTGGGCGCTGCGAGCCGTGTGGCAGGCTGGTTCCCGGCGGGACGGGGCGCCGACGATCGCGTGAGCGCCGGGCCGTGCCGCCGGAGGGATGGTCGAACATGCTGGTCGCATTCTCCGTCGCGCCGAGCGGCACGGGCCGTGCAGACGGGTCGGTGCACGACGCCGTCGCGGCGGCCGTGAAGATCGTGCGCGAGTCGGGGCTCCCGAACCGCACGACGTCGATGTTCACGGAGATCGAGGGGGAGTGGGACGAGGTCTTCGACGTCGTCCGTCGTGCCACCGAGGCCGTCGGGGCGTACGGGTCGCGGGTGTCACTCGTGCTGAAGGCCGACATCCGGCCGGGGTTCACGGGTGAGATCGACGGCAAGCTCGAGCGGCTCGAGGCGCAGCTCGACGGCTGAGTCCCACCTCACCGCGCCGGATCGGGCGCCGGTGGTCGCCCGCAGCGCGCGTGCTGGTCGGGGCAGTCGGTGCGGCCGGGTTGTCGAATCGATTCGATCCGTGCGAGAATCGGTCGGTGACCCCAGATCTCTCCGGGCCGACGACGTTGTCGCCGGCCCGCGTTCGTTTCGCGCTCCTCGCGCTCGCCCTCGGCGGCTTCGGCATCGGATCGACCGAGTTCGTGGCGATGGGCCTGCTGCCCGACCTCGCGCTCGACCTCCTGCCCGGCATCCACGCCGAATCGGCCGACGCGGCGAACGCGACGGCCGGCTGGATCATCTCGGCGTACGCGCTCGGGGTCGTCGTCGGCGCGCCGACCATCGCGGCCGTGGCCGCGCGCTGGCCGCGCAAGCGACTGCTGCTGGCCCTCGTCGCCGCGTTCACGATCGGCACCGTGGCGTCGGCGGTGCTGCCGTCGTTCGGGCTCGTGCTCGCCGCCCGATTCCTCTCGGCCCTCCCGCACGGCGCGTACTTCGGAATCGCCTCGCTCGTCGCCGCGAGCCTGATGGGTCCCGGCAAGCGCGGTCGCGGCGTCGCGCTCGTGCTGTCGGGCCTCACGATCGCGAACGTGATCGGCGTCCCCGCGATCACCTGGCTCGGGCAGGCCACGAGCTGGCGGGTGGCCTACCTCGCCGTCGCCGCGATCTTCGCGCTCACGTTCGTCGCGGTCGCCGTCGCGGTGCCGTGGCAGCCCGGCGACCCGGCGGCGAGCGTGCGCCGCGAGCTCGGCGCGTTCACCCGGCCGCAGGTGTGGTTCGCGATCGCCATCGGCGCGATCGGGTTCGGCGGCTTCTTCGCCATGTACAGCTACATCGCTCCGCTCGCGACCGAGGTCACCGGACTCGCGACGGCGGCCGTGCCGCTCGTGCTCGTCGCCACCGGCCTCGGAATGACGGTCGGCAACCTCGTCGGCGGCCGGCTCGCCGATTGGAGCGTGCGTCGCACGATGTACCTGTCGTTCGCGGCGCTCGCGGCCTCGCTCGCGCTGCTGGCCCTCACCGCGCAGTTCGCGGCGGGGCTCTTCGTCGGCGCGTTCCTCATCGGGGCGACCTCGTCGGCGCTCGCGCCGACCATCCAGACCAGGCTGATGGATGTCGCGCGCGACAGCCAGTCGATCGCAGCTGCGTTGAACCACTCGGCGCTGAACATCGGCAACAGCCTCGGCGCCCTGCTCGGCGGCACCGTGATCGCCGCCGGCTTCGGCTACGTCGCACCGATCTGGGTCGGACTCGTGCTCACGATCGCCGGCATCGGGCTCGCGCTCTGCAGCTTCGCGATGGACCGGGCCCTGCGCGGCCGCGGTGTTCACGTGCCCTACGCGACCGGAGCCACCCCGGCCGTCGACGTCTGAACGGGTGAGCGGCACCGGGCAGGTCACCGATGAAGGATGCCGCCGTCAGTCGGACTGCAGCAGGATGCCGTCGGCGATCGCGCGCTTGCGCAGCGCGACCTTCGTGCCGACGTCGTACCCGGCGGCACGGTACTTCTCGCGGATGCGCTTGAGATAGCTCTTCGCCGTCTCTTCCGAGATGCCGAGCTGGAAGGCGACGGCCTTGACCGGCTGGCCGGCGCCGTAGAGCGCCATCACGCGTCGCTCCTGCGCCGAGAGCTTCGGCACCGTGCCGTCGTCGAGCAGCGCGGCCTCGAGCTCGGGCGTCAGGTACGACTCGCCGAGCATCGCCGACCGGATCGCCTCGATGATCGATTCGACGGGCTCCGACTTGACGAGGTAGCCCATCGCACCGGCGCTGAGCGCCTCGCGAACGACGGCGGGTTCGGAGTAGTTGCTCATGAGCATCGTCTGCACTTCGGCGGACTTCAGCATCGAGAGCTTGAGCGAGATCGGGATGTTGTCGCGCAGGTCGAGGTCGAGCAGCACCACGTCGACCGGGAAGTCGGGGTGGGCGAGCAGCTCGGACCACGAGGGCACGGCCGCGACGAGCTCGATCTCGGCCGAGGCGCCGCGCAGCCACTCGGTGAGCGCACCGAGCAGCATTCGATGGTCGTCGACGATCGCGAGTCGGATCGGTGGAGCGGTGTCGGGCATTCAGCTTCCCCTCGGACGGGCCGCGGTGGCGGCCGACGCACTCGCCGGGACGGTCGGGTCCGCCCGGCACTCGATGTCGATGCGGAAGGCAGCGGGGCCGCCGACGACATCGTGTGTTCCGACATTACCGATAGCGTCCCACGTCGCGGCGTCCAGACGTCGGTGTGCGACGCCGTCGATCTCGATGCCGATGAGCACGACCGGTGCCGTTCGAGCCGCTTCCGACGTCGCGTGCTCTTCGTCGTCGACCTCGGAGTCGGACGTCGTGACGACCACCGAGATCGGCGTCGTCTGGCCCTTCCTGCGCTCGCCGCCCAGCAGCCAGAGCGCGAGCAGCAGGTTGTCGCGCTGCGTCTTGCCGAGGTAACCGGCGGCGCCCTCGGGATCGTCGACGACGACATGCTCGCTCAGATACGCGGACTCGGTCACGGCGTGTCGCAGCCAGGTGTCGGTGCGACCCTCGATGAGACGGGCTCGAAGCGCGGCGGCGAGCTGACCGGCCCGCTCCGCGGCCTCGGCGGGCAGCGGGATCGCGATGCGCCCCGATCCCACGTCGTCGAGCAGGGTCTCGGCGTCGAAATCGAGCTGCGCGAGCTCCTCCGAGGCGCGCATGCCGACGGGGGAGGGCGGCGTCGCGACGGTGCTCTGCACGAGCGAGAGATCGAGCTCGCGCACGACGAGCCGGCGGAACCCTCGGATCGTGACGACGGCGAGCACGAGCGGCAGCACTGCCGCCGCGGCCACCGCGAGGCCGGTGGCCGTGTACGGCCCGGCCGACGCGGCCTGCAGGAGGGCCGCAACGGCGAGCACCACGCCGGTGGTGATCGCGACGGCGAGCGGCACGCGCGTGCCGCGGATCGCCGCGACCGGCATGAGGACGGCCCCCGTCGCGGCCGCGGCCGTCGGCGTGACCCCGAGGTGGAGCAGCCCCCACGTCGCGGAGACGTCGAGCCAGATCGGTACGGCCAGTGCGACGAGCAGGAAGACGTAGAGCACGTCGGGCAGCGGCTGGTCGCGCGAGAAGATGCGCGAGACGACCCCGATGCCGATGATGACGGCGAGGGCGATCCAGGCCGGCCACGGCCCCGGCCCCGGTGGGAAGAGCGGCGCGAGGATGATCGCGCGCGCCAGGAACCACAGGATGACCACGCCGCCGGCGACCGCGATGCCGGTCGCGAGTCGACGCCCCCCGTGGCGGTCGCGCACATCGCCGACGGCGCGGACCGCCCGCGCCGTGCGCGACGGCCGCCGGAACCCGTTGGCGCCGGTCTGCTCGATCGTCCCCGTGGTCACGGCTTCGGCACCTCGAGCATGACGGTCGTCCCCGAGCCTGGCGACGAGAAGATGCGGGCGCGCCCGCCGACGGTGTGAAGTCGGCCGACGACCGACTCGGCGTAGCCGAGCCGGGCCGGGTCGACGGACTCCGGCGCGAATCCGTGGCCGGCGTCGGTCACCATGGCCCGAACCGTGCGGTCGTCGTCGCTGACGGTCACGTCGGCCTCGTTGACCCCGGAATGGCGGCGCACGTTCTCGAGGCACTCGCCGAGCGCGCCGAGCAGGGCATCGAGCGTCTCGCGCGGCAGCGCGAGCTGTCCGACGCCGTGCCAGTTGACATCGAGGCCCATCCGGGCGAAGCGCTGCCTGACCGACTCGAACGTCGTCGACAGCAGGTCCTCGTCGGAGTCGGGCGAGAAGATCGCGTTCGAGGTGTTGTCGAGGGAGGCGCCGAGGCGGAGCTGCTTCAGCAGCCGTGCGTCGTCGCCCGCCTGCTGCCGGAGCGCGGCGGCACCGACGCCGACGCCGGAGTGGGCGAGGAGGCTCAGCGTCGCGAGCACCGTGTCGTGCAGCACGCGGGCGTCCTGCCGCTGCCGGGCCTCGGTCTCGCTGGCGATGCGTTCGGCCTCGTGGGCCCGGCCGATCTCGTCGATGCGAGCCGCGGCGCCGGCGATGCCGTGGTCGAGGGCGAGGCCGATCGCCGAGCCGACCGACCAGCCGGCGATCGTCGCGACGATGATGGTCGGCTTCGTGTGCCCGCTGACCACGATGACGCCGGCGACGACCACCGAGAGCGCGCCGAGCGACACGACGAGCGGCACGCCGCCCGGACGCACGATGAGCGTGATCGCCACCGACGGCGCGGCGGCCGCGCCGGTGAGCGACATCGCGGCGAACGCGACCGGGTCGACCTCCGCCGACCCGAGCACGGCCACGGTCGCGAGCGAGCTCGCGACCACTCCGAGCGCCGCGGGGACGCTGCCGTGCGCGGTGTGCACGACGACGAGGACGGCGGTGACGAGGCCGAGCAGGACCACCACTCCGAGCTCGAGCGGCCCGGCCGAGCTCGGGATGAGCATGCACGCGAGCGCCCCGATCGCGCCGGAGAGTCCGGCGATCCTCGCGATTCGGCGGAGGAGCCGATCGCGCTCCTTGTGGATGCGCTTCATGTCACCCCCTCGGCACGACGAGCGCGCCCGCGCAGGCACCCGTCATCTCGAACACTAGTCCAGTAGTGGCTCGAAATGGGCTGCTCCGCGGCGAATCCGCGACGGCCGGCACGGCCCGCACCGGACGGGCGCGCCGGTCGGCGGCCCCTCCGCTCACGCGGCGAGCAGGCGGGCGAGCTCGGCGCCGACCGCGTCGCGCTCGATGAGGAACGCGTCGTGACCGAAGTCGCTCTCCACGACCACGGGCGTCGGACCGTGCACGCTCCGGGCGAGGCCGGCGGCGATCTCGACCTGCCCCGCGAGGGGGAAGTAGCGGTCGCTGTCGACGCCGAGCACGAGGCTCTTGGCCTGCACCCGGGCGAGGGCCGCGGCGACGCCGCCTCGCCCTCGGCCGATGTCGTGCGAGTTCATCGACTCGGTGAGCACGATGTAGCTGTTCGCGTCGAACCGACGGGTGAACTTGTTGCCGTGGAAGTCGAGGTACGACTCGACCGCGAAGCGGCCCTCGCCGCCGAGCGGGTCGAGACCGGACTGCCAGCTGCGCTCGAACCGGTCGTTGAGTTCGGCGGCCGTGCGGTAGTTGAGCATCGCCATGCGTCGCGCGAGCGCGAGCCCGCGCGTCGGGCCCTCCCCGTCGGGAGCGTCGTAGAAGGCGCCGGCGCGGAATGCGGGGTCGGTGCGGATCGCCTCGATCTGCACGGAATTGAGCGCGATCTGGTCGGCGGTGGTGGCCGCGGGAGCCGCCAGCACAGCGATGCGTTCGACGGCGTCGGGCGCCTCGATCGCCCACTCGAGCACGTGCATGGCGCCCATCGACCCGCCGATGACGGCGGCGAACCGCTCGATGCCGATCGAGCGTGCGAAGGCGATCTGCGCCCGCACCTGGTCTCGAATGGTGAGGAACGGGAAGCGAGCCCCCCACTCGCTGCGGTCGGGGGCGAGCGAGGCGGGCCCGGTCGAGCCCTGGCAGCCGCCCACGACGTTCGGCGCGACGACGAACCACCGGTCGGTGTCGACGGCGAGCCCCGGCCCGACGACGCCGTGCCACCACCCGGCGCTCGCATGCCCGGCGCCCGCCTCGCCGATGACGTGGCTGTCGCCGGTGAGCGCGTGCAGCACGAGCACGGCGTTGTCGCGCTCGGCCGACAGGGTGCCCCACTGCTCGTACGCGATGCGGACCCCCGGCAGGACCCCGCCCGACTCGAGCCCGAGGTCGCCGATGCCGACGAACCGACGATCGCCGACGGGGTCGCCCTCGCGCCAGGCGCCGGTCGCCGGCGCGCGCCCGAGCAGGGCGAGCGCGCCCGCCTCGGGCACGAATCCCGCCGGAACCACGTCGGCCGTCGTCTGCCAGTCCATGCCTTCGATTCTCCCGCGCCGGCCGAGCCGATCGTCCATTGTTACGACCCGGGCGCCGGCGGCACCGCACTGACGCGGTGCCGAAAGGGCGGATGCCTCGAGCCGGCGTGGGCTCGAGGCATCCGCCCCTCGGAACGATGTCAGACGCGAGCCGCGTCGGTCGCCGCGCGAGCGGCCGCGAGGCCCGCCTCGAGGTCGGCCTTGAGGTCGTCGATGTTCTCGATGCCGAGCGAGAGGCGCACGAGGCCGGGCGTCACGCCCGTCGTGAGCTGCTGCTCGGGCGTGAGCTGCGAGTGGGTCGTCGACGCCGGGTGGATGACGAGCGAGCGCACGTCGCCGATGTTCGCGAGGTGGCTGAACAGCGACAGGCCGTCGACGAGCGCGCGGCCGGCGTCGACGCCGCCCTTGAGCTCGAACGAGAGCACCGCCCCGACGCCCTTCGGGGCGTACTTGTTCGCCGCCGCGTACCACGGGCTCGAGGGCAGGCCCGAGTAGTTGACGCTCGCGACCTCGGGGTGGTTGTCGAGCCACTCCGCGATCTCCTGCGCGTTCTGCACGTGGCGCTCGACGCGCAGCGACAGCGTCTCGATGCCCTGGATCAGCTGCCACGCGCTCGCCGGGGCGATCGCCGCGCCGAGGTCGCGGAGCAGCTGCACGCGCGCCTTGATGACGTAGGCGAGGCCGTCGCCGACCGCGGTCGTGTAGCTCGCGCCGTGGTACGAGGGGTCGGGCTCGGTGAGGCCCGGGAACTTCGCGACGTTCTTCGACCACTCGAACCTGCCGCCGTCGACGATCACGCCGCCGATCACGGTGCCGTGGCCGCCGAGGAACTTCGTCGCCGAGTGGATGACGATGTCGGCGCCGTGCTCGAACGGGCGGATGAGGTACGGCGTCGCGATGGTGTTGTCGACGATGAGCGGGAGGCCGGCCTCGTGCGCGACGCCCGACACGAGCTCGATGTCGAGGATGTTGATCTTCGGGTTGCCGATCGTCTCGGCGAAGAAGAGCTTCGTGTTCGGCCGGACGGCGCGGCGCCACTCGTCGGGGTCGTCCTGGTTCTCGACGAACGTGGTCTCGATGCCGAGCTTCGCGAGCGTGTACTTGAAGAGGTTGTACGTGCCGCCGTAGATCGACGACGACGACACGATGTGGTCGCCGGCCTCGGCGATGTTCAGCACCGCGAACGTCGACGCCGACTGGCCCGATGCCAGCAGCAGCGCGCCCGTGCCGCCCTCGAGCGCCGCGATGCGCTCTTCGACGACGGCCTGGGTCGGGTTCTGGATGCGCGTGTAGATGTTGCCGAACTCGGCGAGCGCGAACAGGTTCTGCGCGTGCTCGGCGTTGTCGAACACGTACGACGTGGTCTGGTAGATCGGCGTCGCGCGGGCCTTCGTGACGGGGTCGGGCGCAGCGCCCGAGTGGACCTGCTTGGTCTCGAAGCGCCAGTCGGCGTTGCTGGTCATGGATGTCTCCTCGGAAGTCGTGCGCGGCCGGGTCGAGCTGGTCGTGCCAGTCGCGATGGCGTTGTCGAGTCACGTTAGGCGCGGCGGTGGAGTCGGGCAACGGAGCCCGCAACACGGCGTCACGGGCGAGGCAGGCGTGCGCCCGCTCCGTGCGGGCTCGGGGTCAGTGCCGCTCGGGGTCGGGCGGCAGCACGATCGTGCCGGTCGCGGTCGACGGCTCTGGGCGGAACAGCCACCGTGCGCGCGGTTCGACGAGCGGGCGGAAGACGCGCCGGACCGGTTTCAGGGAGAGCACGATCGCGATGCCGACGCAGAACGCGATCATCGCGGGCAGCACCCAGAACGGCTGGTCGCCCGCGAGGATGCCCGACTCGCGGAACGGGAAGAGCACGAACGGGTGCAGGAGGTAGATGTACATGGTCGCCCGGCCGAAGGGCGTGAACCAGTGGGCGCCCCGGGGCATGAGCACGAGGAACGCGACGGCGAGCACCATCGCGGACAGGAGCAGGACGAGGCGGATGGCGCCCGACCACGGCTCGTCGTAGCCGATCGCCTCGTAGGACTCGTCGTAGAGCATGAAGCGGCGGAGCTTCAGGTCGCGGAGCGTCTCGATCGTCATCGGCATGACGGCCAGCACGACGGCGAACAGCGCGATCGCGCCCGCTCGCCAGCGCCAGGTCACGGCCGGGCGGAGCTCCAGCCAGCGTCCGGTGACCTGCCACTGCCTGAGCTTCCAGCCGAACACGAAGAAGGGCAGCATGCCGAAGGTGCGTGTGAGCGCGAAGGTCGAGTCGATCGTCTCCGTGTAGCCGGCGCCGATCGAGATGACGATCGCGATCAGCAGGGGGTAGCGCAGCAGCACGAGGTACGGCAGCACGATGCGCCAGGCGGCGAGGGCGATGAGGAACCACAGGGTCCACGACGCGGTCGTGAAGTCGAGGTCGAAGTCCCCGCCGAGGAGCCAGCGGAGGACCGTCCAGATCGTCTCGAAGATGAAGTACGGGAAGACGATGTCGGTGAGGATCTGCCGCAGCGCCCTGGCGTTCGGCGGCCCCGACTTCGCGAAGTAGCCGCTCACGACGACGAAGACCGCGACATGGAACGAGTAGATGAACAGGTAGACGCTGTACGCGCTGTCGGACTCGGCGATGAGCGGCAGGATGCCGTGCCCGACGACGACGAGCGTGATCGCGATCCAGCGCGCGTTGTCCCACAGCGGCACCCGCTTGCGGGTCGGCCGGGGGTGGTCGATCCTCGTGTGCATCACTCCATTCAAGCGCACGGTTCCCGAAGACCGCGGCCGGTTGCGGGCAGAATGGGCGCATGGCGAAACTTCGTGCGGTCGTGACGGGTGCGAGTTCGGGCATCGGGGCGGCCACGGTACGGGCGCTCCGGGCGGCCGGATGGGACGTGGTGGGCGTGGCCCGCCGCGAGGAGCGCCTTCGGGTGCTCGAGGCCGAGACCGGGGCCTCCGTGTTCGTCGCCGACCTCACGCAGCAGTCCGACGTCGACGCGTTGCGCGACCACCTCGCCGCGACCGGCCCCGTCCACGCCCTCGTGAACAACGCGGGCGGGGCGAAGGGGCTCGACTCGGTCGAGGCTTCGGAGATCGACGACTGGGCGTGGATGTTCGAGGTCAACGTGCTCGCCCTCAAGCGCGTCACGAGCGCCCTGCTGCCGTTGCTGCGACAGGGCGCGATCTCGCGCGGCGTCGCCGACATCGTGAACGTCACGTCGATCGCCGGGCACACCGCCTACGTCGGCGGCGGCGGGTACAACGCGGCGAAGTTCGCCGCGCACGCGCTCACCGAGGTGCTGCGGCTCGAGCTCAACGGCGAGCCGCTGCGGGTGATCGAGGTCGCGCCGGGCCTCGTCAAGACCGACGAGTTCGCCCTCGTGCGCTTCGGGGGCGACCGCGCCCGGGCCGACGCCGTGTACGAGAACGTGCCGGATCCGCTCGTCGCCGAGGACATCGCCGGCGTGATCGTCGACGCCGTGCAGAAGCCCCGGCACGTCGACCTCGACCTCATCGTCGTGAAGCCGGTCGCGCAGGCCGCGCCGTACCGGCTGACGAAGGGCCCCCTCGCGGTCCGTGGAACGGATGCCCCATGACAACCGATGCCGCGTCAGCGGAGCGGCCGGCCCCGCGTCGGGATGCATGGGAACGGCGCACGACGATTCCGCTCGTGGTGCTCGGCGTCGTCTTCATCGTCGCCTACACGATCTACGTCCTCGCTCCGTGGATTCCGCGCGGGCCGGGTTCGCCGCTCTTCGTCGCGCTCGTGGTCGCCTGGCTCGTCTTCGTGACCGACGTGGTCGTGCGGATCTCGCTCACGCCCCGCGGCGGCCGCTGGGCGTTCATCCGCTCCCATCCGGTCGACGTCCTGTCGGCGATCGTGCCGCTGTTCCGCGCGTTCCGCGTGCTCGCCCTGTTGCGCAACGTGCCGTACCTGCAGCGACGCAGTGGTGCGGCGGTGCGCGCCAATATCATCATCTACGGCACGACCTATGCGATCGTCTTCGTCTACTTCATCGCGCTCGCGACCCTGCAGGCGGAACGGGGCGCACCGGGTGCGACGATCACGACGTTCGGCGATGCGATCTGGTGGGCGATCGTCACGGTCGCGACCGTCGGCTACGGCGACATGTACCCCATCACCACCGAGGGGCGGTTCTACGCCGTCTTCCTGATGGCCGGCGGCGTCGTGATCGTGGGCACCGCGTCGGCGACGATCATCTCGTACATCGGCGAGCGGGTCGGCCAGGCGCGGTCGGACCGCGAGGTCGAGGCGGCGGCGCGGCGGGCCGCCGCGCGCGATCGCCCGATCGGTCGGGACGAGTCGGGCGGGGGAGCGGCGCACGGATCGCCGGCCGACGGAGCGGATCGCTGACCCGCCCGCCGCGGCGGCCCGATACGATCTCCAGATGACGTTCGATGCGAATGACGCCGGCCTCGGAGTGCCCGAGATCCGCCGCGAGATCCTCGATTGGGACCGGTTCGGCGAGGCGGCTCGCTCGCTCGCCGGCGATGTGCTCGGCTCGGGCTTCAAGCCCGATGTCGTGATCGCGATCGCGCGCGGCGGGCTGCTGCTCGCGGGTGCGATCGCGTACGCGCTCGGCACGAAGCAGTGCGGCTCGATCAACGTCGAGTTCTACACCGACATCGAGCAGGTGCTGCCCGAGCCCATCGTGCACCCGCCGATGCTCGACGCGCCCGCGCTCGCGGGCCTCAAGGTGCTGCTCGTCGACGACGTCTCCGATTCGGGGCGCACGCTCGCGAAGGTGCTCGAACTGCTCACCGAGGTGGGCGCCGACGTGCGCACGGCGACGCTCTACACGAAGTCGCGCACCATCCTCGTGCCCGACTACAGCTACCGCGACACCGACGACTGGATCGTGTTCCCCTGGTCGGCGCTGCCGCCGGTCACCGCGCCGACCGTCGAGGGCACCGCGTGAGCGTCCACCTCGTGGGCGGCGGCTGGCCCGCCGACGGCGACACCGCGGTCTTCTCGCGCTTCATCGTCGAGGCCGCGCACCGGGCGGCGTCGGCCGGCCGCGCCGAGCCCCGCATCGCCGTGGTGGCGGTGCGCGACGGCGACGCCGAGGCGCATGCGGCGAAGCTCGTCGAGGTCGCTGCGGCGGTCGGCGCGTTCGTCCCGGTCGTGACGGCGGTCGCCCACGGCGGCGACGTGCCGCCGTCGGCCTTCGCCGACGTCGACGGCGTGATCGTCGGCGGCGGCAACACCCCCGCGTACCGCGACGCGCTCGAGCCGCGGTTCGGCGAACTGCGACGGCTCGTGGCCGCGGGCACCCCCTATCTCGGATTCTCGGCGGGCGCGATGATCGCCGCGGAACGGGCGCTGATCGGCGGCCGGGCCATCGGCGGGGTGACCGTGTCGCCCGAGTCGGGCGACCAGGGCCTCGACGAGGTCACCGTCGCGCCCGGCATCGGACTCGTGGACGTCGCGATCGACGTGCACGTCGCCCAGTGGGGTGCGCTCTCGCGTCTCGTCGCCGCGGTCGAGGCCGGCATCGCCGAAGGCGGCCTCGGCATCGACGAGGAGACGGTGCTCATCGTCGGCGAGGGCGGCCTCGAGGTGCAGGGCCGCGGCAGCGTCTGGCGGGTGCTGCCCGCCGAGCACGGCGTCGTCGTCTCGACGATCGGCGCGTGATGTCCGGGAAGCGCCTCGACGAACTCGCCGGAGCCGGGCCGATCGGCGCCGAGGCCGCCGGGCCGGGCAGCAGTGCGAACGTCCACCTGGTCGGCGGCGGTGCGCTCACCGGCGCCGATGCTCCGTTGTACGCGCCGTTCGTCGCCGAGGCCGCCGCACGCGGCCGGGCGATGGGTCGCACCCGCCCGCGCATCGCGGTGATCTCCGTGCATCCCGACGGCCCGGGCCGGGCCGCAGTGCTCGTCGACGTCATCTCCGCGGCAGGCGAGTTCGATCCGCACGTGACCGCCGTGCACGGCGGCGAGGAGATCGGGCTCGCCGCGCTCGCCGACGTCGACGGCATCGCCGTCGGCGGCGGCATCGTCGAAGAGGTGCGCGCGGGACTCGAGCCGCTGTTCGACGAACTGCGACGGCAGGTCGCCGACGGCGTGCCGTACCTCGGCGTCTCGGCCGGAGCGATGATCGCCGCCGAGGGCTCGCTCGACGGCGGCTCGCGCATCGACGGCATCGTCGTCTCGCCCGAGGACCCCGACGAGCCGGGCTCGGAGCTCGGGATCGGGGCGGGCATCGGGCTCGTCGACATCGCCGTCGAGGTGCACGTGGCCCAGCGCGGCATGCTCTCCCGCATCGTGGCCGCGGTGGAGTCGGGCCTCATCGACGGCGCGCTCGGCATCGACGAGCGCACGGTGCTCATCCTGGCCGAGGACGGACTCAGGGTCGAGGGTTCCGGCAGCGTCTGGCGGGTGCTTCCCGCCGAACACGGTGTCGTCGTCGCGACGGTCGGCGCGTGATGCCGGCGAAGAGCCTCAGCGAGCTCGCCGAAGCCGGCCTCATCGACCCGGGCTGGGCAGGCGCCCTCGCGCCGGTCGCCCCTCGCATCGCGGCGATGGGCGACTTCCTGCGTGCCGAGACGGCGGCCGGTCGCGGCTACCTGCCGTCCGGAGACCGCGTGCTGCGCGCATTCGGGGCGCCCTTCGCCGACGTGCGCGTGCTCATCGTCGGACAGGACCCGTACCCGACCCCAGGGCATCCCATCGGGCTCTCGTTCGCGGTCGACCCGCACGTGCGACCGGTGCCGCGGAGCCTCCAGAACATCTACCGCGAACTGCACGACGACCTCGGCGTCGCACCGCCGGCGCACGGCGACCTCACGCACTGGAGCCGGAACGGCGTGATGCTCCTGAACCGCGTGCTCACGGTACGGCCGGGCGAGGCCGCCTCGCACCGCGGCAAGGGCTGGGAGGAGGTGACCGACCACGCGATCAGGTCGCTCGTCGGCCGGGGCACCCCCCTCGTCGCCATCCTCTGGGGGCGCGATGCGCAGGGCCTGAAGCCGCTGCTCGGCGACACCCCGGTGATCGAGTCGGCGCATCCGAGTCCGTTGTCGGCGTCGCGCGGCTTCTTCGGATCGCGGCCGTTCAGCCGGGCGAACTCGCTGCTCGAGGCGCAGGGCGCCGACCCGGTCGACTGGCGCCTGCCGGCATGAGCGCCGCCATGGCTGCGGCGGCTCACGCCGAGGCATCCCGAAACCTGCTCGCAATCTCGCCGACGTAGTCTGACGGCATGCTCGAGGAGGAATACCAGGAACGCCGGGTGCTCCCGCATCACCTGCGGAAGCCCGCGCCCGTCGAGGCGCCGTTCGAGTACTCGTTGCGCGACGCCGTTCCGGCCGACCTGCCGAGCGTCCGCGAGATCTACAACCACTACGTCGCCAACTCGACGGTCACGTTCGACGAGGACCCGATGACGCTCGCCGAGTGGCGCGCGAAGTTCGTGCAGCTCGCCGACCTCGGCATGCCGTTCATCGTCGCCGAGTCGCCGACGGGGCAGCTGCTCGGCTACGCGCTCGTCGCGCCGTGGAAACCGAAGCGCGCCTACCGGTTCACCGTCGAGGACTCGATCTACCTCGGACCGGCGGCGACCGGCAAGGGCCTCGGTCGGGTGCTGCTCGGCGAGCTCATCGAACGCTCGAAGGCCGCCGGCATCAAGGAGATCATCGCCGTCATCGCCGACCAGGGCGCCGAGGGCTCGCTCGTGCTGCACGAGCGGTTCGGATTCACCGAGATCGGACGGATGGGCCGGGTCGGATTCAAGTTCGACCGGTGGCTCGGCACGATCCTCATGCAGCGTTCGCTGAAATAGGGCGGATGCCTCGCGGCCGCACCGCTCGGTCGACGGTGCCGCCGGCGGCGGGCCGGCACCGCCGTAGGCTCGGGGCATGACCGAGCTGCACGAGCACACCGCCCTCGACCAGTACCGGCTGCTCCAGGCGGGGGAGGTGTCGCCGACGGAACTCGCCGCTCACTACCTCGGGCGGGTCGAACGGCTGAACACCGAGGTCGGCGCATTCGCGACGGTGACGCCCGAGCTCGCCATCGCGCGAGCCGGCGTCGTCGAGCGCGACGTGCCGCGGTCGAGACCGCTGTGGGGGCTCCCGCTCGCCGACAAGGACCTGCAGCTCCGCGCGGGCGTGCCTGCGAAATTCGGATCGCGTGCGTTCACGGACTTCGTGCCCGACGAGTCCGACGAGTTGGTCCGCGCCGTCGACGCGGCGGGTGCCGTGAGCCTCGGCAAGACGGCGACGCCCGAGTTCGGCCTGCCGTCGTACACCGAGGGCCTCGCCTTCCCGCCGGCGCGGAACCCGTGGAACCTCGAGCTCGGGGCGGGCGGGTCGAGCGGGGGAGCGGCGGCCGCGGTCGCCGCCGGCATGCTGCCGTTCGCCCCCGGTTCCGACGGCGGCGGCTCGATCCGGATCCCGGCCGCCGCCTGCGGACTCGTCGGCGTCAAGCCGTCCCGCGGCCGGGTGCCGGCCGGGCCGGGCCTCGCGAGCCTCGCGGGCCTCGGCGTCGCGGGTCCGATCGCCCGCACGGTCGCCGACGCCGCGCTGCTGCTCGACGGGCTGATCGCGCCGCTCGGCTATCCCGCAGCGCACCGGTACGCACTGCGCGCGCCGGGCGACGACGGGCCGTTCCTCGGCGCGGCGATCCGCGGCGAGGGGCGCTACCAGCTCGGAGTGATGACCGATTCGCCGTGGGACGACTGGGTCGAGATCTCGATCGAAGCGCCGGCGATCGCCGCGCTCGACCAGGCGATCGGCGTGCTCGACGGAATGGGCCACGGCATCGAACGGGTGCCGGCCTCGCCGGAACCGGGCTACGCCGACGCGTTCCGCACGGTCTGGCAGGCGGGCGCGGCGACGATCCCGGTCGACGGCGACCGCGAGGCGCTGCTCGAGCCGCTCACCCGCTGGCTGGTCGAGCGCGGACGCACGGTGCCCGCCCGGCAGCTCGCCGAGGCGCTCGCCTGGCTCGCGGGATTCGAGGAGCGGGTGATCCGCCGCTTCGCGTCGTTCGACGCGATCGTGACCCCGGCGCTCGCGCTGACCCCGAGGCCGGTGGGCTGGTACGACGCGGTCGACGGCGAGCGCAACTTCGCCCAGCAGGTGCAGTTCACTCCGTTCACCTCGTTCGTGAACGTCTCGGGGCTGCCGGCGATCACGGTGCCCGTCGCGGAGACCGACGACGGGGTGCCGCTCGGCGTGCAGCTCATCGGCCGACCCGGCGGCGAGGCCGTGCTGTTCTCGATCGCCGCGCAGCTCGAGCGTCGGAGCGGCCGCAGCACGCGGCATCCCGCCCTCTGGGCATCATGACGAAGCGGATTTGACGAGGTTAGGTAAGCCTCACCTATAGTGGAGGCATGCTCGGTCTCGACCTCACGATCTCCTACAACGGCACGCCAGTCGTGCACGGCGCGGAGCTCCACCTCGAACCGGGCAAGGTCACCGCCCTCGTCGGACCGAACGGCAGCGGCAAGTCGACGCTGCTGCGTGCGCTCGCACGGCTGCACCGACCCGACTCGGGGCGCGTGCTGCTCGCCGGCGGCGACGCGCACACCGTCTCCGACGGGGCGCCGGGAACGGCCGACGACCTCGCCGAGCGGGGCGTCGACGCCGCAACGCTCAGCGCGCGCGAGTTCGCCCGGCGGGTCACGCTGCTCGCCCAGAGCCGCCCGACGCCGGGCGGGCTCTCGGTGCGCGAGCTCGTCGAGTTCGGGCGCCACCCGCACCGCGGCCGCTTCATCGCGGGCGATGCCGACGGTGCCGCGATCGTCGACCGGGCGATGGAGCTGACGGGCGTCGCGGACCTCGCGGCGCACGCCGTGGACGAGCTCTCGGGCGGACAGCTGCAGCGCGTGTGGCTCGCCGCCTGCCTCGCGCAGGACACCGGGGTGCTCCTCCTCGACGAGCCGACCACCTACCTCGACCTGCGCTACCAGGTCGAGCTCCTCGACCTCATCCGCGAACTCGCCGACGAGCACGGCGTGACGATCGGCGTCGTGCTGCACGACCTCGACCAGGCGGCGGCGATCGCCGACCGCATCGTGCTCCTCGAGTCCGGCCGCGTACGTGCCGTCGGCACCCCGGCCGAGGTCCTCGTCAGCGACGTGCTGAGCTCGGCCTACGGCATCCGGGTCGACGTCGACGTCGACGAACGCGGCTGCATCACCACGTGCCCCATCGGCCGCTACAACACCAGGCAGCGCAGTCCGCGCCTTGCCGTCGCCTGACCCGAATCCCCGACCACCCCCCATGCGCGGGCACCGCTGTGCCTGCGCGCCCGACCATGAGGAATCCTCTGCCATGAGAACACCCGCCATCGCCCTCAGCGCCGTCGCCGCGGCATCCCTGCTGCTCCTCACCGGATGCGGCACGACCGAGGCGCCCGAAGCGGCGACCGACGCCGACGCAGCGATCACCGTGACCGACGACCGCGGCGAGGAGATCACGCTCGACGCGCCCGCGGAGAAGGTCGTCGCGCTCGAATGGAACACGGCAGAGAACCTCGTCGCCCTCGGCGTCATGCCCGCGGGCGTCGCCGACGTCGCCGGCTACACGGCCTGGGTGCAGTCCGAGCCGCTCGACGAGGGCGTCACCGACGTGGGCATGCGCGGCGAGCCCTCCGTCGACGCGATCGCGGGCCTCGCCCCCGACCTCGTCGTCACCACGACCGACCTGCCAGAGACCGTGATCGCGCAGGTCGAGGAGTTCGCTCCCGTGCTCGTGGTGCGCGGTGCCGACGCCTCGAACCCGATCGGCCAGATGGAGTCGAACCTCGAGCGCATCGCCACGGCGACCGGTACCGAGGAGGAGGGCGAGGCGCTCCTCGACGGGTTCCACGCCAAGATCGACGAGGGCAGGGCCGCGATCGAGGAGGCGGGACTCGCCGGCACGCCGTTCATGATGAGCGACTCGTGGGCCTCGGGCGGCCAGGTCTCGATCCGACCGTTCACCGAGGGCGCCCTGCTCACCGCCGTCACCGAGGAGCTCGGCCTCGAGAACGCCTGGACGGGCGAGGGCGACGCCGACTACGGCCTCGGCTCGACCGACGTCGAAGGGCTCACCGGCCTCGGCGACCTGCAGTTCCTGTACATCACGAACGGCGAGGCCGACGCATACGCGGTCGACCTGGCCGACAACGCGGTCTGGAAGTCGCTGCCGTTCGTGCAGTCGGGCAACGTGCACCGCCTGCCCGACGGCATCTGGATGTTCGGCGGCCCCTCGTCGATGAACGACTACATCGATGCGGTCGTCGACACCCTCGCGGGCTGAGACGACCGTGTCGTCCGCCGCGCCGGCGGGGAGCCGTGAGCGCCCCCGGCTCGGCGCGGTCCTGCTGCTGGCCGTCGGGGTCGTCGTCGCGACGCTCCTGGCCGCAGTCCACGTCACCCAGGGGTCGTCGGGTGTCGGGCTGCCCGAACTCGTCGGCCTCATCACGGGCACCGGCGGCGACGACCAGTCGGCCGCGATCTTCCTCGCCTCCCGGATGCCGCGGCTCGCAGCCGGCGTCGTCGTCGGCATCGCGCTCGGGGTCGCCGGCCTCATCCTGCAGTCGGTCTCGCGCAACGTGCTCGCCTCGCCCGACACGCTCGCGGTCAACGCCGGCTCGTACCTCTCGGTCGTCGTCGTCGCCGCATTCGGCATCTCCCTGCCCGTGATCGGCGGCGGTGCCGTGGCCTTCATCGGCGGCCTCGCCGCCGCGGGGCTCGTGCTGGCGCTCTCGGCGAGCGGCTCGCGCGGCGCGACCGGCGGCTCCGGCGGATCGGGCGGCACCGTCCGCCTCGTGCTGGCGGGCTCCGCCATCGCGCTCGCCCTGACGGCGCTCACGACCATGCTGCTGCTGCTCTTCCCGGAGCGGACGACCGGGCTCTACGCGTGGAGCCAGGGCACCCTCGCGCAGACCGGTATCGGCCCCGCCGCGCAGCTCGCGCCGGTCGTCGGCGTCGCCGTCGCGGCACTCTTCGTGCTCGCACGCCAGTTCGACCTCGTCGCGCTCGGCGACGACACCGCGACGGTGCTCGGCGTCGACGTGCGGCGCACCCGCCTCGTCGGCGTCGTCATCGCCGTGCTGCTGTCGGCCTCGGCCGTCGCCCTCGTCGGTCCGATCGGCTTCGTCGGCCTCGCCGCGCCCGCGATCGTGCGGCTCATCGCCGTGCGGGTGCCGGGCATGCAGCGGCACGTCCTGCTCATCCCTGCGGCGGCGCTCATGGGCGTCATCGTCGTGCTGGGCGCCGACGTGCTGCTCCGGCTCGCCTTCGGCGGGGAGGCGGCCGTCGAAGTGCCGACGGGCGTCGTCACCACCATCTTCGGCGCGGTGTTCCTCATCGCGCTCGCGCTGCGGTCGCGCGCGACGAGCGAGGCCGCGAGCGGGTTCGTGATCGGCACCGGGCTCTCACGGCGGGGGCGCGCATTCGTGATCGCCGGGGCCGCCGTGCTCCTCGTCATCCTCGCGTTCGTGTCGCTGCTCCTCGGCGACGCGAAGCTGCTCGGCGGCGACGTGCTCAACTGGGCCACCGGGCAGGCGGGCCCGCTCGTCGAGTTCGTCATGAACACGCGCGCCCCGCGCGTCGCCGCCGCGATCCTCGCGGGCGCGGCCCTCGCCGTCGCCGGCACGGTCGTGCAGGCGGTCTCGCGCAACCCGCTGGCCGAACCCGCGATCCTCGGCGTGACGGGCGGCGCGGGAGTCGGCGCGGTGCTCGTCATCACCTTCTGGCCGCTCGCGAGCTTCGTCGCGGTCACGACCGGCGGATTCGTCGGCGCGGCGGCCGCGGCCCTCATCGTGTTCGGCCTGTCGCTTCGCGGCGGGCTCGCGACGAGCCGGCTCATCCTGGTCGGGCTCGGCGTCTCGGCTGCGGCCTCGGCGATGGTCGCGATGCTCATCATCGCGACCGACCCGTACAACGCCGCGAAGGCGCTGACCTGGCTCTCGGGGTCGACCTACGGGCGGACGTTCCCGCAGCTCATCCCGCTCGTCGTCGTGCTCGCCGTCGCGCTGCCCTTGCTGGTCGCGACCCGGCGCGAACTCGACCTGCTCGCGTTCGACGACGACACCCCTCGGGTGCTCGGCGTGCGACTCGGCAACGCACGGCTCGGCCTGCTCGCGATCGCGGTCGCGCTGACCGCGACCGCCGTCTCGGCGGTCGGCGTCATCGGCTTCGTCGGGCTCGTCGCGCCGCACGCCGCACGAGCCCTCGTGGGCGCCCGCCATGCGCTCGTGCTGCCGCTCGCGGCGCTCCTCGGCGCACTGCTCGTGACCGTCGCCGACACGATCGGCCGCACCGTCATCGCGCCCGGGCAGCTGCCCGCGGGACTCGTGACGGCCGTCGTCGGCGCGCCGTACTTCGTGTGGCTGCTCTGGCGCTCGCGCCGTACCGCCTGACGAACCGGCGGGCCGCTGCGCGACCCGCTCCCGCTCGATCCGACCCCGACCCCACGACAGGAGCCAGCTCCATGGCCAAGCCCGGATACCGCGTCTTCGAGACCGTCGTCGGCGAGATCCGAAGGATGTCGCCGCACTTCGTGCGGGTGACCTTCCGCGGCGATGATCTCAACGACGTCGGCTGGGACGGACCCGACCAGCGCATCAAGGTCGTCCTCCCGCTCGAAGGCGTCCCGGAGGGGGACGACGGGTTCGGCTGCTTCCCGAGGGGCGACGACTGGTTCGGCGACTGGCGCGCGCTGCCAGACGAACGGCGCAACCCGATCCGCACGTACACGATCCGCGACGCGCGCCCCGAGACCGGTGAGCTCGACGTCGACTTCGTCGCGCATGGCGACTCGGGGCCGGCATCGCGCTGGATCGCACGTGCTGAGCCGGGGGAGCGGATGCTGCTCGTCGCGCCCGATGCGACGAGCGACGAGCCGCCCGGCGGGTGGGAGTGGCACCCCGGCACGGCCGGCACGCTGCTCATCGCCGGCGACGAGACGGCGGTGCCGGCGATGAGCGCCATCCTCGCGCAGCTTCCGGCATCCGCGCGCGGCGCCGCGTTCCTCGAAGTGCCCGCCGCGGGCGACGTGCTCGACATCGAGGCGCCGCCCGGGGTCGTCGTGCAGTGGTTGCACCGCGGTGGCGACGAGCACGCTGAAGCGACCTACGGTGCCCGGCTCGTCGAGGCGGTCCGAGCCTGGGCCGACGACGAGCTCGGCGCTCGGGGCGCCGCCCGGGCGGAGGCCGCCGCCCCCGCCGATGCCGAGCTGCCCGCACTCGCCGACGACGAGATCCTCTGGGAGGTGCCCGAGGCCACGGCCGACGACGGCGTCTACGCCTGGCTCGCCGGCGAGGCGACGGCGATCACGACGCTCCGCCGCCATCTCGTCAAGGGCCTCGGCGTCGACCGCCGGCGCGTGGCCTTCATGGGGTACTGGAAGCTCGGCCGCGCCGAGGGGTAGCGCGCAGGTAGCCGCCCGCCTCGAGCCCGGCTTCGATCTCGAAGCCGTTGCGCAGCGGATCGCGCCCGGCGATGAGGTAGAGCACGGGCAGCAGCATGCCGTACTTGCGCCACTGGGCCTGGTGCACCGCCTCGTGGCCGAGCACCCGGTCGCCGTCGTTCGACCCCGTGAGGTAGCACCCGCCGACGCACGACCCGCCGCGACCGTAGGTCCACTTCGGCATGCCGGTGAACACGACGAGGCCGTTGCGGACGGTCACGGGGCCGGTGCTCCAGAGGAAGCCCCACGTGAAGCCGACCGCGGTCGCCCACCAGTAGCCGAGGCGGCTGATCCGCGAGTCGGTGAGTCGCACGCGGAGGGTGCGACTCGATGCGGGTGCGGTCATGCGGCGGGCTCCTCGTCGGTCGTCCCGGTGCGTCGCGAACCCCGAGGTTCCCCTCCCGCTGCGGCCGCGACGCCCTGTTCGGCCGCCTCCGGACGGCCGAGGGCCTCGAGGAGCCGAAGCCAGACCTCGCTCATCGTCGGGAACGCGGGAACGGCGTGCCACAGCCGGTCGACCGGCACCTCGCCGACGATCGCGATCGTCGCCGGATGCACGAGCTCCGCGACGTCGGGCCCGACGAACGTGGCGCCGATCACCGTGCCGAGCTCGCCGTCGACGACGAGCCGCGCCCGACCGGTGAAGCCGTCGGCGTGGATGCCCGCGCCGCTCACGGCGGCGAAGTCGACGTCCGCGACGCGGACGTCCCGTCCGGTGCGACGGGCGGCCTCGGCGGTCATGCCCACGGCCGCGCACTCGGGCTCGGCGAAGACGATCTCGGGAACGGCCGAGTGGTCGGCGGTCGCGGTGTGCGCGCCCCACGGCGCGAGGTCGAGCGGGCGACCGGTGGCGCGTGCGCCGATGAGGTCGCCGACGGCGCGGGCCTGGTACTTGCCCTGGTGCGTCAGGAGCGCACGGTGATTGACGTCGCCGACCGCGTACAGCCACGGCGTCTCGTCGTTGACGGCCGCCAGCACGAGCAGGCTGTCGTCGACATCGAGCCAGGCACCCGGCTCGAGCCCGACGGTCTCGAGCCCGAGCGAGCCGGTTCGAGGGCGTCGGCCGGTGGCGACGAGCACCTCATCGGCGACGAGCTCGTCGCCGTCGTCGGTCATGATGCGGACCGCCCCCTGCTCGTCGCGGGCGACGCGCACGGGTTCGACGCCGAGACGCACCGTCGCCCCCAGTCCGCGCAGACCCTCGGCCACCGCCTCGCCCACGAAGGGCTCCATCGCACCGAGCAGCCGGTGGCGGGCGAGCAGCACGACCTCCGTGCCGAAGCCGGCGAAGGCCGTGGCCGCCTCGACCGCGACGGCGCCGCCGCCGATGATCGCCAGGCGGCGCGGCGGACGCTCGACCGACGTCGCCTCCCGGCTCGCCCACGGCGCGGCCTCGACGAGTCCGTCGACCTCCGGGATCAGGGGATCCGACCCGGTCGCGACCACCACCGCATGTCGGGCCACGAGGGTGAGGTCCGAACCGGCGGGGCGCTCGACGACGACCCGGCGCGGCCCGTCGAGCCTGCCGTGTCCGCGTTCGAGCGCGATGCCGACGCTCTCGAGCCACCCGACGGCGCCGTGGTCGTCCCAGTCCGAGACCCACTCGTCGCGCCGGCGCAGCACCGCCGGCACGTCGAGCGCGCCGGTCACGGCCTCGGCCGCGCCGGGGACCCGTTGCGCCGCCCGCAGCGCCGCGGCACTCCGCAGCAGGGTCTTCGACGGGATGCACGCCCAGTACGAGCATTCGCCGCCGACGAGCTCGTGTTCGACGAGGACCACCTCGAGTCCGGCCGCCCTCGCCCGGTCGGCGACGTTCTCGCCGACCGGCCCGCCGCCGATCACGACGACATCCGTCTCGCGCTGCATCCCCGTCATCGGCGCCTCCCGTCGCGGCCGCAGTCGTCCTTCGCCACGGCCGACGAACCCCAGCCTAGGCCCGCCCGGGGGCGGGTCGCCGCGGATCAGGAACCCTGACGGCTGCCCGACGTCAACGCCCCGACGAGGCGCAGGATCGTCGGCAGGTCGTCGACCGCCGTCTCCGGACTCGCGGGGGTGAAGCCCGCGATGGCGGCACCCGCGAGCGGGAACCGACCGGCCACCTCGCGCAGGAGGGTCGCGAGCTCCGCGGCTCCGACACCGAACGGCATCGGGTACGAGAGTCCCGCGAGCGCCGACGGGTCGAGCACGTCGAGGTCGACGTGGACGAAGACGTGCGAGGCCCCCGTCGCCTCGAGCTCGCCGATCACGACGGTCGGGTCGGAGAGGTCCTCGACCGTGAGCACGGGGATCTCGTGCTCGTCGATGAACCGGCGCTCCTCGTCGTCGATGGCGCGCACGCCGCCGAGCACGAGCCGTGCGGGGGGCACCCGGGTCGCCTCGTCGAGCGCGAGTCCGTCGGCGCCCTCGCCGGTGATGGCGCGGAGCGCCATGCCGCCGAAGCCGCCCGACGGCGAGGTCTCCGGCGTGTTGAGGTCGGGGTGCGCGTCGAGCCAGAGCACGGCGAGGTCGCCACCGGTGCGTTCGACGGCGTGGGCGACGGCGGCGAGCGAGGTGCCGCAGTCCCCGCCGATCGTCAGGGCCCAGTCGGGCACGAGCGCGAGCGCCTCGGCCGCCGCATCCCGGACCCGCCGGATGGTGCTGTAGCGACGAACCCCGGTGCCGAGCGATTCACCCGCTTCGACCGGCACGTCGACGGTGACGGTCGCGGAGCTCGGCAGGTCGCCGAGGATCGCGGCCGCGCCGTCGGCGAGGCTCATCGCACGGGACGACACCGAGCCCTGCCAGAGCGGGACGACGACGAAGGTTGCTGGCATGCCTTCCAGTATCGCGCCGCCTGGCGCCGCACGACCAGCGCGACGGCCGATGTCGCCGACCATCGGGGGCGGGCCACACGATCGCATCGGCGGCCGACGGCTCCGACGACGGGGCGGATGCCTCGGGGCCGACCCCGAGGCATCCGCCCCGTCGCGCCTCGTGCGTCAGCCGCCGATGGCGCCCTGCGAGCCGCCCGCCTTCAACGCGGCGAGCCGCGCGTCGACCTCGGTGAGCTCGCCGAGGTCGTCGAGCTCGTTGAACTGGGCGTCGAGGCTCGACGCAGCGAGCTCGGCCTGTCCGCGAACGACGGCCTCCTCGCGCCGGATCTTGTCCTCGAAGCGGCCGATCTCGCTCGTCGGGTCGAGGATGTCGATCGACTTGACGGCGTCATGCACCTGCTTCTGCGCCTGCGCGGTCTTCGCCCGGGCGACGAGCTCCGATCGCTTGTTCTGCAGCTGGACGAGCTTCTCCTTCATGCCGTTGAGGCCCGCCTTGAGCTTGTCGACGACGTCGGTCTGCGCGGCGATCTGCGGTTCGGCGGCCCTCGCCTCGTTCTCCGACGAGATCTGGCGACTGAGCGCCACCTTCGCGAGGTTGTCGAACTTGTCGGCGCCCGCGGCATCGCCAGCGGCGCGCAGCTCGTCGCCCTTGCGGCTCGCGGCGACCGCCTTCTCGCCCCATTCGCGGGCGGCCTCGACGTCTTCGCGGTGGTCGTCCTCGAGGAGGCGCAGGTTGCCGATCGTCTCGGCGATGGCGGCTTCGGCGTCGGCGATCGAGTTGGTGTAGTCGCGCACCATCTGGTCGAGCATCAGCTGCGGGTCTTCCGCCTGGTCGATGAGCGCGTTGATGTTGGCTCGCACGAGCTGCGAGATCCGTCCGAAGATGGACTGCTTGGTCATGGTTACTCCCTCGTTCGTTGGCTGGTTTCGGTCGTCGGGCGGCCTGGGCGGCCGTGGGGTGATGCCGTGCTCGGCGATGCGTGGCGGTTCAGAATCGGCCTCCGCTTCCGCGGCGGCCGCTCGAGCCCGAGCCGCCGAAGCCGCCGCCGAATCCGCGCGATCGGCCCGAGCCGCCGAAGCCGCCGAACCCGCCCGATCCCGTGAACCCGCCGAACCCGCCCGAGCTGCGGGAGCCGCGTGGGCCGCCGCCCATCGAGCCGCCGATGATGCCGCCGATCACGGCGGCGAGCAGTTCGCCGCCGTCGACGCCGAAGTCGCCGGCCCCGCCCTGGTCGAAACCGCCGACGTCCTGCTGGGCGATGGCCAACGCCGAGGCGGCGAGTTGCTGGGCGCGCTCGGCGGTGGCGAGTGCGGCGGCGGGGTCGGTCGGTGCGGTCTGTTCGGCCTGCACGATGAGGCGGCCGGCCTCGGCGAGGCGGGTGCGCGCGTCGGCGCCGACGGCGCCGCGCCGGGCGACCATGTAGTCCTCGGCCGACTGCGCCTGGGCCCTCGCGGCCTGCAGCGTCCGCTGGAGCTGCGTCCCGAGCTTCGCCGCTGCAGCGGCGGCGTCGCGGGCACCCTGGATCGCGCCGTCGATCTCGGCATCGGCCTTGGTGAACCGCGCCTGGAGCTCGATCGGGTCTCGCCCGGTCGCGGCGACCGCGGTTCGCAGGGCGGATGCCTCGGCGGCGACCCGTTCGGCGACCGCAGCCGCGTCGGCGCCGAGCGAGCGAGCCGTCTCGACGTCGGCATCGAGCTCGTCGACGCCCGCCGCGACCGTCCGGTCGGCCGCGGCGAGCTCGTCGGCGAGCCGGTGGACCGCTGCGGCGAGGAGCTTCGCCTGGTCGACTGCCGCCTCGGCGGTCCGGATGCCGAGTGCGGCGGGGCCGGACTCGCCACGGGAGAGCGCCGCCGTCGCCTCGGCCAGCGTCGTGCGGGCGAAGGCCATGCGCGCCTCGGCCTGTGCCGGGTTGTCCGCGACCGGCGCGAGCGCCGAGGCGGCGTAGACGCCCTGCAGCTCGGCGAGCCGCTGCCCGGCGGGTGCGATGCCGGCTTCGACCGTGCCGGCGAGGGCGTCGACGCGGGCGAGCGCCTCCGGGGCGTTGCGCTCGACGTCGCGCAGGGCGTCGAACTGCTCGACCTGCGCGTCGAGGATGCCGTCGGCCTCGCCGGCGAGTCGGGCGATGTCCTGATACCAGCCGCGACGTTCGTCGTCGGTGTCGGGCTCGGCGTCGTCGAGTCGCTGCTGCAGTGCGAACGCCTCGCCGAGCTTCGCCTTCGCCTGGTCGAGCGCGGTGCGGAAGTCGGCCGTCGCCTGCTCGCCGAACGACGCGACGGCGAAGCCGAGCTCCTCCTCGCTCGTCCGCACGGCGTCGTCGGCCTGGACGAGCGCGGTGCCGGCCTGGCGCCGCAGCTCGTCGATCGACGGTGCCGGCGGTGCCGGCGGGATTCCGGGCTTCCCGGAGCCGGCCGCAGCGCGCCGCTTGCGACGGGCGAGGACGAACCAGACGATGAGGACTGCGGCGCCGGCGATCACGAGCAACCAGATCGCGCCCGTGCCCCCGCCCTGTCCCGTCGACGGCTCGTCACCGGGATCGGCTCCGGGCGCGACCGGACCGCCGTCGGCGTTCGCGTCGGCGATCGCCGACGCGCCGGCGATCGCGGCGCCGGCCCAGTCCTCTGCGCGGAGCTCGGGTTCGATGACCTGCGTCGAGATGCGCTGCAGCTCGGCGTCGCTCAGTGCGGCGTCGCTCGAGGCCGAGAGGTAGTACTGCCGGCCGTCGACCGCGACCGCGAGCAGGTAGTCCTCGGTGCCGAGGCCGTTGTCGATCGCCGTCTGCTCGGCCCACGCCTCGGCCGTCGCGGGATTCGTGAACTCGCCCACGTAGGCGACGAAGAGCTGGCGACCGCTGCGGTCCGCGAGGTCGCCGAGCGCGCGCTCGACGTCGTCGAGGTCGCCGCCGAGCACCCCCGCCTCGTCGACGACGGGGGAGGAGCCGAACGAGACCGGGTCGTCAGCCCACGCGGCGCCCGCGCCCGACAGGGCGACCAGCGCTCCCGCGACCATCGCGACGATCACGGACCACGTGCGCTTCGAAAGCATGCACCAGCGCCTTCCCCACTCCGAACGGACGAGTCCGAGTCTATGGCGGGGCGTGGCCGATCGTCCATGCGGTTGCATCGGGCACGGCGGCCGGCGGCGCATCCGCTTCAGGGGCCCCGGAACGCATTCGAGCGGGGAGCCGGAACCGGCTCGACCCGCTCGATCGCAACGTGCCCCCGGAGGGATTCGAACCCCCGACCTACGGTACCGGAAACCGGCGCTCTATCCCCTGAGCTACGGAGGCGCACAGTTGAAAACCCTACCATCATCCGGGCCCCGTCGACGCCCGTCGAGGAGCCCTCGGGGGTCAGGGCAATGCGAGTCGCGCGACCGTGCCGAGCAGGTCCTCGCGCACCTTCGCGGTGACGAACGCGGTCGTGCCCTGCAGCACGGCGTCGCCGTCGACGTGGGTGGCCACGACCTCGGGGTACCAGCGGCTGAGACGCCGGATGTCGCGCTCCACGGCCTCGGCGAGGCGGCTGCCGCCCACCGCCGCCGTCGGCCCGGCGAGCACCACGAGTCCCGGGTCGAGCATCGCGAGCACCGGCAGGGCGATGTGCGCGATCCGCTCGCCGAGTTCGTCGACGATGGCGTCCGTCGCGTCGCTCGCGGCGATCGCGGCGAGGAGCCCGGGGAAGTCGTCGGCCTCGACGCCGTGCGCCGCCGCCAGCCGGCGCAGGCCGATCGCCCCGACGAGGTCGCCGCTCGTCGTGGCTCGGTCGTCGAGCTCGCGCGCCTCGGCCGACAGCGGCAGGAAGCCGATCTCGCCCGCGCCGCCGAACGTGCCGCGGTAGAGGTCGCCCGCCACGTCGAACGAGGCGCCGACGCCGTTGCCGAGCCAGAGCAGCACGAACACGTCGCGGCCCTCGCCGGCTCCGGTCTCGCGCTCGGCGACCGCGGCGAGGTTCACGTCGTTCTCGATGTAGACGGTGACGCCGAGCGCCGCCTCGAGCGTCGCCCGCAGACCGGTCGTCGGCCAGCCGGGCAGGGTCTCGCTGAACAGCGCCCCCTCGCCGCCCGGGTCGACGTAGCCCGCGGTGCCGATGCCGACGGTGTGGACCGCGGCCGGGTCGGTGCCCGCCGCCGCACTCGCCTCGAGGATCGCCCGGCGCACCTCGTCGACCGCCGACCGCTCGCCGACGTCGCGCGGGAGCCCGATGGTGACGAGCGGCCGATCGCTGCCCGCGGCGTCGACGACCCGTGCGCGCAGTTCGAAGGCGTCGATCGCGATGGCGACCCCGAGCGGCCGATCGATGCGCGCCGCGTACAGGGTGGCGTTGCGGCCGGGGCTGCCCGCGACCTGGCCGCGCTCCTCGACCACGCCCGCCGCGATCAGCCGGCTCATCATCATCGATGCCGTCGGCTTCGAGACGCCGACGAGCTCGCAGATCCGGTTCCGCGTCAGCGGGCCGTGGTCGAGGAGGGCGGACAGGCCGACGCGGTCGTTGACGGCTCCCAGCCAGGAGGGAGTGCCCTGCGTCTGTCGCGTGGGCCCGGCCATCACGCGGCCTCGAGATTCGCGATGACCGCGCTCACGAGCGTCTGGGCGTCGCCCGGCTCCACGAGCTCGGTCGAGGCGATCACGATCCAGTAGGGGCCCGTGAACACCTGCGCCTCGCCGTTCTCGCCCGTGCGCTCGAAGTACCCCTCGACGTCGGGCGGCGTGCCGTAGGTCGGGACCGGGTGCGACGAGAGCGCTGCGTCGTTCTTGCGCGCCTCCAGGGCCGACTCCGGCGGCGTGGCGACGGCGACCTCGATGAGCGCGCCGTTCGTCTGGTTGACGAGGCCGCACGTGGTGCCCGCCTCGTCTGCGACGCCCGTGATGCCGTCGGCCTGCGGTTCATAGCCGGGTGCCGGGCTGTAGTTTGGGTTGAAGGCGTAGACGTCGTCGGGGGTGAGCAGCACGTCGCACGCGATCTCGAACGGGGTGGCGGGCTCCTCGGTCGGGACCGGGCTCTCGCTCGCGCCGGGCTCGGGCGCCTCGGACGCCGGGGGAGGCGTGGCGGAGCCGCTGGGATCGGGAGCGTCCTGGGCGCACCCGGTGAGCGCGAGCGCGGCCGCCGCGACGATCACCGCGAGGACGGTCGGGCGGTGACGGAGCGGGTGGGGCGAGCGCGGCATGTGACGAACCTTATCAATGAGGCGGATAGGATTTGCGGGTGACTCCCGCCGATCTCGCGAACGCCCTGTACGACCTCGTCCTCGCCCTGGTCGAGCGACGTCGTGCCGCCGGCGTCGAGGTCGACCTCCGGCTCGAGCCGGGCGACGTCGTGCTCGAGCGACCGAAGCTCCGCGAGCACGGCGACTGGGCGTCGTCGATCGCCCTGCGCATCGCCAAGCCGCTCGGAATGAACCCGCGCGAGGTCGCGGGCGAGCTCGCGCCCGCGCTCGCCGGAATCGACGGCGTGGCCAGTGCGGAGATCGCGGGCCCGGGCTTCATCAACATCCGCCTCGACGCCGCGGCCGCCGGGGCGCTCGCGAAGACGATCGTCGAGCAGGGCGCCGACTACGGGCGCAGCGACTCGCTCGCCGGCTCCGTCATCAACCTCGAGTTCGTCTCCGCGAACCCGACGGGGCCGCTCCACATCGGCCACACCCGCTGGGCCGCACTCGGCGACTCGATCAGCCGCGTGCTGCGCGCAGCCGGCGCCGAGGTGGCGAACGAGTACTACATCAACGACGCCGGCAACCAGATGCAGATCTTCGGCGCCTCGGTGCTCGCAGCGGCCAAGGGCGAGCCGACCCCGGAGGGCGGCTACCCGGGCAGCTACATCGCCGACCTCGCCGCCCGCGTGCTCGAGCGCGAGCCGAGGCTCGCCGAGTTCGAGCACGATGTCGCCCTGCACACCGCGACCGAGATCGCGTACGAGCTGCAGCTCGCCGAGATCAAGGCCTCGCTCGAGCGCTTCAACGTGCACTTCGACGTCTGGACGAGCGAGCGCCGACTGCACGCGAAGGGCGACGACGGCCTCAGCGACATCGACACGGCGCTCGCCCGGCTTCGGGCGCAGGGCCACGTCTACGACGCCGACGACGCGGTGTGGGTGAAGACGACCGACTTCGGCGACGACAAGGACCGGGTGTTCGTGCGCGGCAACGGCGTGCCGACCTACTTCGCGGCCGACTCCGCGCTCTACCTCGACAAGGGGGACCGCGGCTTCAAGCACAAGATCTACCTGCTCGGTGCCGACCACCACGGCTACGTGCACCGGCTCAGGGCCCTCGCGGGCGCCGCGGGCGACGACCCCGAGCGCGATGTCGAGGTGCTCATCGGCCAGCTGGTGAGCGTGAACGGCGCCCGGCTGTCGAAGCGCGCGGGCAACATCATCGAGCTCGACGATCTCCAGGCGTGGCTCGGCACCGACGCGCTGCGGTACACGCTCGCCCGGTACCCGGCCGACTCGCCGCTCACGATCGACCCCGAGATCCTGCAGCGTCGCGGCAACGACAATCCCGTGTTCTACGTGCAGTACGTGCACGCCCGCACGACGCAGCTCGCGCTGAACGCGCAGGCGTCCGGCGTCGACCGTTCCGCGTTCGCGCCCGAGCTGCTCGAGCACGAGACCGAGTCGGCGCTGCTCGGCGCGCTGCAGGAGTTCCCGCGCATCGTGGCCCAGGCGGCCGAGCTGCGCGAGCCGCACCGCGTCGCTCGCTATCTCGAGGAGCTCGCGGGGCTGTTCCACCGCTGGTACGACAACTGCCGCGTGCTGCCGCTCGGCGACGAGCCGGTGGGCGACCTGCACCGCACCCGTCTCTGGCTCAACGACGCGACCGGCCAGGTCATCCGCAACGGCCTCGACCTGCTCGGCGTCTCGGCGCCCGAGCGCATGTAGCACTCCGCATCCGAACGAGGGGGCACCGATGAGCGACGAGCAGCCGACGATCCCACTGGACGTCGAAGACCCGGAACCCGCGCCCCGCAAGCGCCTCGGCCGAGGGGCGAAGATCGGCATCGTCGTGGCGGCGGTCGTCGTCGGCCTCGTGGCGATCGCCGTGGTGGCCGACGTGATCGCGCGGGGCGTCGCCGAACAACGGGTCGCCGAGGAGATCCGTGCGAACCTGCCCGACCAGGTCGATGGCGACGTCGACGTGACGATCGGCGGCTTCTCGGTCATCGCGCAGTACCTCTCGGGCTCGATGGACGAGGTCGCGCTCAGCGCACCCGACCTCGAGGTCGACGGCGCGCCGATCGATGCGCAGGTCACGTTGCAGCAGGTGCCGGTCGACCTCGCATCGCCCGTCGGGCACCTGACTGCGACCGTCTCGACCGACGAAGCCTCGCTCAACCGGCTGATCGACGTCCCGGGTGCGACCGGCACCGTGACGCTCGGCGACGGGACGGTGGGCTACGAGGGCAGCGTCGAGGTGCTCGGCGCCCCCATCTCCTATCAGGTCACCGCGGCGCCGACCGCCGCGGGCGACCGGATCCTGCTCGAACCGGTCGGCGTCGAGGTCGGCGCGGGCGGTGCATCGTTCGACGTGTCCGGGCTCATCCAGCGGCTCATCGGCGACGACCCCGTGCCGGTGTGCGTCGCCGAGCACCTGCCCGAGGGCATCGAGGTGACGGGCGTCGCGGTCGCACCGGGCGCGGTGCGGGTCGACCTCGCGGGCGACGACGTAGAGCTCGACGGCGATGCGCTCGGCCGCACCGGCCACTGCGACTGACCGCCGATTCGGCCGGGCCCGCACGCCTCGGTAGACTCGCGGGTAGTCCGACCCACAAGGTCGGCACGCATCAGGCTTCAGGGACCGATCCGGGTTCGCTCGCCGCGAGCGACCGTCGATTCGTTCCCTCCTGTGAGGTTCCCGTGGCATCCGTTCCCGCAGACCCCGGCGCGCAGCGCGCGCCGGCCGACGTCAACGCGCTCGTGCCGCAGGTCTGGCCCGCGAGCGCACGTCGCGACCCCGCGGGCCGCATCGAGATCGCCGGCCTCGACGCCGTGTCGCTGGCCGAGCGGTTCGGCACCCCCCTCTACGTCGTCGACGAGTCCGAGGCGCGTTCGCGCGCCCGACGGACGCGGCTCGCGTTCGAGGCGGCGGCACGCGCGGCGGGCACCGATGTGACCGTCTATTACGCCGGCAAGGCGTTCCTGTCCGGCGAGGTCGTGCGCTGGGTCGTCGATGAGGGGCTGGCGGTCGACGTCTGCACCGGTGGCGAGCTCGCGGTCGCGCTCGCGGCCGGGGCCGAGCCCGCCCGATTGGGCTTCCACGGCAACAACAAGTCGCTAGCCGAGATCGCCCGCGCGGTCGAGGTGGGCGTCGGTGCGCTCATCATCGACAGCGAGGTCGAGATCGAACGCGTCGCGGGCGCGGCGGCGCGCGCCGGGCGCCGGCAGCGGGTGCGGCTGCGGGTCAACAGCGGGGTGCACGCATCGACGCACGAGTTCCTCGCAACCTCGCACGAGGACCAGAAGTTCGGCGTGCCGCTCGAACGCGCGGTCGAGCTCGGCGAGCGCATCCGCGCGCACGACTCGCTCGAGTTCCTCGGGCTCCACTGCCACATCGGCTCGCAGATCTTCGACGCCGAGGGCTTCGCCGAGTCGGCCGCCCGGCTGCTCGCCGCGCACGCCGACCTCTCGGCCGTCGAGCCGCTGCCCGAACTCAATCTCGGCGGCGGGTTCGGCATCGCCTACACGGCCGCCGACACCCCGCAGCCGATCGAGGAGATCGCCGACGGGATCGTCGCCGCGGTCGTCGCGGGGTGCCGCGAACGGGGCATCGCAGTGCCGCGGCTCGCGTTCGAGCCGGGCCGGTCGATCGTCGGCCCCGCCGGCGTCACGCTCTACACCGTCGGCACGGTCAAGCCCGTGCCGATCGAGGGGGGCGCACGGCGCTACGTGAGCGTCGACGGCGGCATGAGCGACAACGCCCGCACGGCGCTCTACGGCGCGGCGTACTCGGCCAGGGTCGCGAACCGCGTCTCCGACGCCGCCCCCGCGCTCAGCCGGGTCGTCGGCAAGCACTGCGAGGCGGGCGACGTCGTCGTCGACGTCGAGCACCTGCCGGCCGACACGGCGCCCGGCGACCTCGTCGCCGTCGCGGCCACCGGCGCGTACTGCTGGTCGCTCGCCTCGAACTACAACCACGTGCCCCGCCCGCCCGTCGTCGCCGTGCGCGACGGTGAGGCCCGCGTCATCGTGCGCGGCGAGTCGATCGACGACCTGCTCGCCCGTGATCTCGGGTTCGAGGCATCCACCGTCGCGACGAGGACCGTCGCGACGAGCACCGTCGAAGGGAACCCCGCATGATCGAGTACCGGTCCATCCGAGTCGGACTGCTCGGGGCGGGCTCGGTCGGCTCGCAGGTCGCACGGCTGCTGCTCGACCACGCCGACGAGCTCGCGCAGCGGGTCGGCGCGCGCCTCGAACTCGTCGGCATCGCCGTGCGCGACCTCGGGGCGCGGCGCGACACCGACCTGCCCGCCGAGCTGCTGACGACCGACGCAGAGGCCCTCATCCTCGGCTCCGACGTCGTGATCGAGCTCATGGGCGGCATCGAGCCCGCCCGCACGCTCGTGCACCAGGCGATCGCCTCGGGCGCCGACGTGGTCACGGGCAACAAGGCGCTGCTCGCCTCCCACGGCCCCGAGCTCTTCGCCGCGGCCGAGCAGGTCGGCGCGCAGCTCTCGTACGAAGCCGCGGTCGCCGGGGCGATCCCGATCATCCGGCCGCTGCGGGAGTCGCTCGCGGGCGACCGCATCGAGCGCATCCTCGGCATCGTGAACGGCACGACGAACTTCATCCTCGACCGGATGGACCAGACCGGCGCCTCCCTCGAGGACGCGCTCGCGACCGCGACCGAGCTCGGCTACGCCGAGGCCGACCCGACGGCCGACATCGGCGGCTACGACGCAGCGCAGAAGGCGGCCATCCTCGCGAGCCTCGCGTTCCACACGAGCGTGCCGGTCGAGGCCGTGCACCGCGAGGGCATCACCGGCGTCTCGGCGGCCCAGGTCGAATCGGCGCGCCGGGCCGGGTACGTCGTGAAGCTGCTCGCGATCTGCGAGCGCCTCATCGACGCCGAGACCGGCGACGAGGGCGTCTCGGCCCGCGTCTACCCGGCGCTCGTTCCGCGCAGCCATCCGCTCGCCGCCGTGCACGGGGCGAACAACGCCGTGTTCGTCGAGGCCTCCGCCGCAGGGCCGCTCATGTTCTACGGCGCGGGCGCCGGGGGAGTGCAGACCGCCTCCGCCGTGCTCGGCGACCTCGTCGCCATCGCCCGGCGCCGGGTCTCGGGCGGGCCCGGCACGGCCGAGTCGACGCACGCCGAACTGCCCCTGCTGCCGATCGGGCGCATCACGACGCGGTACGCGATCACCCTCGAGGTCACCGACGAACCGGGCGTGCTCGAGCAGATCGCGCGCACGTTCGCCGAGCACGGCGTCTCGGTCGAGCAGCTGCAGCAGACCGTCAGCGAGGGGTCGCGGCGCGCGACGCTCGTGATCGGCACCCACGAGGCCACCGAGTCGGCGCTCGCCGACACGGTCGCCTCGCTCGCCGAGAGCCCCGTCGTCGCCTCCGTCGCATCCGTCCTCCGAGTCGAAGGAGCCCAGTGAACACCCCGAACCCGACGCCCACCCCCAAGCCCGGCTCGCGCCAGTGGCGCGGTGTCATCCGCGAGTACGCCGACCGTCTCGACGTGACCGACGCGACCCCGATCGTGACGCTCGGCGAGGGCGGCACGCCGCTGCTGCCGGCCCCCGCACTGTCGCGTCGCACCGGCGCGGACGTCTGGGTGAAGTTCGAGGGCATGAACCCGACCGGCTCCTTCAAGGACCGGGGCATGACGATGGCGGTCACGAAGGCCGTCGAGCACGGGGCGAAGGTCGTGATCTGCGCCTCGACCGGCAACACCTCCGCATCGGCCGCCGCCTACGCGACCCACGCCGGCATCGGCGCGGCCGTGCTGCTGCCCGAGGGCAAGGTGGCGATGGGCAAGCTCAGCCAGGCGATCGCGCACGACGCGAAGCTCATCCAGGTGCAGGGCACGTTCGACGACTGCCTCGACATCGCGCGCGACCTCGCCGCGAACTACCCCGTGCACCTCGTCAACTCGGTGAACAACGACCGCATCGAGGGCCAGAAGACCGCGGCGTTCGAGGTCGTCGAGGTGCTCGGCGACGCACCCGACCTGCACGTCGTGCCGGTCGGCAACGCCGGCAACTACACGGCGTACACGCGCGGTTACCGCGAGGACATCGCGGCGGGCAACGCGACCCGGATGCCGCGCATATTCGGCTTCCAGGCCGCGGGCTCCGCGCCCATCGTGCGCGGCGAGCCCGTGCGCGACCCCGACACCATCGCGAGCGCGATCCGCATCGGCAATCCGGCGTCGTGGGAGCTCGCCCTCCAGGCGCGCGACGAGACCGACGGGTACTTCGGCGCCATCGAGGACGCCGCGATCCTCGAGGCGCAGCGCATCCTCTCGGCCGAGGTCGGGATCTTCGTCGAGCCGGCCTCGGCGATCTCGGTCGCCGGCCTGCTCGAGCGAGCGGCCGCCGGCGCCGTGCCGCGGGGTGCGCGCGTCGTGCTCACGGTCACCGGCCACGGCCTGAAGGACCCGCAGTGGGCCCTCCGCACGGCCGACGGCTCCGACGTCGAGCCGACGGTCGTGCCGGTCGACACCGCACAGGTCGCCGCGGCGTTGGGACTCGCCTCATGACGGGCACGCTCGTCGCCGACGCGACCACATCGCTCGTCGGCCGTACCGTCCACGTCAAGGTGCCCGCCACCTCGGCGAACCTCGGGCCCGGCTTCGACACCCTCGGGCTCGCCCTCGCGCGCTACGACGAGCTCGAGGTCTCGGCGACGCCGGCGGGCGTCGAGGTCGAGGTGCACGGCGTCGGCGAGGGCGAGGTGCCGCTGGACGCGTCCCACCTCGTCGTGCGCGCGATCGCGCACGCGTTCGAGCGCGCGGGCGTCGCGCTGCCCGGGCTGCGGCTCGTCGCGCACAACGCGATCCCGCACGGCCGCGGCCTCGGCTCGTCGGGCGCGGCGATCGTCGCAGGGGTGATGGCGGCGAAGGGCCTGCTCGACGGGGTCGTCGACTTCTCGGCCGACGACCTGCTCGAGCTCGCGACGGAGCTCGAGGGCCACCCCGACAACGTGGCGCCGGCGCTCTTCGGCGGACTCACGATCGCGTGGGTCACCCCCGAGGGACCCCGCCACAAGAAGCTCATCGTGCACCGCGGCGTCTCGCCGCTCGTGCTCGTGCCCGAGCACGAGATGTCGACGGCGCTCGCGCGTTCGCTGCAGCCCGAGCAGGTGCCGCACGAAGACGCGGTCTTCAACGTCTCGCGCTCGGCGCTGCTTGTCGCGGCGCTCATCCAGAGCCCCGAGCTGCTCTTCCAGGCCACGGAGGACAAGCTGCACCAGCACTACCGCGCGGCGGCCATGCCCGAGACCGACCGGCTCATCCGGGCACTGCGCGAGGCGGGACACCCCGCCGTCGTGTCGGGTGCCGGCCCGTCGATCCTCGTCCTCGCGAACGACCCGAGCGCCCGTGCAGCGGCGATCGACCTCGTCGAGCGGACGGCCGACACGGTGTGGCAGGCGCTGCCGCTCGCGGTCGACTTCAAGGGCGCGACGGTCACCGCCGCCTGAGCCGCGCTGCCCGCCGACGGCCGGCACGCCGCGACGTGCGCCGCTGCTGCTCGGTCGCGCTCGTCGCAGTCGGATGCCTCCACGCGATGTTTCTCCACAACGGGGCGTCGCGTGGCAGGCTGGGCGGCCGCACGGTGTTAGACTGACTGCGCACCCGGCGGGTGAAGCGGCTGATACGTCAGACCCGACACCGCTCACGAGCCGCATCGTGCAATTCCCGGCAATCTCTTGCTTTCGCACTTGCGCAGTCTGCGCCGCGCGCGCCGACCTCGCTCGAGTCTGCGATCAACTCTCCTGCCGCGCAACCACATGCGCCAGGGGAAAGGACAACACCCAGTGACCAACGCATCCGACCACGCCGCGCGCGTGGCGAACGGCGCCCCCCTCACCGGCCTCAAGGTCGCCGAGCTCCAGGAGCTCGCCGCCTCGCTCGGCATCGTGGGCGCATCCAAGCTCCGCAAGGGCGAACTCGTCGAGGCGATCACCGCGCGTCAGGCCGAGGGCGACGCCGCCCCCACGCTCGACGTCGACGGCACCGCCCCCGTCGAGGCCGCGCCCGTCGAGGCGGCCCCGGTGGCCGACGCACCGAGCGCGCCGGCCGAGGCGGCTCCGTCGACCGACCCCGCGCCCGCTGACGTCGCCCCGGTCGACGGCGCCCAGGCGGCGACGGCCGAGCCCGTCGCCGCGGAGGCATCCGCCCAGCCGCGTCGCGGCCGCCAGCCCCGTCGCGCGACGAGCGCGACGACCGCAGCCGTGCAGCACGTGAACGGCGGCGGTGCCGGTGTCGGCCTCGTGCCGACCGCGAACGACGACGACGCCCGCGAGGCCGCCCGTGCGGCCGTGCGCGAGGAGCTCGCCGCCGCGACCGGCGAGAGCGCCCGCGATGGCGCCCGCACCGAGGGCGCCGACGGCGAGCAGCCCGCAGAGGAGCCGCGGCAGGGCGGCCGCCGCAACCGCGGCCGTCGCGGCGGCGGCGACCGTGCCGAGCGCGGCGAGCGCGCCGAGCGCGCCGAGCGCGGTGACGACGCCCAGAAGGCCGAGGCCCAGAAGGGCGAGGCCCAGAAGGGCGGCCGCCAGAACGGCAACGGCCAGAACCAGAACGGCGACGCGCGCAAGGGCGACGACCAGAAGTCCGCCGACCGCCAGGGCGACGCCGACAAGGGCAAGCAGGGCGACAAGGCCCAGGGCGGGCAGGGCGGCCAGAACCAGGCCGACAAGGGCGAGGGCGAGGGCGGCCGTCGCAGCCGCTACCGCGACCGCAAGCGCCGCGGCCAGGGCGGTACCGGCGACGAGCTCGAGCCCGAGATCCTCGACGACGACGTGCTCATCCCGATCGCGGGCATCCTCGACGTCCTCGACAACTACGCGTTCGTGCGCACGACGGGCTACCTGCCCGGCCCGAGCGACGTCTACGTCTCGCTCGGCCAGGTGAAGAAGTACCACCTGCGCAAGGGCGACGCCGTCGTCGGTGCGATCAAGCAGCCGCGCGACGGCGAGCAGTCGAGCCGCCAGAAGTACAACGCGCTCGTCAAGGTCGACTCGGTCAACGGCCAGTCCATCGACGAGGCCGCCGCACGCGTCGACTTCCAGAAGCTGACGCCGCTCTACCCGCAGGAGCGCCTGCGCCTCGAGACCGAGCCGACGAAGCTCACGCAGCGCATCATCGACCTCGTCGCCCCGATCGGCAAGGGCCAGCGCGGCCTCATCGTCGCGCCGCCGAAGGCCGGCAAGACGATCGTGCTGCAGCAGATCGCCAACGCGATCTCGCAGAACAACCCCGAGGTCCACCTCATGGTCGTGCTCGTCGACGAGCGCCCCGAAGAGGTCACCGACATGCAGCGCACGGTCAAGGGCGAGGTCATCGCCTCGACCTTCGACCGTCCGGCAGAAGACCACACGACGGTCGCCGAGCTCGCGATCGAGCGGGCGAAGCGCCTCGTCGAGCTGGGCCACGACGTCGTCGTGCTGCTCGACTCGATCACGCGACTCGGCCGCGCCTACAACCTGGCCGCACCCGCCTCGGGTCGCATCCTCTCGGGCGGCGTCGACGCGTCGGCGCTCTACCCGCCGAAGCGGTTCTTCGGTGCCGCGCGCAACATCGAGAACGGCGGCTCGCTCACCATCCTCGCGACCGCGCTCGTGGAGACCGGCTCGAAGATGGACGAGGTGATCTTCGAGGAGTTCAAGGGCACGGGCAACAGCGAACTGCGCCTCTCGCGCCAGCTCGCCGACAAGCGCATCTTCCCGGCCGTCGACGTCAACGCGTCGTCGACCCGGCGTGAGGAGATGCTGCTCAGCCCCGACGAGGTCAAGATCACGTGGAAGCTGCGTCGCGCGCTCGCGGGCCTCGACCAGCAGCCCGCGCTCGAGGCCGTGCTGGGCCGCCTGAAGGAGACGCAGTCGAACGCCGAGTTCCTGCTGCTCATGCAGAAGTCGATGCCGGTCGCCGGCCACGGCAACTCGCACGGGCACGAGACCGACCACCGCTGAGGCCGAGGTGTTCGAATCGGTTCAGCCGCTGCTCGATGAGCACGCGCAGCTCCAGGAGGAGCTCGCCGACCCGGCGCTGCACGCCGACGCCGCGCGTGCGAAGAAGGTCAACCGGCGCTACGCCGAGCTGAGCCGGATCGTCGCGGCGAACCGGGCGTGGCACGAGGCGCAGGACGACCTCGACGCGGCGCGCGAGCTCGCCAAGGAGGACGACGCCTTCGCAGAAGAGGTGCCCGCCCTCGAGGAGGGGCTCGCGCAGGCGCAGGAGAAGCTCAGGCGCCTGCTGATCCCGCGCGACCCCGACGACGGGCGTGACGTCATCATGGAGATCAAGGGCGGCGAGGGGGGCGCGGAGAGCGCCCTCTTCGCGGCCGACCTCCTGCGCATGTACATCCAGTACGCGCAGTCGAAGGGGTGGAAGACCGAGCTCCTCGAGCGCAACGAGTCCGACCTCGGCGGGTACAAGGACGTGCAGGTCGCGATCAAGTCGAACGCGACCGATCCGGCGCAGGGCGTCTGGGCGCATCTCAAGTACGAGGGCGGCGTGCACCGCGTGCAGCGGGTGCCCGTCACCGAGACCCAGGGCCGTATCCACACCTCCACGACGGGCGTGCTCGTCTTCCCCGAGGTCGACGAGCCCGAAGAGGTCGACATCAACCAGAACGACCTCAAGATCGACGTGTACCGCTCGAGCGGGCCCGGCGGCCAGTCGGTCAACACGACCGACTCGGCGGTCCGCATCACCCACCTGCCGACGGGCATCGTCGTGTCGATGCAGAACGAGAAGTCGCAGCTGCAGAACCGCGAGGCGGCGATGCGCGTGCTGCGGGCCCGCCTGCTGGCGCGCCAGCAGGAGGAGCTCGCCGCGGCGGCCTCCGACGCGCGCAAGTCGCAGATCCGGTCGATGGACCGGTCCGAGCGCATCCGCACGTACAACTTCCCCGAGAACCGCATCGCCGACCACCGCACCGGCTACAAGGCGTACAACCTCGACCAGGTCATGAACGGCGCGCTCGACCCGCTCATCGAGTCGGCGATCCACGCCGACGAGGAGGCCAGGCTCGCCGATCTCGGCACCGAGTAGGCGCGCCGGCGCGATCGAACGACGACGGATGCCTCGGGGCCGGCCCCGAGGCATCCGTCGTCTGCGATCAGATGTGCCAGTCGTGCACGCCGCGCGCCGCGTCGGCCGTCGCGTGCGAGAGCGGGCGCACGGTCGCGGGCACGCCGACGACGAGCGAGTGCGGGGGAGCGCCGCGGGTCACCACGGCGTTCGCGCCGACGGCGCTCCACGCGCCGATCGTGATGTCGCCGAGGATCTTCGCCCCGGCCCCCACGGTGACGCCCTCCTCGAGGGTCGGGTGGCGCTTGGTGCCCGGCGGGGTGTGCCTGGGCGCCTTCCCGCCGAGGGTGACGCCGTGGTAGAGCATCACGTCGTCGCCGACGACGGCGGTCTCGCCGATGACGACGCCCATTCCGTGGTCGATGAAGAACCGGCGCCCGATGGACGCGCCGGGGTGGATCTCGATGCCCGTCAGGAATCGGGCGAACTGCGAGATGAGCCGGGCTGGGAACCGCCAGCCGGCGACCCACATGCGATGGGTGAGCCGGTATGTCCAGATGGCGTGCAGGCCCGAGTACACGAGGAAGACCTCGAGGCCGCTCCGTGCCGCGGGGTCGTGGGCACGGGCGGTCTTGAGGTCTTCCTTCAGGCGCGAGCGGATCGTCACGCGATCAGTCAAGCAGACCCTCGTACAGGACGGTCGAGAGATACCGCTCGCCGTAGCTCGCGACGATCACGACGATGGTCTTGCCGGCGTTCTCGGGACGCTTGGCGAGCTCGAGGGCGGCGTACACCGTCGCACCCGACGAGATGCCGCCGAGGATGCCCTCCTCCTGACCGAGCCGGCGCGCGGTCGCGACGGCCTGGTCGATGTTGACGTCGAGCACCTCGTCGTAGACGGTGCGGTCGAGCACGTCGGGTACGAAGTTCGCGCCGATGCCCTGGATCTTGTGCGGGCCGGGCTGGCCGCCGTTGAGGATGGGCGACTCGGCCGGCTCGACCGCGACGACCTGCACCTCGGGCTTCCGCTCCTTGAGCACCTGGCCGACGCCCGAGATGGTGCCGCCGGTGCCGATGCCCGCGACGAAGATGTCGACGCCGCCGTCGGTGTCGTCCCAGACCTCCTCGGCCGTCGTGCGGCGGTGGATCTCGACGTTGGCCTGGTTCTCGAACTGGCGGGCGAGGATCGCGCCGGGGGTCGAGGCGGCGAGCTCCTCGGCCTTCGCGACGGCGCCCTTCATGCCCTCGGAGCCCGGGGTGAGCACGAGCTCGGCGCCGTACGCCTTGAGCAGCGACTTGCGCTCCTTCGACATGGTCTCGGGCATCGCGAGGATGACCTTGTAGCCCCGCGCCGCGCCGATCGCGGCGAGGGCGATGCCCGTGTTGCCGCTCGTGCCCTCGACGATGGTGCCGCCGGGCTTCAGCTCGCCCGATGCCTCGGCGGCGTCGACGATGCCCACGCCCAGGCGGTCCTTGACGCTCGCGGAGGGATTGTAGAACTCGAGCTTCGCGAGCACGGTCGCACCGGCGCCCTCGGTGAGGCGGTTCAGTCGGACGAGCGGCGTGCGGCCGAACGCCTGCGTGATGTTGTCGTAGATCTGAGCCATGGTCGGGCCTTTCTCGAGGGGCGGTGCGAGCGTGCCCAGCCTATGGGCGCGGCCGGGGCCGTGGGCGTGCGTTACATTCCATTGCGTGGATGCACCCGTTGAACAGCCAGGCCGGTCGCTGCGCGAGGTGCGCGACGAGATCGCGGCGACGCTCGCCTCGGCGGGCGTGCCCGACCCCGACGTCGACGCGGAGCTCCTCATCGGGCACGTGCTCGGGCTGAGCCGAGGCGGGGTGCAGGCGCGTCTCGTCGTCGGCGCCACGATCGAGACCGAGGATGCCTCGGCGCTCGCGTCGCTCGTCGCGCGGCGTGCCCGGCGCGAGCCGCTGCAGCACCTGACCGGCCGGGCGGCGTTCCGTTCGCTCGAGCTCTCGGTCGGCCCCGGCGTGTTCGTGCCGCGGCCGGAGACCGAGGGCGTCGCGCAGCTCGCGATCGACGCGCTGCGGGCGGCGGCCGAGCCAGAGCCGATCGGCGTCGACCTCGGCACGGGATCGGGCGCCATCGCGCTCGCGCTCGCGACCGAGGTGCCGCACGCGCGGGTCTGGGCGGTCGAGAAGTCGCCCGAGGCGTACGTGTGGACGCGCCGCAACGTCGAGGAAGTGGGGGCGCCGAACCTCGAGCTCGTCTTCGGCGACCTCGCCGACGCGCTGCCCGAGCTCGACGGCCGGGTCTCGGTCGTCGCGTCGAATCCGCCGTACATCCCGCTCGGCGCGATCCCGCGCGATCCCGAGGTGCGCCTCCACGACCCCGAGGCCGCGCTCTACGGCGGGGTCGACGGGCTCGACGTCGTGCGGGTGCTCTCGCAGCGCGCGCTCGCGCTGCTCCGGCCGGGCGGCGTGCTCGTGATCGAGCACGGCGAGGCGCAGTCGGCCGACATCGCCGCGATCCTCGCCGCCGACGGATGGCGCGCGATCGCCCACCACCGGGACCTGACGGGGCGCGACCGGGCGACGACCGCCCTGCGCTGAGCTACTTCGCCCGTTCGGCCTTCTCGCGCGCGGCCTTCTCGCGCTCGAGGGCGTGCTTGATCGCCTCGCGCTCGCGCTTCTGCGCCTCACGGAGCGCCTTCTGCGCCTCGCGCACCGACTTCTCGGCCTCGCGCCTGGCCTTCGCGGCGTCGCGCACGCGCTGGTCGCGGGGCAGGTCGAGCTGCGGTGGGAGCTCGGGAAGCGGCTCGGGCTCGGCGGGGGCGGTCGTGCCGCCCTGGTGGTCGACGTGGTGCTCGATGCCGTCGAGGATGCGGAGGAGCCCGAACGAGAAGTCCTCGTCCGTCTCGCCGGGGTGGGTGCCGGGCTCGGCGACGTACCCGCCGGCGGCGAGGAGCGGGCTCAGGTACGGGAATCGCTCAGGGGTCACGAGCTCCGAGAGTGCGGCGAAGGCGCTCTCGCCGGTGACCTCGCGCGGGTCTGCGGCCGCCTCGGCGGCGGCCCGGAGGTCGCGGTCCTGCGCACTGGTCGCGCGGGCGTAGCTCGTGAGCAGCAGCAGGGCCGACATCTTCTCGCCGTCGCTGAGCGGGAGGTCGCGGACCTCGCGCAGGAACCAGTCCACGATGAGCAGGCTGTTCGGCGTGATTGGGGCTCCCGAGATCGGGATGTCGACGAGCCACGGGTGCTCGCGGTAGGCGGCGCGCATGGCGAGCACCCACGCGGTCACGCCATCGCGCCAGGCGCGCTCGACGTGCTCGTCCGGCACGGGCGGCTCGACGGCGCCCTCCTGCATCAGCAGGATCAGGTCGTCCTTGCTCGTCACGTACCGGTAGAGCGACATCGTGGTGAATCCGAGCGACGCGGCGACCCGGCTCATCGACACCGCCCCGATGCCCTCGGCATCCGCGATCTCGATCGCGGCGTCGACGATGCGCTCGATCGAGAGCTCGCGCTTCGGGCCGCGCTGCGGGTGGGCGGCGACGCCCCAGGCCAGGGCGACGCCGCGGGGGAGTTCGGGGTCGGCTCGCTCGTCGCTCATTCGGCTCCAGTCGGTCGGCGTCGGCCGGCTCGGGCCGGCTTCGGGTTGACCTCAGTCTAGAACTGTGTATTACTTAAACAACAGTGCATGACATAAACAGTTTGCGCCATACGCAACAGTGGTGCGAATCCCGACCGACAGGAGCACGACATGCAACTCGCCATCGAAGCGCGGGGCCTGCGCAAGGCCTTCGGCCGCACCGAGGTGCTCGCGGGCCTCGACCTCGCGGTCCCCGCCGGCAGCGTCTTCGCGCTGCTCGGGCCGAACGGCGCCGGCAAGACGACGACCATCAACATCCTCACGACCCTCGTGGCGCCCGACTCCGGCACCGCCGCGGTCATGGGTCGCGATCTGCTGCGCGAGCCGGCCGCGGTGCAGCAGTGCATCGCCCTGACGGGCCAGGCGGCCGCCGTCGACGAGGTGCTCACGGCGCGCGAGAACCTCGTGATGATGGGCCGGCTCTCGGGGCTCGCCCGGCGCGACGCCCGGCTCCGCGCGACCGAGCTCATCGCGCGCTTCGACCTCGAGCAGGCCGCCGACCGCCGGGTCGCCACCTACTCCGGCGGCATGCGTCGCCGCCTCGACCTCGCCCTGAGCCTCGTCGTGCAGGTGCCGGTGCTCTTCCTCGACGAGCCGACGACCGGTCTCGACACCCGCAGCCGCCAGGAGCTCTGGGCCGTCATCCGCTCGCTCGCCGACGCGGGTACGACCATCTTCCTCACGACGCAGTACCTGGAGGAGGCCGACCGGCTGGCCGATCGCATCGCCGTGCTCGACCGCGGACGCATCGCCGCCGAGGGCACGGCCGACGAGCTCAAGTCGCGGGTCGGCGGCGATGTGGTCGAGCTGCGCGACGCCGACGGCGTGCTGCTCCGCGAACTGCCCACCGACGGCAGCGTGCACGGCCTGCGGGCCGCCATCGACGAGCTCGACCGGGCCGCCCTCGCCGGGGCCGACGGCGTCCAGGTGACCATCCGCCGGCCGAGCCTCGACGACGTGTTCCTCGCCATCACGGCCGATCGTCCGGCGGCGGCGGCCGAGGCATCCGCCCCCGAACTCATCGCCACGAACTGAACGGAGCCCGACATGACCACGCTCACCGCACCCCGTGCCGCCGCCGGGCCCGACGCCGTCGCACATCGTCCGCGCGTGCGCGGCTTCACCGCCGAGCGGGTGTTCATCACCCGCAGCTTCATCCACACCGTCCGCGACGTCGACACCATGATGATGGCCGTCCTGCTGCCGACGATGCTCATGCTGATGTTCACCTACATCTTCGGCAACGCGATCGACCCGTCGGGCGGGTACGTCGACTACGTCGTTCCCGGCATCATCCTGCTGTGCGCGGGATTCGGCGCCTCCACGACCGCGATCTCCGTCTCGCGAGACATGTCGACGGGCATCATCGACCGGTTCCGCACGATGCCGCTGCGCAGCGGCGCGGTGCTCACGGGCCACGTCGCCGTGAGCCTCGTGCGAAACCTCATCGCCACGGCGATCGTGATCGGCGTGGCCCTGCTCGTCGGGTTCCGGCCGTCGGCGACCCCGCTCGAATGGCTCGCCGCCTTCGGCATGGTCGCGCTGTACATCCTCACGATCACGTACCTCTTCGCCGCGATCGGGCTCGCCGCACCGTCACCGGAGGCGGCGAGCGGCTACGGCTTCATCCTGCTGTTCCTGCCGTACGTGTCGAGCGCGTTCGTGCCGGTCGACACGATGCCCGAGTGGCTCCAGTGGGTCGCCGAGAACCAGCCGATCACCCCGGTCATCGAGACGATCCGCGCCCTGCTCATGGGCACGCCGGTCGGCGATTCCGCGTGGTGGGCGGTCGGCTGGTGCGCCGCGATCATCGCGATCGCCGCGGCCTGGGGAGCGTGGCTGTTCCGCCGCAAGTCCGGCCGCCGCTGAGCGGCGCGGCGTCGCGTCGGATGCCTCGGGCCCGTGCGGCCCGAGGCATCCGATCGTGGCCCGGCGCTGGTCTAGAATCGGGCAGGTCATGACTGCCACCTACGACTGCTCGGTCGACTCCCAGCTGCTCACCGGCATGCGACTCGCGCGGGGCGCGATCGGGCGCGGCGAACTCGTCGTGCTGCCGACCGACACGGTGTACGGCGTCGCCGCCGACGCGTTCAACGCGAAAGCGGTCGCGCGCCTGCTCGAGGCCAAGGGCCGCGAGCGCACGTCGCCGCCGCCCGTGCTCATCCCCGGACTGCCGACCCTCGACGCACTGGCGACCGAGGTGCCGCCCGCCGTGCGCGACCTGGTCGCCGAGTTCTGGCCGGGCGGGCTCACCGTCATCCTCCGCGCCCAGCCGTCGCTCCAGTGGGACCTCGGCGAGACCCGCGGCACCGTCGCGCTGCGCATGCCCGCGAACCCGATCGCCCTCGAGCTCCTCTCCGAGACCGGTCCGCTCGCGGTCTCGTCGGCCAACCTCTCGGGCATGCCGTCGGCGACCACCGCCGGGGCCGCGGTCGAGATGCTCGGCGAATCGGTCGCCGTCTATCTCGACGGGGGCGAGGCCGGCACCGGCTACGAGGCCATCGGCGACCGGCCGGGCGACACGTCGTCGACGATCGTCGACGCCACCGGGCTCACCGAGTCGGGCGGCGTGCTGCGCATCGTGCGCGCGGGCGTCGTGTCGCGCGAGCGCATCGCCGCGGTCGTGGGGGAGGAGCTGCTCGAGCCCGCCGACGACGAGCCCGAGGCGTCCGAGCAGCTCGCGGACGAGGCATCCGCGCCCGTTGACGGTGGCGCGCCCGCTGACGGTGCCGCGCCCGCCGAGGGTTCCGCGCCCGCCGACGACGCGGACGCCGCCGTCTCATGACCCTGTTCCTCACCCTCGCGCTGCTCGCCGCGCTCGTCACGTTCGGCGGCTCGATCCTCGTCTGGAAGCTGAGCCTCAAGTACCGGCTGTACCCGAAGATCCGCGAGCGCGACGTGCACACCCGTCCGACGCCCCGGCTCGGCGGCGTCGCGATGTTCGTCGGCGTGCTCGTGGCGATCGGCGCGGCGGCGTTCATCTCGACGCTCGGCATCCAGCGGTTCGCGAACGTCGCGATCATCTTCCAGAACCCCGCGCAGATGCTCGCGATCCTCGGCGCGGCGCTGCTCATCGTGCTCATCGGCGTCGCCGACGACATCTGGGACCTCGACTGGACGACGAAGCTCGCCGGGCAGTTCATCGCCGCCGGGCTGATCGCCTGGCAGGGCGTGTCCATCGTGTCGCTGCCGATCGCCGGCATCACGCTCATCCCGTCGTGGGTCAGTGCGACGCTCACCGTGTTCACGATCGTGCTCGTGATGAACGCGGTCAACTTCATCGACGGCCTCGACGGGCTCGTCGCAGGCGTCTCGCTCATCGCGAACGGCGTGTTCTTCCTCTACACCTACCTGCTCGTGCAGCAGACGTCGCCCCTCAACTACTTCAACCTCGCGTCGCTGCTCGCGGTCGTCGTCGTGGGGGCGTGCGCCGGGTTCCTGCCGCTCAACTGGCACCCCGCGAAGCTCTTCATGGGCGACGCGGGGGCCCTCCTCATCGGCCTGCTCATGGCGACCTCGGCGATCGCGGTGACCGGCCAGATCAACCCGGTCGGCGTCGGCTTCAGCGAGCTGTTCGCCGCGTTCATGCCGATCATCCTGCCGTTCGTGGTGCTGATCATCCCGTTGCTCGATTTCGGCATGGCCGTCATCCGGCGCCTGCGCGCGGGCAAGTCGCCGTTCGCGGCCGACCGGAAGCACCTCCACCACCGGCTGCTCGACATGGGGCACTCCCACCTCAACGCGGTGCTCATCCTGTACGGCTGGACGGCGGTCGCCTCGGTCGGATGCCTCCTGACGTACGTGCTGCCCGTCTACTTCCACCTCAGCACGTGGTGGGCGTTCGTGTTCCTCGGCGTGGGCTTCCTCGCGTGCACGATCATCACGCTCGCCCCGCTCGGGCGGCGCAAGCGGCTGACGGTCGCCGCCGAGGAGCGCCCGTCGACGGCGACGCCCGCTGGGCCCGCCGCTACCGGGCCCGACGCCCCGATCGACGAACTCGCAGGTTCGTCCTCGGTAGAATCGGGCGACCCCTCGACTGGAGCATGATGACCGACGCCCGGCCCGAACCCGCCGACCGAACCCCCACCTCGAACCCCGTGCTGAAGCGCGCACTCGCGTGGGGTGGAGTGCTCGCGGCGGTGATCCTCGTCGTGAGCGCCGTGCTCGGCTACGTCTTCGCCGGCATGCCCGGCCTCTGGGGTGGTCTCATCGGCACGCTCATGGCGGTCGTGTTCATGGGCATCACCGCGGGCAGCATCCTCGTGGCGAACCGGTTCGCCGGGAGCGACCTATTCGTCGGCATCTTCTTCGGAATCGTGCTCGGCGGATGGTTGCTCAAGTTCGTCCTCTTCATCGTGCTCGTGTTCGTCCTGCGAGGCGCCTCATGGCTCGACCCGATGGTCGTGTTCCTGAGCCTCGTGGCGGGCGTCATCGCCTCGCTCGTGGTCGACGTGCTCGTCGTCGCGAAGTCGCGACTGCCGTACGCGAGCGACGTCGAACTGCCGAAGGCGCCCGAGGACGAATAAGCTTCGATTCCGAATTCGTCTGCTCGTAGAAGTCTTGCTAGAGTAATGGCGATCCCCCACGGTTTTCGCCCTGCTCAGGCCTGTGCGAAATCCGTTTCCGATGTTCGTCGTCGCGAGAGCCCCTGCTCCACGCCCCGAAACAGGAGAGAGCCCTGCTAGCACACGCTCTGAACCAGCTGGTTCTGACCGCCGCCGACGAAGGCGGATTCCACGGGCCCAGTCTCGACGAGTTCTTCCCCGAAATCTTCCTCTTCGAGGGCACGCCGTTCGCGATCAACCGGGTCATGATGGTCCGCATCATCGCGATCATCGCGCTGCTCGTGATCTTCTGGCTCGGCACCCGCCGCATGCGGGTCGTGCCCGGGCGCTTCCAGAGCCTCGTGGAGATGGGCCTCGACCTCGTCCGCGTGAACATCTCCGACGATCTGCTCGGCAAGAAGGACGGCAAGCGGTTCCTGCCGATCCTCACGACGATGTTCTTCATGATCCTGTTCATGAACCTGACGGGCATCTTCCCCGGCCTGAACATCGCGGGCACCTCGGTCATCGGCGTGCCGTTCGTGCTCGCGGCGATCTCGTACGTCACGTTCATCTACGCGGGCGTCAAGAAGAGTCCCGCGAACTTCTTCAAGAACGCGCTGTTCCCCGCGGGCGTGCCGTGGCCGGTGTACTTCATCGTCACCCCGATCGAGTTCATCTCGACGTTCATCATCCGACCGGTGACGCTGACGCTCCGACTCCTGATGAACATGCTCGTCGGCCACATGCTGCTCGTGCTCTGCTTCTCGGCGACCTGGTTCTTCCTGTTCTCGGCGCCCGGCTGGTTCAAGCTCATGGGCGTCGGCACCTTCGCCTTCGGGTTCGCCTTCACGGTGTTCGAGATCCTCGTCGCGGTGCTCCAGGCGTACGTCTTCACCGTGCTGACGGCGGTCTACATCCAGCTGGCCGTCGCCGAAGAGCACTGATCGCACGACTCGGGCATCCCCGCCCATAACTCCACCACAACGAAAGGTAAACAACGTGGACGCAACGACCGTTCTCGCGGAGATCAACGGACACATCGCCTCGGTCGGTTACGGCCTCGCAGCCATCGGCCCGGCCATCGGCGTGGGCATCGTCGTCGGCAAGACGATCGAGGGCGTCGCTCGCCAGCCCGAGCTCGCCGGCCGCCTGCAGGTCCTGATGTGGATCGGTATCGCCTTCACCGAGGCGCTCGCCTTCGTCGGCATCGCCGTCGCCTTCATCCCGTTCCCGTAAACCCTCCAGCCCCGCGAGGAGTCAACACATGCTTCACTCTGTAGTGAGCGCCGCGGAGGAGAGTACGACGCGCAACCCGCTGATCCCCGAGGTCTACGACCTCGTCTGGTCGGGGGTCATCTTCGTCATCCTCCTCCTCTTCTTCTGGAAGTACGTGCTTCCGCGCGTCCAGAAGCTGCTCGACGAGCGTGCTGAGGCGATCGAAGGCAACATCGCGAAGGCCGACGAGGCCCAGCGCAAGGCCGAGGCGGCCCTCGAGGAGTACACCGCCCAGCTCGCCGACGCGCGCACCGAGGCCGGACGCATCCGCGAGACGGCCCGCGAAGACGGCAAGAAGATCGTCGCCGAGGCGAAGGACACCGCCGTCGCCGAAGCCGCTCGCGTCACCGCGAGCGCCCAGGCGCAGATCGAGGCCGAGCGCCAGAGCGCGCTCGTCTCGCTCCGCTCCGAGGTGGGCACGCTGGCGATCGACCTCGCGTCGGGCGTCATCGGCGAGTCGCTCTCCGACGACGCGAAGGCGACCGCGGTCGTCGATCGCTTCCTCGCCGACCTGGAGGCCTCCGAGGCGGCCGCCGGAGGGAAGAAGTAATCCATGGGTAGCGCTACGAGAGAGGCCCTGGCCGGGTCGCGGGCTGCGCTCGCCGAGCTCGGCCGGGCCGAACTTCCGGTCGCCGAGGGCCTCCTCGCCGCCGGCCGGGTGATCGGTTCGTCCGCGCAGCTGCGCACGGCGCTCACCGACGCCGAAGCCGACGTCGCCCAGAAGCGCGCGCTCGTCGAGCGCGTGTTCGGATCGCAGCTTCCGGCCGAGTCGGTCGCACTGCTCGTGACCGCGGCGACGCGCCGCTGGTCATCGGGCGACGACTTCCTCGCGGGCGTCGAAGACCTCGGCTACCGCGTCGCGGCCGACTCCGCCGCGAAGGGCGTCGACATCGACGCCGAGCTCTTCGCGTTCGACCGTACGGTCGCGTCCGACTCCGAGCTCGAGCTCGCGCTCGGTTCGAAGCTCAGCGCGCCCGAGGCGAAGACGCGGCTCGTCAACCGGCTGCTCGACGGCAAGGCCGCGCCGCAGACCGTCGCGATCGTGCGCCATCTCGTCGAGCAGCCCCGCGGCCGTCGCATCGGCGAGGCGCTCAGGCACGCGGCATCCGTCGTGGCCGACCAGCGCGGGTTCGACGTGGCGACCGTCACGACCGCCGTCCCGCTCTCGGCCGAGCAGCTCGGTCGCCTCGAGCAGGGCCTCGCCGCCCAGGCCGGGCGCCCCATCCGATTCGACACGATCGTCGACCCCGCCCTCATCGGCGGAGTCCGCATCCAGATCGGCGACGACGTCATCGACGGCAGCGTCGCCAGCCGCCTCGGCTCGCTGAGGCAGAAGCTTGCCGGCTGACGCCGGTTGAAACCACGACCGGCGTGCAGCGCCGCCACACAGAGAAGCTGAAACCGGCGCCCACACGGCCCGGCCCAGAAAAGGAAATGGCAATGGCAGAACTCTCCATCAGCCCCGACGAGATCCGTTCGGCTCTCTCGGAGTTCGTCTCGTCGTACGAGCCGGGCCAGGCGCAGAAGACCGAGGTCGGGTACGTCACCGACGCCGCCGACGGCATCGCGCACGTGGGCGGTCTCCCGTCGGTCATGGCGAACGAGCTCGTGCGCTTCGCCGACGGCACGCTCGGCCTCGCGCTCAACCTCGAAGAGGACGAGATCGGCGTCGTCGTGCTCGGCGAGTTCACCGGCATCGAAGAGGGCATGGAGGTGACCCGCACCGGCGAGGTCCTCTCGGTGCCCGTGGGCGAGGGCTACCTCGGCCGCGTCGTCGACCCGCTCGGCAACCCGATCGACGGTCTCGGCGAGATCACCGGCATCGAGGGCCGCCGCGCCCTCGAGCTGCAGGCGCCCGGCGTCATGCAGCGCAAGTCGGTGCACGAGCCGCTCCAGACCGGCATCAAGGCCATCGACGCGATGATTCCGGTCGGCCGCGGCCAGCGCCAGCTCATCATCGGCGACCGCCAGACCGGCAAGACCGCGATCGCGATCGACACGATCATCAACCAGAAGGCGAACTGGGAGTCGGGCGACCCGTCGAAGCAGGTCCGCTGCATCTACGTCGCGATCGGCCAGAAGGGCTCGACCATCGCCTCGGTGAAGGGCGCCCTCGAAGACGCCGGCGCGATGGAGTACACCACCATCGTCGCCGCCCCGGCCTCCGACCCGGCGGGCTTCAAGTACCTCGCGCCGTACACCGGCTCGGCCATCGGCCAGCACTGGATGTACGACTCGAAGCACGTCCTCATCATCTTCGACGACCTGTCGAAGCAGGCCGAGGCGTACCGCGCCGTGTCGCTCCTCCTCCGCCGCCCGCCGGGCCGTGAGGCGTACCCCGGTGACGTCTTCTACCTGCACTCGCGTCTCCTCGAGCGTTGCGCCAAGCTCTCCGACGAGCTCGGCGCCGGTTCGATGACGGGCCTCCCGATCATCGAGACCAAGGCGAACGACGTCTCGGCCTACATCCCGACGAACGTGATCTCGATCACCGACGGCCAGATCTTCCTCCAGTCCGACCTCTTCAACGCGAACCAGCGACCGGCCGTCGACGTCGGCATCTCGGTCTCGCGAGTCGGTGGCGACGCACAGGTCAAGTCGATCAAGTCGGTCTCGGGCACGCTGAAGCTCGAGCTCGCCCAGTACCGCTCGCTCGAGGCCTTCGCGATGTTCGCCTCCGACCTCGACGCGGCGAGCCGTCGCCAGCTCGCCCGCGGCGCGCGCCTGACCGAGCTGCTCAAGCAGCCGCAGTACTCGCCGTACCCCGTCGAAGACCAGGTCGTCTCGATCTGGGCCGGCACGAAGGGCCACCTCGACGAGGTTCCGGTCGAGGACATCCTCCGCTTCGAGGCCGAGTTCCTCGACTACCTGCGCCGCAACACCGACGTGCTCGACGTGCTCCGCTCGACGAACAAGCTCGAGGACGAGACCATCTCGAAGCTCGAGTCGTCGGTCTCGACCTTCAAGGGCGAGTTCCAGACCGGCGAGGGCAAGCCGCTCGCCTCGGTCGGCTCGGAGCAGTTCGAGGCCATCGCCGCCGAAGACGTCAACCAGGAGAAGATCGTCAAGGGTCGCCGCTGAGGCGATCGGACGATCTGAACCGCTGACGTAGGGATACAGGAGAGACATGGGAGCGCAACTTCGGGTCTACCGGCAGAAGATCAAGTCTGCCCAGACGACGAAGAAGATCACCAAGGCGATGGAGCTCATCGCCGCCTCGCGCATCCAGAAGGCGCAGGCGAGGGTGGCGGCTTCGACGCCGTACTCGCGGGCGATCACCCGTGCCGTCTCGGCCGTGGCGACGTACTCGAACGTCGACCACGTGCTGACGACCGAGCCCGAGAAGATCGAGCGTGCGGCGATCGTGATCCTCACGAGCGACCGCGGCCTCGCCGGTGCGTTCAACTCGCAGGTGCTTCGCGAAGCGGAGGAGCTCGCCGAGCTCCTCCGCTCGCAGGGCAAGGAGGTCGTGTACTTCCTCGTCGGGCGCAAGGCGGTCGGGTACTTCCAGTTCCGGCACCGCGAGTTCGAGCAGGACTGGGTCGGATCGAGCGAGAGCCCCGAGTTCGAGCTGGCCAAGGAGATCGCGGACGCGGTGCTCGAGTCGTTCCTGCGCGACGCCTCCGACGGCGGCGTCGACGAGATCCACGTCGTCTACAACACCTTCGTCAGCATGATGACGCAGACCCCCACGGTCGTGCGCCTCCTGCCGCTCGAGGTCGTCGAAGGCGTCGAAGAGCCCGATGCCACGGTGCAGCCGCTGTACGAGTTCGAGCCCGACGTCGAGACCGTGCTCGACGGCCTGTTGCCGGTGTACATCGAGAGCCGCATCTTCAACGCCCTGCTGCAGTCGGCCGCCGCCAAGCACGCGGCCACGCAGAAGGCGATGAAGTCGGCGTCCGACAACGCCGACAAGCTCATCACCGACTACACCCGCCTGGCGAACAATGCCCGCCAGGCCGAGATCACGCAGCAGATCTCCGAGATCGTGGGCGGCGCGGACGCGCTCGTCGCCGCCAAGTAGCAATCCAGAAAGAGTGAGCAGAAATGACTGACACCATCGACATGGTCGCCGACCAGGCCGTCGCCGTCGGCCGCATCGCCCGCGTGACGGGCCCCGTCGTCGACATCGAGTTCCCGCACGACTCGATCCCCGAGATCTACAACGCCCTCCAGACCGACGTCACCATCGGCGGCACGACCACGACCCTGAACCTCGAGGTCGCGCAGCACCTGGGCGACGACGTCGTGCGTGCGATCGCCCTCAAGCCGACCGACGGCCTGGTCCGCGGCCAGGAGGTTCGCGACACCGGCGCCCCCATCTCGGTGCCCGTCGGCGACGTCACCAAGGGCAAGGTCTTCAACGTCATGGGCGAGGTGCTGAACCTCGAGCCCGGCGAGACCATCGAGGTCACCGAGCGCTGGCCGATCCACCGCAAGCCCCCGGCCTTCGACCAGCTCGAGTCGAAGACGCAGCTCTTCGAGACCGGCATCAAGTCGATCGACCTCCTCACCCCGTACGTGCAGGGTGGAAAGATCGGCCTCTTCGGCGGTGCGGGCGTCGGCAAGACCGTCCTCATCCAGGAGATGATCCAGCGCGTCGCGCAGGACCACGGCGGCGTGTCGGTGTTCGCCGGCGTCGGCGAGCGCACCCGTGAGGGCAACGACCTCATCCATGAGATGGAGGAGGCGGGCGTCTTCGACAAGACCGCCCTCGTCTTCGGCCAGATGGACGAGCCGCCCGGGACGCGTCTGCGCGTCGCCCTCTCGGCCCTCACCATGGCCGAGTACTTCCGCGACGTGCAGAAGCAGGACGTGCTGCTCTTCATCGACAACATCTTCCGCTTCACCCAGGCGGGCTCCGAGGTGTCGACGCTGCTCGGCCGCATGCCCTCCGCTGTGGGCTACCAGCCGAACCTCGCCGACGAGATGGGCATCCTGCAGGAGCGCATCACCTCGACGCGCGGCCACTCGATCACCTCGCTGCAGGCGATCTACGTCCCGGCCGACGACTACACCGACCCGGCCCCGGCGACCACGTTCGCCCACCTCGACGCCACGACCGAGCTCTCGCGTGAGATCGCGTCGAAGGGTCTGTACCCCGCGATCGACCCGCTGACGTCGACGTCGCGCATCATGGACCCGCGCTACCTGGGCGCCGACCACTACCGCGTCGCGACCACGGTCAAGCAGATCCTCCAGAAGAACAAGGAACTGCAGGAGATCATCGCCATCCTCGGTGTCGACGAGCTCTCCGAGGAAGACAAGATCACCGTGGCCCGCGCGCGCCGGATCCAGCAGTTCCTCTCGCAGAACACCTACATGGCGAAGAAGTTCACGGGTGTCGAGGGTTCGACGGTCCCGCTGAAGGACACCATCGAGTCGTTCGACGCGATCGCCCGGGGCGACTTCGACCACGTCGCCGAGCAGGCGTTCTTCAACGTCGGCCCGATCTCCGACGTGGAAGAGAAGTGGGCGCAGATCCAGAAGGAGAACGGCTGAGCATGGCCGCCCTCAACGTGAGCGTCGTCTCGGCCGACCGCGAAGTGTGGTCGGGCGAGGCGGCCATGGTGGTCGCCAAGACCGTCGAAGGCGAGATCGGCATCCTCCCGGGGCACGAGCCGATGCTCGCGATCCTCGCGAGCGGCGAGGTGCGCGTCACCCTGCCGGGCGGCGAGAAGATCACCGCCTCGGCGGAAGACGGATTCCTCTCAGTCCAGTCCGATCAGGTGCAGGTCGTCGCGTCCCGCGCCGAACTCGCCTGAGGGGGAGCGGATGCCGGGGGAGCAACCGTTCGACCGTCAGTTCGGTGACCTGAGCGTCACCCAGCTCATCGTCATGGCCGGGCTGCCGGGTGCGGGCAAGTCGACGATCGCCCAGATCGTCGGCGCCCGCCTCGGCGCCACGGTCGTGTCGGTCGACCCGATCGAGTCGGCCATTCTGAAGGCCGGGATCGACGCCGACCAGCCCACCGGCCTCGCCGCGTACCTGGTCGCCGAGGAGATCGCCGAGAAGGAGCTCGCCTCCGGCCGAACCGTCATCGTCGACGCGGTGAACGCCGCGGAGGCGGCGCGACTGCAGTGGCGGGACCTCGCAGCCCGCACCGACGCCCGGCTCCGGGTGATCGAGGTCGTCTGCTCCGACGAGGCGCTGCACCGCTCGAGGCTCGAGAAGCGCGAGCGCGGCCTGCCGCATCTCGAGGAGACCACCTGGCGAGCCGTCGAGCAGAGCCTCGAGGGCTACGCCGCCTGGACCGGCCCGTCGTCGGCGCTTCCGCGCGTCACCATCGACAGCATCGAATCGCTGGGCACGAACGTCGAAGCCGCACTCGCATTCATCGGTTCGTAGTGCTGCTGCTTCTCCCGCCGTCCGAGACGAAGCGCGACGGCGGCCCCGGTGCGCCATTGTCGCTCGGCGCGCTCTCCTTCGACGGCCTCCGAGAGCCGCGGGAGCAGCTGACCAGCGCTCTCGTCGACCTCGCGGCCGACCACGACGCGACGATGCGGGCGCTCAAGCTCGGACCGCGCCAAGCCGCCGAGGTCGCGCGCAACCGCGAGCTCGCCACGGCCCCGACGATGCCCGCGATCGACCGCTACACCGGCGTGCTCTTCGACGCCCTCGACGCGCCGACGCTCGACGACGCGGCTCGCGAGTTCGCCGCTCGCACGGTCATCGTGCATTCCGCACTCTTCGGCCTCGTCGGTGCGCTCGACCCGATTCCCGCATATCGGCTCTCGCACGACTCGCGAGTGCCCGGCGTGCGCCTCAAGTCGTTCTGGCGCGATCACCTCGCCGGCGTGCTGGAGCGCGAACCCGGTCTGATCATCGACCTCCGGTCGGAGGGCTATGCGGAGCTCGGCCCGGCGCCCGCCCGCCGGGACAGCGTGTACGTGCGCGTCGTCTCGATCGACGGCGCCGGCCGCAAGCGCGCCCTCAACCACTTCAACAAGCAGGCGAAGGGGCGCTTCACGCGGGCCGTGCTCGCTCGGCGCCCCGAACTCGCCACCGTCGACGACCTGATCGACTGGGCAGAGGTCGAGGGGTTCTCGATGCGGCTCGGCGAAGACCGCGGGGCGACCCAGCCGCGCGAGGTCGAACTCGTCGCCTGAATCGCCGCCTCGCGATCGCGGGTCCGCCATCTCGCGAGTGCGACGGCTTCCTGCACCACTGACGCGTGCAGCCGCGCCCTGTGGCCCGCCACCGCGCACCGTGCACGAGGAGGAAGACCGGGGCGGGCCCGTTGCGCATCGCCTCGAGCTGACCGCTGGGTCCGGTCGAACACGACCGGACCCAGCGGACTCAGACGGGAGACCTCAGAAGCGGTGTCTCAGTTGCCGTAGAGTGCGACGACGCCCGCGCGGTCGCTGCTCGTCATGGACAGGTCGTCGGACGAGCCGTTGCACTGCGGGTAGTGCATGATCGACGCCGAGTCGTACGGCGTCAGCGGACGCCAGTTGTTGTCTTCGAAGCACGTGCCCGATTCGGGGCGCGTGTGCTCGTGCCGGAAGCCGAGGGTGTGTCCGAGCTCGTGGCCGAGGATGTTGGTCGGCGTCCAAGCGCCCGAGCTCCAGATCGAGTCGTCGATGAGCACGTTCTGCTGTCGGTCGGGCGAGCTCGGGAAGAAGGCGCGAGCGATGTACTGCGAGGTCTGCACCGGCTCGACCGAGAACAGGACCGACTTGTTGCGCGTCGTGCACTGGCTGTCGGCGCTGCTCACGTAGACGAAGTCGATCTTCGACGACGCGGACTCCCAAAGGGCGGCGCCGCTCGCCATCGCACTGACGACGTCGGCGTGACGAGTGCCGAACTTCGTGCTGACGCAATAGGTGAGGTTGCCCACCTGCGAAGCGGACCACTTGTCGTCGGCGCCGTTGACCGTGTTGACGATGAGGCCGTCGGTCGGCGTCTCGGGTCCGACGAGCTGCTCGTAGAACGACCGCAGGTCGCTCTGGCCCGAGATCAGTTCGTCTCCGTTGACGATGTAGCCGCCGTCGATGTCTCGGTACGTCGATGCCGCGAACTCCTGGTAGGAGGGGACGTCGGAATCGAGCGGGGTTGCGCCGGCAGCCGGGATGACCGTGCCGACAGTGAGCGCGGCAGCCGCGGTGGCGGCCAGCGCGAGCGTTCTCGTGAATCGCATGCAGTGCTCCTTCTGTGATGAGCGTCTCCGCTCGCCCAGCCGGCGAGCGGCTTCGGATCGATGGTCCGGGCGTCGTTGCCTGTCCCCCGAAGTGGGCTCAACGTAGCCTGCGGGATTCGACGGTGTCAAGGATCTCAGGGGCGTGCCGCGCGCCCGGCCCGGCGGCCGTCAGGCGCCGCCGTGATGCCTCGCCCTGAAGCAGCCGGCGACGTGATCGTCGACCATTCCCGCGGCCTGCATGAGCGCGTACATCGTGGTCGGGCCTACGAAGGCGAACCCGCGGCGGCGCAGTTCTCGGCTCATGGCGATGGACTCCGGCGTCGTCGCCGGGACCTCGGCGAACGAGGCCGGCGCGATCGTTCGCGGTGGCGGTGCGAACCCCCAGAGCAGCTCGTCGAGGGAGCGATCGAGGGCGAGGGTGGCGCGGGCGTTCGTGATCGTCGCCCGGATCTTGCCGCGGTGCCGGATGATGCGGGCGTCCCCGAGCAGGCGCTCGACATCGTGGTCGGTCATCTCCGCCACGCGTGCGGGATCGAATCCGTGGAACACCTCCCGGAACGCCTCGCGGCGGCGCAGGATCGTGATCCACGACAGTCCGGCCTGGAATCCCTCGAGGCAGACCTTCTCGTAGAGCCGTACCGGATCGTGTTGCGGCGTGCCCCACTCCTCGTCGTGGTAGCGGCGGTACTCGGGGTCGCTCGCGCCCCACGCGCAGCGGGCACGACCGTCGTCGCCGACGACGACGTCGGGGCGGGGGATGACGCTCACGCGGCGAAGCCGATGCGCTCGTGCCCGAGCAGCCAGAGCTTGGTCGGGATGCCCTCACCGGCCGAGTAGCCGGTGATCCGGCCGTCGGCCGCGAGCACGCGATGGCAGCCGACGAGGATCGGCACCGGATTGGCCCCCACCGCACCACCGATCGCACGCGACGCGCCGGGCCGGCCGACGGCCGCGGCCAGCGATCCGTACGAGGTCGCCTCGCCCCAGCCGAGTCTCGAGAGCTCGCGCCACACCGACTCCTGGAACGGGGTGCCGTGCCACCGGACGGGCACGTCGAATTCGGTGCGCGTGCCGGCGAAGTACTCGTCGAGCTCGCGCCTCGCGTGTTCGAGGACGGGATTGGAGCGCTCGGGCTCGCCGTCGCGGGGGAGGACGCCGTCTCGTTCGATCGTCAGCGCGGTCACGGCCGCATCGTCGGCGACGACCTCGAGCCGGCCGATCGGGCTGTCGAGGCGGATGAGGTACTCGTTGGTCATGCGTCGAGCGTAACTGCGGCCGCTGACGGCGGCTCGCGGAATTCAGACATCGCGGAACACCCGAGTGAGGCCGCGACGGTCGAGGACGGGTGGCCGTCCCGTCCTCCACACCTCCGTGGGCGGCGACCGAACCTGCGCGGCGAGCCTCAAGTGGTCGACGGCAGCCAGTCTCGGTCCATGACCACGATCATCCGCGCCGGTTCGGCGCAAGAGTTCCTCGCCCTCGTGCCGAGGCTCGCAGGCTTCATGCCGGCGCAGTCGCTCGTGTGCGTCGCGTTCGAGGGGCGCCGCACCCTCGGCGTCCTGCGTCACGACCTGCCACGCCGGTCGCGCGATCGCACTGCGCTCGTCTCGGCCGTCATCTCGTCCCTGTGCAGGATGCCGGGCGTCGATGCGATCGCACCGGTCGTCTACACCGACGAGGGGTTCGCCGACCACGGCGGCGCGCCCGAACGGAGGCTCGTCGAACTGCTGTGCCGTCGCGCCGCGGAAGCCGGCTTCGGCGTGCGCGACGCGCTCTGCCGTGCCGCCGACGGTTGGGGGTCCTTCCTCGACGCAGAGCTGCCGTCCGGCGGGCGGCCGCTCGAGGAGCTCGACGTCGTGCCGGCGCGCGGCCTCCATCCGCACGACGAGCTCGCCGAGGGGCCGTGGGCGCCGGCGAGGCTGCCGGAACCCGACGAGCACCGCGCCGCGGCGATCGCGCGCGAGCTGCGACGGATCGATCGAGCCGACGCCGGCGACACGATCTTCCGTGCGCTGGGCGACGACGTCGACCCCGTCGAGCTCGTCGAACGGCTGCTCGCACCGCGGGCGTCCTCGGCGCTGCGGCGGGCGTGGTTCCTGCACCTCGCTTCGCGACCGGTGTTCCGCGACGGGATGATGCTGCAGTTCGCCTTCGGCCCCGTCGTCGGCGCCGCGGCGCACGACGACGCCGTCGACCTCGCCGAACGCGCAGAGGCCCAGGGCGAGTCGGTCGATGCGCTCATCCGCCGAGAGTTCGCCGGGCACGGCCCGGGGCTCGAGGTCAGCGAGTTCCTCTCGCGGCTCATGCTCGGCAGGACTGGCCTGCAACCGGATCGCGCGCGGCTCGAGCGCGCACTCGTCGTCGTGCGCGAGGTCGTCGCAGACGCCCCGGCGAGCCATCGCTCGGGCCCGCTCTGCATCGCCGCATGGCTCTGCTGGGCGCTCGGGCGCGGATCGGCCGCCGGTGCGCTGCTCGACGCCGTGCTCACTGCGGACCCCGACTACTCGATGGCTCGGCTGCTCGAACACTACCTCGGCACGGGAGCGCTGCCGGACTGGGCGTTCACTCGACCCCCGCGACTCGATGAGGCGTGACGGCCGAAGACGACGAACCCGGTGGCGGACTCACGGGAGCCCGCCACCGGGTTCGAAGGACGAAGGGGCAGCGATCAGATGCGGTTCGACGCCTCGGTCAGCACGCTCCGGAGGATCTGCTCGATCTCCTGGAACTCGGGCACGCCGATCGTGAGCGGCGGCGAGAGCTGGATCACGGGATCGCCTCGGTCGTCGGCGCGGCAGTAGAGGCCGGCGTCGAACAGCGCCGTCGAGAGGAAGCCGCGGAGCAGCCGCTCGGACTCGTCCTCGTTGAAGGTCTCGCGCGTGGCCTTGTCCTTCACGAGCTCGACGGCGAAGAAGTAGCCGGCACCGCGCACGTCGCCGACGATCGGCAGGTCGCTGAGCTTCTCGAGCTCGGCGCGGAACAACGGCGAGTTCTCCCGCACGTGCTCGAGGAGGTGCTCCTCTTCGAAGATGTCGAGGTTCTCCAGTGCGACCGCGGCCGAGACCGGGTGACCCGCCCAGGTGTAGCCGTGGTAGAAGGTCGTGTCGCCCTTCGAGAACGGCTCGTAGATGCGCTCGTTGATGATCGTCGCGCCCATCGGGGCGTAGCCCGAGGTCATCGCCTTGGCGCAGGTGATCATGTCGGGCACGTAGCCGTACTCGTCGCAGGCGAACATGTGGCCGATGCGGCCGAAGGCGCAGATGACCTCGTCCGAGACGAGCAGCACGTCGTACTTGTCGCAGATCTCGCGCACGCGCTGGAAGTAACCGGCGGGCGGCGGGAAGCACCCGCCGGAGTTCTGCACGGGCTCGAGGAAGACGGCCGCGACGGTGTCGGGGTCCTCCATGAGGATCTGCTCCTCGATGCGGTTGGCAGCCCAGATGCCGAACGCCTCTTCGCTCTCGGTCGGCGCGCCCATGTCGGCGGCGCGGTAGAAGTTCGTGTTCGGCACGCGCAGGCCACCGGGGGTGATCGGCTCGAACGGCGCCTTGATCGGCAGTCCGGTCACGGCGAGAGCGCCCTGCGGCGTGCCGTGGTACGCGAGGGCGCGCGAGATGACCTTGTACTTGCTCGGCTTGCCCATGAGCTTCCAGTAGTTCTTCGCGAGCTTGTAGGCGGTCTCGACCGCCTCGCCGCCGCCGGTCGAGAAGAACACGTGGTTGAGGTCGCCGGGTGCGTAGCCGGCGAGGCGGTCGGCGAGCTCGATCGCCTTCGGGTGCGCGTACGACCAGATCGGGAAGAACGCGAGCTCCTCCGCCTGCTTGGCGCCCGCCTGCGCGAGACGCTTGCGGCCGTGGCCGGCGTTGACCACGAAGAGTCCCGCGAGGCCGTCGATGTAGCTCTTGCCGTTGATGTCGAAGACGCGGTGGCCCTCGCCGCGGGTGATGATCGGCACGCCCGAGGTCTCCATCGTGGACTGCCGGGCGAAGTGCATCCAGAGATGGTCCTTCGCCTGTTGCTGCAGTGCAGCGTTGTCGTAGACCGTGTCGGTCATGTTCTTCCCTTCTTAGCGAGTGCCCCAGTTGTAGAACTGCTTCTGGAGCTTGAGGTAGACGAACGTCTCGGTCGCGTTCACGCCGTCGAGGCTGCGGATGCGCGTGTTGAGCAGGGTGATGAGTTCCTCGTCGTTCTCGCACACCACCTCGGCGAGCAGGTCGAAGCTGCCCGCGGTGAGCACGACGTAGTCGATCTCGGGGATCTCGCCCAGCTGTTCGGCCAGGACGCGGGTGTCGCCGGACGCGCGGATGCCGATCATCGCCTGCCGGGTGAAGCCGAGCTGCATGGGGTCGGTGACCGCGACGATCTGCATCACCCCCGACTCGGTGAGTCGTTGCACGCGCTGGCGCACGGCCGCCTCGGACAGTCCGACCGCCTTGCCGATGTCGGCGTACGACCGACGGCCATCGGCCTGCAGCTGCTCGATGATCGCCTTCGACACCTCGTCGAGCTGCACGGGTCGATGCCCGTTGGAACGACCTGCGTTCGTCATGGCTCGATTGTGACAGTGAAGGATGCCTCTGGCAAGTGATTCCGTCGATTCTCGAGCCATTCACGACTGATTCCATGGTGCTGGCTGGTAATCGAGGTCCATCTCGGGCGTGCGCCGCGGCCTCGGCCGGTGGTTGCGCGTCGCGCGGCGCGGTCCGGTCGGTGGAAGACTGGACGACATGCCACGAGGGACGGTGTCGAGCCACGCGATCCCGGGCGCCGCAGCCTGGGACGCCATCGTCGGCGAGCGCTTCGTCGTCGTGCTCGCCGCCCCCGCAGCCGATGACGTCCTCGCGGCGCTCGCCGGTGTCGCCGCCGACCACGGGCTGGCGCTCGAGTCGCTCGTGGCTGCGATCCCGGCGCGGCTCGATGACGACGAGCAGGATTTCGCGCTCGTGTGGTGGATGGGCGACGACCCCGGATCCGTGACCGCCGTCGTGCGCGGGGGAGCGGTCGTCGACCTCGAGTCGCCCGGCGGCAGTCGACGATTCGACGGGCGAGGCATCAAGCCCTGGCATCTCGCGGAGTTCCACGACGTGTCGGCCGTTCGACTCACCGGCGCCGCATCCGTGCTCGAACCCGTCACGGGTGGCACGGTCGTCGCGCACGCGCGGGCGAGGCTGCGAGCGTCCGCCGTCGAATGGCAGCGCGCCGTCGCCTCGGCCGACGCGGACACGATCTACAGCGCGAGCGCGGCGGCCATCGACGCCGAGGACGGCGGCACGGGACCGGATGGCACGATCGCGGGGTCGGCCCCGGAGCTCCCGGCCCCCGCGCTCCCGCAGGTGCGCGTGGCCGGGGGAGACCCGTTCGTGCCGCATGGCTCGGTGCTCATCGGCCGGAGGCCCGGTGCCCCGAGGATCCCGGGCGTCCACGGCGTGCCCCGGCTCATCGCCGTCGACTCGCCGGGCAGGATCGTCTCGTCGACCCACCTCGAGCTCAGGGTCGAGGGCGCACGTCTGGTCGCGAGCGACCTGCGCTCGACGAACGGCACGACCGTGATCGGGCCGCGCGCGCCCCGGCGATTGCGTGCGGGCGAGTCGATCGTCGTCGTGCCGGGCATGAGCCTCGATCTCGGAGACGATACGATCGTCGAGATCCTCCCACCCCCCGGAGTCGATCACCCCACGCGAGACAGGCCGAACACGTGACGCAGATAGGCAACGGCAACGCGCGCCATCGGATCGCGCTGCCCGACGGCACCGAGATCACCCTCGCGTGGGCCGCGATCACCGACACCGGCCTGCGGCGCGAGGTCAATGAGGACAGCTACGTGGCGCAGGCACCCGTCTTCGCGGTGGCGGACGGCATGGGCGGACATGCGGCGGGCGATTTCGCGAGCGCCGCCGTCGTGACGCGGCTCGCCGAGCACGGCGGCAAGCCGGTCATCGGCACGGCCGAGATCGACGCGTCGCTGCATCGCGCCGTGCAGGACATGGGGCGGGGCGCCGGCGTCACCGACGAGGGCAGCGGGACCACGGTGACCGGCGCGGCCCTCGGGCTCATCTCGGGCGAACCGGCATGGATCGTCTTCAACATCGGAGACTCGCGGGTCTACCGCCTCGTCGGCGGCGTCCTCGAGCAGCTCACGGTCGACCACTCGATCGTGCAGGAGCTCGTCGATGCCGGGCAGATCACGCGCGAAGAGGCCGACACGCACCCGCACTCGAACGTCATCACGCGGGCGGTCGGATTCCACGAGGCGCCCATCCCCGACTATCGGGCGATCGCCGTCGAGGAGGGCATGCGGCTGCTCGTCTGCTCCGACGGGCTCACGAAGGAGCTCACGTCCTACGGCATCCGCCACTTCCTCGTCGCCAATCCGAAGGCCGAGAAGGCCGCCACCCAGCTGGTCGACGCCGCGCTCGGAAACGGCGGGCGCGACAACGTGACGGTCGTCGTGATCGACGTCGTCGAGGTCGTTCCGCCCCCGTCCGAGCCCGGCGAGCACGACGACGACGCAGGTGAGACCGCGAGGGCCTGACCGCCCCGCGGCGGTGCGCCCGCGGCGACCTACAATGGGGGGCAGCGGGCCCACGTCGGCACCGAACCCTGCCGCGCCGTCCCGATGAGCGCTGTCCCGATGAGCACTGGGAGGATCGTGTCGCGACGACTGCCGTCCACCCCGCCGACCCTTCCGGGCTTCGAGTTCATCCGCGTGCTCGGTTCGGGCGGCTTCGCCGACGTGTTCCTCTACGAGCAGAACATGCCGCGCCGGCTCGTCGCCGTGAAGGTGCTGCTCGCCGGCGTGGTCAACGACGACCTCCGGCAGATGTTCCAGGCCGAGGCGAATCTGATGGCCCAGCTGAGCTCGCACCCCTCGATCCTCACGGTGTACCAGGCGAGCGTTGCCGCCGACGGACGCCCGTATCTCGTGATGGAGTACTGCTCGGCTTCGATCGGCCAGCGCTACCGTGCCGTGCAACTGCCGCTCGGTGAGGTGCTCTCGATCGGGGTGCGCGTCGCGAGCGCCGTCGAGACGGCCCACCGATCCGGTGTGCTGCATCGCGACATCAAGCCGTCGAACATCCTGACGACCGCGTACGGTCACCCGGTGCTCAGCGACTTCGGCATCGCGGCAACGCTCGGCCAGGCCGAGACCACCGAGGCGGTCGGACTCTCGGTGCCGTGGTCGGCACCCGAGGTGCTCCGCGACGAGACCAGCGGCACCGTCGCGAGCGAGGTCTGGGCCCTCGGAGCGACGGTCTACTCGCTGCTCGCCGGGCGGAGCCCGTTCGAGGTCCCAGGCGGCGACAACTCGCCGCAGGCGATCACGGCACGCATCGGGAAGTCGAAGCTCGCGCCGACCGGCCGCATCGACGTGCCGGCGAGCCTCGAGGCGGTGCTCGCCCGGGCGATGTCGAAGCAGCCGAAGGCGCGACAGTCCGGGGCGCTCGAGTTCATCCGCGACCTGCAGGCCGTGGAGGAGGAGCTCGGGCTCCCGCAGACGCCGATCGAGGTGGCCATGGACGACTGGGCGCTCGCGACCGCCGTCGACCTCGACGAGCGGACCCGCGTGAGTCCCGCCCGCTCCGGCATCGACCAGGCGCGGCGTCGTCGGCGATCAGCCGCGCGAACCACCGTCGATCCGGCGTCGGCGGAGACGACCGCGGGTCGCGCGCGATCGACACCACCCACCGCTCGCCGACTCGCATGGGGCATCTCGATCGCGGCCGTGCTGCTCGTCGCGCTCGTCGGGGCGGGCATCGCGACGGTGATCCAGAACACCAGAACGATTCCGGTCGTCACCGATCTGCGCGGCGCCGCCGCGGGCGAAGAGGTGACGTTCGAGTGGAGCGATCCGGGTCTCCGCCAAGGTGACGCGTACCTCGTGCTCGTCGACGGCGAGGCATCGCCGATCCAGCGCGCGACGATCCTGTCGGTCGATGCGGCGGGTCGCGACCGTGTGTGCGCGAGCGTGACCGTCACACGCGACGGGAAGCCGGGCACGCCGAGCGCCGAGCGCTGCGTCGATGTCGAAGGGGTCGGGTGATGCGACTCGCGATCCCGCGTCGTCATCGGTCCGCCATCGTCACCGCGGCCGCGGTCACGGCCGTCGTCGCGGTCGTCGCCACGATCGCGGTCACGAGCGGCGGGTATGCGGCGCAGCGCGTCGAGCTCGGCGACGCCGCCGTCTGGGTCGCGAACGAGCGCTTGCAGTCGGTCGGCCGCGCGAGCACCGCCGCGCTCGAGCTCAACTCGATGGTCGAGACGGGCGGCGGCTCGACGATCGTGCAGCGCGGCGCGACCGTGCTCGTGTTCGACCCCGACCGATCGAGCGTCGGCGTCGTCGACGCCGCGGACTCGACCCTCACCGACACCGTGCCGGTTCCCCCCGATGCCTCGACCATCGCGCTCGCGGGCGACCAGGTCGTGATCGCCGCCGACGGCGAGCTCTGGACGACCCCGATCGACGACTTCGCCGATTTCGAGGAGAGCGCGGACTCCGATCTCAACTTCGGACCGGGCGCCGTCATCTCGGCCGCGCCGTCCGGCCTGCTGTTCGCGTACACGCCGTCGACCGGCGACCTCGCGGAGGTCTCGGCCGCCGACGGCGACCAGATCGCCGCCGACTGGTCGCTCGAACCGTTCCCGACCGACCACGAGGTGCAGCTGACCTCGGTCGGTGGTCGCTGGGCCGTCTTCGACGCGGACGACCGGGTGCTCGAGCTCGACGGTCGCCGGGTCGAGCTCGCCGACGAGATCGGTGCGTCGGCGGCGCCTCGGCTGCAGGTCCCGGCCGACGAGGGCCATGAGGTCTGGATCGCGCATCGAGGCGGGCTCGTCGCGGTTGATCTCGACAGCGGTGCAGTGCGCTCGGCCGTGACGGATCTCGACGGGACGCCCGCGGCGCCCGTCGTGCACTCGGGCTGCGTGTACGCGGCCTGGGCCGGCGGTTCGGCGTGGCGCTCGTGCGACGACGGCGACCGGCCCGTCGAACTCGGCGCGGCGAGCGACGAGCTCGCATTCGCCGAGAACGGCCGGGCCATCGTGCTCAACGACCGCGCCAACGGTCGGACCTGGGTCGCCGATCGCGGCTTCGAGCGCATCGACGACTGGCAGCGACTGATGAAGGCCGAGCGCGATGATCGCGAGGTCGAGCGCAACGACCCCGACCGCGATCCCGAGATCGAGAAGCGCCGGACGCCGCCCGTCACCGAGGACGACGAGTTCGGCGCGCGACCGGGCCGGACGACGGTGCTGCCCGTCCTCCTGAACGATTACGACGCGAACGGCGACGTGCTCGCGATCGCCGGGGTGGACGCGGAGCTGCCCGAGTGGGCGCGGCTGGACGTCATCTCCGACGACCAGCAGCTCCAGCTGACCCTCGATGCGGACGCAGCGGGCACCGTGCGCTTCGACTACTCCGCCGACGACGGGCACGGCGGTTCGAGCCGGGCCTCGGTGGCGGTCTTGGTACGCGCCGCGGAGGAGAATGCGCCGCCGGTCCAGCGTCGATCGATCCGTGCCGACGTCGGAGTCGGCGAGCGGGTGTCGACAGCGGTGCTCGGCGACTGGGTCGATCCCGATGGCGACCCGATGTTCCTCCGGCGCGCCGAGGTCGCGGAGCCCGATCAGGTCTCGTCGACGGCCGAGGGCACGGTCGGGTTCATCGAGCGCGGCGGGACGGGCGACGGCCGCACGGTCTCGCTCGTCGTCTCGGACGGCCGGGACGAGACGGTCGGCACGCTCGAGGTCGACGTGCATCCGGCCGGCGCCGTCCCGCTCGAAGCCGAGCCGTTCATCGCCCTGGCCACGGCCGGCCGCGAGATCGTCATCGATCCGCTGCGTCACGTGCGAGGCGGCGGCGGCCGGGTCGAGCTCAGCGCGGTGCCGGCGAAGCCCGACGTGACGATCACCCCCGACTACGACGGCGGCACCTTCCGGTTCACGAGCGACGAGATCGGCACCCACTACCTCGAGTACACCGTCACCGACGGAGCCACGCCGGCCACGGGCTTCGTCCGCGTCGAGGTGCAGGCGCCACCCGACCGCGACACCACTCCGGTCACCGTGCCGCACACGGCCTTCGTGCGAGTTGGGCAGCCGGCGGACATCGACGTGCTCGCGACCGACATCGACCCGACCGGCGGCGTCCTCGTCGTGACGGATGCGGAGCGGTCCCGGCCGGGCGACGGATTCCGCGTCGAGGTCGTCGACCACCGGCTGCTGCGGGTGACGCTCATCGCACCGCTCGAGACCGGCTCGACCGTGTTCGGGTACCGGGTCAGCAACGGGCTCGCCGAGGCGGCCGGCCAGGTGACGCTGGTCGAGATACCGGAACCCGAGGCCGCCCAGCCTCCGGTCGCGGCGCCCGACACGATCTCGATGCGCACGGGCGACGTCATCGACATCCCCGTGCTCGAGAACGACGAGCAGCCCGACGGGCTGCCGTTCGAACTCGTTCCCGACCTCGTGGAGGAGCCCGACGCCGGACTGCTCTTCGCGTCGGGCGAACGGTTGCGCTACTTCGCCCCCGAGGTGGCGGGCGACTACCGTGCGCGCTACCGCATCGAGTCGGGCGGCCAGGTCGCCGATGCCGTCGTCACGATCTCCGTCCGCGAGGCCGAACCCGAGACGAACACACCGCCCGTACCGGAGACGGTGACGGCGCGCGTCATCGCGGGTGAGAAGGTGCGCATCCCCGTCCCGCTGTCTGGCGTCGACCCCGACGGCGACTCCGTGCAACTGCTCGGCCAGCAGTCGAATCCAGAACGCGGTGTCGTCGAAGCGACGGGCCCGGACTGGCTCGACTACCGGGCCGGCGTCTACGCGTCCGGCACCGAGGAATTCGCCTACTCGGTCGTCGACGCCCTCGGTGCCCGCGCGGAGGGCACGGTGCGCGTCGGCATCGCTCCGCGCGTCGACCGGCCTGCCGCCCCGATCGCGGTCGAAGACCTCGTCACCGTGCGTCCGGACCGCACTGTGACGGTGCAGGTGCTCGACAACGACTCCGATCCCGGTGGCGGCGATCTGCGCGTCATCCGCGTCACGAGGAACCGCGGCGACGCGACGGCCCGCACCGTCGAGGAGGGGCGTATCGAGGTCGACGTCCCGCCCGGCTCCGGCAAGTCCTCCTTCATCTACACGATCGAGAACGAGGCGCTCGGACAGGCCACGGCCTTCCTCACGGTGGTCGCGGACCCGGATGCCCCGCTCGCCCGGCCCGAGGCATCCGACACGGTGCTCGGCCTCACCGACATCGTCGGCGAGGAGTCCGTCGTCGTCCCGGTGCTGGAGAACGTCTTCCTCGCCGACGGCGACGTCGACGACGTCGGCGTCGACCTCGTCGACGGGTACCGGCGTGGCGCCCAGGTGCTGCGTGACGGGTCGATCAGGGTCGAGATCGAAGACCGTCGACGGGTCGTGCCGTTCGTCGTGAGTCACCCGGAGGACCCGAGCCTGGTGGCCTATGCCTTCATCAGGGTCCCCGGACGAGACGACGCCCTGCCGCAGCTGCGCGCCGATGCGCCCGATGTCGAGGTCGCGAGCGGCGAGAGCGTCGAACTCGAACTCGCCGACTTCGTCATCGCCGCGTCCGGCAAGCCCGTCCACATCACGGACGAGGCGAGCGTGCTCGCCTCGCACAGCGACGGGACCTCGCTCGTGGTCGATCGCGACACCCTGAGGTTCCGAAGCGAGCAGGGCTACTCCGGTCCGGCCTCGATCTCGTTCACCGTGACGGACGGCGACGGCCCCGATGACCCGACCGCGCGCACGGGCACGATCGTGATCCCCATCGAAGTGCGTGCGAACGACGACGAGCCGCCGGCCATCACCGGCACCGTGATCGACTTCGAGCCGGGCCAGACGAAGCAGATCGACCTGCGCCGACTGACGAGCCCGCCCGCCGCGACGGCGTCGGCGGACCTCAGCTACCGTGTGCTGCCGCCGCAGGCCGAGGGCTTCGACGTGCGTCTCGACGGCGACGAGCTCACGGTCGCAGCGCGCGCCGACACCCCGATCGGCGCGCGGTCCGCCGTCGTCGTCGACGTCGCCGATGCGTCGGGATCCGGCTCGGGCGGGCGCATCGAGCTGCGCGTCGTGCCCTCGACGAAGCCCGTCGCCAGCCCGATCGACGACCGGGCGATCGCAGCCCGCGGGCGGACGACGACGATCGACGTGCTCGCGAACGACGAGGAGACGAACCCGTTCCCCGAGACGCCGCTGCGCGTCGTCGCCGTCGACCTCGAGGGAATCGGCGACGGCATCGAGATCACGCCGAGCGCCGATCGTTCGACGCTCACCGTGACGGCGGCAGCCGATGCGCCGCCCGTCAACACGACGGTGCGGTATCAGGTCGAGGACGCGACGGGCGAGGCGTCGCGACGAGCCTGGGGCTCCGTGACCGTTTCGGTCCAGGACCGCCCGGATCCCGTCGTCGCGCCGACCGTGACGGGCTTCGGCGACGGCACGCTCGACGTCGCCTTCGGGGCCGGCGGTTTCAACAACTCGCCCATCACGGGCTACGAGATCGCGCTCACCGACCCCGGCACGGGCGATGCGCTCGCCACCACGATGTGCCAGGCCACGACCTGCACCGTCGACACCCCGGGCAACGGCCGCGGGAACGCCGTCGACGTACGCATCCGGGCGCGCAACGGCATCGGCTTCTCCGATCCCCAGGTCGCGCCCGGACCCGTCTGGTCCGACGTCATCCCCGCCCCTCCCGGCGGCCTCACCGCGCTCCCGCTGGACGGGCGGCTCGGCATCGAATGGGACCCGGTCGCGACGGGATCGGGGAGCCCCGTGCACTCGTACGTGGTCACGGTCGCCGGAGTCGCGACGGAGGTGGCCGCGGCATCGGCCTGCACGCCGAGCGAATGCCGCGTCGACTCGCAGGCCCTCGCGAACGGCAGCCGGGTACCCGTCAGCGTCAGCGCACGCAACGAGGCGTATCCCGCGCTCGCCGTGTGGACTGCGGCATCGACCGCCGGCACGCCCTTCGGGCCGCCCGTCGCCGGATCGATCGATGTCGCGGGCGACGCGGCCGCGGGCGCGGTGACCGTCACCTGGTCGCCGTTCGCGGCGAACGGCGACGCCGTCGCGGGCTATTTCGTGCAGCGGCTCGTCGACGGCGCGACCGGGGTTCCGAGCGGGGCGCAGTCATGCCAGGTCACCTCGCCGGCGCCCGGCAGCGTCGTACCGCCGTCGTCGGGAGGCAGCGTCGCCGAGACGGTCCGCGTCGGCCCCGAGGCATCCAGCCTGCGGTTCTCGGGGACTGCCGCGGAGTCGACCCGCTACTCGTTCATCGTCTGGGGCTACAACCGGGCGGGGTGCGCGCACACCGCGGTCGCCGGGACCGTCGTGCGGCCGGGCCCCGGGGGCGTCGACGGCGTCGACAGCGAGATGGCGTGGAACGGGCCGGAGGTCTGGGACCGCTACATCGACGACGTCGACGTCGCGGCCTCGCGGATCGAGATCGTGGGCGTCGACGAGCAGGGGACGCAGATCGCCGGAACGAAGCGCGAGTTCCGCGGATCCGGCTGGCTGCGGGAGCTGCTGAACGAGCGGTTCGACTTCGGCGAGACCGGCCGGTTCCAGGTGCGCGGGTGCACCGTCTGGGGAAGCTGCGGACGCTGGTCGGACATCCTGCCCGCCGGAGAGTCGCCCACCCTCACGTTCGCGCTGCCGAGCCGGCAGTGGGACTCCCGCCGCTCGACGTGGTCGTGGACGGACGCGCCCGACAATTCTGGCCTCCCGGTCGAATTCAGCTGCGGAGTGGACGGCGATGCGCGGGGTCGCCCCGCGCAGACCCCGACGAGCTGCGAGATCGTCGGGGCCGGGCCAGGGGACACGGTCTGGTTGGATGTCAGGATCGCCGGCGTGAGCGCGCGATACGAGGCGAAGAACGAGGAGAAGCAATGACGATGACCCCCGACGAGGCCGCCGGCTTCGCTGCGACGCTCGACCGGCTGGTCGGCGCCGTGGAGGAGGTGCTGCTCGGCAAGAACCGCGTCGTGCGGCTCGCGTTCACCGCCCTCCTCAGCGAAGGCCACCTGCTCCTCGATGACGTGCCGGGAACCGGCAAGACCTCGCTCGCCCGCGCGATGGCGCAGTCGGTGTCGGGCACGAGCAATCGCGTGCAGTTCACGCCCGACCTGCTGCCGGGCGACATCACGGGCGTCACGGTGTACGACCAGCGCGAGGGGGTGTTCGAGTTCCACCCCGGCCCGGTGTTCGCGAGCATCGTGCTGGCGGACGAGATCAACCGGGCGAGCCCGAAGACCCAGTCGGCGCTCCTCGAGGTGATGGAGGAGGGACAGGTCACGGTCGACGGGCAGACGCATCCCGTCGGGCACCCGTTCATGGTGATCGCCACCCAGAACCCGGTCGAGCAGGCCGGCACCTATCGGCTGCCCGAGGCCCAGCTCGACCGCTTCGTCATGCGCACGTCGATCGGCTACCCCGACCACGCGTCGACGATCCGGATCCTCGAGGGGGCCGACCAGCGCGCGCACGACCAGCGGGTCGAGCCGGTCGTCGACGCGGAAGAGGTCGTCGCCCTCGCAGCGCTCGCGCGCACGGTGTACGTCGATCCGACGATCCACGACTACGTCTCGCGCCTCGTCGACGCGACCCGCACGGCCCGCGAGGTGCGACTCGGCGTGAGCGTGCGCGGCGCGCTCGCGCTCATCCGGACGGCGAAGACGCATGCGGCCGGCCGCGGCCGGCACTACGTCGTGCCCGACGACGTGAAAGCGCTCGCCGAGCCGGTGCTCGCGCACCGGCTCATCCTCGATCCCGAGGCCGAGTTCGACGGCGTGACGACGTCGAACCTGGTCGCGCAGGTGCTCATCGAGACCCCGCCGCCATCGACGAAGCAGGTCGTGTGAGCCTTTCCGCGACGCGAACGACGATCCCCGAGGAGGCACGGAAGCAGGGCCTGCTCGCGGTCGTCATCGCGCGTGCGGTGCTCGGCGGTCGAGCCGCCGCCGGCGCGGCGATGCGGTGGACCGCCGCCGTGCGCGGCGTGGTCACGCCGCTCGGCTGGTCCGTCGCCGCAGCGGCGGCCGTCTCGCTCGTCGTGGGCTACAGCTGGGGGCTCGTCGAGATCATCGCGCTCGGCTGGGCCTTCGTCGTGCTCGTCGCGGTCGCGGCGCTGTGGCTCGTCGGGCGCGGCGCCGGCGAGGTCCGCCTGTCGTTGCCGACGCCTCGCGTCGTCGTCGGCGATCACGCCGAGGCGCGCCTCGTCGCGAGCAACCCCGGTCCGCGGCGCTTCGGCGGCGTGCAGCTCGAGGTCCCGGTCGGCGAACGGGTGATCGAGCGCGTGCTGCCGGGCCTGCCGCGCGGCGGCACGGTCGACGAGGTGCTCCGCATCCCGACCGAACGGCGCGGGATCGTTCCGATCGGACCGGCGCGGACGGTGCGCGCCGACCCGATCGGGCTCATGCGGCGCGAGATCGTCTGGTCCGACACGGCCGAGCTCCGGGTGCACCCGCGCACGGTGGCGGTGTCGGCGCTCAGCACGGGGTTCATCCGCGACCTCGAGGGATCGCCGACCCGCGACCTCACGACGAGCGACATCGCGTTCCACGCGCTCCGCGAGTACCTGCCGGGCGATGACCGCCGATACATCCACTGGCGGTCGAGCGCGAAGACCGGCACGTTCATGGTGCGCCAGTTCGAGGAGTCGAGGCGAAGCCGGCTGATGGTGCTGCTCGACCGCGAGCCCGGCGCGTACACCGACGACGCCGAGTTCGAGCTCGCGGTGGGCGCCGCGGCATCGGTCGGGGCGCGCGCCATCCGGGACGCGCGGAGCGTCGCGTTCGTGGTGTCCGGGCGCCACGCCGGTCGCACGGGTGCGATGCGCGAGCTGCCGACCGTCTCCCGCGACCGGCTCGTCGACGCCCTCTGCGTCGTCGAGCGCGACGACCGCGTCGCGCCGCTGCCAGACGTCGCGCGGAGCGCGGCCGAGACGCTGCACGGGCTCTCGCTCGCCTTCCTCGTCACCGGCTCGGCACGCGGGGTCGGTCCGCTGCGCTCGGCGGCGAGCCGGGTACCGGCCGGCGTCGAGGTGGTCGCCGTGCAGTGCGCGCCGGAGTCGCAGCCGACGGCACGCACCGTCGGCGGCCTCACCGTGTTCGGCATCGGCTACCTCGAGGACCTGCGTGCGATGCTCGCGAGATCGGCCTCGGTCGCATGACGGCGCGGATGGGACCCGGACCGGGTCGGGGTTGGTCGGTCGCGATCAGCATCGCGCTCGTCGCGGCGATGCTCGCGGCGGCGATGATCCCGTGGTGGCCGATCTACGAGAGCCCCGCGTTCTTCGCCGCCGCGGGAGCGGCGATCCTCGCCGGTTGCGGGATCGGCCTCGCCGGGGCGCGCTGGTCGTGGCCCGCCTGGCTCGTCGCCGTCGCCGTCGTGGCCGCGTATCTCGTGCTGGGGGTTCCGGTCGCGGTGCCCGACCGGGCGCTCTTCGGCGTGCTGCCGACGCCCGACGGACTCGTCGAGCTCGTCGCAGGCGCCGCCCTGTCGTGGAAGCAGCTCGTCACGATCGCGGTGCCGGTCGGCTCGTATCAGGCGCTGCTCGTGCCGCCGTTCCTGCTCGGTCTCGTCGCCTCGACCGTCGCCGTCACGATCGCGTTGCGCACGAACCGCCCCGCCGCCGCGGCGCTGCCGCCCGCGCTGCTGCTCGTCGCGGGCATCGCGCTCGGCGTCGTGCACGACGACTTCGCCCTCGAGGCCGGCCTCGCATTCTTCGTCGCTGCCGTCGCGTGGTTCGTGCGGATCGGGATCGCCGACCGGCGGGCGATCGCGGGCGGCCGCCGAGTCGAGACGACGCTCGCCGACGCACGGCGCGTGCTCGGGGCATCCGCGCTCGTCGCCGTCGCGCTCGTCGGGGCGACCGCTGCGGCGGTGGCGCTGCCGACGCCGCCGCGCAGCGTCGTCCGCGCCGAGCTGCAGCCGCCGTTCGAGCCGAACGATCACGACAGCCCGCTCGCGGGGTTCCGCACGGCCTTCGCCCCCGACTCCGCCGATGAGCCGATGCTCGACGTGCGCGGCCTGCCGGAGGGTGCGGGACTCGTGGTCGCGGTGCTCGACACGTACGACGGCATCGTGTACTCGGTCGGCGGCTCCGACGGCTCGGGTCCGTCGGGCCGGTTCAGCCGCGTGCCGTACCGGCTCGACCAGCCCGTCGACGGCGGCACGACCGAACGCATCGATGTCGCCGTCGAGGGCTACCGCGACGTCTGGGTGCCGGGCATCGGCCGGCTCGAGCGCATCGAGTTCGCCGGGCCCCGCGCCGACCGGCTCGCCGAGTCGTACTTCTACAACGACGCCACTGGCACCGGTGCGGTCGTCGACGGCCTCCGGTCGGGCGACCGGTACGTCGCGGACTCGGTGGTCCCGGCGTCGCCGTCCGACCTCGCATCACTCGAACCCGGTACGAGCGTGATGCCGCCCCTTCCCGAACTGCCTGCTCGCGTCGTCGACCTCATCGACGAGTGGGCGCCGGCGACCGCGACGCCGGGCGAACGGCTCGCCGGGGTGATCGAGGGATTCCATCGCGACGGATACGTCAGCCACGGGCTCGAGGGCGAGGAGCCGAGCCGGTCGGGGCACGCGCTCGACCGGATCGAGGAGCTCGTGACGGAGCAGCCGATGGTCGGCGACGGCGAGCAGTATGCCGTCGCCGCAGCGCTCATGGCCCGCGAGATCGGCTTCCCGGCACGCGTCGTCGTCGGCTACCTGCCGGGTCCAGGTTCCGAACGGGATGCCTCGACAGGGAGCGTGCGCTTCACGAGCGCCGACCGTCAGGCGTGGATCGAGGTGCAGACCTCCGACGGGGCGTGGCTGCCGATCGATCCGAATCCCGTGCCACGACCCATCCCCGAGCGCGAGCCCGAGCAGGCCAAGGTCGTGTCGCGCCCCGAGTCGGTGCTGCCGCCGCCCGCGGAGCGCACGCCGCTCGTCGACGACGATGCCGGTCCCGGCTCGACGCCGGATGGCGGCGACGACGGCGACGATTGGCTGCAAGCCATGTTCGCAGGCCTTGAGATCACCGGTATCGTGCTCGTCGGCGCGGTCGCCCTGTGCAGCCCCTTCCTCGCGATCGTGGTGGCGAAACTCCGGCGGCGTCGCCTGCGCCGACGCGCGCCGACGGCGGTCGAGCGCATCGAGGGCGGCTGGCTCGAGTTCGCCGACTCGGCCGCGGACTACGGGTACGCGATCGTGCCGACCGCGACGCGCGCCGAGCAGGCGGCGACGGTGGGCGGGCTCGCCCCGCTCGTCCTCGCGTCCGTCGTCGACCGTGCGGTCTACGCACCCGGGGGACCGGGTCACGGCGACGACCACCGCGTGTGGGAGACGGTCGACGAGCTCCGCCGTCGACTCGGCGTTTCGCGGAGTACTCGCGACCGGCTCCGGGCGGCGATCTCGCTCAACTCGCTCGGCGGGTACGCTGTCAGCCGGAGAGGAGTGCGTTCGTGAACTGCCGGATCTGCGGTGCCGAGTTGCCCGCCGACGCGATGTTCTGCGGCGAGTGCGGCAGTTCGACGAGCGCGACCCCGGAGTCGCGCCGCAGGCCCGATCCGCGTCCGGGCGACACGACCCGGGTCGAGCGGCTGCCGCGCACGTCGCAGCGCAACAGCGGGGTGATCAGCGTTCCGATCGAGGGATTCCGGCCGGCCGAGCCCATCGAGGATGCACCGGCTCCGGCCGACCCGTCGGTCGCCGAGCCCGGTCGCCCGCGCTTCTCGCTTCGGTTCAGCACCGGCGAGACGCGCACGGTGTTCGGCTCGGGGCTCATCGGCCGGAAGCCGATGCCGCAGCCCGGCGAACGGTTCGACCACCTCGTGCAGATCGCCGATCACACGCTCTCGGTCTCCAAGACCCATCTCGAGTTCGGCGAGCACGAAGGAACGATGTGGGTCGCCGACCGGTTCTCGAGCAACGGCACCGTCGTGCGACGTCCCGACGACGGCGCGCTCCGGTGCGAGCCCGGCCGCCGCTATCTCGTGCCTCGCGGCAGCCGGGTGGAGCTCGCCGAGCAGTACTTCTCGGTGGACTGACCCGTCCTCCACAGTCGCGTCGCGGCCGGATCGGTGCACGGCGGGCGGCGGACGCACGACGACCGGGGTGCACGGATGTTCGGATGACCGGGTGGACCAGACCGAGCTCGCCGAACCCGTCGTGCATCTGCCGCTGAGCCTGCCGCCGGCGCCGGCCGAGCCGGAGCGACCCGGCTTCCCGCTGCTCGCGGCGGTCGCGCCCGTCGCCGGGGCCATCGCGCTGTGGGCGGTCACCGGGTCGATGTACTCGCTCATGTTCGCGGCGCTGGGGCCGCTGGTGGCGGTCGCCTCGGTGCTCGACGCTCGTCGGCAGGTCCGCCGTCGCCGGCGCCGTGCGGAGCTCGAACGTGCTGGGCTGCTCGCGTCGCTCGAGGCGGAGATCCACGCCCGTCACGATGAGGAGCGCCGTGCGGCCTGGCGGGCGACCCCATCGGCTGCCGCACTGGTCGAGCGCGCGGTCCGGCCTGCCTGGGCAGGCGAGCGCCCGGGGCCGGTCGTCGTCGGCGTCGGCGCCGTGCGCAGCGCGGTCCGCGTCGACGGCGTGGTCGCCGATGCCCGCGACCGCGCCGTGCTCGAAGCGGCTGCCCGGCTCGGCGGCGCACCGGTGGTGGTCGACGCGTCGCAGGGCATCGCGTTCGTCGGGTCGCCCGGACTCGCGCGGGCGGCTGCCCGCGCGGCCCTCGTGTCGTGCGCGCACCACGCCGATCCGCGCACGGTGGAGCTCGACCTCCCCGACGCGCCCGAGTGGGCGTGGGCCGCTCGACTGCCGCACGCGGGCGACGGCGGCGACCGGGACCGCTCGGTGCGGCATGCGGTGCGCGTCGGCGCACCGGCCTCCGGGCGCGCGGCGGGTCCGATCCGCGTCGTCGACCAGGTGGCCGATCCCGAACAGGCGAAGCGCGTCGGTGCGCCGGCCGCGGCGCACATCGTGATCGCGAGCGACGTCGGGTCGCTTCCGCCGGGCCTCGGAGCCGTCGTGCGACTGCTGGGCCCGGGGCGCGCCCGCCTCGAGACGACGACGGGCGCCGCGCCGGCGACGATCGAGCCCGTGCTCGTGTCGCGCGCGGCGGCGCGCGGGTGGAGCGAGTCGGCCGCCGCGCTCGCCGAGCGGATCGCAGGTCCGCAGGCGTCGCTGCTGCCCAGTCGCGTCGCGCTCACCGAGTTGCCTGCGCCGGCAGCCGGTCGCAGAGGCGTCGAGCGTGCGAGCCTGGCCGTCGCGGTCGGGTGCACGGCGACCGGCCCGCTCGAGCTCGACCTCGTGCGGCATGGCCCGCATGCACTCGTCGGCGGGACGACCGGCAGCGGCAAGAGCGAGTTCCTGCTCGCCTGGCTCACCGCGCTCGCGCGCGCGTACGCGCCGGATGAGGTGTCGTTCCTGCTCGTCGACTTCAAGGGCGGCGCCGCGTTCGAGCCGATCCGCGAGCTGCCGCATGTGACCGGTGTGGTCACGGACCTGGACGGTGCGGAGGCGCGACGCGCCGTCGAGAGCCTGCGCGCGGAGCTGCGCCATCGTGAGTCGGTGCTCGCCGACGCCGGAGCGCGCGACGTGCGCGAACTGGCCGACGCGGTCGATCTCCCGAGGCTCGTGATCGTCGTGGACGAGTTCCAGGCGATGATCGAGCAGTTCGGGGAGCTCGGCGCGGTCGTCGCCGACATCGCGGGGCGGGGACGCTCGCTCGGCGTGCACCTCGTGCTCGCCTCGCAGCGACCGAACGGCGTCGTGCGCGAGCAGATCACGGCGAACTGCGCGATCCGGGTATCGCTCCGAGTCATGCAGCGATCCGACAGCCTCGCGGTCGTCGGCACCGAGGCCGCGGCCGCGATCCCGCCCGACGCGCCCGGTCGTGGCGTCATCGATCGGGGCGACGGCGACGCCATGCTGTTCCAGTCGGCCGTCGCCGACCAGGCCGCCGTGCTCGGGGCGAAGGTCGCCGCCGCGGGCCTCGGCAGGGCGCGCCGCCCGTGGCTCGATCCGCTCCCGGCGGTGATCACGAGCGAGGAGCTCGCAGCGTTCACCGCCTCGATCGCAGGCCGATCCGCGGCGGGAGGCTCAGAGGCCGGACTCGTCTTCGGCATCGTCGACGAACCCGATCGGCAGCGGCGCGGTGCTGCCGAGTGGCGCGCGGGGTCCGACGGGCACCTGCTCGTCGCCGGGACGCCCGGCAGCGGGCGGTCGAGCGTGCTCGCCTCGCTCGGCGAATCAGCGACGCGGCGTAGCGGTCCCGGGTCGGTCGTCCGATTGACCGGCGCCCGCAGCGAGGTGTGGGACACGCTCGAGTCGCTCGAGCATGCGATCGCCGCGCACTCGGCCGTCCGGTTGCCGCACCTCGTGATCATCGACGACCTCGATCGGCGATTCCGCACCTGGCCCGACGACTACCGCGCGCTCGCTCTCGAGCGAATCGGCCGTCTCGCGCGAGAGGGCCGCGGCCGCGGCGTCGCGGTGGTCGCGTCGGTCGTGCAATGGCTCGGCGTCCCGCACGAGCTGCGCGATGCGTTCGGCGCGCGCCTGCTCCTGCGCCAGCCCACGAAGGCCGACCTGCTGCAGGCGGGGGGAGTGGGGGAGCTGTGGCGGGCCGACGACGTCCCCGGGGCGGGGCAGTGGCGCGGTCATCGCGTGCAGTGCGCCCTGCCTGCGGCCGCATCGGCCGCGGCCGGCCCTCGTCCCGTCGACCCTCGCCCGGACGCTCACGAGTTCGGGGTCTCGCCCGCCGGTGCGGCGCCACCCGTCGAACTCGCCGAGGGCGGTCGGTACGCCGTCGTGACGGTCGACCCCGCCGGCGACGCCGAGCGGTTCGGAGCGCTCGGCGCGATCGTCGTCCCGGTGGTGCCGGGCTCGCCTGTCGCGCCGGTCGACGTGGGCCCGGCGACCGCGACGTCCGCGACGCCCACGGTCTTCGTGGGTAGTGCCGACGGGTGGTCCGCGAACTGGTCGCTGGCCGCCCCCGTCCGCGAGCGGGCCGTCGTGCTCGTCCGAGGCGGGGCGACCGAGTACCGCGCGCTCGTGACCGAGCGGGGCCTGCCGCCGCTTCTCGACGACGGCGCCGGGCAGGGGTGGATGCGACCGCCGGGCGGCCCTGCACGTCGGATCAGTTGGCCTGCAGGCGGGTCGGCAACCGAATCCGCTGTCCCGGGCGCGATCCGGAACTGATTCCGTGCAGAACGTTCTCAGAAATTAACGATTCGGACACCATGTACTGCACAACCGGTGCACCCTGTGTCAGGATCATCCCACCCCGTATGCGCTTGCCACCGAAATGGAGTCCCCCGTGAGCTCTCGGCCCCTGCCTCAAGACCCGATGATCCGTGCACTGATCGCGAAGGCGCGCCAGTCGCAGCTGAATCGCCGAACCCTCCTCGCCGGCGCCGGCGCCGGCGCGACCGCCCTCGCGCTCGCCGCCTGTTCGACCGGCGGCGGCAAGGCGAAGCCGACTCCCGCCGCCGACAAGTCGGAGACGGACAAGACCCTCAACTGGGCCAACTGGGCCGCGTACATCGACGAAGACGACGCGGGCAACTACCCGACGCTCCAGGCGTTCACCGAGCAGACGGGCATCGAGGTCAACTACGACGTCGCCGTCGACGACAACAACACCTACTACGGCAAGGTGAAGGACCAGCTCGCGCTCGGCCAGGACATCGACGCCGACCTCGCGGTGCTCACCGACTGGATGGCCGCCCGATGGATCCGCCTCGGCTACACCCAGGCGCTCGACCACGCGAACATCCCGAACCTCGCGAACCTCAACCCGGCGCTCCGCGACCCCGACTTCGACAAGGGCCGCGAGTTCACCGTGCCCTGGCAGGGCGGCTTCGCCGGCATCGCCTGGAACAAGGAGGCGATCCCCGGCGGGCTCACGAGCGTGTCCGACCTGTGGGACCCGTCGCTCAAGGGCCGCATCGGCGTGCTCTCCGAGATGCGCGACACGATGGGTTGCATCATGCTCGAGAACGGCACCGACATCGCCGGCGACTGGGGCGACGACGAGTACACCGCCGCCATCGAGATCCTGCGCGAGCAGGTCGAGAACGGCCAGGTCCGCAACATCAAGGGCAACTCGTACCTCGAGGACCTGAAGAGCGAGGACACCCTCGCCGCCATCGTGTGGTCGGGCGACATCACCGTGATCAACGCCGAGGCCGGCGACAAGTGGGAGTTCGCCCTCCCGTCGGCCGGCGGCACGCTGTGGAACGACAACTTCCTCGTGCCGATCGGGTCGCCCCGCAAGACGAACGCCGAGACGCTCATCAACTACTACTACGAGCCCGAGGTCGCCGCCGAGGTCGCCGCGTGGGTGAACTACATCACGCCGGTCGTCGGCGCGAAGGAGGCCGCCGCCGCGATCGACCCCGAACTCGCCGAGAACCAGCTCATCTTCCCGAACGAGGAGACGCTGCAGCAGGCGCACATCTTCCGCTCGCTGTCGGGTGCCGAGGAGCAGAAGTACCAGGCCGAGTTCCAGAGCATCCTGCTGGGGTCGTGACGATGGCGATCCGAGAATTCGCCGAACGCGGGGCCGACCTCGAACTCGTCGGCATCCAGAAGCGGTTCCCCGGCTTCACGGCCATCGAGAACCTCGACCTGAAGATCCCCGCCGGCTCGTTCTTCGCCCTGCTCGGTCCGTCGGGCTGCGGCAAGACGACGACGCTCCGACTCGTCGCCGGCCTCGAGGAGCCGACGCAGGGCCGCATCCTCATCGGCGGCAGCGATGTCACGAGCACGCGGGCGCACGAGCGCCCCGTGAACACGGTCTTCCAGAGCTACGCGCTCTTCCCGCACATGACGATCATCGAGAACGTCGCGTTCGGGCTCAAGCGCCGCAAGATCGCCGACCCGATGGCGAAGGCCCACGAAGCGCTGAAGCTCGTCGAGCTCGATCACATCGCGCAACGCAAGCCCCAGCAGCTCTCGGGCGGTCAGCAGCAGCGCGTCGCGCTCGCCCGTGCGATCGTGAACCGCCCGGCGCTGTTGCTGCTCGACGAGCCGCTCGGCGCACTCGACCTCAAGCTGCGCCGCCAGATGCAGCTCGAGCTCAAGGCCATCCAGGAGGAGGTGGGCCTCACCTTCCTCCACGTGACCCACGACCAGGAGGAGGCCATGACCATGGCCGACACCGTCGCGGTCATGAACAAGGGCGCGATCGAGCAGATGGGCGCTCCCGAGGAGCTCTACGAACTGCCTCGCACGGCGTTCGTCGCGAACTTCCTCGGTCAGTCGAACCTGTTCACCGGCCAGGTCGTCTCGACGACCGCCGACGCGATCACCGTCGAGTCGGCCGGGGCGCGCATCGTCGTGCCCGCGGCTCGCGCGCAGCGCCATCAGGGCGAGGTCACGGTCGGCGTCCGGCCTGAGAAGGTCTCGCTGCACCGGGAGGCGCCCGCCGCCGACGCGAACCGCAACGTCCTCGCTCCCGGTCGTGTCGTGGACGTGTCGTTCTCGGGTGTGAGCACCCAGTACCTCGTCGAGATCCCGGGCCACGGCACGGTCATGGTGTTCGCCCAGAACATCGGCTTCGGGCCCGTCGCCGGCCTCGGCAGCGAGGTGTGGATCAGCTGGGCCGTCGAGCACGGCTTCGGCCTCGAAGACGGCCCCGACGAGACCCGCTTCCAGGACGACGCGTCGACGACCTCGCTCGCCGCGCTGCACCGCGAGGCGCTCGTCTCGGAGCTCGAGGAGCACTGACATGGCCTTCGCAGCGTTCTCGACCGCCGAGGCGCAGCCGCAGGCACAGCGAAAGCGCAGCCCCATCGCGCTGTTCCTGCTGCTGCCCGGCATCGCCTACCTGGTGCTGTTCTTCCTGACCCCGCTGGTCTCGCTCATCCTCACCTCGCTGCAGGCGCCGAGCGAGTTCGGCGACATCGGCGTCTACGACTACGCCTTCAACTGGCAGAACTACGTCGACGTCGTCACCCTGTACTGGCCGCACATCCTGCGTTCGTTCGGCTACGCGCTCGTCGCCACGATCGCGGCGCTCGTGATCAGCTACCCGCTGGCGTACTTCATCGGCGTCAAGGCGCGCCGCTGGCCGCTCCTGCAGAGCCTCATGCTCGTGCTCGTGATCGCCCCGTTCTTCATCAGCTTCCTGCTGCGCACGCTCGCATGGAAGCAGATCCTGTCGGACGAGTCGTTCATCATCACCTCGCTCAAGGCCCTGTCGCTGATGGCCCCCGACGCCCACTTCACGGGCACGCCGTTCGCCGTGATCTTCGGTCTGACGTACAACTTCATCCCGTTCATGACGCTGCCGCTGTACACCACGCTCGAGCGCCTCGACGTGCGGTACCTCGAGGCGGGCAGCGACCTGTACGCGAACCCGTTCCACGTGTTCCGCAAGGTCACCATCCCGCTGTCGATGCCCGGCATCGTCGCGGGCACGCTGCTCACCTTCATCCCCGCCGCGGGCGACTACGTGAACGCGAGCCGCGACTTCCTCGGCGGTCCAGACACCCAGATGATGGGCAACGTGATCGAGGCGAACTTCCTCGTGCTGCTCAACTATCCGGCAGCGGCGGCGTTGTCGATCATCCTCATGGCGGCGATCCTCGTGCTCGTCGGCATCTACGTGAAGCGCTCTGGGACGGAGGACCTGCTGTGAGCGGAGAAGTCCAGGCGGCCGCCGTCCTCGGCGGGCTCAGCGAGAACGAGCAGCTCGACGCGAACAAGCCGGCCGGCGGCCGGGTCCGCCCGCGCCGGCTCGGGCTCGGCGACTGGCTGCTGCCGGTCTACACGGTCATCGCCTTCGTGTTCCTGCTGATCCCGATCGCGTACACGTTCGTGTTCAGCTTCAACGACTCGATCAAGTCGAACATCTCGTGGCGCGGCTTCACCTTCGACAAGTGGATCAACGTCTGCAACGTCGAGGGCGGCGCGGTGTGCGAGGCCTTCGCGAACAGCATCGTGATCGGCCTCGTCGCGACGGTCGCCGCGACGGTGCTCGGCACGATGATCGCCATCGCGATCGTGCGCTACCGGTTCCGGGCACGCTCGGCGATCAGCCTGCTGCTGTTCCTGCCGATGGCGACCCCCGAGGTCGTGCTCGGTGCCGGCCTCGCCGCCCAGTTCCTCGCGGCCGGGGTGGCGAAGGACATGACGACGATCATCCTGGCGCACACGATGTTCTGCATCAGCTTCGTCGTGGTGACGGTGAAGGCCCGCGTGGCGAGCCTCGACCCGGCCCTCGAAGAGGCCGGTCGAGACCTCTACGGTTCGCCCGCACAGGTGTTCTGGCGGGTCACCTTCCCGCTCCTCATGCCGGGCATCGCGGCGGCCGCACTGCTGTCGTTCGCGCTGAGCTTCGACGACTTCATCATCACGAACTTCAACTCCGGTTCGGTGTCGACGTTCCCGAAGTACATCTACATCTCGGCGGCGCGCGGCATCCCTGCGGAGGCGAACGTCATCGCGTCGGCGGTGTTCATCATCGCCCTCGTGCTCGTGGTCGGCGCCCAGGTCTCCCGGGCGGCGCGCCAGAAGCGTCTCGCCAGGCTGGGCTGACGACCGGCTGCTGCGCCGCCGGTCGCCGGCGGCGCGGCAGTAACGAACGAGGGATGCCTCGGCGGGATGGATCCGGCCGAGGCATCCCCGTTCGTCGTGCGCGCGGCGCGGCTCAGACGGTCGCGCGGACCTCGCCGACGCGCCGCTCGCCGCCCATGACCCAGAGGTCGAGCTCGGTCTGCACGTCGTCGATCGCGGCGTCGTCGACCGCGCCCGCAGCGGCGAGCAGCCGCAGTGCGATGATCGTCGACGCGCGGTTCGAGCCGTCGAGCACCTTGACGGCGGTCGTCGTGCCGTCGGGGGCCGACATGATCATGACGCCCTCGGCGCCGAACTTCGCGAACACGCCGAGGCGCTCGATCGCGACCGTGTCGGGCTGGCCCGGGCCGGCCACGGCCCAGCCGTGCTCGCGCGCCGCGGCGGTGAGCGCCGCGGATTCGCGGTACAGCGCGAACGGCGATCCGGCCTGGGCGGTCGTGATCTTGTGGACCCCGCGGGCGAGCCCCGTGAGGCTCACCGCGTGCACGGGGGCTCCGCACCCGTCGATCGCGGTCGCAGCCGGCCGTTCGCCCGTGAGGCGTTCGAGCACGTCGAGGATGCGCTTCTGCAACGGATGCTCGGGGTCGAGGTAGCCGCCCGGCGGCCACTCGTTCGCCGCGCATGCCAGCAGCATGGCGGCGTGCTTGCCCGAACAGGTCATGTAGCCGCGACGCTTCGGCGAGCCGCGGCGGATGAGCTCGTCGCGGGCGACGCGGTCGCCCGGCATGGCGGGCGGGCAGCCGAGCGACGACTCGGGGATGCCGGCACGGGCGAGCAGACCCTCGACGAGGGCGACGTGCGCGGCCGTGCCGGAGTGGCTGGCCATCGCGATCGCCGCGTCCTCGCCGCGGAGCGCGACGCCCGACGTCATCACGGCGACGGCCTGGAACGGCTTCATCGCCGAGCGAGGGAAGACGGGGGTCGCGACGTCGCCGAGCGAGCGCACGACCTCACCTTCTGGGGAGAGCACGACGGCGGAGCCGGCGTGCCGGGACTCGATGAAACCACTGCGTTCGACCACGGCGAGCTGGACGGAATCGGCGACGGAGAAGGTACCGGACACGGGCTCAGCCGAGGGCCGCGAGGCCGTCGTCGAGCACGCGCAGGCCGTCTTCGATGAGCTCGTCGCTCATGGCGAGGCTGGGCAGGAATCGCAGCACGTTGCCGTACGTGCCGGCGCTGAGGAACAGGACGCCCTGCTGCGCGGCGTAGGCGACGAGCGACGCGACCGCCTCGGGGTTCGGACGCTTCGACGTGTCGCGGGTGCCGGGCTCGACGAGCTCGATCGCGATCATCGCGCCCTTGCCGCGGATGTCGCCGATCGTGTCGTAGCGCTGCTGCAGCCGCTCGAGCCCCGACATGAGCGTCGCCTCGATGCGGCGGCCCTCGGCGAGCAGGTCGTTCTCCTCGATCGCCTCGAAGACCGCGATCGCTGCCGCGCACGCCACGGGGTTGCCGCCGAACGTGCCGCCGAGGCCGCCGGGGTGGGAGGCATCCATGATCTCGGCCCGGCCGGTGACCGCCGCGAGCGGGAGGCCGCCCGCGATGCCCTTCGCGCTGAGGACGAGGTCGGGCTCCCACCCGAAGTGCTCGCTCGCGTAGTAGCGGCCGGTGCGGGCCATGCCCGACTGGATCTCGTCGGCGATCATGACGACGCCGTGCTCGGTGCACCACGCCTGCAGCGTCGGCAGGAAGCCCTCGGCCGGCACCATGAATCCGCCTTCGCCCTGGATCGGTTCGACCACGAGGCAGGCGAGGTCGGCGGCGCCGACGACCTTCTCGAGATAGCCGATGGTGCGGGCGGCCGCGTCGGCGCCCGAGAGGCCGTCTCGGTAGGGGTACGAGCCCGGCGCGTGGTAGACGTCGCCGGCGAAGGGGCCGAAGCCCGCACCGTACGGCATGGCCTTGTAGTTCATCGCCATCGTGAGGTTCGTTCGGCCGTGGTACGCGTGGTCGAGCACCGCGACGGCGCGGCGACCGGTGTGCTTGCGGGCGATCTTCACGCCGTTCTCGACGGCCTCGGCGCCCGAGTTCACGAGCACCGACTTCTTCGCCCAGTTGCCGGGCGTGTGCTCGGCCAGCAGCTCGGCCACGCGCACGTACTCCTCGTAGGGCGTGACGGTGAAGAGCGTGTGGATGACGTCCTGCAGCTGCGCGGCGGCCGCGGCGACGACGCGCTCCTCCGTGTGGCCGATCGTCGTGACGCCGATGCCGGCGCCGAAGTCGAGGAACCGGTTGCCGTCGACGTCGACGAGGATCGCGCCGTTCGCACGCTCGATGAAGACGGGCAGTGCGCTCGACACGCCGGCCGAGACGACGTTCGCGCGACGGGCCTGCAGCTCCTGCGACTTGGGGCCGGGAACGGCGGTGACGATCTTGCGCTCCTGCGGCACGGTGTACACCGGCGCGGCTGCGGTCTGGGCGGGCATCTGGGAGTCAGTCATGGTGCCTCCACCATATCGCCGCAGGCCCCCGCGCTTCGAGGCCGGGAGCGGTCGGGACCGCCGGTGGAGGCGGCAGAATCGGAGGAGGAGTCGGGAGGAGACGGCATGCTCGGGCGGCACGAGTACGAGGTCGAGGTCGAGTGGCAGGGCGACCGCGGCACGGGCACCAGCGGGTACCGCGCGTACAGCAGGCGCCACGTGGTCCGGGTCGCGGGCAAGGAGCACGAGATCGCGGGGTCGAGCGATCGGGTGTTCCACGGCGATGCCGAACGCTGGAACCCCGAGGATCTCCTCATCGCGGCGCTCAGCCAGTGCCACATGCTCTCGTACCTGCACGTCGCGACCAACCACGGCGTCGTCGTGCGCGGCTATGCCGACGTCGCGGCTGGGATCATGCAGGAGGACGGCCGCGGTGGCGGCCGGTTCACCGAGGTCGTCCTGCGGCCACGGGTCGTGGTGGCGGATGCCTCGATGCGCGAGCTCGCGCTCGAGCTGCACGCCGAGGCATCCGAGAAGTGCTTCATCGCCGCCTCGGTCGCGTTCCCGGTGCGGCACGAGCCGACCGTCGTCGTCGCCGGCTGAGCCGCGGCCGTGCGGTGGCCGGGCGCCCCCGCGGCGCGACCAGCGGCGCGCCCGAGGCCGGCGCGGTCAGGCGCCGGGGCCGTCGGAGGCGGGTCGCGCGGGCAGCGTGGGACCGGGCGGGCACGTGTGACCGCCGACCAGTCGCGTGCACTCCGGCAGGAAGCCGGGATAGCGCTCGGCCTCGGGGTCGCCGAACCAGCGGTGCCAGAGACGCCAGAAGTTGAGGTTGCCGAACGCCGAGCAGTCATCGCCCGCCTCGGGATCGGCGAGGGTCGTGTCGCTCGGCTGGTAGGGCGTGTAGTTGTAGAGGTTGGCGGTCGCCTGGTTGCGGATCGCGACCTTCGCCGCACCGCAGGCCGCATCGGGATTGAACGCGACGCGGACGTTGCCGATGCGGTACTGGCGCTTCGGCTCCTCGGTGTACTGCCGGAACTGCCACGCCGCGTTGTACACCTGGTTGAAGAACCCGAAGTACTCCTGGTCGCAGTCCGCGGTGTCGGGACAGCCGTACCCGGTCGCCCGCAGGTACCCGTCGGCGCTCGGACGGGTGAGCAGCGACTGCTCCTTCTGCAGCAGTACGAGCAGTGTGCGCGGGCTGATGCCGCACGCCCGCGCGGCCTTCGCGATGATCGCCGACGCGCGCTCGCGATACTCGCCCTCGTACGCGGCGCAGTGCTCGCCGCCCACGGCGGGCTGCGTCGTGGTCGTCTGCCGGTAGTCGGCGAGGCACGGCACATCGCCGTCGGGGCGGCAGTCGATGCCCTCGAGGAAGGCCTGGATCTCACCCGCCGACATCGCTGCGCTGTCGTAGAACGCGTCGTCGCTGACGATGAAGCCGGGGTCGAACCCGGTCGTCGCGTCGGGGATCGCGAACTCGGGTGTCGGCGTCGCACGGTTCGCCGCGCCGCCCTCCCACGTCGCGTCCCGACCGTCGGGCGGGGCGCACGCCGCGAGCCCGACCACGGCGAACAGGGCAGCGGCCGCGAGCCCGGCGGCGCGCACGATGCGCGTGCGCGCGGCGGTGCGGGCACGGGCGACGGGCTTCGCGGAGGTCACCGGAGCGACGATACCGGGTGCGTGCGCGGCCGGGCTGGGAATCGCGTCAGATCCGCTCGCGCGGCACGACCTTGTCGGCGAGCTTCGCCAGCGCGCCCTGCGGCGGGGCCTCGTTGTAGACGCCCGCGAGCTCCTGGCCGCTGAGCGCGTGGATCGCGGCCATGATCTCGTCGGTCGCCGCGCGTCGGGCGCGCCCGCTCGTGGCGGCGCCGTGGCGGGAGACGTCGATGGGTTCGCCGAACCGCACGGTGACGGGGCGCACCCGGGGGAACTTGGCGCCGACCGGCTGGATCTCCTGCGTGCCGATGAGCCCGACGGGCACCACCGTGGCCCCCGTCATGAGCGCGAGCCACGCGACGCCCGTGCGGCCGCGGTACAGGCGGCCGTCGAGCGATCGCGTGCCCTCGGGGTAGAGGGCGAAGGCGTTGCCGCCCTCGAGGATGCCGCGGCCCGCGTCGAGCGCCTCCTGCGCCTGCGATCCGGCGCCGCGCTCGACCGGCACCGCGCCGATCGCGCCGAAGAAGGTGCGCGAGAGCCAGCCCGAGAACCCGGTGCCGGTGAAGTACGTCGACTTCGCGAGGAACTGCACGGGTCGCGGCGATGCGAGCGGGATCACGATGCTGTCGACGAACGACAGATGGTTCGAGGCCAGGATCACCGGTCCGGTGGCGGGCACGTGCTCGGCGCCCGTGATCTTCGGGCGGTACACGAGCCGCACGAGCGGTTTCAGGATGCCTCGGAAGATGCGGTAGACCGGACCCTGTCGCACCTGCTTGATCGACGGAGCACTCACCATCCGACCATACGAGCCGCGATATGCGACCGGCGGCATATTGCCCCGGCGGTGCGGAAAGCCGGACATGCGGGAGAATCGGGGCATGGAAGCGATCGGCGACGACGAGCTCATCGAGCTCGCGGGCGGCGACACGCGCGTGCTGGTGGCCACACGGGGCCGCCGCGGGCCGGCCGCCGATGCGGTGCTGCGCCGGCTGGTGGCGCACGGATCGGGCGTGCCGTCCGAGGACGTCGAGCTCGTGCACGCGTGCGAGGTCTGCGGCAACCGGCACGGTCGGCCTTCGGTCGGGTACCCGACGACGCCGACCGGGGCGCCGTGGTTCGTCGACGTGGGCGTGGCCGGCGAGGTCGTCGTCGCCGCGGCCGCCACGAGTCGCAGGGTCGGCGTCGGCATCGAGCCCGCGGGCGACAGCGTGCGCGAATCGGTCGACGAGGCCGCCCTCCATGCGAGCGAGCGCGCCGCGCTCGCGGCGCTCGACCCGGCCGAGCGGCCGCGGGCGCGGGCGCTCATCTGGGCGCGCAAGTCGGCGCTGCTGCGCGCGATGGGGCACACCGGCTTCATCGAGCCCTCGACGCTCGCGGTCACGATGCCGGGCGATGACGGCGGAATCGGTCGCATCGAGCGCACGGTGCCCGAGTTCGGGCCGGGCTGGCGCGGCGTCCGATTCCACGACCTGCCCGTCCCCGAGCCGGTGGTCGCGTCGGTCGCCGTACTCGTGTGACGGCCGGCCGTCGGTCACCGTCGTCGACGGCGCAGGTCCCGCGAGGCCGGCGCGCCGTAGGCTGTGCTCGTGCGCAGCGTCATCATCCTCGGGTCCTCGGGTTCCATCGGCGTCCAAGCCCTCGACGTCATCAGGGCGAACCCGCGCCGGTTCGAACTCGTCGGCCTCGGCGTCGGCTCGAACCGGGCGCTCCTCGCCGAACAGGCCGCGGAGTTCGGGGTCGAGCACACCGCCGTCGGCATCGACGAGGCCGTGCAGCTCGTGCGCGACGTCGACGCCGACGTCGTGCTCAACGGCATCACCGGGTCCGTCGGCCTCGGACCGACCCTCGCCGCGCTCGAACGCGGCGCCACACTCGCCCTCGCCAACAAGGAGTCGCTCATCGTCGGCGGCGACCTCGTCACCCGGCTCGCGAAGCCGGGGCAGATCGTTCCGGTCGACTCCGAGCACTCGGCGATCGCGCAGGCGCTGCGCTCGGGCACCGACGACGAGGTGCGCCGGCTCGTGCTCACGGCGTCGGGCGGCCCGTTCCGCGGCCGCCGCCGCGAGGACCTCGCCGGCGTCACGCCGGCGCAGGCGCTCGCGCACCCCACCTGGGACATGGGCCTCGTGATCACGACGAACTCGGCGACCCTCGTGAACAAGGGCCTCGAGGTCATCGAGGCGCACCTGCTGTTCGACGTCGACTACGACCGCATCGACGTCGTGGTGCACCCGCAGTCGATGATCCACTCGATGGTCGAGTTCGTCGACGGCTCGACGATCGCGCAGGCCTCGCCGCCCGACATGCGCCTCCCGATCTCGCTCGGCCTCGACTGGCCGAACCGCGTCGCCGCCGCGGGCCGCCCGATCGACTGGACGCAGGCGCAGGCCTGGACGTTCGAGCCCCTCGACGAGGAGGCGTTCCCCGCGATCCGACTGGCCAAGCAGGTCGGTCGCGCCGGCGGCGAGTATCCGGCCGTCTTCAACGCGGCGAACGAGCAGGCGGTCGCGGCGTTCCACGCGGGCCGCATCGGCTTCCTCGACATCGTCGACACCGTGCGCGACGTGGTCGAGCACCACGAGGCGTCCGGCCCGGTGACCCTGGCGTCGCTCGCGGCCGCCGAGTCGGCGGCCCGGCGCGCCGCCGACGCGCGGATCGCCCGCTCAGCGGATCGATAGCGCTCGCCCAGCGCGCTCCGAGCCGCCCGCAGTACGCTGTCGACCGTGGATTCCGTGCTCGCGTTCGTCATCGGCGTCGCCATCATCGTCGTCGGCCTCGCCGTGTCGATCGGCCTGCACGAGATCGGGCACCTGGTGCCCGCGAAGCTCTTCGGGGTCAAGGTGACCCAGTACATGATCGGCTTCGGGCCGACGGTGTGGTCCCGACGCAAGGGCGAGACCGAGTACGGCGTGAAGGCCATCCCGCTCGGCGGCTACATCTCGATGATCGGCATGTTCCCGCCCGGCAGGAAGGGCGAGGTGAAGGCCGACTCGACGGGCTTCTTCCGCGGGCTCGTGCAGGACGCGCGCGACTCGAGCGCGGAGTCGATCACGCCGGGCGACGAGGATCGGGCGTTCTACCGGCTCCCGGTGTGGAAGCGCATCGTCGTGATGTTCGGCGGCCCGTTCATGAACCTCGTGCTCGCGACCGTGCTGTTCGGCGTGCTGCTCATGGGCTTCGGCGTGACGCAGGCCTCGACGACGGTCGGCACCGTCTCGGAGTGCGCACTGCCCGCGACGAGCGAGCGCCAGACGTGCGAGCCCGGTGATCCGAAGGCGCCGGGCGCCGCTGCCGGCATCGAGCCCGGCGACCGCATCGTCTCCGTCGCCGGCGAGCCGATCGACTCGTGGTCGGAGTCGACCGCGATCATCCGCGAGCACCCCGGCGACCCGGTCGCGCTCGTCGTCGAGCGCGACGGCGCCGAGGTCGCGCTCACCGTCACGCCCATGCTCAGCACCCAGTACGCGATCGGCGAGAACGGCCAGGTCGTGAAGGACGCCTCGGGCGAGCCGGTCACGGTCGACGTCGGGTTCGTCGGCATCGGCGCGGCATCCGAGACGGTGCAGCAGCCGATCACGGCCGTGCTGCCGGCCGTCGGCGACCAGATGAACGCCGTCGCCGGAGTCATCTTCAACCTGCCGCAGCGCATGGTCGACGTCGCACAGGCGGCGTTCGGCCCCGAGGAGCGCGACCCGAACGGGCCGATGTCGGTCGTCGGCGTCGGCCGAGTCGCCGGCGAGGTCGCCGCGCTCGACGACGTCGCCGTCGTCGACAAGGCGGCCTGGATGGTCGGCATCCTCGCCGCGCTGAACGTCATGCTCTTCGTGTTCAACATGATCCCGCTGCTCCCGCTCGACGGCGGGCACATCGCCGGGGCGCTCTGGGAGGGCATCAGGCGGGGCTTCGCGAAGCTGTTCCACCGACCGGATCCCGGGCCCGTCGACCTCGCCAAGCTCATGCCCGTGACACTCGCGGTCGTCGTCGTGTTCGGCGCGATGAGCGCGCTGCTCATCTACGCCGACATCGTGAAGCCGGTCTCGCTCTTCTGATGCCCGCGCGCGTCGAGCGGGCCGGCGCGTACTCCCGCGGGAGTACCCGATGAGCCGCCGCCGGGCAGACGCCGCCCGGCCGGGCCGGCGATACGATCGGGCCGTGCCCGATCCACGCAGCCCCGTCGAGACCTGGAACGGCCGTCCGCCGTGGGCGGGCGGCGAGCGCCGGCCGCCGGCCGGGTTCGTGCTCTGGGCGCCCGTCGTCGTCAGCCTGCTCGTGCAGCTGCCCGCGGCGATCGGCATCGCGTTCTGGCTCCGGCTCGACGGGGGCACGGCCGCGCTGCAGATCGCCCTCGCCGTCATCGGGCCGTTCGCCCTGCTCGCCTCGCGGCGGTTCCCGGGTCCGACGGTCGCCGTCGTGACGCTCGCGGCGCTCGCCGACGTGCTGCTGACCCCCGATGCAGGGCCGCCCTACGCGGCCCTCGCGTTCGCCATCGTGCTCGGCGTCGCGCGCGGCGCCGTCGTCTGGGCCGCGGCCTCGGTCGTCACGGGCTGGGCCGCGGCGATCGCACTCGGCCCCGTGCTCGGCGTGTCGTGGCATCCGGCACGGATCGCGATCACGACGCTCGCGCTCGCGGCGTGCTTCGGCATCGGCTGGTTCGCCCGGGCCCGCCGGGCACGCTTCGCCGCCATGCGCGCCGAGGCGGCGAACCGCCGGCGCACCGCCGAGGAGCGGGAACGGGTGCGCATCGCCCGCGAGCTGCACGACGTGATCGGGCACGCCCTCTCGCAGATCAACGTGCAGGCGAGCGTGGGACTGCACCTCATGGACCGCGATGCAGAGCAGGCTCGCACCGCGCTCGCGAACATCAAGGAGACGTCGAAGACCGCGCTCGACGAGGTGCGGAGCGTGCTCGGCGTCATCCGCGACGGCGACGGCGGGGCGCCCCTCGTGCCTCAGGCCGAGCTGGCCGAGCTCCCGCGCCTCGTGCGCGGGCTCGCGTCGCCCGGATTCTCGGTCGCGCTCGACGACCGGCTCGACGCGCCGCCGGGGCGGGCCGTGCAGTTCGCCGCCTACCGCATCGTGCAGGAGGCGCTCACGAACGTCGTGCGGCACGCGGGCGCACGGCACGCGGACGTCGTGCTCGAGCGGGCGGACGACCTGCTCGTCGTGACGGTCGACGACGACGGGAGCGGACTCGGCGCCGCCGCGGACGAGGCCGGCGAAGGCCGCGGCATCCTCGGCATGCGCGAACGCGCCGCACTCCTCGGCGGCACCGTCGAACTCGGTCGCGGCCCGCTCGGCGGCACGCGGGTGCGTGCCGAACTGCCCTGGGGAGGCACCGCATGACGATCCGCGTCGCACTCGCCGACGACCAGGTGCTCGTGCGCGCCGGCTTCCGCGCGCTGCTCGACGCGGAGCCCGACCTCGACGTCGTCGGCGAGGCGTCGACCGGCGAGGAGCTCCTCGGCCTCGTGCGCCGCGAACCCGTCGACGTCGTGCTCATGGACATCAGGATGCCGGGCGGCGACGGGCTGTGGGCCACCGAGCAGATCGCCGCGGACCCCGCCCTCGCAGGAGTGCACGTCGTGATCGTGACGACGTTCGAGCTCGACGAGTACGTCGCGCGGGCCGTACGAGCGGGGGCGAGCGGCTTCCTCGTGAAGGACACCGAGCCGGTCGACCTCATCCGTGCGGTTCGGGTGGTCGCAAGCGGGGAGGCGCTGCTCTCGCCGGGCGTGACCAAGCGGCTCCTCGCGCGCTTCGCGACCGGCCTGCGCGATGCCGACGAGGCATCCCTCTCGGTGCTCACCGAGCGCGAGCGCGAGGTGCTGCGCCTCGTCGGCCAGGGGCTCACGAACGACGAGATCGCCGAGCGGCTCGTGCTGAGCCCGCTGACCGCGAAGACCCACGTGTCGCGCATCATGCAGAAGCTGCACGCTCGCGACCGGGTGCAGCTCGTGGTCGTCGCGTACGAATCGGGCCTCGTCGCGCCCGGCTGGCAGGAGTAGCCGAGCCGCTCCGGCCCGGCGGCGGCGGGTCGTACCCCGCGGCGGCGCGGATGCTCCCGGGGGAGCAGTCGAAGTGCCTCCGCCGGGCGGATTCGCCGCGGCCCCGTGGTCGCGAGACTCGAATCGACGGTCGAGACGCGACCGCACGAATCAACCGGGAGCACCTCATGTTCACGACCCTCGCCGCCACCGCGGCCACCCACGCCGGCCCCTGGGCCGCCGGGTTCGGGTGGGTCTTCTTCCTCATCCCGATCTTCTGGATCCTCGTCATCGGGCTCATCGTCTTCCTCGTGAGCCGCAATCGCCGCCGCTACTGGGCCGAGGCCCAGGCGTCGGGCTACGGGCCGCCGTGGGCGCGCGGCGCCCGCACGGCCGAGCAGACGTTGGCCGAGCGATTCGCGCAGGGCGACATCGACGAGACCGAGTACCGCGCACGCCTCGAGGTGCTGCGCGCGAACCGGCCGAACGCCTGACGCCGAAGGACGACGCGGATGCCGCGGCCGAGTGCCGCGGCATCCGCGTCGCCGTGCGGCCTCAGCGCAGGATCTCCTCGAGCGCCGCGCGCTGGTGGCGGTGGCCGACGGTCTCGTAGCCGACCACGACGACGATCGGCGCGCACGCGGCGATGACGATGCCGACGGGCAGGCTCGCGCCGGCCGCGACGGCGACGAGCGCGAGTGCGAGCACGACGATGCTGCCCAGGAAGAGCCCGATGTGGAAGGGGTCGAACCGACCCATCAGGAAGCTGTAGAGCGTGAACAGCGCCGTGAGGAAGATCGCGACCGGCACGACGACGGTGCCGAGTGCCGCGACGTCGTCGATCGGCGCATGGCCGGCGATCTCGTTCGCCGCGACGTGCAGTCCCGCGCCCGTCGCCGCGAGCGCCCCGAACACGATCATGTGCCCGTAGCCCCACACGTACGAGCGGCGACGGAACCGGGCGAGCAGCTTGCCGGAGGGCATCGTGAAGTAGGTCCACCACAGGCCGAACGCGAGCAGGGTGCCGCCGAACGCGACGAGGCCCGCGTCGAGCGACCATCCCTCCGCCTCGACGGCCGCAGAGATCGCGAGGATCGTGCCGAGCACGACCTCGCCGAGCGTGATGATGACGAGCAGCCCGTAGCGCTCGGCGATGTGGTGCGGATGCCACGGCGTCGAGCCGCCGCCGCGCTCGGCGAGCGGCGGGATCGCCATCTCGCAGATGCCGAGCAGCAGCCAGATCCACAGCGTGAGCGCGAAGGGCAGGTTCACGACGATGAGCACGATCCACGCCGCCTGCACGATCGCGAGATAGCCCGCGTAGCGCAGCGCCGTGCGCCTGGAGGACGGGTCGTGCCGGGCGATGCGCAGCCACAGGGCGATCGTCGCGAGGCGCATGATGACGTACCCCGCGATGATGACGCCGTTGTCGACGTGCTCTCCGCCCTCGATCGAGTGGAAGAACTCGGGCATGCCGAGCGCCATCACGAGCACGCCGACCATCTGCACCATGGTGGCGACGCGCACGTAGGCGTCGTCGTTGTCGTACGCGCTCGCGAGCCATGTGTAGTTGATCCACGCCCAGCAGATCGCGAAGACCGCGAGCGAGAACGCGATGATCGCCGAGGAGAAGTGCCCGAGCTCGAGCAGGTGCGCGGCCTGGGTGCCGGCCTGGCTGAACGCGACGACGAAGGTGAGGTCGAAGAGCAGCTCGAGCGGGGTCGCGGCGCGATGCGGCTCCGACGGGTCGCGCCCGACCATGCGGCGCAGGCGGTGGTCGAGCGGGGGGTGCGCTGGCGTCGTCATGCGCCTATCGTTTCAGGATTTCGCAGGCTCGTCAGGACGATTCGGCCGGGATCGTCCTCAGCGCTGGACGATCCCCTTGAAACGGTGTCGTGATGGATGCCTCGGCGCGGGGCCGAGGCATCCATCACGATCGTGTCAGCGGCTGAGCAGGAGCGCCTCGCCCTGCCCGCCGCCGCCGCAGAGGGCGACCGCGGCGTTGCCGCCGCCGCGGCGGGAGAGCTCGAGCGCCGCGTGCAGCGCGAGTCGCGCGCCCGAGGCGCCGATCGGGTGTCCGAGGGCGATCGCGCCGCCGTGCACGTTCACCCGTTCGAGGTCGAGGTCGAGGTCGCGCGCCGACTGCAGCGACACGGCGGCGAAGGCCTCGTTGATCTCGACGAGGTCGAGGTCGCTCGCCGCGACCCCGCCCTTCTCGAGCGCGGCGGCGATCGCGTTCGACGGCTGCGAGTGCAGCGAGTTGTCGGGCCCCGCGACCTGGCCGGCCGAACCCACGAGCGCGAGCCACGGGAGGCCCCGCGACTCGGCCCACTGGCGGCTCGCGACGACGACCGCCGCGGCCCCGTCGGAGAGCGGCGAGGAGTTGCCCGCAGTGATGGTGCCCTCGGCGGCGAACGCCGGACGCAGCTTCGCGAGCACCTCGACGGTCGAGTCGGGGCGAACGCCCTGGTCTTCGGCGACGACCACGGGGTCGCCCTTGCGCTGCGGGATCTCGACCGCGACGATCTCGTCGGCGAAGACGCCAGAGGCCTGCGCGGCGCCGGCGCGTGCGTGCGAGGCGGCGGCGATCTCGTCCTGCTCGGGACGCTCGATGCCGTAGCGCGTGTTGACCCGCTCGGTCGAGGCGCCCATCGACTCGTGGTCGAACGCGTCGGTGAGGCCGTCGTGCGCGGCGTGGTCGACCATCGTCCAGTCGCCGTAGGTCTTGCCGGCCCGGGAGCCGGGCAGCAGGTGCGGCGCGTTCGTCATGGACTCCTGGCCGCCGGCCACGACGACGTCGGCCTCGCCGAGCCGGATGAGGCGCGCCGCATCGGTGATGGCCACGAGCCCCGAGAGGCAGACCTTGTTGACGGTCGTGGCCGGCACGCGCCAGGGGATGCCCGCAGCGACGGCCGACTGCTTGGCGGGGTTCTGGCCCGCACCGGCCTGCAGCACCTGGCCCATGATGACGGCGTCGACGTCGTCGGGGGAGACGCCGGCCCGCTCGAGCGCGCCGCGGATCGCGACGGTTCCGAGCTCGACGGCGGACTGCGAGGCGAGGTTGCCGTTGATGCGGGCGAACGGGGTGCGGGCGCCGGCGATGATGACGACGTCGGGCGTGCTCATGGTGGGTGACTCCTTCGTCAGCAGGTGGGGTGTGCTTCCAGTCTAGGTTCCCCGGGCGGGGCCGCCGCCGCTCGGGCGATGTGCAGAACTGCACATCGAGGCTGCGATTCTCGGCATCGACGCTGCAGGCGTGCGCATCGAATACTGGGGAGCGCAATCCGGGCGCCGCACCTGTCGCGGGCCCGTCACCACAGCCGTTCACCGTTGAGAGGCACACACACCATGCGGGTTACGAAGAGGTATCTCGCGACGGCCGTCATCGCCGCCGCATCCATCGCCCTGGTCGGTTGCGCACCGACCGCCACCGCGGGCGGAGGCGATGCGTCGGGCGACGCAGCTCCCGTGAAGGTCGCGATGATCACGAGCCAGTCGGGTCCGCTCGCCGCCTACGGCGAGGCCTACACCGCGGGCTTCGAGGCCGGCCTCGACTACGCCACCGACGGCACGGGCGCCGTCGACGGGCGCGAGCTCGACATCGAGTGGCTCGACGACCAGGGCAACCCCGACACGGCCGTCTCGCTCGCGAAGGACGTCATCGGCCAGGGCACGCAGATCATCGCAGGCACCGTCGTCTCGGGCATCGCGACCGCGCTCGCCGAGCAGGCCGAGCAGAACAAGATCCTCTACATCTCGGGCCCCGCCGCGGCCGACGCGATCACCGGTGTCAACGACTACACCTTCCGCTCCGGCCGGCAGACCTACCAGGACGTCGCGACGGCCGGCACCTTCATCGGCGACCCGGCCGGCAAGAAGGTCGTCGTGTTCGCGCAGGACAACGCGTTCGGCCAGGGCAACCTCGCAGGGGTGCAGGCGGTGCTCGGCGGCCAGGGCGCGACGGTCGAGGGCGTGCTCGTCGCCGAGGACGCCACCGAGTTCACGCCCTTCGCCCAGCAGCTCGTCGCCGCCTCGCCCGACCTCGTCTTCGTCGCGTGGGCCGGCGCCTCGTCGGGCGCGATGTGGACGGCACTCGCCCAGCAGGGCGTCTTCGACGCCGCGCCCGTCGTGACCGGCCTCGGCGACGTCGCGACCTACGGTGCCTACGGGGATGCCTCGAGCGACATCTCGTTCCTCAACCACTACTTCGCCGGCGCGTCGGGCACCGACGTCGAGACCGCCATGATCGAGCACCTCGACGAGGCCGGAGCGACGCCCGACCTGTTCTCGCCCGACGGCTTCGTCGCCGCGCAGATGCTCGTGCAGGCGGTCCGCGAGGGCGGCGACAGCGTCGACGGCATGGTCGACGCGCTCGAGGGCTGGACGTTCGACTCGGTCAAGGGCGAGATCACCGTCCGCGAGGAGGACCACGCAATGATCCAGCCGATGTACCAGGCGAAGCTCGTGCAGGACGGCGACGCCTGGGTGCCCGAGCTCGTCGACACCGTCGACGCCGAGACGGTCGCCCCGCCCGTCGCCGGCGAGTGACCGCATGACGAGCGACCACGCGATGCTCGCACTCGAGGGGATCGGGCTCCGCATCGGCGGGGCCCGCATCCTCGAGGGGGTCTCGCTCGAGGTGCCCGCGGGCCAGATGCTCGGGGTGATCGGGCCGAACGGCGCCGGCAAGACGACGCTCTTCAACGTCGTCTCGGGCGTCGTCCGCCCCACCGCCGGGCGGGTGGTCCTGGACGGCGTCGACGTCACCCGCGAGCCCGTCCACCGACGAGCCACGGCCGGGCTCGGCCGCACCTTCCAGACCTCGAGCCTCTTCCCCGAGCTCAGCGTGCTCGAGAACGTGCGGCTCGCCGCGCAGGCCCGCCTCGGCGGCGCCACGAGCCTCGTGCGCATCCCGCGCGCAGGCGACGCGGCGACGACGCGCGCCCTCGACTGCCTCGAGGAGGTCGGCCTCGCGCACCGCGCCGACGCCGAGGCGTCGGGTCTCGCCCACGGCGAGAAGCGCAAGGTCGAGATCGCGATGCTCCTCGCACAGGACCCGAAGGCGATCCTGCTCGACGAGCCGATGGCCGGCGTCGCCTCCGGCGATGTCCCCGCGATCACCGAGGTCATCCGCCGGCTGCACCGCGGCGGGCGCACCGTGCTCATGGTCGAGCACCACATGGAGGTCGTGCTCGGCCTCGTCGACCGCGTCGCGGTCATGCACCACGGCGAACTGCTCGCCGTCGACACCCCGGAGGCCGTCATGGCGAACCCCACCGTGCAGTCCGCCTACCTCGGGGAGGCGATGTGACCGAGTCGATCCTCGACGTCCGCGGCCTCACCGGGCGCATCGCCGGGCAGCAGGTCATCGAGGACGTCACGTTCGAGGTGCCCGCGACCGGGGTCACCGCCCTCCTCGGGCGCAACGGCGTCGGCAAGACGTCGACCGTGAAGTCGGTGCTCGGCCTCATCGAGCGTTCGGGCGAGGTCCGACTCGCGGGGGAGCGCATCGACGGCCTTCCGACCCATCGCATCGTGCAGCGCGGCGTGGGCTACGTGCCCGAGGACCGCGAGGTGTTCGGCGGCCTCACGGTGGCCGAGAACCTCCGGCTCGCCGAGCGCGACGCGGCACCGCGGCGCGAACTGGTCGAGCGGCTCTTCCCCGACCTCGTCGAGCGCCGCGCGCAGCGCGCGGGCACCCTCTCGGGCGGGCAGCAGCAGATGGTCTCGCTCGCCCGGGCCCTCGTGAACGACAACCGGCTGCTGCTCGTCGACGAGCCCACGAAAGGGCTCGCGCCGCGCATCGTCGACGAGGTCGCCGCGGCCCTCGCGACGGCGGCCGAGACGGTGCCGATCCTCCTCGTCGAGCAGAACCTCCACGTGATCCGCCGGCTCGCCGAGCGCGTCGTCGTGCTCTCGGGCGGCACGGTCGTGTTCACGGGCACGGCGCACGAGTTCCTCGACGACGAGGCGCTCGTGCAGCGCCACCTCGGGGTGCACGACGCGAGCGAGGCCGCCTGATGAGCACCGTCGTCCTCCTCGTCATCACCGGCCTCGGACTCGGGGCCCTGTACTTCCTCGTCGCGAGCGGGCTCTCGCTCATCTACGGGCTCATGGGCGTCCTGAACTTCGCGCACGGCGCGTTCCTCACGATCTCCGCGTTCCTCGGCTGGGAGGCCGGGCGGAGGGTCTCCGACGGAACATGGTGGGGACTCGCCGTCTCTGCGCTGGTCGGCATGGCCGTCGGCGCGCTCGTCGCGGCCCTCACCGAGTACTTCCTGATCCGGCGGCTCTACGAGCGGCACATCGAGCAGGCGCTCGTCACCGTCGGGCTCTCGCTCGCCGCCGTCGCCCTCTTCGAGGGCATCTGGGGCACCGACCCGATCTACACCGCGAAGCCCGAATGGCTCACGGAGACGACCGAGATCCTCGGCGCGAGGATCCCGAACGACCGGTTCCTGCTCATCGCGTGCGCCCTGGTCGTGCTCGGCGGCATCGTGCTCTTCCTGCACCGCACCCGCTACGGCCTCATCATCCGGGCCGGCGTGGAGAACCGGCAGATGGTGTCGGCGCTCGGCATCGACGTGCGGCGGTCGTTCACGCTCGTCTTCGCGATCGGGGGCGCCGCAGCCGGACTCGGCGGGGTGCTCGCCTCGGTCTACTACGGCTACGTGTCGGCCCACCTCGGCAGCGTGCTGCTCATCTTCGCGTTCATCGTGACGGTCATCGGCGGGCTCGGATCGCTCACGGGCGCGGCCGTCGCCTCGGTGCTCGTCGCCGTGCTGCAGCAGTTCGCCAACTTCTACCTCGGCGGCACCGGCGACCTCGTCGTCGTCGTCGCGCTCGCCGTGGTGCTGCTCATCCGCCCGCGTGGGCTCATGGGGAAGGTCGCATGATGTCGAGACGGACCCGTTGGCAGAACACGGCCCTCCTGCCGGTGATCGGCGGCGTGCTCGCCGTCGTGGGGCTCGCCGTGCTGCCGCTGCTCGCGATCGACGTCCCGGGCGTCCTGCCCGGCCCCACCTACACCCCGGGCACCCTGCAGCTCCTCGCCTACGCGATGCTCATCGCCGCACTCGCCCTCGGCTACCGCATGATGTTCGGCCTCGCCGGCCTGTTGTCGTTCGGGCACGCGCTCTTCTTCGCCGCGGGCGCGTACGGCCTCGGCATGACGCTCGAGGCGTTCGCACCGCCCGAGTGGCCCGGCGACCTCATCTTCGTCGTGTCGATCCTCGTGACGCTCGTCGGCGGGCTCGTCCTCGCGATGACCGTCGGCGCGCTCGCCCTGCGGGTCACCGGCATCTCGTTCGCGATGGTGACCCTCGCGTTCGCCCAGGCCGGCTCGGTGCTCATCCGCCGCAACCCCGGCGGGGCGACGGGCGGCGACGAAGGGCTGTCGCTCGACATCGAGCACGTGCCCAGCGCGCTCGTCGGCGTGGTGAACACCCGCAACCTCTACTGGCTCGCGCTCGCGGTGCTCGTCGTCGTGTACCTCGTCGTGCTGTGGGTCGAGCGGAGTCGCGCCGGGCACGTCGCCGCTGCGACGCGCGAGAACGAACTGCGCGTGCGCGTGCTGGGCCTCCGCCCCTTCACCGTGAAGCTCCTCGTGTTCGTCGTGGCCTCGGTGCTCGCCGTCGTCGTCGGCATGGCCTACCTGCTGCTGCAGTCGGGCGCGTCGCCGCGCATCGCGACCGCCGACTTCACGCTCACGCTGCTCGTCATCGTCGTGCTCGGCGGAGTCGGGTACCGCTGGGGCGCGATCGTGGGCGGCATCGTCTACACGCTCCTCGACCAGCGGCTCACTGCGTTCGCCGGTTCCGACGCCGTCGCCGGCCTGCCCGCCGTGCTGCGGGTGCCGCTCAGCGAGCCGCTGTTCATCCTCGGCACGTTGTTCGTCCTCGTCGTGCTGTTCCTGCCGGGCGGCATCGCGGGCCTGCCGCAGCGCATCCGGTCGGGCCGCGTCCGGCATCCGCTCGAGGCGGAGGAGGCGACCGATGCGTGAGCACGAGACATCCCACCAGACCCACGACGCCGCGCGGGAGCGCGGCCGACAAGGAGGAAACGTGACCGATCTCACTGGGCGACGCGCCGTCGTCACCGGGGGAGCGAGCGGCATCGGCGCCGCCTGCGCGCGTGCGTTCGCGAGCGCGGGTGCGCACGTCGTGATCGCCGACGTCGACGCCGACGCCGCCGCCGCGCTCGCGGACGAGCTCGGCGGCGAGTCGTGGGCGGTCGACCTCGCCGACACCGCGGCGCTCGCCGGCCTCTCGCTCGAAGCCGACATCCTCGTCAACAACGCGGGCATTCAGCACGTCCGCCCGATCGAGGAGTTCGAGCCCGAGCGGTTCTCGTTCATCCTCCGGCTCATGCTCGAGTCGCCGTTCCTGCTCATCCGCGCCGCGCTGCCCGGCATGTACGAGCGGGGCTTCGGACGGGTCATCAACCTCTCGAGCGTGCACGGCCTGCGGGCGTCGCCGTTCAAGTCGGCCTACGTGGCCGCCAAGCACGGGCTCGAGGGGCTCTCGAAGGTCACCGCGCTCGAGGGCGGCCCGCACGGCGTCACGTCGAACTGCATCGACCCCGGCTACGTGCGCACGCCGCTCGTCGAGAAGCAGATCGCCGACCAGGCGCGGCTGCACGGCATCACCGAGGAGGAGGTGCTGCCGAAGATCATGCTCACCGAGTCGGCCGTCAAGCGGCTCGTGGAGCCCGCCGAGGTGGCGAGCCTCGCGCTCTGGCTCGCGGGGCCCGACGCGGGCATGGTGACGGGGGCGAGCTACACGATGGACGGCGGATGGAGCGCACGATGACAGGCGCCGCCTTCACCGCAGCGGTCGCGGGTGGCGCGCTCGCGGGCGGCCAGTGGCGCGAGGATGCCTCGGGGCTGCCGATCCTCGCGGTGCACGGCATCACCGCCAGCCATCGCGCATGGGACCTGCTCGCCGACGGCCTGCCCGACCGCCGGGTGATCGCCCCCGACCTGCGCGGTCGCGGTCGCAGCAACCGGCTGCCTGCGCCGTACGGACTCGAGCAGCACGCCGACGATCTCGCGGGCGTGCTCGACGCGCTCGGCGTCCCGCGCGCGTTCGTCGTCGGGCACTCGATGGGCGCGTTCGTCACCGTGCGCCTCGCCGAGCGCCACCCCGACCGCGTCGCGGGCGTCGTCCTCGTCGACGGCGGACTGCCGATCCCGGCGCCCGCGGGCGTCGCGCCCGAGGACCTGCCGGCGCTCCTGCTCGGCCCGGCGCTCGAGCGGCTGGCGATGACGTTCCCCGACCGGGCGGCGTACCTCGCGTTCTGGCGGCGCCATCCCGCGATGGGTCCGTACTGGAGCGACGCGATCGAGGCGTACGTCGACTACGACCTCGAAGGGGAGCCGCCGGCACTGCGCAGCGCGGCGAATGCCGATGCGGTCGCCGTCGACGCGCTCGAACTCGACGGGTCGGCGGGGTACGCCGAGGCGCTCGCCGCGCTGCCCGGTCCGGTCGACTTCCTCAGGGCGCCGCGGGGCCTGCTGGACGGCGCGCCCCTGTACGCCGCGCCGCTCGTCGCTGCGGCGACGGAACGGCTCCCGCAGCTCGTCGTCCACGAGGTCGACGACGTCAACCACTACACGATCCTCATGACGGCCCTCGGCACCGGTAGCGTGATCGATGTGATCCGCACCCGCATCCAGGCCGCGGAGACACAGGAAGGTGCATCGTGACACTCGACAAAGTCGTCGGGTCCGCCCAAGAAGCGGTCGCCGACATCCCCTCAGGAGCCAGTCTCGCCGTCGGCGGGTTCGGGCTCTGCGGCATCCCGATGGTGCTGATCCAGGCCCTGCTGGACGCAGGGGTCGACGGGCTCTCCGTCGTCTCGAACAACTGCGGCGTCGACGATTGGGGGCTCGGCGTGCTGCTCGCGAAGCAGCGCATCGCCAAGATGACCTCCTCGTACGTCGGCGAGAACAAGGAGTTCGAGCGGCAGTACCTCTCGGGCGAGCTCGAGCTCGAGCTGACCCCGCAGGGCACGCTCGCCGAGAAGCTGCGGGCGGGGGGCAGCGGCATCGCCGCGTTCTTCACGCAGACCGGCGTCGGCACGCAGGTCGCCGAGGGCGGCCTGCCGCGGCGCTATCACGCCGACGGCACCGTCGCCGTCGCGAGTCCGCCGAAGCCCGTGCAGACCTTCGAGGTCGCGGGGGAGCCGCGCGAGTTCGTCATGGAGGAGGCGATCACGACGGACTTCTCGCTCGTGCACGCGCTGAAGGCCGACCGGTTCGGCAACCTCGTCTTCGACAAGTCGGCGCGAAACTTCTCGCCGCTCGCGGCGATGGCCGGGCGCATCTGCATCGCCCAGGTCGAGGAGCTCGTCGAGCCCGGCGACATCGATCCTGACGCCGTGCACCTGCCCGGCGTGTACGTCGACCGTGTGGTCGTGGTCGGCCCCGAGATCGAGAAGCGGATCGAACGCCGAACGGTGTCGGTCGAGAAGGCGGCATCGCGCGAGATGCCGGAAGGAGCCTGAGCCATGGCACTCACCCGCCTCGAGATGGCGGCCCGCGCCGCCCGTGAACTCAGCGACGGATCGTACGTGAACCTCGGCATCGGCCTGCCGACGCTGGTGCCGAACTACGTGCCCGAGGGCACGACGATCCTGCTGCAGTCGGAGAACGGCATCCTCGGCGTCGGGCCGTACCCGACGGAGGACGCGGTCGACCCCGACCTCATCAACGCCGGCAAGGAGACCGTCACCGTGCTCCCCGGCGCCGCGTACTTCGACTCGGCCCTGAGCTTCGGCATGATCCGCGGCGGCAAGATCGACGCCGCCATCCTCGGCGCCATGCAGGTCTCGGCGCGCGGCGATCTCGCCAACTGGATGATCCCCGGCAAGATGGTGAAAGGACCCGGCGGCGCGATGGACCTCGTGCACGGCGCCCGCCGGCGCATCGTGCTCATGGAGCACGTCGCGAAGGACGGCTCGCCGAAGATCGTGGACGAGTGCTCGCTGCCGCTCACCGGCAAGGGCGTCGTCGACCGCATCATCACGGACCTCGCGGTGATCGACGTCACGGCCGACGGGCTCGTGCTCGTGGAGTGCGCGCCGGGCGTCACGGTCGCCGAGGTCGTCGCCGCGACGGAGCCGCCCCTCGACACCTCCGCGGTGGGGTAGCCGTGGTCGACACGATCCTGCCCGGCATCCTGGCCCGGCAGGTGGCCACGCCGCGCCTTCGCGCCGGGGTGCTCGAGCGCCCCGCGGTGCCGGGCGAGCAGTCCGCGACCGTCGTCTTCGTCCACGGCAACGTCTCGTCGTCGTTGTTCTGGCAGCCCGTCATGCTCGCGCTGCCGGCCTCGGTGCGCGCGATCGCGATCGACCTGCGCGGCTTCGGCGACAGCGAGACGCTGCCGGTCGACGCCACGCGAGGGGTGCGCGACTTCTCCGACGACGTCGCATCGGTGATCGACGAGCTCGGCCTCGGCGCCGTGCACCTCGTCGGCTGGAGCATGGGCGGCGGGGTCGCCATGCAGCTCGTCATCGACCGCCCAGAGCTCGTCGCGAGCCTCACCCTGCAGTCGACGGTCTCGCCGTACGGCTTCGGCGGCACCCGGCTCGACGGGACGCTGCTGGTCGACGATGCGGCGGGCACGGGCGGCGGGGGAGCGAACCCCGATTTCGTCGCCCGGCTCGCCGCGGGCGACCGCACCGAGGAGTCGCCGACCTCGCCGCTCACGGTGTACCGGTCGAGCTACGTCGCGCCCGGTTTCGCCTCCGAGCTCGAGTCGATCTGGGTCGCCTCGATGCTGTCGACCGCCACCGGCGTCGACCACTACCCCGGGGATGCCTCGAGCTCGGCGAACTGGCCGGGGTTCGCGCCCGGCGGGCGGGGCGTGCTGAACACGATGGCGCCGACCCACTTCGATACCTCGGCCATCGTCGACGTCGCCGAGAAGCCGCCCGTGCTGTGGATCCACGGTGCACAGGACGCGATCGTCGGCGACGCCTCGTTCTTCGACCTCAACCAGCTCGGCAAGGCCGGCATCATCCCGGGCTGGCCGGGCGACGAGGTCGCACCGCCGCAGCCGATGGTGTCGCAGACCCGCGCCGTGCTCGCCCGCTACGCCGAGCGCGGCGGGGCGGTCACCGAGGTCGAGCTGGACGGCTGCGGGCATTCGCCCCATCTCGAGCGGCCGGCCGAGTTCCTGGAGGCGCTCGTCGCGCTCATCGCGACTGAGGGCAAAGGGATGCCTCGGGCTGCATCCGCCTGAGGCATCCACTCGCGGCCGACGCTCGGCCTCGCGCAACTAGACTTGCCTCGTGCCTGCTGTGAATCTCGGAATGCCGAAGGTCCCCGAAGTCCTGGCCCCCCGACGCAAGTCGCGCCAGATCAAGGTGGGCAAGGTGCTCGTGGGCGGCAACGCCCAGGTGAGCGTCCAGTCGATGACCACGACGCCGACGACGAACATCAACGCGACGCTCCAGCAGATCGCCGAGCTCACGGCGTCGGGCTGCGACATCGTGCGCGTCGCCGTGCCGAGCCGCGACGACGCCGAGGCGCTGCCGATCATCGCGAAGAAGAGCCAGATCCCGGTCATCGCCGACATCCACTTCCAGCCGAACTACGTGTTCGCCGCGATCGACGCCGGCTGCGCGGCGGTGCGCGTCAACCCGGGCAACATCCGCAAGTTCGACGACCGCGTCGGCGAGATCGCGGCCCGTGCGAAGGCTGCTGGAGTGTCGCTCCGCATCGGGGTCAACGCCGGCTCGCTCGACCCTCGCCTGCTCGAGAAGTACGGCAAGGCGACTCCCGAGGCGCTCGTCGAGTCGGCCGTGTGGGAGGCGTCGCTCTTCGAGGAGCACGACTTCCACGACTTCAAGATCTCGGTCAAGCACAACGACCCGATCGTCATGGTGAAGGCGTACCGCATGCTCGCCGAGCGCGGCGACTGGCCGCTGCACCTCGGTGTCACCGAGGCGGGTCCCGCGTTCCAGGGCACGATCAAGTCGGCGACGGCGTTCGGCATCCTGCTCGGCGAGGGCATCGGCGACACCATCCGCGTCTCGCTCTCCGCGCCGCCCGTCGAAGAGGTCAAGGTCGGGCTGCAGATCCTGCAGTCGCTGAACCTGCGCGAGCGCAAGCTCGAGATCGTGTCGTGCCCGTCGTGCGGGCGTGCGCAGGTCGACGTGTACACGCTCGCCAACGACGTGACCGAGGGCCTCAAGCACGTCACCGTGCCGCTCCGCGTCGCCGTCATGGGCTGCGTCGTGAACGGCCCCGGCGAGGCGCGCGAGGCCGACCTCGGCGTCGCGAGCGGCAACGGCAAGGGGCAGATCTTCGTGAAGGGCGAGGTCATCAAGACCGTGCCCGAGGCCGAGATCGTCGAGACGCTCATCGCCGAGGCCCAGCGCATCGCCGACGAGATGGGCACCGACGCCCCGGTGGGCGCACCGACGGTCGTCACGCCCTAGCGTCGTTCGGCACGCCCTGCGCGTGAGCCGTCGCCCGTTCGGCGCCGCTGCTTGTGGGAGTGCTCAGGCCGCGCCGAACCGCACCGTGCCGGTGCCGATGTCGGCCGCCTCGAGCACGACCTCGATCGCGCCGCCCGGCGCGGCGTCGGCCGGCGCGGGGCAGCTCGCCGTCACCGCGGGCGTCTCGAGCTGGAAGACCGCGCGCTCGCCCCTGAGCTCGAGCACGGTCGCGGTGAACCGCTCGCCGACCCGGTCGCGCAGGAGCGCCGCCTCGACCCGTGCGATCGACTCCGCGCCGAGGCGCCCCGCCCGCTGCTCGGAGGCGGCCATGATCGCAGGCAGCTCGGCGAGCGACGCACGCGCCCAGGCGGGCACCTCGCGCCCGGCGACGATCGCCTCGCACACGACGAGGCCCCATCGGTCCACGAGCCGGCGGATCGGCGCCGTCACGTGAGCGTACGGCGCGGCGAGCGCCGCCTGCATCGTCTCCGCGGGCGGTGCGCCGTCGAACGCGGCGTAGCCGGCACCGCGGAAGAGCCCGCTCGCGGCCTGCAGGACCGCGAGCGCCACGGGGTCGGCGCGGTCGAGTCGACGCAGGTACTCGCCGTACGACTCGTCCTCGGGCCACGGAAGCCCGAGCGCGACGGTCTGCCGGCGGAAGGCGGCGAGCCGCTCGTCGTCGGGGCTCGGCATGGTGCGCAGGATGCCGACACCCGCACCCAGCATGATCGACGCGGCGGCCATGCCGGTCAGCAGAGAGAGCTGCGCGTTCCAGTCCTCGACCGGCAGCGGCGTGCGGCGCGCGAGGTCGTAGCCGCCGTCGCTGCGCACGATCTCCTCGTCGGGGGTGTTGAGGCTCGCGCCGCCGCGGCGGCGTTCCTGCTCGATGCGGGCGCGCCCGATCTCGCCGAGGAGGGCGACCGGCGACTCCCGGTCGCCGTCGTCGATGAGCGCCTGCGCCCCGGAGTAGTCGAGGCGCGCCCGGGAGCGAACGAGCGCTCGCTCGACCGCCGTCGTCCCGAGGGTGCCGTCGGCGGCGAGCTCGAAGCGCCACACGTAGGCGGTACGGTCGACGCCGGGCAGGAGGGACGCCCGGTCGTCGCCGATGACTGGCGGGTGCAGGGGCACCCGACCGTCGGGAGCATAGAGCGTCTGCCCGCGCTCACGCGCAGCCCGGTCGACCGATCCGCCGGGCCGCACGAAACCGGGCAGGTCTGCGATCGCATAGTGCACGAGGAAGCCGTCGCCTCGGCGCGCGAGGTGCATCGCCTGGTCGAGGTCGGTCGACCCCGCCGGGTCGATCGTCGCGAACGGCAGGTCGCGCAGGTCGCGACCGGGTGCCTCGGGCCGGGATGCCTCGGCCTCGGCCACGACCTCGGGTGCGAAGCCGTCGGGCAGCGCCATCGACGCACGCAGGTCGGCGAGGGACGCGGCGAGCTCGCTCTGCGCGACGGACGGAGCCAGGTGCGGTCGGCGGGCGGGCATGCGCCCAGCCTACGAGTCGCCGGACGGACCGAGCACCCGCGAGAGGTGCCGCAGCACCGCCTCACCCCACTCCGCGGTCTCGTCGTCGGTGGCCTGCGCGAGGCATCCCCACCACGTGTGCGCCCGGTTCACCGCGTGCGTCGTCTCGGCCGCGGCGACGAGCCGGGCCCACTCGGCGTCGTCGAACCGCGCGACGTCGGCCCAGGCCTCGCGGAATCCCGCGACGACGGGCTCTGGGTCGATGCCGCGGTACTCCATCACGGCGCGGGGCACGAGCAGGGCCTCGACCGGGTGCGCCCACTGCGCGTCGCCGAAGTCGAAGAGGCGCAGCCCGTCAGAGGCGTCGTCCGAGGCGAACACGTTGCCGGGGTGCAGGTCGCCGTGCTGGAGGGTCGCGGGCAGGCCGCCCTCGTCGAGCGCCTCGGCGGCGAGCGCCACGCGGTCGGCCGCGGCCACGAGCGAGGCCGCGGTCGCCGCATCGGGCGCCGAGGGATGACCGGTGGGCAGGGCGAGCACGAGCCCGAGCAGCTCGGCGAAGCGGGCCGGCACGGTTCCGGGGGAGCAGTCGGGCACGCCGGCGCCGAGCACTTCGGCCGAGCGCCCGGCCAAGGAGCGCTGCACGCGCGCCCACTCGTCGATGACGCGCGACCAGTCCTCGGCGGCGGGGTCGTGCCGATCTGCGAGCGTCGCTCCGCGGTCGGCGGTGAGCATCCAGCCCCTGGAGGGGTCGGCCGCGATCGGGGCGTCGACATCGCCCGGAAGGAGCGTTGCGAGTCGCGCTTGGAGGGCGGGCTCGAACGACTGCGCGCGGCAGTTCGCCTTGAACCAGTACCGGGCGGCTCCCGACGGTCCTGCCACCTCGACGACGAGTTGCGTCGACCACGGGCGCACCCGCGGCTGTCGGGTCCCGACGACGACGACGTCGCGCCCGGCGAGCGACTCCGCGATCCAGCGGTCGGCTTCGGCCCGCCAGGCCTCGGAGGAGACCTCGACGGAGAACGGTGCGTTCGACTCACCCATGCGAGCACATTAGGCCATGCGCGAGCCGTCGGGCCGAGGCCTCAGGTCAGGGGTGCCTACGCAGTCGCCTACGCAGGATTGCGAATGCGGTCGTCCGCCCCGACCCCTACCGTGTGCGCTGGCGCGGGGCGTCCGCGCCGAGGCACTCGATCGAAGGAGCACGTCATGAAGCATCCGCGTCGCCTGGCCCTCGTCATCGCCCTCGCAGGAGGGCTCGTCCTCCCGTTCGCCGGCGCCGCCGCCGCGAGCGGCCACGGCTGGGTCGACGACCCGCCGAGCCGGCAGGACTACTGCTCGCAGGGGCTGACCTCGTTCGCCTGCGGTCAGGTCGAATACGAGCCGCAGAGCGTCGAGGCGCCCAAAGGGTCGCTCCGGTGCAGTGGCGGCAACCCTGCGTTCGCGATCCTCGACGACGCGACGAAGCCGTGGCCGCGCAAGGGCGTCGACGACACCGTCACCATCCAGTGGCACCTCACCGCGCGCCACGCCACGGAGAGCTGGGAGTACTTCGTCGACGGTGCGCTGTGGAAGCGCGTCAACGACTTCGGCGCCCAGCCGGCCGCGACCGTGCAGCACATCCTCACGGGGCTGCCGGCGGGCGAGCACACCATCCTCGCCCGCTGGAACGTCGCCGACACGACGAACGCCTTCTACGGCTGCATCGACGTGAACGTCGGCGGCCCCTCGAGCGGCGGCGGCTCGGGCGACGACTGCCCGGTCGCGTGGCAGGCCGACCAGGTGTACACGGCCGGCCAGCAGGCGAGCTCGGGCGGCCGCACGTGGGCGGCGAAGTGGTGGACCCGCGGCGAGGTGCCGGGCTCGGGCGGCGAGTGGGGCGCCTGGCGCGACCTCGGGCCCTGCCCGGCCTGACGCGCGAGCACGCCGCGGAGACCTCCCTCCGTCGCGCGATCGCGGCGGCCGGATGCCTCGGGGCCGCGCTGCCCCGAGGCATCCGGCCTTCTCAGTAGAATCGTCGGGTGCCCACACGCCTTTCGAACTTCTTCCTCCGCACGCTCCGCGAAGACCCCGCCGACGCCGAGGTCACGAGCCACCGACTGCTCGTCCGCGCCGGCTACATCCGGCGCCAGGCGCCGGGCATCTTCGCGTGGTTGCCGCTCGGCCTGCGCGTGAAGGCGAAGATCGAGCGCATCGTGCGCGAAGAGATGGAGGCGGCCGGCGCCCACGAGGTGCACTTCCCGGCGCTGCTGCCGCGCGAGCCCTACGAAGTCACCGGCCGGTGGACGGAGTACGGCGACGCGCTCTTCCGCCTGCAGGACCGCAAGGAGGCCGACCTGCTGCTGGCCCCCACGCACGAAGAGGTCTTCACCCTGCTCGTGAAAGACCTGTACTCGTCGTACAAGGACCTTCCGCTCACGATCTACCAGATCCAGGACAAGTACCGCGACGAGGCGCGCCCCCGTGCGGGGCTCCTGCGCGGTCGCGAGTTCACCATGAAGGACGCGTACTCGTTCGATGTCTCCGACGAGGGGCTGGATGCCTCGTACCAGGCGCAGCGCGACGCGTACGAGCGCATCTTCACCAGGCTCGGCCTCGAGTACGTCATCGTGAAGGCCGACGCAGGCGCCATGGGCGGCTCGAAGAGCGAGGAGTTCCTGCACCCGACGCCCGTCGGCGAAGACACCTTCGTGCGCTCGGCCGGCGGCTACGCAGCGAACGTCGAGGCGTTCGAGACGCTCGCGCCCGAGCCGCTGCCGATCGAGGGCCGGCCCGAGGCGCGCATCTTCGACTCGCCGAACACCCCGACGATCCTGAGCCTCGTCGACCACGTCAACGACCACGAGCCGCGCGCCGACCGGCCCTGGCACGCAGCCGACACGCTGAAGTGCGTCGTGCTCGCGTTGACCCACCTCGACGGCACACGCGAACTCGTCGCCGTGGGCATGCCCGGCGACCGCGAGGTCGAGCTGAAGCGCGCCGAGGTGGCGTTCGCCCCGGCCGAGGTCGAGGCCGCGACCGAGTCCGACTTCGCGAAGCACCCCGCGCTCGTCAAGGGCTACATCGGGCCGTGGTCGCCCGAGGGCCCCGTGCTCGGCGAGCAGTCGGCGAGCGGCATCCGCTTCCTCGTCGACCCGCGCGTGGTCGACGGCACCGCCTGGGTGACCGGCGCCAACCTGCACGAGAAGCACGTGCTCTCGCTCGTCGCGGGCCGCGACTTCGTCGCCGACGGCGTCATCGACATCGCCGACGTGCGCGCCGGCGACCCCGCTCCCGACGGCTCCGGCCCGGTCGAGCTCGCGCGGGGCATGGAGATCGGGCACGTCTTCCAGCTCGGCCGCAAGTACGCCGAGGCGCTCGGACTCAAGGTGCTCGACGAGAACGGCAAGCTCGCGACGGTGACGATGGGCTCGTACGGCATCGGCGTCACGCGCATCCTCGCGATCATCGCCGAGCTGCACAACGACGACAAGGGCCTCATCTGGCCGCCGTCGGTCGCCCCGTTCGACGTGCACGTCGTCGCCACCGGCAAGGACCAGGCGGCGTTCGAGGCGGCGGACCGCATCGTGGCCGACCTCGAGGCGTCCGGCCGCGACGTGCTCTACGACGACCGGCCCAAGGTGTCGCCCGGCGTGAAGTTCGGCGACGCCGAGCTCATCGGCGTGCCGACGATCGTGATCGCGGGCCGCGGTGTCGCCGACGGCGTCGTCGAGGTCTGGGACCGGGCGACCGGCGATCGCTCCCAGGTGCCGATCGACGGCGTGGTCGCCGCGCTCGACGCCTGAGCCCGCTCGTTCGCCGGGAGCGGGCGCTCGTTCGGCCCGCGCCGGCGGCCGCGGCGCCCAGCGAACGTCGGCTCAGCGCCCCGGCGCGGCATCCGCGAGCAGGCGGCGGAGTTCGGCGGCCGTCTCCTCCGACTGGGCGATCAACGCCTCGAGCCGCGCACTGAGCTCGGCGGGTGAGGCGGCGCCGGCCGCCTCCCGGGCGGCGACGGGCTCGGTCTCGTCGACGACGGCATCGGCGTCGCCCGCCGCCGTCGTGCCCGTGTCGACGGGCGCCGCGACCGCGCCTCCGGCGACGTCGTCCACGGTCGCATCGGCGGGTGCCGTCTCCGGCTCGAGTGCGGCGTCGGCGGCCTCCGCCGCCTTCTGCGGCCCGAGGAAGAGGTTCGCGAGGTAGCCCGTGAACGTGCCGAAGATGCCGACGCCGACGATGATGATGAGGGCGCCGATCAGGCGGCCCGGGTTGGTGACGGGGTACTGGTCGCCGTAGCCGACGGTCGAGATCGTGACGATCGTGTACCAGATCGCATCGGACGCCGAGGTGATGTTGGCGCCCTCGGCATCCTCTTCGACGGCCAGGATCGAGATGCTGCCGAACTGCAGCACGAGCACGCCGAGCAGCAGGAGCGTCATGAGCGTGCTGTTCGCCCGGTCGTGGATGAGCGTGCGCCAGATCGTGCGGAGGCCGAGCTCCCGCAGCAGCCGGATCACGCGGAGCACGCGGAACAGCCGCAATACCTTCAGCTCCGCGAACGGCAGGCTCGCGAGCAGGTCGGCCCACCCGAATCCGCGGAAGAAGTAGCCCGATGCGGACGGTGCCGTCGAGATGCGGTAGATGAAGTCGGCGAGGAAGATCGCGCTGAACAACGCGTTCATGACGGAGAGGATGAGCTGCAGCGACTCCTCCGCGTGGAAGAGGTACATCAGCACGAGGTTCGCGATCGAGAGGATCGAGAGCAGGCCGATGAAGATCTCGTAGGCGGTGTTCTTGAGTTCGCTGCGCTGGCGCTGGATGCGCCGCTTCGCGCGGGAGCTGGGCATTCGGGCGTCCTCCGGCTCTGGCGGCCCATCGGCCGCGCGGTCTCGATCGTGGGCGATACCGATTCTTCAGGATCGCGGGGGCACGGCGTGGGAGGCGCGGCTCGTCGTCCGGGTCGTGCCGGACCCGATCGTTCGGACGGCGTTCATGTTCCGGACACCCCCCATCCCGTGGGGCTTCGGTTTCGGCGTGCAGCCTGCACTCGACCCCCTTGACCGACGGCGTGAGGAACGATCCGTGACGATCACCGACATCCAGCTGCTCCCGATGGCCGACCACGTGCGCGGCAAGCGCTCGGCCGTGACCTGCCATTTCAAGTGCGCCAATGCCTGCATCGGGCCGGAGTGCAACACGACGACCAACGCGCACTTCCGCGATATCGCCTCGGCCGCGCTGACGCGCCGGGCTCTGCTCGGCTTCGGCGCGGCCGGCGCAGTGGGCATCGCGCTCGCCGCGGCGTCGCCGAGCGGCTCGGCGTTCGCCGCTCCCGGCGGCGGGGCGTCCGGCGCGACGGGCGGGCTTCCGTTCGACGCGATCGACCCGGTGCCGATGCTCGTCGACGACGTGACGGTGCCGGCGGGCTACACGTGGCAGCCGATCATCCGCTGGGGCGACCCGCTCTTCTCGAGCGTGCCCGCCCTCGACTTCGAACACCAGACGCCGGAGGCGCAGGCCGGCCAGTTCGGCTACAACTGCGACTACCTCGACATCCTGCAGGACCGCAGCGGCCGCACGGGCGTGCTCGTGAACAACCACGAGTACGTGAACCCCACCATCATGTTCGCCCCCTCGACCGACGCCGCCGTGCTCGACGAGCGCGCGGCGATCGCGAAGGCTGCGCACGGCTTCTCGGTCGTCGAGCTGCGCCGCTCGAAGCTCGGGCAGCCGTGGCGCTACCTCATCGACGGACGCCGCAACCGCCGCATCACCGCGGACACCGTGTTCGAGGTCACCGGTCCCGCCGCAGGCAGCGTCCTCCTTCAGACCGCGGAGGACGCCGAGGGTCGCTGGGTGAAGGGCACGCTCGGCAACTGCGCGGGCGGCACGACGCCGTGGGGCACGGTGCTCTCCGGTGAGGAGAACTTCGACGGCTACTTCGTCTGGGCGGCCGACACCGCCGGGCAGAAGCGCTACCGGGCCACGCCGAGCACGAAGTCGACCTACACGTTCGAACGCATCGATCCGCGCTTCAACGCGAAGGACCCCGGATTCGTCAACGAGCCGAACCGGTTCGGCTGGATCGTCGAGATCGACCCCGAGGATCCGACCTCGACGCCGCGAAAGCACACGGCGATGGGCCGGTTCAAGCACGAGGGCGCGAACGTCATCATCGGCGAGGACGGTCGCGCGGTCGCCTACATGGGCGACGACCAGGCGAACGACTACATGTACAAGTTCGTCTCGAAGCGCGTGTTCGACCCCTCGGGCTCGAAGGCCGCGCGGCGTCGCAACATGACCCTCCTCGAGGAGGGCGACCTCTACGTCGCGAAGTTCACCGGCGACTCGCCCGCGGCCGAGATCATCGGCACGGGTGCACTGCCGAGCGACGGCGCCTTCGACGGCTCCGGCGTGTGGATCCCGCTCACGCAGGACGGCGAGAGCGTCATCCCCGGCATGTCGACCGAGGAGGTGCTCGTCTACACGAGGCTCGCGGCCGACACCGTCGGAGCGACGAAGATGGACCGGCCCGAGGACGTGCAGCCCAACCCGCGCACCGGCAAGGTCTACGCGGCCCTCACGAACAACTCGGGCCGCACCCGCGCGCAGGTCGACGAGGCGAACCCGGTCTCGCTCGTCTCTCCGACCGGGTCGGTCACGGGCAACCGCCACGGTCACGTGCTCGAGCTCACCGAGACGGCAGGGCAGTCGGGCACCACGTTCGGCTGGACCATCCTGCTGCTCTGCGGCGACCCGTCGATCGACGGCGAACGGCCCTACTTCTCGGGGTTCCCCGCCGAGCTCGTCTCGCCGATCTCGTGCCCCGACAACATCGCGTTCGACTCGGTCGGCGACCTCTGGATCTCGACCGACGGCGCGCCGAGCAAGATCGGCTACAACGACGGGCTCTTCAAGGTGGGACTCGAGGGGGAGGAGCGCGGGCGCGTGCAGCAGTTCCTCTCGGTGCCGCGCGACGCGGAGACGTGCGGGCCCGTCATCCACGATCGCGAAGGCATGGTGTTCGTCGCGGTCCAGCACCCGGGCGAGGAGGGCACGGTCGCCGAGCCGCATTCGTACTTCCCCGACTACGTGCCGACCCACCGCCGCGACTCCGGTCTGGTCGCGGCGCCGCGACCGTCGGTCATCCAGGTGTGGCGCGGCTGAGGGGGTTCGCCGCGTCATGGGGGGATGCCGCGTGGTCGGGGGGCCACGCGGCATCCGGTTCGTCAGTGGCGTCGGACGGGATGTCTCTGCGGCCGACCGTTGCGGGCGTGGCAGGCTGGCCTCGTGAGTGAGTTCGTCGCGTCGTCGCCCGATGCCCTGCCCGACTCCGTCGGCGAGGCGGTCGCCGCCCTCGTCGCCGAGATCGGCGCCGGGCGGAACCGAGCGCTCATCGAGCGCATCCTCGCGTCGGGGGCGCGGCTCGGGCTCGACGGCACCGACCGGCTCGACCTGAAGATCACCGCGGCGGCCCTCGAGGAGATGCGGCAGGCGTTCCGTTTGTTCGCGCCGTACACCGCCGTTCCCAAGGTCACCGTCTTCGGGTCGGCACGCATCGCCGCCGACGACCCGCTGTACCGCCAGGCGCAGGGCGTCGCCGCCTCGCTCGCCGATGACGGCTGGATGGTCGTCACCGGGGCAGGACCGGGCATCATGCAGGCGGCGGCCGAGGGCGCCGGTCCCGCGCTCGCGATCGGCGTGTCGATCCGACTGCCGTTCGAGGAGAAGCCGAGCGCCGCGATCGCCGTCGACGAGCGGCTCGTCACGATGAAGTACTTCTTCACCCGCAAGCTCATGCTCATGAAGGAGTCGCGCGGATTCGTCTGCCTGCCCGGCGGGTTCGGCACGCTCGACGAGACGTTCGAGCTCCTCACCCTGCAGCAGACCGGCAAGGCCGAACCCATGCCGATCGTGCTGCTCGACGCCGAGGGGGGCACCTACTGGACGAGCCTGCGGCGGTACGTCGAGACCGAGCTCGCACCGCTCGGCATGGTCTCGCCGGGCGACCTCGATCGCGTGCTGATCACCGACTCGGTGGATGAGGCGGTCGCCGAGATCACCGGCTTCTGGCGCAACTACGACTCGCTCCGCTGGGTCGGCGACCGCCTCGTGCTCCGGCTCAACGCCGAACCGAGCGATGCCGAGGTCGCCGAGCTCGACCGTCGCTTCGGGCGGCTGCTCACGAGCGGGCGCTTCGCCCGCTCCGAGCCGCTCGCCCCGGAGCAGGCCGACCGCGACGCGCTCGACAAGCCGCGACTCGTGTTCGAGCTCGACCCGCACCGGGTCGGCGAGCTGCACGAGGTGATCCGGGCGATCAACGCGCTGCCCTCGGCGCCCGCCAGGGCGACCCCGCCATCGGTGCCGGGGGACTGACCGCCGGGTTGCGGATGCCTCGAACGGACCCGTTCCGCGGGTGACGGCGGCTCGCGGCATCCGATAGGCTTGAATGTCCGCTCCGAGGGGAAGCGGCCTGAGAGCTGAATAGAGGAGGCCGGAGATGGATATCGACCTCAGCATGCTTCGCATGGTGGAGCGCGAGAAGGAGATCCCGTTCGAGGAACTGGTGCAGATCATCGAGCAGGCGATCCTGATGGCCTACCTCAAGCACCAGAACCCGAACCAGCACGGGCATTCGAACCCGAACGGCGCCCGCGCCGAGCTCGACCGCAAGTCGGGGCACGTCACGATCTACGTGCCCGAGCTCGACGACGAGGGCAACGTGATCGGCGAGGCCGACGACACTCCGAACGACTTCGGTCGCATCGCGGCGTTCGCCGCGAAGCAGGTCATCATGCAGCGCCTGCGCGACATCGCCGACGATGCGGTGCTCGGCGAGTTCCGCGGCCGTGAGGGCGACATCGTGGCGGGCATCATCCAGCAGGGGCCGAACCCGAAGATGGTGCACATCGACCTCGGGACGGTCGAGGCGATCCTGCCTCCCGAAGAGCAGGTTCCGGGCGAGGAGTACCCGCACGGCCAGCGCATCCGCGTGTACGTCACGAGCGTCGCGAAGGGGGCGAAGGGTCCGTCGATCACGGTCTCGCGCACGCACCCCGCGCTCGTGCGCAAGCTCTTCGCGCTCGAGGTGCCCGAGATCGCCTCGGGTGTCGTCGAGATCGTCTCCCTCGCACGTGAGGCCGGCCACCGCACCAAGATCGCGGTGCGTGCGAACCAGCCCGGTGTGAACGCGAAGGGCGCAGCGATCGGCGAACTCGGCCAGCGCGTGCGCGCCGTGACCGCCGAGCTCGGCGCCGAGAAGATCGACATCGTCGACTGGTCCGACGACCTCGCGACCTTCGTCGCCTCCGCCCTCTCGCCGGCGAAGGTGACGAGCGCCTACGTGATCGACGAGCAGACGCGCGCGGTGCGCGCCCTCGTGCCCGACTACCAGCTGTCGCTGGCGATCGGGAAAGAGGGGCAGAACGCCCGGCTCGCCGCGAAGCTCACGGGAGCGAAGATCGACATCCAGCCCGACTCGATCCTCGAGCAGGGCTGACCGCCGCGAGGCGGTTTCGACCCCGGTCGGTGGCCCCGTCGGCGGGGCATGAGCGCAGAGTGTAAGATGGAACCCGTCAGAACGTGCATCGGATGCCGTTCGCACGCCCCGCGATCCTCGCTTCTGAGGGTCGTTCTCCAGGAATCCCAGGTGGTCGCAGACGATGCGGCCGTGCTTCCGGGGAGAGGCGCGTGGTTGCATCCGACGCTCGAGTGCTACCGCCTCGCAGTCCGGCGTCGTGCTTTCGCGCGGGCGCTCCGCATCCGCGGCGAGGTGAGCACCACCAACGTAGAGAACAGGCTGAACGGCTAGTGATCACCAATGAGTGACAAGTAATGAGCGGCTCGAAATGAGTCCCGTCCGCCATTGATGGTCTGCCCCTGTCCGGGTGCAGGCCCGGAACAGGAGAGAAGTGGCTGCCAAACCACGCGTACACGAGATCGCATCCGAACTCGGTGTCGACAGCAAGATCGCCCTTGAGAAGCTCAAGGAGATGGGCGAGTACGTCAAGGGACCCTCGTCGTCCATCGAACCCCCCGTCGCACGTCGCCTGAAGGCGGCGCTCGAGGCCGACGGCGCCGCGAAGGGCGCCGCACCGGCGGCCCCGGCCGCGCCCGCCAAGGCCGGGGTGAAGCCCGGTCCCAAGCCGGGCCCCAAGCCCCCCGCGGTTCCGGCCCCCGAAGCTCCGGCTCCCGCCGCGCCCGCGCCGGCCGACGCGCCGCTGACCGTCGCCGAGCGCCAGGCCCAGGCCGAGGAGAAGGCGGCGCAGGCCGCCGCCGAGAAGGCCGCCGCCGAGCAGACGGCTGCCGAGAGCACGCCCGCCCCGGCGAAGTCCGGCGATGCGGTGAAGCCCGGCGGCGCCGCGAAGCCCGGCGGCGCGGCGCCCCGCCCCGCCCCGAAGCCCGGCGCCCCGCGCCCCGGCAACAACCCGTTCTCGAGCTCGCAGGGCATGGGCTCCCGCCCCGCCCAGCCGCGCCCGGGCAACAACCCGTTCTCGAGCTCGCAGGGCATGGGCCAGCGCCCGAGCCCCGGCAACATCCCGCGGCCCCAGGCGCCGCGGCCCGGTTCGCCGCGCATCGGCGCCCCGCGTCCCGCGGGCGGAGGCCGCCCCGGCGGCTTCCAGCGCCCCGGCGGTGCCGGAGCACGTCCCGGCGGTCCCGGCGGTGCCGGTGCCGGTGCGGGCGGCGGCTTCCAGCGGCCCGGCGGCGGCTTCGGCGGCCCGCGTCCCGCGGGTGGCGGCGGTCGCGGACGTGGTCCCGGCGGCGGCACGGCCGGTGCGTTCGGTCGTGGCGGCGGCAAGTCGAAGTCGCGCAAGTCGAAGCGGACGAAGCGGGCCGAGTTCGAGATGCGGGAGGCTCCGTCGCTCGGCGGCGTGAGCGTTCCCCGCGGCGACGGCAACACCGTCATCCGTCTGCGTCGAGGCTCCTCGATCTCCGACTTCGCCGACAAGATCGACGCGAACCCCGGTTCGCTCGTGACGGTGCTGTTCCACCTCGGTGAGATGGCGACCGCGACCGAGTCGCTCGACGAGGCCACCTTCGAGGTGCTCGGCGCCGAGCTCGGCTACAAGATCCAGGTCGTCTCGCCCGAGGACGAGGACCGCGAGCTCCTCGAGGGCTTCGACATCGACCTCGACCAGGAGCTCGAGGACGAGACCGACGAGGACCTCGCGCAGCGGCCCCCGGTCGTCACCGTCATGGGCCACGTCGACCACGGCAAGACCCGACTGCTCGACGCCATCCGCAACGCGAACGTCGTCGCGGGCGAGGCCGGCGGCATCACCCAGCACATCGGTGCGTACCAGGTGCACACCGAGCACGAGGGCATCGACCGTGCGATCACCTTCATCGACACCCCGGGTCACGAGGCGTTCACCGCCATGCGTGCCCGCGGTGCGCAGGTGACCGACATCGCGATCCTCGTGGTCGCCGCCGACGACGGCATCATGCCGCAGACGATCGAGGCGCTGAACCACGCCCAGTCGGCCAACGTGCCGATCGTGGTCGCGGTGAACAAGATCGACAAGCCCGACGCCAACCCGGCGAAGGTGCGCCAGCAGCTCACCGAGTTCGGCCTCGTGGCCGAGGAGTACGGCGGCGACGTCATGTTCGTCGACGTGTCGGCTCGCGAGGGCATCGGCATCCAGGAGCTGCTCGACGCGGTCCTGCTCACCGCCGACGCCGGCCTCGACCTGCGTGCGAACCCGAACAAGGCCGCGCGCGGTGTCGCGATCGAGGCGAAGCTCGACAAGGGGCGTGGCGCCGTGGCGACCGTGCTCATCCAGTCGGGCACGCTCAAGGTCGGCGACGCGATCGTGGCCGGTACGGCCTACGGCCGCGTGCGCGCCATGGCCGACGAGAACGGCGACCCCGTGACCGCCGCGACCCCGTCGCGTCCGGTGCAGGTGCAGGGCCTCTCGAGCGTTCCGCGCGCCGGCGACACGTTCCTCGTCACCGACGAGGACCGCACCGCCCGCCAGATCGCCGAGAAGCGCGAGGCCGCCGAGCGCAACGCGCAGCTCGCCAAGGCCCGCAAGCGCATCTCGCTGGAGGACTTCACGCGTGCACTCGAAGAGGGCAAGGTCGAGGCGCTCAACCTCATCATCAAGGGCGACGTGTCGGGTGCCGTCGAGGCGCTCGAGGAGTCGCTCATGAAGATCGAGGTCGACGACTCGGTGCAGCTGCGCATCCTCCACCGCGGTGTGGGTGCGATCACCGAGAGCGACATCGACCTGGCCACGATCGACAACGCGATCGTCATCGGGTTCAACGTGCGTCCCGACGTGAAGGCGCGCGAGCGCGCCGCCCGCGAGGGCGTCGACGTGCGCTTCTACTCGGTCATCTACAACGCGATCGACGACATCGAGAACTCGCTCAAGGGCATGCTCAAGCCCGAGTACGAGGAGGTCCAGTCGGGTGTCGCCGAGATCCGCGAGGTGTTCCGCTCCTCGAAGTTCGGCAACATCGCCGGTGTCATCGTGCGCAGCGGTACCATCACGCGCAACGCGAAGGCCCGTGTCATCCGCGACGGCGTCGTGGTCGGCGACAACCTCGCCATCGAGTCGCTCCGCCGGTTCAAGGACGACGTCACCGAGGTCCGTACGGACTTCGAGGCGGGCATCGGCCTCGGCAAGTACAACGACATCCAGGTCGGCGACGAGATCGAGACCATCGAGATGCGCGAGAAGCCTCGCGTGTGACCGAACGGCCCGGGGCGGCTCGCCGCCCCGGGCTTCGCTCGGAAGGAGCACTGACCACCATGGCTGATCCGGCACGTGCCAGGAAGATGGCCGACCGCATCAAGGAGATCGTCGCCCGGCGTCTCGACAAGGGCCTTCGCGACCCGCGTCTGGGCTTCGTGACGATCACCGACGTGCGCGTCACGGGCGACCTGCAGCACGCGAGCATCTTCTACACCGTGTACGGCACGGACGAGGAGCGTCGCGACTCCGCGCTCGCGCTCAAGGCGGCCACCGGGATGCTTCGCAGCGAGGTCGGCCGCAACATCACGGCGCGGCTCACCCCGTCGCTCGAGTTCATCGCCGATGCGATCCCCGAGAACGCCGAGCACATCGAGGAGCTGCTGCGCGAGGCGCGCACGCGCGACGAGGAGACGACTGCGCTCGCGGCGACCGCCGAGTATGCGGGGGAGGCCGACCCCTACGTCAAGCCGCGCGAGCTCGACGACGAGGCGGACGACGAGTTCGACGAGGCCGAGGCGCGCTGATCGCGGGCGGCTGCCGTCCGGTCAGCCGTGCCGTGGTCCGCGCACGCCGAGCAGTGCGCCCTGCACCTCGGCGACCCGGGCGCGCAGCGCTGCGATGAAGGCGAGCACCGTCGGCTGCCGCAACGCCTCGGGGCGGCAGACCAGCCAGTAGGGGAGCCGCTCCTCGATCGCATCGGGGAACAGTCGAACGAGATCGTCGTGCCGGTCGGCGAGGAACGCGGGCAGCAGGCCGAGGCCGGCGCCGGCGCGGGTCGCGTCGACCTGGACGTACACGTTCGTGCTCGAGACGGTGTCGACCATGCCCTGCGTCGGGCGGCGCGCCTCGTCGAGCGCGTCGACCTGCAGCATCGACTCGATGAAGTAGACGAGCGGGGCGCCCGCGAGCTCGCGCGGTGAGGCCGGGGTTCCGTTCGCCGCGAGGTAGTCGCGGCTCGCGTAGAGCCCGAGCACGTAGTCGGCGACGTGGATCGCCTCGGCCTTCTGCACGTGCGGCTTGCCGACGACGACCTCGAGGTCGATGCCGACGCGCTGCTGCGTCGCACGGCGCTGCGCCGCGACGATCTCGAGCGTGACTCCGGGATGCTCGCGGCGCACCGCCACGATCGCAGGCGACGCGATGAACCCGCTGAACCCGTCGGTCGCCGAGAGCCGGACGACGCCCGTGAGGGTCGTGCCGCCGGGTCGCAGGCCGTTCATCGCCTGCTCGACGGCCTCCGCCGATGCCACGGCGTGCTCGCCGAGCGGTGTGAGCACCCACCCCGAGGCGCTGCGCGCGAGCACGCGCCCGCCGAGGGCGTTCTCGAGCGCGTCGATCCGCCGAGCCACCGTCGTGTGGTTGAGGCCGAGCTCGGCGGCGGCGAGGGTGTAACGGCCGGCCCTGGCGACCGCGAGCAGCACGAGCAGGTCGTCGGGGCTCGGTGCGGGGCGCGGGTCGGAGGCGAGGGTCATCCCTGCATGCTCGCACACCCGACCGGTGCGTGCAGGCGGCGGTTCCGCGGTTCAGGCGTCGGGCAGCGCGAGGCCGCCGTCGACCTCGACGGCGAGGCCGTCGGCGACGAGTCCCGAGACGGCGCGGTCGAGCTGGCCGCGGTCGGCCCAGACGACCGACAGCTCGTCGCGCGTCACGGGACGGTGGGCGGCGCGGAGCTCGCGCATGACGAGGCCGCGCACCTGCCGGTCGGAGCCCTCGAATCTCGCCTGCCGGGGCTTGCGCGGCCCGACGTACGGCGGGTGGCCGGCGGCGCGCCACGCGCATCGATCGCGAATGGGACACGAGCCGCACTGCGGCGCGCGCGCCGTGCAGACGGTCGCCCCGAGCTCCATGGCGGCCGCGTTGAACGCCCGCGCCGCGTCATCCGCCTCGGGAAGCAGTGCGGTCATCGCGGCGAGGTCGCGCACCGTCGACGGGGGAGCGGGCTCAGCCCGGCCGTCGACGGCGCGGGCGATCACGCGCCGGGTGTTCGTGTCGACGACGGGTACGCGAACGCCGAACGCGAACGCGGCGACCGCGCGTGCCGTGTACGGGCCGACGCCCTGCAGGGCGAGGAGCGCATCGACGTCACGCGGCACCTCGCCGCCGTGCCGCTCGACGATCTCGACCGCGGCCCGGTGCAGCCACAGCGCCCGGCGCGGGTAACCGAGGCGGCCCCACGCGCGCACCGCTTCGGACGCGGGCTCCGCGGCGAGGCTCGCCGGGGTCGGCCAGCGCTCGACCCACGCCTCCCAGCGCGGGACGACCCGGTCGACCTGGGTCTGCTGCAGCATGAACTCGCTGACCAGCACGGCCCAGGGCGAGACGTCGGCGGCGCGCCACGGCAGCGGGCGGGCGGCGCCGTCGAACCACGCGACGACCACGTCGGCGATCGAGGAGGCATGCGCGCGAGGCATCCCTCCAGCCTAGGGCGACCCGGACGCCCCGCGGCTATGCTCGCTCGTATGCGCCTCGTCACCACGCCTCGGGTCGCGTTCCTCCGCGAACTCGCCGCGGAGATCGCGCAGCGGTACGGCCGCGGCCGGATGATCGTCGCCGTCGACGGTCCCGTGCAGAGCGGCAAGACCGCCCTGGCGGACGATCTCGGAGCGGTGCTCGAAGAGGCGGGGCACGCGGTGTTCCGCGCGCGCATGGAGGGGTTCCATCGTTCCCGCGCCGCACAGGACGCGTTCGGCGACGACACCGCGGAGCGCTACTACCGGTACGGCTTCGACGAGTCGGCGCTGAAGCGCGTGCTCGTCGAGCCGTTCCGCATGGCCGGCTCGACCGCGTTCGTCACGCGCGTGCTCGACCCCGATCGCGACGCATGGGTCGAGCCGAGGTGGATCACCGGCCCCGCCGACGCCATCCTCGTGCTCGACGGGCGCTTCGTGCTGCGCGAGCGGCTCGACGACCTCTGGGACTACCGCATCGTCGTCGACGGCGAGCCGGTCGATGCCGCCGACCGGCTCGCCTACGCCGATCGCGACCCGCGCGCCGTCGCCGACGCGCTCGTCGATCTCACCGAGCCCGAGCGGCCGATCAGGCGCTGATTCGCACCTCACGAAGGCCTTCTGCGATGTACCCCGATCGGAGTACCCCGTCTTCGGGGGACATCTGTGCCGATCTGTGCCCGAAACGGTAGCGCGTCCCCCTCTTTGAGGACATAATGAACTGATTGCCCAAGCCCCCGGCAGGCAGCGAAACCCGACGCAACACCCGAGCACCACCCGAATTACCCGAACATCCCGCAGAGATCGGCGCGACCACCCGTTCGCGCCGATCGTCGCTGCGCGATCGACCCGACCCCGCGCGTGCACCGCACGCCGCCCGTCGGGTCGATCGCCCAGCGACCGCGCCCTGACGCGCTCTCCGCTCGTTCGCTCCACCCGGTTTTCGCCGCCCCCGCTGGGCCGAACCCAGGAGATATCCCGAATGAGCAAGCTCGGCGTCGGTCTGACGCACGATGCCCACGGCGACGTCCGCATGCGGAAGCGCCCCACTCACAACCCGGTGCGGCGCCTCGCCGCGGCCGTGGCCGCGCTCGCGCTCGGCGCGGGCCTCGCGCTCGTCGGCGTTGCCGCCCCCGCGTCGGCGCACCACAACACGATCACGGCCGAGGCCGTGTGTTCGACGGACGGCACGACGGCCGACATCACGTGGACCGTCGCGAACTCCGAGGATCTCCAGGAGACGATCACGAAGTCGTCCGACGAGTCGATCGTCGCGACCGGGACGACGATCCCGGCGAGCGGCGAGGTCACGTTCGTGCAGCAGGGCGCCGCGCTCGGCGAGACGCACGAGCTGAAGCTGTCGGCGAAGTGGTCGAACAACCAGAAGGCGAACAACGCCGGCGCCATCACGCTCGACAGCGCGCTCTGCGGCGACGGGGGCGGCGAGGGCGAGATGAAGGTCTGCCCGAGCTACCTCCCGAACGGGACCGACAAGATCGACACGACCGGCGACCCGAAGACCGTGACGGTCACGGCGCCCGACGGCAAGCTCATCGACTACTACTGCGTGAAGGCCGGCTCCGTCAAGAACGGCAACGGTCCGCAGATCATCGACGTCGAACCGCCGGCGAAGACGGTGACGATCACCTACCCCGGCGGCAAGGCGATCAGCCACTACTCGGTGCACTACGTCGACGAGCCCGGGCAGCCGCAGATCGTCACGATCGAGGCGGCGCCGTCGCACATCGACCTGTGCGGCATCGGCAACGACACGTTCCAGCTCCCCTCCGACACGCAGGCGATCGACTGGTCCTTCATCGGATCGGTCGCATCCGGTGAGGTCACCGTGAGCGCCGCGGCGAAGCTCGGCTACATCTTCGCCGAAGGCGCGAAGACCTCGTGGACGTTCACGTTCACCGACGAGCCGTGCGAGGAGGAGCCCGAGGTCATCACGATCGACGTCGTTCCCACGTCGGCCGACCTCTGCGGCACCGCGAACGACGGCTACACCCTGCCGAGCGACACCGACGCCATCGCCTGGTCCGAGTCGGGCTCGGTCGCCGAGGGCGAGGTCGTGGTCACTGCGACCGCCAAGGACGGCTACCGATTCGCCGACGACGCGACGACCTCCTGGACGTTCGCCTTCACGGACGAGCCGTGCGAAGAGGAGCCCGAGGTCGGCGTCATCGAGGTCGTCCCGACCATGGTCGACCTCTGCGGCACCGCGAACGACGGCTACACGGTTCCGAGCGACACCGACGACTACAGCTGGTCGACGACCGGTTCTGTGGCCGAGGGCAAGGTCGTCGTGACCGCGACCCCGGCCGAGGGCTACGTCTTCGAAGAGGGTTCGCAGAGCGAATGGACGTTCGTCTTCACGAACGAGCCGTGCGCCGAGCAGCCCGAGGTCGTCACGATCGAGATCGGGCCGCGGTCCGTGGACGCCTGCGGTACGGCGAACGACGGCCACTACCTCCCCGAGGACACCGACGCCATCACCTGGAACGTGACCTCGGTCGAGCCCGGCGTGGTGACCGTCACCGCGACCGCCAACCCCGGCTACGTCTTCGCCGAGGGCGTGCAGACGAGCTGGACGTTCACCTACACCGACGAGCCCTGCCGCGCCACGCTCGAGGGCTCGGTCGCGACGGGGGTCTGCGAGGCGAACGCGCCGTGGATCTTCTTCACCGTGCAGCTCGACGACCCCGACGGCACCGTGCAGAACCGTGCCGTGCAGCTGGTGCTGAGCGACGGAACGAACACCGAGACGCTCGAACTGGGCGAACTCGATGAGGACGGCACCCTCGAGGGCCGCACGCTGTGGCCGGGCGCCTCGGTCGACGACGAGGGCAACGCCGACGGCTGGCCCGGCTGGGAGCAGCTCGAGGACGGGACGTGGGCCGAGACCGACGGCAACTTCGCCTGGACCCGCGACCTCACGAGCGCCACGCTCGTCGTGAACCCCGAGCTCTCGGTCGCGCTCAGCTACCCGCCGGCGACGCCGGACTGCGTGGCCGCTCCGCCGGTGCCCGAGACCCCGGGCGAGCCCGGTGGCGAGGGCGAGGCGCCGTCGACCCCGACCGCGTCCGGTGGCTCCGACCTCGCCGAGACCGGCTTCGCCGGCACCTCGATCGCGATCGTCGCGGGAGTGATCGTGCTCGCGGGCGCCGCCTTCGTGGTCGTCGCACGCCTGCGCCGCAAGAAGGCCTGAGGCCCGAGCGGCGCTGATCAGGCGCACTGAAGGAGGGGGTCCGGTTCGCCGGGCCCCCTTCGTCGTCGCTCGGACCGGGCGGGATGCCTCGGGCGGCAGGCGCCCGAGGCATCCGCGTCAGACGGGCACTGCCGCGAGCACGCGCTCGTCGGGAAGGGGAGCACCCGCCGCCTCGACCTCGTGCACGAGTGCCGTGAGCGCTCGACTCACGGGCGCGTCGCGGCCGACGACGGCCGCCTCGCGCACGACGGCGCCGTTGAGGAAGTCGATCTCCGTCGGCTGCCCGCGACGTACGCTCTGCTGGGTGGAGCCGAGGTTCGGCACCGAACCCATGCGCACGCGCATGAGCCACGGCAGCACCTGCCCGAGTGCGAGCGGCAGCCGGGCGAAGAGCCGCAGCCGCCGGTCGCCCAACCCTTGGAGTGAACCGAACCGCACGCCGCGTGCGATGCCGACGCGCACCGTCTCCCGCATCGACGCGGCGACCACCCGGCGCAGCCTGCGATCGTCGATGACCGCCTGCACGCTGCGGCCGACGATGGCGGGCACCGCGTTGACCATGTTCACGACGAGCTTCGTCCACTGGGCGCCTCGGAATCCGGCGATCGCGACGACCGGCACGGCGTCGGAGAGGATGCGCGCCAGGCGAACCGACTCGGCGTCGGGTGCTCCGTCGCCGCGGCCGAGGTAGCTCGTCGCCGGCGTCGTCACCCGCACGACCCCCGGCTCGGTGTAGTTCGCCGCGATGATCGAGAGCAGGCCGACGCACGTCGACGACGGGAGCAGGCGCTCCGCCGTCGCGACGCCGTCGAGGCCGTTCTGCACGACGACGACGGGGACGCCGTCGACGAGCGCCGCATTGGCCTCGATGGCCGCGGCCGCGTCCTGCGCCTTCGTGCAGACGAGCACCAGATCCGGGCGCACCGACAGCGTCTCGGCAGCCGCGACGCTCACGTGCGCATCACCGTATCCGCCGCTCAGCCGGATCCCGTGCTCCCGGATCGCCGCGAGCCCCGCGCCCCGCGCGGTGACCTCGACGTCGTGTCCCGCCCTGGCGAGCAGCGCCGCGAACGTCCCGCCGAGCGCGCCCGCGCCGATGATGCCGATCTTCACGGCATCCAGCGTAGGGCCGCGGACCTCGTCGGCCCGCTGGGCGGCGCGGCCGCCCCGTCGGCCGCGGCCGTCCCGGCTGTTAGCCTGTAGGGCGTGAACAGCGGCATCCTCCTCGTCGACAAGCCGCAGGGAATCACCAGCCACGACGTGGTCGCCCGCATGCGCCGGCTCGCCGGCACCCGCAAGATCGGGCACGCGGGCACGCTCGACCCCATGGCGACCGGCCTGCTCGTGCTCGGCGTCGACAGTGCCACCCGGCTGCTGCACTACCTCGTGGGCCTCGACAAGGAGTACTTCGCGACGGTGCGCCTCGGCTTCGGCACGACGACCGACGACGCCGAGGGCGACCCGCTGCCGCGAACGCCGGAGGGCGATGCCGTCGTCGCGGCGCTCTCCGAGGCCGGCGACGGCGGCGCCGAGGAGATCCGCACCGCCATGCACGCCTTCACGGGCGAGATCGACCAGGTGCCGAGCTCGGTGAGCGCCGTCAAGATCGACGGCAAGCGCGCCTACCAGCGGGTGCGCGACGGCGAGACGGTCGAGATCACGCCCCGCCGGGTGACGGTGTCGGCCTACGACCTGCTCGCGGCCCGGCCCGCGGGCGACGGATGCCTCGACCTCGACGTGCGCGTCGAATGCTCCTCCGGGACCTACGTGCGGGCGCTCGCCCGCGACCTGGGCGCTGCGCTCGGCACTGCGGCCCACCTCACCGCGCTGCGACGCAGCCGCATCGGCCGATTCGCGGTGGACGAAGCCGGAACGCTCGAGGGATTCGACGTCGCGGAACGGCTCATCGCCCCCGCCGACGCGGCCCGGCGCGCCCTCCCGATCCTCGACATCACCGACGGCGAGGCCGTCGACCTCGGCCACGGCAAGCGCATCGCCGCGGGGGCCGCTGCCGCCGAGTCATCCGAAGCCGTCGCCGCGATCGCGCCGGGCGACCGCCTCGTCGCGATCGTCGAGCGCCGCGGCGCGCAGTGGAAGGTCGTCACCGGATTCCCGCAGGAGCAGAGCGCATGATCGACTGGTTCACCTGGCTGCAGCTCGCGGTCGCCGTCGCAGCCGGCCTGCTGTGCCTTGCGCTCGGCCTCGCCGGACGCAAGCCCAGCGACCTCAGCCTGGGATCGGTCGCGGTCGTCGAAGTGCTGCTCGTGGCGCAGGTCGTGATCGCGATCGTCGCGCCGCTCGTCGGCAACGCACCGACCGGGAGCGCCCTCGAGTTCTGGGTGTACCTCGTTGCGGCCGCACTCGTGCCGCCCGCCGCCGCCTTCTGGGCACTGCTGGAACCGAACCGGTGGTCGACGGTCGTGCTCGGCGTGGCGGCGCTCGCGGTCGCCGTGATGGTCTATCGCATGTACCAGATCTGGACCGTGCAGGGCATCTGAGGTCCTGTGCTTCTGAGAGAATCGAACGTCATGGAACGACTGCAGAGCGCCCCCGCCCCGACCGGACCGGCCGGCACCCGCACCCGCATGAGCGGCGTCGGTCGCGTGCTCGTCGCCGTCTACGGGGTGCTCGCCCTCGCGGCGCTCGGCCGGTCGTTCGTGCAGATCGTGTCCAAGTTCGACGAGGCCCCGCTCGCGTACGCGCTCTCGGCGCTCGCGGCGGCCGTCTACGTGGTCGCGACCATCGCGCTCGTGCGGCCGGGGCGGGCCTGGTACCGCGTCGCCTGGGTGACGCTCACCTTCGAGCTCACCGGCGTGCTCGTCGTCGGCGCGCTGAGCATCATCGATCCGGCCCTCTTCCCGCACGACACCGTGTGGTCGTGGTTCGGGCGCGGGTACCTGTTCATCCCGCTCGTGTTGCCCGTGCTGGGCATGTGGTGGCTCGCGAAGCACCGGCCGGTCGAGGCGGGCGCCGCGTGAAGACCTTCAAGGGACTCGATGCGGTGCCGCACGGCTTCGGGCCGACGGCGGTCACGATCGGCAAGTTCGACGGCGTGCACCGCGGCCACCGCGAGATCATCGCGCGGCTGCGCACGATCGCCGAAGCGCAGGACCTGGCGACGGCGGTCGTCACCTTCGACCGCAACCCGCTCGCGCTCCTCGCGCCCGACAAGTGCCCCGAGTCGCTCGTGAGCAACCGGCAGAAGCTCGAGCTGCTCGCGACGACGGGCCTCGACGCCACCGTGCTGCTGCCGTTCGATCGTGCGCTGGCGTCGGTGCCGGCGACGGAGTTCGTCGAGCGGGTGCTCGTCGACACCCTGCACGCGAAGGCCGTGCTGGTCGGCCGCGACTTCCGCTACGGCGCCCGCGGCGCGGGCGACGTGGCGCTCCTCGCCGACCTCGGCGCGACGTTCGGGTTCACGGTCGAGGTCGTCGACGACGTCGCCCCCGACGGAGAACGTCGCGTCTCGTCGAGCTGGGTGCGCGAGCTCCTCGCCGAGGGCGACGTGCGCCGCGCGACCGAGCTCCTCGGCCACACGCCGACCGTCTCGGGCATCGTCGTGCACGGCGCCGCCCGCGGGCGCGAGCTCGGGTTCCCGACCGCGAACCTGACGCCCGAGTCGGAGGGGCTCATCCCGGCCGACGGCGTGTACGCGGGCTGGCTCACCGACGCCGGCACGCGCTATCCGGCGGCGATCTCGGTCGGTGACAACCCGACCTTCGAGGGCGTGCCGAAGAAGCAGGTCGAGGCGTACGTGCTCGACCGCGAGCTCGACCTCTACGACCATGTCGTCGACGTCGAGTTCGTCGAGCGGATCCGTGGGATGGTCGCGTTCACGACCATCCCGGCGCTGATCGACACCATCCGCGACGACGTCGAGCGCACGCGCGGCATCCTCGGCCTGTGACCGGCGCCGCACGGCCGCTCTGGGCGGGCCGCGCCCTCGCCCTGATCGGCATCGCGCTCGTCGCGTTCAACCTGCGCACCGGCGTCGCGTCGCTCTCGCCGATCATCGTGCGGGTCGAGCACGAGATCGCGTTGGCGCCCGTCGTCGTGGGCCTGCTCGGCATGCTGCCGCCGCTCTGCTTCGCCGTGTTCGGCATCGCGACGCCCCCGCTCGTGAAGCGCTTCGGGCTCGAGCCGCTGCTCGTCGGCGCGCTCATCGCCCTCACGGCGGGTCTCGCCTGGCGCGGTCTCGCCGACTCGGCGCTCGCCCTCGTCGCGGCCGGAGCCGTGATCTTCGCCACGACCGGAATCGGCAACGTGCTGCTTCCGCCGCTCGTGAAGCGGTACTTCCCCGATCGCATCGGACTCGTGACGACGATCTACGTGACGGCGATGTCGATCAGCACGTTCGTTCCGCCCCTCGTCGCGGTGCCGGTCGCGGATGCGGCGGGCTGGCGCGTCTCGATCGGCGCCTGGGCCCTCGTGGCGGTCGTCTCGGTCGTGCCCTGGATCGCGCTGCTCGTGCACCCGAAGCGGGACGCCCGCGACGCGCTCCCGGAGGAGCCGGCCGCGGGCGGTCTCGGGCGCGTCGTGCGTTCCCCCGTCGCGTGGGCGCTCGCCGTCATCTTCATCGTGAGCTCGTTCAACGCCTACTCGGCATTCGCCTGGCTGCCCCGGGTGCTCGTCGACATCGCGGGTGTGACGCCGGCGCAGGCCGGCGCCCTGCTGTCGCTGTACGCGGCGATGGGGCTGCCGGCGGGCATCGTCGTGCCGATCGTCGCGGCCCGGTACGGCCGGGTCCGCCTGCTCGTCGCGGTCTCGATGGCGGCCTTCGTGCTCGGCTACCTCGGGCTGCTGCTCGCGCCCGAGACGGCCACCTGGCTCTGGGTGGCGCTCGCGGGGATCGGTCCGCTGATGTTCCCGCTCGCACTCGTGCTCATCAACCTGCGTTCGCGCACCCACGCCGGCGCGGTCGCGCTGTCGGGCTTCGTGCAGTCGATCGGGTATCTCGTGGCCGCCGCGGGGCCGCTGCTGGTCGGCTTCGTGCACGCGACGACGGGCGACTGGACGGTGCCGATCATCCTGCTGCTCCTGTCGATCGTGCCCGGTGCGATCGCTGGCGTCGTCGCCGCGAAGCCGCGCTACGTCGAGGACGCCGGCCCGCGCTGACCGCCCGCGCGGCGGCCGAGCGGCGGCCGAGCGGCGCCGGCGGTCGGGAACCCCCCTCACGCTCCTGCGGTGCCACGCGCCGACGGCAGCTGAACCCGTGCCCGGGAGACGGCGTCCGGGGGCGCGTCGGGCATGCTCGACGCGCCGCGAACCGGTGCGGCGTCAGACGACGAGGTCGGGACGGTGCACGAGCGCGGCCGCGCCGATGAGCGGGCCCTCGTCGGAGAGGCCCGAGGGCACGATGTCGACCCTGGTCGCGAAGCTGAACGCGGTGCGCTCGGCGACGGCGGCGCGGGCATGGTCGAACAGCACGGGGGACACCCGGGAGAAGCCGCCGCCGATCGCGACGAGATCGAGGTCGAGCAGGTTCGTCGCCGAGGCGATCGCCTGGCCGATCGCTCGGCCCGAGCGTTCGACGGCGGCGATGGCGACCGCATCGCCAGCCGCGTGGGCGCGGGCGAGATCTTCGCCCGTGGTGCCCTGGAAGCCCTGCGAGCGCGCCCAGGACACGGTTCGCGGACCGGATGCGACGGCCTCGAGGCAGCCGCGGCCGCCGCACGCGCACCGGTCGTCGAAGCCGCCGACCTCGATGTGGCCGATGTGGCCGCCGTTGCCGGTCGGGCTCGCGACGGCGCGACCGCCGATCACGATGCCGCCGCCGACGCCCGTCGAGACGACCATTCCGAGCAGGTTCTCGGCCTGCTGGCCCGCGCCGACCCAGTGCTCGGCGAGGGCGATGCACAGCCCGTCGATGCGGAGGGTGACGGGAACGCCCGGCACCGCCTCGACGAGCAGGTCGCGCAGGGGGTGCCCGCGCCAGGCCGGCACGTTCAGCGGCGACACGCGACCGGTCGCCACATCGATGGGCCCGGCCGACCCTGCGCCGACGCCGACGAGCCCGGCATCGCCCGGCAGGGAGGCGAGGGCGTCCGCCACGACCGTGCGCACGGCGTCGTCGAGTTCGGCCGCTGCGGCGGTCGGGCCGGTGGGGCGGCGGTGGCGGGAGCCGGGCACGAGGCGGCCGGTCTCGTCGACGAGGGCGGCTTCGACCTTGGTGCCGCCGAAGTCCACGGCGAGCGCGAGGGGCGTGGGCATTGCACCAGCATAGGCGCGCAGCATCCGTGCCCGGAATGCTCATATGAGCAGGAAGGCCCGCGAGTGTTGCCGCTGAGCACCGCGCTGCCTACGCTGGGAGGGAGGCGGACGGAGGCGCATGGACGAGATCGACGAACTCCTCTCGATCAGGGCGGCCGAGCTCTACTACGAGGAGAACAAGACGCAGGACGAGATCGGGCAGGCACTGAACCTCACCCGGTGGAAGGTCGGTCGACTTCTCGCGCAGGCGAAGCATCGGGGGTTCATCCGCATCGAGATCGTGCACCCGCGCGCGAGGCGTCTCCCGATCGAGCGACGCCTGCGCGACGAGCGCGGCCTCGACGACGCGATCGTCGTGTCGTCAGCCGGCGTCGCATCGATCGAAGAACTGCAGGCCCGCACGGCCCAGGCGGCCGCCGACTACCTCACCGCGCTCCGGCCCGTTCCGCGCACCCTCGGCGTGAGCTGGGGGCGCACCCTGTTCGAGATCTCGCAGCACCTGCGCAACGGCTGGGCCACCGGCGTCAACGTCGTGCAGATCAACGGCGGTGTGAGCCTCAACCGTCGCGCGGGCACCGCCGCGGCGACGGCGGTCTCGATCGCGCAGAAGGGCGGCGGCCAGGCGACGCTCCTGCCGAGCCCCGCGATCCTCGAGCGGCTCGAGACGAAAGAGGCGATCGAGTCCGACCGCGTCGTCGCCGGAGTGATCGAGCTCGCCAGGTCGGCCGACGCGTACCTCTTCAGCGCCGGCGCGGCCGACCACAACTCCGTGCACGTCGAGAGCGGCTACCTGTCGCCGACCGACGTCGACCTGCTCGTCGCCAAGGGTGCGGTGGGCGACGTCGTGGGGCGCTACATCGACTCCGACGGCAACATCGTCGACCCGGCGCTCGACGCGCGCACGGTCGGGCTCACGCTCGACGAACTCCGCGCCGCACGGCTCGCGATCGCAGTGGTGGCCGGCCCGGCCAAGCACGCCGTGGCCGACGCCGTCGTGCGCAGCGGCCTCTGCTCGGTGCTCGTCACCGACGAGGCGACCGCACTCCATCTCCTCGACGGCTGACGCCGTCCACCCATGAACGAAAGCCAGGTCACCCCCATGTCAGCTCCGGTCAACCCCGGCACCGCGCTCGTCACCGCGCGCGAGCGAGCGCTCGCCGTGCTCGGCGGCGAGCCCGACGACCAGACCCTGGGCCGCTACCTCCACGGCATCCCCGGGGTCGACGCGGTCGGGCTCGAGCAGCGCGCCGCCGCCCTCGGCACCCGGTCGATCAAGACGACCTCGAAGCGCTGGGCGCTCGACAAGATCATCTCGCTCATCGACCTCACGACGCTCGAGGGCGCCGACACCCCGGGCAAGGTGCGCTCGCTCGTCGCAAAGGCGATGAACCCCGACCCGGCCGACCCCACGGTGCCGCGCGTCGCCGCGGTGTGCGTGTACGGCGACATGGTGCCGTTCGCGATCGAGGCCCTCGGCGCCGCGCACGGCGACCCCGACGACGGGCTCATCTCGGTCGCCGCGGTCGCGACCGCCTTCCCGTCGGGCCGCTCGTCGCTCGAGATCAAGCTCGCCGACACCGCCGAGGCGGTCGCCGCGGGCGCCGACGAGATCGACATGGTGATCGACCGCGGCGCCTTCCTCGCCGGCCGATACGGCGAGGTCTTCGACCAGATCGCGGCCGTGAAGGAGGCCTGCCGTCGCCCCGACGGCACGAGCGCGAGCCTCAAGGTGATCCTCGAGACGGGTGAGCTCGTGACGTACGACAACGTGCGTCGCGCGTCGTGGCTCGCGATCCTCGCGGGCGGCGACTTCATCAAGACCTCGACCGGCAAGGTGGCCCCGGCGGCGACGCTGCCGGTGACGCTGCTCATGCTCGAGGTCGTGCGCGACTGGCACCGCCTCACCGGCCACCGCGTCGGCGTGAAGCCGGCGGGCGGCATCCGCTCCTCCAAGGACGCGATCAAGTACCTCGTCACGGTCGCCGAGACCGTCGGCGAAGAGTGGCTCGTGCCGCACCTGTTCCGCTTCGGCGCCTCGAGCCTCCTCAACGACGTGCTGCTGCAGCGGCAGAAGATGACCTCCGGGCACTACTCGGGCGCCGACTACGTGACGATCGACTGACTGGACTGAACATGAGCTTCCTCGACTACGCGCCGGCCCCCGAGTCGCGCGCGATCCTGTCCCTCCGCGACAGCTACGGCCTCTTCATCGACGGCGAGTTCGTCGACGGCCGCGGTACTCCCTTCCAGACCATCTCGCCCTCGAGCGAAGAACGCATCGCCATGATCGCGAACGCGAACGAGGCCGACATCGACGACGCGGTCGCCGCGGCCCGTCGCGCCTACGACCGGGTCTGGTCGAAGATGAGCGGCCGCGACCGCGGCAAGTACCTCTTCCGCATCGCGCGCCTCGTTCAGGAGCGAGCCCGCGAGCTGGCCGTCGCCGAGTCGCTCGACAACGGCAAGCCCATCAAGGAGTCGCGCGACGTCGACGTGCCGCTCGTCGCCGCCTGGTTCTTCTACTACGCGGGCTGGGCCGACAAGCTCGACCACGCCGGTCTCGGCGCCGATCCGCGTTCGCTGGGCGTCGCCGCGCAGGTGATCCCGTGGAACTTCCCGCTGCTCATGCTCGCGTGGAAGATCGCGCCGGCGCTCGCCGCCGGCAACACGGTCGTGCTGAAGCCGGCCGAGACGACGCCGCTCACGGCGCTCATCTTCGCTGAGATCCTGCAGCAGGCCGACCTGCCCGCGGGCGTCGTGAACATCGTCACGGGCGCGGGCGACACGGGCGCGGCGCTCGTCGCCCACGAGGGCGTCGACAAGGTCGCCTTCACGGGGTCGACCGCAGTCGGCCGCGCCATCGCGAAGCAGATCGCCGGCACCGACAAGCGCGCGACCCTCGAGCTCGGCGGCAAGGCCGCGAACATCGTCTTCGACGACGCGCCGATCGACCAGGCGATCGAGGGCATCGTCAACGGCATCTTCTTCAACCAGGGCCACGTCTGCTGCGCCGGCAGCCGCCTGCTCGTGCAGGAGAACATCCACGACGAGGTCGTGGAGCGGCTGAAGACCCGCCTCTCGACGCTGCGCCTCGGCGACCCGCTCGACAAGAACACCGACATCGGCGCCATCAACTCGCGCGAGCAGCTCGACCGCATCCGCGCGCTGAGCGACGCGGGCGTCGAGGAGGGCGCCGAGCGCTGGAGCGTTCCGTGCGAGATCCCCGAGAACGGGTTCTGGTACGCGCCGACCATCTTCACGAACGTGCAGACCTCGAGCCGCATCGCGCGAGAGGAGATCTTCGGTCCGGTGCTCTCGGTGCTGACCTTCCGTACGCCGCAGGAGGCGATCGCGAAGGCCAACAACACGCCGTACGGCCTGTCGGCGGGCATCTGGACCGACAAGGGCAGTCGCATCCTCGCGGTCGCCGACCAGTTGCGCGCGGGCGTGATCTGGGCGAACACGTTCAACCGCTTCGACCCGAGCTCGCCCTTCGGCGGCTACAAGGAGTCGGGCTACGGTCGCGAGGGCGGCCGGCACGGCCTCGCCGCCTACCTGTCGCCCGCCCCGATCGGCCGTTCGGCCGCGCAGGTCACGGCCGGCCGGTCGGGCGCGCAGCGCCGCATCGAGGGCGCGGATGCCTCGGCTGAGGCATCCGCGTCGAAGCCGAAGCCGCGCGCTCGACGAGCGGGCGCCGTGAAGAAGGGAGCTGCGAAGTGAGCCGCCTCGCCGTGCCGAAGACGTACAAGCTCTACATCGGCGGCGCGTTCCCGCGCAGCGAGTCGGGGCGCACCTACGAGGTGGTCGCGGCCGACGGCCGCTTCCTCGCGAATGCCGCGAAGGCGTCGCGGAAGGACGCGCGCGACGCGGTCGTCGCCGCACGCGGCGCCGTCGCCGGCTGGGCCGGCGCGACCGCGTACAACCGCGGCCAGGTGCTGTACCGCATCGCCGAGGTGCTCGAGGGCCGTCGCGCCCAGTTCGCCGCCGAGATCGAGGAGGCCGAGGGCGTCTCCCGCGCCGTCGCCGCCGCGCAGGTCGACGAGGCGATCGACCGCTGGGTCTGGTACGCCGGCTGGGCCGACAAGTTCGCCCAGGTCGCGGGCAACGCGAACCCGGTCGCGGGCCCGTACTTCAACATCTCGGTGCCCGAGCCGAGCGGTGTCATCGCGGTCATCGCACCGCAGGACTCGTCGCTCGTCGGCTTCGTCTCGGCGCTCGCGCCGGCGCTGGTGGCGGGCAACTCCGTCGTGATCGTGGCGAGCGAGCGCTTCCCGCTGTCGTCGATCAGCCTCGCCGAGGTGCTCGCCACGAGCGACGTGCCGAAGGGCGTCGTGAACGTGCTCACCGGCTCGCCCGCCGAGATCGCGCCATGGCTCGCGAGCCACGCCGACGTCAACGCGATCGACCTCGTCGGCGCGGGCGGGCTCGACTGGGTCTCGCTCGAGATCGACGCGGCCGACACGCTCAAGCGCGTGCTGCGTCCCGAAAACGGGCCGGATGCCGCGGCTCCCGCCCTCGGCCGCATCACGGCATTCACCGAGACGAAGACCGTCTGGCACACGAAGAGCCTGCGCTAGGCGGCGCGCGATGTCGGGCCGGCGAGGCGCGTCGGACGAGCGGGGTCGCCTCGTCTCCGACCCGTTCGAGTACCGCGTCGCGAAGGACGGCGCGGTCCTCGTGTCGCGCGGCGGCCGGGTCGTCGTGACGGTCGGCGGCTCGACCGCGGCCCGGCTCACGGCCGGGCTCGAGCGAGCCGAGGCCGCCGGCGACGACATGGCGGCGCAGCACCTGCTTGCCCGGGTCACCGGCAACTACCGCCGAGGCAATGAGCGGCGGTGACGGGTGCGCGGCGGTCGCGCTCGGCGGCCGCCGCCGATCTCCCGCGCACGAGCGCGACGATGCAGGCGGTCGTGCCGGCGGAGGGCTGAGTCCGCTCGCCGACCGGCCCGTTGCGCGGTGGTGCGCGTGCGGCCGCGGCATGCCCGCGGCACGAGGCATCCTCGGCCGAATCGCATGGTAACGAAACGGTAACGGTGGTGCTAAAGTTTCCTGCACCGGTCGCCCGACGAAGCGTGATCGGTGGAAAGGCCCGAACCCGTGACGCACGCCTCGCGTGCGGTCGCCCCGACGACCGCACGTCGGCGGCCGAGTGCCGCCGCACCCGCGACCCCGACCCGATTCCGATTCATCGCCGCCCTCGCCCACCCGCCCCGACGTACGCTCCGCGCCGTCCTCGCGGCGGTCGCCGTAGCGGTCATGGCGACGGTGCTGTTCATCGCCCAGTCGCCGCCCGTCGTCTACGCGATCGACGTGTTCGGCGCGCTCCGCCAGCCCGGCGAGCCGGCGTTCACCGTCGGGCATCGCGGTGATCGGGCGACCGCGCCCGAGAACACGATGCCCTCGCTCGAGCTCGCGATGGACGAACTCGAATTCGTCGAGACCGATGTGCAGCTCAGCCGAGACGGCGTGCCGGTGCTCTTCCACGACACGACCCTCGAGCGCATCACCGGCGACCGTCGCAGTGTCGGCGATCTCGGCCTCGACGAGCTCGAACGGCTCGACGTCGGCGGTTGGTACGCGCCCGAGTACGCCGGCGCGAAGATCCCGACCCTCGATGCGTTCCTCGCGGAGCTCGCCTCGCGCGACCAGGCCCGGGCGCTCGTCGAACTCAAGGCCGACTGGAGGCCCGACGAGGTGCGGCTCGTGACCGACCTCGTCGAGCGTCACGGCCTGCGCGGCCGGGTCGTGTTCCAGAGCTTCAGCATCGAGACGCTCACCTCGCTCCAGGCCGCAGCGCCAACGCTGCCGCGCATCATGCTCATCCGCGAGCTGCCGGCGAACCCGGTGCCGCTCGCCGAGCACCTCGGGCTCATCGGGTTTGCCACGACCGTCGACTCCGTCACGGCCGTGCCGGGGGCGCTCGAGCGTGCGCACGAGGCCGGGATCGCCGTGCTCTGCTACACGCTCAACAAGCTCGAGCACTGGGAGGCGGTGAATGCGCTCGGGGTCGACGGCATCATCACCGATGAGCCGAGCGAGCTCGACGCCTGGCTCGCGGAGACCGCGCCCGGCACCTGAGGTCGAGTCGGGCCGGTGGCGCTCGGCGGCAGCGCTCGCACCCGCGGCGGGATCGCGGTGCGAGCGTTCAGCCGCGGTTGGAGAGCTCGAAGATGCGCACGAGCTCGGCGACCGCCGCCTCGCGCTCGTCGCCGCCCGCCTCGTACTGGTGGGTGACGTGCGTGCGCAGGTGGTTCTCGACCAGCAGCTTGTTGAGCGACCCGAGCGACTTCTGCACGGCGAGCGACAGGGTGATGATGTCGACGCAGTAGTCGTCGTTCTCGATCATCTTCTCGATGCCGCGCAGCTGGCCCTCGATGATCTTCGTGCGGTGCAGGGCGCGCTTCTTGATGTCCTCGATCACCATCTCAGGATAGCGCGTTTGCACCCGATACCCCTAGGGGGTATATTCGAGCCCATGACCACGCTCGACGACTCCCAGGTGCGCACGATCGACCTCGACATCGAGGGCATGACCTGTGCGAGCTGCGTGGGGCGCGTCGAGAAGCGCCTCGGCCGGCTCGACGGCGTCGAGGCCGCCGTCAACCTCGCGACCGAGCGGGCACGCGTGCGATTCCCGTCGACGACCTCGATCGACGCGCTCGTCGACGCGGTTCGACAGGCGGGCTATACGGCGACCCCGGTCGAGCGCGATGCGGGGCGGGATGCCGCGGCGCCGGCGCGGACGGGGGAGTCGCCGATCGCGGCCGAAGGGCCCCGCACGTCCACCGCGACGCGCTCGCCCCGAACGGCGGAGGCGCCGGCGCTCGGCGCCGGCGCCGAGACATCCATCGCGGACGACCCGCTGCGCACCCGGCTGATCGTCTCTGCGGTGCTCACGGTGCCGGTCGTCGCGATCGCGATGATCCCGGCGCTGCAGTTCACCTACTGGCAGTGGCTGTCGCTCGCGCTCGCCGCACCGGTCGTCGTGTGGGGCGGCTGGCCGTTCCACGGCGCCGCCTGGGTGAACCTGCGGCACGGCTCGCTCACGATGGACACCCTGGTCTCGCTCGGCACGCTCACGGCGTTCGCCTGGTCGCTGTGGGCGCTCTTCCTCGGGCACGCCGGCATGCCCGGCATGACGCACGAGTGGACCTTCGGCGTGCGGGGCACGCCCGGCGGCGACGTGTACCTCGAGGTCGCGGCGGGCGTCATCACGATCATCCTGCTCGGGCGGTACATCGAGGCGCGCTCGAAGCGCCGCGCCGGCCGCGCGCTGCGCACCCTGCTCGAACTCGCCCCGCGCGAGGTGACCGTGCTGCGCGGTGCGGCCGGCGCGACGGTCGAGACCCGCGTGCCGATCGCCGACCTCCACCCCGGCGACCGCTTCGTCGTGCGCCCGGGCGAGCGCATCGCCGCCGACGGCACCGTCGTCGACGGCGAGGCGAGTGTCGACGAGTCGATGCTCACGGGGGAGCCCGCGCCGGTCGACGCCGCGCCCGGCAGCGAGGTCACGGCGGCGACCATCGTGCACGGCGGCAGCCTCGTCGTCGAGGCGTCGCGGGTCGGCGCCGACACCCGGCTCGCCCAGATCGCCCGCCTCGTCGAAGACGCGCAGCTCGGCAAGTCGCGCGCTCAACGGCTCGCCGACCGCATCTCCGCCGTGTTCGTGCCGATCGTGATCGCGATCGCCCTCGGCACCGCGATCGCGTGGATCGCGACCGGCAGCCCGGTCGAACAGGCGATCACCGCCGCCGTCGCCGTGCTCGTCATCGCGTGCCCGTGCGCGCTCGGACTCGCGACGCCCATGGCGATCCTCGTCGGAACGGGACGCGGGGCGGAGCGCGGCATCCTCATCACGGGGCCTGAGACCCTCGACCGCATCGCCGGCATCGACACGATCCTGCTCGACAAGACCGGCACGCTCACGACCGGGCGCATGCGGCTCGGCGAGGTCGTGACGGCCGGGTCCGTCGTCGTCGCCGCCGGCGGAGGCGGGTCGGCCCGCATCACGGGCGACGGTGAGCGAGCGGCGGATGCTGCGACCGACGCGACGACGGCGCTCGCCGTCGCCGCCGCGCTCGAGCAGCGGTCCGAGCACCCGATCGCGCGCGCCGTCGTCGCCGGCGCCGCCGAGCGCGGCGTCTCCGTGCCCGTCGTGCGCGACTTCCGCGCCCACGCGGGCCTCGGAGTGACCGGCGTCGTCGACGGGCGGAGTGCCGCGGTCGGTCGACCGGCGTTCCTCGAGGAGTCGGGGCTGCGCCTGCCGACGGAGCTCGCGCGCCGCATCGCCGACTCCGACGCGACGGCCGTCGCCGTCGGCTGGGACGGCGAGGTGCGCGCCGTGCTCGAGGTCGGCGACGCCACCCGACCAGGCGCCCGCGCCGCGATCGACCGGCTGCGGGGCCAGGGGCTGACCCCGGTGCTCCTCACGGGCGACGCCGAACGACCCGCCCGTCGCATCGCCGCAGAGCTCGGGATCGACGAGGTGCACGCCGGCGCGAGCCCCGAGGACAAGCTCGCGGTCGTCACCGGCCTGCAGTCCGGCGGCCACAAGACGGCAATGGTCGGCGACGGCGTGAACGACGCCGCAGCGCTCGCCGCGGCCGACCTCGGCATCGCGATGGGCGGCGGCACCGACGCGGCGGCGAGCGCGAGCGACCTCGCGCTCACCCGCGACGAGCCGGGAGCCATCCCCGACGCGATCTCACTCGCGCGCGCGACGCTGGGAACGATCCGCGGCAACCTGTTCTGGGCGTTCGCCTACAACGTCGCGGCGATCCCGCTCGCCGCCGCCGGGTTCCTCAACCCGATGATCGCGGGCGCCGCGATGGCGTTCTCGAGCGTGTTCGTCGTGCTCAACAGCCTGCGGCTGCGCCGCGCCTGAGCTCCGAGCCCGGGCCGACGTCCGAGCACGCGCCCGACGGCGACGAGGCGGCGGACTCCCGCGCGCTCTGGGGATCACCACGCACGATGCGGGCCGCTAGCGTGGGAGGCATGCCGCTTCGTCGTCCGCTCCGCCGGGCCCTCACCGCCGTGGTCGCCGCGATGGTCGCGACCGGGCCGTTGCTCGTCGGCGTCGGGGCCGGCCATGCGGATGCGGCGCCGTCGGCGCCGTCGGCGTCGAAGGCCTCGTCCTCCGCCGCCGGCCAGGGCGGAGCGCCGGCGCCCGTCTCGGCGATCGGTCCTCGCGCAGGCGTCGACGACTTCACGTTCTCGTCGTTCGACGCCGTGTACGAGCTCTCGCTCGACGCCGAGGGGCGCTCGATGCTCGGGACCACCGAGACCCTCGTCGCCGAGTTCCCCGAGTTCGACCAGAACCGGGGCATCCGCCGCGCCATCCCGCTCGACTACGACGGCCACCCGACCGACCTCGTCATCGAATCGGTCACCGACGGCACCGGTACCCCGCGCGCGTTCGAGACGGAGACCGACGAGGACGGCGAGTTCCTGCTCGTCACGATCCGGGCCGACGACTTCGTGCACGGCCGGCAGACGTACGTCATCGACTACCGCCAGCGCAACGTCACCCACGTGCCCGACGACGCCGCGATCGACGAGTTCTACTGGGACGTCAACGGCACCGGATGGGCGCAGCCGTTCGGCGTCGTGCGCGCCGAACTCCGGTTCGGGGGAGCACTCGCCGACGGCTTCACCGGCGCGGTGGCCTGCTACCGCGGCTGGAGCGGTTCGAGCACCCCGTGCGACGGCATCACCACCGACGAGGGCGCCGACGGTGAGACGGTCGTCGTCGCGCAGGCGGCGTCGATCGGACCCTACGAGAACCTCACGATCGCGGCGGGCTTCCGCGCGGGCACCGTCGTGCCGCGCGACGACGCCTTCTGGTCGTCGCCCGCCGCGGTCGGCGGCGGCATCGCGGCCCTCGTCGCCGTCGGCGCCGCACTCGCAGCCCTCATCGCCCGGCTCACCCGGTGGCGCGACCATCCCGGCCGCGGCACGATCGTGGCGCAGTACGAACCGCCCGAGGGCGTGTCCGCATTCGTCTCCGCAGATCTCGTTGGACAGCCCGGCAAGGGGGTGACCTCGACCATCCTCGAGCGCGCTGTGGCCGGCGAGGTGCGCATCGTCGAGACGGGTCGGCGCCGTTACGCCGTCGAGTACGTCGGCGGCACCACGCCGGCCGACGAGCACGCGAGCGCCGTCACGCGGGCGCTGTTCGGGTCTCCGCCCGCGCGCGGCGCCGTGCGCGACCTGAAGTCGCGCGACACCGCGCTCGGGCGACGCCTGCTCGCGATCCGGCAGCGGGTGACGAAGGGCGTCGTCGCCGCCGGTCTCCGCCGCCGCCCCGACCGCGGCCTGCGCGTGCTGCTCGGGCTCATCGCCGTCGTCGCGGCGGCGTTGAGCGTCGTCCTGGGCATCGTCGCCCTCGAGGGCGTCATGGGCGGCGCGTGGCCTGCGATCTGCTTCGTCGTGGCGCTCGCCGCCTCGCTCATGACGCTCGGCCTGGTCATCGACGTACGCCCGCTCACCGAGCACGGGCGCGAGCTTCGCGACCACCTCGAGGGCCTCCGGCTCTACATCCGGCTCGCCGAGGCCGACCGACTGCGCGTGCTGCAGAGCCCGAGCGGTGCCCTTCGGGTCGACGCGACCGATCAGCGCGCCGTGCTGAAGCTGAACGAACGCCTGCTGCCGTACGCCGTGCTGTTCGGCCTCGAGCGCGACTGGAGCCGCGAACTCGCCGTGCTCTACGAGCGCGAGGGCAGCGCTCCCGAGTGGTACTCGGGCCGCGACGGCTTCAACGCGGCGTGGTTCGCGGCGGGCGTCTCGTCGTTCTCATCGGCGTCGAGCAGTTCGTGGTCGGGCTCGAGCTCGAGTTCGTCGTCGAGCGGCTCGGGCGGCGGCGGCTCCTCCGGCGGTGGTGGTGGCGGCGGCGGGGGTGGCGGCGTCTGAGCCCCGCTCGCCTCGGTCACTCGTCGTCGGCCGCGGGCACCCGCTCGTCGCGCAGGTCGACGCGGCGCTCGGCGTCGACGCCCGGCAGTTCGTCGTCGAGCGCGTCGTCGAGCGAGCGTTCGTCGTCGTCGTGCGCCTCGTCGGCCTCATCGAACTCGGTGTCCTGCGACACCGTGAAGTCGTCGTCCTCGGGCGCGAACTCCGCGCCCGCCCCCGCGAGCTCGTCCATACTCCAAGGGTAGGCGGGTCGGCGCCTCAGGGGTAGCCCTCCGCCATATGCTCGCCCCATGGCCGACTGGATGCTGGCGGGTCTCGCGGGCCTCATCGCGGGCGGCGCACTGCTCGCCGGCGCCGTCATCGCCTGGTTCGTCGACGTGCCGACGCGCATCGTCGCCGGCATCATGGCGTTCGGTTCGGGCGTGCTCGTCTCGGCGCTCGCCTACGATCTCGTACTCGAGGCGCAGGACGAGGGCGGTTTCTGGCCGACGGTCGTCGGCTTCGCGGTCGGCGCCGTGGTGTACGTGCTCGCGAACCGCCTGCTCGACCGGTTCGACCAGCGCAACCCGCGCGGCACCGGGCAGGACCCGGGCACCGGCACCGGTATCGCGATCGGGGCGCTGCTCGACGGCCTCCCCGAGTCGGCGGTGCTCGGGCTCAGCATGGTCGGCGGCGCAGGGGTGAGCGTCCCGGTGTTCGTCGCGGTCGTCATCTCGAACCTGCCCGAAGGACTCAGCTCGACCGCCGAGCTGAAGGCGAACGGCCGTTCGCGCGCCTACGTCTTCCTGTTGTGGACGGGCATCGCCCTCGCGAGCGGGCTCGCCTCGCTCGCCGGCTACACGCTGCTCGACGACGCATCGGGCGAACTCACGGCGTTCATCACGGCGATCGCAGCGGGGGCGATCCTCGCGATGATCTGCGACACGATGATCCCCGAGGCGTTCCGCACCGCACACGCCTTCACGGGGCTCCTCGCGACCGCGGGCTTCCTGCTGAGCTACGCCGTGCATGTCGCCGGGTGAAGCCCCGGTTTCCCGTTCTGAGCCCCGGTCCCGCTAGAATGGGCACCGCGCCCGACGAATCCGTTCTTCGGCCGACCGTGCGAGCCCCGCTCGCCGCTGCTCGGTTCGGGATTCGGCGTACCGCGTCGCGCGGCCTCCGAGCCGTGGCAGTCGGCCCGATCACCCATCGGTGCCGCAGGGGGCGTGCCGGGCTCCGGCACGAACGAACGGGAGAACAATGGCCCAGCAGAGGCAGCGGCAGCGCACGCGTTCGCGCGACGACGACGCGCCCATCATCCCGATCCTCGCCCGCAAGGTGCGAGAGGTCGAGCAGAAGGCGCAGAAGGGCAAGCTCGGCCCGACCAACCGGCAGAAGTTCCAAGTGATCGCCCTGCTCATGCGCGAGGAGCGAGCCCGGGTGAAGGCCGACTCCGAGATCACCGACGCCGCCCGCGCCGAACTGCTCAAGCGCCTCGACGGCATCGCGCAGATCCTCGCGAAGACCGCGGCGCGCGACACGAGCCTCATCCAGCTGCTCGAGCCCGACGCCTCGATCTCGACGGTCGCGCAGCGATTCCGCCGCGACTGGCTGCTCGAGTCGGGCGCCGAGCTCAGCCCCGACGAGCTCATCATCACCCGTGAGGCCGAGCCGGTCGTGCCGCAGCTGTCCGAGAACCAGGTCGTGCCGCGCTCCGTGAAGTCCCGCCAGCTCGCGAACCCGTTCCTCGCCCCCGACTTCTCGAAGGCCGTCGCGCCCGTCGTGCCCGTGCGCCGGCTCGCGAACTGGGAGCTGCTCGGCCCCCTCTTCAAGGCGTTCGAGCAGGGCTCCGGCGGCCAGGCCGCCACGATGGAGCTGCCCGAGGCGCCGAAGGTCGACCGGCTCGCACCCCGCGGCCTCGAGCTCATGAAGCACCAGGCGCGCTTCATCGAGAGCGCCCGCAACGGGCACCGCACGTTCCTGCTCGCCGACGAGCCCGGCCTCGGCAAGACGGCCCAGTCCGTGCTCGCGGCATCCGTCTCGAACGCCTACCCGCTGCTCGCGGTCGTGCCCAACGTCGTGAAGATGAACTGGGCTCGCGAGGTCGAGCGCTGGACCCCGCACCGTCGCGCGACCGTCATCCACGGCGACGGCGACACCCTCGACGCCTTCGCCGACGTCGTCGTCGTGAACTACGACGTGCTCGACCGGCACATGGCGTGGCTCTCGACGCTCGGTTTCCGCGGCATGGTCGTCGACGAGGCGCACTTCATCAAGAACCTGCAGTCGCAGCGCTCGCGCAACGTGCTCGCGCTCGCCGACCGCATCCGGCGCGCCACGCCCGGCGGCGACCCGCTGCTGCTCGCGCTCACGGGCACCCCGCTCATCAACGACGTCGACGACTTCCGCGCGATCTGGCAGTTCCTCGGCTGGATCGAAGGCGACAAGCCCTCGCCCGAGCTCCTCGGCAAGCTCGAGGAGACGGGGCTCACCCCCGCCGAACCCGGCTTCTACGCCGAGGCGCGGCGCACCGTCATCGACCTCGGCATCGTGCGACGTCGCAAGGTGGATGTCGCGGCCGACCTTCCGGCCAAGCGCATCGCCGACCTCCCCGTCGAACTCGACGACGAGCTCGGCCGCTCCGTGCGCGCCGCGGAGCGCGAGCTCGGCAACCGCCTCGCCTCGCGCTTCCGTGCGCTCGTCGAGGCGCGCCACCTGCGCATCGGCGACCTCGACGAGGACACCCGCGACCAGTTCATCCGGGCGGTCGCGAGCGCCGAGCTCGAGGAGTCGAAGTCGGCGAAGTCCGGCGAGAACGTGTTCACGATGGTGCGGCGCATCGGCCAGGCGAAGGCCGGCCTCGCGGCGGACTACGCGGCGCAGCTCGCCCGGTCCGTCGGCAAGGTGGTGTTCTTCGCGAAGCACATCGACGTCATGGACCAGGCCGAGGCGGCGTTCGCGTCGCGGGAGCTCCGCACCGTGTCGCTCCGCGGCGACCAGACCGCCCTGCAGCGCCAGGCCGCGATCGACGCGTTCAACAAGGACCCCGAGGTGCACGTCGCCGTCTGCTCGCTCACCGCGGCCGGCGTCGGCGTCAACCTGCAGGCCGCGTCGAACGTCGTGCTCGCCGAGCTCAGCTGGACGGCCGCCGAGCAGACCCAGGCGATCGACCGCGTGCACCGCATCGGCCAGGAGGAGCCCGTGACCGCGTGGCGCATCATCGCCGCGCACACGATCGACGCCCGCATCGCCGAGCTGATCGACTCGAAGCAGGGCCTCGCGGCGCGCGCGCTCGACGGCCAGGACGTCGAGCCGGGCTCGGCCGATTCCGTGCAGCTCGACGCTCTCCAGCACCTGCTGCGCCAGGCCCTCGACGGGGCGCTGTGACGCGGACTCGGTGCAGCACCGTGCTTCTGCACGCCCGTGCCGGGCGCGCGGACGGGGCGCTGTGACGCGGACTCGGTGCAGCACCGTGCTTCTGCACGCCTGTGCCGGGCGCGCGGACGGGGTGCTGTGACGCGGACTCGGTGCAGCACCGTGCTTCTGCACGCCCGTGCCGGGCGCGCGGACGGGGTGCTGTGACGCCGGTGCCGACGCGGTTGGCGTGATGCTTGCGCCATTTGGCGACCTCGATTCGAGTGCCCGACCGAAACGTCTCACCAGAGTCGAGGTTCGCTAGACTTCCGAACGTCGTGCCCCGATGAAGCGGCTCCACCGACGATTCCCCCCTCACCCCCAAGGAGTCCAGCGAGCATGAAGATCGGCATCCTCACCTCCGGCGGCGACTGCCCCGGCCTGAATGCGGTGATCCGCGGCGCCGTGCTCAACGGCGTGATCTCGCACGACACCGAGTTCGTCGGGTTCCGCTGGGGCTGGAAGGGCGTCGTCGAGGCCGACATCATGCCGATCACCCGTCACGACGTGCGCGGCCTCTCGAAGCAGGGCGGCACGATCCTCGGCTCGAGCCGTACCAACCCGTTCGAGGGCGAGGGCGGCGGCCCCGAGAACATCCAGCGCATGCTCGACGAGCACGGCATCGACGCGATCATCGCGATCGGCGGCGAGGGCACTCTCACGGCCGCCCGCCGGCTCCACGACGAGGGCGGCATCAAGGTCGTCGGCGTGCCCAAGACGATCGACAACGACCTCGCCGCCACCGACTACTCGTTCGGCTTCGACACGGCCGTCGAGATCGCGACCGAGGCGATCGACCGCCTGCGCACGACCGCCGACTCCCACGGCCGCTGCATGGTGCTCGAGGTCATGGGCCGCCACGTCGGCTGGATCGCGCTGCACTCGGGCATGGCCGGGGGAGCGCACGCCATCCTCATCCCCGAGCAGCCGCAGTCGATCGAGCAGATCTGCGAGTGGGTCGAGTCGGTCCGCGACCGAGGCCGTGCCCCGCTCGTCGTCGTCGCAGAGGGGTTCACGCTCGACGGCATGGACGAGGCGCACTCGCACAAGGGCCTCGACGCCTTCAACCGCCCGCGGCTCGGCGGAATCGCCGACATCCTCGCGCCGATGATCGAGGAGCGCACCGGCATCGAGTCGCGCGCGACCGTGCTCGGCCACATCCAGCGCGGCGGTGCGCCATCGGCCTACGACCGCGTGCTCGCGACCCGCCTCGGCATGGCCGCCATCGACGCGGTCTACGCCCACGCATGGGGCTCGATGGTGACGCTGCGCGGCACCGACATCGAGACGGTGTCGATCGCCGAGGCCGTGGGCACGCTCAACCGGGTGCCGCAGTCGCGGTACGACGAGGCGCGCATCCTCTTCGGCTGAATCCGTGTACGACGTCTGCGTCTGCTACCTGCTCCGCGAGCGCGACGGGGTCACCGAGGTGCTCCTGGGCCGCAAGAAGCAGGGTCTCGGCAAGGGGCGCATCGTCGCACCCGGTGGCAAGCTCGAGCCCGGTGAGACCGCGGCGGATGCCTCGGTGCGGGAGATCCTCGAAGAGGTCGGCCTCGTCGTGGCCGCCGAGGACCTCGAGCCGCGCGGGCTCATGACGTACCACTTCCCCCACCGCGAGGGGTGGAGCCAGCGCTCCCACGTGTTCGTCGCCCGTGCCTGGCGGGGCGAGCCCGAGGCATCCGTCGAACTCGACCCCGAGTGGTTCGCGCTCGAAGCGGTGCCGTACGAGGCGATGTGGGACGACGCCCGGCTCTGGCTGCCGGGCGTGCTCGCCGGCGGGCTGGCCCGGCGCACCTTCGTCTTCGGCGAGGATCTCGCGACGGTGGTGTCAGAGGGGCCTCCCGTCGCGTAGGATCGACGCGGCCCTGAACTCCAGGTGAACCGCTCCCTCTCGCAAGAAAGACGCCGGTGGATACGCCCCTCATCGTCGTGCTGGTCATCGCACTGGCGCTCTTCTTCGACTTCACGAACGGCTTCCACGACACGGCGAACGCCATGGCGACGCCGATCGCGACCGGTGCGCTCCGGCCGAAGGTGGCGGTCGCCCTCGCGGCGGTGCTGAACCTCGTCGGCGCGTTCCTCTCGACCGAGGTCGCCATGACGATCTCGGGCGGCATCATCAAAGAGGGGCCGGGGGGCGTGCTCATCACGCCCGAGCTCATCTTCGCGGGCCTCATCGGCGCGATCGTGTGGAACATGATCACCTGGCTGCTCGGCCTGCCGTCGTCGTCGAGCCACGCCCTGTTCGGCGGGCTCATCGGCGCAGCGCTCGTCGGCTTCGGCGTCGGCGCGATCGACTTCTCGGTCGTGCTGTCGAAGGTGATCCTGCCGGCGCTGCTCGCCCCGCTGACCGCGGGCCTCATCGCCTACATCGCGACGAAGCTCGCCTACGCCATCACGCGCCGCCACGACGGCAAGCCCGACGGCCGCGACGGCTTCCGGCACGCGCAGATCTTCTCCTCGTCGCTCGTCGCACTCGCCCACGGCACCAACGATGCGCAGAAGACGATGGGCATCATCACGCTCACGCTCGTCGCCGCGGGCGTGCAGGCGGTCGGCAGCGACGTGCAGCCCTGGGTCATCGTGACCTGCGCCGTCGCGATCGCGCTCGGCACCTACATGGGCGGCTGGCGCATCATCAAGACGCTCGGCACCGGCCTGACCGACGTCAAGCCCGCGCAGGGCTTCGCCGCCGAGACGGCGACCGCCGCGACGATCCTCGCGTCGAGCCACGTCGGCTTCGCGCTCTCGACCACGCAGGTCGCCTCGGGCTCGGTGATCGGCTCCGGCCTCGGTCGTCGGGGTTCGAAGGTGCGCTGGCGCACCGCCGGCCGCATCGGCATCGGCTGGCTCATGACCCTGCCGGCCGCCGGTGCCGTCGGCGCGCTCGCCGCGTTCGTCGCCCTGCAGCTCGGCGTCGTCGGCATCATCATCGACACCGTCGTCGGCGTCGCCGTCATCGCCGGCATCTTCCTCTGGTCGCGGCGCAGCGAGGTCTCGGCGAACAACGTCGTCAGCGAGGTGGCCGACTCCGGCCGCGCCGTCAAGATCAAGCGCAACCCGAAGCCGAAGAAGAAGGTCAAGAAGTGATCGACTGGCTGGCATTCGTCCTCGTCCTCGTGTCCGCCCTCGTCGGCACCGCGGTCGTCGTCTCCGCGTACTCGCTCGGCATCCGGCTGCTCACCATCTCGGGACGCACGCCGATCGTCACGCCCGCAGAGTTCACCGACGCCATCACGATCGTCACGCCCGCTGAGATCAAGGCCGCGGAGAAGCGCGCCAAGAAGGCGGCGAAGAAGAGCCCGCTCTCCGAAGGCCAGAAGCGCGCCGCCCTCGTGGGTGCGTGGGCCTGCTTCGCGGTGAGCGCCATCGCCGTCGTCTACGGCATCTACCTGATCGTCGGCGACCACGTCATCAAGCTGCTGGGCGGGTGATGCCGGCGGGGCGACCCGCCGCACCCGGTCACGGCCGTGACGTCATGACAGTCCACCCGTCGTGCGACCCTGCCGCACGTCCCTCATCGAAGGTTCCCGGATGACCACTGCAACGCCTCCCACGACCGACCCGACCGAGCCCGCCGGCGAGAAGCCGGTCGGTGCGTTCGACCGCTACTTCGAGATCTCCGCGCGCGGCTCGAACCTCCTGACCGAGGTACGCGGCGGCATCGTCACGTTCGTCACGATGGCCTACATCGTGATCCTCAACCCGATCATCCTGTCGAGCGGCACCGACATCGACGGGCAGCAGCTCGACTTCATGCAGCTCTCGGCCGTCACGGGGCTCACCGCCGGTGTGATGACGATCCTGTTCGGCGTCGTCGCGCGACTGCCGTTCGGCTTCGCGGCGGGCCTCGGCATCAACTCGTTCCTCGCGGTGTCGGTCGTCGGGCAGGTGACCTGGCCCGAGGCCATGGGCCTCGTCGTCATCAACGGCCTCATCATCGTGGTGCTCGCGGCGACCGGTCTGCGCCGGTTGATCTTCGATGCCGTGCCGATCCAGCTGAAGCTCGCGATCACCGTCGGCATCGGCCTGTTCATCGCGTTCATCGGCTTCGTCGACGCCGGCTTCGTGACGGCGACCGGTGTCGGTTCGCCGCCCGTGGGCCTGGGCGTCGGCGGTTCGGTCGCGACCGTTCCGTCGCTCATCTTCGTCTTCACCCTGCTGCTCACCGGGCTCCTCGTCGCGCGCAAGGTGCGCGGCGGCATCCTCATCGGCCTCGTCTCCGGAACCGTCGTCTCGGTCGTCGTCGAGGCGATCATGAACCTCGGGCCCAGGGTCGCCGGCGGCGAGGTCGTGAACCCCGGCGGCTGGGGCCTCTCGGTGCCCGAGCTGTCGGGATCGCCCGTGAGCGTGCCCGACCTCTCGCTCGTCGGCCAGGTCTCGTTCGGCAGCTTCGAGCGCATCGGGGTGCTCGCCGCGGTCATGCTCGTCTTCACCCTCGTCTTCACGAACTTCTTCGACGCGATGGGCACGATGACCGGCCTCTCGAAGGAGGCGGAGCTCGCCGACGCGAAGGGCAACTTCCCGCGGCTGAAGTCGGCGCTCGTCGTCGAGGGCGTCGGAGCCGTCGTCGGCGGCTACACCTCGGCCTCGTCGAACACGGTGTTCATCGAGTCGGGCGCCGGCATCGGCGAGGGGGCGCGCACGGGCGTCGCGAACCTCGTGACCGGCGCGCTGTTCCTGATCGCGATGTTCTTCACGCCGCTCGTGTCGATCGTGCCCACCGAGGTCGCCGCGGCGGCCCTCGTCATCGTCGGTGCGCTCATGATGTCGCAGATCAAGGGCATCGACTTCAGCGAGTTCTCGGTGCTGCTGCCGGTGTTCCTCACGGTCACGGTCATGCCGCTCACCTACTCGATCGCGAACGGCATCGGCGCCGGCTTCATCAGCTGGGTCGTGATCCGGTCGCTGTCGGGCCGGGCGAAGGAGATCAGCCCGTTGCTCTGGGTGGTCGCCGCCGGCTTCCTGATCTACTTCGCGCGCGGGCCGATCGAGGCGCTTCTCGGGGGCTGACCCGCCTGCGTGTTGCCGGGTTCGGGGACCCTCCCGGAGCGCAGGGGTCGACCCCGGCTTCGGCGTACGCCTGGGACTCCGAGTCCGGCGACAGCACGCGGATGCCTCGTGCCGCATGCGGCACGAGGCATCCGCGTGGCCATCGCGACTCGAGTGGCGTCAGTTCGTGCCGCGCACCTTCGAGATCGCGTTCATGCCGTGGTAGACGACGAGCGCCGCGATCGTGCCGAGCGCGATGCCGCCGAAGACGACGTTGCCGAACTCGATGGTGAAGTTGGCGATGCCGATGACGAGCGCCACGGCGGCCGTGAACTGGTTCACCGGTCGCGTGAAGTCGACCTTGTTGTCGACCCAGATCTTCACGCCGATGATGCCGATGAGGCCGTAGAGCGCGACGGTCGCCCCACCCAGCACGCCCTGCGGGATCGTCGCGACGAGCGCGCCGAACTTGGGGGAGAGGCCGAGCAGCACGGCGACGATGCCCGCGATCCAGTACGCCGCGGTCGAGTACACGCGCGTCGCGGCCATGACGCCGATGTTCTCGCCGTACGTCGTCGTGCCCGAGCCGCCGAACATGCCTGCGATCGTGGTGGCGAGGCCGTCGGCGAACAGCGCGCGGCCGGTCTGCTTGTTGACCGAGGCGTCGGTCATCTGGGCGACACCGCGCACGTGGCCCACGTTCTCGGCGATGAGCACGAGCACGACCGGGAGGAACGCGGGCAGGAGGCCCCACACCGCCGGGTCGGCGAACGGGTTCGTCGCGAGGTGGAAGTCCGGCAGGCCCACCCACGCCGCCTTCTCGAGGGCCGCGAAGTCGACTTGTCCCTGGATGACGGCGGCGATGTAGCCGACGACGACGCCGACGAGGATCGAGATTCGGCCCAGCATGCCCCGGAAGAGCACGGTCGTGAGCAGGATCGCCGTGAGCGTGATCAGGGCGGTGAGCGGGGCGGCGTCGAAATTGACCTTCGCGACCGGGGCGAGGTTGAGGCCGATCAGAGCGACGATCGCACCGGCGACCACCGGCGGCATGAGCACGTCGATCCAGCCCGTGCCCGTCCACAGCACGAGTGCGCCGATCGCGGCGAGCAGGAGCCCGACGCTGACGATGCCGAAGAGGGCGGCGCCCATCGGGTCGTCGAGCTGCGTCGAGCCGAGCGCCGCGAGCATCGGGGCGATGAACGCGAACGACGAACCGAGGTAGCTCGGCAGCCTGTTCTGCGTGATCACGAGGAACAGGAGCGTGCCGATGCCCGAGAACAGCACCGTGGTGGCCGGCGGGAACCCGGTCAGCAGCGGCACCAGGAACGTCGCACCGAACATCGCGACCACGTGCTGCGCACCGATGCCGATCGTGCGCGGCCAGCTGAGGCGTTCGCCGGGGGCGACGACCTCGCCCGGTGCGACGTGCTTGCCGTCGCCGTGCAGGGTCCAGGGCAGGTTCATGGGTCTCCGATCGACATCGAGGGGCGGAAGTCCTCAGATCGTATCGGGGGGATACCCCCATACCGCCAGCCCCGGCGCGCTTCTAGCGTTGAAGTACAACCGAGAAGGAGCACACACCATGACCACCGTCACCGACACCGCAACCCAGGCGCCGTACCAGGGGCAGCCCGCCGCGCCCGTCGCGGAGTCGCGCGGCTTCAGCATCGCGAGCCTCGTGCTCGGCATCGTCTCGATCGTCGCGAGCTACAGCTTCGTCGTCCCGATCGTCGGGCTCGTGCTCGGCATCATGGCCCTCAAGCGCGAGCCCGCGACCCGCACGACGGCGATCTGGGGCATCGTGCTGAACGCCGTCATGCTCGCGGGTGCCGTGGTCGTCGCGCTCGGCGCCGCCGTCTTCGGCCTCGTGATGCTGCCGTTCGCGTTCCTCTGAGCCGAACGCCGATCCGACCCGCGCGGGGCCCGAGCACAGCTCGGGCCCCGCTCGTCGTCGGGGCGTTCAGGCGTAGAAGCCGCGCAGCAGCGCCTCGGTGCCCGTGAGGTGCTCGGCCATCGCCGCGGCGGCCTCGTCGGCGGATCCGCGCAGGATGGCGCTCACGATCGCCCGGTGCTGCTCATCGGAGTGCGCGATGTTCGGTGCGAGCAGCGGGATGCCGTCGAGCAGCTCGTTGACTCGCATGCGCACCTCGGCCACGAGCGGCGTCACCGACTCGGCGCCGATGACCTCGGCGATGACGAGGTGCAGCCGCGAGTCGGCGACGCGGTACTGGCCGGGTTCGGCGGCGGCGCACTCCTCGCACGCCTGCCAGAGGCGATCGCGATCGCCCGCGGTGAGCTCGCTCTCGGCTGCGCGGCGGGCGACGCCGACCTCGACGACCGCGCGCAGCGCGAGCGTGTCCTCGAGCCGGGCGCGGTCGACCGTGCGCGCGCCCGTCGTCGACCGCTCGGGCAGCGGATCGGAGACGAACGTGCCGCCGTAGCGGCCGCGCCGCGAGACGACCCACCCGGCCTCGGCGAGCGAGCCGATCGCCTCGCGCAGGGTGTCGCGGCTCACCTCGAGGGTGACGGCGAGCTCGCGCTCGGCGGGCAGCCGCTCGCCGGGCGGGATGAGCCCGAGGCGGATGGTCTGCAGCAGGCGCTGCACCGTCTCCTCGAACGCGTTCGCGGGCCGGGCGGGCCGCAGGAGGAGCCCGGCGTCGAGGACGTCGGGGCTCTCCTGCGGTACCTGGTCCATGCTCCGAGCTTAGAGCGGCGTCACGTACGCGGCGCTGATGCCGCCGTCGACGAGGAAGGTCGAGCCGGTGATGAACGAGGCGTCGTCGCTCGCAAGGAACGCGACCGCCGCGGCGAGCTCCTCGGGCTTCGCGAAGCGGCCGACCGGCACGTGCACGAGGCGTCGCTGGGCGCGCTCGGGGTCCTTCGCGAACAGCTCCTGCAGGAGCGGCGTGTTCACCGGCCCCGGGCAGAGCGCGTTGACCCGGATGCCCTGGCGGGCGAACTGCACGCCCAGCTCGCGGCTCATCGCGAGCACGCCGCCCTTCGAGGCCGTGTACGAGATCTGCGAGGTGGCCGACCCGAGCACGGCGACGAACGAGGCGGTGTTGATGATCGAGCCGCGACCCTGCGAGACCATGTGCCGCAGCGCAGCCCGGGAGCACAGGTAGACGCTCTTGAGGTTGACGTCCTGCACCTTCTGCCACGCGGGCAGCTCGGTGGTCTCGATCGAGTCGTCGTCGGGCGGCGAGATGCCCGCGTTGTTGAACGCGACGTCGACCGACCCGTAGACGCGGGCCGCCTCGTCGAAGAGGTGGTTCACCTGCTCCTCGTCGGTGACGTCGACCTGCACGAACAGCCCGTCGACGTCGGCGGCCGCTGCGGCGCCGGTCACGGGGTCGAGGTCGCCGATGACGACCTTCGCGCCCTCGGCGGCGAAGCGCTTCGCGGTCGCGAAACCGATGCCGGAGGCGCCGCCCGTGACGACGGCGACGCGGCCGGCGAGGCGCTGGGTGAGATCGATCGGTGCGGTGGCCATGGTGCTCCTTGCTGGTTCGGCGGCGGGTGCCCGGTGCGGGCGCGGTGGGTGGGCGGTATCAGTCGACGGCGATGAAGACGTTCTTGGTCTCGGTGAACGCGAGCGGCGCGTCGGGGCCGAGCTCCCGGCCGAGCCCCGACTGCTTGAACCCGCCGAACGGCGTGGCGTAGCGCACGGAGGAGTGCGAGTTGACCGAGAGGTTGCCCGACTCGACACTCCGGGCGACCCGGATGCCGCGGCCGATGTCGCGCGTCCAGATGGACCCGGAGAGCCCGTACCGCGACGCGTTCGCGAACGACACGGCGTCGGCCTCGTCATCGAAGGGGAAGACCGTCACGACGGGTCCGAAGATCTCCTCGGTCGCGGTCGGCGCGGTGCGCGAGGGCGTCAGCACCGTCGGCGGGTACCAGAATCCCGGGCCGTCGGGTGCGCTGCCGCGGAACGCGACGTCGGCGTCGTCGGGCACGAACGAGCGCACCCGGTCGCGGTGGGCGGCAGCGACGAGCGGCCCCATCTCGGTCGCCTCGTCGGTCGGGTCGCCGACGACCACGCCCTTGACGGCGGGCTCGAGCAGTTCCATGAAGCGTTCGTAGACGCTCCGCTCGACGAGGATCCGGCTGCGGGCGCAGCAGTCCTGGCCGGCGTTCTCGAACACGCCGTACGGCGCGGTCGCCGCGGCCTTCTCGAGGTCGGCGTCGGCGAACACGATGTTCGCGCTCTTGCCGCCGAGCTCGAGGGTCACGCGCTTCACCTGCTCGGCGCAGCCGGCCATGATGCGCGTGCCGACCTCGGTCGAGCCCGTGAAGACGACCTTGCGCACGGTCTCGTTCGTGACGAACCGCTCACCGACGACCGACCCCTTGCCGGGGATCACCTGGAAGAGCCCTTCGGGCAGGCCCGACTCGAGCGCCAGCTCGGCGAGCCGGAGGCTCGTGAGCGGCGTCCACTCGGCGGGTTTCAGCACGACGGCGTTGCCGGCCGCGAGTGCAGGGGCGAAGCCCCACGAGGCGATCGTCATCGGGAAGTTCCACGGCGTGATGACGCCGACGACACCGAGCGGCTCCTGGAAGGTGACGTCGAGGCCGCCGGCGACCGGGATCTGGCGGCCGAAGAGGCGCTCGGGTGCGGCCGAGTAGTACTCGAGCACATCACGGACGTGCCCGGCCTCCCACCGCGCCTGCACGATCGGGTGACCGGAGTTGCGCACCTCGAGCGCGGCGAGCTCCTCGAGTGCACCGTCGACCGCCGCGGCGAAACGACGGAGGGCCCGAGCCCGGTCGACGGGTGCCACGGCCGCCCAGTCGCGCTGCGCGACGGCGGCCCGTGCGATCGCGGCGTCGGCCTCCTCGACCGTGGCCGGCTCGACGGTCGCGACGATGCGTTCGTCGGCGGGGTTGACGATCGTGCGGGTCATGGTCGGGTCCTCTCGCGGTCGGTGCGGGCGGCGCGGTGCGATCGGGCGGCCTCGACGAGGCCGGCGAACAGGCGACGGTCGGCGGCGTTCTCCTCGGGGTGCCATTGCACGCCCACGCCGAAGGCCGCATCGGGCAGTTCGACCGCCTCGATCACCCCTTCGGCGGTGCGGGCCGTGACGACGAGCCCGTCGGCGACCTCGTCGAGCGCCTGGTGGTGGTAGACGTGCACGGGCAGGTCGCCCGTGTCGCCGACGAGGCTCGCGAGCCGGGAGCCGGGTGCGACCTCGACGGTCGTCTCGCCGAACACGGCGGGGCCGGGTTGGTACGCCTCGGTGCCGACGACCTCTGGCAGGTGCTGGTGCAGCGTGCCGCCGAGCGCGACGTTGAGCATCTGGGCGCCGCGGCAGATGCCGAGGAACGGCAGGTCGGCCTCGATGGCGGCGGTGAGCAGCGCATCCTCCCAGTCGTCGCGGTCGATGCGCGGCGCGCCGGTGCGCTCGTGCGGCGCCTGGCCGTAACGCGCCGGGTCGACGTCGGCGCCGCCGGCCACGATGAGACCGTCGAGACCGGCGAGCACGGCACGCGCGATTCCGGGGGAGACGGGCTGCGGCGGCAGCAGCACGGCGATGCCGCCGGCGTCGGTGACGGCGTCGAGGTACACCTTCGGCAGGAACGAGGCGGGCACGTCCCACACTCCGGTCTGCGCCTGCTCCAGGTAGGTGGTCACCCCGATCACCGGCGCGGGTGGCGCGGGCCGCGCCCCCGCCACCCCCCCGGCCCCCCGCCCCCCCCCCGCCTGCGGGGAGTGAGCGACGGTGGACACCCCCGCACCCCGCCCCCGCCCGGGCGGGCCCGGCGGGTGCGGGGCGCGGGC